>CAVVEB010000012.1:0-331130 GCA_963747115.1 uncultured delta proteobacterium | reverse complement strand
CGATACCTGCGGCGCCGAGTTTCCCGCCTTCACGCCCTACTACTATTCGACCTATGAAGGAGAGGACGAGGGCACCCCTGACGCCACGAGCCGAAAGATAATGATTCTCGGCGGCGGGCCCAATCGAATCGGTCAAGGTATCGAGTTCGATTATTGCTGTGTTCACGCGAGCCTCGCGCTCAAGCAAGCCGGTTTCGAGACCATCATGGTGAATTGCAACCCCGAAACCGTGTCCACAGACTATGACATTTCAGATCGTCTCTATTTTGAGCCGCTGACTTTCGAAGACGTCATGGCGATTGTCGAGCGCGAAAATCCCGCCGGCGTCATCGTGCAGTTTGGTGGTCAGACACCATTGAAACTAGCGGTGCCGCTTTCCGAAGCCGGCGTGCCGATTTTGGGTACGTCGCCCGACGCCATCGATCGCGCGGAGGATCGCGAGCGCTTCAATCAACTGGTTGCAAAGCTCGGGCTTATGCAGCCTAAGGGCGTGCTGGCGCGCGGCCTCGAAGATGCGATTGCAGGCGCTAACGCGGTCGGCTACCCGGTGTTGATCCGGCCGTCGTATGTGCTCGGCGGACGCGCGATGGAAGTTATCCCCGATGAGCCTTCTCTGCGGCGCTACGTGACGAACGCTCTGCAAGCCTCCGAGCGTCATCCGCTGCTTGTCGATCGTTATCTGGACGGCGCGATTGAAGTCGATGTCGATGCGATCTCCGACGGCGAGACGGTGGTCATTGGCGGTATCATGGAGCACGTCGAACACGCCGGCATTCATTCGGGTGACAGCGCGTGTGGCTGCCCCCGCGATCACTTTCGAAGGCGCTGCAGGAAGGGCTCGCCAAGCAAACCAGAATGCTCGCGCATGAGCTGGGTGTGATCGGACTCATCAATGTTCAATACGCGATTTTCAAAGGCGAGATTTATATCCTCGAGGTGAATCCGCGCGCATCGCGGACCATCCCGTTCGTCAGCAAAGCGATCGGGGTGCCGCTGGCAAAATTGGCGTCGCTGGTAATGGCGGGCCATAAACTCGGGGAACTTGGCTTCACCGCCGAACGCGTCCCCGCGCATGTTTCCGTCAAGGAATCGGTGTTCCCGTTTGCGCGCTTCGTCGGCGTCGACACGATGCTCGGGCCGGAAATGAAATCGACCGGCGAGGTGATGGGAATCGATTGGAATTTCGCCATGGCATTCGCAAAAGCCGAACTGGCCGCCTCTACCGATCTTCCGGATGACGGCCAAATCTTCGTCAGTGTTCGCGATGAAGACAAGCCGGAGATCGAACCGATCGTGCGCGGCCTCCATGAGATGGGCTTCCGCATCATTGCGACTCGGGGCACTGCCCGTCATATCAAGAGCCTGGGAATTCGGTGCGCCGAAATCAATAAAGTCGCGCAGGGGAGTCCGCATGTCGTCGACAGCATGAAGGCGCACGAGATCGCGATGGTGATAAATACGCCCGACGCGGATGGAACCGCCGATTCATTTTCGATCAGGCGCACAGCGCTAGATATGCGGCTACCCTATTGCACGACGATGGCGGGCGCGCAGGCCGCGGTTGAAGGAATTCGCGCGCTCAAGACTCAGCCGTTTCAGGTCAAACCGCTGCAGGATTATCATCTTCGCTAATTGAGGTCGTTCGATTAGCGTGCCGCGCCGCCTAGTTGTCATTGCCGCCACGACGGCAGTCGTTCTCCTCTTCGCGATTGTCGCGCCCTGCGCGAATGCGCACGCACAGATCAGCTACCAGAGCGGCGACGATACTGTATTCGCTCACTCGGAGACGCTGCCCTGGTGGATCTCGGCGCAAGGCAACTTCATCTTTCAATGGCATCCGCGCTTTCATGCGGAGTACAACGGCCCCAACAGCTTCGATCACGCTTCCGAACAGGCGCTTTCGGCGGTGGAGACGCTCTACACCGGCCTCAAAATGAATCCCACCACCGAGGCGGTGTTCGATCTCGATAGCGCCGGCGGTCGCGGTCTCAGCAACGTGACCGGGCTCGCAGGGTTGCCCAACATTGACGCGGTCAGGCAACTCGACGGGGTGCCATACATCGCGAGGCTCTGGTACCGCGAAGTGATCCCGTTGAGCGACGACACCTTCGAGGTTGACCGGACTCCGCTCTCGCAGCTCACCGCGCTGCCCGTACGCCGCCTCGACATACATGTGGGCAAGTTTGACCTGGTGGATTTTTTCGACCTCAACAGCGTCGCAAATGACAGCCACATGCAGTTCCTGAACTGGACCGTGGTCAACAATGGCGCTTTCGACTATGCGGCGGACACTCGCGGGTACACTTACGGAGTCATACTCGACCTTGAGGATCGTTGGTGGGGATTTCGTTTCGGCGAGGCTATGCTATCCAAGCGCGCGAACGGTCTCAATGTGCAGAAGAACCTGCAGGACGCGCATTCCGAAAACTACGAACTGGAATTTCGGCCGGCGCTGAAGGCGAACCGGAACACCGCCATCCGCGTCCTCGGATACACCAACTTCGCCAACATGGGCGATTATCACGAGGCAATCGATCGCTTTCTTGCGGGAAAAACGCCGACGCCCCAGATTGATGCGCATCCTCAGCAGGTGTCTCTCAAGTATGGGTTTGGCATAAACGGGGAACAGGAGTTCACCGATTACTCGCGCGGCTTCTTGCGTGTTGGATGGAACGAGGGTCAGCACGAAACGTGGAACTTTACGGAGTGCGATGAGACCGTTGCCTTCGGCGGTGATCTTCGCGGGACTCTATGGGACCGCGCGCAGGACAAGTTCGGCGTCGCATTCGTGGTTAACGGAGTCTCGCGCAACCATCGGCGATATCTCGGGTTGGGTGGGCTAGGTCTCGATCTCGGCGACGGCCGGCTTACCTACGGCTACGAAAAGATCATGGAGTGCTATTACAATTTCCCGATTCCGGTGCACAGCGGGTTCTTTGGGGCACTCGATCTGCAGTACGTCGACAATCCAGGTTACAACCGCGACCGCGGTCCCGTGATCATTCCCGGAATCCGGATGCACGTCGAACTCTGAGCGCTGGATTCGTCGAGCCGCGCTCATCTTGCGCCAGCTGTCGACCCTCGGCGCGAGGGATTTTGCTTTCGCTGCGACTTTAGTTCTGAATAGTGAGCGATGTCCGCGAGTCCGTCCATCGCCCATACGCGTCAGCCTTTCGGGCTGAAGACGCCGGTATCCGCGATGGCGGGAATCGGGCCGAAACGCGCCCGGGCCCTGGCCGAACGCGAAATCTCGACTGTCCAGGATCTCCTGTATCATCTTCCGGCCCGCTACCAGGACTGGCGCGATCGGCGCCCGATTGCCGCGCTCGAGCCCGGCGCGATTTGTGTGGTCGAAGGTACGCTTTCGAACGTCCGCGAGCGCCCGATGCCGGGTGCGCGATGGCGCCGGCTCGTTACTGCCGCGCTCACCGACGCCGCTGGCGCGCAGCTTCGATTGGTGTGGTTCAATCTGCCGTCCTACATGCGCGGCAAGATGCCCGAGGGTCTGCGCGTTGCGGCGTATGGAAAGATTTCGAAAGCATTGGACGAACACCTCGAAATGATGCAGCCGGAGTTGCGCTCCGAAGCCAACGATACTGCGGGTCCGATCAGGCCGGTGTATCGCCTGCCCGAGCCGATGCCGCAGCGTTTCTATGCAACGCTGGTTGCATCCGCGCTCGAACAAACCGCGCATTCGCTTGAAGATGCGATCCCTGAGCAGCCGCGAAAAGCCGCGGGCCTTTGGACCATCGCCGAGGCGCTCGAATATCTCCATCGTCCGCCTGCCGACGCCAATCTCGAGCGACTCCAGAATGGCCGCTCGATTGGACATAGCACGCTCGCGTTCGATGAACTCTTCGCATTCGAGCTGGCTATGTGTATCGAGCGTGAACGATCGGCGCGGCGTCCGGGTCTGGCGTTGCGCGGACCGGCAAAACTGACGGCGAAGTTTGTCGAGACGATCCCGTTCCGCTTGACCGCCGCGCAGAACCGCACTCTCGAGGAGATTTCGCGCGACCTCGAATCGCGGCGCCTGATGAATCGCATACTTATCGGCGACGTCGGCAGCGGTAAAACTGCGGTCGCGTTTTGGGCGATGCTGAAGGCGGTCGAATCCGGCGCGCAGGCGATCATGATGGCGCCGACCGAACTCCTCGCGGAGCAGCATCACAGGAGTTTTCGGCAGTTGTGCGCCGGCCTCGGTGTGCGGAGCGAGCTACTAACCGGCCGCCTCGGTGCGCCGGCGCGGAAATTCATTTTGCGCGACCTACAGCGTGGCGACTTGCCGGTCGCATTTGGAACTCAAGCACTGATCCAAAAACATGTCCGCCTCCGCAACCTGGGACTCGGCATCGTCGACGAGCAGCATCGCTTCGGCGTGTTCGATCGCGCCAAACTGAAGGCGCTAGGCCCGAAGGCGAATGTCCTCATGATGACGGCGACACCGATCCCGCGCAGCCTCGCGATGAGCCTGTTCGCGAACCTCAACGTCTCGGTGCTCGACGAGCTTCCACCGGGCCGCACTCCCGTGGCGACTGAAATCTTCGCCGAGGAACATCTGAGCGACATCGACGCTATGGTCGCCAATGAACTTTCGCGCGGCCAGCGCGCCTACTACGTAATGCCGCTGATCGACAATGACGAGGAAGATTTGAAAACGGTGACTGCGATGGCCGCGCGTGTCCGCAAGGGCCGTCTTAAGGACGCGGGCGTTGGTATTCTCCACGGGCGCATGAAGTCGACAGAAAAAGATCGCGTCATGCGCGAGTTCCGCGACGGCCTCATCAGCGTGCTGATCGCGACCACGGTGGTCGAAGTGGGGATCGATGTGCCGCAAGCGACGATGATGGTGATTCTGGCGGCGGAGCGATATGGGCTAGCGCAGTTGCATCAGTTGCGCGGCAGGGTAGGGCGCGGTGTAGATGCTTCGCGATGCTTTCTCGTCATGTCACGCGACGCCGACGCGACCGCGCAGGCGCGTCTGCAGGTGATGATCGATTGCACCACCGGCAATCAGGTCGCGCAGGCCGACCTCGAACTTCGCGGGCCCGGCGACTTGCTTGGCGCGCGGCAGACTGGAGCTTTGCCGCTGCGGTTTATTCGCTACCTTAATGATCCGATGCTGATTCCGCGTGCGCGCGAGATGGCCGAGGAGTGGCTCAAGGAAGATCCCCAGCTTCGGTTGCCTGCTTCGGGCGGGGCCAAAGTGGCGGTGAGGCGGATGTTGAATCTCGGCTTCAGCCTTGCGGACGTGGGTTGAGACACGATGGCTGCAAAGCGACGGAATTCAAAACTGCCGGACGATGGTATCGAGCGGCGACGTGAAACCTCCGCCGGCGGAGTGGTCTGGCGACGCAGGGACGGCCGCATCGAGATCGTGCTGATTCGGCCCGCGAAGAAAGACGCGTGGACGCTTCCGAAAGGGCAGCCCAAGCCCGATGAAACCCTGATCGAAACCGCGGCGCGCGAGACTCGTGAGGAAACTGGCCTCGAGGTTGAGCCGGGTGCTCCGGTTGGTGTGATCTCATATGTGTTCTCGTGGCGCGACATTCCGGAAAAGCCGTTGGTGCGGATTTTCAAGCGGGTCCATTACTTCCTGATGGAGCCGCGCGGCGGTAGTTTCGACGCGCACGATCATGAAACCGACGAGGCCCGTTGGATCGACATCGAAGAAGCGGAGCATCGCGCGAGCTACAAGAGCGACCGTGAGATAATCGTGAAAGCGCGTGCGATGCTGTCGCCGCGGCCGCGAGCTCACGAATGAGTGTCGCAAGACTCTGGATCCTGGTCATCGTTTCGCTGATCTCGATAACTGAAGGCGCGCGCGGGTTCGCTCAGGAAAGTTCGGCAGCAGTTCTCCTCGGCGCGCGGTATGAACCGCCGGTTGGCCGCGTGCTCAGTGGATGGGGCCAATTTTCGAGCGCGTGGGATCTCGAAGAGCCGGCCGGACGAGGCGACGCCGATGATCTCGCGGCGTACACCAAGGCGGTGGCTCCACACGCTCCCGCGATGATTTCGTTCTACGTCGCGTTGGATTCCGCGATCCTGGCCGGCTTCCTGAAGCACTATCGCGAGTTTGCCGCGACACATGGATTCTTTGTCGCGCAGATCGGGCTCCATTTTCATGGGATCGAACGCGACGTGGCGACGGGTATCCACGATCCGCAACTGCGGGCGCTTGCCGACGGATTGCACGAGGTTGGTCGGCCGGTGCTGCTGCGTATCGGCTACGAGTTCAACAGCCCCTGGGCGCTCTACGAGCCATTGCCGTACATAGGGGCATTCCATCACGTGACCGAGGTGCTGCGCGAAGACCGCGTGAATTTCGCGACGGTGTGGGATGCGACGGCGATCGGATTTTCCGATCCGGATTACCTGAAATGGTATCCGGGCGATGACGTGGTCGATTGGTGGGCGATCAACCTGTTCGATGGCGCCGACTTCAGCCGCCCGGAGAGCATCGCGTTCGTTAACGATGCCGCGCATCATCGCAAGCCGGTCTTGATCGCGGAGACGTCGCCAGTTTTCCAGATGCCGACAGGCACTGGAGTGCGCGGTGCAAAGTCCGAGGCCGAGGCGCTCCGATGGTACGCCGCGCTCTTCGAGTTCATTCGCACGCATCGCGCGGTAAAGGCAGTCAGCCTGATCGCGGTTGACTGGCGCCGCCTGCATTCGATCCTTCCTTCGCCGGGGTGGCCGGATACGCGCCTGAACCGATGGCCGAAGGTCGCGGCGTATGTTAAGCAGCAGCTTGCCGATCCTCGATTCATCGATGCGAACGAAGCACCGGCGATCTTTCGCCGGGCAATGTTAGAACGGTAACCTCGAGATAGGGGATTTCACATGAAACTTCGTCGAACAAGTTTACTCTGCGCAACCGTGATGGCCGTTTTTCTGCTCATTGTGCGGACGGCGGCCGCTGACGATATGGGTTCGATGGATATGAGTGGGATGACGCATCAGATGATACCGGCTGAAGGCAACAACACCGCCTCGATGGATCGAATGATGTCGTCGGAGCAGATGGAGCATGATCCTTCGATGGCCGCGCACATGGGCTACAGCACCTTGCGGCCTAAAAGCCCCGGCGACCAGGAGCGCGCCGATCAGTTAGTCAAGACTCTGCAGACCGCGCTGGCCAAGTATAAGGACTATCGCGTCGCGGAAGCCGCGGGCTACAAACCGTTTCATCCGGAGACGAAACAGGCGGTCGTCCACTTCACCAAGTGGTCGTACGGACTCAAAGCGATATTCACTTTCAATCCGTCCGAGCCGACCTCGCTGTTGTACAAACCGACGCCCGATGGCGGCTATGAGCTGGTCGGCGCGATGTACACGGCTCCTAGACACGCGAGCGAAGATCAACTTGACAAACGAGTGCCACTGAGCATCGCACGATGGCATAAGCATCTCAAATTGTGCGTCCCCAAAAAGGGCACCGATCCATCCACCGTCGATTGGAAGAAATTCGGCATGGGTTCCATCACCACGAAGCAGGAGTGCGATGCGGCGGGCGGGGTCTTCTATCCGCAACTATTCGGATGGATGGTGCATGTCTATCCCTGGGAAAAGAATCCCGAGATGGTATGGGCCCACTGACACCCGCGGGATTCTTGACGCTCGGTCGTGATATAGGATTTCAATGCCTTCCATTCTCGACCGCTTTCATCCGGTCGTTCGCACCTGGTTCCAGCGCCGGTTCGACTCTCCCTCGCGCGCTCAGGAATTGGGCTGGCCCGTCATCGCCGACGCCAACAACGCGCCGAGTCACGACGTCCTCTTATGCGCGCCCACCGGTAGCGGAAAAACCCTCGCCGCTTTCATGTGGGCCATTGACCGTCTCGTCCTCGACGCCGAACAGGGTGCGCTCATCGATGAAGTTTCGGTCCTCTACGTTTCGCCGCTGAAGGCGCTCGCCAACGACATTCGGCTCAACCTCGAAGAGCCGCTCGAAGGCGCAGCCGCGGTCGCGCGCGAACTCGGGATCAAGATCGCGCATATCCGCGCTGGCCTGCGCACCGGGGACACTCCGGCCAACCAGCGCAGCGCGATGCTCCGGCGTCCGCCGCACATCCTGGTTACCACCCCGGAGTCGCTGTTCATCCTGCTGACCTCGGCGAAGTTCCGCGCGAAGTTGAAGTCCGTGCGCCATGTGATCGTCGATGAACTTCACGCGATCGCGGGCAACAAACGTGGTGCTCATCTCATGCTGACGCTGGAGCGCCTCGAACGTCTGGTGATGTCGAATGGCGCGCCGCGTCCCGCGAGGATCGGGCTGTCGGCGACCTTGAACCCGATCGAGCGCCTCGCGGAATTTCTCGCCGGAAACGAAACTTCGCGCGAGGGCGAGTGCGTTCCGCGCCGGATCAAAATCGTTCGCGCCGACGATCGCGCGCGGCAAATGGATCTGCGCGTCGCGACTCCCGGTCCCGAATTGGGACCGATCGCTACGCACCCGCATTGGGAAGCGCTTTACGACGGTTTGGCCAAACTCATCGGCGATCATCGCACCACCCTGGTCTTCACCTTGAGCCGCCGGGCGGCCGAGCGCGTCGCGATCAATCTGCAAAAGCGGCTCGGCGCCGACGCCGTGATGGCGCATCACGGCAGTCTCGCGCTCAAGGAACGCCTCAACGCGGAGCAACGTCTGAAGCGCGGCGAGCTCAAAGCGATCGTCGCGACCGCATCGTTGGAGCTCGGCATCGATGTCGGCGCGGTCGATCTCGTCTGCCAGGTCGACACACCCAAGTCGATCTCGGCCGCGATCCAGCGCGTCGGCCGTTCGGGCCACAGCCTCGGCGGAACACCCAAGGGACGCTTCTTCGCGATGTCGCTGGACGATCTGATCGAATGCGCCGCGGCAGTCAGGGCGATCCGCGCCGGCCGGCTCGACGAAGTGGAGATCCCGGCCGGATGCCTCGATGTTGCCGCGCAGCAGATCGTTGCAATTGCCGCCGAGGAAGGCGAGGCCGGTATCGGGGAGCGCGAGCTGCTCGCGATGCTTCGTCGCGCGCACAACTTCTCGGCGCTTACGGAAACCGCGTTGCACCAATTGCTGACGCAGATGGCTTCGGAGTTCAACGAGCGCATCTACGGCGCGTCACCCAAGATCTTCTACGACGCTCGCCATCGCCGCGTCAGTGCGAAACGGGGAGCGCGGCTGGCGGCGATTACTTCGGGCGGCACTATCCCGGAAAACGGCAACTACGATGTCGTCATCGAGTCGGAGGGACGCAAGGTTGGCGATGTCGAAGAAGATTTCGCGCAGGAGTCCGTGCGCGGCGACGTGTTCGCGCTCGGCTCGATGCCGTGGAAGATAAGTCGCATCTCACGCGGACGCCTGATGGTCGAGCCCGCGCCCGGTCAGTCGCCGACGCTGCCGTTCTGGCTGACCGAAGCGGCGGGACGCTCGTGGGCGCTGTCTAAGGAGGAGTGCGATCTGCGGCAGGAAATCGCGCAGCTGCTCGAGTGCGGAAAGGCCGACGACGCGATCGGTTTCCTCGAACGCGAATGCCTGCTCGAGGAGGGTGCGGCGCGCCAGGCGGTCGACTACGTGCGCCGCGGAGTGGCCGCGCTGGGTACGGTTCCCGACGAACGCAACATCGTGGTCGAGCGCTTCTTCGACGGGCTCGGCGGCACGCAGATAGTCATTCACGCGCCGTTTGGAATTCGCTTCAATCGCGGCCTCGGCCTCGCGATTCGAAAGCGGCTTTGCCAGAGCTTCGATTTCGAAATTCAGGCTTCGGCGATCGACGACGCGTGCCTGATCGCGCTCAACGCGCGTCACAGTTTTCCGCTCGAAGAAGTGCTTCAGATGGTGTCGTCGCGCAACGCGCGCGACGTGCTGGTTCAGGCGCTGCTCAACGCGCCGATGTTCGAGCTGCGTTTTCGTCATGTGGCGTCGCGAGCGCTCTCGATAATGCGATCGAACAAGGGCGATCGCATTCCGCCGTACCTGCAGCGGCTGCGATCGAATGAATTGCTGGCGGCGATCTTTCCCGGTCAGCAAGCCTGCTTCGAGAATCGTCCGCCGACCATCGACTTGCCCGATCACTTCATCCTGAACGAAACGCTTCGCGAGTGTCTTGAGGAATCAACCGACGCTGCACGAATGGAATCGGTGCTGGCCAGTATCGAGGCCGGTTCGGTTCGCGTCGTGACGGTCGATTCCATTTCGCCATCGGTCTTTGCCCATCGGCTGTTGCTTGCGTGGGACTATTCGTTCCTCGACGACGGCGAGCGCGCCAATCGTCGCAGCCGCACGGTGCAGATGAATCGCGGAATGGCGGAGGACGTGTTCCGCTCCGAGGATCTTTCGGAGATGCTCTCGCGCGAGGCCATCGATGGCGTCGTCGCTGAGGCCTCGGGCACCGCCGCCGCGCGGCGCGCCCGCACTCCCGACGAACTGTGCGAGTTGATCCGTTCGCATGGTGGCTTGTCTTCGGACGAGATTGCGGAACGCGCAAATGGCGATGGCGCCGCGATGCTGGAGGAATTGCGCCGCGGCGGCCGCGTCGTCGGCGTACGGCGGACGCCAATCGCGGCTGAAATCTTCGTGACCTTCGAGGACGCGCCGCTGTATGCGAGTGCATATCCGGAAGCGGCCTTGAGTGAAGAGCTGGCGCCTACGGTTGACACACCCGATCCCGATGCGGCGCGCGATGACATTGTTCGCCGCGCGTTCCAGACTTCCGGGCCTGCCACTCCGGTCGAGATGGCGCGTCGGCTGCATCTTAGCGACGCCGATATCACTGGTGCGCTGACGCGGCTGGAAGCTGCGGGCGCAATCTTCCGCGGCCACTTCACCTCGGCGACGCTTCAGCAATGGTGCGATCGTTACGTGCTGAATCGAATCCATCGCGCGACGCTCGCGAAAGTCCGCGCCGAGGTCGAGCCGTGCGACGATCACGAATTCACGGCGTTTCTGATGCGATGGCATCACATCGCGGGAATTGGTCTTGAAGAAGGGCAGGGCGGTCTCGCCGCCGTACTCGATCAGCTTTCCGGGATGGCGTACACACCGGAAATGTGGGAGCGCGCGATTCTTCCCGCGCGGATTTCCGGCTATCGCCCCGAGCAGCTCGACCTTCTATGCCTCGGCGGAGAATTTGCGTGGATCGCGCTGTCTGCGCGCGATGAGCATGACGAGACTCCGGGACTGCCATCGAAAATCGCCTTCGTGAACCGCCACGAACGATTCCTGTTTCAGTCCGCGCAAGGCGAAGAACCGTCGGAGCCCAAGGAATCCGCGGTGTGGCAAGCGCTCTGTTCCGGAGGCGCGCAGTATCTCGATCAGGTGGCGGATCGCGCTGACGTTTCGGAGCGCGATACGCTCGCGGCATTGTGGAGATTGGCCTCGCGCGGACGCGTATCCAACGACAGCTTCGCACCATTGCGGCTGTTCGCTTCGACCTTCGATGCGGCGCGACTGGTAGAACCCGCGAGCGAACGTCACAGCAGTCGCCGCGACGCGGCTATGCGGGCGCGCCTCAAGTCGAGTGTGTCGGGCCGCTGGTCGGCGCTGGTCGCATCGAAATCAAACCGCGCTGAATCGTCGCCCGACTCAAATGATCGACCGCGGGAGATTGCAAAGCTGCTGCTGAGGCGTCACGGCGTAGTCAGCCGCGAAGTGATGACGATCGAATCGCTCAACATTCCATGGACGGAAATCCAGTTCGCGTTGCGGCGCATGGAATACGGCGGGACCATCCGGCGAGGATGGTTCGTGCGCTCGCTCTCGGGTGAACAATACGCGCTGCCAGAGGCGGTCGAGATGCTGCGCTCGATGCGCGGCGGGATCAATCCGGCGCGCGAGAAGCCGGTCGCGCTGAGCGCTGCTGATCCCGCGAATCCATACGGGGGCCTGCTTAAGGGAGGCGGTGTCGCGCGGGAGGCCAATAGCGTCGTGGTCATCCGCGGGGGGCGGTTGATCCTCGCGATGGCGGGGCACGCGATTACTACCGCGTCGCTGCGCAATGATAGCGGTCCGCTGGACGATGATGGCTTCGCGGCGGCGGTCGCCGCGCTGATGACGACGCGCGGCAAGCTGCTCATCGACAGCATCGATGGAGTGCCGGCGCTGGAATCGCCTCGCGTCGGCCTGCTTGCCTCAATGCGCTTTCACTCCGACGGCCGCGCGCTGGTTTACGACGGCTTGCCCGGCCCGGCGCCAATGCGGGCGCGGCGGCCGGCGCTGAGCTGACACGACGGCATCCTTTCGGCATGCCGACCGGCCGGGGTTCTAGCTACAGGATTTTGCCGGCATTCCAGTCGTCGCCGACCTTGTCGACCTTGCCGTTATGTGCGACGCGATAAAACGGCTCCGCGGAGAGCTTGCGAAGATGAATCCGCTCCATCTCTCCGGCCCGGTGTTTGATCATTCGATGCAGGTTGAGGCTTCTTGAACCCCCGCCATGCGATCTTAGTTCCCACCCGAACCTCCGAATACCATCGGTTTGGGTTCGGCCCGGGTACTGCAGTTTGGCGGACTCTGCACGCTCGTAGAATCGAGCGAACACAGCGCGAGAGGCATCAGTTATTAGGGTTCCGACTCGCAGGTGATATTTCACGAGACATCCCTCGATTTGAACAGCGCGGTTCGGCTGCCGTGCTGCTTCTGTAGAGCAAAATATCAACCCACCATCAGCGAGTCAACGGATAGTAGGATATCTCTACTAACGGCAGGCCGGACAGTCAGCGATCAACCGCAACCAGAAGAGCAACCCCTCTCGTGTCCCGAGTGGCCGTTTTATACGGATCGTGACCGCGCTATTGTGAAGCTGAAAAGTATCCGCGCCGTGCTGGCGCAACATCATTTCAATCCGGACCGGAAAGGACATTGGCGAGCTGATGACGACCAATACTTTCGCTGCGCGCACGACGCTCAAAGTCGGCGCAACCAGTTACACGATTCACAAGCTTGAAGCGCTGGAAAAACGCGGCTACGCGCTTTCAAGGCTGCCGTTCTCGATCCGGGTGATGCTGGAGAACGTGCTCCGGCGCGAGGATGGCGCGGTGGTCACGGCGGATCAGATCGAGGCGCTCGCCAAGTGGAACGGCAAGGGCGGAGAGCAGGAGATCTCGTTCATGCCGGCGCGGGTGCTGCTCCAGGATTTCACCGGCGTTCCGGTCGTCGCCGATCTTGCGGTGATGCGCGACGCGATAAAGCGGGTCGGCGGAGATCCCGCGAAGATAAATCCGCTCCAGCCCGCCGATCTGGTGATCGATCATTCGGTGCAGGTCGACGCTTTTGGAACCCGCGGCGCGTTCGCGACCAATGCGGAGTTGGAGTTCCAGCGCAATCGCGAGCGCTACCTGTTCCTGCGATGGGGTCAGGGCGGCTTCGATAACTTCCGGGTGGTGCCGCCGGACACCGGTATCGTGCATCAGGTGAATCTGGAGTATCTCGCGCCGGTAGTGTTCAGCTCGAAGGACGGCCAGGCGTTTCCAGATACGGTGGTCGGAACCGATTCGCATACTACGATGGTCAATGGGCTCGGCGTCGTTGGATGGGGCGTCGGCGGTATCGAAGCGGAAGCGGCGATGCTCGGGCGCTCGATGCCGATGCTGGTGCCCGAGGTAATCGGCGTGCGCCTGACGGGAAGCCTCAGCCCGGGCGCGACCGCGACCGACCTCGTGCTCACCGTCACGCAAATGCTGCGCAAGCGCGGCGTGGTGGGAAAGTTCGTCGAGTACACCGGCGCGGGACTGAAGACGCTGAGCGTTGCCGATCGCGCGACCCTGGCGAACATGTCGCCCGAGTACGGCGCGACTGTCGGATTCTTCCCGGTCGATCAGCAGACTCTGGACTATCTTCGCATCACTGGCAGACCCGACGATCGTCTCGCGCTTATCGAGGCCTATTGCAAGGAGCAGGGACTGTTCCGCACCGACAGCTCGCCCGAGCCGGTATTCTCGGATCTGCTCGAACTCGATCTCGGGAAGGTCGAGCCGAGCCTCGCCGGACCACGCCGTCCGCAGGATCGGGTGGCCCTGGCCAGCTCCAAGAAAGACTTTCGCGCGCAGTTGGTGAAAGAGATTCACGGCGACGTTACTAACGGCGCGATCAAACAGCGCATCGCGGACTGGATCGAAGAAGGCGGAAACAACAGCCTTGGCTCGCAAGCGCAGCAAGGCAATGGTGATGCGCAGCTCAGCGCGCTCGGCAGCCGCGTCGAGCTCGACGCCGACGGCGCTCGCTTTAGCCTGGGTCATGGATCGCTGGTGATCGCCGCGATCACCAGCTGCACCAACACCTCGAATCCGTCGGTGATGATCGGCGCCGGCCTGCTCGCGAAGAAAGCCGTCGCGCGCGGTCTCGCCGTCAAGCCGTGGGTCAAAACCAGTCTCGCGCCCGGCTCGAAAGTCGTCAGCGACTACCTGAAACGGGCGGGACTGATCGAGCCGCTCGAACAACTGCGCTTCAACCTCGTCGGCTACGGATGCACCACCTGCATCGGCAACAGCGGGCCCGATCGCGGAAGGAATCGCCGCAGCGATCAGAAAGGGCAGCCTGGTCGCGTGCGCGGTCCTCAGCGGCAACCGCAACTTCGAGGGCCGCATCAATCCCGTCGTGCGATTCAACTATCTCGCGTCGCCGCCGCTGGTGGTTGCGTATGCGATCGCGGGCACGATGGATATCGATCTCAATCGCGAGCCGCTCGGCGTCGATAAGAAGGGCGCGCCGGTCTTTCTGAAGGACGTGTGGCCGAGCGCAGCGGAGGTCTCCGCCACGATCGCGAGTTCGATCGATTCCGGGATGTTTCGTCATCAATACGGAAAGGTGTTCGACGGCGACGAGCGATGGCAAAGCCTCGCGGTACCGAAAGGAAACCTGTTTGCGTGGGATCCGAAATCCGAATACGTGAAGGCGCCGCCGTTCTTCGACGGAATCGGGAAAACTCCCGCGCCGCTGAAAGACATCGCCGGCGCCCGCGTGCTCGCGCTCCTCGGCGACAGTGTCACCACCGATCACATCTCGCCCGCGGGAAATATCGCCGAGAAGAGTCCCGCCGGCGAATATCTGATCGCGCACGGGATTCAAATGAAGGATTTCAATTCCTACGGCGCGCGGCGCGGCAATCACGAGGTGATGGTGCGCGGGACCTTCGCCAACATCCGGCTGCGCAACCTGATGGTGCCGGGGGTCGAGGGCGGCTTCACCGCGCATCTGCCGGACGGCGAGAAGATGACGATCTTCGAAGCCTCGGAGCGTTATCGTAAGGAAGGCGTCGCGCTGATCGTGATCGCGGGCAAGGAATACGGGACGGGATCGTCGCGCGACTGGGCCGCGAAGGGAACCCAACTCCTCGGAGTGCGCGCGGTGATCGCGGAAAGCTTCGAGCGGATCCATCGCAGCAACCTGGTTGGGATGGGCGTGCTCGCCGCTGGAGTTCACCGGCGGCCAAAATCGCGCATCGCTCGGGCTCACCGGTCGCGAGGTCTTCTCGATCGCGGGCCTCGCCGCGGGATTGAAGCGCCGACAGAAGGTGATAGTGCGCGCGGAGCTCGAACGGAAGGTAACGGAGTTCGAAACGCTGGCGCGGATCGACACGCCCGACGATGTCGAGTTCATCAAGCATGGCGGCATCTTGCCCTTGACGCTGCGCGAGTTGCTGCGCGCGTGAGACTCCGACTTAGTGCATGCGTGACTCAGACCGCGAGCGGACTCGGCAGATCCAGGCGGACCGGCGCGCCGCTCTTGCGCGCCGCGTACCGCGAGAGCAGCCTGACCACCGCGGGCGTCACCTCGCCGATCGCCTCGGGACGGAAGCCGACCACCTCGGCGCCGCGCGCGCGCATCATGCCGAGCATCGAAAGCCGCAGCAGCGACGCGACCGCCTGGCAGTAGCGGAAACGTTCGAAGTCCAACGGCGCCATCGCGTGATAGAGCGGGATGTAGAGCGAGGCAAACATCGCGCGCAGCGAGTTGCCCGCGACGTTGTCGCGCATCCATCGCGGATGCTCCATCGCGGAGGACGACAGAATCGCCGCCGTGGTGGCCGCATCGAGATGACGATCGCCGATGTCGGTATTGACCCAATCGATCACGCCGGTGACGCGCAATCCCTTAACCACCACGTTCTGCGGATGGTAGTCCATGTGCACGATCGAGTTGGGCGCGTTGCGGAACTCACCAACGCGCTGACTCAGACGGGCGTGCGCGGCTTTCAGTCCGGGGAGCGGACCATCTTCGATGCGTTGCTCGATGATCTTGAGCATCCGATCGAGCAGCGGCGCGTGCGCATCGATACCGCACGGCGCGTAGGCGCGCGGAATCTCATCCAGGCCGGACTTCCGCAACTCCATCTGATGCAACCGGACCTGCGCGCGCACGAAGCCGAAGAAGCCGAGCGAGAAAGTCTTGAACGCGCTCGGAAAGCTGCGCGCCGCGAACAGCGGCCCGCCGTCGACTCGCTCCATGATGAGAAATGGCGCGCCGACAACTTGACGATCGGCTTCGTAGCCGTAGGGTTTCGGGACGGGGTAGCCAACGGCGGAAAGCTTCGCGAAGTTGATGCTCTCGCGCGCGCCCTTGGCGTCGGCGGCGCTGCCCTGGTAGAAGCGCAGGACCATCGGCGTGCGCGAGGGCATCTGCGGCAGTCGCGGCGAGGCGGCTTCGGTGGCGAATTCGAAGACCGTGGTTTCCCATCCGCTGGCCAGCACCTTGAGCGAGAGCAGGCCGGTGCCGAGGTAGTCGGCCAGCCGGTTTTGGATTTCCGAGAGCTCCCTCATCCGCGAATTCCCCACACGCCACACGGGATACTGCTGAAGCTAATACAGACGCGCGAGGGTGACAACAAAACTGACACTCGTGTCAGGTGATCGATGACTGACACAACTGCGCGAAGGTGTCAGCGCGCGCGCTATTGGTGCTGATGGGGCTGGCGGAAATCGTGCAGCAGGTTTCGCAACCGATGATGCTCCGGCGCGGGCGCGCTCTCCGATTCCGGTCGCGGCGCGACCGGCAGGTTCTCATTGGGCACCACGTGGCCTTCGCGCATGAAATGGCGCTGCACGATCGACGTCAGCAGCGGGCCGCGGGTATCGCTGATATCGATCGCCACCTCGACCGAGAGTCCGAGGCGCAGCGGCTTGTCGGCGGGCGGCTCGTGGTCGAGCACGACCTTCACCGGGATGCGCTGCACCACCTTGACCCAATTGCCAGTTGCGTTTTCCGGCGGCAGCAACGAGAACGCCGCGCCGGTGCCCATACTGATCGAATCGATATGCCCCTGATACACGTGGCCCGGATAGATGTCCGCCTCGACCGTGGCCGGCTGCCCGATGCGCACGTAGGTAAGCTGCGTCTCCTTGTAGTTCGCGGTCACGTAGAGATGCTGCGTCGGCACGTCCGCCATCAGCGGTTCGCCCGGTTGCACGCGATGACCGACGTGAACGCTCTTGTGGGTGATGATGCCGTCGAAGGGCGCGGTGATCCGGGTGTACGCGAGATCGAGTTTGGCCTGCTCCAGGGCGGCCTCGGCCTGCTTGACGATGGGACGATCATAACGCACCTCATCGGTCTCGTCAGCTTGACGTTGGCTCTGGGAGCCATCGGGAGTAGAATCTGACGGCGCGCGATCGTGATTCGGATCCGCGGCGGCCGACGCGGCAGGCGCGGGCGCCGCGGCGTCATCGGTGGGGGCGCCGCCCAGCGCGGCGCGTGCCTGCGCCTCCTCATGCTCTGCGAGCGCGACGTTCGCCTCACCCATCCGATAAGCGGTGAGCGCCTGATCGTAGAACTCGTTCGACACCACTCCCGCCTTGCGCAGTTGCTCGGCGCGATCGTAGTCGAGGCGCGCCTGTTTGGCCTGCGCATCGGCGAGGCTGCGTCCCGCCTGCGCGGCTTTTATTTGCGCGAACATTTCATCGACGGTCTGCCGCGCGCGCGCGAGTTGCGCCTGGGCTTGCGCGATCCGGATCTGGAACATGCTCGGGTCCAGCGTCACCAGCAGATCGCCGCGCTTCACGGTCCAATTGTCCTCGACATAAACCGCGGACACGGTGCCCTCAACCCGAGTCGAGACCAGCGCGACGGTTCCATCGACATAGGCGTCATCGGTAGAGACGTGCGTGGCGAAATAGTTGTAGTAGCGGATCGCGGGGGCGATGCCCGCGAGAACGGCGATGATCACCACCGCGAGCAATCCCCGGCGCAGCCAGGGCGATTTCATAATCCGATCGGAACCCCCTCGCTACGAAACAATCGCGAGACGGCGCGTATGCGCGACCTAAGCATCTGCAATGCGCTAACTTTGCGTGATCGCGCGAGCCTGTCAAACCACTGAATTCGCCGATGCGGTCAGCTAGGTTTCGGGCGCAACCTTCGGCACCAGCACGCTTTCGGCGCGCTTAACGATACCCATCGCCTTCAGCAGCGTAACGCTGTCGGCCATTTCCTTTGGATATGGTGGAAGATTTGGCTTCGTTTGGTCATTTTGCGCGTGCTCCGATGCGGCAGCGGCGGCCGCGTCGGCGGCGCGCGATCGGTTGAGCCACATTTCGCGCCGCAAGTTGCCGTGCTGCAATGATTCCCCGGTCGGCAATATCTTCGCGACGGCGGCGCGATCGCGTTTTTCCGCGGCCACGTCGACCACCGGCTCACGACTTAAGTCCGCGGGCGCCGGCGGCGGCTCATTGCTTTTCGCCTTCGCTACGCGCGCTTTGCGCGACGCCTCCAGCTTCGCCATCGCGCGATACATGGTCCGCGTGATCGCGTTCTCGTAGCGCGTGATGCGAATAGTGTCGGCTTCACTCGGCAGATCGATAGCGTCGAGGCCCGCTTTGGCGCAGACCGCCTCGCCATCTTCGAGGCCACCGCGCCCCATCTCGTAGAGCGTGTCGCTCTGCACCGCGCTCGCCAGGCCTTCATTTATCTTCGCGAAGGCGCGGCGGTCGCGCACGGCAAACGCGGCGCGATTCTCGAAACGCAACATCCGGCGATAGCGCCAGAAACACGCGGCGATCTGCTGCACCAGCAGCTCCTCGAGCTCGCCCACCGGCTGGTAGTCTTCCATCAGGCCGGCCACGGTGTCGTCGAACATTTTGCGGCCCTCGCGCCCCTCGATGGTCGCGATCACGGCCTGCGAGGCGAGGATTCCATGTTTGAGGGCGTTTCGCCCCGAGTTCGCTTTTCCCGCCTCGGTCTTCGGTCCGGTGGATTTTTGCGCGTTGTCGCGATTGGAATCCGCCTTCGATTTATGCGCCGCAGTGTTGCCGCAACGCTCCGGATTCGCCGCGTTGGGCGGCTCCGATGCGTCACTTTGTTGCGTTTGGTGGTTCAGGAGTGGTTCGAGAGTCTCCTCGAGAGTCTCGGGGATGGGGTTGTTACAACCGTCGGTCATCACGATGCGATGACCTCCTTAAATAAGATGAGCGCGCTCACCGAACGGCGGGCGCGCCCTCTCTTATGTCGTATTACGTAGTTGGGGGAGAAAAGATAGGGGCGGCGGGATCGCAATCCTTTCGCCTCCCGATCACGGGCAAGGACTCGAGAGTTAGGGCTCCACGCCGGGGATCTTCTTGCGATCAACGTCGTCCGCCGAAACGAATCTCTCCGGACAAGGCTCATTAACCAGCGCTTCGACACTTTCTCTTCGAGCGCCGAGTCCTTGGTCACCGAACTCAGCAAAATAGACCTTTTGTACTGACTTATGGCCCATCTTTTGTTGCCCGTCTCGTCGGTAACGAATGCCCGGCCGCATGCCGAACAGGTGAATCGCCAGCGCTTCTTACCGAACTTCTCGATTTTTTCGCCGCTAGGTACGGCCCATCGATGACTACGCCATGCAAGTGTATCCATGACTTAAACCTCAACGAGAGTTTCCGATGACCTTTCGGCCCTTGGTTCCACTACGAGATTGTCCCCGACACGAGAATCACAAATAAGCCCGCATTATTTGAGTTGTTCCGACGCGAAACTTCTGATCTACTTAATCATCGCCTTAATCAGTTGGTTTGAATTCGCCGAAATGGCCATGGTCGGCATTGTTTCGAATATCAGCAAGCGCGGTGATTTGTTCTGGGTGAGCAGAGGTAGACGGCGGCCTTTGGTCAGCGTTAAGGCTACCGATTTTGGTGCTAGCGGAATACGAAATCTTTACACGGTCACAAATTTTCCGCAGGGTGTCCTCAAGCACCGCTCCAGCTAGAGAGGCTGCTGGCTCATGGTGCCTGCACTCGTAGCGCTTGCGCCTGTTCCAATAAGTCGCCGAGAATTTCTGCCTCAACAACGACTTCAGGTTGAATAACAATCCGCTTTCAATGTCTGCTTTTGCTGCTTCCAAGATACCGACGTCGCCCGGTAGTTCGGTCGATTCTTTTGGAATAGTTTCTATTTCCCGGCAGTGCGCGCTGCTCTCTCCGCAGACCCTCCGTATGAGATTGGACGCTCGCGTTCGAATGCGAAAATACTCGTCGTCACCGGGAATCTTTGCCCCACTGACCGTCATGCCAGTGACAGGACGCGAGCACCGATCGTCCGTCTCCGATTAGTTTACCGAACTCGATGACTACTCGATCGTAATTGTCCACAGTTTCTACTCTATACTACCGTTGGCGCTGGTGTAGGCGGAATCGTCACGATGAGTGCGCACACTGATCCAAGCGCGAGGGACGTCGCCACGAACAGCAGCAGCGCGAATGCTGACGCTTGCGCGACTCGCTGGCGCATTAGATTCGGTAGTCCAGGGCCGCGCGAAAATCGCGCGGCCCTTTTTTCATCAACACATTTTTAATGTCATCCTGAGGGTCGTCCCGAAGGACCTACGCGGAGCGACCGCGAGGCGTGGCCGAGCGGTCGCCCTGAGCATAGCGAAGGGCCCACGCAGAGCGATGTTCTGAAAATGCGCAATAATTATTTCGTTTATATCCTGACGAATCGCACGCACACCCTCTACATCGGAGTGACGGACGATCTTTGACCAGCGGCTCGAGGAGCATCGCGCCGGGTTTGCTTCGGCGTTCACCGCCAAGTACAAAATTCATCGCCTGGTCTATTTCGAACAGTTTGACTACATCGTTGATGCCATCGCGCGAGAGAAACAACTCAAGGGATGGCTCCGGCGGAAGAAGATCGAACTGATCGAGGGTATGAACCCGAGATGGTCTGATCTGAGTCTGGAACTTTTCCCCAGCAAGGCACATCGCTCCGCGTAGGCCCTTCGCTATGCTCAGGGCGACCGCTCGGCCACGCCTCGCGGTCGCTCCGCGTAGGTCCTTCGGGACGACCCTCAGGATGACAAGTTAGAACAATCGGAAAGAAGAAAGAAAATAATTTGCGAAACCCAGACTGGGTTTCGCGCTTCCTGTGTTAATCAAACGGGAAGTCTGAAACCTCGTGAGGTTTCAGGAATGTGATCTGGAAAGCTGCTACCAGACCAGCGGTACCAGCCGGTATCGGACCTTGCCGCAATATTCCGCGTAGCCAGGCAGGTTCGCCGACAGATATCGCTATCCATTCACCAGGTCGCGCGACGATGCCGCCCAGTTGCGGGCGGCGACTACGTTGCTCATACTACCTGTCCGGCACCGGACACCTGCTCTTGGAGAATCAAACGAAAAACCCGGCTAGCGTGGAGAGCGCACGCATCGTCGCATCTGCGGCATACCTGTGCGGGTTTCTGCTTTTCCTGCTCGCGCTCTGCATCACGCAAACCGATGCCGGCGCGCAGACGACAACCGAGCCGCCGGCGCCCGATCCGGCGGTCATCGCAGCTCCTGACGGCAAGCCGGGTTACTACGTCTTCGGCACCGGCGGCGGCATCTGGTTCTCCACCGACCTGATCAACTGGACCTACGAGGGACAGGTGTTCGAGCAGTTGCCGCAATGGGCCCAGAAGGCAGTTCCGGGCGCCACTATCTACTGGGCGCCCGATATCTCGCTTCACAACGGCCTCTACTATCTCTATTACGCGGTCTCGACTTTCGGCAGTCAGCAATCGGTGATCGGGCTGGCGACGAATGCGACAATCGATCCATCCGATCCCAATTACCAATGGCAAGACCGCGGCCTGGTAATCAAATCCTTGCCGGGGCGCGAGAACTTCAACGCCATCGATCCGGCGCTCTTCGTCGATGGCAAGGGCCGGTGGCGTTTGTTTTTCGGCTCCTTCTGGAGCGGAATCAAGGCCAGGGGAATCAATCCGCGAACCGGCAAACTTGCGGCGGGTGGCGCAATCGAGTCAGTGGCCGCGCGCGCCGCATCGGTGTACCCCGATTCGATCGAAGGCTCGTACGTGATCCAGCATGGCGATTTCTATTACTTGTTCGTTTCGTGGGGCTCTTGCTGCTCGGGCGCATCGAGTACTTACGAAATCGCGGTCGGACGCTCGAAATCGGCAAGCGGACCGTATGTGGACAAAGCCGGGCTTCGGATGCGCAAGGGCGGCGGCACCATTGTGGTTGCCGGGAGACAGCCGATGGATCGGGCCCGGACATAACTCCGTTCTCACGACCGCTGACGGACAATATCTGTTGTGCGGCGTCTACGACGCAGACAATCTCGCGGCCGGGCGCGTCCTGCAGGTTCGCCCGATGTCATGGACGAATGACGGCTGGCCCGTCGTGGGCGATCCGCTGACACCGTAGCGGGCTGGAACCTTCACTACCGAGGGGCGGCGGCGTAAGCGTTCAGGTGCCGGGGCCGCAGCTCCATCCAAACGTCTTCACCGTGGCATCGCCGATCGTCTTGGTATTGTCGTCACCCACAATCACCAGGTTTCCCGGCGGGCAATCGCCCGCAACAATTCCACCATCACACGGAATGGTGATCGTGCCCGGAATGGTTCCCGGAGTCACCGAAGTCCCGCAGCTAGTAAAGTCGCTATTATTTCCGATGGTGACACCAATCTCGCCGGTGGTAATCGCGCACTGGATATCGAGCGTGATGCTGCCGGCGCAATTGTCGAAGCCGAACCCGGAACTGGTGCAGGTCGAATTGCCTCCCTCATAACCCACCTTGCATCCGTTCACTCCGATCGGCGTGCCGCCCGGTTTCGGCGTGGCGGTGGCGGTCGGCGTCGCGACGGCGTCGACATGGATCGAGGAAGCGCGGCAAACTTCATGCGCGGAGAGGTCGGTAGCGCAGACGGTAAATTTGTAAGTGCGGCCGGCGTCGGTGGAATCCGGCACGCCGCCCAGATGACCGGTTTGGAAATCGAGCGCGATGCCGGGGGGCGGAAATCCCTTGGTGGAAAAAGTGTACGGTGGATTGCCGCCGCTCGGATTGGTTGAGGGCGAAAAAGGCGACCCGCATAGCTGGCCGCTACCCGGCGCCGGCGTGCAGAAATCATAGGAATAGTTCATGCCGACCATAGCGTCCGTCAGCCTGGTCGGAGCCGTGAATTTGAGCGCCGGCGCCGGTGTCGGCCTGGGCGTCGGCGTCGGGGTGTGCATCGGCGTTGGAGTTGGGGTCTTTCGGATCTTGCCGACGCCCCGAAGTGCAACCGAATGCGGCAAACCGGTCGCGTTGCTGCCGATGACGAGATTGCCGCTGCGAAGGAGGGTGCCGGCCGGGCCGAAAGTGATCGCGACCACGCACCTGGCGCCCGGGGCGAGCTGACCAAGGCAGTTCTGCGAGGGCGCGAACTCGCCGTTACTGGACTGGATCGAGCCGATCGCGATGGGAGTGTTCTGCTTCCGGTTCTTCAAGTTGCGGAGCAGAACGTTGTGGTGACCGCTTATCGCACCAACGAAGACCGTGCCGAAGTTGAGCACCCTGGGTCCGACCGTGAGCGCTGCCGGTACCGGAGTTGGCGTGAGAGTTAGCGTAGGAGTCGCGGTGACGGTGGCGGTCATGGTGATCGTCGCGGTCATGGTCGGCGTGATGGTAGCCGAGGCGGTCGCGGTGATCGTAGCTGTTGGGGTCGCGGTGGTAGTTGGACTCCCAGGGACTGTCGCAGTCGCCGTTGGAGTTGGAATCTTGATCGGAGTGTGCGTCGGCGCAGTCGTAGGTGTCGGCGTAGGCGTCGGAGTCGGGCCGGTCGCGGTGGCGGTCGGTGTAGGAGTCGGGGAGGGCGAGACCGCCGTGTACTGCTCGTTAGTCCCGAGCGCACCCCCGCTATTGCTGCCGTCGATCACGTATAGCTGCGAATTGACGACGCTTCCGGTGGTATAGTGGCGAGCCGTGGGCATAGACGTGCGCTCAGTCCACGTATCGCTCTGGGGGTCGTAGCTTTCGTTGACTGCGAGGTCGCCGGTGTTGGTTCCCCCGACCACATATATGTCTCCATTGATCACACCCGCGGCTGCCCCCTGCCGGGAGGTCGGCATCGGCGAAAGCGTCGACCAACTATCGGCGATAGGGTCGTACATCTGGACGGTACCGACCACAGCGTTGACTGAGCCCCGTTCGTAGCCGCCAATCGCATAGAGTAGCCCATTGACGACGGCACTCATCGTTCCTTCGGTCGGGGTGGGGATCGAGGCGCCCGAGGTCCAACTGTTCGCCGTCGGGTCGTAGATCTCCGTGGTGCTCGCATCGGCGCACGGCGGGCAGGCTTGCGTCCCGCCGCTGACGTACAGCTTGCCCGCGATAACCCCCGCTGCAGCTCCGAAGCGCGCCGTCACCATCGGGGATCCGTTCAACCACGAGTTGGCGACGGGATCGTAGATCTCGAGCGCGTTGGTGGTGCCGATTCTGCAGTCCGAGTTGTCCGCACAGCCGCCAACTACGTACATTTTGCCGTTAATGATGGCGGCGCTCATGTACGAGCGACTGAGACTCGGCGATGCCCCACTCGTCCACGAATCGGTAACTGGATTGTAGATGCTTAAGGTTCCGTTGGACCCATAGACATAGATGAGCCCGTTTATCGCGACGCTGGCGACACTGGCTTTGGGATTCGGATCGGAGGTCCGGGTTGCCCAACTATCCTGAGCGGACGCGGTAGTTGGCGCCGCGCTAATTCCAACCGCCACCAGGGCAATCAGCGCCGCAATCCTGCCGAGCTGCGCAACGGATGCCGTAGCGCGAGCGATCGGCATGGACGAAACCGTCCTGCCGAAACGAGCCGGAACCATTTGGGAGCCCCCCGCGAACCGAGATCAGTGAGAAAACGGTCTCACGGCTAGCCATAGCGAGTCAAGAACAAATGAAGCCGTTTTAACAACTCGGGATCGCGCGTTGGGCTCTGGAAGAACTGTAAGTTGCGGATTCGGTTTCGGAACTATTACCAGACCAGTGGCACCAGCCGGTATCGAACTTTGCGGCAGTAGTCCGCATAGCCCGCCAGGTTCGCCGATAGATACCGCTCTTCATTCACTAGTCGCGCGACAATGCCGCCCAAGAACGCAATCGTCACGAAAAGCGCGGGTACTGATCCAAGCGCGACGGGCGTCCCTACGGACAGCAACACTCCGGCCGCGTACATCGGATGACGCACGAATCGATAAGGCCCGGTCGATATAACGCGCTGCTCCGGTTCAACCTTAATCGTGGCCGCGGCGTAACTGTTCGCTCTGAAGACGTCGAAGAATATCACCCAGGCCAAAATGCAGAGAATATTCGCGGCCACTACGACGGCTGCCGGAACCGCTGACCAGTGGAAGCGATGGTCGAACCCGGGGACCATAATCAGCGCGAAGAACAAGGGCGCCATGATGGCTTGAATTATCTTCTGGCTGGTTTGATCCTCCGCACCCGGACCGGCTGTCAGGCGTCGCTCGATGAGCGCGGGGTCGTACCTGAGAAAAGTATAGCGTGATTGCGATCACCGAGGCCGCGCAGAGAATCCAGTAAAGCCACCCCTGCCAGAACCGTAGGGACCATGCCGGTATGAAGAGCAGTAGTGCGAGGCCGAACAAAAATTCGATGACGCCGATAAGGGCCCGTTTGCGGAGGCTGTTCATTTGATCTCGATCGCATCCTTCCAGTCTATTGGTGATGGACAGCCGTTGCGCTTTCGGTCGTTGCAGGCGGCGGCGGAGTCCATGCTAACATCGCGCGCAGTTCAGAACCCGTGTGAATCCCAATGTTGCGACGAAGGCATGAGCTCGAAGAAATCGAGGCGCGAAGCCTGGCCGCGTGCGCGATGCTGTCGAAAAACAGCCGCGGACGCCGGATTGCCGAGCCCGACCATCCGATGCGCACCTGTTTTCAGCGCGACCGCGATCGCATCATCCATTGTGCCGCGTTCCGGCGCCTCGAATACAAGACCCAGGTTTTCGTAAACCACGAGGGCGACTACTACCGGACCCGGCTCACCCATACGATCGAGGCGGCGCAGATAACCAGGACCGTAGCCCGCGCGCTCGGCCTTAACGAGGAACTGGCCGAGGCGGTCGCGCTGGCGCACGACCTCGGGCATACGCCGTTCGGACATGCCGGCGAGAAAGTGCTGGACCGCCTGATGGGGCCCTACGGCGGTTTCGATCACAATGCGCAGAGCCTCCGGACGGTGGACTGGATCGAGGTGCGCTATCCGGATTTTCGCGGCCTTAACCTGAGTTTCGAAGTGCGCGAAGGAATCATCAAGCATTCCCATTTTCACGATCGTCCCGCCGCGCAGGAATTCGATGCCTCGACCTATCCATGCCTCGAGGCGCAGATCGTCGATCTGGCGGATGAGATCGCGTATCGGCCACGACGTCGATGACGGCCTCAAGGCCGGGATGCTCACCGCCGGGGAGCTGGAGCATTCGCAACTATATCGCGAAGCCAATGCGCCCGCGCGCGCGGCCGCGAATATCGAGGTGAATATCGCGCGCTATCGGACGGTCAGAAGAATCATCGACGCGATGGCGACCGATCTGATCGCTAATCTGGCCGCGGAAGCCGATCGCGCGAAGATCGAAAGCGTCGACGACGTCAGACGAGCGGGCAGGGCGCTCGCGGTCTTCTCACCCGCGATGGTGGCGAAGGTCGACGAGCTCAAGGAGATAATGCGGGAACGGCTCTATCGGCATTATCGGGTGATCAGGATGACCGAAAAGGCGGGCCGGGTCCTCGAGCAGTTGTTCGAAGCCTACATGAGTGAGCCGCGCCAGATGCCGGGTCACGTGCTGATGCAGCACGAGCGCGACGGCGAGCAAATTCCGCGGGTGGTCGCGGACTACATCGCGGGCATGACCGATCGCTTCGCACTCGACGAATACAAGAAGCTGTTCGATCCCGACGAGAGGGTCTAGTGCGCCATCGCAGCTCGATAGTAATTCGCAGCGAGGATCACTTCGGCGATCCGGTCGGGGTAATCTTTTTGCTCGAGCCGGAGCAATTGGGCGATACCGTGATCGAGAAGCTGCGCGATTATTTTGGCGGCAAAATCCAGGTGCTCAAGGCGGTGGTATCGCGCGATAAAATCGAAGTCGACCTCGAGTCGCCCAATCTGCGCGAAGAATCGGATCGGCTGGTCGAAGCCGCGGCGGGGCTGGTAAAAAATCGCCTCTATCGCTCCGCCGAATCGATGCTCGAGAACGCCATTCAAATTGACCCGCTCAATCCGCGCGCCTCGCTCGCCCTCGGCGAGGTCTATCAGGCGCGCGAGAAATATCCGGAAGCGATCGCGATGCTGGTGCGCTCGCGCGAGGCCTCGGGGACCGATACGCCCGAACTCCTCGCGACGCTGGGGACTTGTTGCCTGAAGGCGGAGCGCACCGCGGCGGCGATCAAGTACCTGGAGCGCGCGGTAATTCTGGACCCGCGGCATTTTTCGGCGCGCCGATGGCTCCTCGCGCTGGTGCGGAAGCCGGAAATTCCGGCGACCGAGCGCGAGCCCGCGAAACCAAGCCGGCGAAGACCTCAGGTAAAACGATAGCTATGCCGAAGTAGCGGGCGCGTCCTTTCGTATCGAACCAAAAACTTTCCCGATGGACATTGCGGTGTACGCGGCATTAACTCGAAGGTTGCCATGAACAATCGATGGAAACTGCTCCTCGCAGCCACCATCGCAGCGTGCCTGATGCCGGCTTCGCAGCTTCTCGCCGCGCCACCATGGATCGATCCTGGGTATCTCTATCGTTATTTCGTTTGGGGAACTCGCAGCTCGCTTTCGAAGTCCGACGACTGGAAGCTGTTCCCTTACCACACGATCGAAAACGCGCCCCCGGCCTATCATTTTAATCCGGGCTCCGCGGGTCTGGTGCCGACGACAGTGGAATATCGCGACGGTGACGTCCTGAAGCGCGTCGCGCTCGATGAGCTTCTGCGATCAAATGACACCCACGCCTTCATCGTCATCCGCGATGACCAACTCCTCTACGAAAACTACTTCAACGGCTACCAGCGCGATTCCATCTGCGTCTCGCGTTCAGTCGCGAAATCATTCACCTCGGCGCTGGTCGGGATTGCGATCCAGGACGGCTTCATCAAGAGCGTCGACGATCCGATCGTCAACTATCTGCCGGAATTGAAAGGGCAGGGCTTCGATCCGATTACGATCAAAAATCTGTTGACTATGGGATCCGGAATCCGCTACCGCCTCCATGACCTTCCATGGCAAGAGGAGGCGGTTGCCTACTTCTATCCCGACCTCACGAAGCTCATGCTTACGGACCTGACCATTGAGGAGCCTCCCGGTCAAAGCTTTGACTACGACGACTACGACACCGAGCTGCTGGGCCTGATCCTGAAAAGAGTCACACATCAGAGTCCGGCCAAGTACCTTCAGGAAAAAATCTGGAAGCCGATTGGAATGGAATATCCCGCGACCTGGAGCATCGACAGCGATCGGGACGACCTCGAGCTGATGTATGTGCTGCTCAATGCACGCGCGATCGACTTCGCGAAGTTCGGCCAGCTGTTTCTCAGCCATGGCAACTGGAACGGCAAGCAAATCATCCCTGAGCAATGGGTAATCGAGTCGACGACCAGGGATCCAAACGACAACCGCCCCTGGAAGACCTATCCCGAATTTCGCGAGGACGGCGGCTACTACAAATATTTCTGGTGGGGGCGCACCTTCGGTCCTAACGACTATATTTTCGAAGCCCAAGGCCTCTGGGGCCAGTACATTTTCGTCGATCCAAAAACCAAAGTCGTGATCGTGCGAACCGGGGGCGACTGGGGAGGAATCGGCCCCGGCGGTTGAATCGGGTCATGCGGTATATAGCTACTCACATTGGCGAGGGCGAGGCCGGCGCGCCGCCGGTCGTATCAACCGCATCGCCGTAAGGACACCTATGCTCAAAATCGTTTACTGCATCAGCAAGCTCCCGCATCTGAGCAACGACGAATTCCATCGCTACTGGCGCGACACTCACGGACCGATTGCGGGACGGATACCCGGATGCCGCAAGTACGTGCAGAGCCACACCGTTCATCGGCAACTCGGCGGGCGCGAACCGTCGTTCGACGGCGTCGCGGAACTATGGTTCGACGACTGGGCCGCGCTGGAGAACGCGCTCGCATCGAACGAGGCGCGCACGGCGATCGAGGACGAGCGAAAGTTCATCGATCATTCGCGCACCGCGTTCTTCATCACGGAAGAGCACGTGGTGCGGTGAGCGTCGCGCTGGCGTCGGTTTGCGCGAAATCGTTTGCGGTTCCGATCCAATAGGTTCATAAGGAACTCATCCGTTCAATCGTTCGCGTCATTTAACCCGCAGAGGAGAAGCACGATGGCCACTGGTAAAGCAGTCGGAGAATTTTCGTTCAAGTTCACCACCATAACAAACACTCCTGGTCCTGCCGGCAGCGTTCTTTCGCAAGTGAATTATGAAGGGACGGTGACGGGATTTGGCGCGGTCTTCACCACGGTAACCTACGTTGGCGGCCCCAAAGGCGGGACTTTCAGCGACGTCGGGACCGCATTTCTGAGAGAATGGCGAAGGCCTCAACGGCATCGGTCAGGGGAGCTACGAGTCCACCGGGAAACACCGCTGGAAGACGACCGGCTTTGTGCAGATCTCCGATGGCCGCAGGCTCGCTAGCGAAGGTGAGATCGACCTCGCCTCGCGGACCTGGAAGGGAACGATCTTCGCCGCGAACTGAGCAAAGTAACTCAATCTCGCATGGGCTAGGCTAGCATCGGCCCATCAGATCGCCTCGGCAGGGCAACGTTCCATAGAATGTCCTGCCGAGGCGTCGCATCGCCACGGCTAGCTCATCATCTAACAGTCATCAGGCCCGAAACAGACAGGGAGACAAATGCGCAAATCCGGACTAATCATCGCGACACTCGCCACTGCGGTCATTGTGGGATGCGGCTTGGGAACCAACGTCTTCGCTGCGGACGCCAAGGCGCAAATCACGGACCTGGAGCATAAATGCGCGGCGGCTACCTCCGTCGATGAATTGATGAAGTGCTACGAGCCGAGCGATGACCTCATCGTCTATGACATCGGGACACCGCGCGAGTTCGATGGGCAGCAAGCGGTGCGCGGCGACTTTCAGAACTTTTTCGACAACGTCAAAAACGCCAAGATCGAGATCGTCTCAATGCACGTCGTTACCGATGGAAAACTCGCTCTCGCCAACAGCGTCCAACATTTCAGCGGAGTCGATAAAAGCGGCAAGCCGACCGAGGGAACCTTCCGCGTGACCGACGTATGGCAAAAGCAGAACGGAGTGTGGAAGATCATCCACACGCACGCTTCCTACCCGGTGGACCTTGCGACTGGCAAGGCGGACATGCAATCGAAGTAGTGAGAAGTGGAATGAGTGTTGGTCAGTCCGTGATTGTAGTCGGAGCAGGGCTGGGCGGTTTGTGCGCCGGGGTCCATTTGAAGCGCGCCGGAATCGAGAACTTCGTGATCCTCGAAAAGGCGGATCGTGTCGGCGGCACCTGGCGCGAAAACACCTATCCCGGATGCGCCTGCGATACGCCGGTGGCGATGTACCAGTTCTCGTTCGCGAAGACGCTCAAGTGGAGCCATCTGTTTCCGCGCGCGGCGGAAGTTCAGCGGTATACCGAGGATCTCGCCGACATGTTCCATCTGCGGCCGCATCTGCGGATGGGGCAAGGCGCCGCGACGGCCAAGTGGGACGATGCGCACGCGCGCTGGTGCGTCACCAGCACCACCGGCGAGACCTATGAGGCCGACGCGGTAGTGATGGCGCTTGGGCAGCTCAACCGGCCACAGCTTCCCGACGATCACGGGGCGCGAGAGCTTTGCCGCGTCCATCATGGCATTCGGCGCGATGGAACCACGGAGTCGAGTTGAGCGGCAAGCGCGTGGGCGTTATCGGTTCCGCCGCCAGCGCCGTGCAATTGATACCCGAGGTCGCGAAGGTCGCGCGTCATCTGACCGTATTTCAACGCTCACCCAACTGGCTCCTGCCGCGGCTGGATCGCGAGGTCAGCGAGACCGAGCGTAAGCTCCTCGCCAAGTCGCCCGAGGTCGGTGCGTCGGAGCGCGAGCATCTGTACCTCACCTTCGATACCCTGTTCTGGCAGATCTTCAGTCACACCGAGGAAGGGCGCGCATTCTACACCGAGCAATCGCTCGCTCTCATGGCGATGCAGGTGCCCGACGCGGCGATGCGCCGCAAGCTCACGCCCAACTATCCGATCGGATGTAAGCGAGTCCTGTTCGCCGACGACTACTATCCGGCGCTGACGCAGCCGAATGTCGCGTTGGTAACCGAGCGAATCGACCGAATCGTACCGCCAGGCGTCGTCACCAAAGACGGCGTCACCCATGAATTAGATGTGCTCGTCTATGCGACCGGCTTCGAGACGACGGGATGGCATTGGTCGGTTGACGTGACCGGAAAGGGCGGCTTCAGGCTCGCGGACGAATGGAAGCACGGCCCCGAGGCTTACCTTGGGATCACGGTGGCTAAATTTCCCAACCTCTTTATGATCTACGGCCCCAACACCAATCTGGGGCACAACACCATCACGTTCATGATCGAACGGCAGATCGGAATATATCGCCAGTGCCTCGACGCGATGCGCACGCGCGAACTTGGCCGCGATCGAAGTGACGCAGGCCGCACAGGATCGCTTCAACGCGGAGCTGCAGGCGCGCCTGGGCAAATCGACGTGGGCAGATCCCAACTGCATCAGTTGGTACAAGACCGCCGACGGCCGCATCACGCAAAACTGGGGCGGCGACACACGCGAGTATCGGCGTGCGACCGCAGCAGTGGCGTGGGAAGACTACGCGGTGCGTCGCACGGGCTGATATGGGGAACCGTCCGGAAATTCCCCGCTAAGATGGGGATGCGCGCTAAAGTTGGGGCATCGGCGAGTTTGTACGCTGCTCCGATTGCCTCGTGTTCTGCGCAGGACGGCAACTCGTTCCGCTTCACCGAAGGGCAATATCGCATCGACGTGTTCGTGCATTTGCTCGGAGACCGGAAGCGAACACTGCTTTTCTCGCAGCAAATCGAGATCTCTCGAGAAATTGCGGCCCAACTTGCGGAACCAGGGAACGGGTTGTATTTCGACTGGGGCCCGGACGCGTCGCGATATCTGCCACATGTAGAAAAGAGCCCACCATTGCCGGACCCGATGGAGGTTCTTGAGCTATTGGGGATCCCACATCGTCTGCGGCAGTCGCCGTCCAAGTTGACATAATACTTCTTATGCGAACCTATAAGGCGAGCCAACAACACAATTGAGGATACGAGGAGGCGCCCCTCCTCCATCCGATATTCTAAGTTTCGCCTTAAAACTCGCGCGCCGCTTATTCCATATCCGGCCAAAATGACACCCCAAAAGGCTCTGGAAGTGTTAATCCGGCATCCCTATCATGTAGCGCCATGATGAACAGACTACGGTGTATGCGCGCGGGCGTTCTGGCGATGAGCGCATCCGCGATAATGGTTCTCACGATGGCCACAGTCCTCGGGATGGCGCCGCAGAGTCTTGCCGCGGATCCCTCGCCGGCTGGGGCTGCGACTCCGGCCGTTCCTGACAATGCGCTGCCACCGAATCCGGCAATCGATGCGAAAGTCAAGGCCTATCTGCAGAAGCGCTTCATGGTCACCGACCAGAAGCACATCGAGCTCGGCCCTGTCATTCCCACCGCGTGGAGCGGCGTGTATGTGCGAACGCTACGCATCAGCAACGACAAGGGACAATCGGCGAGCGGGATCATCTATACCAACGCGACCGAAGATCAGATGATTGTCGGTCAGAGTCAGTTTTACGATGTGACGAAAGACCCGTGGGAGAAAGTCGATCTTAAGAATGTGCATCTGGACGACCGTGCGATACTCGGAAACCCGGCCGCTCCGGTCACCATCATCGAGTTCGCGGATTTCGAATGTCCCTTCTGTGCGCGCGCCTTCGCCAATCTGGAGACGATGGTCAATACGACCTATAAGGATAAAGTCCGCGTCATCTACAAGAACTATCCGCTGAACAGTCATCCGTGGGCGATTCGGGCGGCGATCGGCGCCGAATGCGCGCGCTTGCAGAATCCCGACACCTTCTGGGAGTTCGCCCGCGACTATTACACCAACCAGGGCCGATCACCGTCAAGAATATCGACGACCACATTCATCTGACCGCCAAGCGGCTCAATCTCGACGCGACCACGCTCGATGCCTGCATGGCCGGTACACAAGCGAAGGCGCGTATCGATCAGGATCAGAAAGACGGCGAAACGTTGAAGGTGAGTTCGACGCCGACGCTATTCGTCAATGGCATCCGCGTGGTCGGTTTGCCCGACGACAAAGCGTTCAGCTGGTTGATCGATCAACAGATCGCGGCAACCGCGAAAAAATAGCGCGTGCGCCGCTGAAGTGCGGCGCATCTCCATCGTATCGACGGGGTGCCGCTCGCGGGTATCAGTTGGCTGGAGGATGAACGAACTGGCCAATCTGGCCGATGCCTGAGTTAGGCGCAACCGCGCCCATCGCGGCTAGATTTTCGATGACGCTTTGGCGGTCCTCGGAGAATGGATGCGCCGTGAGGAAGTGCTGATAGGCCTCGATCGCGCCTTTGGTGTCGCCCTGCTTCATCAGAAGCCTTGCGACCTGTAGTTCGGCGCGGCTTTGTTCCGGCCCCGCAATCGTGGATGCCTGTGCGTAAGCGCCCTGCGCCTTTTTGAGGTCACCCATCTTTTCGTAGATCACGCCGAGGTCTTCGTATGCCATGCTGGCGAACAGATCGTCTTTGGCGTCGGGAACATAGGCGATCAGCGCGTCGCGTGCCTGTTCCAGTTTACCTTGATTCAGATACGCGGTGGCGAGGTAGAAGCGCGCGAGCTTTCCAACCTCGCATCCGGGTTCGTCTGTCGCGAGTTGGCCCAGATCGGTTTCCGCCTGCGCGTAATTCTTTTGTTCGAGCGCGCTGATTGCGGTGTAGAAGCGATCGCCGGCGAGGTTGTCGCGGTGGACCTCATAGTAATAGATGCCCACAGTGAGCGCACCGACCGCGATAACAATCGCAGCGGAGACGATCACCTGGGTCAGGTTTTCCAGGGCGAACCGCTGCGCGTTCTCGACGAAACTTTGAAATTCGTCGGGCTGCTTGAGCTCCTTGCGGCTTAACTTCTTATGATGAGTTTGAGTGGTTGCCATGCCCGACCGAGGCGTCCCGACGCCCAACTGCGTTCAATTGTTCTCGATATGGGGTGAGAACGCGGGCGCGCGTCTCACATTTTGTACTTGAAATCTTCGGGCGACATCCGCTCGAGAATTTCGGACCATTTGTCGCGCGAGACTCCGGCGAGGTTCTGCTCGCTCTGGGCCGGTTGCTGATCGGTGGATTCGAGTTCGCTGGAAGCTTCGAGCACTTTTTTCGCGACGTAGATGGGCGACTTGGTGCGTAACGCCAGCGCGAGCGCGTCGCTCGGGCGGGAATCGACGGTGATTGCCCTGCCCTCGCGGGTCTTGAGCTGAATTTGTGCGAAGTAGGTATTCTCGCGGAGATCGGTCGACCTCGATACATTCCACGGTGGTGCTGAATTCCGCCAACAAGTTACGCAGCAGATCGTGGGTCATCGGACGCTGCGGCTTGACTCCCTCGAGCTCGGTCGCCATTGAGGTGGCCTCGAGCGGGCCAACCCAGATCGGCAGATTGAGTTTGTTATCCGGATCTTTGAGCATCACGACGGGCAATTTAGTAGTCGGGTCAAGCGTGATCCCAGCAACCACCATCAGCAAAAAGTCTTTTCTGTCACCTGCCATAAAGCGTATCTCTGGCGCCAGCCTCCTCCCCCCGGGCGACACGCTCGCAAGCGGCCCCTCGCCCGATGCATTCCCCATAACAATCTTGGAACAAAGCGCGGCTAGGGTCAACTGAACTCGTTGAAAGACGCGCGAAACCCACGTCTTCAGCGCGGAACCAACTGATCCACCACGCGGTACAACTGGTTTAGATTGCGGCACTCTTCGACCAGGTCGCAGTGCGGGGCATAGCGATCCATTTCGCTATCGCCAAATCCCCAGGTGTTGCGACTCTCCGGATTAAGCCAAATGACTCTCTTGGCGCGCTGTTTGATTTCCTTGAGACACCAATCGTGCGGGAGATTATAGTTGTTGCGCGCGTCACCCAGCACGATCACCGTGGTTCGTTTATTCACGGATCCCAGATGATCGCTGACAAAATTTCTGAACGCATGGCCAAAGTTGGAGTGCGCGTACACATTGATGATATCACCCTTCAACGCGATATCGAGCGCTTCCTTGGAATCGTTGCTGCGGAAGTGTTCGGTCACCTCGCCAATATCCGCGACGAATATGTAACTGCGCACGCGTGAGTATAAATCCTGTAGCGAATAAACGAACTGCAGCATGAAGCGTGAGGCATTGCGAACCGAATCGGAAACATCGCACAGGATCACCACCTGCGGACGTTCTTTCTTGCGCTGCTCGAAGTGCAACTTGAACGGCACCCCGCCGTACATCAGATTCTTGCGCAGGGTGCGTTTGATGTCGAAGCGGCCCTTCTTGTCGCGCTTGCGGCGAATCGAGATCACGTTCTTGAGCCGCTGGGCGAGCTTTTGCACCGCCTCGTTCATCTGCTTCAGCTCTTCTTCGGAGAGATAGTAAAAACTCTTCTCGCCAAGCTTGTTGAGCTGCTGCTCGTCGCGAGTTTTGAGGTCGCGTTTCTCGCGCTCCATGCGGACGTAGCGGCGGATTATGTCATCGAGTTGCTTGAGCCGGCGATCGAGATATTCCTCCATCTGCGCCTTCATCCTGGCGCTGATGTCCATTTTCTCGAGTTCCTCGCGCAGCTGTTTTATCTCCTGCTCGATCCGATCGAGGCCGAGTTCGCGCGCCAATGCCCGCGCGAAGTAGTTCTCTTCGATACTGCGTTCGATGTTGTTAAGTTTGACCGCGCGCGCGGCCTCGCGAAGCCTTTTTTCCATCTGCCCCGATTGATTCTGAAGCAGTTGCCTGGCGAGTTCGGAGAGCTTCTTACCCTCCTTTTTCAGCATCTCTTCGACTTGTTCGAGGAATTTCTGGAATTCCTGATCCGACATCGAGAGCGCCTGCTGCACCGCCTGGCTGGCCTGCTTGATCATTTCGCCGAGCCCGGAGAAGTACAAATCGAACAGCTCTTCGAAGACCGGTAGTTCGCTCCGGCGCTTGATCATGGTGGCGCGCAGAGCGGCGCGAAAACCGTCTTTCTCGCCCAGCCCGGTAACTTCGGTCGCGCCAAAAGCGTCGAGGGTTTCGGCGAGCGATACGCGCACACCATTTTCCCGCAGCAGGTTGGCGAATTCGATTACTTTTTCTTGCATCAGCTTATCAGGATGACCGCTCCGCGGTGCCTCGCGGTCAGTTCAAGAGATCCTTGTCGCTGCTGCCGGTTTCCGCGGTGCCGCGGCGCGCACGCGCACGGCGCACGTAATCCTTCAACTCTTCCTGTGCCTTGCGGACATCGCCTTCGTACTTGACGATCGTGTCCAGCGTCTCGTTGACCAGCTCCTGGTCCAGGCTCTGAACGTTGAGCAGCGTGAGCGCCTTGATCCAATCCAGCGTCTCGCTGATACCGGGAGTCTTTTTGAGATCGAGCTTGCGCAGCGATTGCACCACGCTGACGACTTCGTCGGCGAGCTTCTTGCTCGCTTCGGGCACCTTTAGCTGGACGATCGCGAGCTCCTGCTCCTTGACCGGGAAATCGATGTAGAGATGCAAGCATCGGCGCTTGAGCGCGTCCGACATCTCGCGCGCGTTGTTCGAGGTCAGCACCACCAGCGGCATCTGCTTGGCCCTAATGGTGCCGATTTCTGGAATCGTCACCTGAAAGTCTGAAAGCAATTCCAGCAGGAACGCTTCGAACTCGGCGTCCGCCTTATCGATCTCATCGATTAAGAGAACAGTCGGCTTCTCGCTCGATATCGCCTTGAGCAGCGGCCGTGGCAGCACGAAGCGCTCGGAGAAGAAAACTTCGTCCTGCGCGGCGATGCGATCGACCGCCTCGGTGAGGCCTTTGGCGCCCGCGAGCACCTCGCCGATTTTGTCTTTGAGGATTTGCGTATAGAGAAGTTGCTTGGCGTACTCCCATTCGTAGAGCGCTTTGCCCTCGTCGAGACCCTCATAGCATTGCAGCCGGACCAGTTCCCATCCGAGTGCGAGGGCGGCAACTTTCGCGAGGTCAGTTTTACCGACCCCGGCCGGTCCTTCCACCAGGATGGGTTTTTTCAACTCGCTCGCCAAATACATGACGGTCGCGATTCGACGGCTTGCGATATAGTTCTTTTCTTTGAATCGCTTGATCACATCGTCGATAGAAGAAAACATCAGGCCTCCTCGCCGGATGCGGTCGCGGGGCACATAACCGCGTTAATCCCACTTCATTTATCATGGCTGAGTATGGGGAGAAACCGCTCCTCTGGCGGTTGCGCTGCGGCGGTATCGCCGCTGGCGGCGAGACGATCCGCTCAGTGGTAGACGCCCTAAGGCCGCTCGGATAGGTTCGTCACCGACCGCCCGCAACAGCCCGCAATGCGTAATATGGAGACCAGCGTCGAGCGCCTGCGCGAAGCGGACCATCGATCGACTGAGGCTCTGAGCCTCGAGCCAAGCCCTCGCGGATGGGGTGCCCTACTCTCGCGCGATGAGTGGGAACTGGTGGCGACGGTTGCTCATCATCAAGCCGCTGCTGTTCTGGTACGGGATCCTCAGCTTTGAGATCCACTACAACAAGTGGATCACTTCGAGCGAAGATGCGATCGGTCAGATCAATCATTGGGACGTCGGCCAATACCTCAATATCGCGACTCTGGGATACGGCTCGACCGGCGACGCGCGGCTGCGGCTCGCGTTCTATCCGCTCTATCCGTGGCTGATACGGCTGCTGACGCCGATTTTCAGAAGCCCACATATAGCAGGGTTGGCCGTCACGACCATCGCGTCAATGGCGCTGGCGGTGGCTTTGTTCAGGCTGGTGAAAATCGATTTCGATACCAACGTGGCGCGCCGCACAGTGTGGTTCCTGTTCATCTTCCCGACCTCGTACTTTCTGCATGTCGCGTATACGGAGAGCCTCTTCCTGCTGTTCGTGGTGGCGTCGTTCATCGCATGCCGGCGCGGAAACTGGTTGTATGCGGGAATCTATGGCGCGCTCGCGACTCTCACCCATGACACGGGAATCCTGCTGGTCGGAGCGTTCGGGGTGGAAGGCCTGCATCAGCTATGGCTGACGCGCCGATGGAACATTCGATGGCTGTGGGTATCGCTCATCCCACTCGCCTTCGGGTTTTTCATGTTGATGAACTACCACCTGACCGGGGATCCACTCGCGTTCGTCACGGTCGCGGGCGAGCATTGGACCAATCAACTCAAGGCTGCCGTGGGCAGCCTATAATCAGCTCGGGGTAAATACCTGGATGTCGCCGGCGGACGCCATCACCCACGGCATGGCAATCATGCTGTTCGTGGTGATTGGCTTGATCGCGACGCTGGCATCGGCATGGTGGCTGCGGCCATGTTACACGATGTGGATGGCGACAAACTGGCTCATCATCGCGATGCAGTCGTGGGACATGAGCGCGCCGCGGCTGCTGCTGGCGATGTTTCCCATCTTCATGTTGGAGGCGATAGTGTCGCGCAACCGGCTCGCATCGGTCGCGCTCAATGTGTGGTCGATGCTGTTCCTCGCGCTGTTTTGCGGCGAGTTTTTCAAAGGTCACTGGGCGTTCTGAACGTTCTCCGCGTTTACTTCGGAGTGTCGGGGATCAGCTTGAGGCGCGATTGCTTCGGCGGACTTGCCGACGCATCACTCTTACTTTTGCGCATCCCGCGCGTGCGCATTCCCTGGATGCTGACGTCGGGAATCTTGTGCTTTTCCATCCGCTCGCGATTCGCGCGGGTCGCTCCGGTGCCTGCGGAGCCTGGCGGCGCGGCGGGAGGAGGCGCCTCGCGTTCCATGCCGAAGACCTTGCGCTCCAGCTTCTTGATCCGATCGCGCAACTCCGCGGCGCGCTCGTAGTCGAGGCTGTCCGCCGCTTCCATCATCTGGCGGCGCAGGTCGGTGATCCGTTCCGAGAGCTCGTGCGCCGGGAAGTCGTCTTCTTTCGAGGGCGCCTTGTCATCGATTTCCGGGACCACTGCCCATTCCGGCGAGTACATCTCGACCAGCGACGCATCGATGGCCTTCTGGATGCTGGCCGGGGTGATGCCGTGCTCGGCATTGTAAGCTAGCTGCTTGGCGCGGCGCCGATAGGTTTCATCGATGGCGAACTTCATCGAGTCGGTCACTTTATCGCCGTACATAATGACCTTGCCGTTGATATGCCGCGCGGCGCGCCCGATGGTTTGAATCAGCGAGCGGGCCGAGCGCAGGTAGCCTTCCTTGTCGGCGTCGAGAATCGCTACCAGCGACACCTCGGGCAGATCGAGCCCCTCGCGCAGAAGATTGATCCCCACCAGCACATCAAAGTCGCCCTTGCGCAGGCCCCGGATAATTTCCACCCGCTCGATAGTTTCGATATCGGCATGCAGGTAGCGAACGCGCACGCCGAGGTCGTGGTAATAGTCGGTCAGATCTTCGGCCATTTTTTTGGTCAGGCAGGTCACGATCACCCGCTCGTTAACCGCCACCCGCTTGCGGATCTCGTCGAGCAGGTCGTCGACCTGGATCCCGGCCTTGCGCACTTCGATTTCCGGATCGATGAGACCGGTCGGGCGAATCAGTTGTTCGACCACCAGCCCCTCGGATTTTTTAGCTCCCAATCGCCGGGCGTCGCGGAAACATAGACCGCCTGGTTACGGTCTGCTCCCATTCTTCGAAGTTGAGCGGCCGGTTATCCAGCGCCGAAGGCAGCCGGAACCCGAAATCGACCAGCGTCTGTTTGCGCGAACGATCGCCGCGATACATCCCGCCGATCTGCGGAATCGTGACGTGACTTTCATCGATGAAAAACAGCGAGGTCTTCGGAAAGTAATCGAGCAGGGTCGGCGGCGCCTGACCCGGCATCCGCCCGGTCAGATGACGCGAGTAGTTTTCGATTCCGGGACAGAAGCCCATCTCCGCGAGCAATTCCAGGTCGTACATGGTGCGCTGCTCGAGCCGTTGCGCTTCGAGCAATCGGTTCTCGGTGCGGAAGAGCTCAAGGCGCTCTTTCAGCTCGCTGCGGATATTCTTGACCGCCACTTCCATTCGATCGGAGGTAGTCACGTAATGCGAGGCTGGGTAGACGCACACGGTCGAGAGCTTGCGAATGACTTTGCCGCGCAGCGGATCGATTTCGTACAGCGCTTCGATCTCGTCGCCGAAAAATTCGAGTCGCAGGGCCCTGCCCTCTTCGTACGCGGGAAAGATCTCGATAGTGTCGCCGCGGACCCGAAAGGTCCCGCGATGGAAATCATAGTCGTTGCGCTGATAGGCGATGTCGACCAGCTTGCGCAGCACCTTGTCGCGATCGATATGCTGGCCCTCTTCCACGAACAGCACCATCTCGAAGTACACTTCGGGCTCGCCGAGGCCGTAGATGCACGACACCGACGCGACGATCAGAACGTCATTTCGCTCCAGCAGCGCCTTGGTCGCGGAATGGCGTAGCTTGTCGATTTCGTCGTTGATGCTGGCGTCCTTCTCAATGAAAGTATCGGTTGAGGGGACATACGCTTCGGGCTGGTAATAATCGTAATAGGAAACGAAGTAGCGGACCGCGTTTTCGGGAAACAGACTCCTGAACTCATTATAAAGCTGCGCGGCCAGGGTCTTGTTCGGCGCCATCACCAGCGTGGGCCGATTCACCCGCGCGATGATATTCGCCATCGTAAAGGTTTTCCCCGAACCGGTAACGCCGAGCAGAACCTGATGCGGCAGATGCTCGTCGAGATTGCGAACCAGGGCTTCAATCGCCGCGGGCTGATCGCCGTCAGGGCGATAGCCGGAGACGAGTTTGAAACTTCCCTCTTTACCGCGCGCCAATGAGAGCATGATGAAGAATGAATTTTAGCATCGCGCCGCGATCGCGTCTGCCCTCCAGCGTTATGACTGAGGATTGTGACGCGCGCTTTTCGGATTGGTTGCCGGGATATTTCGACCTGTGGCTTCGGGCGCGCATTTTAAATCCGATCGTCCGCCTCAAAACCGGGCGGTCCGTAGAAGACGAGGCTGCAGGCCGCCTCGAAATTCGGCAGCGATGCCTCCTCTATAGGCAAAGAAGCGCACGGTCGATCTGAGAAAAATCGGGAGCTTGAGAACTTTATTTACCGGCTGTCCTGTCGGTAAGGCCCCGAATGACAGGTTGAAGTCTTGTCGGTTGGCCGTTATATTCCCGTCAATTAGTATTTCGCAGATGTCGAACAGATGACGTAGCGGCGGTTTGTTCCTACCGGCCGACTGATGAGGAGGACTCATGATATCTAAGTCCTGGTTGCTGAAAGGAATGGCCGCGGTTACTGGAGCGGCATTCTGCGCAGGCGCCCTTGCTGGATGTGCCAGCATGAGGCAACCCCGTGAATTTGGAGCGTGTACCGCCTTGGGCGCGATCGCAGGCGCCGGAATAGGCGCCGCTTCCGCAATCGCTACGTACGACCACACCCGCGGGAAAAACTCCCAACCGAATAATGATTCCAAGGTCTACCTTGGTGTTGGTGGCGCGGCTCTGGGTGCGTTGATCGGTGGAGCTGCGGGACATTTTATATGCGATCCGCTGAAGCCGCCGCCTCCTCCGCCGCCACCGCCACCGCCTCCTCCACCGCCGCCTCCGCCAGCGCCGGCCCCCGTGGTGCATCAGAAGCTGGTGCTGCGAGGCGTACATTTCGACTTTAACAAGTCGGATATCCGCCCCGACGATGCCGCGATTCTGGATGAGGCCGCCGACACCCTGAAGGCCAACCCCAGCTCGAACATCTATGTGGACGGCTATTGCGACGCGATTGGCAGCGAGGAATATAACCTCAAGCTATCGCAACGGCGCAGCGATGCGGTGGCTCAATACCTGGAACAGAAGGGTATTCCGTCGTCGCAGCTGATTCCGCGCGGGTTCGGCAAGACCGACTTCGTCGCGCCGAACGATACCGACGAAGGCCGGGCGCAGAACCGTCGCGTCGAGTTGAAGCCTACCGAGTGAGTTAGTTTCTTCCGTCGCCAGGGCAGCGGTCCATCTTCGGACCGCTGCCCGGCTGATTTGTTGGTTGATTTACTGGTCCGGCACCTATTCGAGTTCTAATAGCATGGCGGCAGTTCGATCGCTGGCAAACGACTAACCGGTCGCTCACGAGCATTACAATTGGAGTCAATTCGATGAAACCTTTATCTCGTCGATTCGCGCCGATTGCCCTCGCCACGGGGTTGATGGTTTGCGTCGCGGCCGTTTCGGGCTGCTCGAACCAACCGCGTCGAATCGACGGCTGCGCGATCGGTGGCGCCGTGGTCGGAACGCTTGCCGGCGCGGGCACCGGCTTCGCGATCGCGTATGAGACCAGAGGTGGCAATTCGGGCGAACCGACTGCGGGAAACGCCGCGGCCGCATCGGCTGGCGGCGCCGTCATTGGCGCACTGCTGGGCGGAGTCGCGGGTCATTATCTATGCGACCCGGTGATCCTGCCGCCACCGCCGCCACCTCCTCCCCCGCCGCCCCCGCCTCCTCCTCCGCCGCCACCAGTGCGCAAGAGCGAGAAGCTGGTTCTACGTGGCGTACACTTCGGCTTTAACCAGGCGAAGATTCGCCCCGGCGATGACTCGATTCTTGATGAAGCCGCGCAGACGCTGCAGTCCAATCCAAACGTCAATGTCGACGTGGACGGCTACTGCGATGCGATCGGCGGGGAGCAATACAACCTGAAGCTATCGCAGCGCCGCGCGGAGGCGGTCGCGCACTATCTCGAAGGCCAGGGAATCTCGGAATCGCGCCTCACTTCGCGTGGTTTCGGCAAGACCAATTTCGTCGCGCCGAATGACACCGCGGAGGGCCGCGCGCAGAATCGGCGGGTTGAATTGACACCAGTTCAGTAGCTAAAAATGATGCCGCGATGTTGCTCGGATGTTGCTCGGATGTAGCTCGAGTTTGCTCGGATGTTGCTCTTAACGCGTCTAAGGGGGTGATTTTGTCTCATGATCGCGTCCAAAACCGCAATTGTCACTAAATTTGTAACCCCGATCGGCGATCGCGGCCCTGGCCGTCGCGCTTTGCGCCAAGCCCGCGTTGAGCGAGGGCAAATGGGTCACTACCGGCAAGACCACGGCTGCCGCGCCTTCGCCCGCGGCGCAGCCCGACGCCAACGCCTCGCCCCCGGCAAAACAAACTCTGCGAACGAAGGTCAAGGCGGCGCTTGAGAAAGTGAATCCGATGCGTTTGGTGCGGGATCGCGAATTCAAAAAAGCCGCGGCGGTGTTCCCGGCCTTCTGCAAGGATTGGGAACGCAAGCTACACGACCGGGAACTGAACAACGAAAATCATATCGCCTGGCAGATGAAGGACGGATGGGAAACTGCGACCTACGTCGGCTATTCCCCGATCCAGAAATGTGAATGTCATCAGTCCAGGGACGGCTACTCGATTGGCAGATTGACGTACGAAGAATTCTCTTACTACCTGACGGGCAAGACTCCCGACGACGCCAAGCACACGAAGCCAACCGTGGTCGAAAGCACCGCGACCACTGAACTGTTCCGCTGGGACAAGAACAAATGGTTCTACTAAATTCGTAATCTTGCGTTAAGCGGACTCGCTTCCGATTAAAATTGTAGAAGAGTAAACTCGCGCGCGATGACCGAGTTCGTGTACTCGAGATAGGCCCCAACGATATTCCACCGCGCTTGTTTTGAGCTGGCGAATCGGACCGAGCAATTTCACGCGACCCAACTACGGAGGAAACAACTGTTCCATGAAGGCTCTAGCACCGCGATCGATTCGAAAACGCATCCTTGCAGCCTGCCTCGCGCTTGGCTTTGCCGCGCTCGCCGGATGCTCTACCCAGTCGCCCCCGCCGCGTGAATGGGGCAAATGCGGCCTGATCGGCGGCGCGGTCGGCGCCGCAACCGGAGCCGGCGCGGCACTCGGGATCGCGTACCTCAACGATGCGCATCCTGCCACCAACACTCAAGCCGCTGCCGGCGCGGGTGGCTTTGTCGGCGGCGCTATCATCGGCGCGGTGATCGGTCACGAGATCTGCGATCCAATTATCGCGCCGCCGCCACCACCACCACCGCCACCACCACCTCCTCCACCGCCGCCTCCTCCACCGCCGGCCCCGCAGCATGAGAAGCTGGTTCTACGTGGCGTGCACTTCGATTTCAACAAATCGAAGATTCGCCCGGGTGACGCGGCCATCCTCGATGAGGCCGGCGACACCTTGCACTCCAATCCGAACGTCACCATCTATGTCGATGGATACTGCGACGCCATCGGAAGCGAGGAGTACAACCTGAAGCTCTCGCAGCGCCGCGCCGATGCGGTTGCGAAGTACCTCGAAGAGCATGGCACGCCGGCCTCGCAACTGGTGCCACGCGGCTTCGGCAAGACTAACTTCGTCGCGCCGAACGACACCGACGAAGGACGCGCGCAGAACCGCCGCGTCGAGTTAACCCCGGCCCAGTAAGCCGGCGGATTCAAGGGCGCCGCAAGGCGCAGCGCGGAGCGCTCCCGAGGCGGAGCTACCGCGTAGTCGAGGGACAGTTCGGTGATCTGATGAGCCGGAGGAGCGCAATGCTCCTCCGGCTCTGCTTTTTTTGCGTTGCTTGACTCAGTACGGCATTGCCGTATAGTCACTCAAACCCTTAAATGTCTAAACTCGGCAAAAGACTGATCAAGGCGGCGAAGGAAGTCGATGGAATCGTGAGGGGCGAGATCACTTCCGGTTTTGTCGTGCATGTTCCCGACGACGTCGATGTGAAGGCGCTCAGAAAGCGGTTCGGCTATTCGCAGTCGCAATTTTCGCGGCGCTTCGGCTTCGCGATCGACGCGTTGCAGGATTGGGAGCACGACATACGCGCGAGTTTTCGCCGATGCGCAAAACCTCAAAGGTTTCAGCGGCCGGGCCCTCTTGCCTTCAGCCTCCCTGCGTCTTTATCTAGGTAAACTTGAGGAAAACCGTCAAAAGCCCCTTGACATCCGCACCGGAAAATCGTCAAGGCCCTTGACATCCGCACGCTTGATTGGCACATTAGCAACATACACAAGGAGCATTTACTCCGAATACATCATGCGGATTGTCCGGGGTCTCCCTAGGGAGGCCCCTTTTTTTATTCGCTTGTGCCCACCGACCAACTCAAGCGCCTATCGATAACCTCCATCATGGATCGCTCTGGCGGGGTGTAAATATTCACTCCACCATCGGACTGCGGTTCGAAAATTCGCACGAGAGCGGGATTCTGGGCCATTGTAAGAAGAGTAGGCGAGTGCGTGGTCACAAGAATCTGCACTGGCGAAAATCCCGCACCTCCCTCGGACATAGTTCGAAACAGTTTTAGGCGGGACTCCAAAAGTGAAGGGTACGTTGCGGTTTCAGGTTCTTCGATTCCTATAGCCGGAGAACTGTGCCGCGTCGCAAGAAAGAGATGAGCAAGTGTCAGCAATACGCCGTCCGACTCCATCTCGGCAGTTATTGCACTACCATCTGTTCGCTCGAAGATGAGGCCCTTTAGCGCCGCGACTGAACCAATCCCCCTTCCTCCGGCTGCCCGCACTGCGGCTCGATCGCTATCGCCCGTTCTCCGTTCCGTTAGTGTTGAAACATTTACTTTTCGAATATGGGGAAAGAGGCTCGTCAGGGCCTTTGCGATCTGATCAAACCCCTCTCTATCCATTCCGAGCAGCGTGTCCAGTTCTGCGGCTAGTCCCGCGCCATCGTGCGCCAATTGCGCCCCAGGTTCGGCGGGCCGTGAAACCGCGCTCGGAGAAAAGCGATAAACATGGAAGGGCGTGAATTGATCCATCAGTTCATATAGTGGCGCCAATTCACGCTGATCCTTCTTGTAGTTGGGAAAACAAAAGTAAGGCAGCGATGTAGCACGGGGCGGCTTTGAAGAAAGGTAGTTACCTCTGTGCATGTAGGAAAATTCTGGCCCCTCCGCGCCGTACTTGAAGGATTCCCCGTTCGCACCCTGCCAGTCCACTTTTTCGCCTACGACGAGAACTAAGTCGTTCTCGTGCCTCAGGGTGATTTCGTACTCACCGGTACCGGCTTTGCTCTCGACTCTTATACCGAGGACCATCTCCTGCGGAGCCGTGGCATTTCCGCCGAATAAATCTCTGATCGTCGCTCGATATCCGAGCGCAAGCGGTCCCCGCTCACCGACTATAGGAAGGCGCGTCAACATTGCGAGGCATCGCAGGCCTCGAAGGAAAGTGCTTTTTCCAGCAGCGTTTCTGCCTACCAAAAAAGTAAGGGGACTTAGATCGACCGAGAATTCCTTGAGAATTCCGACATTCCGTCCCCAAAATTTTGTGATCATGTCTCCTTGAGCCGCCTTTTTGGTTAGTCCGTACGGCGCGAATGTGCCGTCGGATTGTTGATTCGCCTGTTGAGCCGTACACGTCCAGCCGCAGCGTGTACGCCTGGAAGTTTCCACCCGATGCTCTGAACCGTCAAGGTTTCAGCGGCCGGATTGCTTCAGAGTTAACGCGAATAGCGTCAGCAATCGGCCAGCCAGCCGCGCTTAAAAACCAGCATACTGGGAAGCGGGTAAACCAGCGCTCTTTTCCTGCATCGCAATCGCTCCTACAATCCAGCGACGTATGCTGTTTGCACGCTCAACACCAACGCTACAACTCAGCGAGCTTTTGAAGCGCGTCCAGCGTCTTGAGAATGAACACGCCGGACTACTAGCGCGCATGGTAACGGAACAAGCCGAACTGCGAGCCCGTATCGAGGGCGAAGGCGCTCTGCGCCGGACCGCAGCCGAAGTCACGGCAGCCGCCCACGCCGCTCCGATACTCGGCTCTGCGGTCGAAGGCTTTGCGTCGGCAATGCGTCGCCCAGTCAAACGCGGACGCGCGGGTGGACTCGCGCGCGCTCACCAAGCGTCGCAACTCCGCGAGCGATGGCTAGATGGTCGCTACATGGAGCACGAGGACTGGGAGCAACTGGAGCGCGAGATTTCAGAAGCCGAGTACTTGCGCTATGCAGCAGGCGGTTTCGCGCGGGCAGCAACCGCTCTCCGCGCCCCCAACGGTTCATTCCTCCGCCGCGAACAGTGACCGAAAAAGAAGCGCGACAGTTCACACAAAATGTCATGCTTCGGTTTGGCGAAGTCGCCGCCTTATCATTATGTGTTCTTCTCTATTCGATTTACGCGAGCGTACAGTTCGGCTTTGGATCCGAATTCCTCGCCTACACATACCTTCCTTTCGGGGGCTCAGTGCTCTGCATCGCTGGCGCGTTCCTGTATTCGGTTGCTCTGTCGAAGCTGCCCAATGATTCGCGGCCGCCGAAACGAAGCTGGTCTCGCCCTCTGGCGATCGAAGCGGGTCTCCTACCCTATTTTTTTGGCCTGTATATCTTCGGCTTCTTCGGTCTCTATGGTCTCTTGCTCTCGCTTCATCCTTTCGCCGGTGGGTCTTTCATTGCCGCGCTTTTATGGATCTTCATAGGCCACCGGATCCTTTACCAGACGTGGCTTCTGAGCGAACTAGGGAACGCCGCCAGGTAAGCAGGGCGAGCCCCGGGGCGTGCAGATGTTTACTCTTTAGTCTAGTGAAGTAGGAGCGCCGCGCTCCGCTATGGCAGGATAGCCCGCTCCGCGTCGCTTCATTGGTGCGCTCGGCGCTCGCAAGCACCCGCGCCGACAGGAAAAGCGTCGTCACGGCTGCACGCGAACGCCGAAGCGAACGAATTTCGGCGCGGCTCTCCTGATTTGAGTGAGAGAGCCGCGCTGACAAAGAATGCCCTTGATTAGTGAATCAGCCAGTCGGAATCGGCTGGAGCGGCGAACCTTCCCTAATGGGCGTAATCTCCAACGCCCGTCCATAACCTCCGGATGCCCTGCCCTGCTGGTCCTTTTGCGGCGCCGAGTGACATATGAGGGCCGGATCGCATATCTTTCCTGCTCAAGCCGATGCGTTGCGCTAGTTGCAAAACTGAAAATCCAGCCGGCAAGAAGTTCTGCGGTGACTGCGGCGCGGCGCTCGCGAATCTTTGTCCGAAGTGCGGCGCCGATAACCCACCCGACAAACGCTTTTGCGGAGAGTGCGGCGCGGCGCTTGGGCAACCTCCGGCCGCCCCGGCAAAGCGATTAAATGATTCACCGATTCGAGTAACTGAGGCGCCCGCCGCGGAAAATCTCGAGGGCGAGCGCAAGACCGTTACCGCGCTGTTCGCCGACATCAAGAGTTCGACCGAGATGATGGAGGATCTCGACCCCGAAAATGCGCGCGCCATCATCGATCCGGCCCTCAAGCTCATGATGGATGCCGCCCATCGCTATGACGGTTACGTCGTGCAATCCACCGGCGACGGGATCTTCGCGCTGTTCGGTGCGCCGGTCGCGCACGAGGATCATCCGCAACGCGCCTTATATGCAGCGCTTCGCATTCAGGAAGAGTTACGGCGGTATTCGGCCAAGGTGGTTACCGATGGCGGCACTCCGATCCAGGGCCGCATCGGTATCAACACCGGCGAAGTAGTGGTGCGCTCGATCCATACCGGCGCGGGGCACGTCGAATACACACCGATCGGTCACATGACCAATCTGGCTTCGCGGATGCAAACCGCAGCGCCGGTAGGTTCGATCGCGGTTACCGAAGCTACTCGCAAGCTCTGCGAAGGCTACTTCATCCTCAAGGCGCTCGGCGCGACCAAGGTCAAAGGCGTGACGGAGCCGGTCAATGTTTACGAAGTTACCGGGCTAGGGCCGCTGCGCACGCGGCTGCAACGCTCCGCTGGCCGCGGTCTGACCAAGTTCGTCGGTCGCGATCGCGAGATGAACGCAATGGAAGCCGCGGCCGAGCGCGCGAAGTCCGGTCATGGGCAGATCGTCGCGGCGATGGCCGAAGCGGGTACCGGCAAATCGCGCCTATTCTTCGAATTCAAGGCCAAGAACCAGTCCGGCTGGATGGTGCTTGAAGCTTTCTCCGTCTCGCACGGCAAGGCATCGGCATACCTGCCGGTGCTCGACCTTCTACACACGTATTTCAAAATCACGTCAGACGACGACGCTCGTACGCGAAGAGAAAAAGTCACCGGGCGCGTGCTGGCACTGGATCGGACTCTCGAAGACGCGCTGCCATACCTGTTCGCGCTGCTGGGTATCGTCGAAGGTGACGATCCAATGGCGCAGATCGACGCGCAGGTCCGCAAACGGCGCACGCTCGATGCGATAAAGCGAATATTGCTACGCGAATCGCTCAATCAGCCGCTGATGGTCATCTTCGAGGACCTGCACTGGATCGATGAGGAGACGCAGGCGTTCCTGAACCTGCTGGCCGATTCGATCGCGAACGCAAAAATTCTGCTGTTGGTCAACTACCGTCCCGAGTATTCGCATCAGTGGAATAGCAGGACTTACTACACGCAGTTGCGGCTCGATCCGCTCGGCAAGGAGTCGGCCGATGAAATGCTAACAGCGCTGCTAGGTGATGCTGCCGAGATAGCGCAGCTCAAGCGCGTGATCATCGAGAAGACCGAAGGAAATCCCTTCTTCATGGAAGAGACGGTACAGGTGCTGCTGGATGAAGGCGCACTCGTACGCGACCACGGCGCAATGAAGCTTGCCAAGTCGATCGGCGAGCTGAAGATCCCGCCGACGGTGCAAGGGATTCTTGCGGCGCGAATCGATCGGTTACCCGCCGATGCCAAGGACCTGTTGCAGACGCTATCGGCAATCGGGCGCGAGTTTCCAATCTCTCTGATTCGCGCCGTGGTCCCGAAGCCGGTCGAAGAACTCGATCGAATGCTGAATGACTTGCAGCTTGGCGAGTTCATTTACGAGCAGCCTGCCGTGGGTAACACCGAATACATCTTCAAGCACGCGCTCACGCAGGAGGTCGCGTACAACTCGGTGTTGAACGAGCGCCGAAAGGAGTTGCATCGACGCACCGCCGCTGCGATCGAGTCTTCCTACGCCGAACGGCTGGAAGACCGCTACTCCGAGCTGATCCATCATTATGGCCGTGCCGGCGACGCCGCCAAGGCGGTACACTACCTTTATCTTGCGGGCGTACAGGCGCTTGCGCGTTCGGCTTTCAGCGAAGCGGTCGCACATCTGACCGCCGGTCTGCAATTTCTAAAGACTCTGCCCCAGAGTCCGGCCCGCGACGCACAAGAATTGCAATTGCAGTTGGAACTGGGCGGGGCCTCAACGGGCGTGTATGGTCCGGCTTCCGATCAAACCGAGGCGGCCTATTCGCGAGCCTACGAGCTTTGCGTTGCCAAGGGCGAGAGTATCGACCTGCTACGAGCATTGGCCGGGATCAGACTCGTTCATGCGACGAGGGGCGCTACACGCAAATCGGTCGTAGTGGCACGAGAGGCCCTGGACATAGCCCGCAGGATCAATGATCCGATCCAGCTTGCGATTCTCCAATACGCTTTAGCAGCCAACCTGGGTACGCTAGGGGATCTGACTCAAGCGAGGCAGGTGCTTGGGAAATCGATCGAGCTGTTCCATCCACTTCCGGACGTTCCCGATCTGCAAATCCCTCAGGTTCTCCTACCGACGCACCTCGGTCGCACGCTGTGGCTGCTTGGCTTCCCGGACCAAGCGCTAAAGCAGACGCGCGAGGCCGAAATCAGGGGTCATCGGAGCTCTAATCCGATGGCGAAGGCCTTCGGGCTTGAGCCACACGAAATCGACATGTGGTGCGGCAATTTTGAGCAGGTTCGAAAAAACGCGCAAGCGCTGTTGGAGGCTCCTTGGGCTGCGGAATTAACCCCAATCCAAGCAGCCCGAGCCGACCTCGCACGCGGCTGGTTGCTGGCCAAGGAAGGGAAGCTCGAAGGGATAGCGATTATACGCGACGCGATGGCAAGGGTGGCTGCGAACCGCTTCGGCATAAACCGTTCGGTGTTCGGAGCGATGCTGGCGGAAGCATGCGCGGCGGTAGGGCAAATCGATGAGGCTCTGAGCGCGGTTGACGAGGCACTGCCTTTCGCGCAGACCGAGGAACGTTACTACGAAGCGGAGCTGAATCGCCTGCGCGGAGAATTTCTCCTGATGCGCGGGACTACGGAGAGAGTAGCCGCCGAAGATTGCTTCCGCACCGCAATCGACATCGCCCGCCGCCAGAGCGCCAAGTCCTGGCAACTACGCGCAACAACGAGCCTGGCCCGGCTGTTACGCGATACCGGCCGCCGCGATGAGGCGCGCGCGATGCTATCGGAAATCTACCACTGGTTCACCGAGGGCTTCGACACCGCCGATTTGAAAGACGCCAAGGCGCTGCTCGACGAACTAAATGCATAGCCGGCCTACCGATTCATCAGATGAGCCGCGCCGCAGGAGCGCGATACTCCTCCGGCTCTGCTCTTTTCCGTCCCGATTCTCTATCGCTTGAGATGAATCGCGCAGTCTCCACGGCTGCTGAAGTCTGGCCTGAACCTGCGAACCACTTCAGCTCTGCTTCAGGCTCTCTTTGATATCATCGACAATGGTTTGCGCCTTCACCGCCGCGCCGTTGTACTCGTGAATCTCTTTGCCGTCAGCTCCAACCAGGATCATGTTTTCGAGATGACCGACGGAACCATCCGGACCCTTTTCGCGCGCGATTCTGAAGCCGGCCAGCGCGCGATCGACGTCGGTGGGTGAACCGGTGAGGAAATACCAGCCTTTCTCATCCGCGCCTTGCTGTTGCGCGTAGGCAAGTAATTCTTTGGGTCCGTCATGCTCAGGGTCGACCGAGATCGATACGATGGTAGCTTTCGAGCCGAGGTCATTGCCGAGCCGAAGCGCGACATTGGCGAACTTCGCGGTCTCCATCAGGCATGGTCCCGGACACGAGGTATAGATGAAATCCACGATCAAGGGCTTTCCCTTCAACGACGCGAGCGAAACTTTCTGACCATACTGATCAACCAGCGCCGTATCGGTCAGACAACTGAAGGATGCCTCGCTGTCGCCGCGGCTGCACGACATCAATGCGCATAGGCAGCCGGCCAAACAAAACCTCAAAACGAAATTCAGGCCCCGGGCGTGTCGCTTGGTCTGCCCGATGGAAACGCGGTCTAATTTCGGAATCATTACGGACTCTCCTTTGGATGGCATTCAATGTGATCTCGAAGCTGGGTCAGTCTCCTGCTCCATAGCGCTCACGAAGCGCGTCGCGAATCTGTTCCACCGGCGATGACTGTTCCGACATGCGCTGCGCCAGGAGCGCCTCGCCGGTACAGATGGCGCATCTCGAGCCGTGATGGTCGCGGTAGCAATCGAGAAGGCTTCGATGGCCGTCGGTCTTGTCGCATCCGCAATAGCACCACAACTGGGTCAGTAGAGCGGGCTTTTCGCCGGCAAATTTGTAGGCCTGCTTTACCCGCCCGGCAAACATATTCGGGTCAAGCGTAGCGCCGTCCGCTACGCTCCTCGCGGTCGGCTTGCGCCGCGCACAGCAGCATCGCCAGCCAATACATATCGGGCTATTCGAGTTGAGCAACGATATATCAGTGTCAGCCGTGACGTAAGTGTAGACCGCTGCCAGGAGGGCGACTCCTGCAACACCGAAAACCAGACCGCGTCTCATATCTGTGAAAACTCCATCAACAACTAAAATGGGTTATCAACTTCATCGGAATCAAGTTTCCAGCGCATCCGGCGGTCGTGCCGTTCGCACCCTTGAGCGAAGGTAAACCAACAACGCGCCGCTACATAGCGCGATGTCCAGCGCGGCCTCCAGCCACATCCTCGGTCGAGAGGGCGCGCCAGCCCCGAAGCATCCGCAGTCGAGCGTAAGACCTCGAAGCAATGCCGACGCCAGCGCCGCGAAGAACATCGCGGTGACGAGAGTCACGGCCAGCGCTGCGACGCGCCTGGCCGGCGAGATGAGCATCAGCAAACCGCACAGGACTTCGAAAACCGGCAGCCCCAGTGCAAACGGGCTAACGAATATGGTTGGCAGGATTCCGAATGCCGCGACGGCGTCGGCGAACTGCGGCGGATCGCGCAACTTGTCCACGCCCGCATAGATGAACACCGCGGCGAGTATCAAGCTAATCGCGACTATCTCATAACGCCGTACGCGAAGGCTCAGCTTGGTCATGGCGCGCTCCCAGTAGCCTCTGCCATGTGAGCCGCGGACCACTCGTCCCACCCGCCCGTGTAAACCCTGACGTCGCTGAACCCCAGGCTGAGCAAAGCGTTCGCGACCAGGCGGCTGTCGTGGCATGCGCCGCCGGAGCAATAGACGATGACCGGCTTGCTCTGCGCGGCCTTCAGGGTCGGCGCCAGACGGCGGTAGTCGCGTGCAAAATCATCGCGCGCCAGGTTCAGCGCTCCGGGCACGTGTCCACGCTCGAAGAATACCGCCGGGCGGGCATCGAGGATCAGCGTGCTCTGGTTCTCCACCGCGGTTCGGAACTCCGAAAGACTTACGGTTGCGGCCGGTGTGATCGCGAACGGCGCCGCCGTCACCAGCGTGGTTAGCTCTTTGTCGAATCGCTGTTCCGGTGTCTGATAAACGATCGGCAGGGGCTGCGATGAAAAGTGGTTCATCGTGAATCCCGCCGCGCACGACACCAGCGCCAGCGCCGCAACCATCGCCAGGTCACCCAGACTCCGCCATGCTCGACTATCCGGCTTGGCTGGGAGAGTTGCACTTTGGTCAGCTATCGCGGTTCCCGCAGTCACCGGTTCGACTCCGTTTGCGGCGTGGTCGCTTTGCCTTCATTGGGCGACTTACCGGCAACCTGATTTGGCAGCAGCGGGAGCACCACCGCGCTGAGGCTCGTCTCGGTTACCGCGTTAACATTGGGAGTGAGTTTTACCCGTACTACGCCGTGGGCATCGATCACGTAGGTTACCGGCAGCTCGGTTGGCGAGCCGAAACCGTTGCGCTTGGCGTTCTCCAGCATCGCCGCTGGATAACTCAACGATTGCATAACCTTGATCACGTCGCCGCGGTCGTGATGACGATCGGCACTCAGGCCGATCATCTGAGTCCCTGCGCATGATAGCGCTGATAGAACGCGTTGAGCGCCGGCATCTCCGCGCGGCAAGGCCGACACCAGGTAGCCCAGAAATTCACAATTACGACTTTGCCATGCATGGTGGAGAGATCAAACGTGCCGCCATCGAGTTCGGGCGCCACCAGCGGCGGCGCCGGTTGGCCAACCGTCGCGAAAGCGAATGCAAGACCAGCACTGCAAAACAGCATCGTCGCGCCGGCGATAAGGGTAAAGAACCCGGACTTAGGTCGCACGAAGCCCTCCTCGCTCAGAAGTCGTAACTCACAATCAGCTTGGTCGCGTAAGCATTGACCAGCTGATTGCCGACCACGTTCTTGAAAACGGGTACTTCGATATCGACATAGACCCGCACACTTCCAATCATCGTTTCAATGCCCGGAGAGATGGTTACGCGGTCGTAACCGCTGTCGTCTGGATTCGCATGGGTGCCGCGGTCGCGCGCGCGGTCGCTGCCAAGAATGGATAGTATCGGGGCAAGCTCCATAAGAGGACCTACCGCGCCGAAGTTGTAGTAGGTCCCGATAGCTCCATCGAACTCCCTGCCCGGCTTGTAGTGGTCCTGAAATGCGAAAGGCACGTCATACATGGTTTGTATGAACCAGCCGAAGGGGCGGTCCATGAAGGTCAGCGGCACCTTCCCAAGTTCGGTTGGGAAGGTGCCCAGATGATAACCCCCAAGCAGAAGATCGGTGCTGCCGGTCCCGATCTGCGTGTCCCGATCGAACGGTGGATAGTGCCAGTCGCCGCTCGGCACCTTGAAGCCGCCCAAAAAACCGGTCGACATGTCCTCGGACAATCCGGTCCACATGCCCAACAGGCGGATGTCGCCGATGGAGTTCTGGTCGAAGGACTGGACGTCCGTATTGTTGCCGACAGCGGCGCCGGTCCAGTTCCGTTGCCAATACGGAATTTCCACCATTGCGCCCCAGCTTCGATTGAACATGTACTGGCCGCCGACGGTGACGAAATTGGTTTCCAGCTTCTTGTCACCATTTTTGGTTTCGGAAGCCGGCTGCGTCGCGTGCCAATTGATGTATTGGTCCATATAGTCGTACTCGACCCACGCCATCGCACCGGCGCCGTTGGGAAGCAGCGAGGGGGTCGCTACTTCGAAAACGCCGCATCCGCACGCGCACGCCCAGGTCAGCCTGGGAGCGAGAACGATCAGCGAGATGGCTGCAGCGAGCAGAAATCGTCGCATACATATTCTCCGGCGGGTCGCGCACCGCCAAATCGGGTCCGTGAGAATTTCGCTGAAGGGAAAGCCGCTTGCTAGACGGGCGACTTCGGGGGCGGGGTCTCGGGAGCTCCGTGATACTCGATCAATTTAATCGCAGCGGGTGCAGTTGCTACACCCAGGTTGCAGAGGATCGACTCGGGCATCGCGCTGGCAGGTCGCGCGAGCAAGGTATTCGAGACCAGGTTGAAGGTCTGCATCGGAAGGCAAATGTCGGCGGTGATTTCCGGATGGCCGGGGCCGGATCGCACCACGAGTCCCGCGCTCAGCGGCGAACTCCCCAACAGCATCACCAACGCCAGCGTAATGCTCAGGGCGTGCAAATCCGCGCGTGAAAATAACTGCCTCATACCGCGCTACTATTTGTAAACCCGCTCCTGTGTAAGTTCAAGCGTTAGCTTCGCGGCGTCGAGCTCGACCTCGATGACGTTGCTCACGCGCGCTTCGTCACTCCAGCTTCACTGAGGTTCCTTGCACCGTGGTGCAGGTGAAACTGAGAACGTTGTAGACGGGAATGAACCCGTAGAGGCTGGTGGAGGTGGTGACATTGACCAGCGCGTCTCCATCGGTTGGCGCCAGAGCTTTGTCAACCGCGCTTTGAATATCCGAGTTTCCCCACGGAATCACCGCGATCAGGAAATACCGGCAAGCTTGTCCCTGCGCCGGACCCAACTCCTTGACATAGTGAGGTGTCTTGAAAACCGAAGACGGATCCAGTGAAGACTTGGTAATGATGCCGAGCGATCCCACGGAAACGCATCCGCTGAGAGAAAGCAGGCCCATCAGACCAAGCAAACCCATCAGCCGTATCGGTCGCATCATCACTTGTCCACTTTACCAGTTCGCGCGGCGCTCGCGATGACTTTTCGGCGATGCTGAAAAATCAGTTCAACTCCTTGCTGCTGTAGCCCAGAATGCGCCGCGCGACGATGATCATGTTGATCTGCTGGGTGCCTTCGAAGATGTCGTTGATCTTCGCATCGCGCATCCATTTCTCCACCAGCAACTCGCGCGAATAGCCCAGCGGCCCCAGCAGCTCGACCGCCTTTTGCGTGATGTGGGTGACCGCGAGTCCCGCCTTCGCCTTCGCCATCGAGGCTTCGAGGTTGTTGTGCTTGCCCGTATCGAGCATCCACGCGGCGCGCCAGGTCAGCAGTCGCGCGGCCTTGAGCTGCACTTCCATCTCCATGAAGTCGCGCTCGAGCGAAGCCAGCTTGTCGCGGCGAGATTCCATAGCGAATCGGAATGTTCTGCTGCTTCAAAAAGTCGCGCACGAAATCGAGCGCGGCGCGTCCCACCCCGATCGCCATCGCGGCCACGATCGGCCGGGTCGCATCGAAGGTCGCCATCACGTCCTTGAAACCGCCTTCCTTGCGAACCTCGGGGCTGCCGAGCAGATGGTCCTTGGGGATGCGGCAGTTATCGAACACGATCGCGGCGGTATCGGAGGCGCGGATGCCGAGCTTGTTCTCGACGCGCACAACCGTCATTCCGGGCGTGTTGTGCTCGACCACGAAGGGCTTGATCCCGGGACGGCCCGCGCTCTTATCGACGGTAGCCCAGACTACGACGAAGCCTTCCGACTTTTGCGGCGCGATCTGCCGGCGGTGCAGAAGATCTTGGTGCCGTTGAGCACCCAATGATCGCCGTCGCGCGTCGCGGTGGTGGTAACGGTCGCGATGAATCGGAACCGCAGCCCGGCTCGGTGATCGCCATCGCGCCCCATTTGGGCTTGCCATTCTTGAAGCGCTTGAGAAAGCGCTCTTTCTGTTCGGGAGTCCCGGCCGCCATCACCGCTGCGCCGCCGAGGCCGGGATTCGGGATCGCGAGGAATAGACCCGCGTCGCCCCAGCATAATTCCTCAGTGCTGAGGACGGTGTAGAGATTGCGCGCGCGATCTTTCCCGCGCCGGTCTCGCCCCGCCTTCCGCGTTTCGGTTTGCTGTTGCCGGCAGTGACGTCGGCCATCGCGTTCGCCGCCCACATCGTCTGGAAGAATTGTTCAGGCTCCGCATGCTCGCTTTCGTCGTACTCGCGCGATATCGGACGCATCACCTGTTCGGCGACGGTATGAAACATCTTCAGCCGAGTGACGACTTGCGGTTCAATTTCAAAGTCGATCATGTTCGCTACTCCTGCTCCGACCCCTTAAAAATGTTGCAAAAGTGTTGCTCGAATGTTGTTCGTGTCCGCTCAATGTTACTCAAGTGTTGCTCTAGACCGTCGCGATGCCGTCGAAGGTCGCCAATCCGCGTCGCGTTACGCAGCCACATCTCCACCGGATGCTCGCGGATGTAACCGTGACCGCCGAGCACCTGCACCGCGTTGTCGGTCATCTTCAAGGCACACTGGTTGCCGCGTAGTTTTTCGCGAGATAGCTCTCCTTCAAGCGCATCCTCGCCGCGATCCAGCTGCCACGCCGCCTCCCACACCAGCAACCGCATCGCATCGATCTCTATCGCCATGTCCGCGAGCATAAATGCGATCGCCTGTTTCTGCGCGATCGGCACGCCGAACGCTTTGCGCTCCTTCGCGTAGTCGCGCGCATACTCGAATGCCGCGCGCGCCATGCCGACCGCGATCGCGGAAATCGCGACGCGCGACTCGCTGATCAGGCGCGAAAAGTTGATCCCCTTTCGCCGCCCAGCTTGCGCCTCCGCGCCGAGTTTGCAATTCTTTAAGTTCCACGCCGTAACTCGCGAGCGCCTTGAAGCCCATATTTTTTTCGCGTTCGAGGATCGTGAGCCCCGCGGTGTTGCGCGGCACGATAAATCCGTCGACGCCTTTGAATCCTTTTTCGGGCTCCGATTGCGCATAGACCAGGATCGCATCCGATTCCTCGGCGAGCGGCACGAAGCATTTGCGCCCGTTGAGGATCACTCCCGATCCGTCGCGGCGCGCGGTGGTTTCGAGCATGGTCACATCGAAATCGAAACGCGGCTCCATCAGGGCGGCCGCCCCCGCGGCGAACTTCGCTCCCGCGAACGCCTTCAGATAGCGCTCGCGCTGCTGGTCGGTTCCCATTTCGAGGATCGGAAACGCGAACAGCCGCGGCGCCAGCGCATGCGTCGCGATCGCGATGTCACCGTAACCGAGCTCCTCGGCGATGATCGCGCCCGCGATCGCCGAGCGCGTATCGCCCGCGCCGCCGAATTTCTCGGGGATCGCGCTCTGCGTCACCACGCCGAGCTCCCAGAGTTTTTCGATCAGGTCGCGCGGGATCTCGCCAGTTTCGTCCGCGGGACGCGCGGCCGGGCGCATCTGCTCGACGGCAAACGCGCCGACCGAGTCGCGGATCATCTGCTGTTCTTCGGTCAATTCGAAATCGATCATTAGGTAGTAGAACTCCGGCTTATAGGATTTAAGGTAGCACTTTAACTTTTTGGTTCAACTGCGGTAAGGCTCAGCGCCCATCTTGGAGCGCATAAAGTAGAAGAAATTGTCTCGGAATGAAACCGAACTCGGCGGCGCTAAATCTTCCGTTCGAGCCGCGCGGCTCGCGCGCGAAGATCGCAGCAACTGAAACCTCACGAGGTTTCAGACCGACTGCGAGGCGCGCCCGAGCAGTCGCCCTGAGCGCAGTGAAGGGTCTCCGCGAAGCGATGATTGTCTGGGTTTCGCAAATAGTTTTTCTTCTTTCCCGTTGTTCAAATTTGTCATCGTGAGGGTCGTCCCGACCTTCGCGGAGCCGCGAGGCGTGGCCGAGCGGTCGCCCTGAGCGAAGCGAAGGGCCCACGCGGAGCGATGGATTTTTCCCGAAGCCCTTTCTCGCTATCGCGGGACGCGAAGCCGCTGAGGCGGAACGCGAGTGGAGTCGAAGCGAATGAAGAAGGAAGCGGAGGGACCTCCGCGAAGCGATGGATTCTTCCGAAGCCCTTCTCTCGCTATCGCGGGAGAAGGTGGCTGGCGCGCTGGTCGCTCTTTCAGTTGCGACCAGCGTGCCAGACGGATGAGCGCCGCGCGCTTCGCGCGTGGTGATGGAGCGCCACGATTCTACCGCTCTTTTGCGCGCTGCCCTTCAGGCTTACAATTCATTCAAATGTTGTTTCGTGGTCGCAACGATTTAGGAACTAACAATGGGAAAAGCTGAAACAGTCGTTCTTCTTCTGGGAGAAGAACCAGTAGCCTTCGCTCAGATCGATTGGTGCGACGCGGATGGAGTTATCGTTATCTCCAGTTTGCTCTGCAACCGATCCGGTTTCGAGGCGCTGGGCAGGCCAAACAACTTGTGTAAGGTGCTCAATAGGCGCGAATTCGTTCTAGAACTGCTCGATGCTCAAGGAGCGAGCCTCGCAAGGTATCGCCGTTGTGTTGCTGCGGAACCCCAAAAATACCTGCTGACGCCGGCGTCAATCGAAAACCCATCGCTGGAGTCGGTGGCGTTTTACATTCTAGCTGACGTGCCTTAGGAGGACCGCACTATTACGCGCAGGCGAAAGCCGGAGAAACAGGGTTCCGGCAGAATTGAGATTCTCCTCGGAGTAACACTTTCCGTGTGGCTCATAGCCTGCTCGAAAGGCACCGCACCAACTTCGCCCTCGTCGGGCTCGATACCGTCCGCCCCGGCATCCGCGTCATCAAATCCGTCAACAAAACCGACACCTTCCTTAACAACGAGCGATGTCAACGCGATACACGAGCTGGTCGGCCCCGCGCAGTTAGTCTCTCAACGTGATACCTTCGGCGAAATCGCATTGAAGCCTAGCGGCTTTGAAGTATCCGCGACGGGTTCGGTCGCCGTTGTCCAAATGGAAGGTATCTCACCGTTCCTGGTCGACTGCGATGGCGAAATTACAACCGCCGACGGCACCGTTCCATACAGCCTCACAGTCACGGTAGAATTTGGTGCATATCAGATGGCAAATCTTTCGCCTTCGGTATTCTCACGTGTGGCATCCGTTGATGCGCTGGAACTCCGTTTCGCAACCCGCGTTCATGACAAGTATGGCCATCTTGAGAAGCGGGAGTTTTTCAAATCAATTGTCACTCGCGCGCAGGCTTCGAAGATGGATTGGAAATGGTTTAAGACCGCAGTTCTGCGAGGCACGTTCGACCCCAGCGCGTTCAATCAATTCGATATTTTTTTCGGAAATCCGCCGAGAGCGCAGGATATGGGTTTAGTACTTAAAGCCCTTCAAGAAGATTTCGAGCATGTAAGCGAAGCCTACGACTCGCAAGTCGATAGAGAACAGGTGCTAAAGTGGTCAATTCAAATGGCAAACAAGTCGAGCTGCACGAGATGAACGAAGCGCGCCGTACTTAGTATATCAACTGATTATCTTGTATGACTAAATGTCATAGAAACTATACTTAAGGTCTTCAACCTATTGTGGGCAGTCGTTATCCTCGAGGAAACAACATTGGAGGATAGCATGATAAGGAACTGCCACAAATGTCAGTTGGCCGTTTGCGTAGTCTGTGTATGTCTGCTGGTTGAGGAGTCATTGTCCCGTCAGTTTCGCGGGTTTGTTCACAACAGCGTCGTCGTTCAGCAGAACAGTATTCGGGCGCACATTCACCACGACCTCGAAGTTTATGGCGACGCATCCTCGTCCGCGATCGTCGCATCGGGCCAAGTGGATCTCGCGCGAGCCCAGCTGATGACAAATAGAGCGCAATCGGATTCAAGGAATCTCATTTTCTAAAGGTCCCTCGCCTGCTCGCAAACACGCAGGCTAAAGCCCTTGCCACTATTGAAGATGCAAATTTTCCTTGGTAGGGGTCGTTCGGGAACGACCCGCACCGATAGTGCTTAAGGAACCTGCAAGTACGTGAACCTGCCGCAATCGAAACGGACGCCTATCGTATCTCCCGAGCTTGAGCAGATCGTAACAGCCGGAAAACTACCCGAAGAGGTAGACGCGACAGTGGCGGTGCACGTTAGGTTGATGCTGAAGTCGGTCACGGTAACCACGCCTGCCGCTTGAACCGCCCCAGCTTCCCCAGAAAGCGTCGCGGAATTTGAGGTAGAACTTAATGTGATGTTTGCCGCGTTCGGCGCAGTAGGAGGGAGCGGGTTAAGTGGAGCGTAGGCACTTGCGATCGACAAACATCCCGCGGCAGTTTCGGTCGTGAATGTTTGAAGCGCGTGCTGCACAGAAGGCTGCTTCTGTACCATGATCTGGCAGCCATAATTCTGAAGGTTTTGATATTCAAGCTGACCGAGCTGCAAAAAAGTATTTCCACGAAGCGCCGTCAGTTTTTTGAATTGCGACACCGTTCGCTTGTTAAGCATAGTCTCTGCGGCGATAACGTTTGCGGTCTGATTGACGGGAAGTTGTGTACCTGAAGCGACGCCGTAGCACGCCAAATAAAGTGCTCCTTGGTCGGAGGTTAAACTGCCCAGACTCTGCGCCCTGGCCGTTGAAGAGAGCCCAACTACGATCATCAACGCCATGATGGCGACGACCCGTTTCATAGCGTTTTCCCCAATAGAGTAAGCACGGGAGGACTGTTGCTCAGCCAACTATAAAGTGATCTGCCATTCATACGCTTGACCTCGGGGCACTGGAGCGATCGGATGTGGTGGCGTCTTAGGAGGGAGACTTCGCGACCAATTAGCAGCCCGCTCCGCCATACACAAACTAAATCTTTAGGAACGTCCGCCGAGCTAGACGCCGAGGCCTTCTTCAAGCTCCATGACACGTGAGTGTCGGGCTCCGAGTCAATAGTTCCGCACCAAGGAGTGGCCCCCGCGAACCGCCCCTACCCGGAAACCCGGAGACGAGACGTCTCAAACCTGCGTGAGTTTCCGGTTCTTCGCGCGCGGCTGCGGGCTAGCTCTTCACTTCCACCGGCGTGCCGAGGCGCGCGGATTCATAGGCCGCTTCGACGATGCGCTGCGCCGCGACGCCCACGGCGAACGATCGATCGGGCTTCGCTTCTCCGCGCAGTGCCGCGAGGAAGGCCGCGTCTTCGAGCGCGTACGACGCCCGGAGAATATCGCGCAGCGGCGCCAGATACTGCCTCTCGCGCAAAATGATCTCCTCGAAGCGCATCAGCACCTCAGCCCTCTCGATGCGCTCCTGCTGACCATCGCCGCGCTGCACAAAGATCGATTCGCCGACGTCATCGTCAGTCGCGATCACAAGATTCTCGCAAAAGATTTCCAGGCGCCGATTCGACGGCCGCTGCGACACGCGATGCCAGATCGACGCGAGCTGTCCGTGGAATCCCGCCGCGAACTCGAACTGGGTAAACGCCACGTCCTCGATACTGGGCGCGGCGCTAACATTGCGCGTCGTGCAGTAGAGCCTCGCGATGGGGCCGAACATCCAGGTGAAGAGATCGACATCGTGCACGCTATGCTCGATCAGCGTGCCGCCCGCGGTCAGCGACGGGTCGTTGCGCCACGCGCTCGGATGCGCCCCGCGAATCGGAAAATCCTGATCGTCGCGCATCGCGATCGCGAGGATTGTGCCGGCGGCGGGATCGTTCGCGAGCGCGCGCATCACCGTGTACACCGCCATGAATCGCATCACGAGGCCAACCTGACCGATGACGCCCGCGCGTTCGATCTCCGACTGCATCTCGACGGCTTCCAGAGCGCTCATCGCGAGCGGCTTCTCGCAGAAAATATGTTTGCCCGCCCGCGCGGCGGCGACGCAGATCTCGCGGTGAGTCGAAGTCGGCGTGCAGATGAACACCGCATCGATCGCCGGGTCGTCGAGAATCTCGCGCACCGATGCGGTCGTCTTGGCACCCGGCCATTTCGCGGCGAGCTTTTCCGCGGCCGCATGCGTGACGTCGCAAATCGACGCGATGCGCACGCCGCCCTCGGTTCGATCGGCGATCAATCGCAACATTAGGGAATGCGCCTGCCCGATTAGGCCCGCCCCAATCAACCCGATTCTGATCTGCCCTTTTATCGGCGCGATGCTCACACTGGCTCCTTGTCCAGGTTTTCGCGACGCAACCGCTCGCGCTCACGTTCCCGGCGGTAGCGCTTCTCATCTTCTTCGATACGCGACGGTGGCGGAATCGGTTTGCGCACCTTGCGCATCACCCCGCCCCGCTTCCGCTTGGTGGGTTTCTTCACCGTTAGGGAACTGCTTTTTCCAATTCCGCGATCAAGGACGGGAGGTCGTGATTCAAGATCTCCCATAGGATGTCGAAGTCCACGGAGTCATAGCCGTGAATCAGCCGGTTCCTCAGCCCGACGATCTCGGGCCACGGTATGTCGGGGTAGTTCTTGCGATCTTGATTGGTCGTGCGGCTCGCCGCCTCGCCGATAATTTCCAGTAACCTGACCAGCGCGAGATTCAATTTGCGATCGGTGTTGAGGTCCGCGCGAGTTCTACCATTGATCATCGCGGAGGCTTCGCGAGCATGGTCAAGCATGTGGCGGAATCGCACCGCGCTCTCATGGCGCGACATACTGGACCTCAGCTTCTGCCAGGGCTCGATCGCGAAAATGATTACTCAGAAAGCCCGGAGTGTTGAGATCGACTTTCCGGCCGAAGATCTCTGACAGTTCGTTCTCCATCGCAAAAAAGTTGAGCCCTGGAACGAAGCCCGCTTCAAATTCCACCAGAACGTCCACGTCGCTATCGGGGCGAAAGTCCTCGCGCAGGACCGAACCGAAAAGTGCGAGCCTGCGGATGTGGTGTCGCCGGCAGAAATCGCTTAGGCGTTCTCGCGAAACTATGATCCTGGAGCTTCCCATCGCGTATTCCCGCTTGGGCAAGGATAGCTCACTGGAGCAACCCGATGAAGCTCAGTTGCAGGCCGGATATAGATGATGCGCGGCGCGAGAAAAAGCGATCGTTCGCGCATTTCGTACACGGTCCGACATTCACGATCGATTCGCGCGCCAGCCCCGCGCCGATAAGTTGATCGGTCACGATCGCGCGCAGATCGAGATGCGATTTTCCCGGACGGCCCGGCCGCGCATGCCGATCGGCGCCGACGACCTCGCGCGCGAAACGATCCGCGAGTTCCTGATCGACCTCGAAGCAGCACTGGCCAATCGACGGCCCCAATGCCGCGCGAATGTCGCCCGCCTTGGCGCCAAGACGCCCCATCGCGAGGACGCCCTCCCCTGCGATTCCCGCGAGGACGCCGCGCCATCCGGCATGGATCGCGCCGACGATCCGATTGCGCGCATCGAGCATCAGAATCGGCACACAATCGGCGCTCGCAACCGAGAGGAGAATCCCGCGCGTCGCCGTCACCATCCCATCGCCGCTCGGCGTCTCCGAGGCGTCATCGCGAGTGACGACGTGAACCTCTTTGCCATGAACCTGACTTCGGCGCGCGACGGGAGTGTCCTCGCCGATAATCTGGCGCAGTCGCCGCCAGTTCTCCTCGACGTTCGCGCGGCTGTCGCCCACCCAATACGCGAGGTTCATACTTTCATATGGGCCCGTGCTCACTCCGCCGACGCGGCCCAAAAAGCCGTGACAAATTTCCGCGCGCTCCCATGCGGTGAGGATCGGAATCGATGATGATGGCGATGATGTATTCACAGTCGGACTGTTCGCGAATCGGAAGATACCGTATAATTAGACCCTTTGGAATTTGGAGTTCCGAGCACCTATATGAACGGCTACCGATATCTGATTCAGCGCAACCGCCTGATGTGCCAGCTGGAAGATGATCTGGCGAAATTGAAGGATCTTCCCGACGCCGAACGCGAGGGCGAAACCAAACGCCTACAGGCCCAGTTCGATTTCACCCTGGCCGAGCTCTACGCCGGGATGGCCGACGAATTTCCGGGCGAGCGCAAGATCAAGGCGCGCCCGATCTCGGACCCTCGCTAGGCAAGCAAGGACTTGCGCGGATCAATCACTATACGCGGCGCGCGCACTCACAATCTCAGGAATATTTCGCTTGATCTTGCCGCACAGCCAGCTTGACCGTCGTCACCGGCGTTTCCGGTTCCGGCAAGTCGAGCCTGGTGTTCGATACCCTCTACGCCGAGGGGCAGCGCCGCTACGTGCAGAGCCTCTCGACCTACGCGCGGATGTTTCTCGAGCGGATGGAGCGGCCGGACGTCGATGCGATTACCGAGATTCCGCCGGCGCTCGCGCTGCGCCAGAAAAACACCATCAAGAACGCGCGCTCGACCGTCGGCACCGTCACCGAGATCAATGATTACCTGCGGCTGCTGTTCGCGTCCGCCGGCAAAACCACCTGTCCCGCGCTGCGGCATTGAAGTCACGCGCGACACGGTCGAGAGCGCGGCCGCTTCGCGTGACCGCTGACGCCGGGCATGTATATTTTCCTCGCGCCGTTCGAGATTGGATCGCGCTCGCCATTCGAAGCGGCCAACTAGCTGATCCAGAACGGCTACCATCGCCTGTATCGAAGCCGACGCGATCGTCGAGACCGCGGAATTTCGCGCGACGCTCTGCGCAACGGCGGTTCGGCGCGCAGAACGTCCGCTCGATCGCTGATGGTCGTGATCGATCGCGTCGCGGTGACCGGCGGCTCCGGAAGCGAGCGTGTGCGCGAGGCCCTCGAAAAGGCCTTCTATCTCGGCGGCGGGCCGCGCGCGTGCTGATCCTGCGCCGAGCGTCGCAACGGCGCTGAACCGATCGCTTCGCTCGACTTCGATCGCCGCTTCAATTGCTCGCGATGTGGCACGCCTTTCCCGAACCGAGCGCCGCGCTATTCTCCGCCAATAGTCCGATCGGCGCGTGCCCCGAATGCGAAGGCTTTGGCCGCACCGTCGAGCTCGATCTCGAAAAAGTTATTCCCAATCCCAATCTCTCGCTGCGGCAGGGCCTGATCGCGCCGTGGCGCACGCCCGCCTATCGCGAGATGCAACGACTGGATGCTGAAGTGCGCGCGGCGGCGCATCCGCACCACGCGTTTCGTTTCGCGAGATGAACGACGAAGAGCGCGCTTGGCTGCTCGACGGCGAGCCGCGCGAGCGTCGACCCGCAGGCCAGGAAACGTGAGGCACGAGTTCGACGATCGCTGGCCTGGCGTCCGCGGGTTTTTCAGCTGGCTCGAACGCAAGCGCTACAAGACCCACGTGCGGATCCTGCTCGCGAAATATCGCCGCTTCGTCCCCTGCCCTGCATGCGGCGGCTCCAAGCTCAAGGCCGACGCGCTCAACGTCAAGGTCGAAGGCGCACTCGATCGCCGAAGTCGGCACGCTGTCGGTGCGTGACTCTGCCGGATGGATTGAGTCGCTGGCGCGCACTCGCACGATCGCCGCGCGCGCGCGCGTGCTGCTGCGCGAACTCGATAATCGCGTCGGCTATCTGAACGAAGTCGGCCTCGGCTATCTGACCCTCGAACGGCAGGCGCGCACGCTCTCCGGTGGCGAGGCGCAGCGGATTCATCTGGCCAGCGCGCTCGGCAGTCTGCTCTCCGGCACCCTCTACGCGCTCGATGAGCCGACCGTCGGCCTCCACTGCCGCCGATTCGCGCCGGCTGCTCGGCGTCCTGCGCCATCTGCGCGATCTCGGCAATACGGTGGTCGTGGTCGAGCACGACCCCGACGATGATCGCCGGCGCGGATTTCGTCGTTGAGCTCGGCCCCGGCGGCGGCACGCGAGGGCGGCGGGCTGATGCGCGCGGCGCCGCCGTCGACAATGCGATCGCAACGCAACGGCACTGCGGGACGCGTGCTGCTGATGCGCGCGCTGGCGCATCAGCGGCGTTTCACCAAGCGCGATCCGGCGATTCGGATCACCGGCGCACGCGAGCACAATCTGCGCAATCTAGACGTCGCGATTCCGCTCGGACGGATGGTCTGCGTCACCGGCGTTTCGGGTTCCGGCAAATCGACGCTGGTCGAGAACGTCCTCTACAACAACTACCTGCGGCGCACAGGGGAAGACGGTAGCGAAGTCGGCGCCTGCGAGCGCATCGAGGGCTTCGAACTGATCGGCGAAATGGTTCACATGGGACAGGAGTTGCCGACGCGATCGCTGCGCTCGAATCCCGCGACCTATCTCAAAATCTACGACGATATTCGCAAGCTCTTTGCGGCGACGCCCGAGGCGCGACGGCTCGGAATCAAGGCGCGCGATTTTTCCTTCAATGTTGCGGGCGGGCGCTGCGAGCGATGCCACGGGCACCGGCACCGTCACCATCGAGATGCATTTCATGGCCGACCTCGAAGTGAGTTGCGAGCACTGCGACGGCCGCCGCTTCCAGAGCCATATCCTCGGCATCCGCTATCAGGGCAAGAACATCAACGAGGTGCTCGAACTGACGGTCGACGAAGCGCGCGAAGTCTTTCGCGCATCACCAAGCGATCGCTCGAAACGGCTTCGAGCCGCTGAGCGCGGTCGGTCTCGGCTATCTTCAGCTCGGGCAGACCACCTCGACGCTTTCCGGCGGCGAGGCCCAGCGGCTCAAACTCGCGCGCTTCCTGCTTGCCGACCTCGAGCCGGCGCCGCGGAACCGAGAATGGCAAGGCGCTGCCGCGCATGTTTCTGCTCGACGAGCCGACCACCGGCCTCAGCTCGGCCGATATCAAGCGGCTGCTGCAAGGTGCTCGGCCCGGCTGGTGGCCGAAGGTAATACGCTGGTCGTGATCGAACATAATCTTGAGTTCATCGCGCACGCGGATTACATCATCGATCTCGGCCCGGGTGGCGGCGACGGCGGCGGCGGATAGTGGCGGCGGGAGCGCCGCTGAAGTGGCCGCGGCTGAGAAATCGGCGACCGGAAAGGAACTGCGAATCCTGTTCGGATTGCCGGTAAACGCCGGTGGGCCTGCCATACGCTCGGCGGCGCGGAGTGCGCTCGGCGCATGACAGTCAGAGAAGAGGTTGAGGATGAGAAGCTTGGCGCGGCGGAGATCGATGAAAGGGGCTACGCAACTCGGATTCGCCGACGTTCTAACCGCGCTCGTTGTACTCGCAATCCTTATCGCCGCCGCATGGAAACAATTTCCCATCTATCGTAACGGGCCCTCGCCCAATAACGGCGCGCAAGGCCAAGCCCTATCGCATTGAGTAGCGGTAGCGGAGAACGCCTCGACCACTACCTGGTGCGCACCGGACACGCGGTCTCGCGTCGCGATGCGCGCGAGATGGTCGAGCGCGGCGCGGTGCGCCTCAACGGACATCGCGGCATCAAGGGCGCGATCGTTTCCGCGGGCGACAAGGTTGAGGTCGAGGCGCTTCCCAACTTCGCTCCGATTGAGCCGGATCCTGAAAACGCGATCGAGGTTCTCTTCGAAGACGCGGCCGTGCTGGTGGTCAATAAACCCGGCGGAGTCCCATGCCATCCGCTCCGGCCCGGAGAGCGCGGAACCGTGATGAACGCGGTCGCCGCGCGATACCCCCAAACCGCAACGGTCGGCTATCGGCCGATCGAAGGCGGACTAATCCATCGCCTCGATAACGGGACTTCGGGCGCGCTGCTGATCGCGCGGACAGCCGAGGCGTTCGCACTCCTGCGGCCGGCGATTCGCGCGGGCGCCGTCAAGCGCAAATACCTGGCGCTGGTAAATGGAAGTTTAAATGGGACACTGCATCTGAACGCGCCGGTCGCGCATCATCCGAAGAATGCGCGCAAGATGATCGTCGCCACCGATGATGTGAATGCCCGGCGGCTCGCGGCGCGCGCCGCGCTGACCCGCGTCGATCCGCTACGGGCGATCGAAAACTGCACTTTGGTGACGGTGACACCGGCAAGCGGAACGCGTCACCAAATACGGGTGCATCTCGCGAGCGCGGGATTTCCGATTGTCGGCGACGAATTGTATGGGAGCCCGCGGTCGCAATTGGACGCCGGCCGTTTCTGGCTGCATCTGTCGGAACTGGAATTTGATTTGCCCACGTCGGGCCGGATCAAGGTATCGGCGCCGCTTGCCGCCGATCTGGCCAAGCTGATCAGCCCACCGAATTAGTCACACGCGCATTGAGCGCATCCCGCGGCTCGCGGAGGCGGTCCCGTCTGCGCGGCGGAGGTCTCCGTGAATGGGCTAGTACCGTGGAAACCCGTCGCGACGCTTCCGACCGCGCTGTTAGGGTTCACGTTCGGAAATGGATTACGTCCCAAGCTGACCCCGCCGGGCGGCAAGATATAGGGAGATTGCGTGCCGCTATTGGTCGCGTACGCGGTGCATTGCGCGGCAGCCGCATTGCTCGCACTCTGAAAATTCGTGGACTGGACCCGGCCCACCCATCGCGTACCGAAAGCCACGCCCCAACATGAGCAGGTGAAAACCGATTGTGGGATCGGTGTCGGGCCGCCCGCGACCACGACTGGCGCCGGGTTCAATGCGGGCAGTGCGCCGGTGGTTGACAACGCGGCGGGAGCCCCGGGGGCGGCGGTGCTCGGCGCCGCAACCGGCAGCGCCAACGGTGACAATGTCGTCACCGGCGGAGCTAACCCCACTGTGCTCGCCGGACGTCCGGAAGAGAGCGGGCCTATCGCGGAAGGGATCAGCGTCGTGCCGGCGGGGACGTTGCTCTGCGCGAGGGCTCGGGAATTTCGCGCCAGCGCCGCGAATGCAAAACCAGCCAACGCGATTATCGCGAGGGCAAAAGACGGTACTCGCCGCCGTCGATCTTCCATCCGGATATTCACTGACTATTGCTGCCCGTTGGGTTCGCAGACATCTTTAATCCTGTTGGATATAATCGCGACCCAAAGAGAACTGCGCAAGCTTTGTAATCGGTCGTTTGCCGGCGTCGCGGGGCGGACGTGAAGGCAAGGAGGGTTTTCGAGATGTCGAAGTCTATCAAACGTGCCGCGATCATCGTAGCGATCTCCAGCTTGCTATGCGGCCAGGCACAGCGCGCGGCCGCGCAATCGATGGGCACGCCGATTGGCGCGAGTTCGACCGAGAGCGCCTACAAGGCGCCGCCGCCACCGAACGCAAATCTGCAAGCGCCCGCGACCAGCGGCGCGATCCAGTTGCAAAGCGTTCCGATCGGTCCGCAGACACCGCCCGATAGCAGCGTGCCGGTGCGCGAGACCGGACAGTTCGAGCATAACGATTCGCCGGCCGCCTTTCCTGGCATCCTCATGCGTCAATGGTCCACCACGCGCGAAGTTCCGCCCGAGAGCCTGATTAGCGACAGCTATCTGCGCAGCGCCGAGCAGACCGCGCGCAAGATGACGCTGAAAGAAGCGATCTACGTCGGGTTGCGTAACAACCCCAACGTCAAGTACATCGAGCTCAACCCGGTCGCCAGTCAAGAATCGGTGCGTGCGGCCAATGGCGCATTCGATCCGAACTTGACCTCGCAAGTAGACGAGATAAAGAGCGTGGTGCCGGCGACCTCGCTGCTGGTGGGTGCGACAGCTTCCACCACCAAGCTTTATGATTGGAACTTCGGAGTGAATAAGTTGTCGTCGATAACCGGCGGCACGCTGGGGGTCACGTTTAACAACGAACGCGCGCTGACCAACTCCGTATTCGCGGCGATCAATCCGTCATACAGCCCGACGCTGGCGATTTCGCTCTCGCAACCATTACTGCAAAACTTCGGATGGCGGTTCGCGACCATCAATGTGCGCATCGCGGAGTCGGGACAGAAGCAGGCGCAATGGAACTATGAACAATCGTTGCAGGACCTGGTTCAGCAAATCGCGGGCGACTACTGGAACGTGGTGCTGAGCGAGGAAAATCTTGAGGTGCAGCGCGCCGCGCTCAAGTTCAACCAGGATTTGGTGCGCCAGAACTCGATCTCGGTGCGGGTCGGAACTCTCGCTCCACTCGATCTTCAGGAAGCGCAGTCCGCGGCCGCCACCGCCGAGGCCAACGTCTTCACCGCCGAAGCCAATCTGAAGACCGCCCGCGCGCAGCTTCGGCAAGACGTCATGTTTAACCCGCAGGGGACCTTCTTGCCGGCGGAAATCCAGCCGGCCGATCTGCCCAATCCGCATGGAGCGATCACTATCGATGAGGACGGCTCGTTGAAGGCTGCGGTCGAATACCGTCCTACGCTGGCGGCACTGCGTGAATCGATTCGCGCCGCACTCCTGCAGGTTCAGTTCGCGGAAAATCAGACTCTTCCGCAGCTCAATATCGGCGCTCAAATCGGAGTTACCGATACCGCCGGTACCGCGAAATGCCTCGGATCATTCGGCAATCCCGTAGCAAACTCGGGTACTTGCACACCTACTGGTAGTACCGTGCCGAACTCGGGAAATAAGCTGCCGTTCGGCGGAATATATGGCGACGCGCTGAACAAGATGTGGGATTTCAGCTTCTACAACTATGCCGCGGTAGTGACCTTCCAGATGCCGCTCGACGACGCCACCGCGCGGGCCGCGCTGGCGCAGGCGCGCGTGCAGTACGAACAGACTCGCTTGCAATATCGCGCGCAGCTATCGAGCGCGGTGGTGCAGATAGAAAACGCGCTGGCCAATCTGTACGCCGATCAGAAACGCGCGATGGCAACCGAACAGGCCACCTTCTACGCACGGCAATCGCTGCGCGATGAGCAAGTGAGATTCCGGGTCGGGATGGCGACCACACACGACCTGTTGCAATTCCAGGAAGAGGAAGTTTCGGCCGAGGGCAACCAGGTGCAGGCATTCGTGGACCTCGAGAACGCGAAAATCAACCTGCAACATGCGCAGGGCACCTTGCTGACCGCCTTCAACATCGATTTCCAGATTGTGAACCCGCACGAGACGCCGTGGTATGCGGAATTCTAGGACCTAACCCCTGGCCCCCGGGAGGGGAAGCAGAAAAGAAAGAGAGCCTGAAGATTGCCTTCAGGCTCTCATATCTTCCGCGGATCACTTTGCGCCGTCGATCGATACTTTGCGGCTTTCGAACCGCCACTGACCATCGCTCTTGCGCAACTGGTCGGTGTAATGCCCGGCCGCCGACAGCGCCGTCTTGCCGTCCTTGCAATGATAGTAGGTCAAGTAGCAGCTGCCGCGGGCGCGATCACCTTCGACTTTGAACATGACATTAGTGATCTGATGAAACGGCTTGGCGCCGCCGAGCGACTCCTTGTAGATCGCCGCGAAGCGCCGCAGTCCGTCGCGTCCGGAATGCTTTCCGAAGCGCGGGCTCTCGAACACGCCGTCCTCGGTGAAGCATTCGATCCACTCCTCAAAGCGGCCATCATCGATGGTATGGGCGTAGCGCGCGTAGAGCTCACGAATCTCTTCGCGATCTTCGTAGCTGCCGGTAACGGTCCCCATTTGTTCACCTCCTCACGGAAAGATTCAGATCACATCCGCCTCACGCAGCCGCGCCACATCGTCCCAGCTATAGCCGAGCAGCTCGGTGAGTAATAGCTCCGTGTTCTCGCCCAATTCGGGAGCGTGACCGCGCGGCTCACCGGGCGTTTCGCTCAGCTTGATCGGCATGCCGAGGACCTTGGTAGCGCCCAAGCCGGGATTCTCGTGATCGACTATGTAATCGTTCGCGAGCACTTGGGGATCGTCTGGAAGATCTGAAACCGAATTGACGACGGTGTAGATGAAATCGCCGCCGGCCTTGAGGATCGTCATCCATTCGCCGCGCGGCTTTTCCGCGAACCTGCGATCGAGGATCGCGATCAGCGCGGGGGCGTTCTTGCCCGCGGGTTCGGAGATCCTTGAAACGCTCATCATCGATGAGATTCGGCAAGTCCCATCGCGATGCAGAGATCCTTCCAATAGCGATCCGGCTGCAGCATCGCGAGCGCGAGCCATTTGCCGTCGCCGCATCGATAGTGATTCCACAGCGGATTGAATGCGTCTTCGCGGGTGCTGCGGCGGAACTCCTTTCCCATGATGGTGCGCCGCGAGACGTTGAGACCTTGCAGCGCCATCATCGACCCGAGATGCGACGCGTCGACCTGCTGACCGACACCGTATCGTTCGCGCGCAAACAGCGCCGCCATTACTCCATAGGCCAGCATGATCGCACCCATCTGATCGGCAATCCCGCCGGTGATAAAAATTGGCTCGTCCGATTTTACCCCGTGGGTGTACATGACGCCGGAGCGCGCCTGCCCGAGGTAATCGAACGAGGGCTCCCCGCAGTCAGGGCCTTCGGGGCCATAGCCGCTGGAATTAGCGTAGATGAGGCGTGGGTTGTGCGCGCGCAAGGTCGCGTAATCGAGACCGAGGCGCTGCGCGACGCCCTCCGGAAGTTTTGCACAAAGACATCGCTCCTGGCCGCGAGCCGGCACACGATCTCGCGCGACTCCGGGCGCTTGAGATCGAGCGCGATACTTTTTTTGTGGCGATTATTCGCCTCAAAATAAAAGTTGCGGCCGCCGCGCTGGGTCTCATCGCCGGACGCGACGACCAGGCCACGGCCGGGGTCGCCGCGTCCTCGTTCTTCGAGCTTGATGACTTCGGCGCCGAGGTCCGCCAGCATCGTGGTCGCGTAGGGACCTTGCTGCCAGATCGTCCAATCGATAACCCTGATACCTTTCAGCGGCCCGTCCATATCGCCGATTTATACCATAAGGTCGAGTTAATCCACTTGGGTTCAAGGCGCTTGAGTTTGCAGATCGGGACCGGTCAGAACTTATTGAGCATGGACGCGTGGCTGGGACATCTGTTGAACTTTCTCTATCCGCCGCGATGCGCCGTCTGCGGCGCGCGCTTCGACCTCGAGACCGCACATCGCGTGTGCGCGCCATGTCTTGCGCGGGTTGAGAAAATTGCCGAGCCGATCTGTTCGATCTGCGGAAGTCCGCTGGAGTCAGCGAGCGCGATTGACGACCGCTGCAATGGCTGCCTCGGGCGGCGCCCGCATTTCGCCAGCGCCCGCGCGATCGCGCGCTACCGGCCCTCCGCGGAAAGCGATCGCCGCTCGCTCCCATCGATCATTCGCAGGCACAAATATGGTCTCGACCAGTCGCTGCAAACGGCGCTCGCGGAATTCCTTGGCCCCGACCTGCCGTATTCCGCATGTCGATTGCGACGTCATCATTCCGGTCCCGCTTCACCGCCGCCGGCTATGGTGGCGCGGATTCAATCAGGCGGCATTACTCAGCGTCGCAATTGCGAAGCGGCTGGAAAGGCCGCTCGATCTGAGATCGCCTGGTTCGGGTCAAATCGACCACGCCTCAGACCGCCAGGATCACGATGCGCGGCGACGCAATGTCCGCCGAGCCTTTTTGGTCGCGAGAAACGGGCAGGATCAAGTGGCATCGGGCGCGTGTTGCTGGTGGATGATGTGATGACGACCGGCGCAACGGCGGATGAATGCGCGCGGACGCTGCTGGCGGCGGGCGCAGCTCGGGTCGATGTCTTCACGCTCGCCCGCGTGTTGTGAGAATCCAGTGACGCAACGATCTACCCACTTACAAAGAAGCGGGCGTCGATGTCGATTTGAAAGAAGCGCTGATACCGCTCTTCCGCAAACTCGCCAAACGCACCTTGGGCGCGGACGTGATCGGAGGAATTGGCGGCTTTGGAGCGATGGTCTCGCTCGATCGGAATCAGCCGGATGCGGCTCGCCGGTGCTGGTGTCGGGCACAGACAACGTCGGCACCAAGCTGCTGATCGCGTTCAAGACCGGCCGCCATGACACGGTGGGCATCGACTGCGTCGCGATGTGCGTCAATGACATTATCTGTCACGGCTGCCAGGCCGCTTTTCTTCCTCGACTACATCGCCGACCGGAAAACTCGAGGCGCGCGTCGCGACCGAGCTGGTCAAAGGCGTAGCCCGCGGATGCGAGCTGGCCGGCATGAGCCTGGTCGGGGGCGAGACGGCGCAGTTAGGCGCGCTCTATCAGCCGGGCGAATACGATCTGGCGGGCTTTCGCGGTCGGGATCACCGAGCGCGCCGCAATTCCCGCGCCCAAAAAGATTCGCGCCGGCGATGTGCTGGTCGGGCTGGCCTCCAACGGCCTTCACTCCAACGGATTCTCGCTGGCGCGAAAAATGTTGCTGAGCGCGCCAAGCTGAGGCCTCGAGCCCGCGTGCCGGACCTTGGATGTACATTGGCGGATGAGTTGCTCCGTCCGACGACGGATATACGCCAAGACCGCGATGCGGCTGTTCCGCAAGTTTCGCGGCAACATTAAGGGGCTGGCGAATATCACCGGCGGCGGAGTGATCGAGAATCTGCCGCGCGTGATCCCGCCGGGCTCTCGCGAGCCTATCAAACGCGGAAGCTGGCCGGTGCCGCCGATCTTCGCGATGATCGCGCGGCTGGGCAATCGTAGCCAGGCGCGAGATGGATCGCACCTTCAACAATGGCCTCGGCATGATCGCGATCGTCGAGCGCAATGAGGCCGACGCGATGATAGCTCTGCTGCGCCGTCGAAAGTGCGCCGCCTATGTCATCGGTGAGATCCGGCGCGGCCCGCGATCCGTCATCCTGAAATAATCGTGGCGATGGTTATATTTACGGGTGGAATGGCTGCGCGGGTCAGGTCAGAATGTTGATGGAGGCATGAAGTGGCTAAAGTCGAAGTTTATACAACAACCTCGTGTCCGTTTTGCGTCCGCGCCAAGGCGCTGCTCAAAGGCAAGGGTATTGCGTTCGATGAGATCGACGTAAGCGATAGCGCCGAGTTGCGCCGGAAGATGGTTGAGCTTGCGGGCGGTCGCCGCACGGTTCCGGAGATCTTCATAAACGGCGCCATTGTCGGCGGTTACGAGGAACTGAAGGCGCTCGATCAGGCCGGCAAGCTCGATCAACTGCTCGCATCCTGAATCCACCCTGCCCCGTCCGCTGGAAAAAAAAACGGACGCACCCGCGATTCAGGCCCGCCCGTCTTTCTGAAAAGAAAACCCGTTACCGATTCGCCGACCTACTGACTATCACTCGGCGACGCGACCATGCCCTCGTTCATATGGTGCAGCATCTCGCGATCGGTCGAAGACTCGAATTGAATCGCCTTGGCTGAAACCTTGACCGTGCTGCCGTCGTCGGAGACATCGGTCTTTTCGTCCACCAACGCGTCGAGAGTATCCGGCCACTTCGCGTAACCCAGGTCCTTGAGCTTGGTTTTGATTTTGCCCTCGCTGATGGCGTCGGGACTAAACGGCTCGTTGTACGAGACGTCACCCAGGACTGTGTACGGTTTGTTCGACGGCGCGTCGTCCGGCGTGACATAGATGTGCGTGATGTCGAGCTTTTGGTTCGCGACCTGTTGCTTCTGCTCGCGCTCCTGCTGTTCGGCCTGGATGGCGGCACACGCCGACAAGGCAATAGCCGCGAGGCCAATCAGAATCGACCTGCTCAACCATTTTAGTAGCATGTTCGTCCCCATCTGAACCTTCGAAGTGGATTATATTTCTTATTTAACTCTTTGCCGGGAAGCTTGTCTAATATAGGCCGGCACTTCAATCCATCTTGCCCGCGCTCAGCACGGATGCGCCCGTTGTTCGTGCCCGCTACAATCGCGGCGTGACAAAATTCGCAGTCTGCTTCTTGCTGGTTTTCGGCGAACTCTCGTGGGGCGGAATGTTCGCGCTTGCGGTGCCGCCATTTTTCAAAATCGAGCGAGGATTCTACAAATCCACCGCCTCGGTCTACCTGGCCTCAGCCCTGATGACCACCATTGGTATCGGACTGCTGGCGTGGCGCGCAACCACCAGCATCGAGCCCAGCCCGTTAAGCCTCTGGATCGTTTGCGCGATGTGGGCGGTATTCAGCGTCATCTTCGTGCTGTATCTGATCACGCTTTGGACCGACAACGGGAGGATGCGGGCGCGGAGTTTCAGCACAGCATTGATCGCAGGCCTGGCCGCGCTGATCGCGGCCGTCTTGCTCCTCAAGCCGGCCTCTTTCGGCGCCATCGGCACCGTTGCCTATGTCATAACCGCGGTGACCTCCTCGATAGTGCTGGGCCTGGTCAGCGGCGCAATGATGTTCGGTCACTGGTACCTCATAGACCTCGGGATGGACGTGGCGTACCTGCGCAGTTTCGTGTTCCTGCTCGCGGTCGCGCTGGTCGCAGACGTGGTTGCGATGGGAATCGCATTGGCGGTTCTGGCGCTGTTCGGCGGCCACGCGGCAACCTCGGCGATTGCGGGGCTGTTCGACTACCACCTCGCGCTTTTTGCGATGCGGATAGTGCTCGGTCCCATAGCCTCGTTAGTGCTGGCGTGGATGTGCTGGCAGACCTTGAAGATTCCGCAAACCATGGCGGCCACGGGGCTGCTCTATATCGCGCTGATGTCAGTGGTCGTCGGCGAGATGCTCGGGCGATTCATTCTGTTTCGCACCGCCCTGCCCCTCTAGCTATCGATCGATGTCGTTCTGATCGGCGGTAATCTGGCGTGGCTATCATTTTGGGCGAGCCGGAATATAATCGATCGGCGTGAGCGACGATTTTGACAGCGATCGTTTTCCCGGGAACTTCTATCCCGGAATGATTATGCGCCTTGACCGCACCCGCGGACGCGGGGTGGTCCGCTCGAATACCGGCAAGGAAATCCCGTTCCAGTTTCCCTATGTATCGGTAGTCGGTGCTGAGATCGGCGGCAATGCCCCCGGTATCGAATTGCTCCGCGAGGGTGACAGCATCGGTTTCGATGTGGGATGGACGTCGCACGGTCTGTGCGTCACCGTTCTCAAGCCGAGAAGTATCGTTGCGCCGACGCCGCCTGCCTGATTATTGGCGCCGCTGCAGCATCCGCCACATCCTGCAGCCGAGCGGCCGAAGCTCACCTAATACTTCAAATCCGCGCGCCGAGTAGTAGGCGACGTTTTCTTCGGTCGCGGTCTCCAGATACACGCCGCATAGTGACGGCCGCTGGGTGGCGAGCTGGCGCAGATTCTCGAGCAGGACACTGCCGCAGTGATACTGCCGCTGGAATTCAGGATCGACTCCCAGGAAATTCAGGTAGATGTGCGGCTGGTGAGGATGATTCTTCGCCAGCTCGTTCATTATCTGGATGCCGCGCATCGTGCCGCTAAGTCCGAGGCCCTGAATGACTTTCGGTAGTCTGAATAGCCCGCCGAGCAGCAGCGCCGGAACCGATACCTCGCCGGTTCCATCGACCACAGCGGCGGCGACCGCCTTTCCGTTCATCGTAACCCCGAACACCGGCTCGCCACTTCGGCGTTGAATTCCCAATATCCCTTCGAAGAAGATGGTGAGCCGCCGCGCTCGCTCAACCGGTTCGATCGGCTCGGGCATAATTGTGTTGAACGTAGGATCTTTGATGAACGCGCGCCCAAGCGCGCGCGCCGCTTCCGCATGTTGCGCCGGAAAAAGCAGCGAAGCCGTCGGTCTGCTGTTCGAGTCCATGCGGGAATCCTATCATCGCCGGGTTAGTACGCGCGAAACCGCCGCGTGCCATCCGGCGAGGAGATGTTCGCGTTCGTCGCCGCGCATTTTCGGACGGTAGACCTTGCCGCCCTGCCGCAGCTGGTCGAGTGACGCCGCCGATTTCCATACGCCCGCCGCCAATCCCGCCAGCATCGCCGCGCCGAGCGCGGTGGTTTCGGCGATCTTGGGCAGCACCACCGGGCGGGCCAACAGATCGGCCTGGAATTGCATCAGGTACGGATTCGATACCGCGCCGCCATCGGCACGCAGCTCCCGGATTCGCTCGCCAGTGTCACTCTCCATCGCCACGCATGACGTCGAGGACCTGGTACGCGATCTGTCCAGGGCGGCGCGGACAATGTCCTCGCGCGTGGTGCCGCGCGTGATGCCGATGATCGCGCCGCTCGCCCCGCTATCCCAGTAGGGCGCGCCCAGGCCGACGAAAGCCGGCACCAGTAGGGATCGCGCGGTGCGGCTCTTGCGCGCGATCGCGTAAGCTGTCGGCGGCCTTCTTGACCAGGCCGCATGCCGTCGCGCAGCCATTGCATCGCCGCGCCGGCGATAAAGACCGACCCCTCCAGCGCATAGGCCGGCTCGCCTGTCGGGCCCAGCGCGATGGTCGTGAGCAGCCGGTTTCGCGATCGCGACACGGCGCGTCCCGGTGTTCATCAGCAGGAAAGCGCCGGTGCCGTAGGTGGACTTCGCCTCGCCCGGCTCGACGGCGCCCTGTCCGAAGAGCGCCGATTGCTGATCGCCGATTGCCGCGCCGATCGGTATCGCGCGCGATCGCCGATCGTGCCAGGCGCAGCCTCGGCCAGAGGACCGCGCGAGCTTACCGCGCCCGGGAGCATCTCGATCGGGCACGCCGAGCATCGCCAGCATCGCGGCGTCCCACGCCATCCGCTGCGAGGTTGAAGAGCATGGTGCGCGACGCGTTGGTGTAATCGGTGACGAAGGCCGCACCGCCGCGAAAGCTTGAAGATGAGCCAGGTATCGATGGTGCCGAAGCACAGCTCGCCGCGCGCGCGCGCGTTTGCGCAGTTCGGGCGTTGGCTCGAGCATCCATTTGAGCTTGGTGCCCGAGAAATATGGATCGAGCAGCAGGCCGGTGCGTGCGGTGACGTCGTTTTCGCGGTCACTCAGATGCACGGCATATTTCGGCGCTCCGGCGGCATTGCCATACGATCGCGCGATAGACCGGACGCCCGGACTTGCGTTCCCAAACTACGAAGGTCTCGCGCTGATTGGTGATTCCGATTGCCGCGACCGCCGTGATCGCGGTGCGCGCCGCCTTCAGCGCCTTTTTCGCGAGGCGAACTACCGAGCGATAGATTTCCTCGGGGTCATGCTCGACCCATCCCGGCTTCGGATAGTACTGACGGATTTCGCCGTAGGCGCGGCCACGGATCCGCCCTCCCCCATCGATGACGAATACGGTGGTGCCCGTGGTGCCCTGATCGATTGAAAGAATAAGGTCCGCCATGCTCGCGATTTCTCTGCTTCGGAAAGCTATCGATTTCTAACAAAACTTCCATCGTGACGGGTAGCGTGCGGAAGCAGAACTGAAACCTCGCGTAGGTTTCAGACTTCCCGGGTTATTCACCCAGGAAGCGCGAAGCTCAGTTCGGGTTTCGCAGATTTTGTTTCTTCAAACCCTCAAAAGCCGATTCGCCGCCGCTTGGGCTCCTGAGGCATCATCAGTTCGCGGATAGCGTCGAAGACAACCTTGAATTGCGTGTCGTATTTCTTCTCGAGCGCGTTGAGCTTCCGGGCGAGATCAGCGTTGGAAGCGAGTATCTGGCGGAGCCTGACAAACGCTCGCACAATCTGGATGTTCACATTGATGGCGCGCTTACTTCGCAGGACACTCGAAAGCATTGCGACTCCTTGCTCGGTGAAGGCGTAAGGGGAAGCGCGGCGGAGCCCGCCCCAACTTGAAATCACGATTTGTGATTTCAAAGCGTGAAACTCCCCCGCGTTAAGTTGGAACATGAAGTCTTCGGGAAACCGCGCGAGATTCCGCTTTACCGCCTGAATGAGCGCGCGCGGCTCGACTTCATATAGACGCGCTAGATCGCCGCTCAGAGCATGACCCGATGGCCACGCAAGAAAAATATCCGTCGCTCGATAAGTTCGGCCATTGGGCCGGGCAGCCCTGAAGCGACATTACTTTTCATATTTGTCTCAAACCCGTCGGCCTGGGCGCGCTTTGTCGGTGGCAACTTTGACGCCGAGCCGCGGACAATCGGAAAGCAGCGCGCATTGATCGCATCGTGGCGCCGACGCTTTGCAGACCTGGCGGCCGTGAAGAATCAATCGCATCGAAAAAGGCGTCCAATCGCGCGGCGGCAAAATCGCGCAGAGATCTTCTTCGATCTCACCCGGCTCCCGGCTCGCGGTCAGGCCAAGGCGAAACGATACGCGGCGCACGTGGGTATCGACCACCATTCCGGGTTTTCCATAGATGTGGCCGAGCACGACATTGGCAGTCTTGCGGCCCACTCCGCGCAAGGTGACGAGTTCCTCCATCGTGTCGGGGAGCCGATTGCCGAAGCGCTCGACGATATCCTGCGCGGCGGCAATGAGCGATTTGGTTTTCTGGCGAAAGAATCCGGTGGTGAGAATCATTCGCTCGATATCGCGCGGATTCGCGATAGCCATCGCGGACGGATCGGGATATATCGCGAACAGCGCCGGCGTGACCTGGTTGACGCGAACATCAGTGCATTGCGCGGAGAGAATCGTCGCGGCGAGACACTGCCATGGAGTCGCAAAATCGAGGCTGATGCGCGCTTCGGGATAGAGACGTGCCAGACTCTCGCCGAGGCGCGCGGCGCGCAACTTCAGTCCTTCGCGCGATTCCCGCTTCGCCATCGCAAAAAGATTCAGGCCGCGCGCCGGCGTTTCAAGTCGGTTACGAATCCGGAAAGTTCGGCGGCCTGACGCTCCGAGTCCCATCCCAATTCGGCCGCCATTATTTTTACCACAGCAGGCGCCGCAGCCTCAGCCTCGATCGGATAGCGCCAGATGAGCGAGGTCCGTCGAACAATAAAATCGGCGACACAATGCGCCATCTCGTTGCGAATCGCATGGATAACTTCGGCACCGATGGCGGGACAATCGGGAGCGAGCACGGCGGCGAGCTCGGGGCGCTCGGCGGCGATGCGCTCGACCAGCTCGGCGCGGGTTCCGTAACGCTCGCGAAGGAACTTTGCCACCTCGGGGTCGAGTGTGGGCGCCGCGTCGCTGTGATCGGCCAGCGGACGTGCCCCGGGAAGCGGCGCGGTCCGGGTTGGGCTACGTCGGACGCTCTTTCCGAGCTTTTTCAGGCACCGATCGACGACTTTTTCAGCAATTTGGCGATGCGTAGTCAACTTGCCACCACCAACAGACAACATCCCGGTCACACTTTCGAGGATAGTTTCTTCACGGGAAACCGAGGATGGCGCATCGGTACCGTCGCCAATCACGAGCGCGCGCAGGCCGGCGAAACTCGATGCGACGTCCTCATCGGTAAGGAATATCGTAGGAAAAGCCTCGCGAATTGCATTAAAGAGATACTTTATGTCTTCGGCATCGGTGCTCACTGCGAGCCGGTCGCCGGAATAATCGGTGTCGGTAGTACCGACCAGGACGTATCGATCGTGCGGCACCACAAAGACAATTCGGCCCGCATCGGCGTCGAGTACGATCGGCTCGTTGATCGGGAAGGCGTGGATCGGTACCACCAGATGCACCCCTTTGGTGAGCCGCACACTCGGCTTCGCGGCCGGATCGTCGAGCCTGCGAATGTCGTCAAGCCAGGGACCGGCCGCGTTGACATAAACCCGCGCGCGCAACTCGATTCGTTGATCCTTGACGACGTCGCGCACGCGCGCCGCAACGATGCGTCCTTCTTCCTTGGTAAAATTTTCCAGCAGCACATAGTTGGCGACGGCCGCGCCGTGCAGTCCCGCATCGAGTACGTTCTCGAAGGTGAGGCGCGCATCGTCCGCCCACGCATCGTAGTAGAGCGACGCCGCCGTCAGACCCGAGGCCTCGAGGTTAGGCTCGCGCCGCAGTGCCGCCTTGGAGCTCAAGGTGCGATGGCGCTCAGACCAGGAGATGCGCGCGAAGATATCGTAAAGCCATAGCCCCATCGATATAACGCGAGGGCTAAAACCGCGGCCGCGGTAGTGCGGAAACAGGAACCGGAGCGGACGCACAAGATGGGGCGCGGTCAGATGCCGCAGCCGCTCGCGTTCGCGCAGCGCATGATAAACCAGCCTGAACTGCCATTGCGGCAGGTAGCGGAAACCGCCGTGAATAAGTTTTGAAGACCGCGACGAAGTAGCGCCGGCGAAATCTCCCGCGTCGATCAATGCGACGCTGAGGCCGCGCATCGCCGCGTCACGCGCGATCGCGGCGCCGTTGATGCCGGCGCCGACGACGCACAGATCGAATTCCTCGCGCGCCATTCGCGCCAGGCTTTCGTCACGCGCGAATCCGGCTAGTGATGAAGGAGTCACCGTAAAGCAGCCTGGCCGATAGCGCGAATGACCGCTTGGGTAATGTCCGTGGTGCTCGCCTTGCCACCAAGGTCGCGCGTCACCATCTTGTGGGATTTCAACACCGTACTTACCCCGTCGCGCACGCGCGCCGCAGCCTGCGGATGCCCGAGGTAATCGAGCAACATGGCGGCCGATAAAATCGCCGCGACTGGATTCGCCAGATTCTTGCCGGCAATATCCGGCGCCGTCCCGTGTACCGCCTCGAAGATTGCGCCGCGCACGCCATAGTTGGCGCCCGGCACCACCCCGAGCCCGCCGACCAGACCGGCGCACAAGTCCGACACGATATCGCCATAGAGATTTTCCAGCAGCAGAACGTCGAACGAAGTCGGCTCCGTGACCAGGCGCATGCAGGCGGCATCGACAATCTGCTCGGTGTACACGATATCGGGATAATCGCGCGCGACAGCGCGTGCGCATTTCAGAAACAGCCCATCCGAAAGCTTCATGATGTTGGCTTTATGTATCGCGGTAACCGACTTGCGCTGGTTCTTGCGCGCGTACTCGAACGCGAAGCGCGCGATCCGCCGCGAAGCTCGCGCGGTGATCACCTTGATACTTTCGACCACTCCGGGCGCCACCTGATGCTCGATACCGGAATACAAATCCTCAGTGTTCTCGCGAACGATCACCAGGTCCACGTTCTTGAAACGGGTGGTGACGCCAGGGAAGCTCAGGGTCGGCCGGATGTTCGCATAGAGGTTCAGCTCGCGCCGAAGATAAACGTTGATCGAGCGATAGCCCTCGCCGACCTGAGTCTCGAGCGGGCCCTTAAGCGCTACGCCCGTCCTTCGCAACGATTCAAGAAGTTGCGGCGGCGCCGGAGAGCCGTAACGCTTGACGGCCGCCGCACCCGCCGTCTGACGGTCCCAACTTATCTTCACTCCAATCGCATCAACCACCGCGACCGCCGCGCCAATCACCTCGGGACCAACGCCGTCACCGGGAATCAGAGTTACAGTGCGCGCGCCCTCGCGAACTGGGGCGCCGTCGGGCGGGACTTTGTACCGCTTCAGTTGAGGCATCACTCAATAGTTTATCAGTCCGATGAAGATGTCCGCGACATTGGTTCCGGTAGCGCCGGGTGAAAACAGATCGCCGGTCTTCTCGAACAGATGATAGGCGTCATTGTTGGCGAGCGCTTTTTCGGCGTCCAGATTGCGATCGCGCGCCCGCCCGACGAGGTCGGGAAACGCGAACGCGCCGGCCGCGTCGGTTGGACCGTCGATTCCGTCGGTGCCTGCGAACAGCGCTGCGATTCGCCGGTCGGGCGAAGTGCAGGACAACTCCAGCGCAAGCGCGAGCGCGACTTGCTGCGCGCGTCCTCCCATACCAGACCCGCGCACCGTAACCACAGGCTCGCCGCCGCCGATAACGGAGATACGATCGCCGCTGAGCGCGCTCATATGGGCAGCCAGCGAGCGGCCAAGATCGTTGGCCTCACCGCGCAACTCTTGCGACCGATCGACAGCGTAACCGAGGTCGCGCGCCGCGGCCTCGGCCGCATCGAGCGCGGTGCGATTGCCGCCGACAATCAGGTTGGTGACTTTCGCGAAAGTCGGATCGTCGCGCTTGGGAGTCTCCGGGACCTGACCCGCGTTTCCGCGCTCCAAATGATCGCGGATCGATTCCGGCGCGCGACCCCACAAATGGCGGCGTTTCAGAATCGAAATTACGTCACCATATGTGGTTGGATCCGGCGCGGTAAGTCCGGAGCCGATAGTGCTCAAATCGTCATCGGGCACATCGGACAGAATCAGGCTGACGACGCGCGCGCCGCGCAACGCATGAAGCATCCGTCCGCCCTTAATCGCCGACAGATGTTTGCGCACGGCATTCAATTCGCGAATCGAAGCTCCACTGCGAAGCAGCGACCGGGTCAGTGCGATCTTGTCCGCGAGCGCAATCCCATCGGCGGGCAACGCGAGCATCGCCGAAGCTCCACCACTCACGGCGACGACCAGGAGATCGTCCCGATGGACAAGGGAAAGCATTGCGATCGTTGCTTTCGCGGCGGCCTGCGATTCTTCCGACGGGAGAGGATGCGAGGACTCGAAATACTTGATGCGTGAATCGGAAGGCTGTGCCGGCGCCGCACCCGCCGATACGACCGTCGCGGCGGCAAGCCTATCCCCCAATCGCGTGGCGAGGACCGAAGCCATGGCGACCGCAGCCTTCCCCACCGACAGCACGTATACGCGCGAAGCATCCGGAATGCCGCCTTCGAGGGCGCGTGCAGTAAGCTTGGCGGGATCGACCGCGTCGACAGCGGCGCGATAGATGCGTTCCAGATCTCCTCGAACGCGCTGGCGATGTTCAAGCCTTAGGTCTTCGATATGCACGCTCCGACGCTCAATTCGCAGGCTTCGCGGAGTATTCGTTCGAGAACTGACTCCAGGTCTTCTCGAAGATTACGATTTTTTATTCGCAGCACTCTGACTCCAACCCTAGAGAGCTCGCGATCGCGCACCGCGTCGTCGTCGACGGCGTGACCGGCGCCATCAAGCTCGATCGCCAACCTTGCGGCGTCGCAATAGAAATCGACTATGTAACCCGCAATCACTTGTTGGCGGCGGAAGTGAATACCGTTGAGGCGATTTCGCCGTACGCGATCCCAAAGTATTCTTTCCTCAGTCGTCATTTCGCGGCGTAGTTGCTTCGCGAATACGAGCTTGCGCGGCGAAACTGGCTGGCCTTGGACGATTCCGGCAGGATGTCTGCGTTGCGGCATTCGACCTAACCCCCGGCCCCTTCCCTTGAGGGAAGGGGCGCTGAAGAATTGGAGTGAGAGTCTGAAAGATAACGACCTGTCCGTTCAAACACACTCAGATTCCCCCTTCCTTCAAGGGAAGGGGCTAGGGGTTAGGTTTTCCGGCGCAAAACGCGAGGAGGTCCGCCGTCCTCGGACGCCACCAGGACCAGATCAGCCATCCCGATGAACAATCCGGTACCAATGACCCCTGGTATCGCGAGTAACTCGCGCTCGAGAAACTCGCGGGGTTGCGGATCTCTCGCACCGCGCAATCGAGGATTGGATTGCCGTTATCGGTCACAAACTCGCTGCCGTCTGAGTTCTTGCGCGCCGCGGCCTTCAAACCTAGCTTCGCCACTTCCCGAGTCACCAATTGGCGTCCGAAAGGCACCACCTCCACGGGAAGCCGTTTGCGCGCGCCCAGTCGCGGATAAAGCTTTTCCGGACCGACCAGCACAATGAACTTCTTCGACGATGCGGCGACGATTTTCTCGCGGACCAGCGCTCCGCCGAATCCCTTGAGCAGATTGAGCCGCGGATCGACCTCGTCGGCGCCATCGAAATCGGCATCGAGTTTCTTGACATCCGCGAGGCTCACAATTTCGATTCCTGATTCACGGGCAAGTTGCGCGCTGGCATTTGAGGTTGGCACACCGTGCACTTTAATCCCGCTCGCGCCCAGCGCACGAATGAACGCGCTGGCAGCCTTGCCGGTGCCGAGCCCTATAGTCTGGCCGGGTTTGACATAGCGGACCGCATAGCGGCCGAGCGCGTCGAGTGCGGCATCAGAGTCCGTGCCCATCAACTTAGTTCGCCTTGCGAATGAGGTTCATGAATTCCTGGCGCGTCTCGTGATTCTTGCGAAACACCCCGAGCATCGCCGACGTCATGACTACCGAGTTCTGCTTTTCGACTCCGCGCATCCGCATGCACATATGCTCGGCTTCCAGCACCACCGCGACGCCCAGCGGCTCGATCTCGCTCATGAGAGTCTGCGCGATTTGCCGCGTGAGGCGTTCCTGCACCTGGAGCCGGCGCGCGAAAATTTCCACCATTCGGGCCAGCTTGGATAAGCCGACGATGCGGCGATGCGGCAGATACGCGACATGGGCTTTGCCGAAAAACGGAAGCATGTGATGCTCGCAGAGCGAATAAAAATCCAGATCCTTGCACAGGATCATTTCCTGATATTCGGCCTCGCTGAAGAGCGCGCCGTTGATGGCGGTCTTGGGATCCTGCGCGTAGCCGCGCGTGAGAAACTGCAATGCGCTAGCTACTCGCGACGGAGTTCTCGCCAAGCCGTCGCGCTCGGGGTCCTCTCCGATATAGCGAAGGAGGGTGCGGACCGCGTCTTCGGCCCGCGATTGCTCCGATGGGTCCTTTACTTGAGCGCCATTGCTTATGGATGAGGCGAGTTGCCGCTTTGCTTGCGCCATTGGGAGAACTCCAGTGCCAGTTCGATCGCGAGTGAAGGTCCGCCTCCACTCATGATGTTAAAGCCCGCGACTTCGTGGGCAATCAATTTCATCAGGGCCAGGTTTTCATCGATCGATTTGCGGCGGACTTGCTGCTCGCTCATGCCGGCGAATTTGCCCACCAAGTGACTCCCGACGGAACTCAAGTCGGCGATGTTTTTTTGCATATACGCGCCCATCGACTCACGCTTCACCGGCAGGATGCCAAATACGGTTTTCAAACCGAGTGCGTTGGCGCGTTTGAGAAACCGCCGCGCCGTCTCGGCCTCGAAAATCGGCTGTGTGATCACGAACCGCGCGCCCGCTTCGGCTTTACGCTGGAGCAGCTCAAATTCGCGCTCGATATTCTTTCGATTGGGATTCGCGACGCCACCCGCGATGATGCCTGGAAGCATTTTGAGAATTGACTTCCCTTCCCCGGTATCGCCGCGATTCAGATCGCCCACCATCCGCAGGAGCGCGAACGCGTTGAGGTCGTGCACAGCGCGCGCACCCGAAGGATCGCCTTCGGGAATCTTGTCGCCGGTCAGTGCGACTACCGCATCGACTCCGAGCGCAGCCGAGCCCAGCAGATCGGACTTGAGCGCGAGACGATTGCGATCGCGGCAGGAGAAATTCAGCACCACCGCCGTCCCCAGCCGCAGCTTGATGATCGAGGCGAACGCGAGGCTCGACATCTTGACCTTGCCGAGCGCGTTGTCGGTGAGATTGATCGCGTCGACATGTCCGATCAACGCCGCAAGCCGCCGTAGCAGCGGTTCGGGATTGACCCCACGCGGCGGTCCCACTTCGACCCATAACGCCGGCGCATGATGCGTTAGTTTATCGAACAGCTCGCTCATCGGTAGTCGCCGGAGATTTTGCGGACCGCGCCGCCCTCGGCCTGCGAGATCGCAGCTGCGTGAGAGTTCATGTCAACGCGTGGCGGGAGACGTGCGGCCTAGGCCTGACGCCGCTCGTTGGCCTTCACCTTCTGATACTTGCGGTAATCGTATCCGGTCGCCATCGCCATCAGCAGCGGCTCCATGCCGCCTTCGCGTTCGCGTCGAAGCACCCTCAAGCGATCGAAGAACTCGCGGAAGTCTTTGTCGATGCGGCGGATACCGTCGGAAGGAGTGAGAAAAAAATCGTGCAGGCGCGTCACCGTAAAGCGCAGCGACGAGTATCGCAGTTCATTGGGAAAGGCGTCCCATTCCGCCAGCGAAAGGGTGCGCACCGATTCATAGCCATGAAGCAAATAGCGAAAGCGGTCGAGTGAGTATTCGGCATCGACAAAGCACATCGCGTTTACCGCGGTCGCGATATCGAAGATGAATTTGCCCCGGCAGGCGGCCTCGAAATCTAAAATCGCGACCAGCTTCTCGCCTCGGAACAGGATGTTGTCGCAAAAGAGATCGCCGTGAATCACGCCCTTGGGCAGTTTTCCTTCCAGGTAGCGAGTGAGGTAGTCGACTTCGTCGTCGAGGGTGCGAAGTATCTTGCGAAAATAATTCGGCAGCTTGGCCCGCACACTCAGGTACAGATCGGCGATGCGTTCGAAGCTGAAGCGGTTGTCGATGCCCTTCTTGTAGGCCTTGCCGAGTACATGCAGCTCGCCCAGCGTCCGCCCGATAGTCTCCAACTGGCTCGGCTTGAGACGCTCGGGGATAAGCACCCTGCCCTCATGAAAACGAAACATCGAGACGCACTTATGATTCAACGTGCGATAAAAACGGCCCATCCGATCTTGCATCGGATGCGGACAGGGAAACGAATGCTTGCGCAGAAAGGTCAGCAGATCGAGTTCGCGCTTAAGTTCATTTTCCCCCTTGACTTCATCGATCCGAAGCAGGAACCGGCCCTTGGCCGTCTCCAGCAGATAATTGCTGTTGATCGAACCTTCGGGAATTCCGGAGAAGCTGGTGACGCGCCCCAAGCCGTAATCGTCGGCAAGCTCCTTGAGGAACGGTTTCGTGAGCTCAGTATAAACGGCCATTTAATCGGGAATTAACTTTCGACTGTGGCGCAAGTGTAGAGCGCATTGTGGATGTCGTCAACTATGCCCTCCCGAAGAACCCGCCGATTTGTAACCTGTGCGATTGTAAGCGCCTCAATGATGCACTAAGAGGATCGACATGGCCTCAAAACCTACTCAAAAACGACCTTCTTCCAAGCCGGCGACCCGAGCATCCGGCGCCGCTGCGAGGCTCGAAGGAGCCAAGGCGCCGCTGTTCGAGCTACCCGACGAGACCGGCAAAACCGTCGCGCTCAAGGATCTGATCGGCAAGAAAAACCTAATCCTTTACTTTTACCCCAAGGATATGACCCCTGGATGCACCACCGAGGCATGCAGCTTCCGCGACAATTTCGAGCTGATTCGCAGGCTCGGCGCGCAAATTGTCGGCATCAGCGGAGACACCCCAGCTTCGCATCAGAAGTTCATCGATAAGCACGCGCTGAACTTCCCGTTGCTGGCCGACGTTGGAAATGCGGTCGGTAAGCGCTACGGCGTGTACAAAATGAAGTCGCTATACGGCCGTGAATACATGGGTTACGAACGCACGACCATGGTGATCGATCGCGGCGGAATCATTCGCAAGGTTTTCCCGAAGGTGAAGGTGAACGGTCACACCGCCGAGGTAGTCGCCGCGCTGAAAGAAATCGGCTGAGCGCGCTAGTCCCAGAACACCAGGCGGCGTCCGTCGACGTCGCGGAACGATCCGGTCGCGATTAGCACGATATCGATGATGTATCCGACCCCGCACAGGCCGCCGGTGAGCAACCACAGAACTCCGGTCACGATTCGGCCCGCGTAGAATCGATGAACTCCAAAGTAGCCGAACAGTACGCACAGGATCAGCGCCAGCAACCGGGATCGCGGCGAGGCATCGGGATCATCGTAAAGCCGTTCGTCGGGCGGAACCGGAAGCCCGCATTGCGAGCAATAGTCGCCGTTCGCGAGCAGCTCGTGACCGCATCGCGGACAGTAGCGCGGCCGCTTTCGAGACCACTCGCGCTCGCGAACCTGTTCCTCCATGATCGGCTCATTATCGCAGATCGCTTGATTTGTCATCGCTAAAACCACCCGAAAATGCATCGGAGCAATTGCGATGCCGCCGGATTAGCGCGTGGAAATAGCGGCGGTCCCTGCTTTCATGCGCAGTAGCTTCGCGGCATGCAATCCGCATGCGGCAGGGTCTCGCTTCAGCCGCTAAAGCTCGAGGTCGGCCTCTTCCATGATGCGCGCGACGCGATACAGGAAGCTGTTGCCCAACACCCCATCGATCACACGATGGTCATACGAGAGCGCCAGATACATCATGGTCCGGATGGCGATCGCATCGGCGCCGTCGGCTTCGATAACCACCGGACGTTTTTTCACTTCGCCCATTCGCAGAATTCCAACTTGCGGTTGATTGATGATCGCGAAGCCGAACAGATTTCCTTCGCGGCCCGGATTCGAGAGGGTAAAACTTCCGCCGCTCAGATCATCCGGGCTGATCTTTTTTTCCTGCACCTTGCGCCGCAACCGTTCGATTTCGCGCGCCAGCCCCGTCACCGACATTCCCTCCGCTGCCTTGATCACCGGCACTAGCAGACCCTCATCGCTATCCATAGCAATACCAAGATTGATCTGCTTGCGCGTGACCACCGAGTCACCGACTACCGATGCGTTCATGCGCGGGAATTCCTTGAGCGCGCGCACCGTCGCTGCCGCCGCCAGCGGAAGCATCGTCAGTGCGAAGCCCTCATGTTCCAAAAAGGGCCGCTTATGAGTCTCGCGGAGGCGCGTCAGCTTCGTGAGATCCACTTCAGCCAGCGTGCCGACGTGCGGAGAATGGGTCTTCGAGAAGACCATATGCTCCGCGATGAGCTTGCGTCGGCGGCTGAACTGCTCGACGGTGTCGCCTTCGCGTGGCTCATAGACCGGCGGATGATAACCGCCGCCGCTCGCGGCTGAAGGTGCCGCGAAGGGTTTCGCCGGAGCCAGCGCGGGACGTGGTGCCGACACGGCGGCGCCATTGGCATGCGACGGTTGCGGCTGCGAGGGCTGGCGCTGCTCGACCGCGGCCGCGCCGCCCTGGCGCAGTGAATCGAGGTACTGGAGGACGTCGCGTTTGCTGACGCGGCCTCCGATGCCGGTGCCGCGAATCCGGTTCACCTCGATGCCGTGCTCGGCGGCGATCTTGATCACCACCGGTGAGTATCGGCGATGCTCAGTGTCGGATTGTTCTGTCTGCGCGGCTGGCGCTGCCGATACGGCTTGCGGCGCGGGCGCCGATGGCGGCTTCGATGTGGGCGGCGCAACGCGCTCGGCTTGCGGCCGCGTCGTCGCGGGTTCGGCGCGCGGCGGCGGTGGCTGCGCCTTTTGCGCGGCGCCATCAGCTTTAGCCGCCGGCTCGATCACCGCGAGCACGGCGCCGACCGCGAGGGTCTCACCTTCCTGCGCGACCAGCTTCGAAATGATTCCCGCACTCGGGGAGGGAATTTCCGTATCTACTTTGTCGGTTGAGATTTCGACCAGCGGCTGGTCCTCGATGACTTTGTCGCCCTCTTTCACCAGCCATTTGGTGACAGTGCCTTCGACGACACTTTCACCCATCTGAGGCATCGTGACTTCTACCGTCATGATCTAGTACGCCGCGAGGTTTCGGATCGCATCGACAATCTTGTTGGTGTTGGGGAGGATTTCCTGTTCGAGCGGCGGAGCGAACGCGGTATGCGCGTCCAGCGCTGCGACGCGGCGCACCGGAGCGTCGAGATATTCGAACGCATGCTCCGCGATGATCGCGGCGACTTCGCCACCGATACCGCCGGTCAAGCGATCCTCGTGCACGATCAGGACCTTGCCGGTTGTTTTTGCGGTCTCCAGAATCGCGGTGCGATCGAGCGGCAACAGCGTACGCAAATCGACGACCTCGATGGAGATGCCGTCTTCTTTTTCAACGATCCGAGCCGCATCGATCGACTGATTCAGCGTGCCGCCGTACGTGATGAGGGACAAATCGGTGCCCTGCTGACGCACCTCCGCGACGCCGATCGCAACGGTATAGTCGCCCTCCGGAATATCGGCCTTGAGACTTCGATACAGGCGTTTGTGCTCGAAATAAACGACCGGATTACCATCGCGGATCGAGGATTTCAGCAAGCCCTTGGCATCGTAAACGGTGGCGGGCGCGACCACCTTGAGTCCGGGAACCCGCGTGAACCACGCCTCGGGATTCTGAGAATGAAACAGCGCTCCGTGGACGCCCGCGCCGGAGGGAGCGCGCACGACCAGCGGACATGATGCGCGACCTCCGTGGCGATAGCGCAGGGTCGCCGCCATGTTGACGATCTGATCGAATCCGCACGAGATGAAATCCGCGAACTGCATTTCGACCACCGGATGCATCCCGAGGACCGCCGCTCCGATTCCCGCGCCGACGATCAGCGACTCGGAGATCGGGGTGTCGATCACGCGATCTTCGCCAAACTTGTCGAGCAGTCCTTCGGTAGCCTTGAAGGCGCCGCCCAGCTCCCCGACATCTTCACCCATCACGAAAACGTTTTGGTCGCGCTGCATCTCTTCGTGAAGCGCTTGATTGATAGCCTGGATGTAAGTGATTTCCATGCGCTGGCTAGACTTGGCGGCGTCCGTTGGCCGAAGGCGTCGCGGCCCCCAGCGCCGGCGCGTAGATATCTTCCAGCGCTTCACTGGCGTTGGGCATCGGGCTCTGTTCCGCGAAGTCAACCGCGCCTTGCACGACCTGCTTGACGCGTTCGTCGACCTCTTCACGAATGCGTTTCAATTCGTGACCTTTCTTCTCGAGGAAAAATTCGTACAGCGGGATCGGGTCGCGGCTTTGCCATTCGATGAGTTCGTTCTTGTCGCGATAGAGCGCGGGGTCGTGCTCGCTATGACCGCGATAGCGATAGGTCTTGCATTCGACCATTTCGGGACCGCTTCCGCGGCGCATCCGATCCGCGAGGCGTTCCGCCAGCGCCACCACCGCGAGCAAGTCATTGCCCGAGACGACGTGGCCGGGAAACCCATACGCGGGAGCGCGATCGGCAACGTCTTCGATCGCCATCTGCTTTTCGAGCGGGGTCGAATACGCGAAGCGGTTGTTCTCGCACACGAACATCACCGGCAACTTATGCACCCCGGCGAAGTTCATCGCCTCGTGCACGTCGCCGCGCGACGCCGCGCCCTCCCCGAAGAAGGCGACCGCGATATTTTTCTCTTTCTTCATCTTGAACTTGAGCGCCGCGCCGACGGCGACCGGCAGCGAGGATCCCAGCATCGAGGTGGAGCCGAAAATGCCGTGTTCGAGGTCGCCGCCGTGGAGCCCGGAATCCTTGCCGCGCGAGAGGCCATCTTCCTTACCCATCAATTGCGCCATCAGACGGCCCGGATCGGCCCCGCGCATCAGAAAGACGCCGAGGTCGCGATGAAGCGGCGCGACAAAATCTCCCGGCTGCAGCGGCGCGCAGATGCCGGTGCATATCGCTTCCTGGCCGGCGCCCGAATAGACGCCGCCGAAGATTTTGTTCTGGCGCGAGAGCCGTGCGACGCGATCCTCGAACGCGCGGATCAACTTCATCCAGTAATAAAGCTGCAGCTCATATTCGACACGCGGCGCGCTCTCGTTCCGAGGGCGCTGCGGCGGAGTAACTTCCGCTTCCGAATCTTCTGTTTCAGGCATCGCCGAGGCTCCTGAGTTTCGCCTGAGATGTTGAAAATACCTTTTTAGAATATGGCATTCGCAGCGGACGTATCAACGCGAAGTGGCAGTCCGAAAAGGCGTTTGGGGCTTTTCAATGTCCGTGCAAATCACTATGTAAGACAGCTGCGGGAGGACCTTATGCACGAAACGAACCGTCGATATCGTCTAATCTTCAATAACCATTTTTCGGTGATGCTGCTGGCGATAGCCGTCGCTACGCTTACGGCCGCTTGCGCTTCGACGCCGACCTCGGAAAGCACCGGCGGCTATGTCGATGATTCCACCATCACCGCCAAGGTCAAAACCGATCTCGCCGAGGATTCCAATGTGAGCGCGACCGACGTTCACGTTGAGACTTACAAGGGTGTCGTCGATCTCAGCGGCTTCGTCAATTCGCGCGCGGAAGCCGCCGAGGCTGCACGCGTCGCCGGTCAGGCGTCGGGGGTAAAAGCGGTGCACAACAACCTGATCGTCAAGACGATCGCCGCCCCTCCGACCGCCGCCGAAAAGCGCAATGATTAGCTCGATAATGTTGTTTTGACGCGGTTCCGATGTTGCCGCGATGTTGCTCCGATGTTGCTCGGCGGCGCTCCGATGCGGCTCCGATGTCGCTCCTGGCGCGCAAAAAGCCATGCTTTTGCTGCGTTTCGAATCGCTTCTGCGCGGTGCCGCATGTAACCGGATAAGATCGCTTTTGCTTCACCCTCGTTCCCCGTATGCTCGTCATGGTTCCACCCCGATCTCGGACCGGTTCGGGGGCGGAATCCCTTAGGACACTTAGGGCTTGGCTTTCTTCGAAGGTTTCGACTTGCCGGAACTGTTGTGGGCGACCGCCTGGCGAACGAGCGCCTTGAAGGCGGACGGCGTCAACTTCTTCTCCTTGGTGAATGTCGATCGCGCGGCGTACGTTTCCGTCGAGACTCGAGTTGAAGAGACGGGCCGGATCCTTCAGCGACGCGCCCTTGGCGAAGGTAAGCTTCACGACATTCTTGTAGGATTCGCCGGTGCAGATGATGCCGTCGTGCGACCAAACCGGAGTGCCCATCCACTTCCACTCCTCGACGACCTCCGGGTCTGCTTGCTTGATGAGCCCCCGCATTCTGCCCAGCGTTTCCCCGCGCCAGTCCCCGAGTTCGGCGATTCTTTTCGAGATGAGCTCCGATGCCGACTGGCCGTGGCTCGCGCCCGACTTTTTCATGTACTCAAGGACCTCAACGGAGCGATGGTCTTCCCCCGCCCATTTGGGAGAGGAAGGTCGCCATTCGTATCCACGACCAGGTGAGAAGATCTTCAGAAAATTCGATTCCGATCTTTCCAATCTGACTTCTAAATTGTCATCCCGCCGTAGTCGAGGGACCTCCGTGCAGCGATGTGCTTTCTAGCGTCGCTTCTTCCGCGAGGGCTTGATCGCGCTTCCACCGCCGATGAGCGCGAGTTGTTCGGAGTCATCTTCACGCGGCGCTTGCAGAAACGCCGATGGATCTTGCGGCGGGAGGTCCGGCTTCTTACCTTCGAGCAAGTCCTCGATCGTGGCGATCTGAATCTTCCGAAACTGATCCTTGCCGTTGGGCGCCTGGTAGAAGCCCGCCGTTACCGCTTCCTTGTTCATCGGATCGGTAGGCGGCGCGAGAGTGACGAACAAACCCATCTTCGCGTTTTCGCGATCGACCACGCCCACGAGGTCGCGGACCATCCCGACGCTTACATTTTCGCCGCCCTTGACCGACACGATGATCTTTTCGGTGACGGGTTTGCCGTCTTTGAAATTCTTGAAGTAGATGATGCCGTCGATTCCCGAGTCCGCGCCTTTCTTCTTGCCACCGAACGGGACCGCATTCACCAGCGAAACGGCCCACCATTGGAATTGATACTTGTCGCGCAGGGCGAGGTCGCGCGCGCCTTCAAGGTCTTTCGGCGTGCCATGAACTTCGTATTCGATTCCCGGAAAGGCGTCGTTGAGGCGTTTTTCGATCAGCGAAATTGCGAGGTGAGTAACGTCGATTCCGATCCAGCGCCGATTGAGTTTCTGCGCCGCGTGAATGGTGGTGCCGCATCCGCAGAACGGATCGAGAACGGTGTCTTCTTCGTCTGACGAGGAAGTTATTATTCGCTCAAGCAGAGGAACCGGTTTCTGGGTTTGATAGCCGAGCCGCTCTTTGGCTGTTTGATCGAGACGATCTACATCGGTCCAAACGTCCCCCATGATTGCCGTTCGCTCGCTCACCACGAAAGGATTCTCGGCCAGTCGTCGTGGAAATCCGCCGGCGCCGCCCTTCTTTGGCCAATGCATCTGTCCGACTTTGTCCCAAGCCTCCATCGTCGCCTGTGAATTGGCCCAGTGTCGGCCGTATTTGGACGGATCAAATCCGCGCCAAGGTTTTCCGCTCTCGCCTAACTTTGTTAGGCCCGGCGCCGTTAGCTCATACGTTTGATACTTCTGCCTGTCGATGCCCGTTATAAGAGTGTGCGGAAGTTTGGCGCCGCCAACCAAAATTTCCGTCGGGTGGTAAGTGAACTCCTCACTCTTCGCGTAAAAAAGCAGAACGTCGTGTATGCGGGGCCATCGACCGATCGTGCTCCGAGCGTTTGTACGTTGCCAAATAATCTCATTGAGGAAATGTTGCGGTGCAAACACAGCATCGAGGAGAAGCTTTAGGTAATGGCTCGCGGTTGGATCGCAATGCAGATACAGAGTTCCGGTGGTTTCAGAACCCGCTGTAGTTCGATGAGCCGGATAGCCAGCATTGTCGACATACGCCATCATGTCGTTCTCTTTCAGGAACGACCGCATCGCGCGCAGCAATTCGGCCGCATCGGTATTTCCCGAACTCATCACCTCATCGAATGCGCGCTCTGCGCTGTCGCCCCAATGCCACGATCCTCAAACGCTTCGATTTGCGCGTGTGATTGCTCGCCGCTCGGAGCCTTGAACAGAACGTTGTACGTGGCTTGGCTGTTGAACGGCGGATCGAGATAGACGAGATCAATCGATTCGTCCTTGATCTCCGCCCGGAGTACCGCGAGATTGTCGCCGTAGTAGAGGATGCTCTTTTCCATCAGGCGCTAAGATTAGAACATCCGAGCGCCTTGCGTAACCATCCTGTGGAGAGCAAGGCGAATGCCAGCAGCGTTGTCTCAGCTTGGGTGCGAATAGAGCGGGATTTCGTGGAGCCGCGCCGTCATCGCGGCAAAAAAATGGCGGCCAGCGGAGAATCGCTTCGCGGAGGTCCCGCGCCCACGCCTCCCGCCAGCCACCCTTTTAATTCGCTTCTATCGACCGCGTTCCGCCTCAACGGCTTCGCGCAGGATGACCTGCGCGAGGTTTCAGCTCCGGTCTGCGTGCGCTAAGTGGCCAGTTTTGAAATGAGGAGCGGCCCAATCAATCGTCGTCGTTCTTTAAGGAACCAGCCGTGAAAATTAGCGATAGTAAAATGTGATACGGTTCAGCAATGGAGTGCATTGCTTGCGGCGCCGAAGGCGACGCGATGCATCAGTTGAATTTCAGCCCGCAAAACCGAGCCGAGTTCCAGCGCCGGTTTGCCAACGCAGATTTGGATGCACAACTCCGAGACTCCGGTGTCTGTCCAGTAATGCATGCTCCTGACCTTCGGAGAGCGTAGCGCACTGATTCTGGCAGCGTATCTACGCATGCTCACGAAGTGAACCGCATCAGCCTAGCGACAACTGAGCGACTAACGTTCCTGTTTGTTCAAGTGGATGCACTCGTCGCAAAGCCTGTATCCGTCAGTTCCGGGCTTCCGATCATGCTCTGGTATCTCGCCAGCAACAGGACACGCAGAATTATTGTGATGCACCTGGTTCTGCAGTTGCTTGTTCACTTCTTTGAGTGAGTAGAAAGGGGCCACTTTAGGCATTCTTCGCTACAACCCTGTTCTCCGCTACCGCCAGAATTTCGCTTCGACTGAAGCGCCAGACGCGGCCTACCTTGAACGGATGCAGCCCTCCGCTCCTTATCAGTCTATAGATTGTGATCTGATGTACTTGCAGGAGTTTGGCGACTTCAGTCACCGTCAATATTTCGCGACCTTTGGGCGTTTCCGATTACTACCCGATTGCCAAGCGTAGCGCGAGCGCGGCGGCGTTTCACCCCTTCGTTCAGGCTCAGGCCAGCCGGAGCTTTGCCCAAAATATCCCACGAGTGGGTCGCATGACCCGACTTTCAGGCAACTTCGATTTTCCGGGCAGCTTGGCGGCTGACCATATGACGCATTACTTTGGCCCCGAGGATCAATTCCGCACCAGGGGACAGTCATGGGCGAACTCATGCGGCGAGATCGACGCAGCGGGAATACTTTCCGCTCTCTGCTGATAGCCTTTATTTGTGGTTGGCTGACTTTGATCGGCAGCATCGTCCGGAGCGATGAACTCGACTCTGCTTTCGATTTTTCGGCGACCAAGCTGACCATTTTCAGCGTCCCCGATAGGAAGATCATCGGCCACTCGCGGTACAGCCGCTCGAGAAATGATGCCACAGATCTAATCCGGGGTGAGAGCATCTATTTGGATGGCGCTCGCGACCTCGAGCTGGACTACCTGAAGCCGGGAGCTTCGGGCGAAGCGCCCACCCTCCTTCGTCATGAATACTCGTCTTTCAACGCTGACGGATCGCCACAGTATGTCGAAAGCCTCGATCCGGCATCCGGCGCCGCTTCATGCGCTGAATATGTGCATGGCGCCGCAGAGGTCCACGCGGCAACCCTCGAAGTGCCACCCGATACGTATGCCGGCGCGACGCAGCTGATGTTCATTGTGGCCCGGCTGCGGCAGGGAGAGCTCGAAACGATTAAGTTTCACTCCTTCAACTGTGCACCCACGCCAAAAATCCTTTTGATTTCCGTATCGGTACCAACCCAGCGAGAGGAATGGCCGATGTACCCCGGCAAACTCGTGAAGCTGGAGCTGAAGCCGGATTTCGGCTGGCTCGGTATTCTGATCGCGCCATTCCTGCCGAAGATCTATCTCTGGTTCGATCCGAGCCACAACTGGAACTACGTCGGTGGCGTGTACGACCGCTATTACAAAGGCGCGCATATTCTGACGGTGCGAGATCGATCGCCCTGAAAACCGCTCAGGATCGCGCGCGCCGCATTTACGCGGCATGCTTCTCGCAAATCCAGGAGCGAGAACCACGCCGCGCCCGCGATCTACAGCGCTATCAACATAGGTCGCAGGACCTTGTTGAAAGTCTCTAGATTTTTCCTCATCCATTCATGATATTTCGGCCAGTTCGCTTCGTCCCAACCATCGTCGCCCAATCGGGCGAGCGTTTCGGAGTCGCGCCGCCGTTGTAATACAGTCTGTAATACAGTATTCTTGCTTGGTGAGTACCCTCACTGTCCGGTTGGATGCCCGCACCGCATCCTCGGTTGATCGCGTTGCCGCGCAAACCGGGAAGACCAAATCCGAAATCGCGCGCGCAGCGATCGCCGCATACGTCGAGGTAACCGAGAAAAAGTCGCGGGGTGAACGCCCATTTGCCAAGGTTGCTCATCTGATCGGTTCTTGCGACAGCGGCGGCATGCAGCTCTCGACCCGCGGCGGTGAAAAATTCGCGGAGATGCTGCGACAGGAGAGAGATGCGCGCCGTGCTGGTCGACGCAGGTCCACTCGTCGCGCTGATCGATAGATCAGACGATTGGCACCTGCGATGCCGACGTACTTTTGAGCGTCTCGACGCTCCCCTTACAACAGTTTGGCCGGCGCTGGCGGAAGCGAGTCATCTCCTAAAGCAGGTGGAGCGCGGCCAGGCGACTCTTATGCGACTGGTTCAGAGCGGAGCTGTCATGCTGGCCTCACTCGACAGAGACGACCTGCCGCGAATGAGCGAACTTATGCAGAAGTATCATGATCTGCCAATGGACCTGGCAGACGCAGCGCTGGTTCGGGTCGCGGAACGCGACGACATCGATCGAATCTTCACGCTCGATCACCGCGATTTTGAGATCTATCGTCCCGCGCGCTTCTCGCGATTCCGAATTCTGCCATAGTACCCAAACCCCGCCTCCGTCCGGTTCACAATTCGATCCTCAGAAAGGAACGCATGCGCGCCAGCTCGGCCTTAAGTTCGCGCTTAAACGCGCGATCGCGTGGTGGCGATGCGACATAGCCAATCTCAGACTTAAGCTCACCCCCCTTCACCGACAGGTTGCCCCATCCGATCACCCGGTCGCGCCAAAGCAGCGGCAGCGCATAGTAGCCGCGGATGCGTTTGGCGGCGGCGTGTAAGCTTCGAAGCGATAGGTCCAGCCCCATAGCAGCTCGAAGCGATCGCGATCCCATACCAACGGATCGAAGGGCGTCAGCAAACGCACCATATCAGGCGCCACACTGCGCATAGGATCTTCCTCGGCAGGCCAGTACCATTCGACGCCGTCCAGGTGCGTATGCGCTAGCCGCTCCTTCGCGCGCTGCAACGCGCTCTTCAACTCGCCGCGCCATTGCGGCACCGCGAAGCGCATCCGCCGCACGAGGATCGACAAGCTTGTGGCGGGCAGCGGCGCGTAGATGCGGACGGCCACATCCACCAGCGTGTCGATTTGCGATCGGCGCGCGACTTCATCATCGAGGGGGCCGAGGCCGTGCTGATGGGCCGCGTAAATGCGGATGCCATCATCGCGACGCGCGACGCGTAGCATCCCGCTGTAGTGCATCGCGTCGAGCAGATGCGTCGTCGCATTGGATGAGCCGCCCCAGTAGTTCTTTACCGAGCCATGCGCGAAATGATCATCGACCTCGCGCGGATGCACCGCGCCGCGTTCGCGCACGAACTCGAGCAGTAGCTGCGCCTTTTTCCTTCGTGCGGCAGGCCACTGAACGCGCGTCGGATCTTTATATTGCTCTCCGGGCTTGCGCACCGCCGCCATCCGCGGATGCATCAGCGCATGGATGGCGTGCGTCACAAACCCATAGTTGATGAAGAAGTCCTCTTCGATACCGAGGCTGGCGTAGCCTCGTTCGAGATCTCCGGCCCGGTAATCCTTGACGCGATGGCGCAGGGTCAAGTCCTGGGCGCGCGCCGGCGCACGAATCGGATCGGCTTGCACAAAACCCATCCGGTTCAATGCGCGTTGCAGAGTAGTGGGCGTGAATAAGGTGCGGGAGACCGCAAAGGAGCGCAGATGGTCGAGCGTGATCGGCATCAGCGAATGCTGCGCGAAAGACTCATGACGCTGACCTGCATACAGCGTCGCGTCACATCGATCAACGGGAAGGCGCGCCGATGAAAAACCGCGCCTCAGACCGCGCAATGTGGCGGATCTCGTCGAGATTTGAGCAAATCGCCGCCAGTGGACGCGTAGCTACCCTTTTTGCCTCTCGAATCGCTTGCGTCGGTGCTTCATGTAACCAGATGAGATCGCTTTTGCTTCACCCCCTGAGATAGTGTGAACACGTCGGGATCGACATACGAATCGAGTCCCGAATTGATTCAGCCCGTACAGCGGTCCTTCCACTCGCCTTTGACCGCGTTCCGCTAGACCAACCCATAGTCCGACCAGCAAGGCCCGCGGAGGCCGTATGTATCTGCCTATTTCTTTGGGAGGCATCGTGATGGTCGTTCTAGTGCTCTGGTTGATCGGCGTGGTTTGACCGGACCGGCCAGCCACGAAATCTGACTTAACTGAATAACCGAAAGGAGTGCGTTTATGTTGCTTCTGATTGTCTTGTTGATCTTGCTGTTCGGCGGCGGCGGTTTCTATGGCTATCGCGGCGGCTACTACGGCGGCCGTGGGATGGGCCTGGCCGGCGTCATCGTCGTCATTCTGGTGGTCTATCTGCTGATCGGCGGCGGCTTCGGCAACGGAATCTATTTTCATTAGACGCTGAAACCGTCGGCAGTCATCTCGATGATGTTTCAAATCTGATTCCTTCGAATTGTTATGGGAGTATCTATGACTAAATTCAAAGCGCGTTCGTTCCTGATAGTTCTTGCGGCTGGAGTGGCGACATTCGCCGTCGCGTGCGCCGCAACTCCGACTCGTGAAAGTACCGGCGGCTATTTCGATGATTCATCGATCACCGCTAAGGTTAAATCCGACCTCGCGCAGGACAAGAACGTGAGCGCGACCGACGTTAACGTTCAAACCTACAAGGGCGTCGTCGATCTCAGCGGCTTCGTCGATTCGCAGTCACAAGTATCCGAGGCCAGACTCGTTGCCGGGCAGGTAGCCGGAGTGAAATCAGTTCATGACAACCTGATCGTGAAAGGCGCCGTAGCGCCTGCGACCGCGGCAGAGAAGCGAATCGACTAGCATCTTGTGGCGCGCTCCCGGCGCGCGCCGCACATTTCTCCCTCCTGCCGCGTCGATCACGCACCTTCCGTTGTAGTCTTGTTTTGCAACTGGGTTGCGCCTGTTCGTCGCCGTGGCCTATAACCGATCCGAATGGGTGGCTTAAGCAGTACCGTCGCGTCCGCTTCCGGCGCGCACTCTCCCGTTCGCGATATTCTGGATCGCGCGCTCGCGGGCGCGCGACTCTCCGAAGCCGACGCCCTCGAGCTGATCGATTGCCCCGAGGCCGACCTCGGCGATCTCCTCGATGCGGCGTCTGAGTTGCGCGACCGCGCCAAGGGCCGCAACGTCACCTACTCGCGCAAAGTTTTTCTGCCCGTCACCAATCTCTGCCGCGATCGCTGCACCTACTGCACCTTTCGCAAAGACCCCGGCGATCCGGGCGCGTGGACGATGACGCCGGATGAGATCGCCGAATGGTCGCGTCGCGGCGCGCGAACTCGGATGCAAAGAGGCGCTGATGTGCCTTGGCGACAAGCCCGAGCTTGCCTTCAAGGAATATCGCGCGACGCTGGCCGCGCTTGGCGTGCGCAGCACGATCGAGTATGTCGCGCGCGCCTGCGAGACGGCGCTCGACGAGGGCCTGCTGCCGCACACCAACGCCGGCCTGATGACGCGCGACGAGATGGCGATGCTGCGTCCGCTCAACGCCAGCATGGGCCTGATGCTCGAAAGCATCTCGCCGCGGCTGCGCGCAGAGCGGCGGGGTCCATCAATGGGCGCCCGACAAGGATCCCGCGGCTGCGGCTTGCGCATGATCGACGAAGCCGGCGAACTGCGCATCCCCTTCACCACCGGCATCCTGATCGGAATCGGCGACACTGCCGGCGGAGCGCGCGCAGAGCCTGCTCGCGATTCGCGCCTAGCCACGAGCGCTACGGGCATATCCAGGAAGTGATCATCCAGAATTTCCGCGCCAAGCCGGGTATCCCGATGGAAGACGCGCCCGAGCCCGAGGCACTCGAGATGGCGCGCGCGATCGCGACCGCGCGGCTGTTGCTCGGCCAGAACATGAATGTGCAGGCGCCGCCGAATCTGTCGCCGCACGAAATCGAACTCTTTCTGCGCGCGGGTATCAATGACTGGGGCGGCATCTCGCCGCTCAGCCGCGACTACGTCAACCCGAGTCGCCATGGCCGCATCTCGAGCGGCTGGCGGAACGCTGTGCGCGTGTCCGGCTTTCAGCTAACACCAGCGGCTCGCGATTTACCCCGAATACATCACACGATGAATGGGTCGATCCGGCTATCAGGCCGGCCATCGATGCGCGCGATGCAGGATCGAGTTGCACGGAGGTTTAATCGTGAATCTCGAGCATATGCGCGGAACTGGGTCGACGATATCGAAGCGACGCCGCTGGAGACGTTGCTCGACCAATGCTCGCGCGAGGTGCGCGCCGCTTTGCGCACAGCCTCGACGCGCCAAGGAACTCACTCCCGACGAAGGGCTGGCGCTTTACACCGCGACCGGCGATGATCTGCGCGCCGTGTCAAGTGCGCGGACCTCGCGCGCGCCGAAGACGTCGGCGACGAAGTTACCTACGTCGTCAATCGCAACATCAACTTCACCAATATCTGTTTCGTCGGATGCCAGTTCTGCGGCTTCAAGCGGCAGAGATGGGAATCCGACGCCTACGACCATCCCGACGAGGTCGTGCTCGCGAAAGTCGCGCGACGCGGTCGCGCGCGGCGCGACCGAAGTCTGCATGCAGGGCGGCATCAACCCCGATATGCCGGCTTTCAAATATCGCGACGTGCTGGTCGCGATCAAAGGTCAGCATTTCCCGATATCCACGTCCACGCATTCTCCCCGATGGAGATCATGTACGGCGCGCAACGGGTGCGGATGGATTATCCGGAGTACATCGGGATGCTGCGCGACGCCGGCCTCGGCTCCATTCCGGGCACCGCGGCCGAGATCCTCGACGACAGCATCCGCGAAATTCTGAGCCACAAAAAAGTTGACGTCGCCGCGTGGGTCGAGATCATTACCACCGCGCATTCGCTCGGCGTCCGACCACCTCGACCATCATGTACGGCCATCTCGAAAGCCCGCGCCACGTGGTCAATCATCTGAACCTGCTGCGCAGCATCCAGAAGCGCACGCACGGCTTCACCGAGTTCGTCCCGCTGCGCTTCATCCACGAGAATACCGTGCTGTTCCGCAAGGGGCTGGTGAAGCCGCCGGAAATCGGCGTGCTGGATTTCCAGATGTACGCCTTCTCGCGGCTGTTTCTGCGCGGGCTTAATCGACAATCTCCAGACTTCATGGGTGAAACTCGGCGTCGATCTCGCAGCGATCACGCTCAAGGCCGGGTGCAACGATTTCTCCGGCACCCTGATGGAGGAGAGCATCACGGCGCAGGCGGGTGGAACCTGCCGGCGAGTTCGTGCCGGTCGACCTGATCGAAGAGAAGGCGCGCGAGATGGGCCGCGTCGCGGTCGAACGCAACACGCTCTACAAAAAGCTCTACGGCAGAAAGGCTCCCAATGGCGCGCGGCCGATCGTTCCCTCGCCATGGCACGGATAACCACGCTTGCGGGGGGAGTGGGTGCGGCTAAGTTCATCCGCGGCCTGGTCAGCGGATGATTCCGCGCCGCGCGCCTGACCGTCGTCGTCAACACCGGCGATGACGAGACACTTTTTTGGACTGCACGTCTCGCCCGACGTGGACACCGTGACCTACACCTTGGCCGGCGTGGTGCAATCGCGGGTCACGGATGGGGCCTCGCGGCGAGAGTTTCAACGCGCTCGACGCGTTGGCGCGCTTCTACGGCAAAGCCGTGGTTCAATCTCGGCGACCGCGACCTCGCGACTCATCTCTATCGCACCGAACGGCTGCTGGACGGGTGCGACGCTGAGCGATGTCACGGCGGATATCGCGGCAGCGCTTCGGCGTCAAGTCGCGAGTGCTCCCGATGAGCGATGACCGCGTGCGCACCTTCGTAAAACTTCAAGGGACGGCCTGCGATCCCGTTTCAGGAGTATTTCGTGCGCGGGCCGCGCGCGCGGCGTGGTCGAGAAAATCGAGCTGCGCGGTATCGAGGAGGCGCAGCCCCCTGCCCGCGGCGCTCGAAGCCATCCGCAAATCCGCCGGAGTGATCCTTGCGCCGTCGAATCCATTTGTCTCGTTCGGCCCGATCTTCGGCCTCGATGGCGTGCGCAAGGCGCTCGGCGCCGCCCGCGACCGCGTCGCCGCCATCAGCCCTATCGTCGGCGGCAAGACCATCAAAGGCCCCGCCGACAAGATGCTGCGCGGCCTCGGCCATGAGGTCTCGCCGCTCGGGATCGCGCGGCTGTATAAGGATTTCGCGGGTATTTTCGTGCTCGACCAGCTGGATCGCCGCTACCTGGAGCCGATTCGCGAGCTCGGGATGCGCGCGATTGCCACCGATACCATCATGACGCACTCCGTTCAAAGGCCGCCCGGCTGGCGGACGTGGTTATACGACGCGCTTCAGGTGTAGGCTTTAGGCTCGGCATGGCCTCTATTACACTCACTGCAATCGAAGGCAGTCCCGACGTCAACGCGGGCGACAACCTCGCCACGCTCATCGCGCAGGCGGCTGGACCGATAGCGGCCTGGCGCTGCGCGACGGCGATATCGTCGTCGTATGCCAGAAGATCGTTTCGAAGGCGGAAGGCCGGATGGTCGATCTCAAGACCATCGAGCCCTCGGCTTTCGCCCGCCAGTATCGCCGCTCGATGGGACAAAGACCCGCGAGCAGTCGAATTGGTGCTGCGACAGACCAGCCGCATCGTGCGGATGGACAACGCGGTACTGATCGTCGAAACCGGCCCGGGATGGGTCTGCGCCAACGCCGGCATCGACGAATCCAACAGCCTCGCAGACGACATGGCGCTGTCTACTGCCGGAAGACGCTGACGCTTCGGCGCGTGCAGATTCGCGACGACCTGAAACGCCTGCACCGGCGCCGACGTCGCCGTCCTCGTCACCGACACCTTTGGCCGCCCGTGGCGCGACGGGCTGACCGACAGTCTGCATCGGAATCGCCGGGATCGACCCGATGCTGGATCTGCGCGGCACGAATGATCTTGGCGGGCGCGAATTGCATCATACGGTAATCGCCATCGCCGACGAGCTTTCCGCGGCCGCCGGCCTCCTGATGGAAAAGGCCTCGGGCATTCCAGCCGTGCTCGTTCGCGGCTACAAATTCCAACCATTCGAAGGCACGGCGAAGGTGTTGATTCGCCCTTCCGAAAGCGATTTGTTCCGATAGAACCATATTGTGAAGAAAGCCAAAGCATACCAGCTCGAAAGCGCCGGCCACGGCGAAGCGATAAGCCCGCCGCGGGTGGTCGAGGCGGATCTTCAAGCCGCCGAAGCCAAGCTTTCGCGACTGCTCGATTCCAATGAACCGCTCATCGCCGAAATCTGCCATTACCTGATCGATGCGGGCGGCAAGCGCCTGCGCCCCACTCTTCATACTGCTGGTCTATCGCGCCTGCGGGGGTAGCGACGCGCACATAGAGGATGCGATCGACGCCGCGATCGCGCTGGAACTGATTCATTCGGCCACGCTGCTGCACGACGACATCATCGACGGTGGAATCCTGCGCCGCGGAAAACCTTCGGCCTCGCACGTTATGGATCGAGCGGCACCTCCTGGTCGCCGGCGATTATCTCTTTTGCCGCGCCTTCGAGCTATGCGGCCGCTTCGAGGAACGCCTGGTGCGCACCGCGGCGCAAGCGTGTATCCAGCTGACCGAGGGCGAAGTGATGGAAGGCCGCTTGCGGCACAGCGCCGCGGCTAACTTCGACGATTATATTGCGGTCATCACGCGCAAGACTGCGTCGTTGTTCGCCGCCGGTGGCAGGTCGCCGCGGATCTGGCCGGTGCGTCGAAGCAGACGATCGATTCGATGTGGAATCTCGGCCATGCGGTCGGGCGCGCGTTCCAGATGGTCGACGACATTCTCGACATCGTCGGGCCGGAAGAGAAAATCGGAAAGCCGGTCGGCTCCGATTTGCGCGCGGGAATCCTCTCGCTGCCGGTCGTGCTCGGCATGACACGCGACCCCGAGGTACGCCGGCTCTTCGAACATGACGGGCGCATGGACGGCGCCAAACTGGAGCACGCCCTGAATCTGTTACGGGCGCCCGAGCTGCTTGCGGAGGCGCGCGCGCTCGCGGCCGAGCAGGTGAAAATCGCCCACGGCCTGCTTTCGGAACTGCGGCCGTCCGACTATCGCGACAGCCTGTCGGTCCTTATCGAGGATCAAATCGACCGCGAAGTGTGAGTCCCAAATGACGGAAGCGCGCATCACGCCCGGCCGCGTCAGCATCGGAAACTTCTCGCTCTACTACGAACGCGTCGGCACCGGACCCGCATTGGTCTTCCTCCACGGCCTCGGCGGGAACCATCTTTCATGGTGGCAGCAGCTTCCATATTTCATGCGATGGTACGAGTGCGTCACGCTCGACCAGCGCAGCTTCGGAATGTCGCCCGATCCCGACGCAACCTTTTGCGATTCGCACCCAGGCGATCTCGGCGCGCTGCTCGATCACCTTAAGATCGACAAAGCGGTGCTGATCGGACAGTCGATGGGCGGATGGACGATCGTCGGCTATGCGATCGAGCATCCCGAGCGCATCGCCGCGATGGTGATGGCGGACACGCCGGGCGGAATCTTCACCCCCGAGATGGACGCGATGATGGCATCGGCGCGAAATGCCGCCCGGCTTCCGCTCGATACGCAGCCGCCGATCGGCGCGATGCCAACTTACGCGCGGGATTATTTCGCGCGCCGGCCCGAGATGGCGTACCTGTACGACTCTCTGCGGATTTACGGCGCGCGGCCTCCCGAAGATGCGATCTTTCGGCTCGGGAGACGCCGCTACGATCTGGCGAAGGTGCGTGAGCGGCTAACGATGCCGATTCTATGCATCGTGGGTGAGGAGGACGCGCTGATTGCACCTGAGATGGTTCGCCAGCTGGCGCGTGTGCTTCCCAAGGCCCATCTCGCGACCGTGCCGCAGGCGGGGCATTCGGTCTATTTCGAGAACCCCGAAGTCTTCAATCAGCTCGTCCTCGATTTTCTGCGCGACCTCGGTTACGGCGGAAAATAACACTCGGCCAGGGAATAACCCGCGCCTCCGCGAAGAGCAATTGCGGCAGTCGGGACGTGGACATAGAATGAGATGATGAAGAGCCGGACTGCTCGAATTATCGTGGGCATCTGGCTGGCTCTGGGAACCATCTCCCTCGCCTCGTGCAGCCCGGTTACGCCGGCGGGCGCGAGCAATTCCAGCGCCGCGCAAGTGGGATCGGCAACACTCGAGCAGCATTTCGACAGCAACGCACCCGTCGATTCGGCGCAGAGCCAGGCGCTCACCGACTATCTGCATACGCAGCGGCTACCTCTGGTGGGAGCGCGCGTGCTCGCTGCCAACGGAGGACCGCGCCAGGTCATCCTCTACGGATACGTGGCAACTCCGTTTGGAAAAGCTGACGCCGCCGATCGCGCGCGTCAGTTCCTCAATGACTCTGGCGCTCAAGTCGACAACCGCTTGAGGGTCGAGCCTGACCTAGCAGGCAACCCCGCGGGCAATTCGGCGCCTTCGGCGCGCGCGGCAGAGAATAATAGCCCTGGCCAGAACAATCCCGATATCCAGAAATACGAGGACCAGCAAACCGCGGATCAACAGCAATACATGAATCAGGGCATGAGTCCGCTGGGCGGTTCGGGAATCATCATGATGCTCCCGCTTATGATGGGTGGTTCATTCGGCGGCGGCGGATCGAGCTTTGGTTTCGGCAGCGGCGGCTTCGGTAGCGGTTTCGGCGGCGGTTTCGGCAGCGGCGGTTTCGGTGGGTTTCCACCCCCGGGATACGGCTCCCCGTACACGCCCTGATTCCTACGGGAGCTTGAAGTGCTCGCCGAGAAACACCTGACGGACCAGGTCGCTTTTCACGATTTCAGCCGGTGTCCCCTGAAACAGAATCTTGCCCGATGAGACGACGTACGCGCGGTCGATGATCGATAGCGTCGCCGACACGTTGTGATCCGACATCAGCACGCCGATGCCGCGTTCCTTCAGATACGAAATGATGCGCTGAATCTCGACCACCGTGATCGGATCGATTCCCGCAAACGGCTCATCGAGGCATAGGAACAATGGATCCAGCACCAGCGCGCGCGTGATCTCGACTTTGCGCCGCTCGCCCCCCGAGAGTACCCCCGCCTTGGATTTGGCCAGCCTCGCGATGCCAAGTTCGTCGAGCAGCGATTGCAGACGCGCCTGGCGCTCTTCTTCGTTCAGCGGCAGCGTCTCGAGCACCGCGAGCAGATTCTGTTCGACGGTGAGCTTGCGAAAGACCGAGGGTTCCTGCGGAAGGTAGCTGATTCCGCGCCGCGCGCGTTGGTAGAGCGGCAGCGTGGTGATGTCGTCGGCGCCGAGCGTCACCTTCCCCGCATCGGGCTTGATCAGGCCGACCAGCATATAGAAGGTAGTGGTCTTGCCCGCGCCGTTGGGGCCGAGCAGACCGATCACCTCGCCTCGATTGACGTTGACCGAAACCCCGTCGACCACCGCGCGACCGCCATAGATCTTGGTCAGCCCCTCACCAATGAGCGCGGCGCGTGACGCGGTGCTCGTCGTCGCGCCCGGCACCGCCGGTTTTATTTCGTTCGCTATCCCCATCGGCCCCAACGAGTGCGGAATAATTCTGTCTTTTTCTATGCGTTCGCGCGATACAGTCCGCCATCTTAGCGAGGTTCTTTGTCCTCCTTACATCCGTTAGAATGGCGTGCGCAGGAGTTTTACCCTTCCGATGAGTATGGCCGATTTCACTTCATCCGCTATCTCCGATAGCGATCCGGGCGCAATCGAGCGCGCGCGGCGATTTTCCGCGGTCGCGATCCTCGCGGCCCGGATTTACGCAGGTTACAAATCGATCCAGCTCTGGACCCGCTTTGTCAGCGACGCCGACAAGACCGAACTCTTCCGCCGCCAGGATCTCCGCGCCGCACGCGCGCTGTATCACACGGCTATCAGCCTCGAAGGACTGCTGATCAAGTCAGCGCAGTTCATCGCGACCCGCGCCGACGTCCTCCCCGACGAGTGGGTCGCGACGCTCTCGGGACTGCACGACCGCGTACCCGCGCGTCCATTTGAAATGATCAGGCATCGCGTCGAGAGCGAGCTCGGCAAGCCGTTGAACGCACTCTTCAGCGAATTCGACGCGAAGCCGATCGCCGCGGCCTCGCTCGCCCAGGTCCATCGCGCGCGGCTGCACGACGGCCGCCTGTGCGCCGTGAAAGTGCAGTACCCCGGCATCGACGGCATCGTGCGCGCGGACCTCGCCAACATGGCTTTCGTGCTCAAGGTGTTCGCGTACCTCGAGCCGAATTTCGATTTCACCATCATCGCGCGCGAGGCGCTCAAGTACATTCCGATGGAGCTGGATTTCATTCACGAGGCGGAGAATTGCGACACCATCCGGCGCAACTTCGCCGCCGATCCAGGCGTGCTGTTGCCCGAAATTTATCGCGAGTACAGCACCCGGCGCGTCCTCACGATGGAGTTCATGGAAGGGATCAAGATTACGGATGTAGCGGAGCTGGAGCGCGCGGGCATCGATAAGCATGCGGTGGCGCAGAAGCTGACCGAGGTTTTTTGCGCGCAGATTTTGCGCGACGGTTTTTTCCACGGCGACCCGCATCCGGGAAATATTCTGGTCCGCCCCGGGCCGCAGTTGGTGCTGCTGGATTTCGGCCTCGCCAAGGACTTTCCGCCGCAGTTCCGCGATGGATTCGTGCGCCTGACCTTCGCGATCCTCAGCAACGACAAAGACGCGATGGTGCGTGCGTTCACCGAGCTCGGTTTTCGCACCCGCGACGGATCGCCCGATACCCTGGTCGCGCTGTCGGAGGCGTTTTTGGGCAGCGCGGTCAGAAGCGGCAAAGCCTACGCCGACAAGGAGATCCTCGATCAGTTTTCCGAGGAGTTGCCGAGGACGCTCAAGAAAAATCCGGTGGTCGAAGTTCCCGGCGACGTGCTGCTGGTCAGCCGCGTGATGGGACTGCTGAGCGGGCTGGGCAAGACGCTCGATTCCCAGGTCGATCTATTTTCGACGCTGATGCCGTACGCGCAGAAGTTGATGCTGGCTCAAGCCGCGGACTCGGTACCGAACGGCGCCATACAACCCGGCGCAAAATAACCGCGCCTTTCGGATTTCCAAACTTCTTTACTTGTGGTTTTCTTGACCACCCCGGATCGGGGCCGGAGTCATATAGATGTCACACAAACGCCATCAACTGACCGCGCTAGCCGCGGAACTCGCGAGCGACTTCGCGACTCGCGCCGCGCAGCACGATCGCGACAACAGTTTTCCGGTCGAGAACATCGATCGCTTGAAGGAAACCGGCTACACCGCGCTCCTCATCCCTGAAAACAGCGGCGGCCTCGGCGCCGACCTCGAAGACTACGTGCTATGCCAGGAGGAACTCGCGCAAGGATGTGGCGCGACCGCGATCGCAATCAACATGCATCTGTTCGGCATCGGCAGCATGGTCGAGCTCGCCGACGGACTGCGGCCGCAGGACAAATTTTTCTACGAGACTATCGCGCACGGTAAACAAATCATCGGGGGCGGAATCAGCGAACCCGAGACCGGTGGCGATTGGGGATATTTCGCGACCAAGGCGAAACCGGACGGCGATTTCCACGTGCTCAACGGGCGCAAAACTTTCACCAGCCTCTCGCCGGTGATCGATTTGTTCATGGTGATGGCGACTATCGAGGGTTCGGCGCCGCCGCGCTCCGCCACCTTCCTGATTCCGCGCAACACACCCGGGCTGCAGGTGATCGAGACCTGGGACGCGATGGGGATGCGCGCGACGGCGAGCCACGACCTGGTGATCAAGGGCGTGCGGGTGCCGTCGATCGCGATGTCGGAGTCGCGCCCGATCGGCCCGATCGAGGAAGGCGCGGTATCGTTGTTCACCTGGTTCAGCCTCTCGGTCGCGGCGGTTTACACCGGCATCGCGATTGCCGCGTTCAAATTCGTCAAGGAATTTACCGGCCGCTTCAAGCCACTCGCCCTGCCCCGCCCGATCAAGTATTTGCCCGGCGTACAGTTCGCCGCCGCCGACGCGGAGGCATTGATCGCGGCCTCGCGCGCGCTCTATATCGGAATGGCGCGCGACTACCTCGCCGATCGCAAATCTTTCCAGGGTGAGGCCGGACTGGCGCGCGTGGTGATGGCGAAATACGCCGCGACCAACAACGCGATCCGCGCGGTCGATTATCTGATGGAGATCGTCGGTGCGCACGGCTACCTGAAGAAGTTTCCGATGGAGCGCTACTTCCGCGATGTGCGCGCCGGCGTGAATCATCCGCTTTCGAATGCGCGCGCACGCGAGCTGATCGGAAAGAACATCCTCGGCATCGAGTTGCGTGAACTTCCGCGCTGGTAAGGCCTCGCGTCCGATCTGGACGATGCGCGATTGCTCCAATATGTTCCCTGACCGTGGCTGAAATCGAACAGGTTGCGCTGCGCGCAGCACGCGCCGCCGGCAGGATTCATCTTCGCTGGCTCAACAAAACCAAAACCACCCGCAAGAGCAACGCGCTCGATCTGATCACCGAGGCCGACAAGGAAGCTGAGGCTGCGGTGATCGAAACCATCGTGCGCGCGTTTCCCACCCATTCGATTCTGGCCGAGGAAAGCGGCGCCAACGAACATCGCAGCGACCATCGATGGATCATTGATCCGCTCGACGGCACCACCAATTTCGCGCACGGGTTTCCCGCGTTCTGCGTTTCGATCGCCTATGAGCACCGCTCGCGAATCCAGTTCGGCGTGGTTTTCGACGCGATGCACAAAGATCTGTTCGTCGCGGCCCGCGGCAAGGGCGCGAAGCTCAACGGCAGGCCCATCAGAGTGAGTCGCGCGACCACGCTGGCCAGCTCGCTCCTCGCCACTGGATTTCCGTACAATCGCCGGGAGCGGCGGCGATTCTACCTATGCTTCTGGGAAGAGATGATGACACACGTGCAAGGTGTGCGGCGCTCCGGCGCCGCGGCATTGGATCTAGCGAACGTCGCATGTGGAAGAACAGACGGGTTTTGGGAATTCGGGCTCAAGCCGTGGGATGTCGCCGCGGGCGCGCTGCTGGTCCAGGAAGCCGGCGGGAGCGTGACCAACATGGACACGACGCCGCTCGATCTCGCCGGCGCGCAAATAATCGCGACCAACGGACGCATCCATCAGGAGCTCGCCGGCGTACTACGTGCTACGCGTCCGGAAGCGGAGCGCCGTCATCTCGAGCAGATGCGCGCGGAAGGCAACGCCGCATAGCTTCGAAGGTGCGGGTTGCGTCACTGATAATTCTTTCTTACTCTCCGTAGTCCGCCCCGGTAGTGAAAAGGACATCACGAAGGCCTCCGAAGCCTTAGGTCCGGGTTCGATTCCCGGCCGGGGCACCACCCGCGCCTTGAGCGGTTCGCTCGACGTTCTTCTCGACCCCTCTCGCGCGGCCCTATAATCTGAGGCGAGCGGTGGCGGTGGTGAGAGGCAGAGCGGCAAGCAACAGTTTTATCCTCGCGGCGGCGATGCTCGCATCTATCGCCGGCGCCTCTTGCTCGACCACCGCGACTACGGCAGTTCATCCTTCCGCCCCGCACGTTGCTCAACCTCCGTCGCAATCTTCCATGACAGGAATCGCCTCGTGGTACGGTCCCGGTTTCGACGGCCGCCGCACCGCCAGCGGCGAGATTTACAATCAGGAAGAGATGACCGCGGCCTCGACGGTGATCCCGCTCGGCAGCCGTGTGATGGTAACCAATCTCGATAACGGCCGTGCGGTTGAAGTGCGAATAAACGACCACGGTCCTTACGTCAAAGGCCGCAAGATCGATCTTTCGCATGAGGCGGCGCGCACGCTTGGAATCCTGACTCCCGGAACCGCGCGCGTGCGAATCGACGTGCTGAGCCAGCCCGACGGAACCCGGCCGATCGGCGCTCCCATCAGGTATTACGTGCAGGTCGGATCGTTCTCACAACGGACCAACGCGCGTCGAGTTTCCAACGCACTCACCGCGTACTATCGCGATGTACGGATCGATCAGGTGATGGCAGGCACGCGGTCGTTTTACCGGGTCAGGATGGGCGCCTTTGACACCCGCGAAGCGGCCCGCCAGCGTGCGGCTGAAAGCGCACGTTTCGGCTATCCGATCGTGATCGTAAGCGAATGAAGCGACGCGGTTTGCGCCCGGCGCATCGTCACCTGCGGTGGGTGGCGATTTTATCCGCGCTGCTCTTTGCCGGATGCGCCTATTCCCTGATCAACGGCGGGCGGGTCAATGAACCTCACGCCAGCAAAGTCGAACAGGGCATACAGGAGATCCGCGAGCTTACTTTCAAGAGTCACGTTCCGATAGCCCTCAAGGATCCCGATCAAGTCGAGCAGATGGTGCTCGCCGATCTGAAGCGCGATTACTCCGACGAGCAACTGGAGGCTGATGGAAAAGCCGGGTCCATGCTCGGGTTGTTTCCGCCGGGGACGGACCTCAAGGCGGAAACCGTAAAGCTTCTGAAGAGCCAAATCGCGGGATTCTACGAGCCGCACGAAAAGGAAATGGTTCTGGTAGAAGGAGTCCAGACCACACCCCTCTCGGATCGGATCGTCGAGTTCATGGTTCAGCGCGATCTGGTGAATGACATGCTGCTCGCGCACGAACTTACCCACGCGCTACAGGATCAGAATTTCGAATTGCAAAAGAAACTCGATCAGCTCAAGGACAACGGCGACGCGGAACTCGCGCTCAAGTCGGTCGCCGAAGGCGACGCTACTATCGCAGGATTCGCCTATGTGGTCGGCAGAATGGATAATTCCGTCGCGCAAACGCTGACGGTGCATCTGCGGGATTTGCCGCAGACCTTCGCCGCCCAGTCGAAAGATACTCCCGCGGGTCTAAGTATCCCACTGGTCTTTCAATACTCAGAGGGCGTGCGCTTTGTCAGCGAGGCCTACCAACGTGGCGGATGGAAAGGCGTCGACGCGCTCTACCTGAAACCGCCGCAATCAACTCAGCAGATTATCGATCCGAGCCTCTATTTCGACAATCTCCAGACCCCGACCGCCGTCAGCGTCAGTGGTTATCAGTCCGCGCTCGCGCAGTGGAACAAAGTCGATGAAGATACGTTTGGCGAGCTGTCGATCCAGCTCATTTTGCAAATTGGATATGGGGAGCACGCGCCGCAGGTCGCGCTCGCGAAGCAATGGGCAGGCGACCGCCTCGCGATCCTGCAACGCGGCTCCGAAGTCGCGGTCATATGGCTTATCGTGTTTCACGATGACGACTCGGCGCACCGCTTCGAAGACGCTTATCGCGCGATGCTCGACCGCGAGCGCGCCTCGGTTCCGCATCAGCTCGCGCGCCGCGGGAGCGCAGTATTGGTCCTCGCAGGCCCCGTTACCGATCAGGCGGCGACGCTCGCTTCCGCTATATGGAAAGGGAGCACGATCGGCACATCGACGCCGACGCAACCATCCCCTGCCAAATGAGGCGCTCCACTATGGAGCGACGACGGACACGCTTTTGCGAACCCGAACCGACAATTCCGGATGCTTCGGAATGTCCACGCGCAGGCCCCGAAATCCTTCGTGGTCCGGATTCGGCGACAGGTAGGCCAGGGTGTATTGGTCGCGCAACTCGGCGCCAATAGCTTCGCAATCCTCGCGAAGTTCCTCGCCATGACCCGTGCTCGGCACGATAAAGGTTTTCGCGCCGGATTCTTGCGAGAGCTTCGTCAGCGTTTCGACATCAACCCGCTCGTCGTCATGGAGAAATTTCGCGATGATACCGGACGGTTGGGTCGCCTCGCCGATACCGATCGAATAGATGAGCACCTCCATGCGGCGGGCGAGATCCACCACTTCTTCGATGGAATGCTTGCTGCGATTATCGATTCCGTCGGTCACTACGAGCAGGACTTTTTTGTCGTGTCTGCCGCGAACGACCCGCAGCAGTCCGTCAAAGATCGCATCGTAGAGGGCAGTCTGTCTCAGCGGCCGCAGAATCCCGAGCTTGTCAATAATTTTCGTATGGTCAAACGTGAATGGCTGCAGCAGATAAATGTAGTTGGAGAACGCGGTTAGAAAAACATCGTCATCGGAATCAAGATCGTTCACGAATCGCGCGATGGCGACCTGCGCTTGTGGATACTTGCTGCCCATCGATTCCGACGAGTCCACCACGATGCCGACCGACACCGGCGCGTCGCGATCGATTCGGAAGGCTTTCAGCGAGCGGCTCTCGCCGTCTTCGAGTACCCGGAAATCATCTTCCTTAAGGTCAGTCACATACCTCCCCGATCGATCGACGACCGTGACTGTTACTTGCTGATATCCCGGCTGGGATCGAAGCTTTAGCGACGGCGCCTGCGGAGGCGCTTGTGGTTGCGCGGACGGCGCTCTCATTGGCGGGAGCGACGCATTCTGCTGTCGCTTCAGTTCGAGTGCGGGCGCAGGCGCGGGCGGCGGTATCAAACTAGTTTCCGGACCAATTTGTTGCGCCAAGCCAGGCGAGCACAGCGCGACGACGCCGGCCATCACACCTCCTACGATGGCGACGATGAGAAGCAATTTCCTGTACCTCATCATCGTTGCTCGAAAACAGACCAGCGCGGTTTTTCTCCAGGGCCAATCTCGTAAAGTCAGTTTTTCATCAAATGTTGGATTGAAAAAAGGATCGCCAGCACTATGAGCATACCGCCGGCTACTCGTTGAGCTTCGTTTTCATATTGTCTGCCCAAGCGCTCTCCAAACGCCAGGCCGAAAAACGTGAAGAGGCTGGTGGTGATGGAGACCGTGAGAAGCATCGGGATCAATGGAATCTGAATCCCCGGAAGCGCAAAGCCTACTCCCAACGAATCGAGGCTGATCGATAGCGAAGCTATCAGTAAGCCAACCCCGCGAGTCAGATCAAAGCCGGGCCGCTCCTCTTTCGGAAATGACTCGCGGATCATGAACACACCGACCAGCGCCAACAATCCGAGCCCCGACCACTCCGCGATCTCGCCGAAGAGCCTTCCCGCTCCGGTCCCCAACTCGAAGCCGACTAATTGCATGAGGATTTCCGCGGCGGCGAAGCTGATCCCGAGGCGAACTCTGGTTTTCCATTCGACGCCGCTAATACCCACGCCCACGGAGATCGCGAACACGTCGAGCCCGATCGCGAGCGCGACCGCGCCAATCTTCAGCAGCGTGACTTCCTCGGAATGCATCGGAACGCAGGCAGGCTATCAGACCCATAAATGCGCGCAACGAAAGCACGATTCAGCGATGCTGGCTATCGCCCGCAACCGGCGCCTGTTGTAGTATCCATCGCGTGTCAGCGTCGGCCCGGTCTGAGATATCTTTCGCGATAGCGATTCTGTCGTTCTTCGCGCTTTTGGATCACCCGGCGGTTTTCGCCGCGAACGACCAGGGCACCTTCGATCTATCCAGCACCGACATAACGATCTTTGAGCCCGATACCAATCAAGCCATCGGCAGTGGCCACTACAAACTCACGGTCGTGGGCGATGTGGATCTGATCGAGGGCGACAATCGGTACAGCAACGGCGAATATGATCACGAGGTTCAGCGGGTCCGGCGCAACGATCCCGAATCGGCGCCGGTCCTGATCGACTATCAGCATTCATTCTTCAATGCGGACGGCACTCCGGAGTACATGGAAAGTCTCAATGCGGCCACCGGCGTGGCCGTCTGCGAGCACTTTGCTCCCGATCGCGATGACCGGGAATCAACCATCGAAGTGCCCCCCGACACCTATTCCGGAGCGTCGCAGCTCGCGTTGCTGGCGGGACGTTTACGTCAGGGCGCGAAAGAGATCGAATTTCATTCCTTCAACTGCCTGCCCGGCCCGAAGATCTTCGCGATCAAGGCGAACGCACCCGACACGACGGTCGAGTGGCCGCGGTATCCGGGAAATCTGGTGAAGCTGGAAATGCAGCCCGACCTCGGATGGCTTAACGCGATCGCTGCGCCGTTTATTCCGAAGTTCTATGTCTGGTTCGATCCGCACGATAATTTCAATTACGTCGGCGGACAATTTGCTCGATTCTATAAGGGGCGTCACGTCCTGGTCGCGCGGTCCGTGCCTGCTCGGAAGCCGGTGCTGGGCGCGCGCTAAGCTCTAGCTGGAGACTTCGGACAGCGCGACTACGAACTTCCCGCTGGGCGCGCGCGCGATGCTCGCGACGCGCTCGAAGCCGAAGCTCACCGCGGGTCCGGTAACCCTGGTCAACGCGGTTCGCATCGCCGCTTCGGCTTCCGGAGCCAACGGCTGCTCCGCGACGTACCGCACCACAATATAGTCGGCGGCTTTTTGTACGATCTGTAATTGAGTGGGCCCGGGAAAAGATCTGATCGCGTTGAGCAGATTCCAGCCCGCCAGCATGCTTCGGTCGGCCATCCGAAACAGATTCATCGAGCGGCCGAGCACTTTCCCGATCAGCGGCAGGGTCCGTCCGCATGAACACGCGCCGTCCGATGCGACCGCGTAGTCGCCGATCTCGTAGCGCACCAGTGGCATCAGATAATTTTCCAGGGTGGTGATCAGCACCTTGCCGGTCTCTCCCGCCGCGACCTGACGCCCTGCCCCGTCCACGATTTCGATCAGCACGTGTTCCGCGTTCAGATGATAACTGCCGTGCGGGCACTGCCACGCGATAAACGCTTCGGTCGATCCGTAATTGTCCGCTATCTCCACCCCGAGCTGATGCCGCGTGCGATCGCGCAAGCGTATCGTCCAATACTTCCGCGCCGGAAAAGATTCGCCGCAAGGACGGCAATCTCGCGCGCGACGACTCCAGGATCCGCAGGAAGCCGTCGAGAATCGACGGATACACATACATGAAGACGGGATTATTTTTGACGCACAGGTCCGCCAGCTTTTGAAATTCGATCGAATTGGGGACGAAGGTTACCCCGGTGAAAAGCCGGGTCGCGAATCGCGTATCCTCGTCCTGCGGATCGTCACGCGTCTGCAGGAACCGTGGCCCCGCGAGCCAGAGGTTGCGTTCGAACGGATTCCATCCGTTGGCGCGCAAGTAACGCGCACGCGCCGCGTGCCGGCTACTCTGGTGCGAGCGGTCGAAATAGAAGTCGGCCGACAGACCGCCGGTTGCGCTCGAGATGGCGTGAACGAAACGGGTGCCCTTGGGATATAGCGACCGAACCGACCGGCAGAGATTTCTGATTTCCGAGCGCTCGAGGACCGGCAGTTTCCGAAACTCTTCGAGGCGCGGCGTCGCTCCGATGCGCTGCGCGTAAAAGGGAATCCTGGCCGCGGCAACAAGCGTGTTTCGCAGATGCTCTTCCTGATAGTCGCGCAACTTTTGCGGACTCCAATACTGCGATTGGAGCAGGCCCAGGTATCGCGGCGCCGCTTGCAGCAGTCGTACTAGTGGATTCATCTTTGGATCGTTTGGTGGCTGATATCTCTGATTTCAAATATGCGAGCGGCTGATTTTTACATAACCGCTTCGCCATCACGAGAGACCATTTGCGCGCTACCGGTTCGCGCTCCATTGATCACCGCTGCCGCATCATGGGATTAATCAGCCTGGAGACTGTCAGGGAGCAATGATGTGATCGCGCCCGCCGAAGAAACTATCGCAGTTGCGAACGCGCGGCTCGCCATGATCAAAGGCGGCGCCGGCAAGCCGCTGCTGATCCTTCACGATGAGCTCGGATATCCGGGTTGGATGACGTGGAATGAAAGTCTCGCGCACGAGCGGACCCTGCTGATCCCGCTCCAGCCCGGCTTCGGCAAAACCCCGCGCCTGGAATGGATTCGAAGCTTTCGCGATCTGGCGGGCTTCTATTCGCAAGTCGTGCGCGAGCTGCGCCTGGACCCGATCGACGTCATCGGTTTTTCGGCGGGCGGATTTATCGCGGCGGAAATGGCCGCGTGCGACCCGAAGATATTCTCGCGGATGGTGCTGGTCGCGCCGATGGGGCTTAAGCCCGAGCACGGCGAGATCATGGATATTTTTCCGATCACGATGCGCACGCATCTGCGCGCGACCGTCGCCGATCCGTTCGCGACGCCCGAGTTCACCAAGCTCTACGGCGGCGAAATGACGCCCGCGCAATTCGAGGCCTTCGAGGACGCACGCGCCGAAAGCGCCCGTATCGGTTGGGAACCCTATATGCACAACCCCAGCCTGCCCCACCTGCTGCACGCCACCACGATTCCGACGCTGCTGGTTTGGGGCACGCGCGATAAGGTAGTTCCGCGCGGCTGTATCGAGGCGTATCAAAAAGCGATCGCGGGCGCGCAACTCGGCTTGATCGAAAACGTGGGGCATCGTCCGGAGATCGAAAATTCCGCCGAGTTCGAGCGCCTGGTGATCAAGTTTTTGGCCGCATAGTTCCCGCGGGAGCGATCAGCATATGAAGATCGGATATTTTACCGAACGCCCGGTGCGATGGGTTCCCGAAGAAGTGATCCTGCGCAACGGCGGCCATTTCGGCGTCTCCAACAGCTATTTCGATCGCGAGCGCGCGGCCGACGATTACAACTATTTTATCGACGAAAATCTCTACGCCGAAGAACTCGGTTTCGACCTCATCGGTCTGAACGAGCATCACGGCAATCCGTTCTGCATGGGCAGCGTGATGAATGTCGAGGCCGCCATCCTGGCGCGGCTCAGCAAGAAGGCGAAGATCCTGCTCATCGGCAATCCGCTGCCCGTCATCAAGCATCCGCTCCGGATGGCCGAGGAACTCGCCGAGATCGATTTGATCTCGCGCGGACGGCTGATTACCGGATGGGTGCGGGGCGCGGGCAGCGAGCAATTTTTCAACAACGCAAATCCCGCTTACAACCGCGAGCTGTTCGAAGAGGCGCACGATTTTATCGTGCAGGCGTGGACCCGGCCCGGGCCGTGGCGCTACGAGGGCAAGCACTTCCACTATCGGCACGTGAATCCGTGGGCGCTGCCGTATCAGAAGCCGCATCCGCAGATGTGGATTCCGGGCGTGCTTAGTCCGGAGACGGTGCGATGGTGCGCGCAACATGGCTATCCGTACTTCGGCCTCGGCACCTCGCTCGGTCCGACCTGCGATCTTTGGGACTACTATGCGGACGAGGCGCTCAAGCACGGCTATCAGGCGGGCTCGGAAAATTTCGGCTACGTGCTGCCGGCGTTCGTTGCCGAGACCGAAGAGCGTGCGCAGGAACTTGGCCGGGGATTTTTGTTCGGCGGCGGGCAAAACGCTTTCGCGCGGACCGAGCACACCCTGCCGCCCGGCTACAACTCGAAAGAGGCGATTCGCAAACTTGCCAAACAACCGCAAGGGAGCTGGCTCGGAGTGAGCGGCGACAAGATGCGCGGACAGACTGAGGAGGTTGAAATCGATCCGGAAGCGGTCCGGCGCAAACTCCTGCCCGGTTACGCAAAGGCGCAGCAGCAACTCCAGCTCGTGATCGGAAGTCCCAAAACGGTGCTGCCCAGGCTCAAGGCGATTCTCAGCGTGTTGCGGCCTGGCGCGCTGGTGATTTTCAACGTGCAGGGCCCGGTCAGCAACCAGGATCGTCAAACCAGCATGCGGCTGATCGCGCAAGAGATCATTCCCGCGCTGAAGGAGCACGCGAAAGCGATCGACCTCCTCGACGCGTTCGAGCGCGCTCCGGGATCGATCAAATTGAACGCCGGCATCGCGCGCACTCCGGTTTCCGATCGCGGCCCGCTCAAGGAATTGGGACTCGTCTAGGATGGCGGCGGTGCGATGTCCGAAGTGCAGCACTGACAACTCCGCCGGCGCCAAATTCTGCGCCGAATGCGGCGCGCGGCTCGACCTGTTATGTCCCGCTTGCGGCGCGGAAGTTCTCGCCAACGCGAAATTTTGCACCCACTGCGGAGCGCGGGTCGGCGACGCCGCGACGCCGCCGCCAGCCGCGCGGACCTCATCTGAATCCGGCAAGCCCGCGCGCCCGCTTCTGACTGAACGCCCGGCCGCCGAAGCGGAGATTCCCGAGGGCGAGCGCAAAACCGTCACCGCGCTGTTCGCCGATATCAAAGGCTCGATGGACTTGCTGGAAGGGATCGATCCCGAGCAGGCGCGCGCGCTGATCGATCCCGCGCTGCGGATCATGATCGACGCGGTCCATCGCTACGACGGCTATATCGTGCAGTCCACCGGCGACGGAATTTTCGCGCTCTTCGGCGCGCCGGTCGCGCACGAGGACCATCCCCATCGCGCATTGCTTGCGGCGCTGAAAATGCAGGACGATATGCGCCGCTACTCGGCCCGCCTGCGCGAGGCCGGCGATTCACCGATCGAGGTGCGCGTGGGCGCCAACACGGGCGAGGCCGTGATCCGCACCATCCAGACCGGGGAGCTGCACGCCGAGTACACACCGATCGGCCATTCGACCAGCCTTGCGGCGCGGATGCAGGCGCTGGCGCCGACCGGCTCGATCGCGATCACCGAAAACACGCGGCGCATCGTCGAGGGCTACTTCGCGCTGAAGGCGCTCGGGCCGACGCGGGTCAAGGGTCTCAGCGATCTGATCAACGTCTATGAAGTGACCGGCCTCGGGCCCTTGCGGACTCGTCTGCAAGCGTCGGCGCTGCGCGGGCTGTCGAAATTCGTCGGCCGCGACACCGAGATGTCGATGATCGATCACGCGCTGGAACTGGCGAAAAGCGGTCATGGACAGGTGGTGGCGGCGGTGGGCGAAGCCGGGGTCGGGAAGTCGCGCCTGTTCCACGAGTTCAAGATCATCTCGCATTCGGGGTGCGTGCTGCTGGAAAGTTTTTCCGTCTCGCATGGGAAAGCCTCGGCCTATCTGCCGCTCATCGAGATGCTCAAGAATTATTTCGACATCACCCCGGATGACGACGAACGCAAGCGGCGGGAAAAGATCGGCGGCAAAGTCCTGATGCTCGATCGCACGCTCGAAGACACCCTGCCCTACCTCTTTTCGCTGCTCGGCGTCTCCGAGCAGCGCGACACTCTCGCCGAGATGGACGCGAACATTCGCCGCCGGCGCACCCTGGAAGCGGTCAAGCGCCTGCTGCTGCGCGAGAGTATCAATCAGCCGCTGATCGTGGTGTTCGAAGATCTCCACTGGATCGATTCTGAAACCCAGGCGTTTCTCAACCTGTTGGTGGAAAGTATCGGCACCGCGCGCGTGCTGATGATGGTGAACTATCGGCCCGAGTATCGTCACAATTGGAGCGCGAAGAGTTATTACGCGCAGTTGCGCCTCGATCCGCTCGGCGCCGAGAGCGCTGAAAATCTGCTCTCCGCGCTGGTCGGCAACGACCCCGGCCTCGCGGCGCTCAAGCGCTTCATCATCCAGCGCACCGAGGGCAATCCGTTTTTCATGGAAGAGACGGTGCAGGCCATGTTCGAAAACGCGGTGCTGGTGCGCAACGGCAAGGTCAGCCTGACCCAGCCGCTGAGCGCGATTACGATTCCGCAAAGCGTGCGGGGAATTCTCGCCGCGCGCATCGATCGCCTCTCGGCGCCGAACAAGGACCTGCTGCAGACGCTCTCGATCATCGGCAAGGAGTTTCCGCTCGGGCTGGTGCGCAAGGTGGTCGATAAGGATGAAGAAACCCTGAGCCCGATGATGTCGGAACTTCAGCTCGGCGAGTTTATCTACGAGCAGCCCGCTTTTCCCGACCTCGAATATGTTTTCAAGCACGCGCTCACGCAGGAGGTCGCCTACGGATCGGTGCTGGCGGAGCGCAAACGGCTGATTCATGAACGGACCGCGCACGCGCTCGAAGCGATCTACGCCGGGCAACTCGACGATCACGTTCCCGAGCTCGCGTATCATTTCAGCCATAGCCCCGATATCGAAAAGGCGATCACCTACCTGCAGCGGGCGGCAATCCAGGCGCGCAACCAGAGCGGATACGATGAGGCGATCGAGCGCCTGACGATGGCGGTCGAACTGCTGGGGCAACTTCCCGAGAGTCCCGAGCGCGACGCCCGCGAAATCGCGATGCGATCGTTGCTGGGCCAGACTTTCGGCGCCGCGCGCGGCTTTACCGCGCCGGGAGTGCCGGAACAAGTCGACCGGCTCGAGGTGCTGGTGCGCCGCGCGGCCGATCCGCAGGCGCGCTTCGTCGGATTGTTCTCGCTCTGGACGGTCGAGTTCGCACGCGGCAATCTCGATCGTGCTGAGGCACTCGCCGCCGAACTCCTCGCGATGACGCCGAAAGACGCGACCGATATTCGCAGGCCTTCAGCGTTGCAGGTGCTCGGCACCAGCCAGGTATGGCGCGGTCGGCCGCTCGAAGCGCGAGACAATCTGGAGCGCGCCGTCGTCTTGTTCGAGCGCGATCTCGAAACTGCCCTGTACAGCAACGTCGCGCCGGTAATTCCGAATCGATGTCATCTCGCGTGGGCGGACTGGATTTGCGGATACCCGGATCAGGCGCGCAAACGCGCCGACGAGGCTTTGCAACTGGCGACGCGCCTGGGGCGCGCCTTCAGCATCGCGTTCGCGTTGCAATATTCGATTTCGGTCTCGCATCTTCGCCGCAGCTATGAAACCTCGAAAGCGCAGGCGGAAAGTCTCATTACAGTTGCGCGCGAAAGCGGTTTCCCCAGTTGGCAGGCGTGCGGTAGCGCCTCGATGGGCCGGGTGCTGATGGAGCAAGGCGACTGGGAACGCGGCGAGCCCCTGATGCGCGAGGGGCTCGCCAGGTGCGCGGCAGCGGCGGCGAATTGATCTACCTTTACCTGCTGACGCTGTTCGCCGAAGCCTGCGTGCTGCATCGCAAAGTTCAGCGAAGGTCATCGCGCCCTGGACCAATCGCTCGAAGGTTTGCGACAAACCGACATGCGCATGTTGGAATCGGAAAACCATCGCCTGCGCGGCGAGCTGCTCCTGCTCGAGGGCAAGACCACTTCGGCGGCGGAGGAACTCTTCCGCACCGCGCAGAGCGTCGCGTCCGCCCAGGGCGCGAAGTCGTTTGAGCTGCGCGCAGTGAACAGCCTCGGGGCATTGATGCTGACGCAGGGGCAGCCTCGCGAGGCGCGCGCGCTCATCGAGCCGGTATACACCTGGTTCACCGAAGGGTTCGACAGCGGCGACCTGAAGCAGGCCAAAGAGCTACTGAAACGCGCGCAAACGTGACCCTCGCGCGACCGTCGAGCGGCGCCGAGCAACATCCGAGCTACATTTGGGCAACATTTCCGCCTGCGGTTTATGGTTGTATTGTGATAACAATTTGTTTATAACCTTTAGTGGCGTAAATGAACTTATTGCGAGCGAGTGATATTGATAGCAGCAGACAGCCATTGAAGATCGTAGCCCTAACGGAGTCATAGGATGCAGCCGCTTGGCTGGGAGCCCTTAGCTTCACTCACGCCGGTCCCACGCATACCTCTTGGCTACATTTTGGCGCGAAATGCACACAGGAGAGGACAATAGTGCTTCGATTCGAGACAAAATGCGCGCGACGGCATCGAATCGGTGCGAAATTGATGGCATTCCAATTGCTTCTTGCACTGCTTCGTTAACTACTAGTTACTTTGACGGAACAAAGCGTCGAAACGGGGGCAGGAGATATGGCCATGCCGAAACGCGTTCTGACCGTAAAAGAAGTCGCGGATTACCTGCACGTCCATCAGAGCACCATCTATAGGATGCTGAAGCGCTCACAGTTGCCGGCCTTCCGCGTCGGTAGCGACTGGCGCTTCAACGTCGAGACCATCGATCGATGGCGGCTCAGCGCCGACGCGCGCTCGAGCAGCGGCATGTAGCTTAGCGATCGCGAAATTACCAAACGAAGCCAAATATCCCTTGCGGATGCTACAGCTTCGCTAAACATTCGCCCTAGGGCTTGGGCTTCGATACCCCGGCGTAGACCCAGCACCTAACCCTGCCCTCGGCGGTGACCGCCACCGCGCGCTCGCGAGTATAGAGATGCGGGACTTCCTCGTACTCGTCGAGCACGCGCAGGTCATCCTCGGATAGGCCGCGCAGGATCATGCCGGCGGTCTCCGCGCCATCTTTCCGCACGACGTAGTAGTACCTGCCCGAGCGACGCTCGAATCCGGGCAGTCTCGCTTCGGAAGCCATGATGCGGCGTCCGAGGAGCTGCTCGCGGATAGCAGGCTCGACCAGCGTTCCATACACGAACAACGCGTGGGGCGCGCTTTTCCCCATCGGCCGTGATCGCGATCCGTATTGCCGCGGCAAATTAGCTGGCCTACCCTTCTTCGCAACACTGATGCTGGAGCGACTATACCTTTTCCTCGATCAACTGGGTCAAATCGGAATCCTTACGCGCGATTTTTTCAGCTATCTTTTTCGGCGCCCGTTCGAGTCGCGTTCGCTGATCGAGCAGCTCGATAGCGTCGGCTACCGCTCGCTCAACGTCGTCAATCTGACCGCGATTTTCTCCGGGATGGTGCTGGCGCTGCAGATGGGCCAGTTCCTGGAAAAGTTCGGCGCCAAAATCTACGTCAGCCGAATCATGGGAATCTCGCTGCTGCGCGAAATGGGCCCGGTGCTGGCGGCGCTGATGATTGCGGCGCGGGTGGGCGCCGGTTTCAGCGCGGAACTCGGCACCATGAAAGTCACCGAGCAGATCGACGCGATGCGCGCGCTGGGCACCAGTCCGATCAAGAAGCTGGTGGTGCCGCGAGTGCTGGCGACCATCGTCATGATGCCGATACTCGCGGTTCTTGCCGATGCGGTCGGGCTGTTCGGCGGATGGCTTATCTCGGTAACCCAGCTCGGTGTCAGCGGCGACTATTTCTACCGCTCCCTGATTCAGCACGTCGAATTGGGCGACTTCATGAGTGGACTCGGTAAGTCAGTCTTTTTCGGCTATCTGATCGGAATCATCTCCTGCTTCAAAGGCCTCAGCGCGAGCGGCGGCGCCGACGGCGTCGGACGCGCGACGACTTCAGCGGTCGTGGCAGCATCCATCAGCGTGCTGATCTCCGACTTTTTTCTGACCAAGCTTTTTCTCGCAATCTGATGGATACCAATCATCAACGGCAGCCTTTCATTTCGATGCGCGGAGTCGAAAAGAGCTTCGGCGACAAGCGCGTTTTGCGCGGCGTCGATCTGGAAGTGATGGAAGGCGAAACGATGGTGGTGCTGGGCGGAAGCGGCGCCGGCAAAAGCGTGCTGCTGCGCCATCTCAACGGCCTCGAGCGCCCGGACCGCGGCGAGGTATGGGTGGACAGCAAGCGCCTTAACGCGATGAGCGAAGACGAGCTGTCGCCGATCCGGCGTGAAGTCGCGATGGTGTTTCAACTGGGCGCCCTGTTTGATTCGCTCACGGTTTTCGGCAATGTCAGTTATCCGATACGCGAGCATGGCGAACACGATGAGGATCGGATTCGAAGGCGGGTACATGAGGTGCTCGAGATGGTGGAGCTCAAAGATGCCGAGCAGCTTTACCCGGCCGAGCTTTCCGGCGGCATGAAGAAGCGCGTCGCCCTCGCGCGCGCGCTCGCGCTGGAACCGAAGGCGGTGCTCTACGACGAGCCGACCACCGGACTCGATCCAATCGCCACCCACACCATCAATTTGATGATTCGCTCGCTGCAGACCCGCCTCGGATTCACCTCGGTGGTAGTGACGCACGATCTCAAGAGCGCATTCAAAGTTGGCGATCGCTTCGCACTGCTCGATCAGGGGCGGATTCGTTTCAGCGGCACCGCCGACGAAGTCCGCTCGGCTGACGACGAGCTGATGAAGCAATTCGTCGAGACGGCGCGGTAAGAGGAATCGGTGCCAAGATCAACTGTCATAACGATTCGAGTCGGGACCATGATCGCGGGCGGGCTCGCGATCATCTGCTTCGCGATCTTTTCGATTGGCCACGGAGCGCGCCTGTTCAAGCGCACCGGCATGATCGAAGCGCACTTTCATCGCATCAACGGACTTCAGACCGGCGCGCCGGTCGCCCTCTCGGGAGTTAATATCGGCGCCGTCGAGTCGATTGGTTTTCCGTCGGATCCACACGCGGACTACGTGATCGTAAAGATGTGGATCGCCGACCGGTATCTGTCGCGAATCCATTCCGACGCGATCGCCGAGATCAACACGATGGGTCTGCTGGGCGACAAGTTCATCGATATTAGCGCCGGCAATCCGCAGGCGCCCGCGATCGAGCCCGATCAGGTTCTCTCCGCCCAGGATCCGATCGACTACCAGGCGCTGCTGCAAAAGCAGGGCACCAGCGACATGATCGCGAACGTGATCGAGATCTCACAATCGCTCAAATCGATTCTCGATTCGATCGACAAGGGACATGGCATCCTTTCGGAACTGGTTAAGGGTGCGCCGGCCGGACAAGCGCCCCAACTCACGCTTGCGGACCTGCGCAAGACCTTCGACAACATGAATAAATTGGCCGCGCAGATGGACGTGATGCTCGGCAAGGTCAATCGCGGCCAGGGTCTCGCCGGCGCGATGTTCTCGGACAAGACCAACGGCAAGGAGCTGCTCGACAAAGTCCGCAGTGCCGCAACCTCCATGCAGGAGACTTCGCAGAAGCTCAACCTGTTGGTGGACCGCTTCAACAAAGGCAACGGCGTAGTGCAGCGCCTGCTCGACGATCAGCAGTATGCCAATCAGCTACTAGCCAATCTGCAAACCTCGCTCGCCGACATGAAAGACATCCTGCGAAAGATCGACAGTGGGCAGGGTTCCGTGGGTCTCGCGGTGAACGATCCCACTCTTTACAACGATGCGAAGACCACCCTCGGCGGCGGCGGCAGTATCGGATGGGGGGTGAAAATGCTCAACGGACTTTACGGCATTACGCATCCCTTCAGTGGAGGCGCCACAACGCAGCCGATCACGTCGGCGGCGCCGGCTGCGGCTGAATCGTCGGCGCCGGCACCGCAGGCCTCACCGATCGCGCCCGTGTCGCGATGAACGCACGCGCAGAGGCGGTTGCCGCATCGTCATCGGGTGTGTTACCACCGGAGCATCGACTGGAGACATTTTAGTATGACAACCTCCCTGCGCCGCTGGTTTCTTGGTGCGCTCGCGTTAACCATGGTCGCGTGCGCGGCGCAGTCCGGCGGCGGCACCTTGCGCACCGGCATGACGGCGGACCAGGCAATCGCCGCGATGGGCAAACCGGATTTGACCGATGCAGTTCCCGACCCGAATCACAGCGGCGCAAGTGTTCTTCGATACAGCTGGCTCAGTCCAGGCGAGGCCGCGGTTTTCGGTTCTAACGATCGCGTCGCGAGTATCCAGAACATCGGGCAGAATCCGTCCACCGTGAAGGAAGCGGAGGAGGCGCAGACGCCGCAATCGGTTGCCGCGTTCGATCCGATTGAGACTCCACTCGACTACGCGTTCTATCCTTTCAGACTCGCCGCGATCTATACCTTCGCGGGACTGAACTGCCTGGTCGGCGGTAACGGATGCCATATGCCACATGTGCCTCCGGTGAGCCGCGGTTAGTCCCTGACTGCCTGTCTTTTATTGATTGCTCTTTGTTTCCATGACATTGGACATTCTGTAAATGTCTAGAGATCTGTTGCAAACAGATAGATGCGTAGGCTAGTCTACGAGTAAATGTGGCGAGGATGAGTCGCGAAGGAAGCGGCGTCCACTAAACGATCGGTATGTTGGCGATAGTGGTCTCGGTCCGTAAGCGCCTACTCCATCCGGCTGCCCCGTCAACATTACTATTTCGCAAATCTAAAATGGGATCAGAGTACACAACATGAAGAAGAAAACGCTCGGCACAGTTCTGAAGGATCGGCGTGAATTACTACGCCTTACGCAGCGCGAGCTCGCGGCTAAGCTCGGCGTTAAAGCCAGTCACGTCGCATACCTCGAAAATGGACGTAGACGGCCGTCGCTGTCACTGCTTCGCCGAATGTCCGATGTGATGGGACTCGAAAGCGAGACCATTTTTCTGCTCGCGCATCCCGAGGCAAAGGACCTCATCGCGCATCACAACAGCGGCCCCTCGCAGCGCCCTGAAAACGCGTGGCGCAGGTTCACGAAGGATCGCTCGCTGATTGCGCGCCATCAGGTCAAGCCTAGTGAGCTGCGGGTGCTCAAGCAGGTAAGCCTGCTCGGACGCGTGTCCTCGCCACGACACTTCCTGTTCATACTGAATTCGATTCGCCAAGCGGTCGAAGAAGAATAGCTCTCGCCGGATCATCGATGCCCGAGGCCCGCTAGCGTGGGCCTCGGGCATTCAATCGTTCATCCGCGTCGCCACTTTTCGTGATTGGTTGCGAACGGCAGCGGTGGCGCCCGCTGACATCCCGATGATCATCTGACGCGATCGACTTCGAAGGCGGGCTTTTGCGCGCCAAACGATCCGGCTTCAAATGACTTCCACCAGCCCCCTATGTCAAGTACCTTGAGCACCTGTGGCGGTTGATCTACGTTCGAATGGAGGGGTGGGATTCTCGCGATGAAAATCGATATCGATCTCAAGGCCGGCTTTCTTCAGAATTTGAAGCGTGAAGTTCTCTCGGCGCTCTCGCCTGAAGAGCAGACCATCATCGAAGTCTCGACCGGTGAGATGGGCAATAAGCCCGACGCGGTGAAGCTTGGATGGCTCAAGATGCGGACCAAGGAAGAGTGGACCAAGCAGCGCTATCTGAAGGCGCTGGATCGCACGATGGACAAGCTTCGCGAGGCGGTCGCCGCGGAAGGTAACAAGAAAGAACCGTAGCCTTCGCGGCCGCGATGATAGTTGCGCTCGCGGCTAGGGTTCGATTCGCGCGATTCGCCGCTTACCGACTTCGAGAATCTTGTGCTGGCCGGGAACGAACCGAAAGTTCAGATCGGTAATTGTGTGACCATCCACCCGCACCCCGCCCTGGTTTAGCAATCGACGGGCCTCGCTGGTCGAAGGCGCAAAATTCAGCTGCTTTATCAGTTCACAGATCCAGAGATCTTCAGCGATTCTGAAGACCGGCGTGTTGGCGGGAATCTCCTTGCGCTGAAATTTGGTTTCGAAATGCTCCAGCGCCGCATTGGCCGCCGCGGCGCCGTGATATTCTTCGACGATCATCGTGGCCAGACGTTTCTTCGCCTGCATCGGATGCACCTTGCCGGATTTGATGGCGGCGATCTCGCCCGGTGGCAGCTCAGTCAGTAGCTGGTAGTACCGCACCATCAACGGATCCGGTACTGACATCAGCTTTCCAAACATCTCCTCGGGCGGCTCGGTAATTCCCACGTAGTTGGCAAGCGACTTGGACATTTTGCGATGCCCGTCGAGACCTTCCATCAGGGGCATCGTTATCACGACTTGCGGTGGCTGCCCGAACGCGCGTTGTAATTCGCGCCCGACCAGCATGTTGAATTTTTGATCGGTGCCGCCGATCTCGATATCCGCCTCCAGCGCGACCGAATCGTAGCCCTGGATCAGCGGGTACAGCAATTCGTGCAGAAACAGGGGCTCCTCATCCTCGAGCCGTTTCTCGAAGTCGTCGCGTTCGAGCAGGCGCGCCACGCTAATATTTGCCGCCAGCTCGATCAGCCGCCGCACGCCGAGACCGTCCATCCATTCGCTGTTGAAGCGAACCTCGGTGCGCTCGGGGTCAAGAATCTTGAAAGCCTGTCCCCGGTAGGTCTCAGCATTGGCGGAGATCTCGGCCCGCGAAAGCGGCTTTCGGGTCGCAGACCGGCCGGTCGGATCTCCAATCATCGCGGTGAAATCGCCGACCAGAAAAATGACGGTGTGCCCGTCGCGTTGGAAATCCCGCAGCTTCTTCAGCGTGATGCTATGACCCAAGTGCAGATCGGGCGCCGTCGGATCCATGCCGAGTTTGATCCGCAACGGACGCCCCAGCTTGAGCTTCTCGGCCAGCTCGGGCGCCGAGATTACTTCGATCGCGCGCCGGCCAAGCTCCGCGGCTCGTTTCTGTTCGCTATTGTGATCCACCAATTCGAATTCCGCTGCCCGCACTAATGACTTATCAAGCTAGCGGAAACCGGGCGCGCGGCCTACATTTGCGCGAGCGTATCCTGGCGCAGCCGGCACGCGCTGGTGGCCCGATTAGTCGAGCGGTGGATTCGCTAGACCAGGCGCTCTTTCTTGAGATGCTCTTCGAAGATCTGCAACGCGTTTTGTTTGAAACGCGCGATCTTTCGCGGAGTCCAGTCATATTTCGGAAATTTGCGCTGCGCCGTCTCGAAGACTTCCGCGACCGGACGAGCCTTAATTCCGAAACCGCCGGGCCCGTATATCTCCCGTAGCAGCCACAGTTGCGCATCGTCCATGCCGTGAAAGCAGGAATCCAGCGAGCGGAAATCCACGATCACGTTGGGCCCTTCGCGGCCCTTCGGCGGATGCCTCTTAGAAAAGATCCCTGGCTTTGCATCTGGGGTTAACAGCTCGCGCGCTCTGAAATAAAAGCGCAAAGCTGCTTCACGCGACCGAAATCTCGGTCCCATTCTACCGGCCATGATTCCCCCTGATCCGTCGTCACGCATAGCAACGCCGACAGCTTTCGTAGCGGGCAGAAACATCTCATCGCCGGGCGTGCGGTCGACTCGAATGAGTCGGCCGTCCAACCAGCTCCGGCTCCGCAGCCGACCGATCTCTTCTAATCCGACGGTGTATGTGATGTCAACAGCTTGTTATTCCGGTATAGCTGCCAGTATGCCGGATTAGTTGCACCATATGTATTGCGAAGAAACCTTCCGCGGAGCCGGCGGTAGATCGCACAACGATCAGCCGCGCTGATTGAACGCGCCCATCGCGCGCTCCAATCCTTCCGCGATGATCGCGGCAACCGCTTCGGCCGCACGCTGAATTGAAGGCTCGAAAGTCGCGCGCGCGTCGGCACTCATACTTTCCAGCAGATAATCTTTGCCGTCCTGCACTGCCGGCGGCCGGCCGACGCCGATTCGGACCCGGATGAAGTCCGGACTGCCAAGCGATTCCGCAACGGATCGCACTCCCCGATTGCCGGCGTCGCTGCCGCCGTGCTTGAGCCGCAATCTTCCGGCCTCGAGGTCCAGCTCGTCGTGTACAACAATCAAACGCGATGACGGCACCTTGAAATATCCAAGAACTGCCGCCACGCACTGACCGCTTTCATTGTAATAGGTTTGCGGTTTGACCATCAGCGCCGGCGCGTCGCCGATTTCCGCCTCCGCGATCACGCCCTTGAACTTGCGCCGATCGAAATCCACGCGGTGGAATTTTGCGAGGCGATCCATGACCCGAAACCCGGCATTGTGGCGCGAGTTCGCATATTTGTCACCAGGATTGCCGAGACCCGCAATCACCCAACGCATCCCGGCATGTGGATCCGGTGGCTCCGGGTCTTTCTCCTTCGCCTTGCGCCGGAAATTCCCGAACAGGTTGGCGATACGGCTCATCCCGCTTCCCGCCCATTCGCACCAATGAGTCCGAGCGCTTTCAGATTGGCGGCGAGCGATCTCACCAGCGCACCGATTTCCGCATTGGTACCGATTGAAATGCGGATAACGTCGCGCAGCATCGGAGTCGGAAAATAACGCACCAGAATTCCGCTCTTGCGAAGCGCCCGAACCAGGGGTCCGAGGTCGCGGCCCGCAACGCGCGCGAGCACAAAATTGGCCGACGAGTCAGGCACTTCGAACCCCATCGCGCGCAGCCTAACGATGGTGGCGTCGCGAGTTTGTTTCACACGTTCCACGTTGCGCCGCATCCAGGCCACGTCGTTCAAGGCTTCAGCGCCGGCGGCTAACGCGACGCAGCTCAGATTGTACGAGTCCTTTACCTTCATCAATTCTTCGATGAGTTCGCGGTGCGCGAAGCAAAGTCCAAGGCGCATTCCCGCGAGCGAAAAGGATTTCGACAGCGTGCGCAAGATCACCACGTTCGGAAAATGCCGCAACAGTCCGATCGCGTTTTCGGACGCGAAATCCACATAGGCTTCATCGATTACCAACAGGCGATCGCGCAGCGCTCGGGCAAGTTCCTTCAGTTTTGCCGCGCGCGTGAGAGTTCCCGATGGTGAATTCGGACTACAGATGATCGTGAGGTTCGCGTGTGCGTCCGCAATCTTGCTCAGCGGCAGGGAGAAATCCTGCGCGACTGGAAACCGGAGTACGCGCGCCTCCTGCACCGCCGCCAAAGTATCGTAAAGCGAATACGTCGGCACCGGATACGCGACGGTATCGCCGGCGCCGAGCACCGCCCTGAAAATCATCGCGAGGAGTTCGTCGGAACCGTTACCGGCTAGAATCATGTCTCTGCGAACGCGATAGACTTTCGCGGCGCGGGCGACGAAATCGTCCGCCTGCGGCGGCGGATAGAGCCGCAGAGTCGCGCTGGTGACTCGAGCGATGGCGCGCCGCACCTGCGGCGACGGCGGATACGGATTCTCGTTGGTGTTGAGCTTGATCAGACGCTCTCCGGGCTTCGGTTGCTCGCCCGGCTTGTAGGGCGCCATCTTCTCTATAGCTTCGCGAAACATCACGGCTGAAATATAAACTAAACCTTTAGCTTTAGGGAGCTAGTTGAAAGCGATCATCGATGGACAAAATGAACCGGCTGCCCGCGATCTACGATCGGATTCGCCGCGCGTTCTTCCGACGGCCGCTACCCGGAATCCTGGCCGGTGCTGGGATCGTCGATTTCAGCAGCCACTCCAGATACGGCTTCGATCCGTCGGCGATCGAAATCGCGATCACTTCCGGAAGCTCGTAGCTATGGAGCTCCCTCACCCGCTTCTCGACTTTCGAGAACAAGCCGCGACGTGTCTTGATCAGCATCAGCTGTTCGCTATCGACCCGAACTTCTTCATCCCAAAGATAAATCGAGCGGAGCGGTCCCACCACATTAACGCAGGCTGCGAGACGTTCCCCAACCAGCGCATGCGCTATCAGGCCCGCCTGTTCCTCATTGGCGGCGGTCACCATCACCAGGATGGCCCGACTGGGCGCAGCACTCATGTTTCCTTCTCGCGCTCGAGGCGCCTCAGCAACTCGCGCGAAGTGCATCGGTACTTGAAAGCCTTGCGGCCGTTGACGAACAGCACCGGTACTTCGATTCCAAATTGGGCTTCGAGGTCAGGATCGCCGTCGATGTCCACGCGTTTGACCGGGCTCTGGAACCGGGGCGCAATCTCATCGAGTACTGCTTCCATCTCGCGGCACAACGCACAATCACGCCGGGAATAGAGAACCAGATCTATCATTATCCAAAGTTGGCGCGGTCGCTTCCGCTGAATCGTACTTTAACCACCGCGAGCAACAACTCAAAGCGGCTATTTGATGGTACCGGGTTTGATGAGATTGACCGGCAGGCCAAAAATCTTTTTCACCAACTCCTCGGCTGAAGTTATTGGCGCCGGCGTGACGCTCGGATTCGCGATCGGACCGCGTACATTGAAATACGCGGATATGATGCTCTTGGTACCGCCCTCAACGTTTTTTCCGACCAGCGGAATTCCGCTGAGAATCCAGCTGACGGTGTTGAACGGGATCATTCCGATTTTCATGTCGAGGGTGGACTGAGCGACGTTGATATTGCCGGTTGCAACCACGTCGATGGCCGGGCCATCGAGGAGGAAATTGTCTGTATAGAAAACCCCGTCACGCCCTTTGATATCGGCCGTAACGGTACGGAACTGGATTCCCGAGACTCGCGGATCGGGGACCTTCGCCGTGAGCCAGCTCCGGAGATCGATGAGCTCGAGCAAGCGCGACAGCAGGCTGAACTTTTCGAAGTAGCCGTCGCGCAGCTTCAAGCTCGCGGTTCCCGCCATGGTGGCGAAGAAGTCGGTATTGGTGTCCGCCCACAAATCGCCGGTTGCGTCAAGGTGTCCTGTCACCGGCGAACGTGTGGTCTTCCCATTCAACAGAAACAGCGACGCCACACTTATGTTCTGGACCTTGCCGAACATATGGATCCAGTCGTCCTTCTTGCGGCCCGCGAGGTTGATGCTCAGATGACCCTCGTAAGCTGAAGCGGTGAGATTGTCGACGGTCCAGTCACCGTTGCGATATTTGAAATCGGTCTTCGCATTCTTCATCGCGAAGGCCTCGAGGTTCGCCTCGCGCGCTTCGATATGCCCGCTGATGGGAATTTCCGGCGGATGAGTCTTCGTCGGCGGCATCCACGGCAACTGCACGAATTTCAGCACCTCGAGGTCGAGCTTCTGCACATTGGCATCGATGCGAATCGCAGGACTGCGAAGATCCGCGACCTTGATCTCGAAACCGATGGGAGATTTCTCCAGCTCCGCGGCGAGCATCGATACCTGCATCGCGTGGCCGCGAATGGTCATGATCGCCGGATGCACAAAAATCGGCGAGCGCAAAAACCCGAACTGCAGGCGTCCCTTCTGCAGTGTGAGCTTTCCGTTGGCCAGAAAACCTTGTTGACGATCTCCCGTGATGGTTATCTCGCCTCCAACGTTTCCCTCCGCGCTGAAGTCGCCGGGGTCGACCAATCCCTCGAGCCACCGCTCGATCGGCATTTGATGCATGGAGATGCGAAGTCCGCGCGTTTGTACCCCGGCGTCGCCAATACCGAGTTCGCCGTCGAAGTCCGCGGCGCCGCCGGTCGCACGCGCGCTGACCTTCGCGAGCTTGATTGTCGCGGGCTGCACAACGATGGTCCCCGAGGCAATTGTGATCGGACCCGGCGCGCCACGGAATCCGACCGTCACGTTTTGCGGCTCGATCTTGACCGAGTACTTTTCCGGACGCGTCGCAAGGTCTTTGCGCAGCTTTCCGGACGCCTCGAGCTCGGCGGACGCAGCCCCGGCTACCGCCGTTAGGCGGTCACGCTCATGGACATTGAACGAGTCCAGCAGCTTGACCATCGCGGGCCGCAACTGCGCCAAATCGAGATCCGCCTTCATCGACACTTGATACGGGACTTCGTCGAGCTTTTGACTCAGATCGATACGCGCGGTGATATCATGCAGCGCGGAATTTCCGATTTTCACGCTGCCCTGGACCGCCGATAGAATCCGCTTGGCGAAGAGAATCTGAACGCTCCCGCCGCTTACGTCAGGAAGCTGGGTTTCGGGCGGCGTAGCGAAACTCAAATTGGTCAGCGTCGCCGTGACCGAGAGCTGCTTGAGAATCGATTCCAGCGTCATGTTCTTGAGGGTCAATAGCGATGAGTCGAGCGAGGCTTTTTCGAGCTGGAGTTGACCCGACTTCATCTGTCGAACCAGCGCTTCCAGTTGCTGCGGCACCTTCTTCAGCGAGCGGATGCGCGGCAGCACATCCTTCCAATCAAAAGACAGACTTCCTACGCCCAGCGTCACGTTTGGGTTCGCCTCGAACGGTTTTTCGATATAAGCCTGACCCGCCGCGAGCGACTTGCCCTCGTGGGTCAGCGTGGCGTTGGAAATCGTGACCTGATCGCTGGAGGTGTTGAAGCGCGCCTCCAGGGCGGAGTCGCCAAGAGCGAGTGGTGACGAAAGATCGGGGCTGCCAACGGTCAGCGCTGTCAGACCGATGGTGGCGACGCCTTCGAGGGAGCCGTCGCGCGCAACCGAAAAAGTGATTTGTCCCTGCGAGTGCCCGGATATGTTGAGATTTCCGATCGAGACATGCTGAAGCGGCAATTTCGAAAACCATATCTTGCCCAGCACCGCGTCGGTGGCTGGCAACGTGCCGCCCTCACCGAGGCTGAAGCTGCCAGCCGCATGGGTTCCGGCGAGCTCGGGAGATTCGCTGTCGGCTTCGACACTGACCGTCCATAGCTTGGGCGTCGCGCGCCGACGCGATGCGACCAGTCGCGCATTGCGCAGCAGCAGGGCGCCGGACGCGGCGCGCAACTCGAGATTGTCGATTACGACGCGGCGACTGATACGCGCGAGATCGTCCAGGCCAGCCAGCGTCTGGTCGATCATCGCTCGGCCCGGATGCGGTATCGCGCCGCCGGCCGAGGTTATACCGGACGGCACGGTGAGCACCGGCCGCTCGAGATCGAGCTCGTGTAGCGGAAGGCCATGGACAAAGATCAAATGGAAGTTGATCACCGCGCGGATCCGCTCCAGCGTGACGACCTCGCCGTTTCCCGACGTTACCCGCGGATGTTCGAGCTCGACGATCAGGTGGCTCCCTACCCGGAGATGACTCGACGGCGCGAGTATCTCGACGCCGGTCTGCTCTTTGATGCTGGTCAGGACGGCGACTACGATGCGGTGCTGATTGAAGTAGATTACCGCGACCGCCGACACAACGAGCAACGCGACGATCCCGAAAGCGATCGCAGCGATGCGCACGACGAACTTCATCGTTGGCAATGGTTCACTAAATCGCGGGAGACGCGCAAACGGCCGGGCGACTATTCGCGCTCGGAAATTTCGACCTTGGGAGCGGCGGCACTGTCGGACCATCCCGCGCGATGTTTGTCGCGGAGCGCCGTTTTGAGGATGCGGTTACGGATCCTCACCGACTTCGGCGTGACTTCCACCAGTTCTTCTTCGTCGATCCATTCCAGCGCGGTGTCCAGGGTCATCTGGATCGGCGTGGTAAGCCGAATCGCTTCATCATGTCCCGTAGCGCGCATGTTGCTGAGCTTTTTCTCTTTGCAAACATTCACCGGCAGATTGGTCTCGCGCGCATACTCGCCAATGATCATTCCTTCGTAAACCGGGTCCTGCGCCGAGATGAAAAATTTGCCGCGCTCCTGCAAATGGAAAATCGCGTATCCGGTCGCGACGCCTTCGCGATCCGCGATCATCGCGCCGTTCTGACGTGAGCGGATCGAGCCGGCCCAGGGAATGTATCCGTTGAAAATCGAATGCATGACTCCGGCGCCGCGCGTCTCTTGCAGGAAGCGCCCGCGAAAACCGATCAGCCCGCGCGACGGAACATCGTATTCCAGGCGTACCCGGCCGCTCGCGTGCGTGACCATCGTACGCATCTTGCCTTTGCGGGCCGAAAGCAACTGCGTGACGATCCCGATGCATTCGTCCGGTATATCGATGACCAGAAATTCCATCGGCTCGAGGATCGCGCCGTCTTGTTGCCGGGTCACCACCGTTGGTTTCGAGACCTGCAGCTCGTAGCCCTCGCGCCGCATGGTCTCGACGATTACCGCGAGCTGAAGTTCTCCGCGTCCCATGACGCGCCACTGATCGGCGCTGATCGTCTCGACCTTGATGCTCACGTTTCGGCGCGATTCGTGAATGATGCGCTCGCCGAGCTTGCGCGAGGTCACAAACTGACCCTCGCGGCCGGCCCACGGAGAATTGTTGACGGAAAAAGTCATCGACACCGTAGGCTCGTCGATGCGAATCCCGGGCAGCGGACGCGGATTTTCCAGATCGGCAATGCTCTCGCCGATCTCGATATCCTCGAGCCCAGCGACCATCACGATGTCGCCTGCTTCCGCACGATCCACTTCGACCCGCTTCAGACCCTGCCACGCATATAGATGCGCGACTTTGCAAACGCTGCGGCCGCCGTCGAGATGGCACAAGGAATATTGCTGGCCATCTTCCATCGAGCCGGCGACCACGCGGCCAATCGCGAGGCGCCCGACGTAGTCGTCATAGTCGAGATTGTTGGCCTGAAACTGCAGCGTCGCCTCCGGATCCACTTCGGGGCCGGGCAGATGGCTGATGATGGTTTCGAACAGCGGCTGGAGATTTTCTCCGTGCTCGCCGAACTTGGTCACCGCGGTTCCGATTCGCGCCTGAGTATAAAGGACCGGAAAATCGAGTTGCTCTTCTTCGGCGCCAAGATCGATAAAAAGGTCGTAGACTTCGTCGAGCACGTCGACGGTACGAGCATCGGCACGATCAATCTTGTTGATGCAAAGTATGGTGGAGAGCCCGGCCTCGAGCGCCTTCTTGAGCACGAAGCGCGTCTGCGGAAGTGGGCCTTCGCAGGCATCAACCAGTAGCAGAATCCCGTCAACCATCGAGAGCGTGCGCTCGACTTCACCGCCGAAATCGGAATGTCCCGGCGTGTCGACTATGTTAATCCGCGTACCGCCCCAAAGGATCGAGGTGTTCTTCGCCATGATGGTGATTCCGCGCTCGCGTTCCAGCTCGTTGGAATCCATCACGCGATCGACCACGTTTTCGTTGGCGCGGAATACGCCGGACTGGCGCAACATCGCGTCGACCAGAGTTGTCTTGCCGTGATCGACGTGAGCGACGATAGCTAAGTTTCGAATATTTTGTCGGCGCATTTTTGAGGCGGCAGATAACAAAGTGCGGCTGAGCCGCTAAGCTCGCCGCGACGATTAAGTGTACAGGTGCGAGGCGGCTGAGTAAACGCGGTTGCGGGGCGCGCGAGGCTACGGCGGATTCATAGGGTTGACTTCGTGGTTCTTGAGCCTATCGAGCAGCTGCTGAATGTTTTTTACCTCGGTGACCTGCCACACGCCGCTGGAATCGCGGGCCATGTGGATTTCCCATTGGCGTTGCTTATTGTCGGTGAATTTTGTGTATGCGCCGGTGTCGTCGCGACGTATCAGGACCATCGCGCCGATTACCGCGACGGCGGGCATCTGCACCGCGTCGGCGCCGTCGTTCACATCCTTGATCGCATAAGCCTGCGCCGCCTGCGCCATCGGCTTCACGAAAAGATCGACCGCACCTTTTCCGACCATCTGGCTGAGCGGATCGCTCGCCTTCTGCTGCACCATCTCGTAGCCGGCGTTACGCACGACGCTTTCCATATTGACGTAGCGCGACGCGGCTTGGCCGTCACGCGCATCGATCGCGCGTTTCATCTCAAAGACCGCGAAAGAGGGACTCGCGGGCACATAAATCAGCGCCCACCACAGGAGAACACCGGTGATGAGAATTCCGGTCCAGTGCCGGATCGCGAAACGCGCCATCGCCGACGATTTTCCGCCGACCTGCCGGCGATGTCGAGTAGGTGCGTGTTCGAAGAATTATTTTGCGGAGAGTTGGCTAGCCGCCGCCCTGTCCATCATCCAAATCACCACGCCGTCACTCGGCGAGACCAGATGAGCCGGCACCCGCTCGGGGTCGTCATCACCTTCGATGACTCGCTTCACCGCCGCTGCCTTGTTCGCACCCGAGACCACGAACATAATCCGCGCGCTGTTATTCATCACCGGCGCGGTCATGGTCACGCGATGACGAATCTCATCCTCCACCTCGACCGGAACCACGAGGCGATGACGCTCGTGAATCGCGGGGATGCCGGGAAATAGCGAGAGCATGTGGCAGTTATCGCCGAGTCCCAGCAGCATCAGATCGAAGCGGGGAAATGCCCCCTCGGCAACTTTCATGCTTTTGCGAAGTTCGGCTTCGTACGCGCGCGCGCCGGCTTCGGGTTTGTCCTCGCCGCGGATGCGATGGATATGCTCGGGCCGGATTTTGAGTGGAGTCAAAATGGTCCGATTCGCCATCGCATAATTGCTCGCCGGATCATCGGGTGGAACGCATCGTTCGTCGCCCCAATAAAATTGCACTTCTTTCCAATCGACGCTCAGTTCAAAGCGAGTCGCCAGAAGATCGTAGGTTCGAGCCGGGGTCGTGCCCCCGGTCAGACACAGATTGAATTCGCCGTGCATGCAAATGGCTTCGCCGGCGATGTGCGCAATCTCTTCAGCGGCGCGCACGAAGAGTTCATCGGCGGTGTCCAGAATGATGAGTTGACGTTCGCTCATGAGGTGGTGGATTAATTTACCCAAAAAAATCAGCGCCGCGCCAGACGCAAGTCGTGACGCGGCGCTGTAAATCAATCCCCCGCTACTTCGCGGCGCGATGCTCTCCCACCTGGATACGGTCGCGATGCTTTCTGGTCGCCGACATCAGATCCTCAAACGACTTCTTGAACAGATCGACGCCTTCATCCTGCAGTTCCTTGCCGACCTCGATCAGATCGATTCCGGCGGCCTTGAGCTGGTTTACCGCGTCACGAGCCTCGGCGAGACCGGCCTCCAGCGTGGCGGCGGCTTTGCCATGATCGCGGAATGCGTCCATGGTTGCCGGCGGCATGGTGTTGACGGTATCGGGTCCGATCAGTTCGCTGATGTACTTGATGTCGCTGTACTTGGGATCTTTGGTTCCGGTGGAGGCCCACAGCGGCCACTGGGTTCTGGCGCACTTCTTCTTCATTGCGGAAAAACGCTCGCCGAGAAAGATTTCCTTGTAGCGTTGATACACCAGCTTCGTGTTCGCGACGGCGGCCTTGCCTTTGAGCGCCGCGACCGCGGGATCGTTCTTCTGCTTCAATTTCGCATCGAGTTTTTTGTCTACCAGAGTCTCGACCCGGCTGACGAAGAAGCTCGCGACAGAAAATATCTTGTCGAACGCGCCGCCGCTTTGCGCGCGCTTCTCAATTCCCTTGATGTAAGCCTCGGCAACCTGGTTGTAATGCTTCATCGAGAACATCAAGGTGACGTTCACGTTGACAGCTTCCGAGATCAAGGTTTCGATCGCGGGCAGTCCTTCGGGAGTGGCGGGCACCTTAATCATAACGTTGGGCCGTTTGATCATGGACCAATAGCGGCGCGCTGCCTTGATCGTTCCTTCGGTATCGTTCGCGAGCAGAGGCGAAACCTCATAGCTGACGTAGCCGTACTTGCTGGCGCTCTGATCGTAAAGCGGACGCAACGCATCGCACGCCGCCTGAATGTCCTGGATGGTCAGTGCTTCGTAAATTTCGTCGAGGTTCTTTCCCGCGTGAACCAACTGCTCGAATTGTTGATCGTAGTCTGACGATCCGTCGATGGCTTTTTCGAAGATGGTCGGATTCGAGGTCATCCCCTTAAGACCGTCTTCGGCCAGCATCCGTTTAAAGTCCGCGGAGGTGAGCAGGGTACGGCGGATATAGTCCAGCCACGGACTCTGACCAAAACGTTCGAGTTGCTTCAATGGATTCTCTGCCATGATGATCCTCTTCCGGTTGGATTCGCTAACTATCTTCGCGCGATCAATTTCTCGGCGCGCGCCACCACATTCTCGACCGTGAATCCGAAGTGTGGCGCCAAATCCTTATACGGGGCTGAAGCGCCAAAGCTGGTCATTCCGATCATGTCGCCTTCGAGTCCGATCCACTGGTACCAGCACAGCGGAGATCCGGCTTCGATCGCGAGCCGCTTCTTGATGTTCGGAGGCAGAACAGAATCCTTGTAGGCCTGATCCTGGCGCGCGAAGATTTCGAAGCTCGGCATGCTGACCACGCGTACCGTCCTGCCCTTCTTTTCCAACTCCAGTTTGGCCTCGACCGCGAAATGAAGTTCGCTGCCCGTCGCGATCAGAATGACGTCCGGAGTCTTGCCCCTGGTCTCGGTCAATATATAGGCGCCCTGATGAAGGTCGCTCGCGGGCGCCATGTTGGTGCGATCCAGTGTCGGCACATTCTGGCGGCTGAGCACCAGCATCGTGGGACCATTCTTATGCAACATCGCGGCGCGCCACGCTTCCCGCGCTTCGTTCGCGTCCCCGGGCCGGATGACAGTGATGTTGGGGATCGCGCGAATCGAGGTCAGATGCTCGATCGGCTGATGCGTCGGGCCATCCTCACCGAGACCGATCGAGTCGTGGGTGAAAACCCAAATCACGTGCAACTTCATCAGGCACGAGAGTCTGATCGATCCACGCGCATAGTCGGTAAAGCAAAAGAAGCTCGAGCCATATGGGATGAAGCCTCCGTTGTGCGCGATGCCATTGAGGATGCCGCACATGGCGTGCTCGCGGACGCCGAACTTGAGATTGCGGCCGCTGTAGTTTCCCCTCTCGAATTCCTTATCGCCTTCCATGTCGGTGAAGGTCGATTCATTGAGGTCCGCGGAGCCGCCGAACAGTCCCCACACTTTCTTAAGGATTCCCTGTTCCGCCTTCGATGCGGATTTTCGTGTCGCCAGATCGTCCTTGGGCGTGAACACGGGAATCTCCGAGTCCCACCCCGCGGGAAGCTCGCCCGAGAAGAGCTGATGGAAATCTTTGGCCTCGGCGGAATTCTTTTTCGCGTAGGTGTCGAAGCGGCGGTTCCAGTCGTCTTCCGATTGTTTGCCGCGATCGACGGCCCGGCGAAATTCTTTCAACGATTCGTCGGGTACGAAGAAATCCGGCTCCAGCGGCCAGCCGTAAAACTGTTTGGTGGCTTTGACTTCTTCGGGACCGAGCGCCTTGCCGTGCGCTTCCGAAGTGCCCTGGCGATGCGGGCTGCCGTATCCGATGATGGTGCGAATTCTGATGATCGAGGGACGATCCTTTACCTCGATCGCGGTCTGGATCGCCTTTCCGATCGCGGCGATATCGTTGCCGTCCTCAACTGCCTGGGTGTGCCAGTGGTATCCCTCGAAGCGCTTGTTCACGTCTTCGGAAAATGAGAGCGGCGCGGGACCGTCAAGCGTCACATGATTGTCGTCATAGAGATAGATGATATTTCCGAGTCCAAGATGGCCCGCGATCGACGCCGCCTCGTGCGAAATGCCTTCCATCAGATCGCCGTCGCTGACGATCGCGAAGATCCGCTGATCGAAGAGGCCGCTGCCCTCGCGCTCGAAGCGCGCCTCGATATGCTTGGCGGCAATCGCCATGCCCACACCGGTCGCGAAACCCTGTCCGAGCGGGCCCGTGGTCGTCTCGACGCCCGGCGTTTCGTAATTTTCGGGATGACCCGGCGTCATGCTCCCGAGTTGGCGGAATCGCTTCAGCTGATCCATCGGGAGGTCGTAGCCGTACAGATACAGCAGCGAGTAGAGCAGCGCCGATCCGTGACCGGCCGAGAGCACGAAACGATCGCGCCCGTACCATTTCGGACTCTTCGGATTGAAGCGCAGGAAGCGCGAGAAGAGTACGTAAGCGGCTGGCGCCATTCCCATCGGCAATCCCGGATGCCCGGAATTCGCCTTCTGCACCATATCGATCGAGAGGGTGCGGATGGTGTTGATACAGAGTCTATCGAGGTCCGACTGTTCGATGTTTGCCACGTTGTGTTCTCACCAATCCGAGCGGTCGTCGTCTTTTGGGTCCCCGGCTTTGTGACGCATCACGTTGACCACGTCCTTGGCCGCGCCCTTCTCTCCAAAGTTCAAGGATTGCATGAAGATGCGCGCGATCTCCCGCATCATCACGCCCTCGGCCGGGTCGAGCTCGCCACCGAGGCCCGCCAGCCGTTCCATCGCGCGGCGAATCTGTTGCAGCGCGCCGGGCATATCGCCTCGCTCACGGCTTGCGATCGCCACGCGCAATTCTTCTCTGACCTGCGCGACCACGGGCCGCGCCTTTTCTCCGATCACGACTTCCAGTTCGCGCAGATTATCGGCGAGCTTGAGAAATGAATCGGTAGCGGGATCGTGAATCGGCATTTTCCGATTGTTATCCATGCGCCATGTTATTTCCACCCTATTACCCGGCATCTCGATCCCGAAGCTGATTTGTTACAAGATGAATCGATTGCCCACGGAGGATGACCGCTTTCGATGAGACAAATCCTGGATCGCCGCGTGGTGGTGACGGGGCTGGGCCTGGTGACCTCGCTGGGAACCGGGGTGGAAAAAAACTGGGAGGCCTTGATGGCGGGCCGTTCCGGCATCGCGCCGATCACCAGCTTCGATGTTTCCGATTTTCCCACCAAAATTGCCGGCGAGGTCAAAGACTTCAATCCGGAAGACTGGATCGACAAGCGGGACATCAAAAAGATGGACCTCTTTATCCAGTACGCGGTCGCATCGGCCGAGCAGGCGATGCGTCAATCCGCGCTCCAGATCACCGAAGCGAACGCGGATAATATCGGCGTCCTGGTCGGCGTCGGAATCGGCGGCTTGCGCACGATCGAAGAGTACCACCGGGAATTTATGAAGACCGGTCTCAAACGCATCACTCCATTTTTTATTCCAAAACTGATCTCTAACCTGGCGCCCGGCCAGATCTCGATTCGCTACGGCGCACGCGGACCCAATCTCGCGACTACCAGCGCGTGCTCATCCGGCAGCCACGCGATCGGCGAAGCCTACCGCATGGTCAAGATGGGCTATCTCGACGGCGCTATCGTCGGCGGCGCGGAAGCCGCGCTGACCTCGCTCGGCCTCGGCGGATTCGCGGTAATGCGCGCGCTCTCAACCCGCAACGACGAACCCGAGAAGGCGAGCCGTCCTTTCGATAAGGAACGCGACGGGTTTGTGATGTCCGACGGCGCCGCCGCGCTGATCATCGAGGAGCGCGAGTCCGCCATCGCACGCGGAGCGAAAATTCTCGCCGAGATTTGCGGATACGCCGCCAACTCGGACGCCTATCACATCACCTCGCCCTCGCCTGAGGGGATGGGCGCGGCGAAATGCATGGCGCTATGCCTCAACGACAGCGACCTCAATTTGAACGAAGTCGACTACATCAACGCCCACGGCACCTCGACGCCGCAGGGCGATATCGCGGAGACCCAGGCGATCAAAAAAATCTTTGGCGAGCGCGCCGCGAAGATCGGCGTCAGCTCGACCAAATCGATGACCGGCCACACCCTCGGGGCGGCCGGCGCGATCGAATCCGTATTTTGCGTGCTCGCGATCGAGCGCGGAATCATGCCGCCCACCATCAACCAGGAGTATCCCGATCCCGAGTGCGACCTCGATTACGTGCCGAATCGACCGCGGGCGAAAACCATCCGGCTCGCGCTCAACAACTCATTCGGTTTTGGCGGCACCAATACCACCCTCGCCTTCCGGCCCGGGTCGTGAGCGCGAAGTCGCTATGGGTTCGCGAATAGTTGCCACCGGACGCGCCGTTCCGCGCACCGCCATGTCCAATCTGGACCTGAGCCGGGTAATGGAAACTTCCGATGAATGGATTCGCAGCCGCACCGGAATCGGTTCGCGCTATGTGATGCGCAGCGGCGAGTCGCTGGTCGAGATCGCCGCGACCGCCAGCAAAGCCGCTCTGGAGCGCGCCGGGATCAAAGCCGGCGACCTCGACGCGATCATCGTCGGCACGGTCTCCTCGGAGTTCGGGTTTCCTTCATTCGCATGCTCCCTGCAGGAGCGGATCGGCGCCGACACGATTCCCGCCTTCGATGTCGCGGCGGCGTGTTCCGGGTTCGTGTATGCACTTTCCGTCGCCGACTCTTCGATGCGAGTCGGCGACTATCGCCGCGTGCTGGTAGTCGGCGCCGACGCGCTGTCGACCATGGTCGATTGGAATGATCGGCGCACCTGCGTGCTCTTCGGCGACGGCGCCGGCGCCGCGGTATTGGTTTCCGAGCCCGGTCAGCGCGGCGTGCTCGGCAGCGTGCTGCGATCCTCGGGCAAACATTGGGACTTGCTCTCGGTGCGCGCTACTGGAACCCGCGCCGCGCTGGATTCCGAAGTTCGCCGCAACCCCGCCGACGCGATCCAGATGAAGGGTCCCGAGCTGTTCAAGATCGCGGTGAAGAGCATGGAAGAAGTTTCGCGCAATGTCGCCGAACGCGCCGGCGTCAGGCTCTCCGATGTGAACCTGATCGTGCCGCATCAGGCCAACCTGCGCATCATCAATGCGGTCGCGGAACGGCTCGAACTTCCGCCCGAACGAGTTTTCACCAATATCGAGAAATATGGAAACACTTCCGCCGCCTCGGTCCCGATCGCACTGGATGAGGCGCTCGAACAAAATCAGATTCACGAAAACGACCTGATCATGCTGTGCGCGTGCGGCGGCGGTTTGACCTGGGGCGCCAACATCTTGCGTTGGTAGCAAATTAGTCCGCCCTCTCGTTGCGCGCGGACGAAATCTCCAAATGCTTTCCGAACTCCTGGAGCGCCGCGTCGTTTTTCTGCTCGGCAAGGGCGGCGTCGGCACCACCGCGGTCAGCGCGGCGCTCGCACTGGCGGCCTCGGAAGCCGGAAACTCCGTGCTCGCAATGGAATCCGATACGCGCGGCCCGATGGCCAATGCGTTCGCGGTGAAGGCTTCGTTCGAGCCGGTGATGGTGTCCGAGCGGCTGTTCGTGATGGTGCTGGAGGGCCGCCACGCGCTCGAGGAGTATCTGAAGCTGGTGATTCCCGCGCGCACCGTGATGCGCGCGGTTTTCGCCAGCCGCTTTTACCAGTTCTTCGTGCAGGCCGCGCCCGGGCTCAAGGAGCTGATGACGCTCGGCAAGGTCTATTACGAGGCGGAACGCAAGCTCGGGGGCGACGCGCAATGGGATCTGGTCGTGGTCGATGGCCCCGCCAGTGGTCAAGCGCTGAGCCTGCTCAAGATGCCGACGGCGGCGCGCCATACTTTCGGCGACAGCGTAGTCGGACGCGAGGCGGGAAATATCAGCCGCGCGCTGCGCGACGGGCGCGAGTCGGCGGTAGTCCTTGTCACCACGCCGGAACCATTGGCGATTTCAGAGACGCTGGAAACCGCGGCCACGCTGCGCGAGATCGGAATCAAACCGGCCGCGATCATTTTCAATCGATGCCGCACGCCTAAGTTTTCTCAGCGCGATATCATCCGGCTGAAAGAGCATCTGAAGGCATCGGGAAAAGCTGCTGACACGGAATACCTGGGCCGTGCCGCGCGCAGGGAGTTGGATCGCGCGGCCGAGGCGACGAAGGCGCTCCATCGGCTGCGCGAGGAAATCGCAGCGCCGGTGATCCAGCTTCCGTTGCTGCAAGGATTGTCAGAGCGTGAGCTGGTCATCCGGCTCGCGCGCGAGTTGGCGGGAAATCCCGCCGACGAATCACCCGCCATAGCTTCGCGGCGGTAGCACGTAGCGCCTTGCGCTCTTCGCGAATCGACGCGCGAAGCGCCGCTGGAATAAAAATCACTCGATGGCTAGGCTAAGGGCGCTATGTCCGAGGCGGAAGCGAAATCCGAAAAGCCCGCGGTCAGGCGCGAACCCTGGATTGTAAGGACCTACGCCGGTTTTGGCGATGCGCGCCAGGCCAATCAGCGCTTCCATCAGAATCTGAAAGCCGGACAAAAGGGCCTCTCGATCGCATTCGATCTGCCGACTCAGAACGGCTACGACCCCGATGCGGCCGTGGCGCGCGGTGAGGTCGGGCGCGCCGGCGTGTCGATTTGCCATTGGCGCGACATGGAGGAATTGCTCGACGGGATTCCGCTCGGATCGATCAACACCTCGATGACCATCAACGCGCCCGCGCCGTTTATCCTCGCGCTCTACCTGGTGGTGGCCGAGAAACACGGCGTCAGTTGGGAGCAACTGCGCGGCACCACCCAGAACGATCTGATGAAGGAGTTCGTCGCGCGCGGAACTTCGATCTTCCATCCCGAGGTTTCATTTCAGGCTCTCCACCGGCCTGATCAAATTCGCGGTCACGCAAGTACCGAACTGGAACCCGATCAATGTATGCGGTTATCACTACATGGAAAGCGGCTGCGGTTCGGCGGAGGAAATCGGCTACGCGTTCGGCAACGCGCTGCTGCTGCTCGACGCGATACGCAAAGAAGTGCGGCCCGACGATTTCGAGCGCACCGTCAAGCGCATCTCATTTTTCATCAATAGCGGAATCGAGCTGGTGCCGGAGATTTGCAAAATCCGCGCGTACTCCAGGCTGTGGCCGGCGCTATGCAAATCCGAGTACGGCATCGACGGCGTCGCCTTCCGCGCCGGATGCCAGGTGCGATCGCTCACGCTCACCGAGCAGCAGCCCGAAGTGAACATCTTGCGCATCGCGTACGAGGCGCTGCCCGTGGTGCTTTCCGCCGGCGCGCGCGTCAACGCGCTGCAACTGCCGGGCTTCCGCGAAGCGATATCACTCCCCGATCACGCCGAGCAGATGATCGCACTGCGCACGCAGCAAGTCCTGATGTACGAAACCGGCATCACCGACTTCGACGATATTTTCGAGGGCAGCAAGCTGATCGAAAAGCTGACCGGCGAGACCGTCGAGCGGGCGCGCGAGATCTCGATGCGGATGCGCGCGGCGGGCTATACGCGTGCGATCGGAATCGTGAGCTCCGAGCTGACCCGGCAACTCTCGGAGCGCCAGCGCAAGCTCGAAGCGGGCGAGATCGTCCAGATCGGCGTCAATGGGTTCCTCGGCGAGATTGGACTTGCGCCGCGCGCCGCGCATAGCGAGGACGCCGCGGACTACGATGCGATCGAGACCGATAGAATCGCTTCGATCAAACGATGGCGCCAGGAGCGCGACAATCGCGCCGTGACCGCCGCGCGCGAAAAACTCGAGGCCGCCGCGAAAGACGGCGGCGACGTGATGAATGCGACGGTCGAGCTCGCGCGCGCGGGCGGCACCGTCGGCGAATGGACGCTCTCGATCGAGAAGGTCGCGCAGGGTCGCTACACGCCGATCATCCTCGATCGATCGTCAAACGGCGCCGCGCTCGAAGTACCGGCCGCGAACCGCCGGATTCGGATCGCGATCGGAAAGGCCGGCCTCGACGGGCATATCAACGCGATCAAACTTTTGGCGCAGGCCTGCATGCGATCCGGAATGGAAGTCGTCCTCGCCGGCTTCAAGCAGACGCCCGCGCAACTGGTCGAGACCGCCTTGCAAGAAGATGTCGATCTGCTCGCGGTCTCGAGTCTCGCCGGTGCGCATATGACGATCGCGCGCGAAACGCTGGAGCTGTTGAAACAGCGCGGCGCGAGCGACGTGCGGCTGGTGATGGGCGGCATCATTCCCGAAGAAGATCGGCAGCCGCTGCTCGACCTCGGAGTCAAAGCCGTGTTCACGCCCAAGGATTCGAAGCTCGGCAAGATCATCGCCGATCTGATCGCGATCAGCGCCTGATGCGAAAACGATCCCGCAGAGTCATACGCGCGTTGATGATCGGCGCAGGCTTAACAGTCATCGCAGCTACTTCGGCATATGCGGGCGAGGCGCGGCCGTGGCTATGCCGCGACAAGCCGGTGTTCTCCTCGCAGCAACCGATGACCTACGACCTGGTGATGGGGCGCGCGTGGCGCTTGTTCGTGATGCAGTTTTCTCCCGGCGGCAGCAACGACGGTTTCGATATCGTGAAGACGGTGGAGAGCGGCGACTCGAGCAACGGTCATCTGGCCGCGGGACGTTACTTCGCCGTCGCGTTGCGCAATTCAAATGGCAATTGGATCTGCCCGGGCGACGCTCGCGACGAGAGCAGACCGACCGGCGTTATCAGCAATCTTTGTTTCGCCGCAGATGAGGGCGACGGCTGCGCGGTGAAACTTACGGTGCGCCCGGAAGCATCGGCGGAGCCTCACGCGGACATCCAGTAGCGGCGACACAACAAGCCTCGCGGGAGACCCTTCGTACAGTGGCCACGGCCTCAGTCGATCTGCGTCATGGAGCCGACTGGGCCAATGGATTGAACCTGATATAGTTCGGGCCTACAGCGGCCAGCACGAATCCATTTTTTCGCAGCAACTTTCGTAGCCTCATCCGCGTTTTTGCCGAAGATTACTCTGGTCAGAAATTCGGGCGGAAACATGACGTCACCGACAGTGCACCGACCGAGCCGGTTTCTAATTAGTATCCGCCACTCGTTTTCGTAGCTCCATTCCGGCGATTTGGTAAGTACTATTGTTTTCGCCTGCTCCCAAGGGTCCCCCAGCAGGTTGTACTCGCGCGAATCGGAGTACGTGATATTGAACGAATTGAAGCCAAAAAAGAAAGTCAATCCCGCATCGTCCCAAGCGAGAAATTCTAGGCAGACACCTCGACTGTCATCAGCGTAACACTCCCACATTCGAGCGTTGTTCCAATTTTCAGTCAGGCACAAAATTCCGACATTGTCGATTTCATTTTGTATCCATGCCGCAGCCTTTTCCCAGCCCCTATCGCGAATCAGTTGCTGGATTCGATCATACCTCTCTTCGGTCTGCATCGTCGGGCAATTTTCGCGAAGGAGTCGGTCGCAATAGACCCGGATGTCATCGGCGGATTCAAAAAAAGCAGCCGGAACGCGACAATCGTGAGGGTCGTTGAAACATTTTGGCGATGCAAAATAGAGAAGATTCTCTTCTAAGATGGGCCTGAGGATAGTCTCACTCGCCACGCGATAACGGTATAGACGGCTCGGCGGACCATCCGTTTCTCGGAGTTGCGGGCTATTTCGCAAACGGGTCCTTTTCGAGGATCGCGTTCTGGACACGCCGATGAAGGTATTCAGATAGCGGCAGGTCTCCCTCAAAAGCCGGGACCAAATCCTGGAATTGAAGCGCAATATGCGCTCGACTCTGGTGCGCCTCGCGGAAAGCCATCGCAGCCGGTTCGGTAAATGGAGAGACCGATATGAATATTCCGCGGGCAACCGATCGGTACTGAACACGCGAGAGGTGTCTGGCGATCTCCTCGGCACCTGTCGGCGATTCCCGATACCGCACTTCGACGAGATACAAATGTGATTCTAGCTCGATTGCACCGTCGATCTGCTCACGAATCTGCCCGCCTTCAGTCCGGAGTACAAATGACTCTCTAACCAGAATTCCGTGCGCCCTGAATACGTCGTTTAGGGCGACTTCGAGAAGAGTTCCTCTCTTCCAAGGATCACCCTCGGCGAATACGGCGAAAAGTTTCGCCTTCGCCGTTTGCCGTTCCGCGCGTTTCTTCTCCGCGTCATCCATCAGAGCCTTGCGTTCTCGACGGAACTTCTCCTGCTCTGCCTTGCGTTCCTGATTGATCTTTGTGAAGGCGTCCTTCTGATCCACCAACTCCCGGACGCGGCGGACAAACAACTCCGCGCGCTCCTTGTCGGTTGGCCAACACGTCCCAAAATCGGACCATTCCACGATCCGCTTCAGCACTTCGCGGCGCGCACGCAGGAGCAGGTTGCTTTCCCCCTGATTGAGTACGTTCAGAACCGAGCGAGCGATCTCGTGCTTCCTTACACCATCAGGACTCGACGAAAGCGCTGAAGACCAATCCGTCCAGCTCGACGAAGGTGCGCCCGCTGCTTGGAAAAATTGAATGACGTCTCTTTTGGAGCGGCAAATAAGTGGAATCGTATCGATCAGTAAATTGAGCAGTTCTGTTGGGTAGTGATATGACTCAGCCGCCAACACCGCTTCCATACCCATCATAGCATGCTAGCAGAAGCTCCGGCGACGCGCAGGCTAACGGCTGCTGTTGTCGACAACCCCGGAGTTCTCCGCCTTCCGGAAGAGATTCGCCGACCGGTTGTAAAATATTCTAAACCAGCGCTTAAGGGTCGAGGCTAGGCACCGATCGAGTTTAGATAGTTGCGTCGGGTGCGCGCCTGGGGAACGCGCCGCACGCGTGCACCATCGCGAGTATCCAGCCGATGACGGTCCATCCAAGAAACAGATTGAGTGCGAAGATCTTTCTCTGGTCAGGATGACTCCTCGCCGAGGCGATGTAGGGGGGCAGGAGATAGAGAATCAGCCCGAGTATGAGAACTAAAGGTCCCAAAGTATGTTTCCCGCCGCGATGCAGGTCGCTACCCTAACTTGGCAAACTCGTGCGCGCAGGGCAGCGTCGCGGGGCTGCATGTCCTTTATCAGCACCTGCTCATTTGGCAAGGCGCGGGTCGTCAGATCATCGCGAGATCAGGGCGCGCGCGATCGAGTTTTCGACCGGCCGCGGAGCATCTTAAAGAAGCGCTTTAGGTTTGATGGAGGCGGCGTGCGGATTCGAACCGCAGAATGGAGGTTTTGCAGACCTCTCCCTTAACCACTTGGGTACGCCGCCCCGCGAAGCGAAGGGAAGCAACAGAAAGTATCATTCGTATGCCGTCCAAGCAATTAATGACGCCAAAATGCATCGCGAGAGCGACATCCCAGCGCCTCGGAGCTACATCCGAGCAACATCGCGGTAACATTTTTGAGGGCAAAATCGGCGCGATTTTGGTCTAGGTTTCGTCGCGAACGCGGACCAGGCGCTTGAGCCGCGCGAGCATCTCATGGGCCCGAAACGGCTTGGTGATGTAGTCGTCGGCGCCGAGTTCGAACCCCCGCACGATCTCGGTCTCGCTCTGCGCCGCCGTCAGCATCACGATCGGAATGGTTCGCGTCGATGGATCCGAGCGCAGCGCGGTCAGCACCTGGAAGCCGTCCATATCGGGCATGTGAACGTCGAGCAAGAGCACGCTGGGCTTGATTTTTTTGGTCAGCGCGATCGCATCCTTGCCGTTCTGCGCCACCATACAATTGACTTTCCAGGTATGAAGGATCGACTGCACCATCATCACCGTGGTCCGATCGTCGTCGGCGACAACGATGATCGGCTCGGTGCGGACCGCGGCCGCGCGGGTGGGCTGCACCTGCGCAGGGCCGTCAGTCTCGCGCAGGAGCAGGAACGCCCGCAAGTAGAAATCTTCGCGCTGCCACGGGCGAATGATGAATTCGCGCACCGGCGACACGAGGCTGGAGGCGCGGCGCAAGAGCTCTTCGGGATCGCCGATGATGATGGCCGGCTTGCGGGTGGTCGAGAGCAGGCCGGCAGCGTCGCCGGACAGAGAGGTTCACCACCGACAGGTCGAACGGAGTGAGCGAGATGAGCACGGGATTTGCCGCATTGGGAGTAATGATATGCATATGCGCGCTCGCGAAATCGATCGCGGTGCGCAGCGCTTCCGCTTCCGGTGGCTCGAAGCCCAACAGCGCGAAGCGCTTTGCCTTAAGCGTTTCCAGCGGATTGGATTGCGCCGGGCCGGTGTAGTTCTCGGCCTTCGGATGGTTAGCCGCGGCCACGCTGCTGATCGCCAAAGCCATTAGAGGGTAGCCTCAGCCGCGATCGAATGCGGTTTCAATTGGGTCTTCGCGAGCTCCAGCGCGATTCGGACCCGATGCGCTTCGGCGCTCAATTCCACGAAAGCCGCTGCGGCTTCGTCCATCGAGTCCCGCTCGGCCAGCGTCTCCATATTGCGGCACAACGAGGTGAGGCGGGTCGCGCCGAAATGCCCGCAACTTCCCTTCAGGGCATGCGCGGTTCTTTTTATCGGGCCGCCATCGCGCGCGTCGATAGCAGCTTTCATCGCTTGCAGACGCTCGACCATGTCGCTCAGGAATAGATCGATAATTTTCTCCATGAAGCCTTCGTCACTGGCATCCATCTCCCTCAGCGCGTCGAGCGCCTCCGCATCCACCGCATCTGCTTCGATCTCGGTCGATGCAAAGTGCTGGGCGGGCAACCTGGTTGAAGGGGGAGTGTAAATGGCGGCGCCCGAGATGGGCCGCGACGGTTCATTTTGCGCATTCGCCAGCGGGCTGGCCGGCATTGGCGCAGGCGTCGGGGCCGCGAGCGCGGCGGCGTCGGGCGACTCGACCGTGGGCATGATCCATTTCTCGAGCGTGGTCGCGAGGGTTTGCGGAAGCACCGGCTTGGAGATGTAATCGCTCATGCCCGAGGTCAGGCATTTCTCGCGGTCGCCTTCGAGCGCGTTGGCGGTCACCGCAATGATCGGCGTGGTTTTGAAGCGGCCTCCATTGCTTCTGATTTGGCGGGTGGCCTGGTAGCCGTCGAGTTCCGGCATCTGACAGTCCATCAACACGATGTCATATGGGCTCTTGTTCAGCGCCGCGACCGCTTCGGCGCCGTTGGCAACCGCGTCGGCGGAGTAACCGAGCCGCGCCAGCATCCGCAGCATCACGCGCTGATTGATCAGGTGATCTTCCGCGAGCAGGATTCGGATCAGCTTACTGGTTGCCGCCGGAACCCGGGTAGTAAAATCCATGGCGATCACCTTGGAGCCCGCGGAACGATGAGAGCTCCGCCGCATCATGGCTTTGGGGGCCATCGGCGAGACTTTCGAGCGGCTTTCCATTCGCATCGACACTCGGGCGCGCGTCGTCCTTGGAGGCAAGGAAGGTGGAAAATTCGGCCATCGCGCCGGCGATCGCGTTCAGAGAATTGGCGCTTTCCGCCACGGTGCTAGCGAACTCCTCCTGGGAATCGCTCAGGCTGCTGTCGAGCAGCATCTGCGTCATGCCAGAATCGAAGTGAGCGGGATGCGAATCTCGTGGCTCAATTTGACCAGAAACCCGGAGCATACCGTCGCGGCTTCGAGGAATGGATCCTTGCCCGGCGCGGCATCCGGCGCCGAGGAATTCGGCATCGGCGTCTCCGATTTATCAATGATTACGGGATGTTTTTCGGCTTCTGACATTTTCGCGCGAACCGACGCGATCGCGGCGGCTCCGATCAAATACAAGGAGCGTGCCGCGCCCGCGATGCGATCTCGCGCGCCCGTGCACTGCCAGTTATGCGCCTCCTTATGCGGCTATAGTGGCCGCATCTAGGCTATCTAAGGCGTCGCGCAGTCACGCGATCCGTCCGGTTTTGTGACACATCGCTCAAATGACGACGGCGCGTCATTCCGATGGCGCCCCCAGGAATGTTGCTCGGGTGTTGCTTCTGTGTTGCTCCAAGCCGGTCGCAGGGGAGCGCGATGTCGTTCGAGGGTCGCGCGATGGTCGCGCCGCAGTGCTTTTCTTCGCGTTTTTGGCGGTCTCGCAGTTTTTGTTGCTTTTTGCGCAAACCGGGCTTTGAATTGTCGAGCAATTGCTCGAAAGTTTTGGGCATATTTAATGCTTGGTGTATCGTTTGAAGACACTTTCAGCGGAAAGCGTCTAATGAAGTGAGGAGGGGAGGATGAGGAACGAAGGTGATGACACAGAGTCCAAAACTTGGCTTTTCAGAAATCTTCGGCGAGACGCGAATCTTCGGTGAATATCTACGCTTCCGCGGCGATTCCGTAGTCCATCGTGAGCACATCGAAAATCCCGCTAATTGGCGTCCGGTCCTCCTGATTCCCGGCTTCCTCGCCGGCGATGCCAGCCTCTATCCCCTCGGCGCCCGCCTGACGTCACTCGGCCATAAAGTCTTCTACGGCGGCATCTGGGTCAATGCCGATTGCCCGCGCAAAACTATCGAGCGCCTGCCAAGGCGCCTGCTCGAAGTCCACTCGGAAACCGGCCGAAGGTCGTCGTGATCGGACACAGTCTCGGCGGCGTCTATGCGCGCGAGCTGCGCGCCGGCACGATCCCAATCTGGTCGAGCGCGTGTTCCTGCTCGGCTCTCCCGTGAAGCATGCGCTCGGCAACTCGACGCCGCTGCTGCGCCCGTTCGTGGCCGCGATGCGCCTGATGCATTCGCACTGCATCGACTCCATGACCGAATGCGACTCGTGCGGCCTCGACCTGCCCGAAGACGCGCCCGATGTCCCCGAGACCGTCGTCTATACCAAGTCCGACGGTATCGTCGAATGGCATAGCTGTATCGATACCGGCCCGCAGGTCGAATGTTCGAGGTCGCGTCGAGTCACTGCGGCATCCCGCTCAGCCTCGAGACCTGGCGCGCCATCTCCGATCGCCTCGCGACGCCGCTGGAAGAACCGCGCCGACTCTCGACGCGCACTGCCCTTCGCGCCAAAGCCGTCGCGCCGCGCACGCCGCATCGCACGCGGCCGTCCTACCTGAAGCTGGTCTCGACCCACTCCGGCGACGCCGCCTAGTTCTCTTCCCCTGTTCGACCGCTCGCCGCCTTTCGTTGTAAACTCTCAGGTTGACCAGTCTTCGCGCTAGGATAGTCACGAAGTTGGGGCCATCGTAAGGTTCGCCCCGGCGTTCCCGTTTCACCTTCCTCGCGTCTGAGTGACTAGTCCCGCGGAGGTCCTTATGCCAAGCCCAGGAATCATCTTCGGCCGAGTCGCCATTATTTTCTGCGCAATTGCGATTGCCGTTCCACTGATGTGGCACACAGCCTCTGCGCAGCAACCGACAGCTGCGGCGCCACTAGATCCGAACTGGTGCTCCGATGTACCGGCGTCGCCTCCACCACCGAAGTTCAATCCGGTAGCATGGGCAAAGATCAGATCAAAATGCATGAACACCGTCGGTAGGGATGTCGTCTGCGGGACCTATTGTAGGGGCGCGCGGGAGCTATGGAAGGCGCAGAGAGAAGGCAGACTCATCAATCCGCCCGCGTCAATGACTTCCACGGAGCAACCGCAAGGGCCGTTTCCTCTGCCCGGGGGCGCATCCGGTTATATACTACCGGCGCCACCGAGCGCAGGGGCTCAGGCCACCCCCACCGCTCCTCAGAGCTCTCTTGCTCCGACGCGAATGGCTGTGCGGACCAGGGTCGTCGCGCCGCGCACACCGCATCGCACCCGGCCGTCCTATCTGAAGCTGGTCTCGACCCACTCCGGCGACGCCGCCTAGTTCTCTTCTACCGTCCGAACGCTCGCTACCTTTCGTTGTTCGAAACGCATCCGAGTAGCTCAGTTGCAGGACACAGGCTAAGGCCCGTGCCCCGTGCCAGTGAATACCCAATCGCAGCGCCTTCCCCTTGTCATTCCGAAGCGAGCGGTCGCGAAGCTGAGGAATCTCGGTGGAGACTACCTCATCGAGTGTTGCTTTCAGCATTCGAGTGCGCGCGATCGGCGGGCAGCATCGCTCATGGTGCGGGCTGGTGACACCGACTTCGTTCGATGACTCACCGAGATCCTTCGCGTGCGCCCCGTAGGGCTTCGCTCTGGATGACAACGGTGGCGCGCAACCCGCTCCGCCTTGTCATTCAGAAGCGAGCGAAGCGAAGCCGAAGAATCTCGGGAGCGACTACGCATCGATGGTTGCTTTCAGCATTCGAGTGCGCGCGATCATGCGGCAGCATCGCTCACGGTGCGGGCTGGTGACACGACTTCGTTCGATGACTCACCGAGATCCTTCGCGTGCGCCCGTAGGGCTTCGCTCTGGATGACAAAAGTGGCGCGCAAACGGTTGGCTGCATCGCTCAAGCTCGACAGCTATCAGAGCCATTCCGCGCTCAGGTCGTTCCATTTTGGATTGGTCGAACGTATCAGCTCCAGCTTCCTGCTCCTGCTCCATCCCTTCAATTCCTTCTCGCGCGCGATAGCCTCAGTCGGACTCCCAAATTCCTCAAAGTAGAGCAATCGCGTAATCCGATAACGTGAAGTAAAGCCGGGCACCTCACTGCTTTTGTGCTGCAACACACGAACTATCAGGTAGCCCGTCATTCCAATGTAGAGGACACCTGACCTGCTGCCCATGATGTAGGCGTAGTAGACTCGCGGTTCTCGCATAGGCGTTAGAGGTCCACGGATCGATCCGAATGACTGAACCGCTAGTTATACGGTACAGCTTTTGATGATGACACCAAGGTGGTGCAATGCTCTTCGCCCCTTCACTCTAAAGTGAGCGCCGTGTCTTTGATGTCGTCCTGACGCAAGCGCCGCGCCTTTTCCCTTGTCATTCAGAGGTGAGCGTCAGCGACGCCGAAGAATCTCGGGAGCGACTACGCATCGATGGTTGCTTTCAGCATTCGAGTGCGCACGACCATGCGGCAGCATCGCTCATGGTGCGGGCTGGTGGCACGACTTCGTTCGATGACTCACCGAGATCCTTCGCGTGCGCCCGTAGGGCTTCGCTCTGGATGACAAAAGTGGCGCGCAACCCGCTCCCTGTTGTCATTCAGAAGCGAGCGAAGCGAAGCCGAAGAATCTCGGGACAGACTACGCATCGATGGTTGCTTTCAGCATTCGAGTGCGCGCGAGGTGCGGCAGCGTCGCTCATAGTGCGGGTCGGTGGCCCGACTTCGTTCGATGACTCACTGAGATCCTTCGCGTGCGCGCATAGGGCTTCGCTCTGGATGACAACGGGAAAGTCCGGGCCAGCACACACGCTAAAGCCCCTGCCACTGAATACCCGAGCGCAGTGCCTGCCAGTCTGCTTCCATCAACAGTCTGTTTGTCATTCACGCACTATCGTTATAATCGGACTCACAATGGCCAAGGCCTTGAAAGCAAATCGGGTCCATCGTCGCCGCGCGACGACCACCGTCATCTTTTTCGCGAGCCTGCTTTTGTACTGCGGTCCATCGTGGGCTCAGGCCACCCCCAACTGGTGCTCTGATGTGCCCGCATCGCCACCGCCGCCCACCTTTGAGCATCACCCCGGAGAATGGGCTGAAGCCAGACAGCTGTGCATGAGCGCTAGGAAAGGGGATCGTCGATGCAGGTATATCTGCGCAGACGCCCAAGACCGTTGGAGACTGCAGAAGTCGGGCCGGTTAAATGAACCTAATACGTTCCCGACGCCAACCGACCAACCTCAAGGTCCCTTTCCGCTTCCCGGCGGCGGGTCCGGGTACATTCTGCCGGAGCAACCTGCTCCCACTCCCGGCGGTCAGAGATCGGATGCTCTGCACCGACGGTACCAGCCAACCCCAACTGGTGTCCGGGGGTACCGGAAACTGCTCCCCCGCCGCAGTGGGAAAATGTCCCAGGACAGTGGGCGGAAGTTTTCCGAAAGTGTTCATCTGATATGAGCGCGCTCTCGCCGGGGCAGCGCCACAATTGGGACGTCGAGTGTCGGCACGCGTGCATGGGTGCTCGAGGCTCTTGGGGCACTTCGAAGAATCCCCCCACGAAGAACCCGTACCCGCTCTCGACGGATAAGCCCCAAGGCCCGATTGCGCTTCCCGGCGGAGGCACCGGCTATATAGTCCCGCTGCCGTCGTTCGTGCTGAGCCCGACCGCAACCCCGACGCCGTCTTGATCGCTAGTTTCCCGCTGCTGACGCCTTGCGCTGTTCCTCGCCCGCCTTGCGCTGCTGGCGCGCATCCTGAACTTTCTTTACTTCCGAGCGCACCTCTTGCACCGCTTCTTTGGTCCCCTGATTGACGAATTTGGTCGCGACTTTCATGACTTTGGTGCCGACGCTCAGGAACAGGTCGGTCGCGGTCGGGAACAACGCGGCCAGCTTCTCGACCACCGCCGAGCCGGGCGGCACGTCAACTTCGGGAAGTCCGAAGACTGCCGCGGCGAGCACCGCCCATGTCACCCATCGCACCGGCATCGCCGCCATCGCGGGCATCGCGCGCAGCATCTTGTTGCTGCGGGCATCGCCGCGCCATCGGGGTGTCGATCACGCCTGGCATCACCAGCGACACCCAGATGCCGCTGCCGAAGATCTCGACGCGCAGCGCCTCGGTCAGGCCGACCATCGCGAACTTGCTGGCGCTGTATCCGCCGAGCGGGCTGATCCCGCGGCGTCCGGCGAGCGACGCGACGTTGATGATCCGGCCGCGCGGTTGCTCTTCATTTCGGGCAGCACGGCCTGGATCGCGTGCACCGTCCCGTAAAGATTGACCGCCATCATGCGTTCCAGATCCTCGTGCGCATCTCTTCGAGCGTGTCGGGGATGAGCGAGCCGGCCGAGTTGACCAGGATGTCGATCTGGCCGAAGGTGCGAACCGCCTCGTCGATCGCGGAGCGTCACTTCGGCGCGCCGGGTCACGTCGCATTGAAGCACCAGCGGATGTCCGCCGGCGGCGGTGATCCGCTCGGCGAGTTCCTCGAGCTTCTGCTTGCGGCGCGCGATCAGTCCGACCTCCGCACCCTGGCGCGCGAAAGCCAGCGCGGTATCCTAGCCGATTCCGCTCGAAGCGCCGGTAACCACGACCGCTCGATCGCGGAAATAGCCGCGCGCCGTTCCCCCGAATTCGTGCTTCGTTGCGTCTCGTTCGCTCATTTTGGTTTCCTCTTCATGGTTCAAGGTTGGAACGCGGGCTGCGCAGCCCGCTTACCAGAACATCCAGCGGCGCAGCGTCGAGGTTTCGTCGAGCGCCTCCTGAATCCGCATCCTGCACCCGCTCGGTCAATTGCTGCACCACCAGCGTGTCGAGCGCGGCCTCGGGGCCGTAGGAGGAAAGGTCGATCGGCTCGCAAAACTGGATTCGCCATTTGACCGGCAGCGGAAGCAGGTTGAGCAGCAGCGGGAAGCTGTCGGCCCGTTCCAGCGGCATCAGCCGGTTGACGATACTGGCGAGCAGTCCGCGAGTTGCCGAGCGAGAAATGAATCTCCTCGCCGCCCACCACCGCGACCGGCATAATCGGCGAGCGCGTGGCCAGCGCGACTGCACGAAGCCGCCGCGTCCGAAGCGCTGCACGCGATAGCGCCGATCGTTGGGCTTGAGGAACCCCTTCACGCCCTCCGGGAACACGCCGACCAGGCGGTCGTGCTCGAGCAGCCGGACGAAATCCTCGCGGCAGGCCAGCGCGGCGCCCTTCTTGCGGTTGTCGTAGGAAAGAAACGGATAGTCGTAAAAGAATTCGGTCGATGACGTAGCGAACCATCCGCGGGCGCGGATGCTCGAGGTGAATCGCGGTCGAGATCATCACCGCGTCCCAGGCGTAGGAGCCGCCGGAATGATTGGCGACGATCATCGCGCGGCCGTGTTCGGGCACGTTCTCGACCCCGGTGGTCTCGACCCGCCAGTAGTTGCGGTAGAGCCGCTTGAAGATCGGCCACCACATCGCGCCGTACAGCGGATCGCAGCCGAACTCGTCGACTCTCGTAGTCGCCGCGAGCCGCCGCTGAAGCATCTCCAGGAAGCCGGCGAGGCCGGGCTTTTTCGGTCTGCGGCAGATCGGCGTCGAATGGATCGAGCGCGGGAGCTGCTCGCCGCTCGGCAAGCGCGTCCTTCTTGGCCTCGGCCACCAGTTGCGCGACGTCTGCCGATCCACTCGCGCTCGTCGCGCGGACGCTTGGGGAGCGCGTTCCCGTCGGATCGGCATGCCACTGGCGGAAGCTCCTTCTGCACTGATGCTGATTGTCGGTCCATCACATCCTCCCGATCGAGCCTGAGAACTCGACGCTGACCCCCCGATTTTGACCTGGTGCGGTATATTGGGCGCCGCAGAGTTCTAGGCCGCGGCAACCTTCTCGTCGCTTGAGTCTTCCGCCTCTTCCCATCCCGCCCGCGCGAGCGCGCTCTTGCCGTGAAGATCGAGCACCGCCTCGACCGAACTATAGCGAGGCGTGAACCCGAAGCGGCCCTTGAGGCGCTTGGTATTCGACCACCCGCCCGTAGCGGAGCATCAGCAGATGATAGGGCTGCATATCGGCGAGGCCCAGCGTTCTCAATCCGGCAAAGACCGTCGAGACCAGCGCCGGAGCGGATCGGCACCTGACGCCGCCGCCGAGCCGGATCGCACGGCTCAGGTAAATGACGCCGTCGCCGGCGACATTGAAGATGCCCGGCAAGTCGAACAGCGCCGCGCGCTTCAGCGCGGCGACCGCGTCTTCTTCATGGCGAACTGCAGGCGCGGATCGAAGCCCATCACGGTCGGCACCACCGGCATCCGCAGGTATCGCGAGATCGGAGTTGTTGGCTTCGGCGCCCGATCAGTCGGCGAAGCGCAGGCACGCGTCAGCACCATCTTGCGCCCGGCCCGCGCCAACTGATTGAACGCCGACTCCATCTCGACAGGTCGCCGGCGTATTTTGTCTTGGCCGGCATGCGCGGCTTTCCATCTTCGCTAAGGACCGCCGGGATCGAGCGGATCGGCGCCGTAGACGTGCAGCGAACTCGAGGACATCACGAACTTGCGCATGCTCGGAGCAGGCTCTGCAGGGTGGCGGCCAGATTGATGCGTGCCCATCACGTTGATCTCATGAGATTCCTCGGGGCTGACGCCGTCGCGCTCGGCGGAAATCTGCTGCATATGCAACACCGTGTCGGGACGGATCGCTTCGAGGATGGGCTGCAGTGCGCGCGAACGCAGATCGGCGACCATCACCTCGGCGCGCTTGAAGGGTCTTCGAGGTTCGCGGAAATCGACGCCAGTAATCGATTCGACCGAGTTATCCGCTTCGAGCTCGCGGACCACCGCGCCGACGAAGGGATCCGCGATTCCGGTGACCAGGATTCGTTTAGAACGTGGTTCGGCTGCCATCGTAGTCGAAACCTCCATCGCGGGGCCGTGCTTGAAACGGCCCGGTTAGACGAGCGAAGACTCCTCGATGCGATGAGCAGCGCATTGAGGCATAAACGCTCGCCAACTACGAAACGGCAGGGGGCTTAACCGCTTCGTTGACTATTTGCGGTTTGAGAAGGGGACCCCTGAAGGACCAGTGCAAGAATGTTTCGCTGACATAAGCTCGTTCGATAGACGCACCTGCCGGAATCTGTATTCAGCGATCACGCAATTTGACCGCATCTGCTCCCGGACTCTTGACGATCGATTTCCAAGAAAGAACTCATTGAACGTCGAAGGTTTGCGCGAAGATTTGCGCGAACATTATTAGAGGTTCGCGTGCGAAGTTTCAGATAAATTCAATTTTTCGGATCGTGAAGACCGCATGATAGGCAGCCGCCAAAGTTGCGACAAGCCCCTATAACAAAGAATTACGAAAATGTAACAATAAGTGGCGCGTGGCGAGTCGCGCGCAAAATGAATTTCGTTAAGAACAAATTAGGCGAGCATATCGCATGGATTCACGCGCGAGACCGTCGGTGGTTCTGAGGCCACAGGCGATAAGCCTGTGCCGCGGAAGAATTCCGAAGTTACGCGCGGTGCACGGAAAAAAGATACCGCCGCTTGAGCGGAGGAGTATGCCCAAGCGGCGATATGACCCCAACCGGCAGGGCGCGTCTCCCACCGATCGGGTTTGGTGGCGCATTGCGCGCCGTGGTAAGGGCCTTAGAGCACGGCGCATGCCAGTGCTTTGGCCTCGACCAACAGCCTCACAACCACGCCGAACGCGGATTTTTTCAGGAACATGCTGCGGTTTTTCATCATCGCGTCGGGAACCTGCAACAGCGACGTTTCAAGGCTGCCACGGCTGCGCCCAACGGTCCGGCCGCGCCGCGGCGCAGGACCATGCGATTAGATTCAGCGCTGAATGGATTTTTGTGGAGCGGGTGATCGGTCTCGAACCGACGACTTCGACCTTGGCAAGGTCGCGCTCTACCAACTGAGCTACACCCGCCCCGACCGAGAACTTATAGCAAAACGTCCATCGCGTAATCTACGGCGCGCGCAGGGTTTCCGCTAGATCGCGGCGCGCTTGGGCGCAACCGCTTGTGGCTTCGGACGCAGCATTCGAACCGCGCGCAGGAAGTAGTCCACCCCCGACCACACGCTGAGGCCCATCGCGATCCATAACACGAACATACCGGCGGCGAAAAAATCGATATGAAAATAAGTGTAACGGATCAGCAATCCCTGAATCGCGATCGACTGCAGAACCATCTTGTATTTCCCGAGTTCCTCCGCCGCCATCACGACACCCTCGGCCGCCGCGATCGCGCGCAGTCCGGTCACCATAATCTCGCGCACTACCAGCACCGCGACGATCCAGGCCGGTACCCGCGGCAATTGCGGAGTGCCAGCCAGCATGATGAGGGCGGAGATCACCACCACCTTGTCGGCCAGTGGATCGAGGAATTTGCCCAGCGTGGTTCCTGAGCCGTAACTACGGGCGATGTAGCCGTCGAGAAAATCGGTAATGGTGGCGATGAAAAATACCGCGGCAGCCAGGGCGGCTGCGACCGGATCCGGGACTAGCAGCAGATAGACGAGTAGCGGCGCCGTCGCGATGCGGCATAGTGTGAGGATGTTGGGAGCTGTCCACGCCACGCGAAAAACCTGGCCGTTTAGATCTCGCGACTGATGCTTCCCCCCGTTCTGGTTCAAGGTTATGGCAACCGCATACGCGTGGCAAATCGCATTGTATATTACGCCGATGCCCAGACTCAGTTTCAGCGCCTTCCCGCCTCGCCTTGACGGGTGCGCCGGGCCTGCATAGCGTCGATCTTTCTTCCGGGTTCGCGGGTTCGCAACTTCGGATGACTGGCGCGATGAAACAAGCTTCCCATTTCGACTCGGATTTTCTCGTCATCGGCGGCGGTATCGCGGGCCTGATGTTCGCGATCCAGGCGGCCGAGATCGGCACCGTCACGGTGCTGACCAAGGCGGCCAGTTCGGAGGCGAATACCGCATATGCGCAGGGCGGGATCGCAAGCGTATGGAGCGTCGACGACTCCTTCGAGTCCCATATCGAAGATACTTTGCGCGCGGGCGCCGGTCTGTGCGATCGCAAGGCGGTCGAAACCATCGTGCGCGAGGGACCGGCGGCCGTGCGCGAGCTGATTCGGCTTGGGACGCAGTTCACGCGCATCGAGGACGGCGGAGAAGACGAATACGATCTCGGACGCGAAGGCGGTCATACGCATCGGCGAGTACTGCACGCGCAGGACCTTACCGGACGCGAAATCATGCGCGCGCTGGGTGAAGCGGCGGCCTCACGCAAGAACATCCGGGTGCTCGAAAATCATGTCGCGGTAAATCTGCTGATCAAGAAGGATCGCAACAGTGGCAGTCCGAAATCATGTTGGGGTGTTTACGCGCTCGATCGCACCACCAACCAGGTCAACAAGATTGTCACTCGCGCCACGATGCTGGCGACCGGCGGCGCGGGCAAGGTCTACCTGTACACCACCAACCCGGATATCGCCTCGGGCGACGGCGTCGCGATGGCGTATCGGGCGGGCGCGCCGATCGGAAACATGGAGTTCATCCAATTTCATCCGACCTGTCTGTATCATCCGGCGGCAAAGTCGTTTCTCATTTCCGAGGCGCTGCGTGGCGAGGGGGCGATCCTGCGGCTGCCCGACGGCACCCCGTTCATGAAGAAACACCATCCCGCGGCGGAACTCGCGCCGCGAGATATCGTCGCGCGCGCGATCGACGCCGAGATGAAGCGGCTCGGCCTCGATTGCGTTTACCTCGACTTGAGTCACAAGGACGCGGATTTCATTCGCAACCGTTTCCCGAACATCTACCAGCGATGTCTCAGCTTCGGCATCGACATGACCACCCAGCCGATTCCCGTCGTGCCGGCAGCGCATTACATGTGCGGCGGCGTCATCACCGACCTGAACGCGCGCACCGCTATCGAGCGTCTGTATGCTGCCGGCGAAGTCGCGATGACGGGACTGCACGGCGCCAATCGTCTTGCCTCGAACTCGCTGCTGGAAGCGGCCGTGATGGGGCATCGCGGCGCGATGGCGGCGCAACAGGAAATCGAAAACTCACCGGATGGCACGGTGCCGGACTTCCCCGAATGGGAGACCGGGCGCGCGATCAGAAGCGAGGAGCGCGTGCTGGTCTCGCAGAGCTGGGACGAAATCCGCCGTATGATGTGGAACTACGTCGGTATCGTGCGCAGCGATCGTCGCCTCGCGCGCGCCGCCAGCCGCCTTGCGCTGCTGAACGAAGAAATCCACAGCTACTATTGGGACTACTTGCTCGATTCGGACCTCATCGAGCTGCGCAACCTGGTGAACGTCGCCGAGCTGATCGTGCGATCGGCGACGGCACGCAAAGAGTCGCGTGGGCTAAACTACAACCTCGATCATCTCGATCGCGACGACGCCAATTGCCTCCATCCTACCGTGCTCACGAAGTCCTGACCCGATACTACGCGCTCGCTCTTATAAACATCTTGCCGACGGGTCAACTTGACTCTGTTCCGTCCCTCGCTTATCCATGTAACCTAGGACGCAGGGGGTTGCGCTGCTTCGGGGACTGGCGTTCCGCATCCGCGGACACCAGCCTTTTTTTTGCCAAGCGATACGCCCCCATCGGATAATCATCGTGCCAGCGACAAAAAAATACCTATTCACTCCCGGTCCCGCGCCAGTCCCGCCCGAAGTTATGCTCGAGATGGCGCGTCCGGTCATCCATCATCGCACTCCCGATTTTTCCAAGGTGCTGGACCAGTCACGCGAGCGCCTCAAGCCGCTATTCGGCACTAAAGAAGAAGTGATCCTGCTCGCATCGACCGGAACCGGCGCGATGGAATCCGCGGTCGTCAATCTGCTCGCGCCTGGCGAACACGCCGTCTTCGTCAACGGCGGCAAATTCGGCGAGCGATGGGGTAAGCTGCTCGCCACTTACGGGATGCTACCCCACGAAGTGAAAGTCGAATGGGGCCGCGGGGTTCGTCCCGAGCAGATCGAGGACGTGCTCAAGCAGCATCCCGAGTCGCGCGCGATTTTCGTGCAGGCCAGCGAGACTTCGACCTGCGCCGTTCATCCGGTTGCCGAAATTGGCGAGATTGCGAAACGGCGCAATGTGCTTCTGATCGTCGATGGCATCACTTCAGTGGGCGTGTTCGAGCAGAAGATGGATCAATGGGGTATCGATGCGCTGGTGACCGGCTCGCAGAAGGCGCTGATGCTGCCGCCGGGCCTCGGGATGATCGCGCTGTCGGCTCGCGGCTGGGATCGCGCGAAGGGCAACAAGACTCCCCGCTTCTATTTCGATCTGCATCGGGAGCTGAAAGCGCAGCGCGACGAGCATACTACGGCATGGACTGCGGCGGTCTCGCTCGTGTTTGGACTGAACAAATCTCTCGAACTGCTGCATGCAGAGGGATTGGAACGCGTGTACGCTCGTCATGCTTTGATGGCGCTGGCGACGCGGGAGGCGGGCGGCGCCCTCGGGCTCGATTTGATCGCGCCGCAAAATCCCGCGCCGGGCGTCACCGGCCTCCTCGCGCCGGACGGCATCGACACCGGCAAAGTGGTCAAGCACATGCGCGATCAGCTCGGCGTGTCGATCCAGGGCGGCCAGGATCAGATGAAGGGCAAGCTGCTCCGGATTGGTCACATGGGAGATCAGAGCCCCTTCGACATGCTGGTCGTGGTCAGCGCGCTCGAAATGGCGCTTAAATTCGTTGGGATGGAAGTGCGGATGGGCGCGGGTGTCGCCGCGGTACAGGCGCGAATCGCCAAAAGTGTCTGAGGAGACCGTTTGGAAACACCCTCGAAGAGATAACTGGAATCATGCCGCAGACGAAATTTCGCGTACTCTTGAGTGATTCGCTTTCCGCCCAAGGCGTCGAAGTGCTCAAGCGTCATCCCGAATTGCAAGTTGATGTGAAGACCGGCCTCAAGCCGGCTGATCTCGCGGCTATCATCGCGTCCTATGATGCGCTGCTGATCCGCAGCTCGACCAAAGTTACCCGCGAAATTATCGACCACGCGGTTTTGCTCAAGGTGATCGGACGGGCGGGCGTCGGGGTCGACAATGTTGACCTCGAAGCGGCGACGCGCCGCGGCATCGTGGTGATGAACAGCCCGCTGGGCAACAGCGTGACCACGGCGGAACACGCGATCTCAATGATGATGGCGCTGGCGCGGAAGATTCCCGCGGCCAACGCCGCGTTGAAAGCCGGCAAATGGGATCGGGGCAGCTTCACCGGCGCCGAAGTCTGCGGCAAGATTCTTGGCGTCGTGGGATTGGGAAATATCGGACGTATCGTCGCCGACCGCGCCCAAGGCTTGAAAATGAAGGTGCTCGGTTTCGATCCAATCATGACCCGCGACGCGGCGGACCGGCTCGGGATCGAGCTGGTCAGTCTCGATGAGATTTTCCGGCGCGCGGATTTTATTACCGTGCATACGCCGTTGACCGACGATACCCGCGGACTGCTCGGCACCGCCGCCTTTGCAAAAATGAAAAAAGGTGTGCGCGTAATCAACTGCGCGCGCGGCGGCATCATCGACGAGGCGGCGCTGGCCGAAGCGATCACCTCGGGCAAATGCGCGGGCGCGGCGCTCGACGTTTTCGTTGAAGAACCCCCTCCGCCGGATCATCCGCTGCTCAAGCTCGACGGCGTCATCGTCACGCCCCATCTGGGCGCGGCGACGGAAGAAGCGCAGGTTCAGGTCGCGGTCGATATCGCACAGCAGGTGGTCGATTTCCTGCTCGAAGGCACGGTTCGGCAGGCGGTGAATATCCCCGCCGTATCGCCCAAGGAGTTGGAGATACTCGGGCCGCATCTCACGCTGGGAGAACGCCTGGGAAGGCTCGCCGCGCAACTGATCAATGAAACTCCGACCGAAGTGACGATCGGGCTCGGTGGGGAGGCCGCAAATCTGAAAGCGGAGCCGATTACCGCGGCGGTGGTGAAGGGTCTTTTGAGCGGATTCCTGGACGAAGAGCTGAACTACGTGAACGCCCCCTTCATCGCGCGCGAACGCGGCATCAGCATCAATGAGACCCGCTCCCGCGAGAGTACCGACTTCGTCAATACGCTCAGCGTTTCGGTCAAGACCGCAGCCGGCGAGCATCAGGTGGCCGGTGCGGTACTGGGAAATCGTGCGATGCGGCTGATCCGGATCGACGGCTATACGGTCGAAGCTATTCCCGAAGGATATTTTTTGATGCTGCACAACCGCGACGTTCCCGGCGTGGTCGGCGCGGTGGGAACCCTGCTCGGACAATCAGGAATAAATATCGCGGGCCTGGAGCTGGGGCGCGATCGCGCGGGCGGGATGGCGCTCAGCCTGGTCGAGGTGGATGGTCCGGTGCCTGCAGCGGTGTTGGATAAATTGAAAACCGTACCCGCGATAATTTCGGCTACCCTGCTGAAACTCTGAAGCTTGAGCGCCTTGCGATTTATTCCCCTGCCGGTGTGGGAAGGGGTTAGGGGTTAGGTTTGCGGAAAATTTCTCGCGGACTTCGAAAATGAATACAGTCGCGGTAGTCGGAACCCAATGGGGCGATGAGGGCAAGGGCAAGATTGTCGACCTGCTCGCCGCCGACGCCGAGATCGTGGTGCGCTTTCAGGGCGGAAACAATGCGGCGCACACGCTGGTTATCGGCGAAGAAAAATTTGTCTTGCGGCTGGTGCCCTCGGGCGCGCTGAACGGCGAAAAGATCTGTGTGATCGGCGGCGGCATGGTGGTCAATCCGTTCGCGCTGATCGAGGAAATCCAGAATCTGAAAAAGCGCGGAGTCGACCTCGAGTGGCGGCTCCAGCTCAGCTTCGATGCGCACCTCGTTATGCCCTATCACATCGCGATCGATCGCTCGCGCGAGGCTCGCCTCGGCAAGCATGCGATTGGCACTACTGGGTTCGGAATCGGTCCGGCATATGAAGACAAGATGTCCCGCCAGGGCCTGCGCTTCGACGATCTGATCGAATGGAAATCGTTCAAGGAGAAGCTAGAGCGGAACATCAAGGAAAAGAACCTCTACCTGAAAGCGGTGCTGAAGACCAAACCGATCGACGGCAAGGCCCTGGTCGCCGAGCTGCAGAAACTGCGCACGCGCATTCTGCCATATATCACCGACACTTCAGCTTACGTTGCGAGAGCTGTCAGCGCGGGTAAAAAGATTCTCTTCGAAGGCGCGCACGGCACCATGCTCGATATCGATTACGGCACCTATCCTTTTGTGACGTCGTCTAATTGTATCGCGAGTGCTGTGTATGCGGGCGGTGGCGTTCCACCGGGCAAACTCGACGCCGTACTCGGCATCAGCAAGGCATACACTACACGCGTCGGCGCCGGCCCCTTCCCGACCGAAATCCATGGCAACCTCGGCGATTCGATTCGCGAGGAGGGCGCGGAATTCGGCAGCGCGACCGGCCGTCCACGGCGTATCGGATGGTTCGACGCGGCGCTCGCGCGCTACGCCGTCCGGGTCAACGGACTCTGGGGCCTCGCGTTGACCAAACTCGACGTGCTGACCGGAGTCGATCCGCTAAAGATCTGCGTGGGCTACAAAATCGGCAACGAGATCTACGACACGATGCCGCCTGGACGCAACGCGCTGGCGAAAGCGAAACCAATTTTCGAGTCGATGCCCGGCTGGGATGAGAAGCCAGACCCCGCTCGCTCGCTCGATGAACTGCCCGAAAATGCACGCCGATACGTCGAGCGGATCGCGGAATTGTGCGGGGTCGAGATTGCGATGGTCGGGGTGGGCGCCGATCGCGACGCCACCATCGTGCTGAAGAATCCGTTCCAGAGCTGACCTGACCGACTTTCCTGGCGCTCCCCAAGGCGCTACTTCGCGAGGCAATCGGCGGCGATGCTCGAGATTCCCACGCCGCGGCGTCCCTGCCGAACGTCGTTGCGATCGAAGCCATTGGTGCAGTATCCGAGCGAGATGCCGGTGCCCGGATCGGCCCATCCGATTTGACCGCCCGCGCCGCCATGTCCAAAAGCATTCGGGGTATTGGTTTTTCCGAAACCGCGATAGTTCGCCCTCCCGTCGCCGCCGGCAACGACGACACCCAACCCTCGATTGACGGTGACTCCAAAAATCGGATCCTTGTAATCACCTGAACGCGGGCGAATCGCTTCCTTCAACGCATCGGGATTCCAGATTTGTTTTCCGTCCTGAGCGCGATTGTGCAGAAGCCCTTGGTAGAACAGCGCGAGATCGCCCGCGGTCGTGACCCCTCCGCCGCCGGGCACACCCGCCTCACGCACCGAAGGAATGTTGAATGCTTTGATGGCATCCTCCGTCACCTCGGTTTCAGGGAGCGGCGGGATCCCCATCTTTGCGCGCTCCTCGTTTGTCAGCGCCTGGCTGACATGGATCACATCCGCGACGCGGCTTTGCAGATCGAGCGGGCATCCAACGCGCAGATCGGGAATGCCGAGCCGGGTCGCGATGCGCTCGCGCACGAACTGGCGGAACTCCTTGCCGCTGCGGCGTTCGAGGATTTCCGCGAGCACCCAGAATCCGGAGGTCGGGTGATAGATGAACTGGCTGGCGACCGGCCATTCCAGGCGCCACGACTTGAAGCGTTCGAGGCGCTTGTTGCGATCGCCCCAATCGGCTGGCGGATATGGCGCATTGGGGAAGCCGCTGATGTGCAGCAGCACCTGCTCGACCGTGATGACGTTTTTCCCGTTGCTGCCGAACTCCGGAACGATGTCGGCGACCTTTTCGCTCACTTTCAGCCTGCCTTCGCCAATGAGGATCCAAATCGCCGACGAGATGATCGCCTTGGTACACGAGAAGATCACATAGAAGGTGTCGTTGGTGGCGGGCTTGTTTATGCCACCTTGAACCGCGCTGCCGACCGTGCGCATCGCGGCAATTTTTCCGTTGCGCGCGATCGCGATCTGGGTGGACGGCAACAATCCTTCTTTGACTTCGCGCTCGGCGCGATCGAGGAGCGCTTGCACCTTGGCCGGGTCGAGCCCGACTTCTTTGGGACTATCGGCGAAAAACTGCTGCTGCGGCATCGCGGTATTTCTCCCTCAGCGGATTTCCGCAACGAATATCACATAGCGTTCGTGGTCGTCATCCGACAATTGGGATGATATGGAGACGGTTTTCATGGAGGGCATCGATGGCCAATCAAGCTGAGACTCTTCTCAACGCGGTGCGGGAACTTGCGCCGAAAATCAGCGCGCGGTCGACCGAGATCGAATCGCGCCGCAGACTGCCGCCGGATCTCCTCGCCGATCTCGTTTCGGCCGGTGTGTTTCGCATGCATACGCCGAGGAGTCACGGCGGAATGGAGATCGATTTCCCAACCAGCCTGGAGATCAACACGCGGTGGGAGGAGGATCGATCACGCGGGCCGGCGCGGTCCTGCTGGGCCAGAACGTCGCGTTTTCGGTTTAGGCGCGCGGCGATACGGTCGAGGTCTCGGCGCCTTGGGCGGAAATCCAGCCGGCGCGGCCGGGCAATGTTGACCTGATCACCGGGCAGACCGGCAGCTCCGCAGCCTCGAGGCTCGACGCTACTTCCGCGAGCCGCACGAACTCCGCTCCGCGCTCCTTCAGCGCGCGGAGCATCGCGGTGAACATCTCCAGTTGCCTCATCCCTTCAGTCTCGGCGTGAACCGTGTGCACATTCAGCGTGTCGGATTGAAATTGCTCGAGGTAAACGCGCAGCGCCGCTTCGCCATCGAGAACCCCGGGCTGGCCCATCACTTCATCCAGCGTGGGCAAAGTGGTCGGGATCTCCGCCGTATGGAGTACGAGGCCATCGACGATGCATCGATAGGGGCCGCGGCCGCGGGTGTCGCTGCGATACCAAAGACCCGCCTCGTCAAGGGCAATCAGCGCCGAATCGTTGGTGCGCCACCCAGGCGCGGCAAAACTGCGCGCCGGCTCACCTACAATCGCGCGGAAGGCCTCGAACGCATCCGCCAATTCATTTCGGATCCCTTCATCGCCGATGAGGTCGAGCTGATCCTGCCATCGAACATGGTCGTAACCATGAACTCCGAGTTCGAAGCCGGAGCGTTTCAGATCGCGCAACACTTCGGGAAAGGCGAGTGCGATCGGACGCGACGGCAGCAGCGTGCCTGACAAAACAGTGCGCCAGCCGTACATCGATACCGCTTTGGTGCGAAACATCTTCGACAAGAAACCGCGATTGCGCATCACGCGAACGACTGCGCGGCCGGAATTATCCGGGCCCATGGTTACAAAAAATGTCGCGGCAATGTTCTCGCGCTCGAGCATTTCCGCCAGCCGCGGCACGCCGAGGCCGAGGCCCTGATGAGTATCGACGTCGATTTTCAGCGCAACTTTCAGCGATTCTGCTCCTGGCGGAACCATTCCATCGAGCGTTTGGTACCCTCGCGCAGCAATACTTTCGGGGTGACGCCCAACATAGTTTTCATTTTTGTCGTATCGGGGACGCGGCGCGGAATATCTTCGTAGCTGTTTCCGTAGACTTCTTCCTGACTGACGAATTTTATTTTTGATTTGGTCTCGCCATACAGATCGATCATCAATTTGGCAAAATCGAGCACCGAGGTTTCCACTTCGATTCCTATGTTGATCGCCTGGCCGTCGGCCTTGGGATTCATTCCGGCTTCGACGATCGCTGCTACCGCATCGGTCACATAGGTGAAGCAGCGCGTCTGGCTGCCGTCGCCGATGACGGTGAGATCGACGCCGCGCAAAAGCTGCCCCATGAAGATGGTGAACAGTCTGCCCACATCGACTTTATCCAGCCGCGGACCGTAAACGTTGAAAAATCTGACCACCGTCACCGGCAGTCCCAGCTTGTGATATGCGAAACAGAAATGCTCACCGACCGCCTTCGAGGTCGAATAGCACCAGCGATCGATAGTGGTGGCGCCGAGCACGCGGTCGTCGTCTTCGCGCCATGGTACTTTGGGATTGCGCCCATAAACCTCCGAGGTCGAGCTGAAGACCACCTTCTTGTTGTACTTGTACGCGGCCTTCAAGATGTTCTGCGTGCCGTTCACATTGACGTTGAGCGTTTCATACGGATCGCCAACGTAGTGCTCGACTCCGACCACCGCCGCCAGGTGATAGATGAGATCGACCTTCGCAGCGACGCTGTCGATCAGCTCCACATTAAAAATCGAATCGTGGATATAGTGGAAGCGTGGGTTCGCCAATAAGTGGCGGACCTTCGCGATCGCGCCGGTATCGAGGACAAAGACTTCGTCGCCGCGCTCGATGAACGCGTCGGAGACGTGAGAGCCCAAAAAGCCGGCGCCGCCGGTAATAAGAACCTTCATTTGGTCACCTTCCAGAGTTGTCCCTATAAAAGCGCGCGCGGCCGCGCCGTTGCCGGACCTAAAACTTCCCTCGACGCGCCTTCGGCCTCGCCCTCGAATTGTACCCGCGCGACGATAAGACTGCCCTCCCCGGTGGCAATTTCAAGCCCACTCTCCGACTCCCGAATGATTTCGCCGGGCGCGCCCTTCATTCCGGCCTCGCTCGCGATGCGGCTTTCCCAAACGAATAGTTTTTTTCCGTCGGCAAAGCAGAATGCTCCCGGATAGGGATGGGCCACTGCGCGCACCAGGTCGAAGATGCGCCGCGCCGGCCATCGCCAATCTATCCGTCCATCAGCGGGCCGCCGCCTTCCAAAATAACTGCCGCGGCTGAGATCCTGTTTAATCCGCGGTGCGCGTCCGGCGACGATCAACGGATGATATTCGCGGATCATCTCGGCGGCCAGCGGCACCAGCTTCCGATACACTGTCAGCGCGCTATCACTGTCATCGATCGCGTACGCGCGTTGCGCGACAATGTCGCCCGCATCCGCGCGAGTCACCATGTGATGGAGGGTCAACCCCGCCTCGCGCTCGCCATTCACCAGCATCCAATTCACCGGCGCGCGGCCGCGATATTTCGGCAACAACGAACCGTGCAGGTTGAAGGCGCCGATCGTCGCTGCATTCAGGACCGCGTCAGGAAGCAGAAACCGGTAGTACGCCGAATAGATGACTTGGGGCCGCAGCGCGATGACGCGCGCGATCATTTCGGCATCAACGTGATCCGGCGCGAATACCGGGATCGAATTGCGCCGGGCCAACTCGGCGCACGATCGCCACCAGATTTCCTCGTGTGGATCATCTCGATGAGTAAACAACGCGGCGATTGGCGCGCCGAGTTCAAGTAACGTCTGCATAAACGCATAGCCAGCATCGCTATACGCGAAGAGTACGCAGGTGGCGCGCTTCACGGCGGCATCGGATGCGGCGGCCTCGATGGTCTTTGAATGCGACACTACGGACCGATCACTATTTACGGAGGATCGCGGCGTCGTCGCTTTCCGCGCCATGAACCGCACGCACGATATAGGTTGGACGCCGGCGCACTTCGAGGTAGATCCGACCGACGTATTCGCCGATCAGTCCGAGCGCCACAAAAACGAATCCGACGAACACGAACAGAATCGCGAACAAAAGCCAGACCGCGCCTTCTTCCTGCGGACCATAGATCAAACGGTGGCCGACGAGTAACAGGACCAGAAGTGCGTCGAGAAAAAAGATTCCGAAGCCAACCAGGCTCAGGGCCTGGATCGGGACCATCGAAAATCCAGTGATCAAATTCAGACTCAAGGTCGCGAGGCGCAACATGTTGTATTTCGAATCGCCGGCGGCGCGCTCGGCATGACCGACCGGAATTTCGGCGACGCGCTTGGCAAACGAGTTGGCGAGCGCGGGAACGAAGGCGGCTTTTTCGTCGCACGCGACCACGGTATCCACGATGTGGCGGCGATACGCCCGCAACATGCAGCCGTAGTCATGCATCGGCACTCCAACGATCGCCGAGGTCAGCTTGTTGTGCATGCGCGAAGCGATCCGCCGATAGGCATGGTCCTGACGCTCCTCCCGCCACCCCCCCACCACGTCATTGCCATCATCGATCGCCTCGATCAGGCGCGGAATCTCTTCCGGAGGATTTTGCAAATCCGCATCGAGCGTTACGATTACTCCCCCTTGCGCCTGCCGAAACCCCGCAAGGATCGCCGAATGCTGTCCGAAGTTGCGCGCCAACTCCACCACCCGCACGTGCCCGGGCGCGTCGGCTGCGAACCCGCTGAGCATTTTGAGCGATTCGTCGGTCGAGCCGTCATCGACGAACACTATCTCCCAAGGGCGCCCGATCGTTTCCATAACCGTGCACAGCCGCTCCCACAACGAAGGAAGGTTAGCCGCCTCGTTGTATACCGGGATGACGACGGAAATCATCGTGGACGAATCCGCAATGGGTTCGCGCAGCTGAGATATTTTGCCTTGGCTAGTCAAATCACGCCCAAAAGAGCCGGACCAGAAATTTTCGCATACTGCTTAAAGGAAACAGCAGCAGAGAATAGCATTTCGCACCGAGCCTTTACGCATTCTTACAGACCGCTTTGGCCTGCGAAAGTCACCACCCTTGGAAACCATCGTCGCTTCTTTTTGAGCCAGTGCCGCGGTTGACGAGCAACGCCGCCACCTTAAGACTGCATTCGTCATGGCATCCGACCGGCAGCGATCCTATCGCCTCGTCATCATCGCGGCAGCGGCGCTGATTCTCTATTTGCCCGGACTTGGACGGCCCCCGCTCTGGGAGCCCGACGAAGGCCGCTATGCCGAGATCGCGCGGGAAATGTATGTCACACACGACTACGTGACTCCACGCGACGATTGGGTCCGTTACTTCGAGAAGCCGCCGCTAGTCTACTGGGCTGAGAGCGCCGCCATCGCGGCTTTTGGAGTCGACGAATCCGCGGTCCGCTTGCCCGCCGCTCTCTTCAGCGCCGCGCAGGTGGTCGTAACGGCGGCTCTCGCTGAGGTGATGTTCAGCGGGTCGGTGGCGATATTCGCAGCTATCGCATTGGCGCTGAGTCCGCTTTTTTTCGGGTTCGCGAGATTTGCCACGCTCGATCCGGCGCTCGCATTTTTCATGACAGCGGCATTGGGCGCGTTCTACATGTCCGCACGTGCAGATTTCGGCATCGGCGACGGGCGAAAATGGTTTGTTACTTCGGCTGCGGCGCTCGCGCTCGGAACGCTGGCTAAGGGGCCCGTCGCGCCGATTCTGTGCGGAGCGATCGCGCTGATCTGGACAGTCATCGAGGGCCGCAGCCGGGACATCTCGCGAATGCCGTGGATCGCAGCTATCGCACTCTACGTGGCAATTGCGATGCCTTGGTTCGCGATGGCCGCGTATCGCAACCCGGGGTTCCTCAACTTCTTCTTCATCCACGAGCATTTGAATCGCTACCTGACCAACACTGAGCACGGATGGGGTCCGTGGTTTTTTGTCCCGATCGTAATTGGCGGCACCTGGCCATGGTTCTTTTTCGTGCCTTTCGGATTGAAAGCTTCACTCGACAACAAATCGACCGAGCCTGTTTCGCATCACTCGGAGAAAAGGTTCCTCGCGATCTGGTTCCTCGTTATCTTCATTTTCTTTTCGATTCCGCGCGCCAAGCTTGGCTCCTACGTATTGCCCGCGATTCCCGCCCTAGCGATTCTCGCCGGATTGGGAATCGCGAAACTATCGCGCTTCGATAGTCATTCGTCGCGGCGAATTCTCATCGCATTCGCGGCGCTCAACCTGATGATCGTGGTAAGTGGTGCGAGCGCGCTATTGATAATGAGAGCCAGGATGCCATCGACGCTTGCGACCGACGCCTGGCTCATCGCTGGCCTGTTTACCGCCACCGTGATCGTTTGCTTAATGCTGAACCGTGACGGCAACCGTCCGGGCGCGTTTGTGACGGCTCTCGCACTCGGAATGATTCTGAGCCTGGGAACCGCCGCTCGCGCGCGTAACGATGTTGCTTCGGTCACGAGTTATCGGAACCTGGCCAGCCAGATATCGCCATATCTCAGGCCAGGATGTGTCCTTGGATCGTATCGGCATATTGAACATTCGCTGCCTTTCTACACCGGAGTGCGCGAAGCTCTGATTTCATACCGCGGAGAGTTGGCGCCGTTTGGTGACGGTACGGACGCGGCTGCCAGTTTTATCGGCAGCGACGATGATCTGCGCAGGATTTGGGCCGCGAAGGAATGCTTCGTGCTGGTCGTGAATCGAAGCGACTTAGGCCGACTTGAAAGTCTCACACCGGCTCCGATCATAATTGGATGCGAGGGGAAAAAAGTCGCGATTCTCAATTCCCGCGATGGACGCGGCGGGCGGGCGGATTGTCGCGGCGGCCAAAATTGAGTTGTCAGAGGGGGACTCGGTTAGATAACTTCTGTTCGGTGGCGGGCATGAAGAAGCTGTGGAAGGTTGCTGCCGTGAGCGTCCTGCTCTGCGGTTTGGCCGGATGTTTTGCGCAAGTGAATCAAAGTGCCGCGCAAGACGCGCTGGCGGCGGGACGTCTCGACGAAGCCGCCGCCGATATTCAAACCGCGCTCGCACACGATCCCGACAACCCGCAATTAAAGCAATTGGCCGCCGAAATCTTCACCCGCCGTGGGGTGCAGTACTATCAGCAAAGCACTATGATCGCGGCTGCTGATGACTTTCATCGGGCGGTCGCTTATCAGCCCAACTATGCGATGGCATGGGACTACCTTGGACTAATCGCCTCGCAACAACATGACTGGCAGGATGCCATCAATTACGGCAACAAGGCTGCCGGACTGGAAGGTAAACCCGATCCTGACTACGTTGTGCAAGCGCGCAAGGAACTGCTCAAGGTCCAATCCGGAGGCATCCGGCCGTACAAATCGTCGGGCACGCCTGTCCCCAAGGAACATTAACCCTCGCCGGAACCAAGACGTATAATTCCGTGGCTGATACAAAACCCGAAGCACCCTCACTAGCGTCCGCGCCTGCAGACTCTTCGAAAACCGCATCGATCATTTCGAGCGAGGAATCGCTCGGCAAGATGATTGCGGCGGCACGCGAAGGCCGCGGCCTTTCGCGCGAACAGGCGGCCACCGCGTCGAACATTCCCGGATACTACCTGACCATGATCGAGAACGACGATTACTCCTCGATCGCCGATCAACTCTATCTGCTTCCATTTTTGCGCCGCTACGCGGTCTTCGTCGGAATGGACGCAGAAGAAGTCGCCAGCCGCTTCATCCGCGACGTGCAGCGCGCCGATATGAACGCTACCCGCAGCACCGATCCGATCCCGATGATTGATCACGGAAACCGATCGGCCTCAGGCTACCTGGTGCTTGTTGCTGTGGTAATTGTAGCCCTAATACTTTTGTTCCTGGGATACCGCTACTTCAGCGGCGGGGGATTTGGGATTAAGATCCCGCGTGCAACCGCGACCGAAGTCGCTCCTGAAGCGCCAACGCCGATGCCGACGGTCATGCCACCGCCCATAGTTGCCGCGCCGCCCGCCGCCGACGTCGCACCCACGGACATTGCGCCCACCGACGCACCGCTGGCTGCTACTGTCGCGCCGACGGCACTCGCACCAACGCATGGCAAGCACAGGGTGTCGGGAAAGTCACGATCGCCCTCGTCTCGTTCTCAAATTCCCTCGCCGACCCGATCCAATGCGCAGTAAGCAGCCCGGCGCCGCGACGTTGTCTTCTCTAATGTAAAACCGAATTGGCGATTTCTTCAGCAACTAGCTCTTTGGCGGCGCGAAGGTCGTCGCGGGGATGCACCACCATGAGCGCAGTCATCTGATCGGGCGATCCCCCTGCCGAGGCGCGCGCGACTATTACCCGATCGTAGATTTCCTCGTCCTTGGCGTCTCCGTTCGGTCCGAAACGAGGCGCCTCCGGCTTCATTAGAGCATGGTTCATCTGCTCGTAGGTCCGAAAATTTTGCATTGGATCGTCCGGCTGCATCACTTGCCGTCGCGCCGCCTCGGCATAGGGGTCCAATGATTTGTTTCCGGTATCTCCGATCGGCGGCGGGTCGGTGCCTGCCTTGCGCAGCAAATCCGCGATCACCCACGGATCTCCGGGCCCGAGATCTCCCAGCACGACTCCAGGCTTGAGCAGCTTGTCGGTGACCGTGACCGTCACCGTCACCGTCGCGCCGATACCGCTGTCAGGCCCGCGATGGGCGTCGCGGAAGTCCTGTTCCAAAGTTTGCTGAACGATGGGATCGGTACTGACCGCGAATAACGACGCGGCCTGCGGCGCTGAAATCTTCCCGTCCACTTGAACCTCGCCCGCAATCGCGAGGCCAGGGAGAATCAGCATTGACGCTGAAAGGAATGCTAGTCGGACCGCAAAATTCGTAGCGCGCATGGCGGTTATCGAATCTCGGTTTTCTCTGCTATTACGGAAGCTTAATTTTGAGAATTTCTTCGGCTCGCGCGGCGCGCCAGTTGCCGATCCTGGTCGCCAGTTCAGCGTCGCTCAACGCCAGAATCGCGGCAGCAAACAAGCCGCCATTGGCCGCGCCACCTTTCCCTATCGCCATCGTCGCAACCGGCACCCCTTTCGGCATCTGCACGATCGAGAGCAGCGAATCGAGACCATTTAGCGTGCTCGGCATCGGCACTCCGATTACTGGCAGCGTCGTCTTGGCGGCGATCACGCCCGCCAGATGCGCCGCACCGCCGGCACCCGCGATTATTATCTTGAGCCCGCGTTCTTTTGCGGTCGCGGAATACTCGAGGACCGCGTCGGGACTGCGATGGGCCGACATCACGCGAACCTCATGCGACACTTGAAGTTCATCCATGATCTCGCACGCCGCCGACATAAACTCGTAATCGCTCTTGCTGCCCATGATCACGCCGACCACGGGTTTGGATGATGTGGACTGCGCCATTTTAACGGGGCCCTCCCTCGCCAATGATGCTACGTCACCGTATTGTCGTATCCAACCTATGGCCACCCCGATACCAAAGAATGCTTGCCAATTTACAGTCGCTGAAATTGCCAGCGCCATCCAGGGTGAGGCATTCGGCGATGCGAGCCTGACCATACATGGCGTGAGTATCGATACTCGCAGCATCGAGCCCGGCGCGCTGTTCGTCGCCCTGCGCGGCATTAACGATGGCCATCAATATTTGGGAGACGCTGCCCGACGCGGCGCGCTTGCAGCCGTCGTCGAGCGCGGCCGCCGGGTGCCGACAATCGTATGCGTCGAAGTAAACGACACCCTCGCCGCGCTCGGTCTGCTGGCGAATTATCACCTGCGTCGCGTTCAACAGGTACATCGGGCGCTATCGATCTCGATCGGTGGAGCGGCAGGCAAAACCACCACTAAGGAGATCACTGCGGCACTCGCGCGCGCCGCCTTTGGTGCGACGCTATCGACCCCAGGGAATCTTAACAATCTGATCGGGGTTCCGATGACTCTGTTTACACTCACCCGCGATCATCGTGCGATGGTCATTGAATGCGGGACCAACACACGGGGCGAAATTCGCCGGCTCTCGGCGATCGTCGAATCCGATGTGGCGATGGTGCTCAACGTGGACCTCGAGCATAGCGAAGGTCTCGGCACCCTCGAGGATATCGCCGACGAAGAAGCCGCGATCTTTGCGCATACGAAAAGAACGGCGGTTTTTCCTGCAGACGATCCGAAACTCGCGCCGCGGGTGCCTGCGCGTCTGCGGGCGGTCACCTTCGGTGTCGGCGGGAATGCTGTCGTGCAATTGATCGCGCGCACTGTGACTCCCAACGGACGCACGTCGATTTCGGTCCGGCTCGATCCCTCGATGGTCGCCCTTGGAGTCGATCCTCTCATCCGCACCGAGATCGCGCTGATTGGATCAGCCGCCGCGCTCAATTGCGCGGCCGCCGTCGCCGCAACCGCCGCGGCCGCGCAAGCGCCGCTGGATCACGAACAATTAAGCAAAATGGGCGCGGCACTCGCGCAGATCGAGCCGGTCCCCGGACGGCTCGCGACCAGGGAGATCGACGGGGTCATCGTCATCGATGATTCGTATAACGCGCAACCGCGTTCGGTCCGCATCGGCCTCGAGGCCGCGAGAGAAGTTGCGCAGCGACTTGGCAGCCGATTGATCATCGCGCTCGGCGATATGCTCGAACTCGGCGACCTTTCGACGCCCGCCCACCAGGAGGTAGTGGGCGAAGTGCTCGTTTCCAACCCTGCCGTATTCGTCGCGATCGGCGATGAAACTTGCTCCGCGGCAAGCGCTGCGCAGGCGAATGGCGCTGCTCCCAACTGCGACCTTCGCCTGTGCAAAGATAGCGACGCGGCCGCCCACCTGATACCGGAACTAGTGCGAACGGGCGACGTGCTTATGATTAAAGGATCGCGCGGCATCAAAACCGAGCGCATTGTTGAGGCGCTGACGGCAGCGCGACGAAAAGGCCCGGATCATTGAAATGCGTCAAGTCACTGATTCTGTTCCCGCCGCTGCGAAGTGGGACCGGCCGCCGGCTTTACTATTACGCCGGCAAAACCGGTTGCTGAGCGGCCGTCGGCAGTGGTCACTCTCACGGTCACTACATAGGTCCCCGGATTCGAATAGGTGTTGTACGCGAGAATCGGAGGCTCGGTTGAAGTGTGGCCGTCTCCAAAATTCCAATTGTACGATGCGATCTCACCCCCTGATGGATCGACCGCATTGAAGAGAAACCCCACCAGTAGCGGCGCCGATCCATAACCCGGAGTAGCCTGCAAGGACACCAGCAACGGTTCCCGGATCGTGATTAGTCCATTTGGCGTGGGACCTGCCTGCGGCATCTCCAGCTCTTGCGCAATCGCGATATCGCTCCCCGCGTTCGCCACGGTCGCGAGGGCAACCAAAAGAATTGCAACCACTCGTCGTCGGAAGGGTTCAGAAAACATTTTCACCGTCACAGCATCGCGCCGACCATCCGTCGACATGCCCCGGTTTTGTTACCACGATGAATATCAAAGCAGAAGCGACCGTTCGTTCCGCGAAGTAGCCGTTCGCGATTTTCTTGTTCCCGGATGGATGGCAGCCGCACCTCTGCTAGAATGTCCTAGATGGTGTATAGAAGAGCGGCTACCGCCACGGCGGAGCCGACTAACTGTTTTTTTGAAGTCGAAGGACTGAAGCTCCATTGTCTCGATTGGGGCGGGAACCGAGACCGGCGCACGTTTCTCCTGCTTCATGGCGGCGCAGCGCATGTTCATTGGTGGGATTACGTCGCGCCTGAGCTGACCGCTCATGGCCGGGTGCTTGCGCTTGATTTCCGCGGCCACGGACGCAGCGAATGGTCCCGAGACGGTGACTATGGTCCTCCTTCGTATGTACGTGATGTTCTGGGAATAGTCGATCATCTTGGCACCAAAGTCGTGTTGGTCGGGCATTCGATGGGCGGGGCGGTTGCGCAATGGTGCGCGCTGGCTTTTCCAGAGAAACTCGCCGGATTGATCCTGATTGATGCGCCAGCCGGGCCCCCGCCCCTGTTGAGGAGGCTACAATGGCGATGGCGTCGCCGGGCGCAAGGCGGAAAGCGCCCTGAGCTGAAATCGGTCGAAGACATCCTGCGCAAGTTCCGGCTCTCGCCGCCGGGGACTTATTTGACCACGGATCAGCTCGAACAGCTCGCGCTCAAAGGCTCCATGCAGCTGCCTAACGGGCATTGGGGATTCCGGTTCGATCCGGAAACCCGCGCTTGGCGCAGACACAAACGGCCGCTGAAGCGGCCGAGCCTCGGGCACATAAAACTTCCTACCCTGATCCTGCGCGGCTCCGAGAGCACTCTGATCGGTAGCCGGCGCGCCCGGCTAATGAAGCGGAAGATCAAAGGATCAATTTACAAAGAGATTCCGCGAGCGTTCCACCACGTCCCGCTCGACAATCCCGAGGCCACGTCCGCCGCCATCATCGAATTCGTCGAGACGCAAACGCCGGGTCAATTGTGAGGCCGTAGCAACGCTCGGGGCGGCATTTCCTCGAATTGCTGGAGGTCGTCGCTAATTTCGAACCATGGAGCCTTTGAGCCGGTCCATATGTGAGCGATCGGCCTCCTGCCGGGGTCGGAATCGAGGGTACCCAACCTCACGCGGTGAAGCGCGGGAGCGTATCCGAACCGGTTGTAAAGCGGCGTGCCGCATCGCGAGCAGAATCCGCGCCGGGAACCTGGCGAACTCTCATACTCATTGATCAGTTCCTTGCCCGCTACGACGCGATACGCAGTGGAGCGTACCGATGCATTCGTAGCGAAGGCTGAACCGCTGGCGCGACGGCACATCGAGCAGTGACAGCAGATTACCGGACCTAGTTCCTCACCGATCTCGTAGCGAACACCACCGCATAGACACTTACCGGTGAGCATCGGTGCGGCCTCCGTCGAAAACTGGAATGGTTACGCGCGCAGCATGAAGTCGCTCAGGTCCATGGCAAAGACACCGTCGGTAAGCTGCATGGACTTCGGTGAGCGCTTGAGCTGCAGCCGCGTGAGATCCTGATCACGCCCGAGAAGATAGACGATGTCGCCGGCGGCCAGCGTGATAACCCGCACGCGTTCTTCGCCGCGGCGTTCCGCACCGCTGACCTCGTAAGGACTGACGTGAAACGAAAAGCCGCGCGCCCTCATCGCGTCGCCTCCAAACTCCTCCACCACGCCCACGAAGAGCCGGGTGTTATCGTCCTTGAAGAGACGCTTATCGACCACCAGGATCCGATCGCCTTCGCCGATTACCGCCATCTTGCGCCCTCCCTCGTATCTCGCGACAGCGACAATTCTACGGCAAATGGCGAGCGAGGCAATTACGCGATTCCATCATAGCCCGTCCTCGGTGCGTGGCGTCAGACCCGATCCGCCGCGCGTTTCACATCGCGGCGGACTCTTCAAAGACAGAGGGCGTATCTTGGACCGCGATTTCATTGCTGTTCGCAGCCATCCATCCCCGAATTGCGTCGGACAACTCGCGCGCGCCAATCAAATCGAGCCCGAACCGGATCGGCAGAGATCGAGGCAACGCATCGATTGCCGAGCGTCCGCCGTGACGCGCCGCGAGCCGTTCCAATAGACGCGCCGTAACCGCAGTTCTGGTCGAGCGCAGATGCGCGTCGCCGTAGATTTTCACGATTAGCTCCGCCGCCAGGATTACCGCGTCCGGCATCCTTACGCTGTCGGTCGAAAACTGATCGAGCGCTTGTTTGAGCGGAAACTGATCGGGATCCCATTTCGCGACCTTACCTGCCCGCATCAGCGTCTCGATACTCGGGGTAGTGAAGGTGTAGCCCCATCCGGCGAGTTTGGTTCCCGCGGTCGCGAGTTCTGCCGGATCGAGGCTACCGGACTGCGCGCGCGCTCTGAAGGCCGAATGGGTCCAGATCCGGCGCACCCCGAATTCAGTCCGCGCAAGATTTGCGATCACTCGATCGTCGGTCCACAGCACGTGCCCCGGCATCGAGGCAAGGACGATACTCTCTGCGCCATGACGCCCGAAATAGCCAATCAGCTTTTCGCGCCGCTCCCCAGACAACGTCGATAGCACCGCCCCGTCGCTGATGGTGCATACCGAAGCGACGATATCGGCGAGGCCTCGCAATTGAAGTTCGCCGGGCCCGCCCACTCCATTCGCCAATGCCGAAAGCGCCAGTGCCGAATCGTCGAATTGCGTCCGCCGAAGCTCGTGGAGAGTCGCTTGAGAAACGATGAACCTGCGCGCCCAAGTCTTCAGGAGATTGAGCCGATCGAGCAAGCATAACGTCGCGATTGCCGTCAGGTCGAGTACGATGGAATTGGCGCGACTGTACGCAGTTAGCGCCGCTTCCAAATCTTCTTCCGAGCCTTGGCAGCACTTGATGATAGCGTCGGGGCGGCCCGCCAACGTCAGAATGGCTTGAAGATCACTGTGGCCCACGCGCTGAGCGTATCCGTGGATGGGAATCGGGGTCACCGCGTAAACTTTGTGGGCGTTGCCGCGCACCTCCGCGGGGGACATACCGCTCGAAACGGCGTCCATATTGTAGGGGATCTCTATTGATGCCCTGGAATTGCCATGGGTCATTTCGATCTCCGGCAGTCCCGGAAATCGGGCTTCCCATCCATACAAGCAATCCTGATAGCGATATGCGTATTTGGAAATCAGCTGCTTGATCACCGCAGTCCTGCGGCTGAAGCGGCCCTCAGGGAGTTGGAATTTGTCGCCGAGGCGGCGGCCGCGCAACTGCTTCATCAGCGCTGACGACGGTCCAAACTCGCCAGCTGATTCTTCGCCGTCGGGCGCTTCTTCGAGCAACGCCCACGTCTCGACATCGGTATCCTGCTCGACGAAACATACAGCGCATCCAAGCTGCGCGGTTTCGAAATCAGGCACCGTCGGCATCGGCCCGAACGGCCCCAACGCTGACAGGAACGCGCGATGCGCGTCCGGATCAGCCGGATTGCGCCTCAGTAATTCATAGGCATAGCTCAAGGCTTCGTTGGGACGCCCCGCTTCGCGCATCAAGTCGACCGCGACCCGTCCCAGTGAGGGCAACACTTCGCGGGCAGGCGGCATCGACTCGGGATCGGTGACTGCGAGTTCGTTGCGGCCGATTTTTCGCGCCGCTACTGAGCGCCGGAGCATCATGACACGCTCGCCGGTATGGACCGAGAGATATTGATCGAGCAGCCGGATGGCCGACGGGATATCGTTGCGTTCCAGAATTTCCAGCTCAAATTCGAACGCGCCCTCGACCAGCGCTCCGTCGGCGCGCAGCTTTCTGCAAACCTCGAGCACCACTTCATTGCGACCCAGCCGGGTCGCGCATTCGAGCAGACGACGGGTGTCGCTTGCCGTCGCGCCCGTCTGGGCGTTCTCGCCAGGTTGCGCAAAGCCGGCGATTTGAATGATCGATTCCCAGATCACCAGGGCCTCGCTGTAGCGGCCGAGATCATGCAGCAAGGCCGCCAAATTGCGGCGCTCGTCCGCGCTGGTTCCGGGCCGCAGCTCGGCCAAGGCTTCATCTGCGAGTTCGGAGGCGTTGGCTGCATCCCCTCGCGATAGTTCCAGGCGTGAGCGCAGCGTAAACATAGCCGCGGGCGGAATCTGATCGTTCGGCAATTCGGCGAGCAGCACTTCCGCCTGATTCCAGCGCTCAAGCCGCGAGAGCGCGTCGACCGCGCATCCCACTGCGAACAGGTAGTCGCCACTGGGTATCGTAGCTGGATTGGCGACCGCGCCGACCAAAATTTCCGCGGCTTCTTTCAAATCGCCAGGCTGGTCTCGTTCGCGTAGGGTGACCGCAAGATGAAATTCCGCGTCGTCGCGGCCGCCGATCTTTATCGCGCGCCGAAACACCTCCGTCGCGCCGCTCAGGTTGCCGCGGTTGCGCAGCAGGATTCCATATTCACAAAGGCCGTTGCTGTCTTCACGTTCCAGTGCATGAGCGTTTTCGATGTCGCGGCCGGCACCCTCGATGTCGTGGATCGCAATTCGCGCCTGCGCCCTCCCGAGCAGCGCCTGCACCTCCTTGATGATGGAAACTTCCTCCTGGGCCGAGCTGATCGCGCGCGAGAAACACGCTTCGGCTTCACGCACCCGCTCTTCGCGGACCGGCCCCGAACCCGCTTCGATTTCGCACAGCAGGATCGATTGTCCGAGGGTCAGCCAGAAATCGGACTTCGGGTTCTCGGCTTCGACAGCCTTGCGCGCGAAGCGCTCCGCCCGAGAATAATCATTTTCCGCGATCGAGCGCCGCGACATCACCATGCTGACTTCCACATCGATCTTCATCAATGCGGGAATTACGCGCTCGAGTTCCGCTACCTTGATGGACTCGGGAATATTGTTCAGCCACAAGGCATGGGCGCGCCCGCTCTTGGGAAATTTTTCGCAAGCGCTTTCAGCCATCGCGCAGGCGCGGTCCGTTTCCCCAAGCAATTCGTAGGCGAGGACCTCGTTGGTACAGGCGTCCTCGTCATCGGGAAGAACCGAGCGTGCTGCTATAAGCAGCATCGCGGCTTTTCGAATTTCCCCTTCCCTTAGCCATGCGCGCGCGAGGTTACTCAAAACGGCGAGCCGCTGATCGGTCCTGAGCTGTTCCCATTTCTGCTCACGCAGCTGCATCAGTTTGAGTCTGCCGAGCTGATAAAGGCGCCTATCGATCAATTTTGCCGCTTCTTCAATTTCATGGGATGGCTGGTCGCCGTCCACGGTCGCCCGCCAGTGTCGCCATTGCGGTTCCAATTGAAACCGCGAATTGGCTTTGGTCAGCGCCTGGCGCTTCGGGGTCGACTCGAATTCGGTCAGCACGTCGGGATACTCGTCGAGCAGGTCCTCGAGGTCTTCCCAACAGAGCACGTCAACCGTGAAAAGATTGGCCTTCCGATTGGCAAGGTTCAGTTCGTAAACGGCCCGCCTGAGAGTTTTCGAACGCCAGGCGGTCGTGGCGATTATGAAGTGCCCGATCGGCAAAGAGAGCGTGGCCGCGCGTTCGACCGCATTGCGCAGCTCGGCCACGGTGGGCGGCTCGCGCAATTCGCGCAGCTCGCATAGCGCCGCCGAAAGCCGCGGGCGGCCGCTCACCTCGAGCAGATCGATCCCGAGGTCGCGATCGTTGGTGTTGTGGTAGCGTTCCAGCTGGGGCATTCGCCAGTGACGGCGGAGCAGCTTGAGGCATAGCCGGCGCAGTTCATCCTGGTTTCGGGGCAGCGCGTACGGGGGTCCAAAATGAGTCATGATGTCGCGAGTCCTAACGGTTGGTAGATGCGGTTCAAAAGGATCGGCGATTGCCGGTCTTTTTCATCAAAGAGCCGGCACTCCTGATTGTCTGCGGGGTAAGGCACCCCGGATTATCGCGAAAGGAACCGCCGCTCCAGGGTGTCATTTGTTCCCCCTTTGGCGGCTGATACGATACTCGTTTCTATCGTGCTAAGTCTCGACAACATCTCCAAGTCATTCGGTTCTCGCAAGATTCTTGCCGACGTGAGCTGGTCTATGGCTGACGATGGCAGAGTCGGCCTTGTAGGCCTGAATGGCGCGGGAAAATCCACTTTGCTCAAAATTATCGGCGGCGTTACGGCGCAGGACTCGGGCCGGATTTCGTTGCCACAACGCGCGCGTGTGGCATATCTGCACCAGGAATCGCCCGATATGGGAGGCCGTTCAGTCTTGAACGAAACACTTTCGGCGCTGACCCGAGCTGCAGGTGCTTGACCAGCGACGGCGCGAACTAGAAAAGATTCTGTCGCACTCGCAATCGGGACCCGCCCACGACGCGGCTATGAATGAGTTTGGCGACGTCCTCAGCGAGCTCGAGCACCGCGATTTCTATACCGCCGAGAGCCGCGCCGAGTCGGTTCTGTTCGGGCTCGGCTTTAGCGAAGGCGATCTGCATCGTGACGTAGCCGAATTCTCGGGCGGCATCAGGATGCGCATCGCGCTGGCCAAGCTGCTGCTCGACCAGCCCGAATTCATGATGCTCGACGAGCCCACCAATCATCTCGATATCGAGGCGCGCAACTGGCTCGAGGATTACCTGGCCTCATATTCCGGGGGAATCATCGTGGTTTCGCACGACCGCTATTTCCTCGATCGGATCACCAAAAAAACCGTCGAGGTTTCCCGCGGCAAGCTCAGCGAATACACCGGGAACTATTCGAGTTATCTGATCCAGCGTGAAGAACGGTTCCAGTTGGAGATGCAGGCCTATCAAAATCAGCGCGAAGAAATCGAGCACATGGAAGCATTCATCAGCCGGTTCCGCTACCAAGCCAGTAAGGCCAAGCTGGTGCAGTCGCGAATCAAGCAGCTCGAAAAGGTGGAACGCCTCGAGCCGCCCGCTGGAAGCGAGAAGCCGCCCTCGATTCGTTTTCCCAAATGCGAGCGCAGTGCTCGCCGCGTCTTCGAGCTCAAGGGCGCGGTCAAGAAATATGGAGCATTGACGGTTTACGACGGCGTCGACCTGGTCATCGAGCGTGGCGCGCGTATAGCATTGGTTGGTCCCAACGGGGCCGGCAAATCCACCATGATGAAGCTGCTGGCGGGGATTGAGTCGATGACGGCGGGCGAGCGCGGAGTCGGTGGCAACGTCGCGATGGGTTATTTCGCGCAGAATCTGGCCGACACCCTCGACTACACGAAAACTGTCTACGACGAGCTCAGCGGCGCCGCCGATAGGATGAGCAGCGGCGAGATAAGAAGTCTGCTCGGCGCGATGCTCTTCTCCGGCGATGACGTTCAAAAGAAAGTCAGCGTGCTTTCGGGCGGTGAGCGGGCGCGGCTCGCACTGTCCAAAGTGCTCGCGCATCGCAACAACACGCTGCTGCTCGACGAGCCGACCAATAACCTCGATATCGTCGCCAAGAACACTCTGCTGGAGGCCTTGAAGGCTTATCCCGGGACGGTGCTGCTGGTCAGCCACGACCGTTTCATCCTCAATGAACTGGTCAACGAAGTAGTCGAGGTGGGAAGAGGCCATGCGATCCGTTATCTCGGCAACTACGACGACTACCTACGCAAAAAAGCCGAAATGGAGATGGTATCGCCCGGTCAAGTCGCGGCGAGCATCAGCGCCGCCAGGGCGTCAGCCAAAGCCGCGGGACTGCTCTCGACCAATGGCACCGTGAAACCGGAGAAGACTCGCGCTGAAGCTAAACCCGAGAAGCATGCGGACGATCGCGAGGCGAAACGCAGACGCGATCGGACGAATCGCCGCCGTACTCAGATTGAGGCGAGCATCGAGGCCAAAGAGTCCGAGCGCGCCAGCCTGGCCGCGGAAATGAACGATCCAAATTTCTACATCAAACGCAAAGATGCCGATGATTTAATCGCCCGCTACCAGCAACTCGGCCGCGACATTGAACGGCTTTACGCCGAACTCGAAAAAACCGAAACCGACGATACCGCATCGCCTGCGTGACAAGCGGCCAAGGAGAGCCGTTGCCTCGCGCATACGCTGGGATCGGTGAAACGGCACGCATTTGCAGTGCGCTTATTCCCCTTATCGCAATCCATTGTTTTCAGCCGCGAATCCGACTACGACTCGGCTGCGTACCTAAGGCGTAATGACGTGGATAGTCCGTTGGGGCGTAAAATTTCAGACCGCGAATTGGTCGCCGCTATGGCGACCGGTGACGCCGATGCGTTGCGCTCCCTCACGGCGCGTTATGCCCGGATGTTGACGGCGCTCGCTTACCACTTCCTGAACGACGAATCTGACGCCGAGGAAATAGCAGCTGACGTGCTATGGCAGGCGTGGCGCGAAGCGCGAATGTTCGATCCTGCTCGTAGCTCTGTCAGCGCATGGCTCGCGATGCTGGGCAGAAGCCGTGCGATCGATAGATTTCGTGCCGCGCGCGCGCGCCGGGCCCCGGAAAATCCACAGCCACTACCCCCACCGATCCCCGACGCGCTAACCGACCTTGAGTGCGCGGAGCGGGCCCGAATCGTTAAATCGGCGGTCGCAAAATTGGACCCGCGCGAGCGTGAGCTGTTAGAGCTGGCCTACTTCTCCGATCTTTCGCAAACCGAAATCGCCGAAAGAGTCGGCGTCCCGGTGGGTACGGTGAAGACCCGGATGCGAACCGCGCTATGCAGGCTGCGAGAAACTTTGAGGCGGCTGCGTTAACGTCATGACTCACGACGAATTAAAATCGCTGCTGGCGCTGGCCGCGCTCGAACGCCTCGAACCCCAGGAGGAGGCGAGCCTGCGCGAACATCTCGCCGGGTGTGAGGAATGCGATGCCGAACTTCGCGAGCTCGAGCATACGGCAGCGACGTTCGCGTTCGCGGCCGATGCCCCCGGGGAGAATCGTGTGGCGAGCAAGATCGAAGCTCGCCTCGCCAGTGCCGTGCCAGCCAGCGATCGCGCCCCACTCCCAACCGCCGATCCCTCGCGTCGTGGCCGCAGTTCCAGCTTCGGGCGGCTCGCCCTCGCAGCCGCGCTTCTGCTAACTCTTTATGGAGCCGGGGTGACGACTCGTCTGCTCAAACTTCAGCGCGGATACAACGACCGCGGTAGCCAGCTCGCGTTCCTTCAGAGCAGGTTCACCACCCTGCACGCTGACGCGGAAAAATCGGAACAGCGGGTCAACGCTCTTTCGCAGCAAGTCTCCGAGCGGGCGCAGCTGGAGCAGATCCTCGACGCGCCCGATCTCCAGATAACTCATCTCTCCCCGCTTCACCTTGCGCCCGGAGCTCATGCGATGGTCGCGCTTAGCAGGTCCTCGGGTGTCGCGCTCATCAGCGTGAGCGGGCTTTCCCCGGCACCCGACGGCGAAACTTACGAGCTTTGGTGGATTACGAAACAAAAGGGGGCCGTGGCGGCTGGTGTGTTCAATGCCGAGCCCGGGCGGGAAGTGATCGCGAAGGTGGATATTCCGCCGCCGGGCATTGTGTTGGCAAGCGAAGTGACGCTGGAGAACTCGGGGGGAGCGCAAAAGCCCAGCAAAGACATCTTTCTGAAGGGATCGCCTGAGCGGGAATAAATTTCGAAAAACTGGATCGCATCCGGATCATTAAGATCATGAACGAAAACCCGGTTCATTACAAAACAAAACGCTGCCGGATCAGTCGGCTCGCTTCGCGCGCATCAGGCGGCATAGCTAGCAGCGATTTATCAATTCATTTCGCGGAAATATGCGCGGATGTCATTGACCAATAGTTCAGGTTCTTCCATCGCCGCGAAATGGCCTCCCGACGGCATCATAGTCCACCGCATGACGTTGTAAATTCGCTCCGCCCAATGGCGCGGCGGACGGACCAGTTCGCCCGGAAACATCGCAACCGCGGTCGGCGTCTCAATCCGAGTGCCCGGCTTGAGCCGCCACGGATGATGGCGCGCTTCATAGTAGAGCCGGGTCGAGGAATTAATCGTCTGGGTGACCCAGTAGATCATCACGTTGGTGAGCAACTGATCCTTGCTGAAGCGGTCCTCGATCACGCCGTGACAATCGCTCCAAGTGCGAAACTTCTCGACGATCCACGCGCACAGCCCAGCCGGCGAATCGTTGAGCCCGTATGCGAGCGTCTGCGGCTTGGTTCCCTGTATCCATTGATAACCGGTTTCGGCTATCCGAAACTTTTCGATGTCTCCGAGAAATACCTTCTCCTCCGGCGTCAGATCCGGGGCTTTGCGGCCCTCCGCTGGGCTCATCGGGATCATGTTTATGTGAATTCCGTACAGATTCGATTGATAAGCCTCGCCAAGACGCGAGACGATTGCCGATCCCCAATCGCCACCCTGTGCCGCGAAGCGTTTGTAGCCGAGCGCTTCCGTCATCAGCTTGTGAAAGATGTCGGCCATCGTCTGAATGTTCATTCCGCGCGCGGTCGCCGGCCCCGAGAAACCATAGCCAGGCAGCGAGGGAGCGATCACGGTAAACGAATCGCGCGCGTCGCCGCCGTGTGCGGCCGGATCGATGAGCATCGGAATGATATCCATGAACTCGCAGATCGATCCGGGCCATCCGTGGAGCAGAAGCAGCGGCTTGGGACTCGGACCGCGCCCTTCCTCACAAATGAAATGAATCTTTAGGCCGTCGATGTCCGCCTTGAAATGCTTGAAGCGGTTCAGCGCGGTTTCATGCTTGCGCCAATTGTAGTGGTCGCGCCAATAGGCGAGCAGCTCGCCCATGTAGGCGAGATTAGACCCATACTCCCACCCGGTATCAGGTAGCTCGCCTGGCAGCCGCGTGCGGGAAAGCCGCTGCTTCAAGTCCGTCAGCATGGCTTCATCGACTTCGATTCGAAACGGTTCGACGCGATCGGTCATGCGATCCAACCCCTAATCTGCGGTACGCAGTTACAGCAGCTCACTCCCACCCGTCGCCGCACGGGTGTTGCCGTCGCGCTTGAACCAGTCGATCAGGTTGCGCGCGATGAGCGTCAGATGAACCTCGTCGGCGCCGTCTACCAGGCGTGCCGATCGCGCATGACGGAACATGTCTTCCAGCGGAGTATCCGAGGAAAAACCGAGCGCGCCGTGAACCTGAATCGCTCGATCGAGCATCCGCCACAACATATTCGCGACGTGATACTTGGTCATCGAGACTTCTTGGCGAAACGGCAGGTTGTTCTCGATCAGGTACGCTGAATGGAGCACCATCAACTTGCCCTGATAAAGTTCGAGCGCCGATTGCGACATCATGAACTGGATGCCCTGTTTGTCGGCCAGCTTGCCGCCCTGCACCGATCGCTCAATCGCGCGCTTGGTCATCATCTCGAGCGCGATTTCCGCATTCCCGATCCATCGCATGCAATGCGCGAGGCGGGCGGGCCCCAGCCGCACCTGTCCGAGCTTGTGACCCTCGCCGCGGCCACCAAGCGTCGCGTCAGCCGGAACAGTTACGTTCTCAAGCGTGATCTCGCAATGATTCCCCTGCCCAGCCATGGTGTCGATGTCACGCACGATTTTGAAGCCTTGGTTGGGCAGCTCGACGATAAAGGCCGAGTTGCGCGCCTGCGGCGGGTCGGCATCGGGATCGGTTTTCGCGATTACGATCGCAAACTTGGCTCCGTGTGCTCCCGAGATGAACCATTTGTGCCCATTGATGATCCAGTTGTCACCGACTTTTTCCGCGTGAGTCTTGATCTGCGTCGGATCGGAGCCGGCCGCTTCCGGCTCGGTCATCGCGAAACATGATCGGATTTTTCCATCGCAAAGCGGACGCAAATACTTCTCTTTCTGCGCCGGCGTCGCGAAGTGAAGCATGGTGTGCATGTTCCCTTCGTCGGGCGCCTGCGCATTGAGGACGAAGGAGGCGAGGCGCGAGCGGCCGCACTCCGCCGACACCATCGCCATCGCCATTGGACCCAGCCCCATCCCGCCGAACTCGGGCGGCATATGCGGACACCATAGGCCGCGAGCCTTGGCTTTGCGGCGCAGCTCGACGATGCCGTCGCGCCAGCCCTGGTTCTTGCGCATCTCCCGCTCAGCAGGTTCGATTTCCTCTTTGATGAAACCGCGAATTTTGTCGCGGACCTTGAGCACTTCCGGTGGCATCGTGAAATCGATGGCCATTTGATGGTTACCTCTGGTTCTTCTTCCGACGAATACGCCAAGTGATAGAAGGAAATGAGTTGGATCGTCAACCGTACGGGTTCTGCGGTCGTTGGCGTTTTGCTGAACTTCCATGCGATACGGACAGATGGATTTCTCAATCACCTATGGAGAAGAAAATGGCGCAGGGAAGAATTGCGGATCGCGTGGCAATCATAACCGGTGGCGCTTCAGGCATCGGCAAAGCCGCTGCGGAATTGTTCGCGCAGGAAGGCGCCCGGGTCGTCATCGCGGATTTGGCCGATGGCGAAGGCGCGACCATCGCCAAAACCCTCGGCGGGATGTTCGTCGCGACCGACGTGCGGGAGGCTAAGGCGGTCGAGAAGTTGGTGCGTACCACCTGCGACAAATTCGGCGGCCTCGACATCATGTTCAACAACGCCGGCATCGCCGTTACCTCGCCGCTGCTCGATACTCCGGACGAAGTTTACTCGAACACGCTGCGCGTTGATCTTGACGGCGTCTATTGGGGCCTCAAATTCGGCGGCAAGGTAATGGTCGCGCAGAAACGCGGCGCCATCGTGAATACCGCGTCAGTGGCCGGCATTCGCGGCAGTGTTGGACTGTCGGCATACAACGCGGCGAAGCATGCGGTGGTGGGATTGACGCGTAATGCGGCGCTCGAATTCGCGCCCGCAGGAGTGCGCGTGAACTGCATCTGCCCCGGCATTATCGATACGCCGCTGGTCGCGCGCGCATTTGGCAACACCGAGGAAGTCCGCGAAATGATGCATCGGTTTCATCCGCTCGGTAGAATGGGTACGCCGATGGAGATCGCGAAATGCGTGCTGTTCCTCGCCTCCGATGACGCGTCGTTCGTCACCGGCCACGCACTGGTGATCGACGGCGGTGTCACGGCGGGCACCGGCAACACCACCGGCATCAGCACTAATAACTAGGCGCGGCGGTCTCGCGACGGCGGCTAGGATTTGGCGGCGATTTCCTGTTTGACCATTTCGCTCGCCATCTTGCCGTCGAGCCGCGCACCAAATTTATCGCGCAGTGTTTTCATCAGAGGACCGATCTGGGTCGCACCACCCGCGATCGCTTCCTTGACTGCGGCGCGCAGCTCGTCCTCGCTGACGCCGGCCGGCAGATAACCTTCGATGATTTTGAGTTCGGCTTCATTCTGGTCGATGAGATCCTGACGCGCGCCTTTTCTGGCGAACATCAGAGTTTCTTCGCGGCGAGCTTTTTCCCGCTTGAGGATTTGCACGATCGCGGCTTCGTCGGCCACGCGCCGGACATCTTTTTCCACTTCGAAGCGCGAGACTTCGGCCAGTACGCCACGCAGCACCATGGTGCGCGTCTTGTCGCCGGATTTCATCGCGGCAGTAAGTTCGTTGCGGAGTTTTTCTTTCACAAATATCTAAAGTAATCCTTTAAGCGTGCGAAACCAGCGACTGGCTGCGAGTCTAGCCCCAACGGCGGACGACCAGCCATGCGCTCGCCTTCTACCTCGCTTTAGCGCCGACGTCTTCCCATTTCGGATCGCCCATCGCGGTCAGCTTGTTACCTTCGACTTTGTATTTGAAAACCAGCGCTTTCGTATTGCCGGTGGCCTTGCCCTTACCTTCTCCGCTCTTGGACGGTTGATACTCCGCCGCCGTCAGCTTCGCCGTCACGGTGCCCGCTCCAGGCATGTAGCTGAACTTCGCGTGTTCGAGATCAACGTACGGCTGACCGCTGGATTTCTTTTCGCTTTCCTGGCCGACGAAAATCTCAGAGTCGTTTGCGAGCGAATCCTGAAGCGCCTGTTGTTGCGCTTTGGTCAAGGGATTTCTTGGCGCGGGCCCCTGGCCGGGAGCGGCCATGTCACCGCCATTGCCCAAGTTGATCTCTTTTTTGACTTCGATCGCGCCTGCCGTGGTCGACGTCAGAAGCGCCGTGACAAAAAGAACTGCGGCCAGAATTACAAATCCCCTACTCAGCATCTTTGCCGACATATGTTTTTCCCCCTGCTCTCAGTGACGCCTTTGTCTATAGCACGGGCTTTCGCCGCTCCGAATAGTTGCGGCGAGGGTTGATGAAGACTTTCGACGGCGTCAGTTGGCGTTGGCTTCGGTCAGCGCAAATCGAATCGGGACTTCAGCCCAACTCGCAACGCTAACGCCTTCGCGCCGTGCGGGGAGAAAGCGCCATCGCGTGCGCACCGTCTCGATCGCGCTGTCATCCAGCGAATCGAAGCCGGAAGAATGAATGACCTCGACGCGCGCGACGGCGCCGTCCGCGTCCACCAGCACTCTCAGTACCACAGTTCCTTGCTGGTCAAGGCGTCGGGCGGTCGCCGGATACCGGGGTGCGGGATTCTGACCGTACGCGACCCGGGCCGAACGTGAGGCCCCGCCTCCAGCCTCTTCGTCGAACCCGGAGCGTGCGCCGCTGGAATCTCCGCCTGTCACTGCATCGGATGATGCGCTGGCCGGAATTTGATCGGTCTTCGCTGTGGAACCGGCGCCGCTGGGGTTTGCGCTGCGGCCAATCGCATCGCGATCTTCTGTCACTCGATCGGTCCCCGGCTTCAGCGCGGCGGGGTTAAGCGCCGCCATTTTGTCACCGGCGTCATCGTTGGCCTCTACCTTCGGTGGCGAAGAACGATGATGACCCCGCGCCAAGGGTCTCGCGTTTGACGAAGACCTCGGCTTGGGCAATGCACCGGGCTCATGCGCATCGAGGCTGCCCTCACCGCTCGCAGCGCTTCGGCCCTGGTCAAAATCGACAAAATAGGCGAGCACCCAATCGCGATGCGGCCGCTCCATGCCAGGGAGGAGAAACGCGATCGCCGCGATTGCGATCGCGTGCGCCACCATCGACGCGGCACCGGCAACCACCTGGCGATGCGTCTTCGGGCGCGCCGCGAGCTTGTCGTCGAGTTGGTTGAGTATCCGCCGGGCGTCCATCCGATGCTCGCCGGGAACCCATCAGCGAGCATCAGCGGAGGGACAGAATCGGCCGGCCTGAATTTCGCGCGCGTGGCGGCAAAGAGCAGACTGCGATCCTGAAGCCTCCCTCACCCGCGAAGGTTAACGGCCTCGTCGATTCGATCGGTCGCCTGACTCGGAACACGCGCGTTCCATACAGTTGCGGGGCAGTGCCGGCTTCACACCGACTTCCCCGATCGAATCAGCGATACACTACGCCGCCGCCGACTACTGTCAATACCTCGGGGTGCGCGGTGAGATTCGAGGTCAGTTCACGGTCCAGGTATCGCCGCCGTTGAGCAGTTTCTGCGGATCGCCCTTCGCATTCTTCGCGATACTCTGAGCGACCTGATCGTTCATCGCGGCGTCGTAGGTAGGACGCGAGACGCGTAGAACACGCCGATCGGCGTGGGCATCGGCGACTCGAAGTGGCCAAGCATGAACGCCAGCGACAGGTTGGTCTCGTCGTGCACCACTAGGTCCTTTTCGGTGACGCCGTTGCCGAGCGCTACCACCTCGGGACGCATCCCGTTCATGCGGATTCCCTTGTCGCGATTCTTGCCGAAGATCAGCGGCTTGCCATGCTCCAGAATCAGCTGATGGTCGGCCTTGATCGCCTTGTCGCTTACGTCGTTGAACGCGCCATCGTTGAAGATGTTGCAGTTCTGCAGGATCTCCATGAACGACGCGCCGCGATGCGCGTGCGCGCGCTTGAGCGTCTCCCGCAGATGCTTCTGCTCGACGTCCACCGAGCGGCAGACGAAGCTGGCATGGGTTCCCAACGCCAGGATTATCGGATTGAAGGGGAAGTCCACCGACCCGGCGGGCGTGGACTTGGTCACCTTGCCGACTTCGGAAGTCGGCGAGTACTGGCCCTTGGTCAAGCCGTAGATCTTGTTGTTGAACAGCAGGATCTTCAGATCGATATTGCGGCGCAGGGCATGAATCAGGTGGTTGCCGCCGATCGAAAGTCCGTCGCCGTCGCCGGTCACGACCCACACATCAAGCTCGGGACGGGTCATCTTCAGCCCGGTCGCGATGCGCCGGCGCGCGGCCGTGGATGGTGTGGAAGCCGTAGGTGTTCATGTAGTACGGGAAACCGGCTGGAGCAGCCGATTCCCGAGATGAACACGGTGTTCTCACGCGCGACGCCCAGTTCCGGCATCATCTTCTGCACCTGGGCCAGAATCGCGTAGTCGCCGCATCCGGGACACCAGCGTACTTCCTGATCGGAGACGAAGTCTTTACGGGTAAGCGCGGTAGCCATCTGCTTCAGCCCTCCAGTGCGCGAGAGATTCGGGACTCGATCTCGCTGACCTTGAATGGCCGGCCCTGAATCTTGTTACAGCCGACCGCATCAATCAGGTAGTCGGCCCGGATCATTTTGAGCAATTGCCCCATGTTCATCTCCGCCACCATCACTTTTTTGAAGCGGCGCAGGATGGCGCCGAAGTCGGCGGGCAGCGGATTCAGATAGCGCAGATGGACGTGCGAAACGCTCTTGCCCTTGGCGCGCATTTTGCCCGACCGCCTCGCGCAGCGTTGCCGTGCGTCGAACCCCATCCAACCACCACGCAGGTCGCCGCCCTGCTCGTCGCCAAAGACCTCGGTGGGCGGGATCTCGCGGGCGATGCCCGCGATCTTGCGCGCCCGCAGCCGCACCATCATCTCGTTGTTCGACGGTGAGTAGCTCACGTTGCCGGTCAGATGTTCGCTGGATAGACCGCCGATCCGGTGTTCGAGTCCCGGCGTGCCGGGAATCGCCCACGGACGCGACAGCGTTTCCTCGTCGCGCAGGTAGGGCATGAAGCCTTCGGGATCGGTGCGAAATTCGACCTTGATCGGGGGCAGCTTGTCGGGGTCGGGCACCAGCCACGGCTCGGCGCCGTTGGCCAATTGACCGTCGGTCAGCAGGATGACCGGGGTCATATACTTGACCGCGATCCGCACCGCCTCGTAGGCGCAGTCAAAGCAGTCGGCCGGCGTGGACGCCGCGATGATCGGAATGGGCGATTCGCCGTGACGCCCGTACATCGCCATCAGCAGATCGGCCTGCTCCGGCTTGGTCGGCATCCCGGTGGACGGACCCGCGCGCTGGATGTCGGTGATGATCAGTCGGCAATTCGACCTTGACCGCAAGCCCGACCGCCTCCGCCTTGAGGTTCATTCCGGGGCCCGAGGTAGTGGTGATGGCAATCGCACCGCCGAAAGCCGCGCCGATCGCCGACGCCACGCCCGCGATCTCATCCTCGGCCTGGAAAGTGTAGACTGGAAAGTTCTTGAAGCCCGCCAGTTCGTGGAGGATGTCGCTGGCCGGCGTGATCGGATAGGAGCCCAGAAACATGGGCCGCCGCGCATTTCACCGCGGCGGCCACGAAGCCCAGCGCGGTGGCGGTGTTACCGGTGATGTTGCGGTAGAAACCCGGGGCGATGTCGGCCGCCTTTCACCTCGTAGGAGCTGGCAAAGATTTCCGTGGTTTCGCCGAAGTTGAAGCCGGCTTTGAAGGCCTCGCAGGTTGGCCTCCTTGACGTCGGGAGTCTTCTTGAAACGGCTCTCGATGTAATCGACGCACTGACTGGGTCGGGCGCTGGAAAAGCCAGGACAGCAGACCGAGCACGTAAAAGTTACGGCAGCGGTTGACCGCGCGGGTGTTGAGGCCCAGATCCCGCACCGCCGACGTGGTCAGCTTGCTGACCTCGAGCTCGAAGACCTGGTACTTGTCCAGCGAGTGGTCGGTCAGCGGATTGGACTTGTACCCCGCTTTCTTCAGATTGGCGTCGGTGAAGGCTTCCTTATCGACGATCAGCACCGCCGTTGGGCGGCAGATCCTCCAGGTTCACCTTCAGTGCGGCCGGATTCATCGCGACCAGCACCGAGGGCTCGTCGCCGGGGGTAAAGACTTCGGCGCTGGAAAAATTCAGTTGAAAGCCGCTGACACCAGCCAGGGTTCCCGCAGGGGCGCGAATCTCCGCTGGAAAATCGGGCAACGTCGCGATGTCGTTGCCCGCCAGCGCGGACTCGGTGGTGAACTGCATCCCAGCCAATTGCATGCCGTCGCCGGAGTCACCGGCGAAGCGGATTACGATTCTGGCGACGGGTCTCGACGGGTTTGTCGCTTGCCGGCGGATCCGGATTCCTGCGCAAGCTGTTGCGCCGTCTCAGGTGGTACAGCCATTTGAATCGTGCTCTCCTCTAAACTGGACGCCTAATTGTTGGTTGGTTGACGAACCTACATCGAAGGCTCCGCCGTATGATCTTCAAGCGGAGCGAATACGTGTATCACGTTATTGAACTATAACTAATGGCGGACCGTGATAGAAGAGACCGCCTCGATGTGACGAGCCACGAGCTATCGCAAGCGCGCTCATGGCGCTCATGATCAGCGACCTCAAAACCACTGCATTTTCCTTCATATTCAGACCACTCCACCTCCACCTCCTCCACCCGCGCCGCCGGCGGCCCCTGATGGGCCCAGGCGACACAGCATCTCAAGGTTTCTGCGCCCGCCCTCGGCCACGATTTCCACCCGGCCATCGGGCAGGTTGCTCACCCATCCGCTCAACCCGAGCGCCCGCGCCTCCTGCGCCGCCGCGCCGCGAAAGAACACCCCCTGCACCCGGCCGCTCACGATCACCATTCGAACTTGCGCCCTTATCGGCCACGCATCGTCAAGCTCACGGCCAACATCCGCTCGAGTTCGTCTCTCGTCCATAACCTTGACGCCCGATCTCCTGGGCTTTGCGCAACTTTGAGCCCGGGTCCGCGCCTGCCACCACGATAATCGGTCTTGCGGCTGACCGCAGAGGATACCCGCCCACCCGCCGCCAGGATCTTCTGCTCGGCCTCGCCCGCGCTCCATTTCTTGAGCGTGCCGGTCAGCACCACGGTCTTGTCGCGAAACGGTCCGCGGCCTCGGCCTCAGGCATCGGCTCGAAGACGAATCGCGCTTTGTCGCAGCCGCTGTCCAGCGCCTGGGAGTTGTGCGGCTCGGCGAAGTATTCGCGGATGCTGCGGGCGACTTCGGGACCGATATCGCGCACCGCCAGCAACTCGTCCTCGCTGGCCGCCTCCAGCGCGTCGATGGTCGCGAAAATGCTGCGCCAGTTGGCGCGCGGTATGCTCGCCGACGTGGCGGATCCCGAGCCCGTTGATCAAGCGGTCGAGCGAGGTATGGCGCGAGCGCTCGATGCTGGCGATCACGTTCTCGCGCGCTTTTTTCCCCCATCCGCTCCAATGCCGCCAGAGTCTTCGGCGCTCAGCTTGATAGATGTCGCCGAGTTCGCGCGACCAGCCCCTTCTCCACCAATTGCCCGACCAGCTTGTCGCCCAGCCCGTCGATATCCAGGCAGTTTTTGGAGGCGAAATGACGGATCGATTCGCGCATCCGCGCCGGACAGTTGACGTTGACGCAGAAGTACGCGACCTCGCCCTCCTCATGGACGATTTCGCTGCCGCACACCGGGCATTGCTGCGGGCATCCGGAACAACGGTCGCGCGCGGCTTGCCCGGCTTGGTCACGCGCACGACGTATGGAATCACGTCGCCCGCGCGCTCCAGCAGCACCGTATCGCCGTCGCGCACGTCCTTGCGCGTAATCTCGTCGAGATTGTGCAGCGACGCGTTGGAGATGGTCACTCCGGCAAGCTGCACTGGCTCCAGATGGGCCACCGGGGTGAGCGAACCGATTCGGCCCACATACACCTCGATCTCGTCGACCCTCGTCTCCGCCTGCTGCGCCTTGAACTTGTAAGCGATCGCCCATCGCGGCGAGCGCGATACCTCGCCGAGCTGCTCCTGGAGCGCGAACGAATTGACCTTGGCCACGACTCCGTCGGCTTCGTAGGGCAGATGATCGCGCCGCTCGGTCAGATCGCTCCCAGTATGCGAGCACCTCGTCGACGCTGCGGCAGAGCTTCGATTCCGGGTTGATCTTCAGTCCCAGCGCCTTGATGCCCTGGAGAAAATCCCACTGGGTTTCGAACTTCGGTGCCGCCGCTCGATAGACGCCCGGAGAATGACAGAAGATGTCCAGCGGACGCGAGGCGGTAATCTGCGGGTCAAGCTGGCGCAGCGAGCCCGCGGCGGCATTGCGGGGATTGGCGAACAGCGGCTCGTCGGCCGCGGCCCGATCCTCGTTGAGCTTCTGAAACGCTTTGCGCGGAAAGATCACCTCGCCGCGGACTTCGAGCAGTTGCGGCACCGGATGCGATCGGCCGTCATGCAGCTTGAGCGGGATGCTCCTGATGGTGCGCAGGTTCTGGCGTCACGTCCTCGCCGTTGTAACCGTCGCCGCGGGTGGAGCCGACCTTGAGCTGGCCGTGCTCATAAACCAGCTCCACGGCCAGGCCGTCGAGCTTGACCTCGGCGACGTACTCGATATCGGCGTCATTGCGCAGCAGACGCTTGATGCGCTTGTCGAACTCGACCATCTCCTCGGCGTCAAGCGCGTTGGCCAACGACAGCATCGGCGGCGATGCTGCACGACGCCGAACTTCTCGCTCGGCGCCGCGCCGACGCGCTGGGTGGGAGAATCGGGCGTGGCGACCTCGGGATGCTGCGCGTTCGAGCGCCTCGAGCCGGCGCATCAGGACGTCGTACTCGGCGTCGCTGACCTCGGGGGAATCGAGCACGTAGTAGCGATAGTTGTGATGGCGGATCTGCTCGCGCAGTTGCTCGGCTTCGTCGCGCGCTTTAGCCAGATCTTTTGCAGCCATCAGACGAAAATCTCAAGAATCGTGTCTATCGCGGATCGGATGAAAGCGCGAGTCTACAGATCGAGCATCACTTATGGTTTCACCAGCAGCAGTTAAACCGCATCGTGTGCGACGCCCGTTCACGGTATGGGTTATTTTCATCTCCGAAATTGTGAGCATGATCTTTGTACTGATGGCTTTGGGATTGGCCTTCTCCGGTTGGCTGCCGATGAATTCCGCTGAAGAGGAGTATTTTGCCAACCTTACAATATTTGACTATCTGGGCACGGTACTGCTCGCCGTCCTCTAACGCTTTAGCGGCGATTCGACTATTCAGGCTTCGTCGCAGCGCGGTTTCCTTGTTTGCCTGGGCACTTGCCCTGAACCTCGTACTCACGGTCCGCGCCATGTGGGGAACGAATTGGATTGAAGCCGTGAGTCAAATTGGGGGAATCGGCACCCTCATCGGTTTCGCGGCCGCGGCTTCGATAGTCTGGTATTCAGTCAGACTAGCTCGGAAAGGGATTCTAAGCTGAACCCGGCGGCGTGGGGCCACATCTACTCGCTCGGCATTCGATTCGCTCGCGACACTCGCGGGTTCCTCGCGGGCTTTAGCCAGATCTTTTTGCAGCCATCGGACGAAATTCTCAAGCATCGTCTCTATCGCGGATCGGATGAAAGCGCGAGCCGGAGTGTCAGGCGCGGCGGGTTTCGAATCGCCACATCACGATCAACACCACCGAAGCGAAGAGCGTGAGCGCAAGCGCAAAAAGGATGTGCGGCGGAGCGTAGACGATCTCTATTTGATAGCTACCGGACGGAATGTGCACGGCGAGAAGCGTGCCGTCGGCGTAAATCGATCCCGGCCCTGCGGCGAGTCTCCATCCGGGATAAAAGTTCTGATTGATCACCAGCGAGGTCGCGGCGGGAACGTTTACCTCGTAGGCGAGGCGGTTGGGCGTCCATAGGGTGTTCTTCACCTCGCCCGCACCAGCAAGTAGGCTTCGCCGCGATAGCCGGCCTGATTGTACCCGCGCACATCGCCGATCGGGACGTTGTAACCAATACCCTCGCAATTCAGATAACCCATGTTCGACTCTGCCGTGCCGACCAGAGTCTGCCGATCTGGCGTCCAGAGCTGGCGGAAGAACTGCGATTGCGGTGTCGGCTGCTCGATAGTGAAGTGGAAGAGATATCGGTAATTGGGCGAACCGGCCAGGAACGCATCGACCAGGCCAACCGCCAGCAGAACCACGATCACTCGCGGGCCCCAAATCTGGAAGCGCTCGCACAGGAGTTGCGCGCCCAGAGCGGCGAGCACACCGACGCAGAATACAAGCGGTATGACCCATCGGCCGCAAAAGCCCAAATCTTGCCCGAGCGGAAAGAGGCGCAGATAGTTGATGAGCGCGTGCGGACCGGTGTCGCCGCGAAATAGAAACAAGAACGCGATTGTCCCAATGATCCATGCAACTGCCTTACGGCCCGCCCCGACCATTCCGATGAGAGCGAGGACGACGAAAGGCGCGCTCAGGTAGCCGCCGAACTCAACGAAGGTGAATGGTTGCGAGTTCGGACGGTAGGAATCCTGGTTGGGCGAGAACAGCGCCTCAGGCACACCAGGCCAGGTGATCCATGACGCGCCGTAGATCCGCGGATGAAGGGTGAGCATTTCCGAGACCGGAATAAGTTTCAAAGCACCGAGGGCAAGTGCGAAGACACCGATTAAAGCCCCGGCTGCCAGCGGTCTGATGCTCAAGTTGAGGATCGAAAGAACCAGTGATAGCATCGCGACCACCAGCGCGGCGTAAACGAAGGGGTAGTTGCCCTCGGTCAGCGTCAATGCACAGACCAGGCCGCCGAGCGCGGCCGGGTACCATCTGCGTGTCCGGCGCGCGGCGAGCAGGAGCGCGAGAATCAACGGCAAATAAGTGACCGACAGGAAGTTGAACTGGCCCGCACCGACGTGCAGCGGCAGCCACGAGCTCGACGGAAACATCGCTCCCAGCACGACGCAGGCAAGCGGGCGCAGGCCGAGCTCGCGGCCGAGCACGTAACCGCCGACGAAGGCCAGCGCGAGATGCAGGTAAACCTCGAGGAGCATGCCCGGTACCAATCCCAACGGGAGATAGAAGAGTAGGAACGGCGTCACGATGGCCGATTCCGGATTCCCCAGCATCGGCATCCCACCGCATTTGTACGGATTCCACAGCGGCAATTGGTGAAAGTGGGACAGGGTGTAGTAAGGCACCCAGCGCAGCGCCGCAAACAGATCCGGATCGCCCCAGGACGGAAGGAGGGTGAAGTGTCGAAAGTTCGGCAGGAATTGGCGCCACCCGCTCATTCCTGGTGAAGATGGATCGATGTCGCAGAGAACCGGGTAGAAGAAGATCAAGGCGAAGACGAACGAGCCGCCGACTAGCCAAAACGTCTCGCGCCGTGAGAGCAAGAAGAGGGGTTGGCGCGCAGTCCGCGATGCGGCCTCATCCGCGTCCGAGCCGGATGTCCCTGATAGCCAGAATTTTCGCACGCGACGGCGAGTCTTATATCAGACGCTACCGGTCAAATCTAATCGGGATTGTCGGCCGACAATTCGATCAACACATCACCGTGATCCACGCGCTGGCCGACTTCCACGCGAACCCGTTTGATCAGCGCCGGACTTTCCGCGCGCAAAGTAGTTTCAGTCTTCATCGCCTCCAGAACAATCAGCGGATCGTTCGCGGCCACGCGCGCCCCCGCCTTCACCAGGATCTTCAACACCGTCCCCGGCATCGGAGCATCAACGCTGAGCGAGGTGAGTCCGCCCTTGCGCGCCCGCTTGCCCGGCTCGACGAGTTGATACTCCGCGCTCATCGTGCCCGCAGCCACGACGATCGAACCCGCGCGCTTCGTCCCGCTGATCCGATAGCGATGGCCGCCGAGGGCGAGCATCGCGCTGCCGTCCTGCTGCCTTTCGATTTCAGCGGAGACTTCGACCCCGTCGATCCGCGCCGTTATGCGGGAAGCGGAAATATCGACGATCTCGATCTCGCGCTCGGGAGAACCGCCGATGCGTTTGAGCCTTATCGGCGTTCCCATAATTGAAAGCCGCCGAGCTTGCTCCACGGCGAGCCATCGCGCCCGGTCTGCGCCGGCGCCGATGAATCCGAGGCCGCGGCAAAATCTATCGCACGCGATGCGACCAGCGCCGCTGTCATCAGCGCCGCATTTTCCGCCGACCCGTCGGCGCGCCATCGATTGAAATGATCGTCAATCACATGAGTAGTGAGATCGCCGCGCGCGAAATACTCACTTGCTATTACATCGCGCAGGAAGGCCGCGGTGTGATGTACCCCCGCAATAGTCACATCGTCGAGCGCCATTAGCATAAGGCGGCGGGCATCTTCGCGCGTCGCGCCGTGGCAAATGATCTTCGCCAACAGACTATCGTAGTCACTGCTGACCTCGGCGCCCGAAGTGAGAAAAGTATCTACTCGCATTCCGGACCCCGTCGGCAGATGCAGATACGACACCTTGCCGGCGGAGGGACGGAAATCATGCTCGGCGTCCTCGGCGGTAAGACGGCATTCGATCGCCCATCCGCTGGGTGGAGCCGGCGCCGTCACATGCTCTCCGGCCGCGACTCGAAGCTGCTCCGCCACCAGATCGCATCCGAAACGCGCCTCGGTCACGGGATGCTCGACCTGCAAGCGCGCGTTGACTTCAAGCAGGTAAAAGTTGCCGCGTTCGAGCAGAAATTCGACCGTTCCCGCACTCTGATATTTCACCGCACTCGAGAGGCGAATGGCGCAATCGATAATTCTCGCGCGCAGATCATCGTTCACCGCGATGGACGGCGATTCCTCGATCAGCTTCTGATGACGGCGCTGAATCGAGCATTCCCGTTCGCCGTATGCGACGACTTTGCCGTGGCTGTCGCCGACGATCTGAACTTCGATATGGCGCGGCTTCGCCAGATACTTCTCGACAAAGATGCGGCCGTCGCCGAAGGCCGCGCTAGCCTCGCGCGCAGCCGACTCGAGCGCGGATTCCAGCGCCGCCGCATCCGGAACAACGCGCATCCCGCGGCCACCGCCACCGGCCGCGGCCTTGACCAGAATGGGGTAGCCAACCTCGGCGGCGAACCCGCGCACCGAGCTCACATCAGCGGTTTCAATTCCGGGGACTACTGGAATGTTCGCGGCGATCGCGAGACGGCGCGCCGCGACCTTGTCGCCTACCGCCTCCATCGAAGCCGACGATGGCCCGACAAAAGTTATCCCGGCCTTTTCGACCGCGCGCACAAAATCCGGCCGCTCCGACAAAAATCCGTAGCCCGGATGAATCGCGTCCGCACCGGTCTCGATCGCGGCCCGCATGACGGCATCGACACTAAGGTAACTCGCGGAGGGAGCAGCGGGACCGATCAGAACAGCCTCGTCGGCGGCGGCGATGTGCGCGGCACCGCGATCGGCTTCGGAAAAGATCGCGACCGTTTTGAGGCCGAGCAGCCGCGCGCTGCGAATCACGCGCAGCGCGATCTCACCGCGATTCGCGACCAGCAGCTTTTTCAGCGGCCTGCGTCTCAAGGATCACATCCTGAAGACGCCGAAATTGCCGCCTGCGGGAATGGGCGCGTTGAGCGATGCGGCAATCCCGAGCGCAAGCGATGCGCGAGTCTCGATCGGGTCGAGCACGCCGTCGTCCCAGATTCGCGCGCTGGAGTAGTAGCAGCTCGATTCCGCGTCGTACTTCTCCAGGGTCGGGCGCATGAACTCAACCTTTTCGCCGTCGCTCATTCCCCTGCCCGCCTGTTCCAACTGCTCGAGCTTGACCGTGAGCAGCACGTTGGCGGCCTGCTCACCGCCCATCACCGAGATTCGGGAATTGGGCCACATGAAAAGCAGGCGCGGCGAGAACGCGCGGCCGCACATGCCGTAGTTGCCCGCGCCGTTGGATGCGCCGATGACGACGGTAAACTTCGGCACCTGCGCGTTGGCGACCGCATTGACCATCTTGGCGCCGTCTTTCGCGATCCCGCCCTGCTCGTAGCGCTTGCCTACAATGAAACCGGTAATGTTTTGCAGAAACAGCAGCGGAATCCGGCGCGCGCAACAAAGCTCGATGAAGTGGGTGGCCTTGAGCGCGGATTCGCTGAAGAGCACGCCGTTGTTCGCGAGGATGCCGACCGGGTAGCCGTAGATGCGCGCGAATCCGGTCACGATCGTCGGGCCGTAACGCGGCTTGAACTCCTGCATCCTGCTGCCGTCAACCAGGCGCGCGATCACCTCGCGCACGTCGTAGGGCTTGCGCGTATCGGTGGGAATGATGCCGTAGAGTTCCGCGGGATCGTAGTAAGGATCCTCCGGCTGATCCTGGTCGATAGAGGCCGGCTCGCGATGGCCGAGGTTCTCGAAGATCGAGCGCGCGATTTCGAGCGCGTGGTTGTCATCCTCGGCCAGGTAGTCGCTGACGCCCGAGAGCCGGGTGTGGACGTCGCCACCGCCCAAATCCTCGGCAGTGACGACCTCGCCGGTGGCCGCGCGAACCAGCGGCGGCCCGCCCAGATAAATCGTGCCCTGGCCTTTGACGATCACGTTTTCGTCGCACATGGCCGGCACGTATGCCCCGCCCGCAGTACACGCGCCCATCACGATCGCGATCTGTGGGATCCCAATCGCCGACATGCGCGCCTGATTGTAAAAAATTCGGCCAAAATGGTCGCGGTCGGGAAAGACTTCCGATTGCAGCGGAAGAAACGCGCCGCCCGAATCCACCAGATAGATGCACGCCAGATTATTCTGAATCGCGATTTCCTGTGCGCGCAGATGCTTCTTCACCGTCATCGGATAGTAGGTGCCGCCCTTCACCGTCGCATCGTTGGCGACGATAACCGCCTCGCGGCCCGAAATTCTGCCGATGCCGGTGACGATGCCCGCGCCCGGCGCTTCATTACTATAGAGACCATGCGCCGCTAGCGGGGACAGCTCGAGGAACGGCGTCTCCGAATCGATCAGCGTCTTGACCCGATCGCGGACCAGCAACTTGCCGCGTTCAGTGTGCCGCTTGCGCGCCTGCGCGGGCCCGCCCTCGCGAACGCGATCGATAGTGGAGCGGAGCTGCGCGATCGCGGCCTCCATCGCTTCGCGATTGGCCTTATATTCAGAAGTAGCGGTGCTTAGATGCGACTCGATCCTTTCCATCGTATCCGTCGGGCAAATTCGATTAGTGAGCCGGGAGAGACTCGAACTCTCGACCCGCGCATTAAAAGTGCGCTGCTCTACCGCCTGAGCTACCGGCTCGCCATGAAATGCGGGAACGCTACAGTTAACCAGCATAGTGACGCGATGCCAAGGCGTCGATTCCGGCGATCGTCGCGAAAATGTGACAACAGCGCACAACGAGGAAATCAGGGGCGCGGGCTCGGATGGGTCGCGGAGCCTCGAGCGGTGAAAAATCGCGCAAATGTCCGGACAATACAATAAGTAGCATTAGTTACAGATCATGCGGTTCGGCGGCCCCGCTCATCTGAATTCAGGGCCGTTAGTGGGATCGATGCGGCTCGGGCGCGCACCAAATACTTCTTTTGTTTCAGCTACTTACGAATGGCTCGCTGCGAGCAACTGAGGTGATCGCCGCGGTTTCAGCGTGGGCGCCGGCAGTCAATAATTTTAGCAATTCCGCTACGAAGAAGCTTAAATTGCCAGCCCCGGTTCAACGCAACGCAAAAAATGTGGCAAGGAAGCGACCCGGCTACTTGACATCGCCGGCTGGAAACCATAAAAAGAAAAAGCCTACAACTTGTAGGCAGGATTTCAATACTGAATGTAGTCCGCGAACGGAACCACCTGGGGAGGGGGGAACCATGAATCTCAGCGAGGACACGGTTGGACAGTCGCCCGCAGCGCCTGTTCCACACACGCGCCATCCGGGATCGGTCATCGCCTCGAGTGAATGGGTAAGCATTGAGCGCCTGATTGAAGGCTCCGAAAGGACGAACGGTATGCTCGTTCGTTCGGTGCAATTCAAACGGCTTTTTGCCAGCATTACCCGCTTCGCTCCGCATAAAGCGACCGTATTGATCCAGGGTGAATCGGGGACAGGCAAGGAGCTGGTCGCCCGGTCGTTGCACAACCTGGGACCGGTGCCAAACGGCCCCTTCGTCATCTTCAACTGTTCCAACCTGGTCGATTCGCTCGCCGAATCACAGCTGTTCGGACACGTGAAGGGGGCCTTTACCGATGCGCGCGAGGATTCCCTGGGGTACTTCCGCTCGGCTAATGGCGGAACCCTGTTTCTCGACGAGATCGGCGAGCTTCCGCTCAAGTTGCAACCCAAGCTCCTGCGCGCAGTCGAGATGCATGAGGTTCAGCCGGTCGGCTCATCGCACAGCTTTAAGGTAGATATCCGGCTGGTAGCGGCGACCAACCGCGACCTGCGCGCGATGGTGAAAGCGGGGGCGTTTCGCGACGATTTGTATTATCGTCTCAACGCCGCCGCGCTGGTCATTCCACCCCTGCGCGAGCGCCGCGACGCTATCCCGGCCTTCGTCGGCCATTTCCTCGAACATTACAACCGCCTGTTTAACAAGGGCATTCGTCACATTTCCCGCGGCGCGCTCGAGGCTCTATGCAGCTTTGCTTGGCCGGGAAACATTCGTGAACTCGCCCACGCGGTCGAGAGTGCGGTGCTGATGACCGATGGCGACGCGATCACCGTCGCCGAGCTTCCGAGCGTCCTAACCGATGGGCGCGAGCTGCCCGCGCAGGCGATCCCGCAGATAGGGCCCGCACCGATGGCCTCGGTAGAGTTTCCGGAAGTGGAAGGATTGGGTGCGGCGCCCGAGGCCAATCCGGATGGCGGCGCGGGAGAGTCGAGATTCTCTCTCGACGCCGCGATTCGGGAAGCTTCCAAGGACGCGCTGGTGCGCGCGCTCAATGCGACCCACGGCAATTGTCATCGCGCGGCGGACCTTTTGGGTGTCTCGCGCTATACCGTTTACCGGATGCTGGCGCGTTACGGCTTGAGTGAATCGCGCGGCTATCGGAGCTGGCGAAAAACCACGGCATAAGTTTTTGGGGGAGCGAGGGCATCGGTCGGCGCCGGTCCAGCGATCGAAAGAAAGCTGGACCGGCACGCCATGTATCACTTGGTCGCTGCGGTCTTGCCGGATCGGCCGCTGAGCATCCGCGCCAGGCCGGAAGGCAAAACCGTTCTGGCCAAACGCAGATAATTTCGCGGCCGGTAAGGATCGAGTTGAATCACCTCTGCAAAGGCGCGCCTGGCCTCCGCGCGATCTCCGCGCGCCAATGCCCGCAGTCCGATATAGCCGAGGATGCTGCGCGGCGCGCGCTCGCGCGACTTCACGTGCCTGATGGGATCGACGTGATAGCGCTCATTCACCATCCGACGAAAGATGCGTCCCGCCTCTTCCTGACCGCCGGGCGCTTTCAAGGGATCGGGAAAATGCGCGAAGCGCCAGGTCGCCAGAATTTCGGGGACGGCGGCAAAGGTTCCTTGCTCGCGCAGCAACAACCATAGATAGACATCCTCGAAAGCTCGCAGCGGCTCGGGAAAACCTCCGACCGCGTCGAGCGCGGTCCGCCTGATGAGCACGCCGCTGGGCATGATCGGCCATAGCGACTCGAGCATGTCTTGCACCGTGGGAGCATGCGTCGAGCGTCCAGCCATCAATGAGGTATCCAGTGACCCGCCGAGGCTGTCGGCCAACGCCAAATCGCAGTAGGCGAGGACACGCCCAGGATCGCGTTCGATCGCCGGGATCATCGTCGAGAGGAAATTCGGCCGCCACCAATCGTCGGCATCGAGGAAGCCCAGGTATGCGCCGGAAGAATTCGCGATGCCGAGGTTTCGCGCGGCGGATGGTCCGCGGTTTTTCTGCCGCAAGAGTTTTATCGCGGCGCCGTAACCGCACAGGATTTCGAGGCTGGCGTCATTGGAGCCGTCATCGACGGCGACGATCTCTACATCATCGAAGTTTTGGGCGCGCACGCTGTCGATCGCCTGAGCGATTGTTCGCTCGGCATTGAAGACCGGGATAATGACCGTGGCCCGCGGCATTTTAAAATGATTACTACAAAACGCGGCCGCCGCTACCGAGGATCACTCGGCAGCGGAGGCGCTATCCGTCCGTCTATAGCGCTCGGCTTACGGCAGGATGTTGAATGCCGCAGCGTTGGCGGGCGGTGTCACCGCAGGGCCGGACCCGGTGCCGGTTAGCACGGTCCAGGTCTGCGTCATCGGATTATACAGTTCGCCGTAGTCGTTCAGGCCTGCGTTGGCAGCCTGGCCGGTGGTCTTACACGATGTGCCGGCCGAAGTGGTACCGACTATCCACGACGACAAGCCGAGTGTCTCGTTATTGGTGCATGAGCCGCCCGCTACGATCACGAATCCTTCGTTGCTGCCGGAGCCCAACGGGATGCTGCCCTGGGCGTCACGCGCCAGGTTCATCGCTCCGGTCGGAGTAAACGCACCCAGCCCACCCATTGCCGTCTCGTCGAACAGATCGGCCGAGGCGGTGGTGGCCTCGGTCAGCGCAGTCAGTGCCTTGCACGCCGGGAAACTCGCCGTCTCAGGATCCGCACCTCCGGCGATTATATCCAGGCCAGCCAGCGGTCCACTGATGAACGGCAGCGCGGCGATACCGATGCGCTTGGTGCTCATGGTGTTGCCGGTCATGGTCCACGTCGCGTGCGTCGGGTCGTACACTTCCGCCGTGTTGTTGGTCGTCACGGCGACATCACCGCTCGGGCATCCTGCCGACGCCGCGGTTACGCCACCGGCCGCAAGCACGCGGCCATCGGGCAGCACGGTCGAGGCCGGAAGTTCGCGCGCCACGTTCATCGCGGTCGTTGGCGTAAACGTCTCGGTCGACGGATTAAACACGAATGCGAGGTTGGTAGAGGTGCCGAGGAAGCCCGTCAGATCGCCGCCGGCGATCAGAACGTTTCCGTTTTGCAGCGGCAGAGCTACGGGATCGGTGATACCGCATTGCGACGTCTTGCCGCTGCCACAGGTCGAGGGTACCGGAACCGTATTGGCGAGGGCCGTGAACGTATCGGTTGCCGGGTTGTACAATTCGGCCGTGTTAACCGCCGTCTGTCCCGACGGACCACAGCCCGCAGGCGGTTGGGCTGCCTGGTCGGCCACAAACGAACTGCCGGCCGTACCGCCTACGATCAGCACCTGACCATCCAGCGACGTACCGGAGCCCTTGATCACGACGGCCGCGGGGCCGCCGCGCGTGGTCGTCATCGCATTGCTGCTGCCTGAGCCTGCCAGCGTAAACATGCCGGTACTCTCGTTATACAATTCGGCGGTGTTGAGCGTAGTGCACTCGAAGCCGGTGAACGATGAGCTGCACCCGTTACCGGTGGGAATGGTCACGGTCGCGCAATGCTCACCGCCCGGGATCAGAACCAGCCCGTTGGGCAGCGGCGCCGCAAAGGCGCCTTCGCGGTCATGAATCAGGCTACCGACCGCCTGGAACATATTAGTCGTGGTATTGAAGATTTGTGCTCCGCTGCTTGAATAATTGAGGTTGATAACTAAACACTATCCCGGCAAACTTCCGCCCGTATCGCCACCCGCCATTATCAAGTCTCCCGCCTGCGGTCCCGCTGCCGGAGTTGGGGACGGCGAGGAACTCGCGGTGGAGGTTGCAGTCACTGTCGGGGTCGCCGTCGCGGTCGTGGTTGCGGTCGGAGTCGCCCCCATGCCCGTGGGCACCGAGGTCGGAGTCGCAGTTGCAATGCTGGTTGAAGTCGCGGTTGCAGTCGCCGTGAGCGTCGGAGTGGCAGTCGCGGTTGCGGTTGCAGTCAACGTCGGAGTGGCAGTCGCGGTCACTGTCGGAGTGGCAGTCAGTGTCGGAGTGGCAGTCGCGGTCGTCGTGGCGGTCGCGGTCGGGGTCGCAACCGCGCCTTTTGCGCTACCCGACAGTTTGACCTTAATTGGTTTTGCGCTGAGATTGGTGGTCACCAGGATTTCCGCTTTGAAAGTACCCTTGGCTAACGGCGCAAATTGAACAAAAACTATTCCGGGACTGTCCGGAGTGATCGTTTGAAAGCCGAAACCTGAAACAATCGTGAACGCCGAGGCCCCGCTCCCCTTTCCGACATCTCGAATATCAGGTTGGACCTGAACGTTAACCGGACCATTCTTCGCATTGAGCACGAAGACCATTTCTTCTGGCCCCGTAGCCAAGCCAAAATTCAGCGAATGCGGCAGTGCGTTCAGCGCGACTTTCGGCGTTGCGGCGAAGTCCCGGTCTGCCTGAACGGCCGCCGCGAGGTCGGCAGCATCCTGATCATCGGCATTGGTCGCTGACGATTCTTGCGCGGTCGCTTTGGTCGCAAAGACTGCGGGGCCGAGCGCGAGCAGCATGATTGAAGCTATGAACCAGGAAAGGACCACGGACAATTTCGCTCGCCTCATTACAGACATGTCCTCCAGGACAAATTTCTACCGCGACGGTTAAGGGGTCATCTTTATCCTTTAAGGTCCCTCCCCGGAAGATACAAAAGCACCGAAAATTAAGGCGCCGCCGCTACCGAGTATCGCTCGGCAGCGGCGGCGCAACAGTCCCTATCCAGCTCAGGCTTACGGCAGGATGTTGAACGCCGAAGCGTTAGTGGGCGTCACGGCAGGGCCAGAGCCGGTGCCGGTGAGCACCGTCCAGGTCGCGGTCGACGGATTGTAGAGTTCGCCGTAGTCGTTCAGACCTGCGCCGGCCGCCTGACCGGTTGTTTTACACGACGTGCCGGCTGCACTGGTACCGATTACCCACGAGGACAAGCCCAGAGTCTCGTTATTCGTGCATGAGCCGCCAGCCACTATAACGTCGCCTGCGTTGCTGCCGGAAACGAGCGGGATGCTGGCCTGTCCGTCACGCGCCAGGTTCATCGCGCCGGTCGCGGTAAACGCCCCTGTTCCTCCCCCTGCCGTCTCGTCGAACAGATCGGCTGAGGCGGTGGTAAGCTGGGTCAACGAGGTCAGCGCCTTGCACGTCGGATAACTCGGCGTTTCCGGGTCCACGCCTCCGGCGAGCAGATCCTGGCCGGCCAACGGTCCAGAGACAAAGGGGAGCGCGGCGATACCGACGCGTTTGAACGCCATGTTGTTACTGGTCAGTGTCCACGTCGCCATCACCGGATCGTATATTTCCGCCGAGCTGTTGGCGGTCACGGCGACAGGATTGGCGGTGCCGAGGCACGGCCCGGACGACGCGGTCAAGCCGCCCGCCTCCAGCACGCGGCCATCCGGCAGGATGGTCGTGGCCGGAATTTCGCGCGCCACGTTCATTGAGGTTGTGGCCGCAAAGGTCTCGGTTGAGGGATTGAACAAGGTAGCCTGAGAAGTAGATACGTCGAGAAAGGCGATCAGGTCACCGCCCGCGATCAAAACGTTTCCGTTTTGCAGCAGTGTCGCGCCGTCATCGAGGATTCCGCATTGCGACGTGCCGCCGGTCCCGCAGGTTGAGGGTAGGGGAATCGTATTGGGTAGCGCCGTGAAAGTATCCGTTGCCGGGTTGTAGATCTCGGCAGTGTTCACCGCGGCCTGACCCGAAGGTCCGCATCCAGCGGGCGGAGTTGAGAGGGCCACAAACGTACTGCCGCTCGAACCGCCCGCGATCAGCACCTGCCCATCCAGCGCCGTGCCCGAACCCTCAATCACAGTGGCCGAGGGGCCGCTGCGCGCGGTAGTCATCGCGTTGCCGCTGCCGGTGCCGGCCAGAGTAAACGTACCGGTGGTCTCGTCGTACAACTCAGCGGTCGCGAGCGCGTCGCACTGGAAGCCCGTGAAGGTCGCGGTCCCGCATGCGCCGCCTGGACCATAGCTCATCGCGGCGCAATGAGAGCCGCCCGGGATCAGAACCTTGCCGTTGGGCAGCGGCACCGCGCTGGTTGCTTCACGGTCGTGATTGAGGCTGCCGGTTGCCTCAAAGGTATTACTGGTAATGTCGAAGACTTGCGCGACATTGTCGGATACTGCCGAGACCGATAGCGGTACGAATATGCCCAAGGTCCCGCCCTGATCGCCACCCGCGATGAGCAAGTCGCCCGGCTGCGGTATCGCAGTCGGGGTCGCAGTCGGAGTCAGCGTCGCGGTCGCGGTAGCGGTCACCGTCGGAGTGGCCGTAGGAGTCTTGGTCTTGGTCGCCGTTGCAGTCTTGGTCGCCGTTGCAGTCTTGGTCGCGGTTGCGCTTGCCGTGGCGGTTGCGCTCGCCGTCGGAGTGGCGGTCGCGGTCACTGTCGCCGTAGGCGTTAGAGTTGCGGTCGCGGTCGGAGTTGCAGTTGCGGTGGCGGTGGCCGTCGGAGTTGCGGTAGCCGTCTGAGTGGCGGTCGCAGTTGCCGTTGCGGTCTCAGTGGCGGTTGCGGTCGCCGTTGGAGTGTCAGTCGCAGTTGCCGTCACCGTCGGCGTAGCCGTCGCAGTTGCAGTAGCCGTCTGAGTGGCGGTCGCACTTGCCGTTGCGGTCTCAGTGGCGGTTGCGGTCGCCGTTGGAGTGTCAGTCGCGGTTGCCGTCACCGTCGGGGTAGCCGTTGCGGTCGCGGTAGTCGTCGGAGTGGCGGTCGCTGTTGGAGTGGCCGTCGCGGTCGCCGTGGGCGTCGCGGACGCAATGTTACCCTCGAGGTTCACTATCACCGGACTGGTCGGATCCTGCGCGACACCGATCGATAACGTCGCAGTGCGCCCCCCCGCCTGACTCGGCGTAAAGGTCACGGCGATGGTGCAGCTCGAGTTGCCATTGAGCGTGCCGGTACAAGTTCCGTCCGTGATAGCAAAGTCGCCGGGATCGGTTCCGCCGATGCTATCGCTGAGATTGATCGGATCCGGGGAGTGATTGGTCACCGTGGTGGTTCTGGTTTTGGACGCTGTCAAAGCAACGGTGCCGTAGTTGATGGTGCGCGGGGAAACCGTTTCCGGAATGGTTACGGTAACGGTAATCAGGACATTGTGCGGGCTGGTAGGATCCGGGCTGTCGGCGACCGACAGGCTCGCGGACTCGCCGCCCAGCGCGCCGGGCGTGAAGGTTACCAGGTAGTAGCATGCGGAGACCGCGTTCAAGGTCGCGCCGCAGGTTCCGCCGGTAATCGAGAAGTCGGCTGGGTTACTCCCGATGAAGGTCGGGCTGAGCGTTACCGCCTGGGCCTGATGATTAAGGATCGTTACCGCCCTTACCGCCTTCGAGCCGAACTTGACGTCCGGGATCGTGATGTTTGCAGAAGTGGTCATATCAACCCTGCCGGTGCCGGTCAGGTTGGTCGAATGCGTCCCTGCAGTGGTGTTATCGGTCAGCATCAGGGTCGCGCTGCGGGCGCCCAAATTGTTGGGAGTAAAAGCTATCGCGATGGTGCAGGTTTGCCCGGGCGCGAGTCCGTCGACCGGGCAGGTCGAGGTCCCCGGCGCGAATTCAGCCGAGTCCGAGGAGGAAACGTTTGAAATGAACAGCGCATTAGTCTTGCCGGTATTTTTTATGATGAGATTCTTCGTCACCGTGTCGCCAAGCGCCGAGCTTCCGAAGCCTAGCGCGGCCGGAATCATCGCGGTGGTCAACTGGGCGGCTGCCGGCGCCGCCGCGACCAGCATCATCATCGTGAAGGTCCACGAAAGGACTGCGAATGATTTGTTGCGCGTCATTGGTAAAATCCTCCCGTACATTCGAACTTGACGCTCGGTCCACTCCGCAAATGGTCTCAATCGTTGGGGATCGACAAGCCGGACATTAGAATACCTGCGGTCCTACGTTAGGCTTTCTCCGGGCCAAAAATTTGAGTTCCATCAATAGCCGTTTTTGACCAGAATTAACCGTCAGTTATTACCTCTCATCGTTGCAGTTTGGTCACAACTGACCAGGTTCGTGCTACGTCCGAACCACACTTGAACCACACTCGAGAATGGAGTTGAGTGCAAATGAGTGGGGTTTTGAAAGGCTTTCCGCAGTGGCCTACTGCTGTTTAGATAGTGCTACACGATGTAAGCGATGGCATGACGATGCGCCAAAGCAAAACGGACGCGAAAATCGGATTCATTATCGTGGCGCGCTGCGCCGCACTCTCGATGGCTCTTGGCGGGTGTTACTATCCGGCTACTATGCAGCCGCCTGCGGAGGCGAAAACTCGAATCGTCATCAATGTTCCGTACGATCTCACCTGGGACGCGATTCATACCGTGGTCAAGGACAACGACTACAAACTCCAGGGCGACGACCCTAACCACGGCATCGTGGAGGCGGAAGCGCCCAGTTTCACCCTCGCCGATGCCGATTGCGGCGAGATGAGGAGTGTCGGTAGTAAATATGTCGCCGATCCGATGGCAGGCGGCAGCGCCGTGTACAACTTCAAAGTGGAACCCGCTGGTCCCGAGGCGACCACGCTGAGCGTGACGGCCACCTTCAGCACACCGCTTCACATCCCCTTTCATCCAGTCACTGATTTCCAATGCGTTTCGCGCGGAGTACAGGAAGCACGCCTGCTCGATGCGGTGGAAACCGCCGCCCTGCGAGAGCGTCGACCGGCTGGCAATTCCTCTTCGCCGACGACGCCACCCGAGCTAACGCCAGGCCGCCCCACCCTGCTTCGCCCCGATTTTTTCAAGAAGCCGGGTTCGTAAGTGGGCTAGGTTAGTAGAATCGATCAACCGCGCCGCGGATCAAATCTATCGGGGATCAGCGCCTCGGTAGGAACCACTTCGCGGCCACCACCGGGAATCTCCCAGTACAAATGCGCCGACGAATCACCCGCGAAGTTGCGCTCGGCCACAACTATGCGATGCGGCCCCGGGCTCAACTCAATGGTACCGGTCGCGGTATACCGCGCGGTCCCATGGGGATCGTCGATGACCGGCTTGCCGTCGATAGTGACCCATCCGTTGTCGTCCACGTCGTAGGTGAATCGATAGAGTCCGGCCTTGGGCGCGATCAAGGTGCCGGCCCAAGTCACCGACGACGCGAACGGCATCGCGCCCAGCTCGGCCACATTGTCGAAATTGATTTGAGGATCGACACGGATGAGGTGCGGCGGTGTCTCGGCCGGCTCCTGGCCCACGAAATATCTCGCCAGCAGGCCGTGCGATTGCTGGAGCGAGAGGCGCTGCTGCAAAGGTGCGGTGAGCGTCGGGATGAACAGGATCGCGATTGCGAGCGCAACCGCCAGCGATCCGGTTGCGGCGCGCAGATCGTCGCGCCACATCTTCAGATACTCGAACAGCTCGGTCGCGGCGAACGTCCATACGAGCCACAGGGGGACCAACTGAAGGGCCGCCGGAAGCCGCATCACCTTTCCCAGATTGAACGCCACCGAATCTCCGATGATCGTCCCCCCGCCGAAATAGGCATCGCGGTTGAATGAAAGATCGCCGCGAAAATAGTGCGGCAGCGCGAACTGCCAAATCGGATTTTCATATTCATATGGAAGATGCGGATTGGTCGAGGTGGCCGCGAGCATGTACAGCGCGGACAATCCGGCCAGCCCCGCCAGAACGTAATCGAAGGCCGCAGGCAGGAAAATCAACGCAAGTGCGAAAAATGGTATCGCGGGAGTCACCTGCCGGGGCCCGGTCGCGGTTCCGCCACCCCATGACACGATGGACTCGCCAAACGAGGCGTTGAAGAGCACGAACGCGAGAATCGCTTCGAGTACCACGAAAAATTCCGCGTGCCGTCCGCTGCGCCAGAAGTAAACCAGGCCCGGAATGATTAGCAGCAACACCGGATTACAGAAAAACAGCCCGCGCTGCGGATCGATCAGCACGTTCCACATAATTTTGATCCGTGGGTAGGTCAGCCCGACGAATCCGACCGCTTGCTCCGGGAATTGCTGATTCTCGGGCAGCTTGTAGCCCTGATAGCTCATGAAAAATGGACTGCCGAAAGCGCCCCAGTTGTAGAGCATCAGCATTCCCCCGACGACCGCCGCTCCGACTGCGAAGCTGAACACGAATCTCCACTTCGGAAGTTTCCGCATCGCGTACAAACCGATCGCAATCGAAACCAGCAAGCTCGGAAAATCACCGAGCACCGCCCATCCCGCGAGAAAGCCGCCGAACATCGCGCGATTCCATTTCGCCTCGCTATTAAAAGTGAAGAGTAGATAGAAGCTCGTCATCAGGCAGACCGCGGCAACCGGTTCTCCGGTCATCTCGGTGGCGTACGGAAACAAAATGGTGGCGAACGCCATGATCAGCGCGATCGCGGCGCTGCGTCCCGCGCTGGCTCCCAGAGCCTTGCCGAAGCGATACACCACGACCACCAGCATCGCGACCAACAAGCTCACCGAAAGCACGATGGTCAGATATGTCGTCAGCGCCCAAAATAATGGTTCATTGCTGGCCGCGAGCGGCACGCTAAGGAACCAGGTCACCAGGCTCCACGGGAGCAAGCCGGTCAGCGAGGTTCCGGGTGCTTTCACGGAATAAAAGTGGCCGCTGATGTTGATGATGTCGGCGGTGTTGAAGCCGCAGAATCCATCAATCCATAGCGTGCGCCGTTCCAGCACCGACCGGATCAGATCGAAGCGCGCGGCAGTGCTCTGATCGGCGGCCTGATAGAAGTACGCGTAGGTGAAAAGCGATACCCAAAAAAGCGTTTTCTCGATGGAACGGTTGAGGCGCTCGCTCTCGTTCACCGGCGTGCCGCTTTCCTTGCTTCGCGTCTCGCTTCAGCGCGCGAAATCTGGACCGGTTTTGGCGGTTGCAGCCCGAACACGTACCATCCGCCCAATGCGATCGTGATCAGCGCGAGATAGGTCAGCACCAGCGAGACCGGCGAACCGATCGGGGCGGGCTCCGCGGCCTTGCGGATAGCTTCGAGATCGAAGATGGGTTTCGCGTCGGTAGGTGGAGCGGTGACTTCAAGCACGCTTGCGTTGCGGAAGAATGCTTTCCCGGTATTCAGACTACCGAAGCCGCCAACCCGCAAGGCGACTTCGATATCGGCGCCTTTTTTTCCGACCCGCATGTAAAATCCAACTTTCGTCCAGTTGGTGGTGCCCTTTATTTCGGGTGACATGATGCCGTCTTCCATCACCGAGATGGTGGCGCCGCTATTTTGCGCCGCGACGTTCTCGGTGCGGATCTCGGCGGTGAAATAGTACCAGCCCGGTTTCAGCGCCAGCGATTGCATCCAGCGCGCGTCGTCCGCCTTCACCGCGTCGACCTCGAGTTCGCCGGGACCGCCGGCGGGTGGATGGGTCCAGTTGAAGGTGACGGCGCTGGGTTCATTGATCCAGGCTTCGGTCCGCCATTCATCAGGCTGCCCTCCCGATCCTTTGGAAAGATCGGCATTGAGAAGAATTTCCTTTGCGGCGATCGGCGGCGGTGCGATCACGAACGGAGCGAGCAGAACTATCGTTATCAATGCGATCGTGCGCCGCGGGACTCCGCCCCTTCTTTCCGCCGCCATCGTCAAATCCAATTCCTTATCCCGGGACCGGAAAGCCACATCCGGGCGTAGTAACCGGCGCGCTCGATCGGAATCGCGGTCCAGACCGGAAAGAAATAGACAAACAGTATCGCGGCGCCCGCAACGAAAGTGACGCAGACAAATTTTCCGCTGTACGACGGCCATCGAAACAGAAGCGCGCCGTAAACAGCGGCGAGGACGAAGACCGAGATCCAGCCGCTCAGCGGCCCCAGCCCCAGAATCAATGCGGGTGCGATCGTCAGCAGGATCGCGGCATGCTCCCAAAGTTCCGCGCGTCCATACCAGCATTCGGCCAGCACCGCGGCGAGCGCCAGGAATCCGAGGTACACCGCGGGCATATAGTGATAGAGAAACAGCGTGCGTCCGATCCAGACCCACATCAGAACGTAGCCCAGATAGCCGGATAGCATGAAAATCGCGCGCTCGCGTCGGACGCTCGACGGCATAGCACCGCGTCGACCGTGATCGCCGGTGAGCGCGCCCCACCAGATCAGCGGATTGCCGCCGCCCCAGACGGTGGCGACCTTTCCTTCTTTCGGAAAATTCTGCCAGTACGCAACCGGACGCAGCATCATCGGCCAGCTCCACCATGGCGATGAGTACGGATGAGTGGCCGAGGAAACGCTGTTTTCGTACCAGATCACATTTTTGTAATAGTCGAAGAGGTCGGAAACTCCGCCCCACCATCCGAGTATGTAGTGCAGCAGAAAAGTGGAGAGATAAAAGATCGCGGTGACCGATGCCAGGGTGACGACGGCGGCAAGCGCGCGCCGCTCGCGATAACCGTTGGAAGGCTGGCCGAGCGCCGGATCTCCATGGTCTTCCATCTTCCACACGTCGAAGGCAACGAATGCCGCGACCAGCACGCATGCGACTGCCGGAATGTAGAGCTTGCTGCCGAGGCAGAGTCCCAGCGCTATGCCCATCCACAAAAGAAGCTTGCGCTTTGCCAGCGCGCCCTCGGTCTGCATGAACCGGAACAACAACAAATAGGAAATCGCGGCGAAGGTCAGGTAGACGATATCGATGCACTCCGATTCGCGAATCGACCAGAAACATCCCGTCGCACAGGACGAACGCCGCGCCCAACGCCGCGGCCAGCCGATCTTAAATAGCCGCAGTCCCAGCAGGTAGGTGACGCCAACCAGAACGGTGCCGAGAACGGCATTGCCGATCCGCCAGCTCCACGGATGATCGCCGAATAGCCAAATGCCCAGCGTGATCAGCATCTTCGCGACCGGCGGATGCGGATCGAGAAACGGCTCGCCATGCAGGTAATGGCGCGCCTGCCCGACGAAATGGACCTCGTCGAAAACAATTTCCGGCGGATTACCGAGGTGCCAGAACCGGGTCGCGATCGCGGCCACTATCAGCGCGCTAATGATGATGGTGTCCTTCCTGATCCACGGCAGCGGTGGCATCGCTTCGACCGGCTCCGCGATCGGCTTTTGCTTCAACCAGCGAGGAGAACCGGCTGAGGAGCTTTTCCAGCGGCCGGCTCTCCGAAGCTCCAGCGCCAATCGTGCTCAGCCCGAAGCGAACCGCGATCGCAAATGCCGCCAGGTTCAACGCCGAGGAGAGCATCGCGAGTCCGTCGTGCGCATCCAGGAAAACCGCGGCGCTCTCGAGCGTGTGCTTGACGTAGGCGAGGTTAAACAGGCACGTCAGCGTCAGGACCGCGAACACGATCAACATCTCGGAGCTTTCCAGCGCGAGTGGAATCACGAAAACCAGCGCGGGATACAGGTACCGTTCATGCATCCTCGGGGCGAACATGAAAAATCCGAACAACGCGATGAACGAGGTATAAAACAACGCGTTCGCATTGCGGGCCCGCCACAGCATGTATCCGACGAACGCGTAGAGCGGCGCCAGCGACGCCATCCCGAGCGCAAAATATGAAATTCCCGCGATGGTGCCCGAGTCCTGCTGCCGCAGGCCGCCGATCAGAGCCAGGAAGTTGAAGGCGTTAACCGAGGTCTCGTGGTAATAGGCCGCCGTTGAGGTATAGAGATCGATGATCCAGTACCACGGATGTCCGATCTGAAACGGCGCGATCCCGATCACGAACACGCCCATCGACACGATCGCCGAGCGCGCCCAGGTCGCGTATCGGCCTCGAGCAGCAGCCACCATCCGAGCACCGGCACGATCATCAGTCCTGCGGCTTGATCAGGACCGCGATCGCCGCCAGACCCCACGAAATTTCGTACTCCGACTCAAGCGTGGCCACCACGCTCAGCCACATCACAAACGTGAGCACCGAATCGCTCTGTCCCCAAATCACGGTGTCGAACAGCAGCGCGGGATTCAGCGCCACCATCAGCATCGCGACCAACGCCAGTTTGCGGCGCGCGGTTTCCCGCACGTACGCAAATACCACCAGCGCGAGGAAGAAGTCGGCGATCAGTCCGGGACTCTCTACGATGATGCGCAAAGTGTCGCCGGTGGCGCCCACCGCGCGCGCGAAAAGCACCGACCAGCCACAGCGCGTAGAGATATCCGGGCGGGTAATCGAGAAAGTATCCTTGCTGATAGGTCTGCGCGGGTCCGAGGTCCGAAATCTGAAGCGCCCACGCCTGGTAGGTCCCGACGTCGACCCCGAATCCGGGAAATCCCAATTGCGCCGCCGTCTTGAGGATCCACAGCCCGCCCAAAATGAAGACCGCGGTGGTGAGGGCCCGGTCGCCTTCCTCGATAAGAGGAAGCAGCACCATGATAGAGTTGATAGAGGACCACGCCGATCAGCACGAGCCCGCTCACCAGGCCCAAAAGTTTGCCGCTCGGGCCGCCCGAGGCGGGCGTCGCTCCCAATGCCGCCATCGCGAGGAACAGCACCACGCAGTTGCGCCACGCGGGGGTCCGCGCCGGCTTCCGACGCCAATGCTGTCGCATGCTCATCAAAAATGATCCCGGAAACTTTGCCGCAATCACGATAGCGAACCTGGGGGCTGGGATGAACAGGGCGCTGGCCCGCTGGTGGCCTCGATCGCGCCCATCTATGATGCTCGAATCTCAGTGGCGGCATCCGCGTCGAGGCGCTTCGATGAATCTAATCCATTCGCTGTTTGAACCCGCGAGCGACGGACCGCATCCGGCCATAATCGCGCTCCATGGATGGGGCGCCAATGCGCTCGATTTGCTGGGGTTGGCCCCCTACATCGCCGAAGGAAAATTCATGGTCATCTGTCCGCAGGGTCCGATGGAGGTCCCGGTCGGGCCGGTGGTCGGATACGGATGGTTCCCGATTCGGATGGGGACGCCGCCGACCGAGGATCAGATGGACGCGGCGGTCGGGCAACTGGCGCAATTCATTGATGCCGCGGTCGAAAAATATCCGATAAATCGCCGTAAGCTGGTGATTCTGGGATTCAGCCAGGGCGGCGTGATGGCGTTCCGTCTCGCCTTCCGGCAGCCGGAAAGATTCGCCGCGCTGGTCGGCATTTCAACCTGGTTTCCCCCGGAGCTGAAAAAACTTGCTTTGAACCACGATGCGATCCGCCAGCTCCCGACGCTGATTCAACACGGCCGTGCCGACGACATGATCGAGCTCTCACGCGCCAAGGAGGGCCTCGAACATTTGCGCGACCTGCGGGTCCCGGTCACCTTTCGCGAGTACGATTGCGGACACGAAATCACGCCGTCCGGTTTGGAGGATCTCTCGGAATTCCTGAGCAGCAAAGTGCTGTCGCCGATCATCACGGCGTGAGTGCGAGCAGCGTAGATGCGGGTACGGGTCGTGGCGGCGCCATCGGGGGGGAGGAGGATCAGCGCCGCCACTACCGTTTGCGATAGTTACTGTTGGACGGTCGGAGGCGTGACGGTATCGCTGCCCTGCGCCGAGCCGAACACCTGATGCATAATCTGATGTTGCTGCGTCTTCAGCGAATCGAGCTGACCCATCACCGTCGCCGCGTTAGCTTTGTTAGGCGCGCCCTTGAAGAGGTTCTGCCACACCGTCATCTTTTCCTGGGTTAGCGCCTGCTGCGCGCTGGCGTAGGTGGCAACCTCGTTGGTGCAGGTGCCGGCGACGATGCAGGTGCCCATCGCCTTCTTGGCATTCTCATAGTTCGCGAAATCAGTCTTCAGGTTCGCATCGCCTTTGAAGGCGGCATGGATCTGACTTCCGGTGAGTCCCGCCGCATGCGCGAGCAGCCCCAGCTTGCGATCTCCGTCATCGCCGCGGCGATGACCGAAACCGTGCGCCAATGCCGGCGCGCAGGTCGCCGCCAGAACCAGCATCGACATACCCGAAACCATCGAAACAAACGTCTTTTTCATCGGTTTTGTAACCCATCCTTTCGTCATTGATATACAAGACGATGCCGCAACGGTTCGGTTACAAACCCAATGAAAACGACTGGGCGCGAGGCTTTACAGATGTGCGATGACGTCCTCTTTGAGACGCCGCATCAGCTTTTCATCCACCGCGCCAAAAGCGCTGAAGATGAACTGCGACACCTCCCAAACCTTCTCGCGCCGCTTGAGCTCGGCCACGCATTCTTCGGGAGTTCCGATCAGCACCATCGGCGATTGCAGAATCGCCTCGGGACTGAGGTTGAACATCGGCGCCATCATGCCCGCGCGCTGGAGGGCGTCCGCCTTGGAGTCTGCGATGTGAACATTGAAAATGAAGCTGCTGATACGGACCGAGCCGGGCGCGCGGCCGTTGCGCTTCTCCTCGGCGCGCACGAAGTCGACTTTCTCGCGATAGGCAACGTCCGTCAGCTTTCGCACCCGTTCGAGCGATATGTGCCCCTGCTTGCCCGCGCCGGGAATGATGTTGAGGTAGTCCGCGTGCTTCGCCGCGATTCGCAGCAGTCCCTTGCCGCCGCCGCCCACGATGATCGGTGGATGCGGCTTCTGCACCGGCTTCGGCCACAGGATCGCATCGTGAAACTTGTAGAACTCGCCTTCGAAGTTGGTCCGTTCGTTGGCCCACAACGATCGGATGCAAGTCAGCGCCTCGTCGAGCATCCGCAACCGTTCGGTGATCGGCGGGAACCCAATGCCGGTCATCTTGAATTCGGTTTCGGTCCATCCCGAGCCGAGTCCCGCGAGCAGCCGTCCATTGCTTATGTGATCCAGGGTAGTCAGGCTTTGCGCGGTGATCGCGGGATGCCGGAACAGATTGCATAACACCAGATGACCGACGCGAATTTTCTTGGTCGCGCTCGCGATCATCGCCGCAATCGAAACCATGTCCCACGCGAGGCCGTGCGGATCGTATTGGCGCTCGGGACCTTCCATCACAATGTGATCGGGAAAAACGATATCGTTGTAGCCGAGGCCCTCGGCCGCCTGCGCGAGGTCTAAAAGCCTGGCCGGCTCCAGGGCGGCGATTTGAAATCCAAATTCCACTTTCATTTTGTTCCCTCTTCGGTGGCCTCGACGTCGATTGAGATCGCTAGGTCGTTGCCTACCACTAGACCGCCCGAGTCGAGCGTTTTGTTAAATGCAATCCCGAAATCCTGACGATTGATGGTCGTGGCCGCCGACGCGCCTCGGCGCGCGTTACCGTAGGGATCCTTGATTTGCGGCGAGGGGCCCGTCACGTCCAGAACGACAGGCTTGGTCACCCCATGCATCGTGAGATCGCCGGTGACTTTCCACTTGTCCGCGCCCGCCGCTTCGATTTTAGTCGACTTGAAGGTAATCGTCGGGTACTTGGCGACATCGAGGAAATTGGGACTCTTCAGATCCGCATCACGCCTCTCTGCTCGCGTATCGATGGAGGCGGCGTCGATGGTGGCTTCGATCTTTACCGACGCGGGATCGGTTCCGGTCGCGGAAATGGTGCCGGAGAATTTGTCGAACTCCCCCCTCACCTGCGAAATCATCATGTGCTGCACGCTGAAGCTGATATTCGAATGGACCGGATCGATTTTCCAGGTCTCAGCATTGACGTCGCTCGCGGCCCCTATCGCCGATGCGGATGCGGCCAGTGCGACTAGCACCAGGCTGACCCGTTTTATCGACGAGAGTCTTTTCGATATCGATTCCAATTCCAGATGTCCTCCAACTTTTCCTGTCACGCGATTTTCAGTCCTACCACGACGCTTCGAAAATCGCGACAACGTTTCCACTCAGCCATCATTCGCGTGCTAGGATCGCCCTCCATGGATGCCCATCAAATTCTGCGCGAGCAGTACAAAGACGGCTCCAATCTGAGCGCGCGCATCGCGCTCCACGCGCGCTTCAGCACCAATCGCTACGGGATTTTCCGCTGGATCTTCGATCACATGACGACCGCGACAAACGCACGCTTGCTCGAACTCGGCACCGGCACCGCTCAATTCTGGACCCGCAATGCGGATCGGATTCCCGCGGGCTGGAGAATCGTTCTCTCGGACTTTTCCGGCGGTATTCTAAATGATGGGCTCGCGCAGGTCGCGTCGATTCAGCCACCAGTTCGATGCCGCGCTGATCGACGCCACCGCGCTCCCCTTTCCCGACGCTACCTTCGACACCGTGATCGCCAATCACATGCTCTATCATGTGCCCGACGTCCCCCGTGCGCTGCGCGAGATTCGGCGCGTGCTGAATCCGGGCGGCGCCTGCTACGCGGCCACTTTCAGCCGCGGCAATATGCGCGAGTTCAATGAACTGGTGCAGCGTTTTTTCGGCGTTCCGATCAGTAATGCCGCGGCGCATTTCGGCCTCGAAAACGGTTTCGATATGATGCGCGATTGCTTCCCAAAAGTTGACCTTCTCAAGTACCCCGACGAATTGATCGTGACCGAGTCGCAGCCACTGATTGATTACATCAACTCGACCCGGATGCGGGCCCGGGCCACCACCGATCGGGTAGTGGCGTTCAAGAATTTTCTGGATGCGGAAATCGCGCGCAAGGGTCCGCTGCATATCACCAAGGACACCGGAATGTTGGTCGCTCACGCATAGCCCCGCATGAGCGCCGATCCAGACAATCAGGAGCAGCGAGAACTCGCGCGACTGCTCGAAGTCATCCGCAAACTGCGCGTCGAATGCCCGTGGGATCGCGAGCAGACCGTCGCCCTCACCTCGCGCAACGTGATCGAGGAAGCCTACGAAGTCGCCGACGCGATCGGGAGCGGCGACAATCCCGAAATCGCGGAGGAACTCGGCGACCTGCTTGCGCAGTCGTTTTTCATCGGAGTAATCGCCGCCGACGAATCGCGCTTCACCCTCGCGCAAGTCGCCCGCGACGCGGCCGATAAGCTGATCCGGCGCCATCCGCATATCTACGCCGATGTCAAAGCCGACACCGTCGATCAGGTTCTCTCGAATTGGGAAAAAATCAAAACCGGCGAAAAAATCGACCGCGGAAAAGCCGCCGGCCTCGATCAGACCGGACGCGCCCTGCCCGCCCTGATGCGCGCGGAAAAGCTCGGCGAGAAAGCGCGCCGCAAAGGGATGGACTGGGCCAACCTGGGTCAGGTACTGAAAAAAGTCCGCGAGGAGCTCGAAGAGGCCGAAGCGGCATTCGCGCAGGGCAACCATGATGAAGTCGCGGCGGAGATCGGCGACATGATGCTCGCGCTCGCGAACGCTCCGCGCTTCATCGGGCACAACGCGGAAGAGACGCTGCGCCGCGCCTGCGACAAATTCATCGGCAGATTCGAGGCGGTCGAGCGGCTGGCGTCATCGAGGAATCTTGATTTGAAGAAAATGTCCCCGGATGAGATCGAGGCGCTGTGGCAAGAAGCGAAGCGCCGCCCCTGACCGTCGGCGCAAAGTCATCGCCATTTATTTCGGATCTTTGCGATGTTGGCGCGGAGTTCGGCCGCTTCCTTCGCCGATAGGCTGCCGCGCAGTTGCCGGATCTCCTCGCGGCGTTTTTCCAAATCTTCCGGCGAAGCAGTTGGGACACCTCGTATCTCTGTCTTCCTTTTCATTTCGACTGCCGCAATAACAACTCACCTACGCTTTCGAGGCAAGCAGCTTCGGGTTCCGAGGAGGCACATCTATTGCTTATCAGATTGGTGACCACGTGACTGTGAATCATTCACAACAAGTGAGCAGACATTTTTAGTGGAAGTGTCGAATTACACAAACGAACCCAAATGATCGAGGAAAGTCCGCATCTTTCTCGATCGAGAGCGTCGTGGAAAATGCGGGAACGAACCCATTTTTGCCAATTTAGGTCCTTCGCGAGGCGCTCAGGACGACCGGCTCGGGCACGCCTCGCGGTCGATTACCAAACGAACCCAATTCATCGAGGAGCATTGGCCTCTTTCTTAATCCAGAGCGTCGTTGAAAATGCGCAAACGAACCCATTTTTGCCAATTTAGGTCCTTCGCGAGGCGCTCAGGACGACCGCTCGGGCACGCCTCGCGGTCGAAACGAACCCATTTTGCCATCCAGAACCTTCGCGAGGCGCTCAAGGCGACCGCTCGGATTGCCTCGCGGCCCGGGATCTGCCGTCAGCGCGCATTCGGATGCCGAAACGCGCGCCTCGGCTCGCTTTTGGCGCTCCAGGGACCACATCGAGGCCGCCCCGAGCAACATCCGAGCAACACAAAAGCAACATCAAATCGCGCGGAATTTTGCATTTGTATTGCGGGATCATTAAGTGGTAGAGTAAGCGTCATAATGACGCAAAGTAGCATCGCCGTCAGCGACCCTATCAGCCCCGCAGCCCTCTTCGCGAAGCTGGCTGCCCTCCATCAGGAAGATACCTACGACCTCCATGCGTGCGAAGGCTACGCTGCGACGATCGCGAAGATCGAGCGCCTGAAGCGCGAGCGCCGCGCCGTGATCCTCGCGCACAACTATCAGCGTCCCGAGATCTTCGAGGTCGCCGATTTCATCGGCGATTCGCTCGAGCTCGCGCGCAAGGCTCGCGCGGTCAAGGACGCCGAGGTCATCGTGTTCTGCGGCGTGCATTTCATGGCCGAGACCGCCAAGGTCTTCAACCCCGAGCGCATGGTGCTGATTCCAGATCTGAAAGCGGGATGCTCGCTGGCCGAGAGCATCACGGCCGACGCGCTGGCCGATCGCAAAGCCGAACTGAAGAAGGTCTATCCCGACTTGAAAGTCGTTTCGTATGTGAACTGCACGGCCGATGTGAAGGCGGAGTCCGACGCCTGCTGCACCTCCTCCAACGCGACCAGAATCGTTGAGGCTATCGATTCGAACAACGTGCTCTTCGTCCCGGATCAGAATCTCGCGAACTACGTGCAGAGCCAGACCAAGAAGAACATCATCTCATGGGACGGCAACTGCTACGTGCATCATCAGATCACGCCCGAGGAAGTGATGCGGGTGAAGCGCTCGATTCCCGGCATCGTCGTGGTCGCGCATCCCGAATGCCGAAAGGATGTCTTCGCGCTGGCCGACGCGGTGCTCTCGACTTCCGCGATGATGAAGTATGCCAAGGACAGCCCGGCCGAGAAGTTTCTAATCGTGACCGAATGCGGGCTATCCGATCGGCTGCTGATGGAAATTCCCGAGAAGCATTTCTACAAGGCGTGCAAGCTCTGCCGCTTCATGAAGATGATCACGCTCGACGGCGTGCTCGATTCACTCGAGCATCTGCGCTACGAGATCACGCTCGATGACGACGTGCGCGAAGGCGCCAAACGCGCGCTCGAGCGGATGCTCGAACTGAGCGCGTGAGTTAGCTCTTCGGTTCCTTCTGCGCTGCAGTAGCGGCGCGGTATGCGTTGATCTCCTCGATTCCGGGAATCCCGCGCTGGACTTCGTCATCGAATAGAATCGACACGATTCCCCATAGCCCCGCCATGATCCAGAACGCGCCGGTCGCGGCTGGCGGCCACGCGAAGCTCGCGAAGACCAAAAGCATCGCGGTAATCAAATCATCGGCCACAGCGAAGCCCCCGACCAAACTACTCGATCGAAGCTACTCTCCGGTCCAGTTTGGTTTGCGTTTTTCAGAGAAGGCCAGCGGTCCCTCGATCGCGTCTTTGGAGCGGAACAGCTTGCCCTGCAGCTCGTAATGCTTTTCGATCGCGGCCTGCACCGGCATCCCCAGACCTTCCATCGCGGCTTGCTTGCTGGCCTGAATCGAAATCGGCGAGCACTCCATGATCTCACCAGCCCATCGCTCCGCGGTCGCCATGAGATCCTTCTGCGGCACGACTTCATTGACGATACCCCATCGATGCGCGTCGGCGGCAGTGATGTGCCTTGCGGTCAGCATCATGCCCATCGCGATCTTGAGCGGGATGTGACGCGGCAGGCGATGCACTCCGCCCGCGGCCGCCATCAGGCCGACGCGAGGTTCCGGCAGTCCGAAGCGCGCGTGCTCGGCCGCGATGATGATGTCGCAGGCGAGCGCGATCTCGAATCCGCCGCCGAGTGCGAACCCGTTGACCGCGGCGATGATCGGTTTATGGATGTCGAAGCGCGCGGTGATCCCCGCGAAGCCACCCTTGGCTTGCATCAGCGGTTCGCCGCGATGCTCCGCGGTCCATCGCAGATCGTTGCCGGCGGAGAACGCCTTTTCGCCGGCGCCGGTCACGATCGCTACCCATGCGGCCTTATCGGCGATGAAGTCGTCCCATACGTTGGCCATCTCGGCATGACATGGAGGATGCAGCGCGTTGAGCCGTTCGGGCCGATTGAAAGTGATATAGGCGAGATGCCCGCGCTTTTCGTATTTGACGAATTGTAGTTCCATCGCGTGTGTACTCCTGGGCTATTGCTCATCGAGCAGGTCAAAGAATGCATCGATACTTTGCAGCAGTTGGCGGCGGATCTGCACCCGGGTACCTTCGATGAGATGCATGGTGACCCGGCCGGACGATCCATCCGTGAGTGTCACGCGCGCATCTTCCACGGCATTGACGGTGTGCTCGTCGAAGATCCGCATTCCGTAAACGAGGGCGCCCTTCTGCGCGCCGCCCTTAACCAGCTTCAGTCGGGCCATTTGGCCTCCTGTCGCACGGCGACCTGCCCTCTATACCATCCCACTCTCCCCTTCGTCACGACTAGCCCAGCCTCCGAACACTGCATGCGTTGACAGACGCGGCACGCATCCCCACAATCGCTGCGATGCGTAAAGCATACCGAAGCGCGATCGTGCTCGCGATGTTGATGCTGGCGGCAGGATGCGGCCTGGCCTATCAGGCGGCGTCGGGACATCGCGCCACCAAGATGAAAGATACCCTCACCGTGGGGATGACGAGCCCCGAAGTCCATCAGCTTTGGGGCGAACCTGATATCCGGGACTATGTCAGCCAAAATACCGAGATCTGGAGTTACGCTGAGCACGCCAATAGCGGCGATCCGACGGCTTACTTGCTGTACACCTCGGCCAAGGAAGGCGATCCCGGGTCATTTTTGGACTTGAAGTTCGAGGACGGAAAGCTGGTCTCCTGGAGCGAAGCCGAGCACACGATGCCAAGGAAAGAGGGCAACGGATTCAGCGCCGGTTTCGGCGGAGCGCCTGCCGGTGGGACGGTTCACTATTAGCAGCGCCGCGATTGAATAGCGCTTCACGTATCTTCGTCAATTTACTAGTCTTGTCGGCGCTTTAGGCGCATACTTGCATCTCGGATTATGTATCGGGTCTAATGTGAATGGGTGTTGCCAACAAGAGCTGGATCAATCCCAAATATCTCTTGTGGCGCTGATTTCGTTGATAAAGTCTTAATGCTTACAGGGGGGACGGGACATTTTCTCGCTTTGTCTGATTGATGGCTACCGCTAGCAAGAGCCTGGAAGCCACTCCTTCCGCACCGGTCCTGGATATCGCGGCCGGTTCCCGATCGCGCGCGCCTGCCCAGGACGCGCTCGAGCCGCAGCGCCTCGCCCGCGCGCTGGCGCATGAGTATCACCTACATTTTGAAGCGACGATCGACGAGCATGCGCTCGACACGACCCTGATCTCGAAGGTTCCGATAAACTACTCGAAGAAAAATCGTCTGCTGCCGCTCGCGATCCATCAGGGCTCGGTAACGGTGGCGATTGCCGACCCTTCCAACTATGCGCCGCTCGACGATCTGCACGTCATGTTCGGGATGCCGATAACGCCGGTGGTGGTGCCCGCGCACGTTATCGAAGAAGCGATCAATCGCGCCTACGATCAGGCGGCTACCACGACCGCCGCCGATTTGATGATCGATCTCGAAGAGGAAGGGCTGGACGCGGTCGCCAGCGAACTCGCGCACGAGACTCAGGATCTCCTCGAATCCGACGACGCCGCGCCGATCATCAAGCTGGTCAATGGAGTGCTCTCGCAGGCGGTCAAGGATCGCGCCAGTGATATCCATCTCGAATGTTTCGAAAATGAATTGGTGGTGCGCTTCCGCGTCGACGGGATGCTCTACGACGTGATCTCGCCGCCCAAACGAATCCAGGCCGCCATCACCTCACGTATCAAGATCATGGCGGGTCTCAATATCGCGGAAAAGCGGCTGCCGCAGGACGGGCGCATCCGGGTCCGCATCGCCGGACGCGACATCGATATCCGCGTCTCCACCATTCCGTGCGCCTATGGCGAGCGGATCGTGTTGCGCTTGCTGGACCGGGCGCAGGCGCTGGACAACATCGATCTCGACAAGCTGGGTTTTTCCGGCGAGAACCTGCGCAAACTCGATCGCCTGATTCGTCAAAGCCACGGCATCATACTGGCCACCGGGCCGACCGGCTCCGGTAAGTCGACCACGCTGTATGCGGCGTTGAGCCGAATCAATTCGCCCGAGAAAAATATCATTACGATCGAGGATCCGATCGAGTATCAGCTGCGCGGAGTCGGCCAGATGCAGGTCAATCCTAAAATCGATCTGACCTTCGCCAGCGGTCTTCGATCGATCCTGCGCCAGGATCCCGACGTCATCATGGTCGGCGAAATCCGTGATTCGGAAACCGCCGAAATCGCGATTCAGGCCGCGCTCACCGGCCATCTGGTTTTTTCGACCTTGCACACCAACGACTCGTTCGGGTCGCTGACGCGTCTGGTCGAGATGGGAATCGAGCCCTTTCTGGTCTCCTCCTCGATTCTGGCCGTCCTCGCGCAACGTTTGGTTCGCAGACTGTGCCCGGAATGCCGCGCCGGATACACTCCGACTACAACTGAGCTACAGCGGATCGGGATTACCGCGGACGGCTTTGCGGGAAAAATCTACAAATCCGCTGGATGCCGCCTATGCCGGAACACCGGCTATCGGGGCCGTATAGCGATCCAGGAACTCATGATCATGGAGGACGATATCCGCACCCTGGTCATGCAAAACGCGGACGCCGCGACCATTCGGCGCTCCTGTCAAGCTAAAGGGATGAAGCTTTTGCGTCAGGACGGTGCGGAACGGGTGCTTGCGGGTGAGACGACAATCGAAGAATTGCTGCGCGTCACGCAGGAAGACATTCTCTAAATTGACCAGTTTGCGCGCGGCTTCGTTTTTTTAGATGCCGGTATTTGCCTATCGCGGACTTTCCAATGAAGGCCGCTCCGTCAACGGAGTGGTCGACGCCGACAGTGCGCGCGGCGCCCGCGGTAAGCTTCGCACGCTGGGAATCTTCCCCACCGAGATCTCCGAGGAAATCGCCGCCCGCCGCGCGATCTCGGTTCGCGACTGGCTACCCAGGTTCGGCCGGACCAAAATGTCCGGCACCGATTTATCGCTGCTTACGCGCCAATTGAGCGCCTTGCTCAGCGCCGGGGTGCAGTTAGTCGACGCGCTCGGAATTCTCAGCGACCAATCCAACAAGCCCGCAATAAAGAAGATGATGTCGCAGGTGCGCGAGCGGGTGCGCGAAGGCAGCTCGCTTGCCGACGCCCTCGCGGCTCATCGCGAAGTCTTCTCCGATCTCTACGTCGGCATGGTTCGCGCGGGCGAAGCGGCGGCCGCACTCGAAGCGGTGCTGGATCGGCTCGCGGACTACAGCGAGAGCCAGGCCGAGTTCGTTTCCAAAGTCCGCGGCGCGCTCACCTATCCGATCATCATGATGTGCGTGGGAGTGGCGATCATGGGATTCCTGGTGACCTATGTGGTCCCGCAGGTCGCGACGATTTTCAAAGAGAGTCACGCGGCGCTGCCCTTGGCAACCCAGATCCTGATTGGGCTTTCCGACATTCTCATCGGCTATTGGTATGTGATGCTGATCGTTTTTATGGCGACCGCCGCGGGTATCGCGTTTGGACTTTCGACCCCGCGCGGACGCCGATTCTATGATAAGATGGTCCTCAAGACCCCTTATATCGGGCAGACCGTCATTCGGATCATCTGTGCGCGATTCGCGAGGACCCTGGGAACCCTACTTGCCAGCGGAGTTCAGTTGCTGCCTGCACTCGACGCGGTAAAGGGCGTCGTCACCAACGGGCTGCTTCGCGACGCGGTGGAAACCAGCCGCGACAGTATCCGGGAGGGGCACGGGATGGGTGATACACTCAAAGTCAGCGGACTCTTCCCCCCGCTGCTGGTCGAGATGGTCAAGGTGGGCGAGCGTTCCGGCGAGCTCGAAAGGATGCTCGAACGAGTGGCCGACGCCTACGAGCATGAGGTGGCCAACTCGCTCTCACAAATGACCACGGTGCTGGAGCCGGTGATGACACTGACCATGGCGGGAATGATCGTGTTCATGATGATGGCGGTACTGATGCCGATTTTCCAGCTCAACCAGTTGATGCAATGAAGTCACTTCCACGGAGGAAGTACGCGATGAAACGACAGCGCTCTAATCAGGACGGTTTTACCCTGATTGAAATAATGGTGGTCATTTTGATTCTCGGTCTGCTCGCGACCATCGTAGTGCAGAGCCTGCGCGGAGCTACCGACAAAGCGAAACGGGTCAAGGCCCAGGCCGACATCGCGGAAATCAAGACCGGACTTGATCGCTACTACCTCGATGCCGGCTCCTACCCGACCACCGATCAAGGTTTGCAAGCGCTGGTAACAGCTCCTGAGGGCGGAAAAATCCCGGCCAATTACGAAAGCGGAGGCTACTTGCAGTCGATCCCTAAAGATCCGTGGGGTAACCCTTACGCCTATCAGAGCGACGGCAACACCTACGCGCTGAAGTCATACGGCGCCGATGGTGTTGAGGGCGGTGACGGCAAAAACGCCGACATCGACGGCAGCCAAAACTGATTTGCCCGATCACATCTCTCTCCGGTTCTTAAAGGAGAGCTTTGCGTAACTCGAACTCCAAATCTTTCTCGCGCTCTCGTTCTCTTGCGAGCGCGGCCGCTCAGCGCGATTTTCGACCCGGATTCACCTTGTTGGAAATCGCGGTGGTGCTGTTCCTGATGGGACTGATGCTCCTGATCGCGATGCCGTATTTCGGCGGCTTCACCACCGCCCTCCTGAAAAGCTCCAGCCGCAGGCTCGCCGGCCGCGCCACCTATCTCTTCGAGGAAGCGTCCACCCGCAAGTTAGTGATCCGATTGGTCTTCGATTTCGATCACAATGGATACTACGTGATGATTGCGGATCCGTACGCGGCGAATCCCGCGTTCTATCCCGATCATTCGACTTCGGGCGCCCCGGTGATACTTCCCGACGCGGTACGCATCCGCGATGTCACGATCGAAGGCGTCGGCACGGCGTCACGCGGCGGGACCTTTTGTCAGTTCTATCCGCAAGGATATGCCGATGCGACGCTGATTCACCTGGTCGACAAAAAAGGCCGGGTGATGACCCTCGGAATCGATCCGCTAACCGGACAAGTAATGATTGCGGATGGCGATTTGACCCAGACGCGCCTGGCCTCACAATGAACCAACCTCTTGCCAGGATTATGCGCTCGCATCGGGAACCTCGCGCCGCACAGCGTCCGCACCGCGAGCGCGGTTTCACACTGCTCGAAGTCATGATCGCGGTTGGCGTGCTCGGGGTCGCGATGCTGGCGCTGCTCGCGTTGCACGATTCGAACTTGCGGAGCGTGATCCGCGGCCAGGAATTGAGCACCGCCTCAGAGCTCGCGCAGGGCGTGATGACGCACGCGGAGCTGGAACGATTTCCAGTGCTGGGAACAACCGCGGGCAACTTTGAGTCACTTTTCCCGGGCGTCTATCCCAACTTCAGATGGCAACGCGTGGTAGCAACGTCCGGATCGTTTCCGGATATTCGCGAGGTGCACGTAACGATCTACTACGGGCCGAGTTTTGGTAGCAGCTTCTCGGTAGTGGAGTTTCTCCACGATCCGCAACCTCAAGCGGGGTTGCCTGGTCAATCCGGCGCACTGCCCGCGATGCCCGGACAGGGCCTGCCACCACCGGGGCAGAACGGCGAGCCACCCCCCCAATTGCAATACTGGAACGGATGAAGACGCCACTATCATCTTCGCGGCCCGACGGCGCCGGCTTTACTTTGCTGGAGCTGATGATCGCGATTTCGATCCTCGCGCTGGTGCTGACCATGATTGCGGGATCGTTCAATGCCGTCGCGCATAGCAAAATACATGGTGAAGAGCGTCTATCCGTCGATCGCGAGGGACGCGCGCTGCTAGCCGAACTCAGCAGCGAATTTCGCGGCGCGATTCAGACTCCCATCGTGTTCAGTCGGGTGGTGCTGATCGGCAACCCCCAGACGCGCGACCGGTTGCCCCTGGACGGCGTCACCATCTCGACCCTCGAAGCCGGCCACCGCCGCTCTATCACCAGCTTTGGAAGTGAAGAACTGGTTTTATATTCGTTGGCGCCGAACCCCGAGCATCGCAAATGGTTCCTCCTGACCAGAAACCAGATGAGCGCCTTGATAACCTCGCCGAGCGGCAGCAGATCGCAAACCTCGGCCGTGATCGCGGACAACGTCGTCTCATTGCATTTCCGATACTACGACGGGAACACCAATGATTGGGTTGAGACCTGGGACTCCTCCGCTCTGCCGCGTCCTCAGCAATTGCCGGTCGCAGTCTCGATTGATCTTGCGCTCGGCATTGACGATGGACACGTGATGAACTTTTCAACCGCGGTATACGTGCCGATGGCGGTGGCCGTATGGTGAATTATCTCCGTGCAATTTTGAACCGCTGTCGCGATGAGCGCGGCGTGGCGCTGCTGGCCACCATGCTCGCGATCGCGCTGATGACTCTGATTGTGGTGGATTTCACTTCCGCCAGCGCGCTGGGCTATTCTGCCCGCCGCCAACCAGGCCAACCAGTTGCGCGCGGGTTATCTGGCGCGGTCATCAATCAATGTCGGACTCGCGTTGTTGGCGCAGGACTCGCGTCAGAATCTGTCTACGCCCGGAAGCTCTGGAGTGACTGCCGCCGCGCAACCCTCGGACTCGCTGATGAGCGTGTGGGCCGCGCCGTTTCCTCCGGTCCCGATCAATGGCGGAACGGCCAGCCTTCCATCGTAGATGAGGCGCGGAAGTTCAACATCAACAATATCCTCAATCCTGAGAATGGCGAGGTGAATCCACGCGGGGTCGAGCAATTCACCCGCCTGATGGGACTCCTCGGGATGCCGCCTGACCTGGTTCCGGCGATAGTCGATTGGCTGGATCGCGACAGTATCGATATGCCGGGCGGCGCCGAAGCCGACTATTACTTGAGGCTCATTCCTCCTTACGAGCCGCGCAACGGCCCGATGCCCACGATCGGCGACTTGCGAATGGTTCGAGGCGTCGATGACGCGACCTTCCTGAGACTGCGCGACTACCTGACCGTGATGCCCGAGCCGTTGGTCAACGTGAACACCGCCCCCGGCGAGGTGATCGCCTGCATGGAACCCGAACTCACCGCAAACCTCCGTCTGACCAAGCAGATTTTGCTCGCCCGGGACATAAAGCCCTTCAAGGACCTCGGCCAGGTGGTTACCGACGTGCCCGGGCTCGGCTTCAATCGATATTCCAGCTGAGCCAGGACTTAACTACGCGCAGTAATTACTTTACCATAGCGGGGATGGGGAATTCGCGGGGGCTCGAAAGATCATATTTGCACTTTTCGCCGTAACGGAAACGGCACTGCGGCACTCGCTTCCTGGCAGGAAGACTGAGCCCGCCATATGCCACAGCGTATACTCGCCCTCGGAAATGCCGGGGCACGTGGTCCGCGCGGCCGTGGCCGAGCGCACCTGGAACTCATTCCACATCGTGGGTGTGTTCGAGAGAACGTGAGCCCGGCGAGCCCGACCTCGAGGGCGCGCTGAAACGAATCCTAGTGCGCACCGGCACTCCGGACGTAGTTACTTCGGCCATCGCCAGCGAATTCGTGGTAAAGCGGCTGCTCGATCTCCCGTTTAGCGATCTACGCAAGCTGCATCAGGTTGTCCCCTTCGCCCTTGAAGAACACCTGCCCTTTCCCGTGGATGACGCGGTCGTCGCTTTCACCCGCGTCGGCAATGAGAGCGGCCATACGCTGGTGGTCGCCGCACTCGCGCGAAAACATGATCTGAAGCATCATTTGGAGCTGCTCGCCCGCGCGGGTCTGGATTCAAAACCGTCACGCTGCCCGAGCTGGCGATCGCGCGATTGCTTTCGCGCTCGCGAAGCGGCGGCGGCAAATCGCACCTGCTGATGGATATCGAGCCCAACTCGACCTCGATGGTGCTACTCGATTCGGACGGAACTCCGCGCGCGATTCGAACCGTTCACGCGGGCATCGCCGCCGATGAATCGGGACCGCTCGCCGATGCGCGTGCCGCATCGATTCTGAGCGTCGCGCGGCAAACCTTGCTGGCGCATTCTTCGGATTCGGAGAGTCTGGACGTCATCCTCGCGGGTTCGGCGGCGGGCATCCCGATGCTGCGCGAGGAATTGGCCGAAGCGCTCTCGGTGTCGGTTCGCGACGCGGCCGAATTCGACTACTCATTCCTGCTCAACGGGATGCGTCCCGATATGAGCCGCTACGCCGCGTGCATCTCGATGCTGCTCAGCGAGCTGCCGAACAAGCCGGCCGAGCTGCTGAATTTTCGTCAGAGCGAGTTCGCCTTCAAGGGCCGCATCCGGGGCGACCTCTCAGTGTTCTATACCACCGGTATCCTCGCGGGGGTGGTGGCGATCCTCGCCATAGTTCACGTGGCGCTCGGAATCGGCACCCAGTTGCACAGACTGCACGCGCTCAACCGGCAGATCGCGGTTATGACGATGCCGGCGCTGGGCCCGAATCCTCCTGACGACGCGGTTGGCGCGCTGCGCTCCGGAATCGTAAAAATGAGCAAGCGGCTAGCGCTGATCGGCGGCAATATCGGCAAGGACTCGCCACTCGACGCGTTGCTCGCAGTATCGCGCGACCTCCCGAAACGCTTCGAGGTCGAAATGCAGGACGTCGCGATCGACAGCGGTGGACTCAAACTCGCGGGCGAAGCCGATTCGTTCGAGACCGTTGATCAGATGAAGAAAGCGCTGACTCAGGACGCCTACTTCGGAAATATCGAAGTGACGCACGCTAAAGCGGGCACCGACGGCAAGGTTGAATTTCAAATCGAAGCAAGTTTCAGGGACGCGATCGGCGCCGGCGAATGAACTTTCTTAAGAACATAGTTGCGCGATTACAGACCGCCCTCGCGCCCTACTTCGGACGTGCGAACGCCCTCATTGGTCCGGGGATCGCGCAGTTGCGCTCGCGCTACCAAAAGTTCGAATCGCGGGAACGCATTCTGGTGCAGATCGCGAGCGGAGTGTTCGGCCTCTTTTTGATTTACAATCTCGTTTACCTGCCGATCTCGAATTGGCAACAATCGCTCGAGACTACGGTTGAAACACGTCATCGCCAAATCGGTAACGTGCAACATATGGTCGAGACCTATCTGCAACGAAAGACCCAGCTGGCCGAGGCCGAGAAGAATACGGTTCCGATTGGCAAGGATTTTTCGCTGTTCTCGGTGATCGAGAACTCGCTGACGCAGAGCGTCGGACACGACAAGATCGGTTCGATTACGCCGGGTACGGATAAAAAATTATCCGACGGCTTTACTCAATTCACCGTCGAGTTGAAGCTGCAGAACGTCAGTCTCGCGCAGATCGTCGACGCGCTGTACGGGGTCAAGACTCTCACGGCGCCGGTCGCGGTTTCCAATCTGCGGATAACCCGGCGCACCCAGGACGTTCATTCATATGACGTCGACATAACCTGCATCGCGCTGGCAAAGAGCGGCTGATCCGGCTGGCGGCGCTATGGCTGGAGCATCCTCGCTGTATCGGTAAAATCTTCCCAGCCCGATGGGTCGCCGCTTCCTTCAACAGCACTCCTTGCAAATCGGCTACGCCGCGCTCGGCGTGATTCTCTTCTTCGCCTTTCTGCTCGCCAGGTTTCCCTATGCTGACACGCTTTCCGGCGTGCTCGCGCCAATGGGCTTGCGCGTATCGAGCCGCGAACAGGGGATGAGTTTCCCCTTCGGCGTGAAGCTGAGCGGCGTCATCCTCGACTCAGTTGACGGCGGGCATCAGTTTTTTCAGAGCGATCAGTTGCGCGTGACCCCTGCTCTGCTTTCCTTTCTGATCGGCTCTCCCGGCGTGAAGATCAAGGCAGACGCTTACGGCGGCAACTTCGATTTGTGGGCGCGGCGCAGCGGTGATGCCACGGCGCTCAGCTTTAGCGGCGCCGATCTTCATCTGGAACGCTATCCGGCGCTGAAAACCCTGGGCTTGAATCTCGACGGGATAATCTCGGGCGACGGCGACATTTACGTCTCGCAACAGGATCTTGCCGCCGACCATGGTGTCATACATCTGGCCGCTTCCGACGCGGCGCTTCGGCTGGTACCCGGAATCCCTCCGCTGAAAATCGGCACCCTCACCGCAAGCATCAATCTCGACAAGGGCAGATTGAACCTCGAGCAACTAGCCAGCCACGGTGGCGACGTTACCCTTTCCGGACGCGGTGTGATCCAACTGGAACCGAACCTCGCCGACAGCGCGATCGCGATAAGGTTTCAGCTCGAGGCGACACCGACTGGCCGCGAGCGGCTCGGCTTCCTGCTCAACTTGCTGCCGCATCCGCCCAGCTCGACGCCATACTTCCTGCACGGCACCCTAGGCGCCCCGGCGCTATCGTGACGGTTGGTCGTGATCACTTGGGGGCGGATTCGAAGAACTTCGTCACCGCTTGATGATATAGCTTGTCGCCCGGCGCGCTCAAGTGATCGCGGCCTTCCAGTCTGAGCAACCGCGCCATCGGAATCATGTTCGCGAGATCTTCCGGCTTCGGAATCAGGTCGTCCCTGGTTCCGACCACGACCAGCACCGGAACGTCATTTCTAGCGAACTGATTCGCGGTCACTGGCTGAGGCCCAGAGCCCATACACGCCGCCAGTGCCCGCAGATCATTGTGATTCAGTTCCGCGAAGTCCCGGAAGAGCCTCGCCTGTTTCGCTTCAATCTTCGATTTATCTTCCGCCAGCAGCGCTTTCACGATTGTGTCGCGCGCCGCGGTTTCGGTCACTCCAGCGCCGGCGCCAATTCCTCCGAGCACCACCGCGCGAAAGCGCTCCGGATGACGCGCCAGCAATCCCATCGAGATCCGCCCACCCATCGAATAGCCCATCAGCAGCGCGCGCTTGATCCCGAGGTGATCCATCAACCTGATTACATCGTCGCCCATCGTCGTACCGCTGTACGCCGCGGCATCATGCGGTTTATCGCTCTGTCCGTGACCGCGGCAGTCGAGCGCGATGACGCGGTAGTGCGGTGTCAGCGTTTTGTACCATCCGGTGATTCCCCAATTATTTTCCGCGTTCGATGCGAATCCGTGTACCAAAATTACCGGCGCGCCGCTGCCTTGGTCTTCATAATGAATTCGCACGCCATTGGAATCGAAATACGCCACCTGCAAGGTCCTCCTTGAATTCGAATTTTTGCGCGCCAACAATCCTGTTGCAGCCGCGATCTAATCGTTACACAATCGCTCATCGCTCTGACAGAAGCGGGAATTCGATGCCTGATGCAAGAAAACTGGGACTCCATCTGACAATCGGCGGCAGCGCTCCCGCCGAGCGGTTTAAATTCGCCAAAGCGGCCGAGGACCTCGGCTACACCTCGCTTTGGATCGCCGAGGTTTCCGGTCCCGATGCGCTGGTTACTCTGGGCGCGCTCGCGGTCAATACCTCGAAGGCCGAACTCGCGACCGGAGTAATTCCGATTCAGATTCGAACGCCCGGTGTTATGGCGATGGGGTTCCTCACCGTCAACGAACTTTCGGGAGGCCGCGCCATCGCGGGGCTGGGTGTTTCCAGTCCGGTGATCGTCGAGCGATGGCATGGGGCTTCGTACCGCAAACCGATCGTCGCGATGCGCGAGTGCGTCACTATCATGCGTCAGCTGTTCACCGAAGGTAGGTCGAAGTTCGAAGGCGAGGTGTACAAGTCCGACTTCCGCCTCGGCCTGCGCTCGTCGCAAAAACGACCGCCGAAGATTTATCTGGCCGCGCTGAATAGTCCGATGCTGCGCCTGGCGGGCGAAGTTGCCGACGGCGTACTGATGAACTATTCGCCGCCGGAAGCGATGCCCGCGATGATCAAAGAGATCCACGCCGGCGCGAAAGAGGCCGGCCGCGATCCCGCGGAGGTCGATGTCGGCATCTACGTACGGATGTGCATCACCGAAGAGGAAGACAAAGCTATCGACGCGTTCCGGCGTGAACTATCCAGCTATGCCTTCGTGGATTCCTACAACAAGATGTTCGCGCGTTACGGACTCGCCGCTGAGTTCGCGGAAGTGCGGCGCCTGTGGAAAGAGGGTAAGCGCGAAGAGGCGCCCAACGCGATCAGCGAGGCTTCGACGCGAAAAATTGCAGTCTTCGGACCGCCCCGGGCCGGACGCGATTTCATCGCCGCTTTTCGCGCCGTCGGCGTGACGCATCCGGTGGTATTTCCGATCGGACCCGGCCCGACTATCTCCCGCGACGCCAACAACACGATGCGTGAGATGGCTGGCGCGTGAGCGATCGCGCTGATCGCGCCCAGTCGCAAACCTCGTCGCCCTCGGCGACGGAAACACTTTGAGTATTTCGGAACGCGAATATCCTGACTCCTCGATCGCGGCTGCTGACGTGGAGGCTGCCGCCGCGGCGACGGACTTTCCCGAACCCCGCGACCTTCGCTCACGCGACATCTTTCGGCTAGTCCCGCGGGTCTGGCCGTTCATCAAACCATACAAACGACATCTCACTTACCTGCTGCTATCTGCGATTCCGGGCTTGCCCGGCGGCTTATTCGCACTCGCGATGGCCGGGGTGTTCTTCGACGTGATCGGCAACGGCAAAGCCATCAACCGGTTCCAGGCCTGGATGCTCCGGGTTCCAATGACGGCCGACCATCACGAAATCTTGTGGCGCGCGTGCGTGTTCACCGGAATCATGCTGCTCATTTCGATTCCATACGGGACCGCGCTGGTCGCATATGGCATCTGGATTCTGCAGCGCATGACGAACCGGTTTCGCGTCGATCTTTACACGCGACTTCAGGAACTCAGCCTCCGCTTTCACTCGGAAGAAAAAATCGGCGACGCAATCTTCCGGATGTTCCAGGACTCGGCGGCGATTCCACATATCATCAACGGACTCGTCATCCAACCGTTGCACATGCTGCCGATCATCTTGGTCAACATCCTGGTACTGACCGCTTTCGATTCCCGGGTCGCGCTGATCGCCATGACGCTGATCCCCGCCAATCTGGTTGTCGCGTGGGCTTTTGCGAAGCCGCTCCGTCGTGGATTCCTCGATGAACGCGTAGCGACCGCGCAAGCTACAACCCGAATCGAAGAAACGCTGGCCTCGATAAAAGCGGTCAAGGCTTTCGGGCGTGAAGCTTCCGAGGCCGAACTCTACGCCGCGGACAATTGGGAAGCTTTCATGGCGGCGCGCCGCGCTCGGATGCGATTGGTAGTTTATCGCGTCATCATCAGTGTCTTTTGCGCCCTCGCCTACGTGGGTGCGATTTACTTCGGCGCGTCGAGGTGCTACACGGCACCCGCACTGGCGCCTTTCGGGCTGCCGCATCGCTCGGCGTTCTTCAAGGAGCGCTTTGGGTCTTCAGCGGGATGAGCACTCGCGTGCGCGATCTCGCACGGACTTGGGGACTGCTGCAGGACGTCGGGATCGCTCTGTCGCGAGTCTTTGAGATGATGGCGAAAATGCCGGAGGAAAAAGTTCGTGGCGGCAGCCTTGTTCCTGCCCTGCCCTCGCGCGAGTTGGCCTTCGATCGGATCAGCTTCGCGTACGACGCGCGATCGATCGTCCTCAACTCGATCAGCTTGCGCGCGAAGGTCGGCGAAATCACCGCCGTCGCCGGTCCAAGTGGTTCCGGAAAGAGCACCTGATCGGATTGATGTTGCGTTTCTTCGATCCGGCCGAGGGCTGCATCTCGCTCGACGGCAACGATGTTCGCGAGTTCGATCTCGAACAATATCGTCATCTGATCTCCGTCGCGTTGCAGGAAAACCCGCTGTTCACGGCGACCCTGCGCGATAACATCGCCTACGGACGCGTCGATGCGACTGACGAAGAAGTTTTGCATGCGGTTGCGCGCAGCGGCCTTGCGCAATTCGTGCGCTCGCTTCCCGTGGGTCTCGACACCGTACTCGGCGAAAAAGGCGCCAAGCTATCTACCGGACAGGCGCAACGCATCAGTCTCGCGCGCGCGTTCCTTCGTAACGCGCCGATATTGATTCTCGATGAGCCTACCTCAGCGCTGGATTCCGCGATGCGAGGATCTGGTGATGCGGGGCATTCGCGAATGGATCGCCGAGCGTCCCGGCGAGCGCATCGCTTTGATCGCCACCCATCGGGGCAGCACCGCCGCACAGGCCGATCGGATCTATCAAATCGCGGAGGGCCGGGTATTCGAAGCGGACCGCGGCGCATTTGAAGAGCCGTCGATCGCCGAGGTCATCGATGGCTGAATCGTCACCCGCGGCCGCTTCTCTCCGCGACAATGACATTGCCGCGAGCGCCGAAATGGGCGATTCGCGCCTTAACGATCTCTACGCCACCGAACACCGCTCACTCAGTTTCCGCGAGACGTATCAGCTCCTAGTGAAGAGCTGCCAGTTTTTCGCTCCACATCGCCGCCTCGTGATCCTCAAATCGCTTATCGCAATCGGCTCGATGCTGTTTTTTCTGCGTCTCCCCATGGCCGATGAAGATTATCATCGACAACGTCATCAACGCGCATCCGCTAACCGGCCTACCTGGACGAATCCTGCTCACCGATCGCGGGCACGGATCGGGCCGCGCTCCTGAGCGTGATCGTCACCTTCTTACTCGTTACCGCGCTTCTAATTGGAATGTCGGGCGATTTTCCGCATCCCGTCGATACCGACGTGGGCAGCGGCGGACTCGACCAGGCCGGTGCCAGCGGAGGGCAAGCCGGCATGGGTGGAGCTTGTGCAGCGGGCTGTTCGGCCTGCTCGAAGTCTGGGTCACGATCGACCTCACGCAGCGGATGAATCAGGCGCTGCGGATCACCGTCTACGAACGCTTTCTGCGCTCGCCGCTCAAGCTGTACGCCGACCAGAAATCGGCGACGCGGTGTTTCGCGTGATGCATGACAGCGCCGCGATCGGCGAGCGTTCTCTATCGACGGAATTCGTCGCGCCGATCCTTTCGATCACGTCTTCGCCTTTCTGCTCGGACTCACGATTCTGACCTTGCAATTCCCCAACGAACCGATGATCCCGATCTCTCGCCGCGCTGATTTTGCCGATGGTCGCGATCGGCGTGCGCCCTGTTCGCGAGGACCCTCCGCGATCAGGGCCCAGCGGCATGCGCGAGCGCGGCAGCGACGGTCATGGCCGCGTTCGAAGAGCGCTTCGCACAAGTGCAGTCTGATCAAGGCCTTCGTGCCAGGAAGAGCGCGAGACGGACCGCGGTCGACGCGGCGAGTTGGCGTTCGTTCGCAGGCGACGCTGCGGATCTGTCGCGATTCATCTTCTGTTGTCGTGATTCTCCTGCTCGCGCCCGATCCGCTTGGATACTTTTCGGCGCCGCCATTTACGCAGCTTCTCGGCCAAGTGCTCGCGGGCAAGCTAATGCTCTGGCGACGTGGCGCTGCTGGCCGCTTACGCCGGGATACTCGTTGGGCCGCCCGATGACGGAGCTGGGTCACACCTGGGCCACGATCTCAGGCTCCGATTTCCGGACTGACGCCGGATTCTACAGCGTGCTCGATCGTCTCGACGAGACTCAGCCCAACGGCGCGGTGCGCGATCTCGATCCGGGCACAATCGACGCGAGCTTCAACTTCGCGACGTGATCGTCGCCTACGATGCCGCCGTCCCCGTAGTTCCTGAGCATCGTCATTCGATGACTGCTCAAGGCCGGCGAGCTGGCCGCGCTCGCGGGACCCAACGGCGCGGGCAAGACCACGCTCATCTTCGTCGATCCCGCGCTTCATCGAGCCGTGCGCCGGCGCGGTGCTGCTCAACGGTATCGATACGCGCGCGAGGTTTCACTGCACCGCGCTTCGCGGCCGGTCGGCTTCGTCTTCCAGCACGAAGCGCTGTTCTCCCGGACCATCGAGGAAAATATCCGCTACGGGAGCGCGGCGGCGCAGCGGACGCGAGGTGCCGCGCGGCGGCAGCGATGGCGGGCGCAGCGGAATTCATCGAACGGCTGCCCGACGGTTACGCCACGATGCTCGGCCGGCGCGGCACGCGGCTGTCGGTTGGTCAGAAGCAGCGCATCGCGATCGCGCGCGCCCTGCTGCGCAATCCCGATATGCTGATCCTGGATGAGCCGACCGCGCCGCTCGACCCGGGCGACGAAACCGGCCTGATGCGCACGCTGCGCGAAATCGCGCGGAGCGAATCGTGCTGCATCGATCGCGCATCGCGCCGGAACGCTCGCCGCGTGCGACCGGGTGATTTTCGTTAGCGACGGAACCAACGTCGCGACCGGATCCAATGATGAATTGCGTCGGACCTGCGCGCCCTATCGGGAATATCTTTCGCTGACCGAATCCGAAATCCAGCACTAGCGCGCCGCAGCTTTAACGAAAACGTCGATGCCACACGGGGCGTCGCACTGCTCCAGATGCCTAGGCTGAAGCCGGAGTTGCGTTGGCCCACTGCGGAGGCGGCATCGCGGGGTAACTTGTCGGCACCGGAGTGCGTTTCAGCATTCCCCTCACTGTGTTGCGAAGTGCTCGAGCCAACAGCGACGGCGCGAACAGATCCGATGGCGGCCGAAGCATATGAATGACTTTGCCGACCGTCATACGCACGACCGGATCCTCGGCGGAATATTCCATGATGAGTCGAAACATCGGATCGAAGATCTTGCTCGCAAGCGGTTTGTGACCCATCACGCCCGGAACCGCGAAGTCCGCGCCGGTCGCCATACCCCATGGACCCTTTTGCAGTTGCGCCTGCGCGGTGTGAAACTTGCGCGGCAACTCGGGATGGTCGATGCCCAGATTGACGATTGTATCTCGCAGCGTGAGTGCCGAGAGCGCGCCCGTCGTCATGCCCTGTCCGTAGACCGGATTGAATGCGCAAGCCGCGTCGCCGAGCGCGACAAATCCGTCGAGCCGCGCAGGCCACTTATCGTAGCGACGCCATCGGTTCGCCATCGAGCGATGCGAATACACGGTCGATATCGGCTCGGCATACTTGACCGCTTCCGCGATGAGCGGCGAGCGCAACTTGCTCAGTGCCGCCATGAACCCTTCGACGTCGTTGGGTGGATAGTTCTTCGCGAGTCCTGCGATCGTAATGACCCATCGATTGTTCTCGACCGGGAACAACACGCCGGCATAGGGATTTTCACCGATCTTCGGATCGATCCACGCGGCCTTCCACCACCACTCCTTGGGACGCTGCTCCGGCGGCCGCGCCTGAAACCATCGCGACGCATATCCACTGTGGCTGTCGACGATGATTTCATCGGGAGCCGGAAGGCCAATCTCCTGCAACCAGTTGGGCGCTTTGGATGATCGTCCGCTCGCATCGACGATCAAGTCCGCGCGCAGCTCGCCGGTAGTTTCGCGATCGCCGCTCAAGATGGTTTTTACGCCGAGCACCCGCGACCGATTTTCATTCACCATCAAACCAGTAATGCGAGTGTCCTCGATGAATTCAACGTTGCGATGTTTTCGGAGAAATTCACGCACTACGGCTTCCAGTAACACCCGGCTTCCGTGCAGAAGCTTGATTCCGTATACCTCGCGCGGCGCCCATCCGTTGGCGCGCAGCGCCGCGAAGTCCCATCCGAAATCCGTATCGAGCGCGCCACGCGAGAGAACCGTTTGCTCAAATCCGGGAAACAGATTTTCCAATTCGACGCGCCCGCGTGCCAGCAGTACGTGAACGTGGCGGCTTTGCGGAACCCCGGCACGCTCGAATGCCCCCTCGGGATAGTGGTCACGATCGACAATTGTGACTTTCTCGAAATGGTCGCTCAGAATTCTGGCGGCGCACATTCCGGCCATGCTCCCACCGATGACGAGCGCGTGTGGTTGCTTGTTCATCTCGCCTTCTCCACAGAATCCCGAATCGCCAAACTGGCTCGGCCCGACAATCGCCTGGTCTTCTTCTCACTCAGTCCCACTAGAACGATGTTGAGGGTCTGGGCGATGGCCGCTTCGATATCGAGTCTGCCGCCACGCCGAGCCCATTCGTAAATGAGCGCGAAATAGGTCGAGCAGAGCGCCACTGCGGCCAGTGCAGGTTCAATCTTACGCCGGAATTCGCCAGCAGCCTGTCCGCGTCGGATCACCGCCGCGAGCAGAGAGACCAGGTTCTCGGTTTGCTCCTGTTGCGATTCCAGGAACGCCGGTGGGCGCGACAAGAGCTCCCGCACATGCAGTCTGACCACGTCCGGTTGTCTCATCGCGCGCTCGGCCAGCATCTTGAGGGCGGACTTGAGGGTCGCTGTTGCACTGCCATGAGTCGCGCGAATCAACTCGATCAGCGCGTGGTTGGCGCGGATTCCATACTCGGTCAGCAACGCTTCCTTGGTAGAGAAATGCAGGAAGAAGGTCGCGCGCGCGACATCGGCGGCGTCACAAATCTCCTCGATCGTAACTGCATCGAAGCCGCGCCGCAAAAACAATTTCATCGCAGCGGAATATATTCCGCTCCGAGTGCGCTCTTTTTTCCGACCGCGTCGCGAAGCAAATGGCGCAGTCGAACTTATCTGTTCCGTAGACTCCGACATACAAATAGACTCTAGTCTATTAACGAAATTCGAGTAAACCGATCAGTAGTGATTTTCCCAACGCGGCTATCGCACACTTTCCGGCCACAATATAAGATCGTGTCGTCGCGCTAGCCGCGCTTCGGGCAGAGGATCTAGCTGTTTTGTCCCAAGACCGGAACGACAATCTGAACGAGACCGAGACGCGCCGGGTCATTATCGATTTCGATTTGCTGCGCAAGGTCTCGGCGCGCAACTTCCGCGATCTCGGTGGATATCCCACGCGCGAAAGCCGCCGTGTCAGGAGCAAAATGATCTATCGCTCTTCGCATCTGGCTCGGGTTCCCGATCAGCACCCGATGCGGGAGTGTGGATTGCGAACAGTGGTCACCTTGCAAAGTCGGGTTGAGGTGAAGCATCTGGGCGCTCCGGACGATTCATTTATTCGGCAGCTGCGATGGGAACACATTCCGATGGGTGACGTGTGGTTCGAGACGACGAACGAAACCCTGTTTTCGCGCGAGCGCGGCAAAGAGCATCTGTTTCTAGTGATGACCCTGGTTACCGACTGGAGACGCTTCTACACTTTGTTGGCCGAGCCGGAGGTTTACCCACTGCTATTTCACTGCTCGGCCGGCCGCGATCGTACTGGTGTCGGCGCCGCGATGCTGCTCGATCTCCTCGGGGTCGAGCGCGATCGTATTGTTGAGGACTTTCTGGAGAGCAACCTGGTTTTTCCCAAGGCACCGCTCAAGCCCGAGCAACTGGTGCCGCTGTTCGAAGCAATCGACGAGGCCGGCGGCATCCGGGCATTTATGCGCGACGCGATCGGCGTTGAGGAGCAATGCCTCGAGCAGATTCGTGCGCGCCTGCTGGAAGACTGATATAGCTTCGACGCATGCAGCTCTACGACCGGATCGGTGGCACCTACGACACCACACGCAAGGCGGATCCGAATGTCACTCGGCAGCTTGCATCGCACCTCGAACTCAAGTCCGCCGCTCGCTACCTCGACATCGCGTGTGGCAGCGGCAACTACACGGTTGCGCTGCAGAAAATAGGGGCCCGGATATGTGGACTCGAACTCACTTCGACGATGCTCGACAAGGCTCGGCAGAAGAGCGACCGCGTCAAATGGCTGCAGGGCGACGCGGAGGCGCTGCCATTTCGTGATCGATCCTTCGAGGGTGCGACTTGCACCTTCGCGATCCATCATATGAAAAATGCGTGGCGTGCCTTCGAAGAAGCTTTTCGCGTGATCGATTCCGGCCGATACGTCATCTTCACCAGCGATCGCGCGCAGCTCGCAGGCTATTGGCTTAACGAATATTTTCCACAAATGATGGCCGCGGTGATCCAGCAGACCCAGGATACCGAGGCGGTTGTGCATCATTTGAAGCGCGCGGGTTTCTCGAAAGTCGAGTTGGACCCTTGGACGATTCCGCGCGACCTGCAGGACTGGTTTATGTACGCCGGCAAGTATCGGCCTGAGATTTATTTCGATCCCGCAGTTCGCGCCGGCATTTCGAGCTTCGCGGGCGGCCTCGCGACTTCCGAAGAAATCGCGATCGGGCTCGCGCGCTTAAAAGGGGATCTCGACTCGGGCCGCTTTAAGGAGGTCGCGTCGCGATACGAAAACGATCTCGGTGACTACTTGTTCGTCGTAGCGACGAAGGCCTGACTAGGCGGGTGTGTAACCGTCGCGCAGCAACGATTTCGCGATCAGCATGCGCTGCACTTCGCTGGTGCCTTCGCCAATCTCCGCGAGTTTCGCGTCGCGCATGTAACGCTCGACCGGAAAGTCGGTAACGTAACCGTAGCCGCCGTGAATCTGCACCGCTTTGGTAGTCGTCCACATCGCGGTTTCCGACGCGAATAACTTAGCCATCGCGGCTTCGCGTCCAAACGGCTGGCCGCGATCTTTCAATTGCGCGGCACGGCAAATCAGTGCCCATGACGCATCGATGCGCGTCGCCATGTCCGCGATCATCCACTGGATGGCCTGGAAATCCGCGATCCGTTGTCCGAATTGTCTGCGCTCGAGGGCGTAGGCCTTCGCTTCTTCGAAACCACCACGCGCGATTCCGGCGCCGAATCCCGCGATTCCGATGCGTCCGCCTTCCAGCACCTTCATCGCTTGCGAGTATCCGCCACCCAATTCGCCGATGAGGTTGCGCGCCGGTACCGTGACGTTTTCGAAGATCACCTCGGCAGTATCGGAGGCGCGTAGCCCCAGCTTTTCGATTCGCCGTCCGTTGCTCAGTCCGGCGGTCGCGCGATCCACGATGAACGCCGTAATGCCGCCGCGGCCTTTGTCGTCATCGGTTTTCGCCATCACCACGTACACGTCGCCGACCGTGCCATTCGTGATGAACATCTTAGCGCCGTTGATGACGTAGTTGTCGCCAACGCGATTGGCCCGTGTCGTCATCGTGGCTGCGTCCGAACCCGAGCTGGCTTCAGTCAGACACCACGCGCCGAGTTTCCGCGCGGAAAGCATCGCCGGAACGTAGCGATCGCGAATTTCATCGGATGCGAAGCTCGCGATATGGCCGGTCGAGAGTGACATATGAGCCGCGGCTGTGAGTCCGATCGACGCGTCGTAGCGCGAGAGGCCCTCCACCACCAACACTTGCGAAAGTGTGTCGGCATCCCCGCCGCCCCATTTCTCCGGGAAAGCGACGCCCAAAAATCCAAGTTCGCCGAGTTTCCGAATCACTTCACGCGGGAAAATCTCTTTTTTGTCCCATTCGGTGCAATGGGGCTTGATCTCGTGTTCGGCAAAGTCGGCGAGGGTGTCGCGAATGCGCCGCTGTTCTTCGGTAAGTTCGAAGTTCATTTGTTTTTCGAAAAGCGGCGACTCAATCGCGCGGATGAACGTTCTGGTTGACCCACTTCACGATATCGTCGGTTGAAGCGCCCGGCGTGAAGATTTCGCGCACGCCCATCAGTTTGAGCTTCACCGCGTCCTCGTCGGGAATGATACCGCCGCCGAATAGCGCGATGTCCCCAGCGCCCTTTTCTTTCAGCAGGCGGAGCACTTCCGGAAACAGCGTCATGTGCGCACCCGATAGTACGCTGAGCCCGACCGCGTCGGCGTCTTCCTGCACGGCCGCGGCCGCGATCATCTCCGGGGTCTGATGAAGTCCGGTGTAAATCACTTCAAAGCCGGCGTCGCGCAACGCGCGAGCAATGATCTTTGCGCCGCGATCGTGCCCGTTGAGGCCCGGTTTGGCAACGATGATTCTGAGTCGTTGGTCCGCCATCTAGATCCAGCCGGGGTCGGTGTAGACCCCAAATTCCGATCGGAAGATATCCGAAATCTCGCCGACAGTCGCGCTGCTCCGTACCGCGTCACAAATCGGCGGCATCAAATTCTCACCGGATCGGCAAGCCTCGGCGACCCGTTTGAGCGCATCTTTGAGTGAGGTCGAATTGCGCTCGCGTTTGATTTTGCGGACGCGATGGACCTGCCTTTCCTCAAGTTCTTTGTCGATTTTTAGCGTCGCGATGGGAATCTCCTCGGGAATGGCGTACTTGTTCACGCCCACCACCGTTTTTTCGCCCTTCTCGAGCTGTCGCTGATACGCGAATGCGGCCTCCGCGATCTCACGCTGCGGATACCCGGTCTCGATTGCCTTGAGCATTCCACCCATCTCGTCGATCTTGCGAATATATTCCGCCGCTTCCGCTTCCATCCGGTCCGTGAGCGCCTCGATCGCGAAACTGCCGCCGAGCGGATCGATGGTATTCGTGATTCCGGTCTCTTCGGCAATTATTTGCTGAGTCCGCAGCGCGACCATCACCGATTGCTCGGTCGGCAGCGCGAGCGTCTCGTCCATCGAGTTGGTATGGAGCGATTGCACTCCGCCCATTACGCCGGCGAGTGCCTGGAGAGCGACCCGCACCACGTTGTTGATCGGCTGTTGCGCCGTGAGCGAAGCTCCCGCGGTTTGCGCATGGCAACGCAGATTCATCGAACGCGCATTCTTCGCACCGAAGCGGTCCTTCATCAGGGTCGCCCACAGGCGCCGCGCGGCGCGTAACTTGGCGACCTCTTCGAGGAAGTCACTATGGATGTTCCAGAAAAACGATAGCCGCGGCGCGAAGTCGTCGACGTTGAGGCCGCGCTTCATCGCGTCCTCGACGTAACAAATGCCGTCCGCGAGCGTGAACGCGAGTTCCTGCACCGCGGTCGAACCGGCTTCACGAATGTGGTAGCCGGAAATCGATACCGCGTGCCAGCGCGGAACTTTCTTCGCGCAAAATTCGATCATGTCGGTAACCACCCGCAGCGACGGCGAGGGCGGGGAGATCCATTCCTTCTGCGCGATGAACTCTTTGAGCATGTCGTTCTGGATGGTGCCGCCGACGCGCTCCCACGCGATCCCGTTGCGCTCGGCCATCACCAGATACATCGCGAGGAGGACCGACGCGGAGCAGTTCACCGTCATCGAGGTGCTGACCTGATCGAGCGGGATTCCGCGGAACAGGGTCATCATGTCCTCGATGGTGCTGACCGCGACGCCTTCGCGCCCGACTTCTCCACGCGCACGTTCGTGATCGGCGTCATAACCCATCAGCGTCGGCATATCGAAGGCGGTCGAGAGCCCGTCCTGGCCCTGGCCGAGCAGGAAACGAAATCGCGCGTTCGTGTCCTCGGCGAGACCGAAGCCCGCAAACTGGCGCATGGTCCACAGCCGTCCTCGATACATCGAGCCATAGGGACCGCGCGTGTATGGATACTCTCCTGGATTGCCGAGCTTGTCTTCGTAGCGTCCGGAAACATCATCGGGTGTGTACAGAGGAGCGACTTCCATATCCGAGATGGTCGAAAATCGGATCGGCCGTTCCCGGGCGTCTCGATAGGTACCCGCGAGCCACTTTTCTTTTTTGGACACGCTCGCCCTCACCGCATCCCGAGCACCCGGTTCGCGATCACCAGGCGCTGAATTTCGGAAGTACCTTCGTAAATTTCAGTGATTTTCGCGTCGCGGAAATATCGCTCGACCTGAAATTCCTTGGTGTAACCGTAGCCGCCGTGAATCTGGACTGCCTCGATTGCCGCGCTCATCGCAGTTTCGGCGGCGAACAGCTTCGCCATCGCCGATTCTTGCGTACACGGCAGGCCCGCATCTTTAAGCGATGCCGCACGAAGATTGAGGAGACGGGCCGCGTCGATCGCGACCGCCATGTCCGCCAGCTTCCATTGGATAGCCTGATGCTGCGCGATGGGCTTGCCGAAGGTCTGGCGATCCTTCGCATATTTCAGCGAGTCCTCGAGCGCGGCACGCCCGATGCCGATCGCTTGCGCCGCGATTCCGATGCGGCCGCCGTCGAGCGTCTTCATCGCGACCTTGAACCCCCCGCCCTCCGCTGTCAGCAGGTTTTCACGCGGCACCCGCATATCCGTGAAACTAATTTGGGCGCTATGCGCGCCGTGGATGCCCATCTTGTCTTCCACCCGGGTGACCTGCCATCCGGGCGCCGTCGTTTCAACCGCAAAGGCGCTGATCCCTTGATTACCTTTGACCGGATCAGTCATCGCAAACACGATCGCCACGCCGGCCTGCGGCGCGTTGGTAATAAAATTCTTGGTGCCATTGATGACGTAGTAATCACCGTCGCGAATGGCCCTGGTTTTTTGACCGGCGGCGTCCGAGCCGGCCTGCGGCTCCGTGAGCGCGAAGCATCCGATCCGTTCGCCGGTCGCCATCCGGGGCAAAAAGCGTTCGCGTTGACGATCGTTGCCGAGCCCGAGGATCGGCCACGACGCGAGCGACAGGTGCGCGGATACGATAACCGCGGTGGAAGCGCATTCAACCGCGAGCTCCTCGAGAATCAGCGCATAAGAAACCTGATCGAGGCCTGCGCCTCCGTATTTCTCGGGGATGAAGGCGCCCATCATACCGAGCTCGCCGAGCTGCGCGATGGTCGCAGCTGGATAGCGATGGGTCCGGTCGGTCTCGATGCCGGCGGCAGCGAGTTTTTCGCGGGCAAAGCGGCGTGCGGTATCGCGCGCTCGGCGCTGGGTTTCTGTGAGTTCCAGATCCATAGGTGGATATCAGATTTCTTAGCTTAGCCCGCTCGTCGGGTCGATAGAAACGGCTCTCGGCATCGCCGGGCGGTGCTGAGCGCGAACAACGAATCGCCGCGCCGAGATCCCTCGGCTTCGGCAGTTTTCACTCGGATGACAGTAAAAAGAGTTCGCGGTGAGACGCCCGCTACTTATGACGCCAGGACGGTTGGCGTTTAGCGACGAAAGCGGTGGTGCCCTCGATCCGATCCTCGCTCGCGAAAGCGACACCAAATGATTCCTGCTCGAACCGCAGACCGGCATCCTCTTCCATAGTGAACGATGCATGCAGCGCGGCCTTCGCCTGACGCAACGCGATCGCCGACTTCGAGGCGATTTTCTCCGCCAGCTTGCGCGTCTCGGCGATTAGCTGATCCGGCGCGACCACATGATTCACCAACCCCAGCTCCAGCGCGGTTTTCGCATCGATCATCTCGCCGGTCATGATCAGCTCGCGCGCCGTGGCCTGTCCGATACGGTGCGGCAGGCGCTGGGTACCGCCGAATCCGGGAATCAGGCCGAGATTTATTTCCGGCTGACCGAAGCGCGCCTTTTCGCTCGCGATGATCAGGTCGCACGCCATCGCGAGTTCGAGGCCGCCACCAAGCGCGAAGCCGTTGACCGCCGCGATCACAGGAATCGGAAGATCCTCGATAGTCTGCATCACACGATGACCGAGGCGCGAGAACTCCAATCCTTCGACCGTACTCATCTTCGACATCGCGGCGATGTCCGCGCCCGCGACGAATGCGCGATCTCCCGCGCCGGTGACGATCAGCACCCGCACCGAAGTGTCGTGGCGAACCTCGCGCAGCACGAACGTGATCTGTTCGAGAACCGATCGATTCAGCGCGTTGAGCGCAGCCGGCCGGTCGACGGTAAGCGTCGATATCGCGGCGTGGTCAAAGATTACGTCGGTCAATTGCACCGGTTGAAAACCTCACCCGAAGGATAGACGATCGCGACATTCCAACTTCAATTGGAAACTGTCAACGGGGTCCGAAGTTCTAGTATTCCGGCTTGAAGTCGAAATGATGGATCGATTCGATGAAGCGGACCGTCCGCGTCTTCGAGCGCATCACGACGCTGTTCGTCATCGCACCGCCGGAAAAGAATCGCACCCCGTGCAGATAGTCGCCGGTCGTCACTCCGGTCGCCGCGAACATCACGTTGTCGCCCGACACCTCGCCCAGCGTATAGCGGTGCTTCAAATCGAGGATTCCCATCCTGAGGCATTCCTCGGCTTCGGCTTCGTTGCGCGGCATAAAGCGCACCTGCATCTCGCCCCCCGCCGAACGTATGGCAGCGGCTGCGAGCACTCCCTGATGAGCTCCTCCGACGCCGAGCAGCATGTCGATTTCGCTTTCGGGCCGGGTGGTCGCGATCGCCGCCGACAGGTCGCCGGCCGAAAGCAGCTTGATTCCGGCGCCCGCCTTGCGCACTTCGGCAATGAGCTTTTCATGCCGCGGGCGGTCAAGGATCGCCACGCGCAAATCTTCAACGTAAACTTTTTTCGCTTCCGCCAAAGCCTTGAGATTGTCGGCGGGCGAGCGGTCGAGATCGATCACCCCGACGCCGGAAGGCCCGGTGGCGATTTTGTCCATGTAAGTATCGGGGCAGCGCAGAACCTTTCCCCGTTCCGAGAGCGCGATACACGAAACCGCGTTGGGACCGCCGGTGGCGCAAATGAACGCGCCTTCAAGCGCGTCGAGCGCGACGTCGACCTCGGGTCCGGAGCCGACCCCGACTATTTCGCCGTTGTAGAGAACGTCGACATCGGCCTGCTCGCCCTCGCCGATGACGATCTTGCCGTCCATGTTGATCGCGTTGAGCGCCTTTCGCATCGCGTCGCAGGCCGCGCGATCCGCCATCCGCTCGTCGCCTTTACCAATGAACCGCGCGGCCGCGAGAGCGGCAGCTTCCGTCGCGCGTGCGACTTCGAGGGCCAGGTTGCGATCCATCTGATACTCCTGCCGCTACTACATCACTTCGCTTCGATCACGCCGTCGCGACCGAACAGGGTTTCGATCAGCCGGTAGCCGTCGGTCACCGCGACTCCAGCCGCTTTGGCGTCGGCCTCCGTATAGCGGCGAGATTTCCTGCCGCCATCGGAAAATGATCGGTTCGATAATATCGCAAACGGAACGGCTTCGCTCGAATGAGTTTTGATTTTGCTCGGGGTCGCGTGATCGGGCTGGATGAGGAGGCGGAATTCGCCCATCGCATTCAGGCCCGCGATCATCGGTCCGAGGATCAATTCATCGATACGCTCGATCGCTTCGGTCTTGAGATCGGCGCGGCCCATGTGTCCGGCTTCGTCGGGCGCTTCGATGTGAAGCAGCAAGAAATCTTTCTTAGTGAGCGACTTCAGACCGTAACGCGCTTTCGCCGCGTAATCGGTATCGAGGAAACCGGTCGCACCGGGCACCGTGATCAGTTCGAGGCCGGCGAGACGGCCGAGTCCGTTAACCAAATCGACCGCCGAGATGACCGAGCCCTCGACTCCGAAGCGATCTTTCAGCGTGGGCACTGCAGGACGCGTGCCCTGCCCCCAGAACCACGCCGAGGTCGCCTCGGTCTTGCCCTCGGCGCGACGACGCTGATTCACCGGATGCTCGCGCAGAATCTCCTGCGACTTTTTCGTGATCGTCAGCAATCTCTCCGCGCCCTCGCCCTCAGGCAGATGGCTTGCGATCGGTTTTCCCGTGATATCGTGCGGCGGCGTGAGTCTGGTCGTGCGCGGACCGCCGCGCCATACCATCAGATGCCGATAGCTGACGCCGTTGAAAAATTCGATACCGTCGCGCGCGAGTTGCGTGCGAAGATCGCCGACGATCGCCGCCGCTTCTTCGCTGGTGATGTGGCCCGAGGTGAAATCGTTCATCACCATCGCGCCCCCGTCACCCTTGAGCGAGACCAGGTTCATGCGGAACACGACGTCATCGGGACCCATCGCGATGCCCATGCTGGCGGCCTCGATCGGCGCGCGACCGGTGTGATAGCGCTTGGGATCGTAACCGAGCATCGTCATGGTGCCGACGTCGCTGCCTGACGGCATGCCATTGGGAATCGTCGCGACGAGGCCGAGGGTGCCACGCGTCGCCATCAGGTCCATGTTGGGTTTGCGCGCGGCCTCCAGCGGCGTCTTGCCGCCGAGTTCGTCGCATGGCCAGTCGGCCATTCCGTCTCCATGGATGATGACGTACTTCACGCTCACTCGTTCTCCAGAATTTTGAGAACTTTCTTTATGTCCGGTTCGACCACGATCGTGTTACTGAGATTTTTCAGCGCGGTGTCCGGATCTTTAAGCCCGTGTCCTGTTAGCGTGCAGACCACTACCGATCCCGGGCGGATGCCGCCGGTCGCGCCAAATTTCAGCAGCCCCGCGACCGAAGCCGCCGATGCCGGTTCCGCGAAGACGCCCATACCCGCGATCAATCGATAGGCCGCGAGGATTTCCCCATCGGTCACCATATCGATGATGCCGCCGGACTCGTCGCGCGCGGCAACCGCCTGCTTCCAGCTCGCGGGATTACCTATTTTGATCGCGGTCGCGACGGTCTTGGGATCATCGATCGGCCGTCCGATCACGATCGGCGCCGACTCCGCCGCTTGATAGCCCATCATTTTCGGGACCTGGGTCGAGAAACCCTCTTTCATGTATTCCTGGTATCCCGCCCAGTACGCGGTGATATTTCCCGCGTTGCCGACCGGGAGAAAATGATGCGTGGGCGCGTCGCCGAGTTGATCGCAAACCTCGAACGCCGCGGTTTTCTGGCCCGCGATGCGATCGGGATTGACGCTGTTCACCAGCCGAATCTTGATCGGGTCGCGCTCGGCCAGATCGCGAACCACTTTCAGACAGATGTCGAAGTTGCCGATCACCTCAAGCACGCGCGCGCCGTGCATCACGCTTTGCGAAAGCTTGCCGAGCGCGACCGAGCCTTTGGGAATCAAAACGAATGCTTTAAGTCCCGCGCGCGCCGCATACGCGGCTGCCGACGCCGCAGTATTCCCGGTCGAGGCGCAGACCACGGCGCGCGCGCCTTCGCCGAGCGCCTTGGAAATCGCGAGCGTCATCCCCCGGTCCTTGAAAGAGCAGGTCGGGTTCAGCCCTTCATACTTCAAGTAAACCTTGATATTCGGTCCGAGCCGCTCGGCGAGTGTAGGACTCTCGATCAGCGGGGTGTTGCCTTCGTTGAGGGTGACGACTGGAGTCTTATCGGTTACCGGCAGGAAGCGCCGGTAGTGTTCGATCAACCCGGGCCATCGCGTGAGCCGCGCCGGTGCGCCATTCGAGGTTTTCTTTTGCGCGGCCATCGAGCTACAGCTGCTCCTCGATTCGAATGAATGCGGGCGCGGTCTCGACCAGTTTCTGGCGCGCGATTTCCTTGAGCGCGCGGGTCAGGTTTCGTTCGCGCGTCTCGTGGCTCTTGATTATCACCGGCACCATTTTGCCGGCTCCGCGGCCATGCTGGATCACCGACGCCATCGAGATTCCATTGCGCCCCAGCACCGACGCGATTCTGCCCAGTACGCCCGGTTTATCCTGCGCCATAAATCGCAAATAGTATTCGCATACCACGTCATCCATCGGCTTGACACGCGCGCGCTTGATGAAGCTGACCGGATAGCCGAGCGCGTGCGGACGCGCGTTGCCGCCGGAATTTCGATCGCGCGCGATCTCGATTATATCAGCCATCACCGCGGTCGCGGTCGGCATCTGTCCCGCGCCACGGCCAATATACATCGTGGAACCCAGCGCCTCACCATGGATGTAGATCGCGTTGAAGGCGCCCACGACGCTGGCCAGCACGTGGCGAAACGGGATCATGGTGGGATGCACCCGGGCTTCGATCGCGCCGTCATCATCTTTGGCAATCGCCAGCAGCTTGATCGCGTAGCCCAACTCGCGCGCGTACCCGATGTCGGCTTGTGTGATGGCGGTGATTCCTTCGGTATAAACCTGCTCCGGTTTAAGCGACACGCCGAAGGCGAGCGTCACCAGCAGGCAGAGTTTGTGCGCCGCGTCGTACCCCCCGATATCGAGCGTTGGGTCCGCCTCGGCGAGGCCGGTGGCCTGCGCTTCCTTCAATGCGGTTTCGAATTCGGCGCCCTGATCCGTCATCGTGCTGAGGATCGAATTGCAGGTCCCGTTGACGATGCCGTAAACCGCGCGCTGACGATCGCCGGCCAGCGCCTCACGCAGGGTCCGCACGATCGGGATCCCGCCGCCCACGCTCGCCTCGAATCCGATCGCCATCCGGGCCTTGCTCGCGGCGCGGAAAAGCTCTTCGCCGTGCTGCGCCAGCAACGCCTTGTTGCCGGTGACAACGTCCTTGCCCGCTGCCAGAGCCTGCAAGATCAATTTGCGCGCGGGCTCGATACCGCCGAAAAGCTCGACCACAATATCGACGTCGGGGCGGGAAACCAGTCTGGCGCTATCGCGCGTAATGAGTGCGGCGGTGATTCCAACCGATCGATCGGGCTGCAAACTCCGATCTGCGATGCCGACCAGCTCGATCGGGCCGCCGAGTCTCCGCTGCAGCATCTCGGCGTTGCGCCGGATCAGCTTGACCACGCCGGTACCGACGGTGCCGCATCCGAGCAGGGCAATCCGCACCGGTCTTTGAAGCGCCCGCGGCAATTAGCTGATCCTTATGGCGCCGGTCACGAGGCTTGCGCCACGCGCCGAATGCCCGTCGCTGGCGCATGCGTGAGCGCGTGCTTGATTCCGCGAACCGCCTGGCGGGTGCGATGCTCGTTTTCGATGAGCGCGAAGCGGACGAAGCCGTCGCCGTCGGCGCCGAAACCGACTCCGGGCGAGACCGCGACTTTTGCTTCGCGAAGCAGAAATTTGGAAAATTCGAGCGAGCCCATTTCTCGAAACGGTTCTGGAATCGGCGCCCACACGAACATCGTGGCCTTCGGTTTCTCCACCAGCCAGCCCGCGCGCGTGAGTCCCTCGCACAAGGCATCGCGCCGTTTGCGATACACCGTCACGGTCTCGCTGACGCAGTCCTGCGGCCCGTTGAGCGCCGCGATCGCGGCGACTTGCACGGGAGCGAAGATGCCGTAGTCGAAATACGATTTAAGCCGCGTCAGCGCCGCGACCATTTCGCGATTGCCTACGCAGAAGCCGACCCGCCATCCGGGCATGTTGTAGCTCTTCGACAAAGTGAAAAACTCGACGCAGAGATCTTTCGCGCCCGCCACCTGCATGATCGACGGCGCCTTGTAGCCGTCGAAACACAGGTCCGCGTAGGCGAAATCATGCACCACCAAAATCCCATTCTCGCGCGCGAAATCGACCACCCGCTTCATGAACGCGAGGTTCACGATCGCGGTGGTCGGATTATGCGGGAAGTTCAAGATCATCAGCTTCGGCCGCGGCCAGCATCGGCTCACCACGTTAGTCAGCTCATCGAAGAAATCGTCGCCATTGCGCAGCGGAACACTCTGCACCTGGGCGCCGGCAATGATGCATGCGTACTGATGAATCGGATAGGTGGGAGTCGGCGCGACGACCACATCGCCTTGATCGAGAATCGAAATCGCAAGATGCGCGATTCCTTCCTTGGAGCCGATGGTGACGATCGCCTCGCTATCGGGATCCATCTCGACCCCATAACGCCGCTTGTACCAGTCGCATACGGCGAGGCGCAGCTTGTAGACCCCGCGCGAGACCGAATAGCGATGGTTGGGGGCTTTGGTGGCGGCCTCGACCAGCTTGTTCACGATATGCGGCGGGGTGGCTAGGTCGGGATTGCCCATTCCGAAATCGATGATGTCCTCGCCCTCGCGGCGGGCCTGGCGGCATAGGTCTCCGATGACATTGAAGACGTAGGGCGGGAGCCGCTTGATGCGGGGGAACTCCAGATTGGGGGATTTAATTTCTTCGCTCATTTTGCGCTGCTGTTCTTTTGTAACGAACCTACGGAGGTCTCGCTAGTGCCCCTCCTAATTGGGCCGTCCGTCCTCGATTTTGTCATCCTGCGCGAAGCCGCTGAGGCGGAACGCAGTGGAGTCGAAGCGAATAAAGAAGCCCTACGGCGCACGCGAAGGATCTCGTGGCCCCACAAAGGAAAGTCGCACCATCAACCTGCACCGTGAGCAATGCTGCCCGACGATCGTTCGCACTCGTATGCTGAAAGCAACCCTCGTCGAGTAATCTCCACCGAGATCCTTCAGCGGCGCTGCGCTTGCTTCAGGATGACGAGGGAAGCACCGCGCTCGCGTATATCCTGGCGTGCGATCACCGCGCGCGCAGCGCGCGCGGCGCTCATCCGTCTGGCACGCTGGTCGCAACTCAAAGAGCGACCAGCGCGCCAGCCACCTTCTCCCGCGATAGCGAGAGAAGGGTTGGGGAAATGAAAGGCACGGACAGTCCCCTCTACAAAAGCTTCGATTGCGCTTTGCGGAACCATGACTCCAGCGCCGCGCGCGCGGATCGGCGCACGCGCCCGTCGCAGTCCTCGGACAGCATCTCCAGGCGCGACAGAACTTCGCGCCGATAGCGCACCGGCGAACCGTCCGAGAGAATGCCGACCGCCCAGTTCCTCAGATTCGGATCCGGGTCGTGGGTCAGATCGATAAGCTGCCGCCATACCGTCGGGACCTTCGCCCCCGAATCGCTACGACGCAACGGCTGGCCCGCGCGCTCGGCGTCCAGCCCGATTCTCATCGCGATCAACTCTGCAACGTCCGCTTTTCTCGTGCCCATATCGTCATCTCATTGAGATGGTTTTCATGTTTCACGGCGACCGTCATTTCGCCGCCGTCTGCGTCACCGCCATCGCAGGCACCCGCGAGCGCAGCGCCAGGTAGCATGGAATCGCCGCCAGCGTCAGCGCACCCGCGAACTGCCACGCCATCGAGAGGCCCTGGCGATCGGCGATGACACCGTTGATGATCAGGCCGATCGAACCGCCCATGGTTCCAAACGTGCTCGAAAACGACAGCATCGTGGCGCGCTTCGAGGCCTCGATCTGCTCGTTGAACCAGCTCTGCGCCATCGGTACTACCGCGCCGGTGCAGATGTTCATCACGAACAAAAATCCGAGCGCGAGCGTCGGCCGGGCCTGAAACATTCCCGCCATCGCGAGCATGATCCCGGCCGCGCCGATCAGCGCGCTGACTCTGCCCGCCCGCGACGATTCATCGATAGCCATGCGCGAGACCACCTCCGCGCCCGCCATCCGCGCGATCGAGAGCAGGCAATAGATCCATCCGATGATCCACACGCCGACGCCGAAGCTCTGGTTGAACAGGATGGGCCATTCGAGCCAGTACGGCGCCCACGCCGCGAACTGAATCGCGCCCGCCGCGCTCAGGAGCAGCACCGTCCGGCTGCCGAAGCCGGAATTCACACCCTCAACGATATGACGAATAATCTGACGCGGCAGCCCGGCCAAATCGATTCCCGCGGCCTTCGGCCTCTCGCCCGTCATCAGCCAGATGCCGATGCCCGCGCTGATAACGTAGCCCGCCGCGCCGCATAGCCACGGCCATGCGATATTGATATCGGCGATGTAGGCGCCGATCATCGCCGACACCATGAAGCCGACGGTGGTCAACTGCGAGATTCGCGAAAACAGCCGATCCTTGACCCCCTCGTAACCGGCGTCATCCAGCGCGTCGACCCCCCATGCGTCGATGGCGCCGTTGCCGAAGGTGGTGCCGATGCCGTCGATACTCTCGGCGATCAGGAAGACCCAGTAGTGATGCGCGAAGAAGTACAGGATGAATGCGCATACGCGCAGCGCCGCGCCGAGCACGAACGCGCGCCGGCGTCCGAGCGCGTCGGCAAAGGCGCCGGTGGGCACGTCGGTCAGAAACAAGACCACGAAATAGGTCGCCAGCACGCTGTTGATCTCGAACTGGTTGAGGCCGCGCGCGTGCAGGAAAATGGGATACACGCCAAACAGAAATCCGCCGGCGAGGGCGTAAATCAGCCACACGGTATAGTAGCGGCGAAGAATTCGCGGAATCGTCGTGGCGACGTTATTTTCAGATGCGGTAGTCATTGGCGCACTCTCGATTCAAAAAGAAAAACCCCGGGGGCTCGCAAGCACCCGGGGCTTTTAAGAGCCATTATCAATATTCGCTCAGCAGGCAACGGCCTTTCCGAGGACGGCAACTGCGTTGCCGGCGTCGCGCGAATTCGTGGTGGTCGGGAGGACCATGGTGTTAGGGTGAATATTCATTAATGGCCGTTAGTCAAAGAGAAGGTACCGATGCGCGTCGCGACAGTCAAGGGACAATCGAATCGGGCTCTGCGCGTTGGAAAAACTCTGGTTTGTCGCGCTTGAGAAGGAGGTTGTCCGATGGTCGCCAAAAACATTGCGCACTTCGATGTCCACGCAGATGACGTGGGGCGCGCGAAGAAATTCTATGGACGCGTTTTCGGATGGCGTTTCTCGCAATGGGGACCGCCCGACTTCTTCATGATCGCGACCGGCGACGAGGCGAATCCCGGCATCCATGGCGCGGTGCACGAGCGCCCCAAAAACGAAGATCGCAGCGTCGGCTTTCAATGCACTATCGCCGTTGATGACGTGGACGCGATCGCGAAGCTGGTCGAGGCGGAGGGCGGCAAAATCACCGTTCCCAAGATGACGATTCCCACCGTGGGCGAGTTGATCCAATTCCGCGATACGGAAGGCAACGTCGTGTGTGCGATGCGTTACTTCGACGAAGCGAAGTAGCGATCAGGAAACGCGCGCTTGAAAATGAATCGTGTTTCAACCATATCCGTCGTCGCGCTTATCGCAATTGCTTCGGCATTCATTGGCGGATGCACTCCGGCGGCATCAAACCAACCGCCTCCGGCGATGGCGCCGCCACCCCCAACCGCGCCCATCGTGACCGCGCCACCACCAGCCCCGAAGGCGAAAGTCGTGGTCGCTTCGTCGTATGCAGCCGGATTACAAGGTCACCTTACGAGCAACGGCGAACGCTATGATCCGAATGAGTTCACCGCGGCATCGCGCACACTTCCGATTGGCTCGCATGTTCGGGTGACCAATCTCAAAAACGGAAAATCGGTGGTGGTCCGGATCAACGATCGCGGACCTTTTGTCAGGGGCCGCGGGATCGACTTATCAAAAGCCGCCGCTGAAAGAATCGGACTCGGCCGCGGAGTGGCCAAGGTCCGGGTTACGCGGCTCCATGGTCCCTCGAAAGACGAAGACTACGAGGCCGATGTGATCTCGCCTCCATCGTAGGCGAGCGTCGTTCCCGCCCCATCGAACTGAAGCAGCGAGGATCGCGTAAACGATCCCCGCTACTCATCAGCGAGATCACTTCATAGCGCGCACTTTCACGTTGGCTTCGCGGCCGAGACATTCTCGCAGCCACGCTTGCACAGCGGGAGTCGCAGTCATGTCGATTCGCATCATCGGGGCCCACGAAAGTACCGAGGCGACGTTGAGGTCGGCAATCGTGAACTGATTACCGAGCAGATACTCGCGGCCCGCCAGCGCGCCGTCGAGAACTTTAAGCGGTCCCTTGAGCGCCTCGACCGCTTGCGCGGCGGCCTTTTCGTCGCGCTGATCGGCGGGCAGGAGCACGCGATTCTTCAGAATCGCAAGCAGATGCGGCTCGACCTCGGTCATCGCCCAGAAGCTCCACTTGTAAACGTCGCCGTGCGCGGATGCGGCGGCCGGCCAGAGCCCGCCCTTGCCGTAATTTTCGGCGAGGTACAGATTTATCGCCATCGATTCCCAGATCGCATGGCCGCCGTCATCGAGCACCGGCACGTGGCCGTTGGGATTGAGTTTCAACATCTCGGGCGACTTCGCGTCGGTGGTCGGCGCGGCGATGTGTTCGTATTTGACGCCGACTTCTTCGAGCGCCCATAGAGATCGAGCGGAGCGCGAGCGTGAGGTTCCATAAAATTTGATCATCCAGCAGTCCTCCGAAGATTCGCGAAAATTTGTGACGGTGAAGGGGTTTGGATTTATGTAGCGCGGCTAGCGGGATTGCCACAACCGCAAATCGCCGAGCCGCCAGATTCGCCGGAGCTTCGCTCACGCGGGGCGCGCGCGTCCGCGATACATCGAGGAGAGGAATTTGGGGCGGCCGAGCGCATAGCGCTCCAGTTTGTCTACCGAAAAGCCCGCGGAATCGACCAAAACGTCGATTTGGAGCGCAGGTTCGCAACCGCCGGCAACATCCGAGCAACGTTTCAGCAACATTTTCCACACGCCGATTTCGCGATCGGAGCCGCGTCCGTGCTCGAGAAAGGCATACGCACCCGAGGGCTTCAGCACCCGGCGAATCTCCGTGAGAATCGCGCCGGGAGGCTTCAGGCGGCATAGCGCGAGCGTGCTCACCACCCAATCGAAATGGGAATCTTCGAACGGCAGCGTCGTGGAATCCTTGGCCAAAAAAAATCGCTCGACCCGAAGCCCGTGATCGGTGCGAGTTTCGCGGCGCCCGGCCGGCCCGCTCTGGAAGCTAGCGAGCGAGAGCTCGGTGACCCACGGAGAATAGTACGGAAGGTTCTTGTCGGTCTCGAAGCAGACCTCGAGCACGCGTCCCTGGGTCTGCGCGACCAGCGTCGTGCGCTCGCTCGAGAACATCGAATTCTTCATCGCATAGTGGAGCAAATGCGATTTCAGGCGCGACAGCATCGGATCGGCGATCTGATTGTCCGATTTAGTTTTGGCTGGCCGGTTGCGCGGAAGAAGATATTACTCTGCTGTCGTTGGGGCGCGGCTTGAGCTTCTGCATCTCGCAGGAACCCGGACGCTTCAAGGTCTGGAGCGCCGCCTCACAAGCTTCTTGGGTGTTGTAACAACAATGCTCGATGCGAAAATTTTTGGTTTGTGGCGATGCCGGCAGCATCAGAATCCACGCCAGCGCGAGTGCGCCGAGGTGAAACTTTTTCATACCGGCAGTTTAGCATAGCTCCAGGGTAACCGGCCATCCGGCGCGGTCCCCGGTCAACCGCTATCACCGGGGGCGGGCTTGCGACGCCGCCGCAGCCGAAAGGGGCGGGTACCGGGATGAACCGGGACTCCGGGGTTGGCCTCTTCGGCCGGCGGACCGGCGTTGTCCTGGGTGTCATCGGATTCATCGGAGGCGCTGGCAGGTTCCTCGGGAAGCCGGAGCCGCCGCATCCCGAGCATTGGCATTCCGGGCATTCCCGGAAAGCCGGTCGTGCCAGCCGTTTCGATCTTGGGAAGATCGATCGCGACGCGTTTGCCGCCATGCTCGACGATCGCGCGTTCCTTGCTCGCGGAGACCAGCTTCCCGGCATCCGGTATCATTTCACCAACGCGGTAGACTGATTGCTGTCCGCTGCGATCTTCAATGATCGCGTACGGCTTTCCGTTGCTCATTTGCGATATCCCGATCAGCTTCAAATGCAGGTCCTCGATCTCGACCGGTGGAGGACCGGAAGGCGCCGGCGGGACTATATTGAAAATGTCGCGCTCGACGATTGCCTGATACGCCGTGCGCGAGCGATCGTCCGGCGCATCGCCGACCCTGGAGCTCGGGCGGAGAACCGGCGCATCGGACGGAGTGCGGCGAAGCGCAAGGACATCGTTGACCGACAATGCGCCAAAGTATACCAGCGCCACCGCCAGCAAGGCGTTCAACGCCATGATGTGACGCTGGGAAAGATTAAATTCCATCTAGCGAATACCGGCCCGCCGATACCAGCAGTCTACCGATTCAAGTGGAACCGATGTGAAGAATGCTAGACGCTGCAGGGGGGCGAAACAAGTAACTCGCGCGCCTGCGGGGCCCGCGGTGGCGGACCTAGGCCGCAGAAGCTCTGGAACCTCGCCGCCGCCTCAGGTATATCGCGAGCGCGAGCAGATAGGCCGCCAGCGCAACTATCGTTATCCATCGCCCAATGGTGTAACCCGAGGGCGCGTACTCAAGCCGAAGCAGATGCGTGCCGGCCGCCAGCGGCACCGCCATCAGGGCGTAGTCGGCCGGCAGCACCGTGTATCGATTCTGACTGCTCCCCTTAAGCGCGACCGCACACCAGTAACGGCTGTAGGAATCGGTTATCAGCAGCAGCGTGGGTTGGGCGACGCTAGCCGATATGGTCAACGAGCCGTTATCACTGCGCAGCAGTTCTACCCTTCCCGGCAGTCCCGTGGACGCCGGCGCCGGCGATGGATCGCTTTCCAGGATGGCAGTCTTCAGTGGATCGAATGAAGGCGAGATCAGCGCATCGAAGATATGGTCGCGGTCCGGTATTCGGGTGAAGGCGCTAAGTAACAACAAATGGGGAAGCGCGCCTTCTTTCTCGATCGGCTGCGCGTTGTCATCGCGAGACCTGAACACATAGCGCAAGCGCACCAGGCGTAGCAGCGGACCATAGTTCCAGAAATCAAGATACTCACTCGCCTGGTCGGGGCTTTCGTGTTGCGAGAAGGTCATCAGCTCCGCGTAGCGTCTGAGCAAGGCGGGGTCATATCCCCAGATATCATCCGCACCCGCCACCATAGCTCTGTTCTCTTCAAGACTACGCTGCTTGATTCGGCAGTCGCCCGGATGATGGTTCATGAAATCGCGCAGACGGGCCGGCTCTGCCTGCGCGAGACGAAATGTAACGAGGGTTGAATGGGCGAACAGGAAAATTTCCACCACCCCAAAAATGATCAGCCAGTACGCGGCGCCAGTCCTGATGGTACGCATCCAGAACAACGCTCCGACGACCAACAGGATTGCCGCGCTCACCAGGCATTGGGTTGCCGCAAAGCTGCGCGTCTCGGCTATGAAACCGGGGTTCGAGTAATTGCCCGGCGCCAGGTACGATTCGCGAGCCGAAGCGATCGCTCCAAGCAACGCGCTCCATACGTCCGCGAGACTCCCCTGCCAAAGACATATTCCAAGCCCACCAATAACTAGGGCGGCCGAGAACACTGAAAGCGCCGCGATCTTTGCGCCGCGATGTGAGCGGATCAAACTATCGGCGCCAACCGCGGCGAACATGGCCAGGAACAGCGCGGCCTCAAAGCAAACTTCGAATGCGAGCGAAAATGATCGAAACCGGGAACGAAGCGAAAGAGAATCGCGAACAGCGGCGTGTGATTTCCCACCGCGATGAGCAGAAGTATGGCGACCATCGCGAGCCACACCGTTCGCCGCGGAGTCGTGAAGCCGGCGCCGAATATCGCCAGCGACAAACCGCTCAGTCCGAAGAACAAGGACATCTCCCACAGATAGCAGCGTCCCCAATACGGGACCTGAGTCAGGTTGCCGAAGAAGCTGGGGACCATCAGGGTGATGAAATTTTCCGGTGGAAACGAAAACATCGCCGCGAAGGCGAACGGCAAACCTCCGTGGCGAGTGCCCTCAACTTCGGTTTGCAATCCGGTCCAAAGCTGCATCGCACCGATCGCTGCCGCGCCGATGCCGATGACGGCGACCGCAAGTATCGTCGGAAAGATTCGCGGCGCATCCTTCAAACGCAAGGCGCCGTACAGCAGACAGGTAATCAAGGTGTTGAATACGGTCTGCGGATGTCCGGCCAATAGCTCCATCGTCAGCGCGAAGATCCCGATCAGAACCCATTTCGGCTGCGGATCGTCGATCAGTTCATCGACCGTGAGCAGAATCAACGGAACCCACGCCATCGTATCGAGCACCGACAGATCGCCGGGATAGATGTGCGGGAAATATGCGCCCCCGAACATCACCATCGCCGATCCGGACAGCACCGCCATTGGATGCAGCTGATAACGCCGCACCCACATCGCCATGAACAGTCCGAGGAGAAATACGTGTAGCGCGATTTCGAGGTTTAACGCTCTCGACAGCGGAAGGATCAGATTAGATCCAGTCCGGTGGATAAAGCAGCGCGGCCTGGAAACCGCCGAAAAACGGAACCCCGCTGAACACGTGCGGGTTCCACAAGACCAGATGCCCGGCGCGCAGCTCCTGAAATCCGAATTGGCGCCAGTAGACAAACTCGGTCGAGAGATCCTCGCCAAACTTGGAGAGCACCCGATCACCGGGCAGTAGCAGCACGCCGGCGAACATCGCGAGCGTCAGGGCGGCTAGCGCGAGTGGAAGAAAGCCAGCGGATCGCAGCCAGCGCGGTCCATCCGCGTCGAAGACCTCGTTGGTCACCCTTGCCGCGGTCCCAACGCGATCCATCCGGAAAACGAGATGGCGGCGAGCAAAAACATTGCCGCGAAAACCGTCCACGGGCGGCCGGTCGGCGCGTCGTAAGGACGTGGCGGAATCAGCTCGTCCGGATCGGGAAACTTATCGAGATCGACCACGGTCGCGCTGCTCTCCGGCGGGTTGGACAACCTGGTCAACTCGATTCGACGAAACGACACCGTGCCGCGCCCTTCGAGCCTGCAGGTAATCTTGACCTTGCGCGCAGCTTTGCCGATCTTGAAGTACAAACCACCCTTTTGCCATTGGGTCGAATGGTCGGGCGGCGAAAACGACGACCCGAAGGTACTTTTGACGGTGCTGATACCGATCGTGGCCGAGTCGAGCATCGGGTCAAGGCCCACGGGGTGCATTTCGCCGCTCAGCTTATAGATCCCGGGCGGCAGCCTCGCGGGCCGGTCCCAGTGCACGACATTACTCTTGCCGTTGGTCAGCCGCAGTTCCGGCGGACTTCCCGCTACCTGCGCCGAGGTGAAAGTCTGTGCGACCTGCTCCGAACTGAGATACCTCTGGCTGACCCGCTCCCAATCGGCCGGCTCGCCATGGCTGGCGTTGATCAAATCGCCACTGGGAATATCGCCGTCGGGGACCGGATTCTCGTCCGCACCGAGGCTCGACCAATTACCCATCGTCAGCGTGAGCGAGAGCAAGCTGAAGAGGAAAATGCGCCTGGCTAGTTCCAATCCGCGAGCCCCGGACCCGCGAGCCACATGCGGGCGCCAAATTGCGAACGCGTGATCGGCGATCCGACCCAGAGCGGAAGGAAATAGAAAAACAGGATCACCGCTTCGCCAACGTACAACGCCAGGATCAACCGCCCCGAATTTCGCCCCCCGCGCGCCAGCACCACGTAGCTGATCGCGATCAACACGATTGCCGCCACGCCGAGGGTGGCGCCCAGGCCAAATATCAACGGCGGCGCCAGGGCAATCAGCAAAACCCCCTCCTCCCACTTCTTCGTGGCGCCATGCCAACAGTCCGCCAGCATCGCCGCCAGCGCGAGGAAACCCATATATAGCGCCGGCATGTAGTAATAGATGAATTGGTAGCGCCCGATGGGGATCCACATCCCGAAGAAAAGCAGGTAGCCCAAAACGATGAATGCTCGCGCCGCGTTCCTGCGGCTTATCACCTGACGCGCGACCAGCACGATCGCGACCAGCGCTCCCCACCATAAGATCGGGTTGCCGATATTTCGGATCGACGGGGATCCGCCGGTCGCGGTGGCGATAAAATCTTCCTGAAAATAGTAACGGATCGGCCGCAGCATCAACGGCCAGCTCCACCACGGCGACGAATACGGATGATGGCGGGGACCGGTAAATTTCATCTGAAATTGATACTCGGTGCGGTAATAGGTGATCTGATCGCGGATGCCGTGCCACCATCCGAACCAATAGATCGGCAAAAAAATCGCGAAGTAAACGAGGCCGGTCAGCCCTCCGACCAACGCGACGACGCCGAACATCTCTTTCATCCGCGCGCCGCTCGGGACTCGCTCACTCGAGTCCATCGTCCGAAACCGTCGATCGACGACGAATAGCGTGGCTCCGATGGACAGCACCACCGCGATGCCTGGAATCGCCAGCTTGGAACCCAATGAGAAGCCGAGCGCAAGTCCCATCCCCAACAGACATCTGCGCCGCACGCGCGGGTCGGCGGTCTGTGCGAATCGAAACACCATCAGATATGCGAACGCGGCAAAGGTGAGATAGACGATCTCCCACAGCGCGAGTCTCGAATCGACCAGAAACAGGCCGTCGCAAAGAACGCAGCCCGCGGCGATTGCACCTGTAAGGCGTGAATTGAACATCCGCCTTCCCAGCAAGTAGGTGATCCCAACCAACGCCGTACCGAGGCATGCGGTCGGTAGTCGCCTGCTCCACGCGCGATCGCCGAAAAGCTTGATGCACACCGCGATCAACTCGCCGGGGAACGGAGGATGGGTATCGCGATACGGCAGATGCTGGAGGAAGTTGCGCGCCACTCCGAGCGGGAACACTTCGTCGAATACGACCGCCGCCGGTTTACCCAAACTGAAAAAGCGGCTGATGGCCGCGGCGACTAACAATCCAACGATTATGACGGTGTCGGCGCGTGACCATTGGGGCGCCGCGAAGAGCGTCGGCTTGGTATCGCCGGGCGAGTTCCACCCGGCAGTTTCAGCCATATTCCCCATCACATCCTGCCCATGAATACATACCCGTTCCGCACTATGTCCGCATTACCTTCGGTGAGAATTCCTGGGCACGGCGCTCAATGGCAAAGACAAAGAGGCACTGGCGCGGCCGAACAGACGGCCTCGGTCATGGATCGATCTCCTTCAAGAGTGTTCTGAGATTGGCTCGTCTGCGCTTCGGCGACGCCGGCGGCGAGCAGTGCGAGGAAGACAGCTGCTGTTGTTTTCATACCAGTGGACCTCTTGTGGCTACGTCTACTCATTTGCTCTTAGTAGCAACGGGTTCGTGCGCGCGCCCAAAATCGGCGCACCGATTTGCCGATCGCGTCTTAACTCGTATGCTCAAGAAATATTACGTCCTCGCGATCGCTGCATTTCTAATGATCCCGGTGGTCACTGTGATCGGCGGGATGCTCGTTACCTCCATCAATCCCGAAATTGCCGCAAGTTACCCCCATTACTACACGCGAATCTATCGGCTCCTGGACTTGGCCAAGAGTCTCTCCTTTTGGGCAATGTTGTTAGCGACTGCAGGCTTGTGGCTCCTGACCTGTTTCCTGGTGATCAAATCCAAACAGAAATCCTACCTGTGGTTGTTGGTGGCCGTGCTGGGCCCGTTCGGATTTATCATCCTGAGCATGCTCAACGACCGCACACCATCGCCCGCGGATTTGTATCGGCAATTTGTCGGTAACCTGAAAATCTATCTGCGTATCGCGTATGAAATTGGTTTTTGCGTAGTCGTGTGGGAGGTTGCGTATCGCCTGATGGTTCTGAAGCGCAACCTGATGATAATTCTCGAATCCGCGGCCACCGGCGTACCCACGGCACAAATCATCAATCAACAAAACGCATCCAGCGGTATGTGGGCGTTCAGTGAGGGGAACGAGGTGATGTATCTGGTGGTGCTTTTCTACCTGCTGTGGCCGATTGCTTTTAATGCGGCAGCTCGCCTGCCTAGATTATGGACGCCCGTTGATTAGTCTTAACGCAGATGCGCGGTTGCGATGTTGCGCAGAAAATAGTCGCGCTAAAACACCATCAGAGAAAAAAGTGAAAGCCGGGCTAACCCGGTCACCTTTTGTCCTTCTCCCTGTTCGCATCGAGGCTCGCAGTCGGTTCAAGCTTCGAGATCGCGCGCATGTTCGAGATCGGCAAGCAGTCCAGTTTGCGTTGGGCGCCATCCCAGCCGCTGCTGCGTTAGCGCGCTTGACGCCGGAGCGTCGATACCCATGAAAAACCCGAGCCAGCCAAAGTGCTCGGATGCCTCCTCGGGGCGCTTGGCGACGACCGGCACATTCAGGCGCCGGCCGATTACCTCAGCGATGTCTCGAAATGGCACCCCCTCTTCGCCGACCGCATGGTACCTCGCTCCCGCAAACACCCTTCTCCAACGCAAGCCTGTAGAGCGGGGCAGTATCGAGCAGGTGCACCGCGGGCCAGCGGTAGCGCCCGTCGCCGACATACGCCGAAACCCGCTTCTCGCGAGCTATCGCGATAACGAAGGTTACGAGGCCTTGCTTGATTCGGTCGTGGACCTGCGGGAGGCGCACCACCGACACGCGCACGCCCCGTGACGCCATCGAAGCTGCCGCTTCTTCCGACGCACTGCGGGGTATGCCGGCGGAGCTCGAAATGGGCGCATCTTCTTCGGTTGCGGGGCGGCCCGGCGTGAAGGCGACCGCGGTCCCGGAGGTGACGATCAAGGGGCGGTCAGAACCAACGAGCGGGGAGCCGAGAGCCTCGATGGCGTGCCTGTCTGCCTCACAGTTAGCCGCGTACTTCGAGAAATCGTGGTTGAAAGCGCAGTGAATCACGCCGTCTGACCTGGCGGCCCCGCTGCGCAGGCTTTCCAGGTCTTCAAGATCACCGCGATGCACCTGGGCACCGGCGGCGACAAGCGACTTGGCGCCCGCATCTGAGCGCGCCAGACCGAGCACCTGATGGCCCGCGTTGATTAGCTCCTGAACAATGTGCAGAACCGATAAAGCCTGTAGCACCGGTAACGAAGACACGCATGACGACTTCTCCTTTACTTCATTTCATGGCCGTGGCTGCATTCGCAGCCCGTTATTGAAGATAGCGAGGGGAAGCCGCACGCGACAATGGGCTCGGACTATCCGTTTGACAGACCGCCTTGGTCGGCGACACGATGCAAAGGTTTGAAAATAGAAATTCTGGATAACTTGTGCTCGCTGGAGAAGGGAGACCCCGATGACTCCGAACCTCCTGACCGCAATCGCTTTTCGATGTTCAATCTCGGCCGTGTTCACCCTCTCCATATTTGCTCCAAACGCGCAAGCCCAGAACGCCGCCACCCAGGCCTCAACGACGAATGGCATCGTCCATGAACCGAAATCGTACTGGTACGATTATCGAAGCAAAATCATTGAGCAAGTCTTCGACGGGGATTTTGGCCGCGACGTGGATTCCTCTACCCAATTCCGCATGACCTTTTCACCTCCTATGTCGAATCGTTCTCGAAGAATTGCCACGCCTATCTGCCGGCCCAGCGCAGAGAGCGGTGGGACGCTCACTCCCGTCATGACGAAGAGAAACGGCTACGGCTACGTCGTCAGCCAGCAGCAAGGCGAGTCATGGACGGTCGATGTTGATTCCCGATTCGCCCCGACGTTTCGCCAGTATGCCAGCTCACTTCTTAGCACATCGGTGGAAACCCTTGCCCTCGCCGTCGCAACCGCGTCCGGCAGGGTTAGCCCGACCGCCTATTCTGATCCGGGAACTGACATGATCACTTTCTTCGCAAATGAAACCTGCGGAAGCGCGGCCATGCGAAGCAGCTTGCCGAAAATCTCCTGCGCGCGGCGCTGGGAAGATCTCCGCTGCAGGCCGCGGGCGACCCGAATATCGTGCGGGTCTGCGTTCCCGCGAACCTTGTCGAGAACCATTCCTGGAAGAACCCGCCCCCTGACGGGAAAATGGAGACTTTCAAGAATACCGTCAGAAAGGTTCTTCGGGACGAGGTCCGGAGCAAAGGCGCAGAAAATCCCCTGTTCTGGGTCGTGGAACAACCAGCGAATAGTAGTGCAGACCTGTTCGATACCTTCGACCCGGCCACTACCGACCCGCGCCGTCTGGTGGAGTTCGCCGGCGCCGGCCGCAGTGCGCACTGCACTGTCGGTGAATATGAGCTCACAATGCCAATCAATCCGTAGAGCAACGCGCTTCGCCAAGCCGAGAGCGGCCGCAGTCACCAGGGCCCGGAACGGGAGTGGCCGGGACGTGACAGGTTCGCTCGAAAAAAAGGTGCTATTCGCCTTTAGCCTTCGCCAGAAGCGCGTCCAGCTCGCGGTTAACTCCGTCCATGGTCTCGATCAGACGATCCAGAGCTCGATCCAGCGTCCCCTTGTCCACGCCCTTGCCGTTCGACGCAGCAGCCCGACTCCAGGCTCTCCATCGTCTTGTGACTTTTTCGCACGCGTTTCATTAGTACTGCGCGATCACTTGTACACAAGGCCGTCCCAGGTTGGCTTGATCCCAATGGTCAATGTGACCAGCGCCCGGAACGAGTTAGACGTCCCGAAGTTCATATGATCCACATATTGAAACGACACATTGGTCTTCCCGAAGGCGAGCACGTCGGTGCGCAGGCGCGGGTTTTGCGGAATCGCCAACACGTCGAATCCAATTCCGTAAGCTTCCTCGTGACTCAGAGTTGAAGCGGGCCCGTAGAGTGACGCCGGGACAAAAGTGTTGCCGGAGATCTTCGGCGCGCGATTGGTCCAGAAGAGATCAACGCTGCCTTTGGTCAAATTCGGAAACCAGCGCCCGACCTGGAAATCGAGTTCGCTTGAGTTGGGACCGAGCTGATCGTCCATCAGATGATCATTGTAGGACCAGTAGAGCGGGTCACTATGGGTGCAGTAGTTGGGCTCGATGACGGTCCATTCGAAAAGGAAGTCGGTCTTGCCGTCCGCGGTGAGACGCGGCAGGTAGTACCCACCCTGATACGAGACTGACAGGAACGGCAGGAAACGTCCGACCGGAGCCGCCTCGTCAGTGAGATTGTCTTCGCCCAGGGTTTGCACGTACAGAATCGAACCGCGCAGGCGGGGGAAGGTGAACTTCAAGTAAACGCCACCCTGCGAATTGGTATTTCCCTGCGCCACAGTTCCGGTATTGAGGCCGGTGGCGCGGCCGATAAAGCCCGCCGCGCTGTAATTGTTATTCCCCGAGCCCCCGAACATGATCACGTGGGTGAATCCAAATTCGAAGGTGGGCAGCGGTTTGAACGCGAAAATTTGTCCGCACAGATACGGATGCGCAAAGCTGGCGGTGGTGCCGTCGGCCTTGACGAAAGTTTGCCGGCCCGCATCGAGGCGCGCGAAGAAGCCCTGAAATTTGAACTGACCGAGATAACGAAACGGTCCCGGCAATAAGGTCGGATGGATCAGCTGCACCCGAATGCCCGGAAGCGGCGCGGCGTTATCGCTTTGCATGATCGACGCGAAATGGCTGTTGCCCCACAACATTTCTTCCTGACCGGCGGAAATCGCAAAATTTCCGAGGCTCGCTACCGCTTCCGCTCCTAGCGCACGGATGCGGCTGGTGCCGCTCGGAGTGTTGCCAATCGGCCCGGTCGCCGCCGCTTCTCCGTAGCCGGTGAGAAATCCGCCGACGCCGCCCCACGCGCCCCATCGCACCACCTCATTGCTTCCCGCAGAGGTGGGGATGCCGTCGTTGTCGGGCAGCAGCGGAGTGCCTTCGGTCGCGGTGAGATAATTTCCGTTGCGCGGACCATATTGCCAAAATCGGTGGGCGCCGTGGGAATAGATGTATTGCAGCTCGGCTCGATCGACGGGCTGCAGGATTGCCGGCGGCGGGTTGTCTTCGGAGTTGGACTGAATCCAGCCGATCTCCTGATGCAACTGGTCGCGCAGGTCGTGGATAAGTTCGTGCGCGATCTGGTCGGGCGCCGATGAATCGGAATACTGCGACTGCGCTTCAAGCGTAAGGCGGGCCGCTTCGATACGGCTGATCGGTTTTACCTCGTTGATATAGTCGTCGAGGTAGCCGAGCGAGTTGAGGGTGTCGAGTTCGTCGTAGATCGGGCTGTCGAGCGGGATGTATACGACGTAGGTTGAGGCGTAGCTTGAAGCTGCCGCGGCGAGCATCGCGAGGGCGGCCGCAAACACGGTTATGAATACGCGCCGGATGCATACCACCCCTGAATTCATGCAACCCGCCTCCGATCGATCCATCGATGCAGTTCGAGTGCGCGCTTCAATCGCATCGAGGGTACTGAAGGGTACCGGGATTCACAAGTAGGCGTCATTTGACGCGCGGTTGAGCCTCAAATGGCACATTGTGACCACCTCGGAACCGCATTCGAGCAACCACGAGCAACACTCGAGCAACATTTTGGCTACATTTTTGCGCGCTCGCGGGGGTCGGTTTGTCTCCCAAAGTAGTTGACACGCGCGATGCAAAGGGAAATAACTGAAACTGACAAGGCAGCCGATGTCCCGTATCGGTTCCCGCCCAAATCGCTGCTGCGTTTCGGAGCAGCGTCGCAACTTCGCACTGGTAGCCAATCGCGAAAGGATCTTTATCGAATGCGTATTGTTACCCTGATCGGCGCGGCTCTGATGGTTTCGCTCGCGGCTGTTGTATTCGCGCAAACTCCTCCGCCAAATCTGCCGTCACCAGGCGGGTATAATGCGATCCCGAATTTCACCGGCACCGAAGCCGGCCTGCAATTTCGCGACGCGCTGAACGATCGCTTTTCGGGAGTCCAATCGATTTCACCAAAGATCGAGAGCGTTCCTTTCGCCAATCTGGCGCCCAGACAACGGCCTGGTCGTCTATTGCGTCGATTGTCAGCGCACGCTGCCTTGCACGGCCGGCGGGACCGGAGCATGGGCGTTCGGCACCGGAGGGCAATGGCAGTGCAATACGCCGGTGCCACAGCTTAAATTTGACGGCACCGATAACCTCGGACCGATGAACGGATCGCGCACCAACGAGAAAAATATCCTCGATTTCGGCGCGACTGCGAGTACCACCAGGATCAACTGCAATACCATCGCCGGGCAGTCCAACATTACCTGTTCCGGTATCGCGAGCGCCGACTTCGCGCTCAATCAGTACGTCGCGCTCTATGGAGCAGGGGCGGCGCCCACGGTGGCGCAACCGACGGGCTCTCGTCGCACAACCGACGACCACTACCAACAACATTTCGGCCACCACTCACTTCACTCGATTGGCGCAGGGATGCACGGTGCAAAATGCGGTCGCATGGTGTACCGCCGGCAGCGCCACCTGCCAGGTATCCAACGTAAGCTTCTATGAGGCGGGGCAAGCGATTTCGATCGCGGGTGCTGGCGCCGCAGGCGCGGCCCTCGCGACCAGCATCGCCGGCATCGACGACGCAGGCAACGCCATCGTACTGAGCGCACCCGCCGCCACGAGCGTAAATGGCGGCGCTATAACCGGCGCGAATTGCACCACTACGCGCCGGTATCAGGCGGTCGCGATCGATTCGAATGGGGGATGGAGCACGCCGACCAGCATCTTGACGGTCTCCAACACCGCGAGCGCGCTGAACTGGGGCAATTGGGTCGATATTCAGGTAAATGTGCCGCAGCCGCCCAACAGTCCGACGCCCACTTATCCGCTTCCGAGCAACATCCCGGTCGCATTTGCGTTCTACTGCGGCGAGGGTTCCAACCCTTTGATCCTATGCGGCGTGGAGGTGCCAACTTACAGTTTCGAGTACAACAGTTCGTTTCCAGCGCCCTGGAATTATCAGCTGATCGGCGGCTCGCTCAAGGGATTCCCGTCCATTGTTACGTTCCACGATGTCGGCCGCCCCTACGGCCACGATCTGATTCAGGGAACCACGCCGCCGACCGGCGCGGTGAATCGAATCCTGTTGGCCAGAATCCTGTCGATCAATGGAACCACGGTTCAACTCAGCGCGGCGCCGGCGCAGAGCGGAACTTTCTCGATGGGCCATGACAACGGCCCCAACATCAATCAGGCGATCCAGGCTGCGTGCGATACGAATTACCGATGCGGCACGGTTTACACGCCCTACTCTGCGAATTTTTTCCCGGTCGCCACTCCGATTGTCGCGCAGCGCGGCGTCGGTCTGCGTCTGCTCGGCGGCGGCGGTCCGGTCGGCGCCGAGCCTGGCTCGGTGGGATCGTCGAGTTGGCTTTGGACCGGAGCACTAGGTGGCACGATGCTGCTGTTCGAATCAGGAGGCGATAACTCAAATCGATAATCTCGCCTTGCAAGCGGATATCGGAACCACGATGGGCGTCGCCATCGACACCGACGGATTCGATCCTGGTGACGGGCTGGGACAGCCGGTCACTACCACCCGCCCGACTTATCGCGACATCTACACCGGTCAGGCTTCCGTGGGTATTCGACTCTCGAACATCAACAGCGGTAACGGTGAATTTGGGGTTGTTGAATCGTCCACGATCAATGGGGTCTACGGCGCTACGTTCAACAGCGGCAGCAGCATCGGGATGTTGTTCAATTCAGGGAACGCACTCGGCACCAGGCTGGAAGGGGTGGATATCCTTGGCAATATTGGCATCTGGAGTAATGGCGGCGGCTTTTATGCGGTACAAACGGAAACTGGCCAAAATGATGGCGTCGGGGTGTGGTTCGGCAACGGATCTAATCACCCGATAACGATCGAAACCACTCGCAACGAGCATCTGTCGCGGGCTCTCTACAGCGCGGGCACAGGCGCCGCCTCCGGCACTCAGATCAATCTCCGCGGCGACACCTACACCGACATGCGTGTTCCTCTGGACGGCGATTTCATTGCGTTGGCTGGGGGCGCGGCCGGCGTTCTGACCGGAAACGAATTTCTCCTCGGTGGCTTCGGAGTCGATAACGACACCACTACCAGTGTCTTTCCGAGCGGGGTCGTTTTCAACACTGGCGGAGGACTCGAGAGCCACGGAAATTTCTGGTCAAACATCTGCGCGGACCCCTTCGCCAATATACTTTTCGGACCGGTCAACACCTCGGGAGAAATGTGCATCAACAGCGCCGGCACGGCAACGCCGATCCCGCCGTACTCGCGTGGGAGCACTTTCGCCGGAGTCGGCCCCGGGTTTCAATTCGGGGTTCCGACCGGAGGAGATAAGGGTAACGGCTCCCTCAACCTGGCCGGAGCGGTTTATGTAAACGGAAGCGTGATGCTGGATTCATCGGGGAATCTCGGTGCCGCAAAGCAAGGGGGAGTTCCAGCGGCGGCGGGTGCGGGAAGTTGTCGAATCTTTATCGTCGCGGGAACCAACGCGGGAAGTTGCAAAGCGCAAATGATCTGCGGAACTAGTACGACGCCGGTAACCCTGGTCGATAATGTCGGGAGCGGTTGCTAATGAATCTGCCTGCGTTTGCCTGACTGCGCTACCAAAGTTTTCTCGGCGCCACCATGCGGCGGCGAGAAATGTTCTTTTCGCCAGCGGCGATCGGATCACAATCTTGGCCGGATGCGATCCTCTCGCCGCGCGTCTTTTCGCACGCTGGTAAGCGCGAACTACACCTGGCGCTTGACGGCGCGATCCGATTTCGTCCCGGCGGCTGGGCGGACGATCGAACCGAGCGTTGATCCACGTATCCGCCGTGTGTTTAGCTGTTAGGGCTTAAAATCCACATGAATGTAAACATTGAAGAAACTTCCGCGCTCCGGCGCAAACTCACCATCGAGGTCGAGCCCGATGAAATCAAGCGGGAACTCGATAAGACCTACAATGAACTTCGCCGCGGCGTCGTGCTCAAGGGATTCCGCGCTGGCCATGCTCCGCGCCCTTTGCTGGAAAAATTTTTTGGCGATCAGGTCCGCAGCGAGGTAATCCAGAAACTCATCCAGGACTACACCGGCAAGGCGCTCGAGGAGCACCATCTCGCGCCCATCGTCGCGCCGGAAATCGTTACCGAGGAAACCACACCGCCATTTCCGGAAACGCTCAAATTCAGCGCGGTGTTCGATCTCAAGCCCGAAATCGTGATCAAGGATTACGCCGGTCTGAAGATTCCGCAGGAGACAGTTGCGATCGGCGACCAGGAGGTTAACGACGCGATCCAGCGCCTGCGCGAGCGCCAAGCCAGCCTCAAGAAAGTCGAGGGCCGCGATATCGTCAAAGAAGGCGACGTCGCCGTCGTCACCGTCGAAGCTTTCGAGGACGGCAAGCCGCTCCCTGAAACCAAGGGCGAAAACCGTCTGCTGGAAATTTCCCGCAAGAGCCTCGCGCATGGACTCGACGAAGTTCTGATTGGCGCGCAGGTAGGGAAGGAAAATCGCAAGGCGAAAACCTATCCTTCAGACTACGAGCAAAAGGATTTGGCGAATAAGACCGTCGAGTGGCGGGCCAGCGTCAAGGAAATCTACCAGCGAGAACTCCCACCCCTCGATGATGACTTCGCCAAGGATCAGGGCGATATCCAAAATCTTGCGGAGCTCCGCGATCGAGTCCGCACCGATTTGGTCGAACACGCCAAATCCGAGGCCGACGCGCGCGCACGACAGGGACTGCTTGAACTCCTGCTCGAGCGCAACAAGATCGAAGTGCCGGAATCCCTCGTAGCTCGCGATCAGCGCGCGATGGAATCGGAACTGGCGTCCACTCTTCGTCAGGGCGGTTTGCCCGAGGAGCAGGTACTCGATCGGGTTCAAGGCGCCGCCGATGAACTGAAGACGCGTGCGCAAAAGCGCGCCGCGAGCACTTTGGCCCTCGATGCGCTAGCCGATCAAGAGAAGGTTGAGGTGAATGATGACGAGTTGGCGGAGCGAATCGGTGCTATAATGCGGACTGCGGGAACGAAGAACCGTGAAAAGTTTTCGGAATTCTACGGGCAAGAGGGAAATCGCGAGGAATTGAGGCAGGCGATGCGCCGGGAAAAGGTTCTCGACCGCTTGCTGATTCGCGCCAAAGGTGGCGAGGAAGCCGTTGCGGCGCCAACGCCCGCGTGAGCGGTCGCGGAGAAAAGTTACTTCATGTTGCTGGACAATTTCGAACACGATACAATTCCGCGAGGGGAGTTTAGCCGCGCGTTAGGAGGGATAAACCCCGTCCGTGGCTCGGTCTTATGAGCAACCTGGTTCCGATTGTCGTTGAACAGACCGGGCGCGGCGAGCGCGCTTACGACATCTATTCGCGGTTGCTTCGCGACCGCATCATTTTTCTGGGGAGCGAGATCAACGACGACGTTGCCAATCTGGTCACCGCCCAGTTTCTGTTCCTCGAGTCCGAAGACCCCGAAAAAGAAATCAGCTTCTACATTCATTCCCCTGGCGGATCTATAACCGCGGGCATGGCCATCTACGACACCATGCAATTCATTCGGCCGCCGGTGTCGACCTTGTGCATGGGTCAGGCGGCCAGCATGGCCGCGGTTCTGATGGCGGCGGGTCAAAAGGGCCGGCGTTACGCACTTCCGCACGCGCGGATCATGCTCCATCAGGTCCTGGGTGGCGCGCAGGGCCAGGCCAGTGACATCGAGATACACGCAAAAGAGATTTTGCGCATGCGGGAAGAGATCAATAGCATCCTGGTGAAACATACCGGGCAGAATTTGCATAAGATTGAGAAGGACACGGATCGCGACTACTTTATGGCGCCTGAACAGGCGGTTGAATACGGGCTAATCGATGAGGTAATCGTTAGCCGGGGGCCCTCCAAGTGAAGCGCGGGAGGCAGTAATGGCGAAGCACGAGGACCGCTCGGGCAACCTGGTGTGCTCGTTTTGCGGCAAAAGCCAGGACGAGGTGCGCAAGCTTATCGCGGGTCCTACGGTATACATCTGCGACGAGTGCATCGATCTATGTAACGACATCATCGCGGAAGAAACCGACAACGAAGAAGCTTTCAGCCAGACTTCCGCGGTTCCCAAGCCCGCCGAGATCAAGCGGGTTCTCGACCAATACGTAATCGGACAAGAGCGCGCCAAGAAAATTCTTTCGGTCGCCGTCCACAACCATTATAAGCGAATCGATTCGCAGATGGTGACCGGCGACGTCGAGCTGCAAAAGTCCAACATCCTGCTGATCGGTCCGACCGGCGTCGGAAAAACCCTGCTGGCGCAAACGCTGGCACGTTTTCTCCAGGTCCCGTTCACGATTGCCGATGCGACCTCGCTGACCGAGGCGGGCTACGTCGGTGAGGACGTCGAGAACATTATTCTGTCGCTCCTGCAGAACGCCGATTACGATATCGAGCGATGCCAACGGGGCATCGTCTATATTGATGAAATCGACAAGATTGCGCGCAAGGGCGACAACCCTTCGATCACCCGCGACGTCTCGGGCGAGGGGGTCCAGCAGGCGCTCTTGAAAATTATCGAAGGCACGATGGCGAGCGTTCCGCCCAAGGGCGGCCGCAAGCATCCGCAACAGGAGTTTTTACAGGTCGATACGACTAACATCCTGTTCATCTGCGGTGGCGCCTTTGTCGGCCTCGAAGACATTGTCCGCCGCCGCATCGCGGGCAAGACGATGGGGTTCCGTGCTGACCTGACCCATCGCGACGCGAAGTCGGTATCGGAGCTGCTCAATGAAGTGCAGCCCGAAGATCTCCTCAAATTCGGCCTGATTCCCGAATTTGTCGGCCGCCTGCCGGTTATCGCTACGCTGGGCGAACTGGATGAGGACGCGCTGGTTCGGATTCTCACCGAGCCCAAGAACGCGCTGGTCCGGCAATATCAGAAGCTTTTCGACATGGAGAACGTGCACCTGAAGTTCACCCACGGGGCGCTGCGCGCGATCGCGCGTGAGGCGCTTAAACGGAAGTCGGGAGCGCGCGGCCTCAGAGCCATCATGGAGAGCATCATGGTGGATCTGATGTACGACATCCCGTCGCAGCCGAACATAAAGGAGGTCTTGATCTCGGAGGAGACGGTAACCCAGAAGGAACAGCCTCTGCTGGTCTATCAAAAGACCGCGGAAACTGCATAACCGGGATCAAACAAATGCTTTTCAGAAACGATAAAAAAGATTCCTCCGGCGCCGCGGCGGTAGTTCCGCTGCTTCCGTTGCGCGAGCTGATAGTGTTCCCCCACGAAGTCTATCCAATCTTCGTGGGACGGCAAAAATCGATCAAGGCGCTCGAGGCCTCCGAAGCCAGCAAACGCCCGATCCTGCTGGTCGCCCAAAAAGACGCCAAGGTGGCCGATCCACAGGCGGGTGACCTTTACAATGTCGGCACCCTGGGCGTGGTGGTGCAGTTGCTCCGGCTGCCCGACGGCACGGTCAAGGCGCTGCTGGAAGGAAAGAAGCGCGCGCGCGTCCTGAAGTATGTTTCGCAGGACGAATATTTCCAGGTCGAGGCCGAAGAAATCGACGAGATCTGCGATCGCACCACCGAGGTCGAGGCGCTGATTCGATCGGTCACTTCCACGTTCGACAATTATGTTCGCCTGAACAAGAAAATCCCGCCCGAGATGGTTACCTCGATTGCCGCGGTCGATGATCCGGCATTCCTGGCCGACAAGCTGGTCGGGCATCTGTCGATCAAGCTCGAGGATAAGCAGGCGCTGCTGGAGACGACCAATCCCGCGGAGCGGCTGGAAAAAATCCTCGGCTACATGCGATCGGAACTCGAAATCCTCGAGGTCGAAAAGCGCATCCGCTCCCGGGTCAAGAAGCAAATGGAAAAGACCCAGAAGGAGTACTACCTCAACGAGCAGATGCGCGCGATCCAGAAGGAGCTCGGCGAGAAGGACGAATTCAAGAACGAGATTCAGGAATTGGAAGAAAAGCTTCGGCAGAAAAAAATGCCGGCCGAAGCGCGCGAAAAGTGCGAGCGCGAAATCAAGAAACTCAAGATGATGTCGCCGATGTCGGCCGAGGCGACCGTGGTGCGCAACTACCTGGACTGGTTCCTCGCGCTGCCGTGGTTCGAGTACACCGAGGACAAGCTCGACATCAAAGAGGCCGAGCGCATCCTTGAAGAAGATCATTACGGCCTCGACAAAGTCAAAGAGCGCATCCTCGAATACCTCGCGGTTGAAACCCTGGTCGGCCAGATGAAAGGACCGATTCTCTGCCTGGTGGGGCCGCCCGGAGTCGGAAAAACTTCGCTGGGCAAATCGATCGCACGCTCGACCGGACGGAAATTCGTTCGGGTCTCGCTCGGCGGCGTGCGCGATGAGGCGGAAATCCGCGGTCATCGCCGCACGTACATCGGCGCGCTACCCGGCAAAGTGATCCAATCCCTGCGCAAGGCGGGTTCGAGCAATCCCGTGATGCTATTGGATGAAGTGGATAAGATGTCCACCGATTTCCGCGGCGATCCATCCTCCGCGCTGCTCGAAGTTCTCGATCCCGAGCAGAACAACACCTTTAACGATCACTACCTCGATTGCGATTATGACTTGTCCAAGGTGATGTTCATCACCACCGCGAATACGCTTGACCGCATCCCGCGTCCGCTGCAGGACCGGATGGAAGTTATCCGCATTCCCGGCTACACCGAGACCGAGAAGCTCAACATCGCGAAGCGCTACCTGGTCAAGAAGCAGCGCGAGGCAAACGGCCTCAAAGAGGACAACATAGAGTTCTCCGACGGCGCCTTGCTGATGATTCTTCGGCGTTATACGCGTGAGTCCGGTGTGCGTAATCTTGAGCGCGAGATCGCGTCGGTATGCCGTAAGGCCGCGGTCGAAGTGGTCAAGACCGATCGCAACGCGCACGTGAAGATCACCAGTTCGAGCGTTCCTAAATTCCTCGGGCCGCCGCGCTTCCGTTACGGTATCGCGGATACCGAACCGCAGGTTGGTGTAAGCACCGGCTTGGCGTGGACTGAAATGGGCGGCGAGCTGCTCAGCGTCGAAGTCACTATCGTACCCGGACGCGGCAAGCTCACCATCACCGGCCAACTCGGTGAGGTTATGCAGGAGAGCGCGCAGGCCGCGATGTCATACGTGCGATCACGCGCGGACAAAATCGGACTCTCGAGCGATTTCTACCAGAAGATCGACATCCATATTCATATTCCCGAAGGTGCGATTCCGAAGGATGGTCCGTCGGCGGGAATCACGCTGGCCACCGCACTTGTCTCGGCGTTGTGCAAAGTCCCGGTGCGCAATGACCTCGCGATGACCGGCGAAATCACCTTGCGCGGCCGGGTGTTGCCAATCGGAGGACTCAAGGAAAAGGTTCTCGCGGCGCATCGTGGCGGCATAAAGATGGTTCTGATTCCCAAGGAGAACGAGAAGGACATCGAGGAAATTCCGGCACCCATCATGAAGGGCATCACGTTAATGATGGTCGAGCATATGGATGACGTGCTGAAGCATGCGCTGGTCCTGACAGACCCCGATGCGTTCTTTGCGCAGAAACCTAAGCCGGCAACAGCGCCAACTTTTGAAACTGAGGAGAAGGCTGACCTCGGCGATGACGAAGACGATTCCGCTGTCTCGCCTAACCCAAACCTTTCTTGAAAAATGTGCGCGATAACACCGCACGGCCGGACACGGAAATCTGACGGTCTCGCGGTTCTAACTTTGGTTACGGGAGGGCGCCCCAGCGGTCTATGACAAAGGCGGAATTAATCGAGACTTTGGCGAACAAGCTTCCCATCAACAAGGCCGAAGCTGAAAAAGCGATCAACATCGTCCTGGATGACATCATCACTGCTTTGAAGCAGGGAGAGCGCGTCAACATTTCGGGATTCGGCACCTTCTCGGTATCCGACCGTCAGGCCCGGACCGGACGCAATCCAAAAACCGGCGAGTCGATCCAGATCTCCGCGAGCCGATCGGCGAAGTTCAAACCTGGCAAGCAACTCAAAGATTCGCTCAATGAGGGATTGAACGGACAGCCCCCTGCGTCCAGTTGAAAAGGTTCCGAAAGCTGCGCAACTAGATTTGCGATCTTAATGCGCCCGCCGGAGGAGATCTTCCAGCGGGTGCTCTCGTTTGGAGAGTTCGCATTGGCACGAACCCGCCTCGATCTCGCGATCAGCGGCTCGATGCTTGCCGAATAAGAAAGTAGCAACCGACGCACTTGTAGCATCCGAGACACGAACCTCTTTCGACTGACCGATTGGCGCGGCTTCCGTCCGCACTAAACCTAGGACTTTCTCGATCTCCCTCATTGAGCGTTGCTGGCACGTAAGCTGCGACTCCGTCCTGCGCGGGGGAATTGGCGTCCGTCCGTAGCAGGCGGGTTTCGCTGCGCTAACAGCTCAACCGGGCGAGATACTTGATGCGTGTCCTAATCACAGGCGGTGCGGGATTCGTTGGGTCCAGCATCGCTTCGATGCTGCGACAGGATCATGAATGGACGGTTGTCGCTCTCGACAATCTCAAACGCCGCGGCAGTGAGCTCGCACTGCGACGACTGGCAGAGGCTGGCGTCGGCTTTGTTCACGGCGACGTGCGTAACCACGAGGATCTCGAAGCGGTCGGCCCGATTGACCTCGTCATCGAATGCTCCGCCGAACCTTCAGTAAGCGCGGGCTACGACGGCGACGCGCGTTATGTTGTGAATACCAATCTGGTCGGCACTTTCAACTGTCTCGAATTCGCGCGCCGGCATAGATCGGCGACAATCTTCCTCTCCACCAGCCGTGTCTACTCGATCGCGGCGCTGCGCGCATTGCCTCTCACTGCTTCCGCCTCCCGCCTGCAGCTGCCCGAGACCGCGAGCGGGCCGGGCTGGTCGAATGACGGCATCAGCGAGGCATTTCCAACCACCGGCAGCCGCTCACTATATGGCTCGACCAAGCTGGCTTCCGAGCTTCTGGTGGAGGAATACGCCGCGATGTACGGCGTGCCCACGATCATCAATCGATGCGGCGTCATTACCGGTCCATGGCAAATGGCAAAAGTCGATCAGGGCTTTTTTGTGCTGTGGGCTGCGCGACACCTTTACGGCGGGTCTCTCTCCTACTGCGGATTCGACGGCGCAGGCCTTCAAGTACGGGACGTGCTTCACGTCGCTGATCTGTACGAGCTCATTCATTGTCAGATCAAGAATTTCGAGGCGCTGGCAGGACGAGTTTTCAACGTCGGAGGCGGCGTCGGATCGAGCGTATCCTTGCGCGAACTGACCGCGATGTGCGCGCGACGGACAGGACGAACAATCCGCATCGGATCGAACCCGTCTACCCGTCCCGAGGATATACCCTTCTACATTTCCGATAACACAACGGTAACTCTGCAAACCAGTTGGGCGCCGCGTCACACCGTCGAAAGCACGCTGGACGAGGTGGTGAATTGGCTCGAAAAGTATCGAACCGACCTGGTTCCGATACTTCATCCGCAAGCGGGGGGATGTTCATGAGTGTCGCGATTGTGACGGGAGCGGCCGGGTTGATTGGCTCCGAGACCGCGCGATTTTTGTCCGGTCAAGGACTCGATGTCGTCGGCATCGACAATGACATGCGCCGAGTGCTCTTCGGAACCGACGCGAGCACCGCGTGGAACCGCCGCCGGCTGGAAGGGGAGCTGCGAAACTATCGACACTATGATCTCGACATTCGCGATGGCTGTGCGATCGATGCGATCTTCGAGATGTATGGCCGCGCGATAGTCGCGGTGATTCATACCGCGGCGCAGCCGTCGCATGATTGGGCCGCCAGTGATCCGCATACCGATTTCCGCATCAATGCAAACGGGACATTGGAACTGCTCGAGGCTACGCGCCGTCACTCCGCCGATGCGGCCTTCATTTTCACCAGTACCAACAAAGTATACGGAGATCGCCCGAACTCTTTGCCTCTGGTGGAGCTCGAAAACCGTTGGGAGCTGAATCCTGAGCATCCCTTTGCGGCCGAGGGCATTGACGAAAGCATGAGTATCGACGGTTCTCTACACAGCATTTTTGGGGCTTCTAAGATCGCGGCGGATATCATGGTGCAGGAATATGGTCGCTACTTCGGCCTCAAGACCGCCTGCTTTCGCGGCGGCTGTTTGACCGGACCGAATCACTCAGGCACACATCTGCATGGATTTCTCGCGTACCTCGCGCGATGTGCGGTTACCGGCGCGCCGTACACCGTGCACGGCTATAAGGGTAAACAGGTGCGCGACAATATTCATTCATACGATCTCGTCAGCGCCTTCTGGGCCTTCATCAATCGGCCGCGCTGCGGCGAGGTTTACAACATGGGCGGCGGTCGTCATTCAAATTGCTCGGTCCTCGAAGCCATCGACCTGTGCGAACGACTGACCTTGCGCCCGTTGAACTGGAGATACGAGGATCGCAATCGAATTGGCGACCATATCTGGTGGATCAGCGACGTGCGCCGTTTCCAATCGCACTACCCCGAGTGGACCTATCGTTATGACCTGCGAACCACGCTCGAAGAAATCATCGACGGCATTCAACGTCGCACCGAGATCGAAGGGCAAGCGCATGCCGATTGAAGTTCGATCTCTGGCCGAGTGGCAGTCCGCGGGAGTCAAAGACATGTTGTCGGTGGTAATTCCCGCACACAACGAGGAAGGCCATCTCGCAGATACAATAAGAGACATAGTTGCCGGACTTTCCGCCGCTCACATCAATCACGAAATTCTGGTCGTGAATGACAATAGCCACGATGGCACCGAACGCGTCTTGACTCGGCTGTGCGCTGAACATTGCACCGTGCGTTACATCAGCAATATGCCACCCAACCGATTTGGATTCGCGGTGCGCTACGGCCTATCGGAGTTCCGCGGTGACGCGGTCGCGGTGTTCATGGCTGATGGGTCGGACAGTGCCACCGACCTGGTGCGCTTCTATAAGAAGCTCCAGGAAGGCTACGACTGCGTGTTCGGTTCGCGCTTCATAAAGGGCGGCTCGACCTTTGACTATCCTTTGCACAAGCTGATTCTGAACCGGCTCGGCAATCTTCTGATTCAGGTCCTGTTTCTGCTTCGCTACAACGACGTCACTAATGCCTTCAAACTCTACCGTCGCGATGCGATCGCGGGAATTCAGCCGCTGCTTTCGAGCGATTTCAATCTCACCGTAGAAATGCCGCTGAAATGTATCGTCCGTGGATGTAGGTACGCTGTGTTGCCAAATTCATGGCGCAATCGCAGCAAAGGTATTTCCAAGTTCAAGATTCGCGAGCTGGGATCCCGCTATTTGTTTATTATTTTGTATTGCCTGCTCGAAAAGATGCTCTCGGGTGGTGATCACGCGCTGGCCGACAAAGCGCTCCAGCTTCAAGTTTGGCCACGCTAAATGATTGCTATGCCTACGCTGTAGAATTCGAAATGGCGGCATCGGTCGAATCTCTCAGTGCTCTGACGCAACATTCCCGGGAGACAAATTGCGCGGTCGAGCGCGAACATCGGGGCGACATCTTCCTCCTGCTGATGGCTTCAGCAGCGGTCGTCCTCGGTGCGAGTGTGCTCGCGCTACGCTGGAATGCGCCGCTCATTGGTATGCACAGCTTCCGCCAGACGCAAACCGCGATCACGTCATACTGGATCCTGAAAGGATCCTCCTGGCTGGCCTATGAAACTCCGGTAATGGGAGCGCCATGGCCGATACCTTTCGAATTCCCGTTTTACCAACTGTTGGTCGCTGCGGTGGTCAAGCTGACCGGGCTCGCGCTCGATCCGGCCGGGCGGCTCGTCAGTTATTTCTTCGTCGTACTGACCATCTGGCCGGTGAGAATGATGGCGCGGTCGTATGGTCTGCGTGACCGCGATGTGCTGATTTTTGCGATCCTCTTTCTCGCGTCGCCGATCTATCTGTATTGGGGCACCACCTTTTTGATCGAGACGATGGTGGTGTTCTTCTGCTTCGCATTTCTCGCGGCAGTGAAACGCGTCGCCCGATCACGCACCCGGACGGCAATCCTCTGCGCCGTGACTTGCGGAGCGATCGCGGCGCTGGGAAAGATTACGACCTTCGCGCCGTTCTATTGTCTCGCCGGATTGATACTACTTTACTCTTGCGTCAACAAACTTCGCGAACGACAAGATGTGCTGCCCGCAATCCTTGCTGCTCTCGCTGTTATGGCTCCGCCTCCGTTGCTATTTTGGATTTGGAATCGGTTCGCCGACGCGCAAAAGCTGAAGAATCCGATCGGCAAACTCATGGTCTCCGGCAGCCGGCTAATGCACGATTGGAACTTCGGCACTTGGGCGCAACTCTTTTCCAAGCGGATGATGCTCACATTGATACGCGCGAGTACGGACACCCTGGGTATCGGCGCGATCGTGATCATCGGTACATTGGCTCTACTCGGACGGTATCATCGCATCTTCGACAAACGACTGGTTACTTTAGTTGCCGCCGCAATATTCGGATTTCTCTCTCCATATTTCATCTTCACCAATTTGCACATCGTCCACAATTATTATGATTCCGCGAACGCGATATTCCTGATTGCCGCCGCGTCACTGATAATAGGCGCGCTCTTTTCCAACGGTTATCGCGTGAGTGCCGCGGCGATATTGACTCTCACCGTCGCCTCGCAGTTGCTATGGTTCCATATGTATTTCTGGAAAGACCTGAACCGTTACGATGACTATCAGCTCGCAATCGCGCGGAGCATCCAGTCCAACACCAGCAAGGACAGCGTCATCGCGATCTACGGGCCAGATTGGTCGTCCGTGATCCCGTACTACAGCCAGCGCCGTGCGATAATGGAATCGACCATCGCTCCGATGAGTGACGTTCTCGCACGCACCCGCAACGTGTTATCGCGTCAAGGCGGCTACCCAGTCGAGGCGGTGGTCAGATGCCCTTCCGCGATGGATCGAGATCCCGAGTTCGCGCTGATCTTTTCGAGTTCTGTAGCTGCGCTTCGCAAGTATCACATCGGAATCTGCGACGTGTATTTTACTCAGCCTATCGCCGATCGGAAAGTCATTCCGGATAGTGACGACGCTACCGCGATCGATTTCGCATCGGGGACCGGTGCGTGTAAATTGATCACGGCCGGGCGGTTAGCTCAGCGGTAGAGCATCGGCCTTACAAGCCGGGTGTCGCAGGTTCGATCCCTGCACCGCCCACCAGGCAATCAGAAAAACGATAGGCTGCACAGGTAGCGTGGTCAGGGCCGGGCTTCAGAATCCGCGGGGCCGAGGATCCAACAGTTGATTGCGAATCGGGAATCGATAAATCGCCCGGAAGGACAACTTATCGGCATAACTTCGTGAAGAACCCAGGACGGAAAAACCGTCAGGGTGTCGTTTTTCGGCTCTATATCGACGAATGCGCCTCCTTCAAACGCGTGCAGCCGAAGCGCCCCACCCTTGAAGATTCTGGGCTGCGCACAAAAGTAGTACACCGCGCTAATCATCCGCCGGCCGGCGGACGTGCGACTCGCCGGATCGACGTGCCGTTTGTAAAACGCACCGTCACCATGGGCCACCAGCTCGAGCTCCACCGCGGTTGCTTCGAACGGGGGAATTCCAAGCGAGGCAGCGCTTTTCGGCAACAGCGAGAGGACTTTTGACTCGATCGCTGGACCTGATTTTCCCATGTCCCGCAGCCGCTTCGAGATCCGCGCCGAAGGATCAACCCGCCGGTCCTCACCTTCCCCGACTTTCGTTACTTTGAATTTTGATTCGTTGGTGCTCGCGTGCTCGAGCAGGGAAGCGACCATTTCTTCACCAAGAAATTGCGGGATAACGACATACGGGGGCACTCGGTGCAAAAACATTTGCATCGGTATCGTCCGCTTGGCGGTAGAGCTGCCTTGATTGTTTGCCATCGGTATTGAAAAAGCTTCGAAGAGCCGTCTTCGATTCGCGTAGGATCTTTGTATTTGAAATGTCCGATCCTGTCATCACTTGTTAATGCGGGTTCAAACGCAGGATGTCATATGATCCTTGAAGAGCTGAAGGTAAGGGGCGATCAGTCGCCCGGTCTTTCGCGATGCCCAAAACCGAACATAATCTGCGCAACCCGCCGCATCTGGATCTCCTCCGATCCTTCGGTGATGCGGTAGCGGCGATGATGCCGAAAGATGTGCTCGAACGGCTTATGGCGGGAGTAGCCGATCGCGCCGTGGACCTGCATCGCGCGATCGGCCGCGTCGCAAATCAAGCGGTTGGCCCTGTAGTTACACATCGCGACTCGATCGGAAAGCTTTCGCGCCACCTCGGGCTTCGGCATTTGGTCCATTTTCCACGCCGTCTCATGGATCAGCGTTCGCAGCATCGCCGCCTCGGTATGTAGCTCGACCAGCGGCCATTGAATAGCCTGATTGTTGGCGAGCGGCTTGCCGAACGGTTTCCGATCTTTAGCGTATTGAATGCTCTCATTGATGCAGTACTGCGCCGCGCCCAGCGAGGACGCGGCCTGTCGAATACGATTCTCATGGACGAAATGTTGTGCCACTGCGAGGCCGTCTTCGGGATCGCCCAGCATCGAGTCCGCAGGCACGCGTACATCATTAAGCGAGATTCGCGGATGATCGGTCGGCATGTTGAAGGTCCACATGTATTCCTCGATTTTGAAGCCGTCGCTTTTAGTTGGGACGATAAAGCAGGTGATGCCTTTGGCGCTGCCGTCCTTGCCGCTAGTGCGAGCAAAAACAAAATCATGCGTAGCGACGTGCAGGCCGGTGTTCCACATTTTGGCGCCGGTGATGCGCCACTCGTCGCCATCGCGGACGCCGCGAGTTTCCATCCAGGTCGCGTCCGAACCGTGGTTAGGCTCAGTCAGGCCGAACGCGATGCGCATCGAGCCATCGAGTATCTTCGGGATGAACTCGCGCTTTTGGTGCTCGGTGCCGAAATCGCGAAACATCAGCACCGTTGGAAGATTGCCGACGATCGAACTTTCGTTTTGCAAATCGTTGTGCAGTCCGAGACCTTTCGCCGCCAAATGTTCCCTGATTATCGCCATCGCGAGATTGGTTCCGTCTTTGCCGCCGTATTCTTTGGGCAATCCATATCGGTAGTGACCCGCCTTGTCAGCACGACGGCGCATCTCGCTTAACAGTGCTTCCCACTCGTGGCGCGGCAGTCCGCCATTTTCGAAATCGGTGCGCGCCCACTCGCGGCGATGATCAAAGAATCGGACGTTGTCGTTGTCGCGCTCAAGCGGCTTGATCTCTTTTTCAATGAACGCGTCGAGCTCGCCAAGGTAGGCCCTGATATCGGCGGGAATTGTGAAGTCCACTAAATTTCTCCTATCGAATAGATCTTTTGCTGGCGTACCAAACTCCCGATGCGAACGGAAGCGCGGACCGCCGTCAGAATCGCGTTGTCCCTCCTTTGTCGAGGGGTCGTCGCATGCAATAGTTTTCCAGCATGTCCCTGCGCGACATCGTGACGCCGCATCCACGTGTTCTTTTCGTCGGCATCAATCCGAGCATACGTTCCGGGCAGGTAGGCCATCACTTCGCCAGTCCCGGAAATCCGTTCTGGCGGTTACTTTACGAGGCAAAACTGATCCCGATTCCATTGACCTGCGAACAGGACCATCAATTGACGGAATTCGGGATGGCCATGACCAACCTGTGCCCTCGCGCAACCCGATCCGCAGCCGAACTCCGGCGCGAAGAGATCGAAGCAGGTAAGCTTGCTCTCGCGAGAAAGATTCGCCGCGTCCGTCCCAAAGGTGGCAGCATTTGTAGGTCTGAGCATCTATCGCGATTTCTTCGGAAACGCTGGAAGCGCTGGCGCGGGCGCGAAGGACGAGACAATTTCCAGTGCGCGCGTATTCGTGTTGCCCAATCCGAGCGGGCTTAACGCCAGCTTTCCCGGCTTTAGGGACAAGCTGGTCTGGTTCGAAAGCTTCGCCAGTATATCGATTCGGCACCTTTGCCAAACCGCCGCCAGATGGAAAGCGTTGAGAAGTTTGCCACTAAGAGAATGGTAGCTGAACGGATCGGAGATAGTGACTTTGCCGATCTTTGTCGCATGAATAGCGATCCGCAGGTGGCCGCAACTTTGGGTGGCGTTCGTTCTGAATCGCAAACGCGCGGCTTCGTCCAAGACAGCATAGAACATTGGCAACAGCACGGTTACGGCGTCTGGGTATTTCGCAATCGAGAAGACGGTTCCTTCATCGGACGCGCGGGACTTCGGCATGTCGTAGTTCAGGCTGCGCCGGAGATTGAATTGGCTTACGCCGTAATGCCCGACTTCTGGCGCGAAGGAATCGCGACTGAAATGTCGCTTGGATTCTCGAGATAGCTGCGATGCTCCGAGTCCACGACGTCGTCGCTTTTACACTGCCGACCAACCTCGGATCGCGAGGAGTCGTGGAAAAAGTCGGATTCACTTACGAGCGCGAAATCACTTGGGCCAACCTTCCGCATGTGCTGTATCGGAAAAGGCTTTAGCGTATTCGAAAGCAATTGGCCGATTTTCAACCGGCAATCATACGTCGGTGGCGACCTCAGCCCTCCGCCGCGGCAGAGCGGAACAGCAGTTAGCAGGTAGCGAGCATCGCCTTGAGTTGCCGGTCGGAGTTGAAGAGATCGCAGGCGAGCGCACGAGCGCGCCGGCTGTGAAGACTGTAGTTTCGGTCGATCTCGGCGACCGCGGCCTGGGCTTCGTCCCTGTCGCGAAACTTCACCACGCCGCGCCCGGTCGGCACCACGTCGCCGAACCCGGTATCTTCGGCGACTACCGGGCGGCCCAGCGCCATGTAGCAGACGCTGCGATCGCTAAACCATCCGGTGTTCAATTCGCGGAAGATCGGCTTGGGACACAAAATCTCGGCGCGCGAGGCGCGCAGATAGCCGCGATAAGTCTCCGGCGTGTTGGCGACCTTGTGCGGATCGACGACGCGCCACCCGCCGTTGCGAAGAGCCTCGCGATCGTGCGCCGGATCTTTATCGCCGATGAATGCAGCGAGCTCGAAAGCGCGTCCGGTGTGCGCTGGAAGATCTACGTAGCGCAAATAGGCCTCGCGTTTGGATATGCTTAGCATTCGCCCATGGTACAAAAGTTCTTCCCACGTCCATTGCGTGATCGAAGAGAATGGCGCCTCGGGCCCCGGATCGGGCGCCGCCTCCCACATCGGAAGGTACACGAACGGCAAAAACGGACGCCACTTCAGACCCAGCGTCGGCACGCCGCAATCGGGATCGGACAGTTTGGCGCCGACGCTAAAATGAACATGATGATCTTTAACCCCCATTTCGAACTGCGTCGCCGTAACCTGCAGATGCCCAGGGTCGACATCGATCAGCACACGATGCGCGAACTTTGCGAGCAGCGGCTGCCGGATTGAACAGGCGATGTTCCATAACATGTCTGCACCCTGGGCTATATCGAGAATGGTTTGAAGCGGCCGGCCATAAACCTGTGCGCGATTGATGTCCTGCATTGCGAGATCCTCGAACACCAGAACCGCGCATTGCGACCCGAGACCGTAATGCGCGATGCGAGCGAAGAAATCGTTGACAATTTCCCCATCCCGCGCGGGATCGCCGCATGACTTCATCAGCTCGATCCAGAAAACGTTATGACCGAGGGCGCGCAAGCCAAGCGGATATTGCAGCATCCAGGACCAGACTCCGCCGCCGAGCGGATAACTCGCCACCGAACGATTAGCCAGAACGATTAACATTAAGCGCCAATATCGCCGCGACTGGACCTGCTCCACAATAGCTCTTCGCCACTAATGCGCCAGTAATCTCCGTATCGGTGTGGCGCGGTGTGACGGCGAAGGCGACGAAGGCCGCCTGCGATGGCGGCCGTCAAAAGCATTCGCTAGGCTCGCGTCATGGCGATCAATCGAGTTTGTGTCTATTGCGCCTCCAGCCGCCAATGTGAACCACTCTATCATTCGGCCGCGTCCCGGCTCGGCGCGATTCTGGCGCGCGATCGCATCACGGTCGTGTATGGTGGGGGCAAGTCCGGCTCGATGGGTGCACTCGCGGACGGCGCGCTCGCCGAAGGTGGCCGGGTGATTGGTGTGTCGCCCCGCTTCATGGACGAAGTCGAATGGGGCCACGACCGCCTGAGTGAAATGATCCTCGTCGACAATATGCATGAGCGAAAAAGACTGATGATCCAGGAAGTCGACGCCGTCGTCGCGTTGCCGGGTGCGTGTGGCACCTGGGAAGAACTGTTCGAGGCCATGAGCTGGAAACGTCTCGGTTTGTACACCGGGCCAATCGTCATTCTCAATACCAATCACTATTACGATCCGATGCTGGAGATGCTGGATCGCTCAGTCGAATGCCGATTCATGGACGGGCGGCATCGGAAGATGTGGATGGTGGTCGAGCAACCGGAACAGGTACTCGATGCGATCCGGAACTCGCCGCAGTGGAGCCCACGCAATCGGAGCTTCGCCGCATTGTGATCGTTGCCATAGCGCATCAACGCCACTACGTTCATCGCATGAAAAGGGTATGTACGCTGGCAATCGCTACCAGCATCGTAATTGTTGCGCTCTGCGCAACGGCGTTGAGCGCGTCCCTCTCGGGCGTATTCACCTACCACTTCGACAACGCTCGCGACGGCCGGAATCTCAGTGAGACAATTCTTACTCCCTCGAATGTAAATTCCAAAAGCTTCGGTAGACTGTTCGCGCGCGGGGTCGACGGCTTTGTGTACGCGGAACCGCTCTACGTGAACGGCGTGGTAATTCACAAACGCGCCCGCGAGGTGGTTTACGTGGCGACCGAGCACGACGGCGTGTACGCATTCGACGCGACGGGCAGAATCTCCAAGCCATTTTGGAGAGTGAGCTTTATCGATCCGAGGAAAGGCATCACTACCATGACTGCGGCCGAAAGTGGATCGATGGACATAGTTCCTGAAATCGGCATCACCGGAACGCCGGTCATCGATCCCGATGCGAGTACTCTGTTTGTGGTGGCCGTGACTCAGGAGAATGGCGTCTTTTTTCAGCGGCTGCATGCACTGGATCTCGCGACCGGGAAGGAAAAAACGGCTCCCGTCGCGCTCGCCGCAACGGTGCCTGGTACCGGCGATGGCAGCGATACGAACGGAAACATCAGCTTCCTACCTGAGATCGCCAATCAGCGTTGTGGACTGGCACTTAACAACGGTGTTGTGTACGTCAGTTTCGCGTCGCATGGCGACAAGGGTCACTACCACGGTTGGGTCCTGGGTTACGATGCGCAGACGCTGCAGCAGGTGACTGCTTTCGCGGCCACCCCTAACGGCTTCCAAGGCGGCATCTGGATGAGTGGCGGAGCACCGATGGTGGACGCCGACGGGAACATCTACCTGTCAACCGGAAATGGAACCTTCGACGCGGACCAAGGCGGGCTCGACTATGGCGACACAGTATTGAAGCTGGCTCAGACCGATGGGATGTTCAACGTACTCGACTACTTTACACCGTTCGATCAAGAGCGGCTCAACGACAACGACCTCGATCTCAGCTCCGGCGGGGTCATTGCATTACCCGACCAGAGTACGGGACCACAGCATCTGCTCTTCGCAGGCGGCAAGGGCAGTACGCTGTACCTGATCGATCGCGACAACATGGGCCACTTCCATTCCGGCGATGATAGCCAAATCGTGCAATCCATCGCGGGGCCGGTTGGACCACTGTTCTCGACGCCGGCGTACTACAATGGGATGGTCTACCTCGCTACCATCAGCGACAATCTCAAAGCGTTCAGCTTGGTCAACGGTTTACTTTCGACGGCGCCGGTGAGCACCTCCAATATCAGCTTTCCATATCCTGGCGCGACGCCGTCAATATCCGCGAACGTTTCGCAGAACGGGATCGTGTGGGCCATCAGAAACTCGGGTAACGCGGAGCTCTATGCTTTCGACGCCAACGACCTTACCGTCGTACTTTACCACAGCAACGAGAAGAAGTTTCGCGACAAGACCAGCGGTTATGTGAAGTTCCAGGTGCCGACGGTGGCCGATGGCCGCGTGTTTGTAGGTTCACAAAAACGGATTACCGCTTTTGGTTTGCGAAGAAACTAACACGGTCACGCTGATCCAGTAATTTTTCCAGCGCTAGCTTCCGCTAACTGCGCCATCTACGGGGATCGCTATTTTCTCACTCGCGCGCGAGGCCTAGGACGCACCGGCGAGATTTGGGCTTCAGTGCTATGGAGCATCGAAAGCAAACGACCCAGTGCAGAGCGCATCTGAAGTTGAGGCACGATCGCGTCGAGCATTCCGTGCGCAAGCAGAAATTCCGCACGTTGAAAATCGGCCGGAAGGTCTTCTCCGGTGGTCTCTTTGGTCACTCGGCGGCCGGCAAACCCGATAAGCGCTCCGGGCTCTGAGATATTCACGTCGCCGAGCATCGCGACCGAAGCCGCCACTCCGCCGGTAGTCGGATCGCAAAGAACCGAAATATACGGTAGGCAAGCGTCGCGCAGCCGCGCGATCGCGCACGACACTTTCGCCATCTGCATCAGCGAGAGCGCGCCTTCCTGCATCCGAGCTCCACCGGAAGCCGCGAACAAAACCATCGGCAGCGCGTTCCCTAGTCCATGATCGAAAATCCTGGCGAGCTTTTCCCCGACCGCCACGCCCATGCTGCCGCCCATAAACTCGAAATCCATTATCGCGAGCGCCACCCGATGCTCCTCGATAGCCGCCGTCCCCACCACTACTGCGTCGTTGCGGCCGCTGGTCTCGCGCGCTTGCGCGAGACGGCGCGGGTAAGGCTTACTGTCCACGAACTCGAGCGGATCGCCAATCGCAAGCTCACTGAACATCTCGCGCCAACTCCCCCGATCGGCAGTGATCGAAAGTCGCTGGCTCACGGTAATTCTGAAATGGTAACCGCATTTGCCACAGACATTGAGATTTCGTTCGACTTCTTTGTGAAATGCAATCTCTTTGCACGCCGGACACTTGACCCAGAGGTCTTCCGAAACATCCGGAGTACTTTGCGAAGCAGTCGGCGAAGGATTCTCAGCCGTCTTCTCCATTTCGATATGTTCGCGTTCAACCACGATGGTCCTCGATGCGCGCCTACCTCGACACCGCTACCCTTGTCCCCACGCGCGAGGCCTTCATGGCGCCCTTCATGGATCCTACCAGTTCGCCAACCCTTTCCACGAGTCCCGTTGAATTGACATTAGCCTCGACCAGGAGTGAGAGCGCACTCCCAACCACCACCGCATCGGAAAAGCGGGCGACGTTCGCAGCCTGCTCGGGCGTCGAAATTCCGAAGCCGACCCCAATCGGCAGATCCGTAATCGTGCGAATATTACGCACGTGCTCCTCGAGGTTCGAAGCAAGGCTGGCGCGCGCGCCCGTCACTCCAGTGACCGACACATAGTAAAGAAAGCCGCTCGCGGAGCGGGCCACCTTGCGCGCGCGCTCTATCGGCGTAGTCGGCGCGAGCAGATAAATCAGGTCGAGCCCATTGGTACGCGCTGGCCGCTGGAGCTCACCGGCTTCCTCCGGCGGAAGATCGACCACGAGCAGTCCGTCAATTCCGGCACGAGCGGCGTCCGCGCACAACCGCTCGCATCCGTAATGGAAAATCGGATTGAAGTAGCCGAATAGAATGAATGGAATCTCCGTTTCACGTCGAAGTTCGCTCACCATCGAAAGAATCGCTGCAAGCGAAGCGCCCGAGGCAAGGCCGCGGAAGGCAGCGCGCTGATTCGCGGGTCCATCGGCCATCGGATCCGAGAACGGCACGCCCAGTTCGATCAGGTCGGCGCCACGCGCTTCGAATTCCCGGACCACCGATTTGGTGATATCGAGGTTCGGATCGCCCGCGACGACATATGGAATCAACGCGCTCTCATTGCGCGCGCGTAACTCGCGAAATTTGGCCCGTATTCTGTTCTCAGCCACCTGCTTGACCCTTCAAATCGCCGCGCCGAACGCGCTCACGATCGTGTGCATGTCTTTGTCGCCGCGTCCGGAAAGATTGATGATCATCACCTGATCTTTACTCATCGTCGGAGCGAGTTTGGCTGCGTAAGCCACCGCGTGCGAGCTCTCGAGCGCCGGGATTATTCCTTCGCATTCGGAGAGCAGTTTCAACGCCGCCAGCGCTTCAGCATCGGTAACCGCAGTATACCGCGCGCGGCCGGTGAGATTCATGTACGCGAGTTCCGGGCCGACCCCGGGATAATCCAGGCCCGCCGCGATCGAATGAGTCTCGCGAATTTGACCGAGCTCATCTTGAAGCAAGTACGTTTTGTTTCCATGCAGTACGCCGACGCTGCCAGCATTGATGGTTGCCGCATGAGACGAGGTCGAAAGACCGAGACCGGCCGCCTCGACCCCAACCATTTTCACGCTCATGTCTTTGATGAACGGATAGAACAGACCGATGGCATTGGAGCCGCCGTTCACACACGCCACCAAAACATCGGGTAAACGATTTTCTTTGAGCACTATTTGCTTGCGCGCCTCGCGGCCGATCACCGACTGAAAATCCCGCACGATCATCGGATATGGATGCGGTCCCGCTGCGGTTCCGATGAGGTAATAGGTATTTCGGACGGTCGCGATCCAATCCCGCAGCGCCTCGTTGAGTGCGTCCTTGAGGCTCTTGCTGCCCGAATCCACCGGCGTGACCTTGGTGCCGAGCAGCCTCATCCGGAAAACGTTGAGCGCTTGCCGTTCCACGTCGACCGATCCCATAAACACTTCGCACTCGCGCTGAAACAGCGCCGCCATGGTCGCTGTCGCCACGCCGTGCTGACCCGCTCCGGTCTCGGCCGTGATGCGCGACTTGCCCATTCGAATCGCGAGCAACGCCTGCCCAAGCGCGTTATTTATTTTGTGTGCGCCGGTGTGGCAGAGATCCTCGCGCTTCAAGTAAACCTTCGCGCCACCTAAACGCGCCGTGAGATTCGCCGCGAAATAGAGCGGCGTGGGCCGTCCAACAAATTCGCGCGAGCGATCCGCGAGTTCCCGTTTGAACGCCGGATCGCGCCGCGCATCTTTGTAAGCGGTTTCCAATTCAGCGAGCGCGGGCATCAGAGTTTCGGCAACATACATGCCGCCGAATTTACCGAAGTGCCCGTGGCTATCCGGCAGACTTGACATTGCGAATGAATCTCCTAAGTTTCTGATGATCTTTGATGCCTGGTGCCGACTCGATTCCACTCGCTACATCGACCGCGAAGGGCGAAAGCTCCACCGCTTCGCCAACATTGTCCGGATTCAAACCGCCTGAGATGAAAACTCGCGTCAGGTTGAGGCCGCGCAAATCCGAGAGCGGCCGGCTCGCTCCGGTTCCCCCGTACCGTTTCGGATGAAACGTATCGAGCAAAATATATTCGGATGCCATGTGAGATCCCGGATCAAAGATTTCACCACTTTTGATCCGCAGCGCGCGAATCACCGGCACCGGCCATCCGTTTAGAAATGAGTCAGGTTCGTCACCGTGGAATTGCAACAAGTCCAGCCGCACCGCATCGAGACAGGCTTCGACGTAGTTCCGCGCCGGATTCACAAAGACACCAACCACCAGCTGTGACTCACTTATGGCGCCGCGTATTTCACGTGCACGTTGAATCGATACCGAGCGAGGACTTGGCGCGAAAAAGTTCAAGCCGATCAGATCGCCGCCATGTTCTACCACGGCGCATGCATCTTCGGCGCGCGTGATACCACATATTTTGACCTTGGTCGTCACCGCGCCGGCACTCCATCGAGCGCCCTAAGCAACTCCGGAAGTTTGCCCGCAGGATTTCCATCGCGAAGCAGGCTCTCGCCTATCAGAAATGCACGGGCACCGGCGGCATCCAGGCGAACGATGTCGCCCCGCGCGCCAATCCCGCTCTCGGCGACAATCAGCGCATCGCCACGATAGTTCGCTAGCAGCTTCTCGGTAACAACCAGATCGGTAACAAAAGTATGCAGATCACGATTGTTGATCCCTATCAGTTCAGCGCCGACGCGACCCGCCAAAGCGAATTCCTCGGGACTATGCACCTCGACCAGGGCCACCATCTTGAGCTCGCGCGCGAGCGCGGCCAACGAACGCAGCTCGCCTTCTTTGAGCATCGTGACAATCAACAGTATGCAGTCCGCGCCAGCCGCTCGCGCCTCATAGACTTGATACGGATGGAAAATGAAATCCTTCCGCAGTAGCGGAAGATCGACCGCCTGTCGAACCGCACGCAAATCGTCAAGCGTGGCTTTGAAATGCCGGTCGGTAAGCACCGAAATCGCCGCTGCACCACCTCGTGCGTACTCGCGCGCCACCACTGCCGGGTCGAGGCCGGAAAGAATATCGCCCTTGCTGGGAGACGCCCGTTTTATCTCGGCAATGATTGCGGGCCGGCGACCGCGCAGGATCCCGATGAAATCGCGGGGCGCCGGCGCGTTGTTGGCCGCGGCAACGATAGCGACATCGCTCACGATCTTGCGCTGTGCCGCGACCTCATCGCGCTTGGCAGCAAATATACCGTTGAGGATCGAGCTCATGATTTAACTTTATGTTTGCGCGTCCGTTCGCCGGTCACTCGGCGCATTTCTTCGATAACTTCCAACGCGCGTTCCGATTCGATTATATTCCGCGCCGCAACCACGCCGTCAGCGAGCGATATCGCTTTGCCGCCGACATAAATCGCGGCCCCGCCATTTAGTGCGAGCACGTCTTGCGCCGGCCCCTCACCCCCCACCAGCGCGTCGCGAAGAAGTTTTGCCGCTTTCTTCGCGTTATCCGCTCGAAGGCGCACTCGTCCGGCGCGCTCGATTCCGAATTGCTCCGGCTTAATCGTATACTGGTTTATCGAATCACCCGAACTTCCGCGATGCGGGTTTCCGCGCTGATTGAAATCTCGTCGAGCCCGTCCATCCCATGAACCAGTATGGCGTGATCGGTACCAAGCATCGCGACCGCGCGCGAGATCTCGTCAAACACCCTTAGCTCCGCGACTCCGATAACTTGGCGCCGGGGCGACGCGGGATTGATCAACGGCCCCATCAAGTTAAACAAAGTGCGCGTCGCAAGCGTGCGGCGAAGCTTAGCGAGTTGAGCCATCGCGGGATGATATGCGGGAGCGAAAATGAAACAGCATCCCGCCTGCGTCAGGCATTTCTGCAGAACCTTCGGCTCGCAATCGATTTTGATGCCCAATGCTTCCAGGACATCGGCGCCGCCGACCTTGCCACTCACTGCGCGATTGCCGTGCTTTGCAACCGGTACGCCGGCCGCCGCCGCGATCAGCGCCGCACCGGTTGAAATGTTGAAAGTCCCGGCATTGTCGCCACCGGTGCCCGCCGTGTCGATGAGACCGGCGACACCAAGGTTCAACGCCCGTTTCCGACGGCGCATTGCGCGCGCGCATCCCGCGATTTCATCCGCGGTTTCACCCTTCATCTTAAGCGCAATGAGGAAGGCGGCGATCAATATTTGCGGCACCTCGTCGTCAAGAACTTCGCCGAACGCTCGTTCCGCCTGCGCGGCGGAAAGCGTTCGCCGCTCAAGGACAGCGTCAAATGCGAATGAGAACTCCGTCACGCGCTCACCCTTTTCAAAAAATTGCGCAGCAAATGTTTTCCTTCACAAGTGCCGATTGACTCTGGATGAAACTGAAGCCCTTCAATGAAGAACTTCTTGTGTCGAAGAGCCATGACCTCGCCTTCTGCAGTCCGCGCGCTCACTTCGAGGCAATCCGGAATCGAGCCGGCATCTACGAGTAGCGAGTGATAGCGCATCGCATCGAACGGGTTCGGCAGTCCCGCGAAAAGCGTTCGCCCGTCATGGATCACCGGCGAGGTCTTGCCGTGCATCAGCCTCGCAGCACGATCGACTCGCGCGCCGAACGCCTCGCCCATGCATTGTTCGCCGAGGCAAACCCCGAGGATAGGCACTTGGCCCGCCAGTTCCTTGAAAATCGACACCGACACTCCAGCCTCCTTGGGTGTGCAAGGCCCGGGAGACACGACTATCGCATCGGGTCGCAGTGCACGAATATCGGCAATATCGATCGCGTCGTTACGTTTGACCGTAACCTCGGCCCCCAGCTCGCCGAAATATTGAACGAGGTTGTAGGTGAACGAGTCGTAATTGTCGATCATTAGGATCGCAGGCATCAGCGATCTCCTCTGGCGGCGGTTTCGAACTCGCGAGCGGCGTTTAACGCGCGAATCATTGCGCGCGCTTTGTTGACTGACTCATCGAACTCGGCGCCGGGATCGGAATCCGCAACCACCCCGCCGCCTGCCTGGATATATACGTGATTGTTTTTGATCAACAGCGTGCGCAATGCGATGGCGGTGTCAGTATTGCCGGTGTAGCTGAAATATCCGACCGCTCCCGCATAAACCCCGCGACGAACGGCTTCCAACTCGTCGATTATTTCCATGGCACGGATTTTCGGCGCGCCCGACACGGTTCCCTGCGGAAAAGTAGCGGCGAACGCGTCGAATGCGTCGCAGTCGTCACGCAAAATTCCATTCACATTCGAAACGATATGCATCACGTGCGAGTAGCGTTCGACCACCATCAGCTCGGTGACCTGAACCGATCCGATTTTCGCAACCCGCCCGACGTCATTGCGTCCGAGGTCCACCAACATGATGTGTTCGGCGCGTTCCTTCGGGATCGCCAGCAGCTCTTTCTCGAATTCGAGATCCTCCTGTTCGGTCGCACCGCGCGGACGAGTCCCGGCGATCGGACGCAAGGTAATCTCGCGGCCTTCGACACGCACCATCACCTCAGGCGAGGCGCCGACGATCGTGTGATCGCCGAGGCACAAATAGTACATATAGGGCGAGGGATTTATCGTGCGCAGGCTGCGATAGATGTTGAACGGATGCACTTCGAGGGGCGCTTCGAATCGTTGCGAGGGAACCACCTGAATGATATCGCCGGCAGTGATGTACTCCTTCGCCCGCGATACCATCGTCATGTAGGCTTCGCGATTTGTATTGGAAGTGACCGCGACCGGCCGGTCGAAAGAAAGCGCGCTTCCTTCCAAGCGCGGAGCTATGGCGGGAGCGGCGAGGCGACTGATGATCTCGATCGATTTGCGCTGGGCGCTTTGATAAGCGGTGCGCGATGAATCGAAGTCGGACAATTGCACATTCACGATGACGCGAATCGTCTGCCGAACATTGTCGAACATCATCACAGTGTCCGTGAACATCATGAAGAGATCCGGAGTGCCGAGGTCGTCGTGGGCGCGCGCAGGAATTCGCGGCTCGAAACATCGAACGAGGTCGTAAGCGAGGAAGCCTACCGCGCCCCCGAAAAATCGCGGCAGCCCCGGAATTTCAGGCGCCTTGAAGCGCTTCGCTTCCTTGCGGAGTTCCTCGAATACATTCGGTGTGGAGCGAGACTGCATCGGCTTGCCGGGCCGAATGATGTCAACGCGGTCGCCGCGTGCCCGAATTACCATCGAGGGTTCCGATCCCAGAAAAGTGTAGCGCCCCCATTTTTCACCACCGCGCACGCTCTCGAGCAAGAACGAGTAGTCTCCGCGCGCAACCTTGAGGAACGCCGACACCGGCGTCTCGAGATCGGCGGCGACCTCGCGGCTGACCGGGATCAGATTGAATCCGTCGCGCACGAGCTGTTCGAACTGCTCGTAGTTCGGTAAAAGCACCATCTTGTTTTCTCCGTCCCCGCACGGCATCTCGCAGACCACGCAAATGGAAAGGGCCGCAGGAATTTCGCCTGCGGCCCTTTTTATCAACTGGTTTCGTTACTGATTACAAAACCGGCGCGCAGACGAAGGCCTCGGTGTACCACCGCCAGTTCGTCCTTGCATTCCGGTTCACATAATACATTGCCATCTTTGTTTATTATCAGTTCAAGCCCGTGTCAACGGTCAGCTTTCAATTCGAACTGTAGGTATCTTTATACTTTTCGCGCAGCTCCTGCTCGGCTGCGCTGGCCTCATCCTGACTTGAATAAGGGCCTACTCGAACGCGCCACCAGGTCTGACCTCCGATATTGGTAGGAACGATCGATGCGGGATATCCCAGCTTCTGCAACCTCGAAGCCATCTGTTCGGCGTTAGTGTGATCCATTACCGCGTCGATCTGAATATTGAACGGTTTATGCCGCGCGGAAGATGAAGCCCCCGTATCAGAAGAACTCGAACCGGACGCGAGGCGCGCGAATTCCGTTCCGGGGCGGATGCTGCAACGGCGGATTTTGCCACCGGCGGAATCGGCGCGCGCGACGCCACAGTGGGTACGGAACCGGTACCGGTATCCATTGAGGGAACCGGCGCCTTCGAATTCAGCGGGGTCGAGACTTTCGTTGTTGCGGCGGCGTTTGTGGTTACCTGATTGTTAGTGGCTGCCGGATTAGTCGATGCCGACTGTACCTGTGAAGTGGCGGGAGTGGACGAAGTGTCCGCTCCGGATGGAGGATTGGGGAGCGGATACACGCTCGCAACCGGCGCCGATTCGGTGTTCGTATTTCGCGCCATGTCGTACCCGGCGAAAAGTCCGAGCGCGAACACGACGAAAGACAATCCCCCCAGCGCAAGCAGGATTAAAATCGCTCCCCCGCTCTGATCTCAAAACGCATTGGCTCTCCTCTACATGCGATCCGGAGCGGTTACGCCTAGCAATTCGAGGCCCAAAGCAATCCCCATCTTAAGCAAGTTCGCCAGATAGAGCCGCGAGAGACTCAATTCACGCTCGGGTCCAATTATACGGTTCGTAGGCTTATCGTAGTAGCGATGGAACTCCCCGGCCAATTCGAGCAGATAAAATGGCATCCGATGAGGTTCGAGCGTCTGCGCCGCCGCAGTTGCGAGTTCTGGAAAGTCCAGCACCCGTTTCGCCAGGTCCAACTCCTCGTCCGATAACAGGGTCAAATCGATTTCCGCCGTATTATCCGGCAGATTTAATCCCGCCTTTTCCGCTTCTCGGAACACACTGGCGAGACGCGCGTGCGCGTATTGAACGTAGAATACCGGATTTTCGGGTGCCTGCCTCTTGGCGAGGTCGAGATCAAAATCGAGATGAGTGTTGTGCTTGCGGAACAAAAAGAAAAAACGGACTACATCAATTCCCACCTCTTCGATCAGTTCATCGAGGGTAACGTAGGTCGCCTTGCGAGTCGACATCTTTACCTTTTCGCCTGCCCGAGTGAGCGTCACGAATTGGTAGATGATCGCTCTGATTCGCGACGTATCGCAGCCAAGGGCCTTGACCGCCGCGATTACGTCCTCGTGTTCGGCGATGTGATCGGCACCAAAGACATCGATGACAAGATCGAACCCGCGTTCCAGCTTCTCAATATGATAGGCGATGTCAGGCGTGCGATAGATTGGGTCCTGCTCGCTGCCTGAGCGCACCAACACGCGATCTTTGGGCAGACCTAGCGGCTCGGCCCTCAGCCACGCGGCCCCATCGTACTCCGCCACCAACCCACGCTCGCGAAGTCCCGTCAAAACCGCCTCGACGCGCCCATCGCGAACCAGATCCAGCTCGTTCTTGAACTCATCGAAGTGGATCAGCAGAGTTTTGCAGGTCGCGAGAATCTCAGCGAAGATCGCTTTGACGGCGGCCGCGCGGAAGACCTCGCGATCTTCGATCTCGACAAGTTTGTCGCCCTGTTCATATTTCAATGCGGCCGCGATTTCGCGAATGTACTCGCCCTGGTAGCCGTCAGGCGGCAGCGCCGCCTCGCGGCCAAGTTCCTGCAAATAGCGAACGCGTACCGATTCACCCAGCAGGCGCATCTGCCGGCCACCATCGTTGAAGTAGTACTCGCGAGTGACCTTGAATCCCGCGGCCTCGTACATTCGGGCGATGGTATCGCCGAGGACCGCGTTGCGGCCGTGTCCAACGGTGAGCGGCCCGGTGGGATTGGCCGACAGGAATTCCACCTGGATGGTGTCGGTTCCGCCCTCGCGAAGCTGCCATTTGCGCGGACGGAAATAGCTGCGGCCTTCAGCAACGGCGCGGCGCATCTCGCGATGCCAATACTGCGTCGCCATTCGAAAATTAAGAAAGCCGGGGCCGGCCACCGTAACTTCTCGCACGTCTTCGGGAAGATCGATGTGCGCGTGAATGATTTCCGCGATGGCTCGAGGTGACTGACCCTCAAAGCGCGCCAGCGTGAGCGCGACATTTGACGCGATGTCGCCGTGCGACGGATCTTTCGGGGAATCGATACCGATCGTTAATCCTGATGACCTGGAAGACTTGAGCTTCCCAGCGTCATGCGCCTTTTCGATAGCGGCGGAAATAATCGGTACGATCAGGTCTTTCATCAGATGCGGGCTTCATGGTGTCAGATGAAAGCCTTCCTGTTAAGGAGTTCGACTCGACTGGTCAGGACTTGCCTTGACCGGCGCTGCGTGGCGATGCGACGGTGGGCCGGAGCAAGGTGAAATTATGGAACTGGGTTTAGCCGGGAAAGTCGCGATCGTTACCGGGGGCAGCAAGGGAATCGGGCGTGCCGCAACATTGGGCTTCATAAGAGAGGACGCATCGGTAGTTGCGTGCGCGCGAGGCCGCGAGGCCCTCAATGAAACGATCGCCCTCGTTGGCGCGCCGGACCGAGAACTAATCGCGGCTGTCGAGGCCGACCTCACAGACCCGGCCGCCGTCCGCAAGGTTATCGATCGCGCGATCTCTGAGTTCGGCCGCATCGATATCCGGGTCAACAATGCGGGCAGCGCGCGGCCCGGCGATTTCCAGAAAATTTCCGATGACGATTGGAAGCTCGACTTCGAACTCAAGTTCTTCGGTTACATCCGGATGGCGCGCGAGGCGATGGCGCAAATGGCCGAGCGCAAGAGCGGCGTGATCGTTAACGTGATCGGCACGGGAGGGCTCATCCCCTCCGCCGGATACATGGTCGGCGGGGCAGCCAACGCCGCGCTCAACCATTTCACCAAAGCGCTGGCGGCAGAAGGCGCCAGACACGGGGTGCGCGCGGTCGGAATCAATCCCGGACCGATTCTCACCGAACGCTTGAAGTTATTCCTGAAACAGCGCGCGCGCCAATCGGGTGCCCCACGATCCCTCCAGGAGACCATGAAGCGGATGACGCCGCGAGGCCGCCCCGGTAAGGCCGAGGAGGTTGCAGATCTGATCCTCTTTCTCGTCTCGGAGCGGGCCGCGTTCATTCATGGCGCCAATGTCACAATCGATGGCGGCGCAAATCCCGGCCTCATCGGTTGACCAGACACACTTAAAGTAATGATTGAAGCGCTGGCAGGGAGGCCTCTCCTGAGGAGGCGCGCTTATTTTTTCGTCCACGCCCCGTCATTGGCGAGTGTGGGATATCCGGAACCGAGTTGGATCAAGACCCCATGACTGGAACGCGGCGAGATGAAGCATTCGTAGGAGGTCGGTGAGTATTCGATCTCATCCACGACTCGCACGCCATGCTCTTTCAGTTCTGACGCGGTCTTCTTTACCTCGGGCAAAGCGAAGGTCAGATGGTGCATACCCTCGCCTTTTCTCTCGATGTATTTATTCAGGAAAGAGTCAGCGCCCAGCGGTTCGAGCAGTTCGACGGTGAGGCCATTCAAATCGAGTTCGACTAGCTTGTATCCGGCGAGCGGATTTACCGATTCGTACATGAACTTGGCGCCCATCACGCCTTCCCAGAAAGCGCGCGCCTCGGCCAGGCGTTTGACCGCGATTCCGATGTGGTCGAGTTTACCGATCGGCGGTTTTTGCATGCGAAGAATCCTATCCCTGATTGCCCGCACCATGTAAATGGAAATATGCCCGCACCCTGGAAGATGCCGCCACCGATTAAGATCTATGAAGCGCTAGGAGCGCTCGGCGACGGACGGGTTCGCCTGGAGGATGAGCATCGCGCGCTCGTCATTGCATCGGAAGGGGACAAGACTTACGAAGTTGAGATTTCCAGCGACGGACGCGAGATCTTCGTCCAATGACAACGGCTCGTATTGGCAGGGATACCTGGGCTATCCAGCGATCGCGGTGTTGCTCGCGCGGGGAATTTACCGGCCTCCCGCCAATGTAGTCGATGCGCTTGCGGGAATTCCGTGGAAGGAAATCAATCGCCGGTTCAGAAACGATTACGCAAAGACGCTGGCTGAGGTGAACCAGATCGTGGAAGAGAGCGGACACGACCCCGACGCCGTCAGGATCGAGACTGACGCTGTGATGGAAGTTCTCAGGAACCTGGCGCCGCTTCGAGGCAAGCGGCGCCGGCCTCCCTCGACGTTGAAGCGACTCCCAAAGAACGCCGACAATTAGAGGAGCCTTCGAATGACGCCAGGCTTGGAAGCGATCGGAAATCCGTGGGTTACTATCTGGACCAGGCCGCGCGCGACTATTCGCCGGATCGTCGATCACGACGTGCGCTACCACGTGACGTTACTCGCTGTCGCTTCGGGAGCGCTGGTATGGCTCGAGCGTCAATGGTCACTGCCGCCGTCGTCCGGGGCATTTCCGTTAATCGTGGTATTCGCAGTGATCGCCGGCGCGATCGGCGGGCTCATCGAGTTGTACGCTAACGGCGCTATGTTGAAATGGGCCGGGTCAGCACTAGGCGGTGTGGCTACTACTGCGGAAGTTCGAGCCGCACTCGCATGGTCGAGGGTCCCGATCATCGTTGCGGTGTCGATTGGAGTTTTGTCGATTCTGATCGGCAACGGCGGACCAGTTGCCGAGAGCGGCTCACAGTCCTCGCTGAGCGTGCTGACCCTGCACGGCATACTCGCATTCTGGGGATTCATCGTCACGCTCAAGTGCGTCGGAGAAGTTCATCGCTTCTCGGCATGGCGCGCGCTGGGTTCAATGCTGCTGATCGCGGTCGCTATTGTCCTGCTCATTCTGGCGGCGCTTCTTATTTTCGGCGGCCTCGCCAAAATAATTCATCCTGCCTTGACGCTGTAATTCTTCGCGGCTTTCAGTCGATATGGAGTCTCTCGGCCAGGCGGCTGAATCTCTTTCTCTCTTCCGCATTGCGAACCGCCTGCTGCAACGCGCTGCGGGTTCCAACCAGCACACAGACCCGCTCCGCCCGCGTTATCGCGGTGTAAAGGAGATTTCGCCGCAGCATCAGATAGTGACTGGGATGAATCGGCATCACAATAGCGGGATACTGGCTCCCCTGGCTCTTGTGGACCGAGATCGCGTAGGCGAGCGCTATTTCATCCATATCCGACAGGTCGTAATCCGCGTGCGCTTCTTCGAACGCAACCGTCATCTTTGCTTTCGTCGGATCGATCGCCAACACCCGTCCGATCGACCCGTTAAAGACCAGCTTGTCGTAGTCGTTGCGAAGCTGGATCACCCGGTCGCCCTCGCGAAAAATTCTGTCACCCGCGCGGATTTCACGGCCCGAAGGGTTCAGCAGTGCCTGTAGCTCGTGATTCAGCGTATGGGTTCCCAGCGGTCCACGATTCATCGGGGTCACCACCTGGATCTCGCGCGGATCGCCGATCCCGAACTTACCCACCAATCGCTGGCTGACCAATTGCTTTATAGTCTGGACCACTTCGTCGGGCGAATTGCGCTCGAAGAAAAAAAAGTCGCTGTCCGGACGATTGGCCACATCGGGAAACTCGCCGCGGTTGAGGCGATGAGCATTCGAAACGATCATGCTCTGACGCGCCTGCCGATATACTTCGTGCAGCTCGACCACGGGAACCAACTCGGACGCGATCACATCTTTGAGAACACTGCCAGGACCGACCGAGGGAAGCTGGTCGCGATCTCCGACCAGCAGCAACGCACACTCGGGCATCAGCGCCGAAACCAAGGCCGCTGCCAGTTCGACGTCCATCATCGAAGCTTCATCGATGATCAGATAATTGGTTCGAATCGGAAACTGCGCCGATCTCAGAAACCCCTGAGTCTCGGGCGTATACTCCAGCAACCGATGAATCGTCTTCGCGTCGCGCCCGGTTGCCTCCTGCAGGCGCCGTGCAGCGCGTCCCGTCGGAGCCGCCAGCGTCGGCTTCAAACCGGCATCGGTCAGCGCCGCGATAACAGACTTAAGCAGGGTGGTTTTGCCGGTGCCGGGGCCGCCGGTAATCACCGTAACCTTGCTTTGCAGCGCGCATCGAAGCGCGCTGCGTTGTTCCGCCGAGAGCGTGATCTGCACGACCCGTTCGGCGGCTGCGGTCGCGCGATCGATCACCGACTTGCCAATCGGGCGCCCTTGGGTGAGCTGGCGAAGCTTTTCGGTGACCGTAACTTCCGCGTTATGAAGCCGCTTCAGGTAGACCGCAGTATGCTCGCCGGTTGGCTCCGCGACGACTTCATTGCTTTTTTGGAGTTCCTCAATCGCGCGCGCCGCGAGTTCGGCGTCCATCTCAAGCCCGCTCTCGAACTGCTGCTGGAGATATTCGAACGGCGCGTACACATGCCCGTCGTCAGCCATCCGTTCGAGCAGATAAATGATCGCCGCGCGTGCGCGCTGGATCGAATTGCGCGGGACGGCGAGTTTTTCCGCGATCGCATCGGCGGTACGAAAACCGATTCCGTAAATGGTGCGCGCGAGCACATAGGGATCGCGCTTGACTATCTCCAGCGCTTCCTTGCCGTAAAATTTATGGATTCTGCGCGCATGTGCAGCGCCAATCCCTTGCCCGCGAAGGAAAACCGTCAACTCGCGCAGTCCTGACGAATCTCGCCACGCCGTGGCGATCCTGGCCGCGACGATCGCGCCCAAGCCCCGGACCTCGCGCATCCGCTCCGGCGTATTATTCAGGATATCGGGCAGCTCGTCGCCAAAATGCTCCGCGATTCGGCGCGCCAGCGCGGGGCCGACGCCTTTTATTTCCAGGGCGAGATAGCGCTCAATCGCGGCTATGCCAGCGGGACGTATGGTTTCGTAGTCGAGGACCCGAAATTGTTCGCCATAGCGCGGATGCTTTTCGATTCGGCCGCGCGCGCGAATGCCGGCTCCAACCTCGATGCTTCCGAGCTCGCCGACCACCGTAATACGCCGCCGCGCGCCACCTCCAAGTTCGCACTCGATAACCGCGACCGAGTATCCGCTGGCTTCGTTGATATACAGGACATGGTCGAGCGTGCCCTCGATCGATTCCCCGGCATTTTCTTGCTCAACCATCTCGTCGACGAACTAAAGGATGGCGTGCATCTGCGAACTCGTAAAGCAAAGTGGCACTCGTTTGTTCCACAGCGCGTGCGACCGTGGGCCTAGACTTCGACGGTTTCCCACTTGCCGTGGTAAAAGCGCGCCGTTTTGAGGCCCGCGCGCACCATGTAGTCGACCAGTATCGACCACCATATCCATGAGACCGGGCCATGGACGTACCAGACCACGACCGTCAGAAGCAGCCGAAGTCCATAAAAGCCCGCCAGCGACGCGAACAAGGGGAACTGGGAATCACCGGCGCCGCGCAGACCTCCGGTCAGGGTCCAGTCGACCGCCATCAGGGGTTGCGCGGCGCCAAGCGCTTGCATGAATACGACGGTGTACTTGATGACTTCTGGATCATCGATGAAGACTGCGGCGATTTGCCGCGCGAAAACGAAGATCAACGCGCCCATCACGCTCATCAACAATATTGCCATTCCGGTCGATTCCCATCCGGCTTTGCGCGCGTAGGCCGGGTCGCGCGCACCGAGGCCCTGCCCTACCAACGTCGCCGCCGCGTTCGAAAAACCAAATCCTGGCAGGAACGAGAGGGCGAGGATCCTGACTCCGATAAAGTAGGCCGCAACCTCCTTGGTCCCGTAGCTCGCGATGAATGCGACGTAGGCCACGAAGCCGAACTGGATCACCAACTGCTCGACGGCGGCCGGATAGCCAATGCGCATAATCCGCTTGCCGAGATCGACATGCGGCCACAGCCGGTTCCACCGGAAATTCAGCACCATCCCATCGAACGACAGAACCCAAAAGAAAATGACGCCGCCCAACGTGTACGCGATCAAGGTTGCGATCGCCGAGCCGTCGACACCCAGGTTCGGAAAGCCGAATTTCCCGAAGATCAGCGCGTAGTTGAGTACGATCGCGACTAGATCCACGATGCCGCCGATCCACAGCGGCGTTCGCGTATCGCCGGCGCCGCGCAACCCCGAAGCGCACTGGAGAAATACCCCAGTGAACGGCTCCGAGATCATCACGATCTGTAAATAGCGCGAGGCCATGTCCTCCATCGGGCCGTGCACCTGAAAGAGCGACATCAGAGGATGCGCAAACACGATCACTGGAATTGCGATCGCGGTCGAGACGATCACACCCCAGACTACCGACTGCTTGAGCACTTCTTCCGCATTGTCGCGATCATTCGCGCCGATATAACGCGCGACCAACGCGATAGTGCCAGTGCCGACAGCGGCGATACCCGCGCGCACCGCCCCGAGAATCTGAGTCGCGAGTCCGACTGCGCCGACCGCATCCGCTCCCAGCCTCCCGACCATCAGCATCGCCGCCAATCCGAGTATCGAATCGAGCGCGAACGATAGAATCACCGGCCATGCAAGCGACCACACCTCGCCCCGCATGCCCTCGACCGGAGGCAAGTTGATCTCGGCCCCCGGGACCTGCAACTCGGGAACCGCTTCGAGGAAGTCAGACATTGTTTTCAGCACTTCGCCAGTACCGAAGAAGGCAGTCAAGCACCGTCGGGCGAGCCGGCATGCCCTAGAGCTTGAGGTTTGCGTTTCCGGTATAAATGCGACGGGGGTGCTGTCGATGGGTGGGCAGGCGAATACGCAAACTCGGCGGCGAGTTGAAGTCGCGACGATGCGCAGCGCGATCGAGCTCGAGCCGACCACGGTTTTCGCGCTGACGATCCTGGCGGCGGCGGGACTTTACTTCTTCCGGCTTGGGACCGCTTCACTCGGCGCCAGCGAAGCGTACAGCGCGTGGGCGGCCGCAAAGCCGTCGGCGCTCTCGATCATACGAATTCCGGTCTTGTTCGATCCCGGCAAGCAGGTTTTCTACTACATCATTCTGCACTATTTCACCGGCGTCTTTGGCTTCAGCGAAACCAGTCTCAGGATGCTGTCGGCGATTTCCGCGGTTGTCACTCTAGCGATTCTCTTCACGGTCGCACGTTCGCTGTTCACCGATTCAATCGCGGCTTCCGCATGTGTTCTGTGGGCGTTCAATCCCGTAATCATGATTCTTTCGCGGCGCGCGCGGATGTATCCCATGTTCGCGGCCATCGCTCTCACGCATTTCATGCTGATGTGGCAAGTGCGGCGCCGCCCCAATTGGCCGCGAACGATCGCGTGCGGATTCTTCGGCGCGTTGACCGTCTATACCCATCTGGCAGGACTCTTTCTGCTCGGCGCCGAAGCCGCGATGCTACTTCGCGATTTGGTCCGCGGCCGCCGCCATCAGGGCCGCATTGAAAAGATGCCTTGGATCGCGCTCGCAATCGCATTGGTGCTGTTCCTCCCCTACTTTCCGATTTTTGCGGGGCAAAGCCACGCGCTGGTACATGGACACTGGCTCGATTGGATAGGAACCGACTACCACTTCACCTTCGCCGAAAAGGCCTTGGTCGCGATCGTCACCGGCATGGTAGGAATCCTCATCGTGTTCGGCCCTGTAATGGAAAAAGACCGGGACGAACCGGCGCGATGGTGCATCGCGTGGGGCGTGCTCCCGCTCGCCGCGTTCCTGGCGGGATCGGCGATCGTGCGGCCGATGTTTCATATTCGATATCTCATTCCGTGCGTGGCGATGATCGCATTGATCATTGCGCGAGTTCTGGAAGGATTCGGAAGCAAGGTCCGCAACCTCGCGGTAGTTGGAATTACTGCCACTCTTCTGGTGTTGGTACCGGTCAAAGAGATCACTAACGAACCATGGAGGGCGATCGCGGCACAAATCGCGGCGCAGTCACAGCCGAATCAGCCGGTCTTCTTTGAAGGCGGTTTTGAGTTCTTCGGAAAATCGGCGAGTGAGGCCAACGGCGGATTCCCGGATGGATACTATCGAATCCCGTTCGACTACTATTTCCACGGAAGCAATCCAAGGATCGCGGTGCCCGGATGGGACCCGGTCGAGACCAGAAAAATCCTCGCCGACAAGATTTCAGCGGCTGGTGGCGGATGGCTGGTGAGCTGGAAAGCGGACCCCGACGCTCGACTCGAGATGCCCGACGGCAATTCATTCCGCATCATTCAAACAGTGAATCACCGCGTGATCGCACTTTATCGAATCGAGCCCGTCACCCCTTGAAACTTCTTCAGCTGGTTCTAGCCGGCTCGACCCGTGACCCGGAGCGGCCGCAAAGCGGGGCCGATTCGAATCGGCAGAATAACCAGACTGTAGCCGTAGAGTTGCAGCCAATTCTGGACTTCGAGCGCGGTGTGATTGTGCAAAAAGCGCGCGAGGAAGCCCTCCACCGTAGTGTCCCAAACCAACTTGCCCGCGAAAAAAACGCACTTGGGAAAAGTCTCCGCGACACCAAGGCAGATTGACTGAAGCTCAAAGAAAGCATCGGGCCCAATTGCGCTCCTGGTTTCAGGGTGCAGTCCGAGTTGCGCCGCGTAATCATAGTAGGCACGAACGTCATCGGAGATCTTTTTTTCGAATTCCTCGATCTCCTCATGGCTGCGCATCAGCGAGGAATCCACTTCGCCAACGCTCACGAAAACCACATTGCGGAATTCGTCGGGAAACAACCGCTGGATGGACATCAGGGTCGCCAGTCCCAGTCCATCAAAACCCTTAACCAGCAGTACCGCGGTCGGCGCGTCGGGATCACGTGGGGGCGCCGGAACCGCTTGGGGCGAATGAATTGTGGCGTCTATTTCCGCAGCCAGCTCGGCGATCGCTCGTTCAACCCGATCATAGTGCCGCTTTACGATCACGCAAAAGCCGATCAGCGCGCTGGTGATCACTACCGTGACCCATCCGCCCTCATTGAATTTCAGCATCAGCGTGAGCACCAGGATAAAAAACGTCATAAAGGCGCCGACCCCGTTGATGAGAATCTTGCGTTTCCAGGCGTGCTCGGATTCGCGTACCTTCGCCCAGTGAACGGTCATCCCCAGCTGCGAAAGTGTGAACGTCACAAATACGTTGATCGCGTACAAGACTACCAAGGCGTCGACCCGCGCCCGGGTTCCAATCAGAATCAATCCCGCTCCGATTCCCATCGCGAGCACGCCGTCTGCTGTTACCAGCCGCGCGCTCAAGTGCGAAAGCCGCCGCGGCATCCATTTGTCGTGCGCCATGGTGGCAAGCACGCGCGGTCCATCGATGAACCCGGTCTGAGCGGCGACAAACAACAGCGCGCCCTCGCTAAACAGCGCGAACATGATGACGACGCGGCCGAGTCTCCAGTTCGATGCGATGTGATCGAACAGCACGGCATTCAAAGTCTCTCCCCTTGCCTGCTGAACGTTCTCCAGCAGGTAACAGATCAGGATTCCGCCCGCGATGAACGCCAGCGAGAACGCCATGTAGAGCATGGTGTGCTTGCCGGTCACGGTCTTCGGCTCGCGAAGGATCGGCAATCCGTTGCTGACCGCTTCGATCCCGGTGTAAGTGCCGCCACCCATCGAGTAGGCGCGGAAAAATATCGCCAGTAATGCGATCCAGCCGAACGCCTGAACCCCGCTTCTGACCTGGCCGACCGCATGATTCATCAGCCCCGGCAGCTGCGGGGCGCGGGTAATCAGCGCATAGCCGATCAGCCAGACATGCATCACTACGAAGGCGATGAAGATCGGCAGCAGCGTCATCACCGATTCTTTCACCCCGCGTAAGTTCATCGCGATCATGAGCAGCAAAACGAACAAGCAAACCCATAGCTTCCAGTGCAGCCAATCCGCTGGCAGCAGACTGAAGATTGCATCGGCGCCACTCGCAATTGAAATCGAGATCGTCAGCACGTAGTCGACCACCAGCGCGCCGCCGGAAACCACGCCCGGATAGGGCCCGAGCAACCGGGTTGCGACGAGGTAGCCGCCGCCTCCGCTGGGAAAGAGATCGATGGTTTGCGAATAGGAAGCCGCGATGACGAAGACCGTTATCGCCGTCATCAGAGCCAGGAACACCGCGAGGTACTGATCGTGGCCGAGCGCGAGAAAGGCCTCTTCGGGTCCGTAACATGACGAGCTCAAACCGTCCGAACCGAGTCCGACCCACGCCAGAAAAGCGATCAGTGAGAGACTGTGGAAGAGCTGCGGGTCGCGAACGTTGCGCGGAGGCCCGGTGATGAGATCCGAAATGGTCCTCTCGGGCGGAACGTTCGCCCGGGTTTGGTCCTGATCCTCAGAATCCATTCAAGCTTGACGGCTGCCTAAATCGAATAGCTGGCGCGCTCGAGGCCCACTTGATAGCGCGCCGCATCGATCAAGTTCTGCATCAGGCCGAGCACCGTCATCGGACCCGTTCCTCCCGGATTGAGCGTGAGCCATCCAGCAACCTCCTTCGCTCTTTCGAAATCAACATCGCCGGCGAATTTTCCCGGACCGATGCGTCGAAAGCCCACGTCGATCACGCATGCGCCGGGCTTGATCAGGTCCGCGGTGATCAAAAATTCCCGGCCGACGGCGGCGCCGACGCAGGAAATAATTATGTCCGCACTCGCGCAAATGTCCCGCAGATCGCGCGTATGGCGATGGCACCAGGTCACCGTCGCGTTGCGCAATCTGCCACCGAGGACCAATGCCACCGGCTTGCCCGCGATGTCGCTGCGACCGATTACCGCCGCGCGCTTACCGGCCACCGGGACCTTGTAGTAGTCGAGCAGCGTCAGAATTCCACGCGGCGTGCATGGAATGAAGCGGCCCCATTGCCCGCGATAAAATCCGATCACCGCAAACGCGCCGACCGCGTCGATGTCTTTCTCGGGCGCGATCGCGTCGAACAGGCGAAACCGGTCCAGCCGCTCGGGCAGCGGCACCTGCAACAGGATGCCGGTGGTCTTCGGATCGCGGTTGAGCTTCTCGATGAGCGCGAGGATCGATTCGGTGCTCGCTTGCGCTTCGGGAATTTCGACGATCTCGCTCTCGCACTCGAGCTCGTGCGCGAGGCGCCGCTTGTTTTTGACGTATTGGCGCGACGCGGGATCGCGGCCGACAAGAATCGCCGTCAACGAGGGCGTGAGGCGATGGTGGTCGCGCAGTTCCGCCACCTGCCGGCGCAGTTCCGGCATCAGGTGCAGGCTCACCGCCCGGCCATCCATTATTATCGCGGCCATGATGGACGACGATAATAGCACGGGCTTCGAGGCGGCCAACCAATCCACATGCGGTGGCCGGCATTGTGCGTAATCGTGACGCGTTGTTTGCGAATCTTCGCGGCTCGGCTCGTTTCGAGATCTTCCGGCTTGCTAGGATGTGCAAACTCATGAGTCCGCAAAAGCGCACGGCCTTGTTCGCCACGCATCAAAAGCTCGGCGCACGGATGACGAATTTCGCCGGCTTCGAGATGCCGGTGCAGTACAGCGGAATTATCGAGGAGCATACCGCGGTCAGATCGGCCGCCGGCGTTTTCGATTTAAGCCATATGGGAGAGTTCGAAATCTCCGGCCCGCGCGCGCTGGAACTGCTCGAGCGAACGCTCACCAATTCCGCCGCGCGGCTCCAGATGGGCCAAGCTCAGTACACGATTCTATGCGCACACGACGGAGGCACCATCGACGATCTGATCGTCTATCGCGTTGGCGAAGAGCGGTACCTGCTCTGTGTCAACGCGTCGAACATCGAAGCCGATCGCGAATGGATGCTTGGCCTGAACCGGCAGCGCGCGGATTTTCGCGATTCCAGTGATGAGACCGCGCTGGTTGCGGTGCAGGGTCCCAAAGCGGTTGCGATTCTGAAACCCATCTCCGCGTTCCCCATCGGTGAGGTTCCGCGCTTCGGGGTTGCCGCCGGCGAGGTCGCGGGTGTGCGATGCGTCGCGGCGCGCACTGGCTATACCGGCGAGGACGGCTTCGAGCTTTTCGCTGCGGTGCAAGACGCCGAGCGCCTGTTCGCGGCGGTGCTGACCGCGGGAAATCACGATGGAATAAAGCCGTGCGGTCTCGGCGCGCGCGATACCTTGCGGCTCGAGGCGGGCCTGCCGCTCTACGGGCACGAGCTCGATCGCTCGACCACCCCACTGGAAGCCGGGCTCTCCACTTACGTAAAATTTGGGCGCGGCTTCGTGGGCGAAGAAGCCATGGCCGCGCAGCGGGTGAACGGCCTCAAGAAGCATCTTATCGGGCTCGCGACCGACGACGGCAGGACCATCGCGCGCCACGGGTATCGGATTTTGGCCAACGGCGAACCGGCCGGCGCTGTGACCAGCGGCACCTTCGCGCCCACGCTGAATCGTCCGGTTGCGATGGCGTATGTTAATGGTACCGACCGGCCCTCGGCCGCTATGAAGCTGGAAGTTGAGGTCAGGAATCGCAGAGTTCCCGCGACGATAATTCCCAAACCGTTTTACCGCAGAGGCGAAAACTGAAACCGGGAGGATTGTTCATCCGATGAGATTCATGCCGCACACCGAAGCGGACGTGCGCTCGATGCTCGCGACGATCGGCGTTACCTCGGTCGACAAGTTGTTCGCTCACGTTCCCCAGAGTCTCCGCGATACCGCCGCGATCGCGCTCGCGCCCGGTTTGAGCGAGCAGGATGTGGCCGCGGAACTCACTGCGCTCGCCGACCAGAATCGCGCGACCGATTTTCTGAGTTTTCTCGGCGGCGGCTACTATCATCATTATGTCCCCGCCGTGGTGCGCTCGATTATTTCGCGCGCCGAGTTCGCCACCAGCTACACCCCGTATCAGGCCGAGGCCAGCCAGGGCACCACGCAGGCGATTTTCGAATTTCAGACTCTGATCACGCAGCTCACCGGCCTCGAAGTCGCCAACGCCAGTATGTATGACGGCGCGTCGGCCGCTGCCGAAGCGGTTCTGATGACGCGGCGCATCGCACCTAAACGATCGATCGTCGCGCTCGCACGCTCGCTCTGGCCGGACTATCGGGGCACGGTTCGCACTTACCTCAGCGCACTCAAAGGCGTTGAGGTGATCGAGGTCCCGTTCGACGAGCGCAGCGGACACTTGAATCTCGATGAGCTTACGCGCGCGGCAAAAGAAAATCTGCTCTGCGTCGTCGCCGGATATCCCAACGGATTCGGAATCGTCGAACCGCTCGCTGAGATCGCGAAGGTTGCGCACGCGGCTGGCGCGCTCGCGATATCGGTGACCGGCGAAGGATTGGCGCTCGGCCTGCTCAAGGCGCCCGGCGAGCTCGGAATCGATATCGCGGTCGGCGAGGGACAGAGTTTCGGGCTGCCGCTGCAATTCGGCGGGCCGGGGCTGGGGTTCATGGCGGCGCGCAACGAGCATCTGCGCCAGATGCCGGGCCGGCTGGTCGGCCAGACGCGTGACAGCGACGGCAATCGCGCCTTCACCTTGACCCTGGCGACTCGCGAGCAACACATTCGCCGCGAGCGCGCGACTTCTAACATCTGCACCAATCATTCGCTATGCGCGCTGGCCGCCGCGGTTTATCTTTCGCTGCTGGGACGCCAGGGTTTGCGCGCGCTGGCCGAGCGCAACGTCGAGCTCGCGCATCAGGCGCACGATATGCTCGCGGCGGCGAAGATTCGTCCACGCTTCGCGGGCCCGTTCTTCAACGAATTCGTCGCGACGATTCCGGGCGCCGCGAGCGCTCTCAGAGCCGCCGAGGCTCGCGGCATCCTCGCGGGAATTCCGCTGGGGCCTGACTATCCCGAACTGAAAGACGGCGTGCTCATTTCCGTTACCGAGATGAACCAACGCCGCGACTTCGAGCGGCTGCGCGATGCGATGGCGGAGGCGGCATGATGGCGACGGCGGCCAAAATCAAAGTGATACCGATGCACAAGAACACGGACCCAGCGGCGCAGGAAGAATCGAAACGAGAAGTTCCGCTCATTTTCGAATTGTCGTCACCGGGGCGGCTCGGCGCCGATCTGCGCCCGCGCGAGGCCGGGGTGAAAAGCGGCGCGGAAATTCTGGGCGCCGATCTCTGCCGTGACGAGATTGCTGGATTTCCAGAACTCCACGAGCCGCAGGTGCTGCGCCATTTTCTGCGCCTATCGCATTTGAATTTCGCGCAGGCGCTCCAGTTCTATCCGCTCGGCTCCTGCACCATGAAGTACAATCCGCTCCTCAACGATGAAATGGCGGCGCTGCCCGGACTTTCCGGGCTCCATCCTGCGACTCCCGCGCCGCTGGCGCAGGGCGCGCTTGAATTGATGGCGCGGCTGGAAGCGGCGCTCGCGGAAATCACCGGCATGGATGCGGTCTCGCTCCATCCAGCGGCGGGCGCGCAAGGCGAATTGACCGGCCTGATGATGATTCGCGCGTATCACAAGTCGCGCGGCAATGTGCGCCACAAAGTAATCATTCCCGACACCGCGCACGGGACCAATCCCGCAAGCTGCACGCTGGCGGGTTTCGAAGTCAAGGTCGCGCGCTCGAACAAGCGCGGATTCCTCGAAGCGTCGGAGATCGCGCGCCTGCTCGACGACGATGTCGCCGCGCTGATGGTCACCAATCCGAATACGCTGGGAATCTTCGAGCCGCAGATCCAGGAAATCGCGAAGGCACTGCACGAGCGCGGCGCCCTGCTCTATCTCGACGGCGCGAACATGAACGCGCTGATGGGGGTCGCGAAGCCGGGCCATATGGGCGCGGATATCGTGCAGCTCAATCTGCACAAAACTTTTTCGACTCCGCACGGCGGCGGCGGGCCCGGCGCGGGCCGGTCGCGGTGCGAAAGCATCTGGAGCCGTTCCTGCCGGTTCCGCGGGTGCTATCAAAACCGCCGAAGGATGGGCGCTCGATAGCACGCGGCCCGACTCGATCGGCCGGCTGCGTTCGTTTCACGGAAATTTCGGGATGCTGGTGCGCGCGTACACTTATATCCTCGCGCTCGGCGGCGACGGGCTCACGCGATGCGAGCCGGCTCGCGATCCTGAATGCGAACTACGTGCGCAAACGGCTCGACAGAAAATTTCCCTGCGCGTCAACCGAACCCTCGATGCACGAATGCGTTCTGACCCACGATCTGGAAAAACGGGCCGATGTGAGCACGCTCGAAATCGCGAAGCGGCTGCTCGATTACGGGATTCATCCGCCGACGATCTATTTTCCGCTGGTGGTGCCGGGCGCGCTGATGATCGAGCCGACCGAGACCGAGAGCAAGGAGACGCTCGACAACTTCATCGCGGCGATGGAGCGCGATTTATAACGAGGCGGTCGCCGATCCGGAGATGGTCAAGCATGCGCCGCATACGCTGCCGCTGAGGCGCATCGATGAGGCCGAGGCGGCGCGGCGCCCGATTCTGCGCTGGACCCCAAAGCAAGACTAGCCGCTCCCTGCGGTCAGGCCGCCGATAGCTTGATGATCGGACGCGCGCCGGTCGCTTTTGCGAAACGCAAAAGCGTTTTCACGCTGGGTAGTCGTGCGCCGCTTTCGAGTCGCGCCACCACTGACTGCGTCGTTCTCATTCGCTCGGCGAGTTCAGTCTGCGTGAGACCTGCCCGGACCCGGGCCGCGATTAGGTCGCGTGCCAGACCAAATTCATCGGCCATCGCATCGTAGGCGGCGCGGACATCTCGATCTGCCAGCATCTTCTTCTTTAGTGATTGCGATCGCTTGTTCACGAAACTGCCATATAAATTATATAGCATTTTTGCGATAGGAGGCAAAGGCACTCGCCGCATGCGGAGCCCTCAAAACCGGGCGCGAATACACGTTTGCAAACCGCGTGTGGACGATGCTAATGCGAAACAGCATTGAAAGAAGGGACTTCCGGACAACCTCAACTTGACCGATACGTTTTGCCGCTTGACGATCGCCTTCATGGGGACGAACTGATGAAGGCTTCTCCGGGAAGAGTACGACTCGCTGTGGTCGCGCTCTTGGCTGCGGCAGCGTTTGCGATTGTGGCCGTCGCGACCGTTACTGTAACTCACGCGCAGTTAGCCACGTCGCCGTGGCCGATGTTCCATCACGATGTCGGCCATAGCGGGCTTAGCCAGTTTGACACTAGCGCCGACCCCGGCTTCCAGAAGTGGTTGTTCCAGCCCGAAATCGACGGTCAGATTGACTCTTCACCGGCCATCGGCCTCGACGGGACCATTTACTTCGGCTCCGATGACGGCAATCTCTACGCGGTAAACCCAGACGGTACTGAGAAGTGGGCGTTTCCAATTATCGGTAACGGTAATGTGGACTCCTCGCCTGCAATCGGTTCCGACGGCACCATTTACGTCGGTTCTGGTAACGAAAACGTCTACGCCGTAACCGACGGCGGGCAAGGTGTCGTCACGGAGAAGTGGGCGTTCGCAATCGGCAGTGCGATTGGGACCTCCTCGCCGGCAATCGGCTCGGATGGAACCATCTACGTGGGAGACATGGCAAGCCATCTCTACGCGATAAACCCCGACGGTTCCCAAAATGGGCGTTCGTAGCCGGCGGTTCTGTGGCCAACTCCTCACCAGCTATTGTAGGCGACGGAACCATTTACATAGGGGACGACGAATACCCTTCCGGCGGCCCCAACCCCTATGCAAGCCATCTCTATGCGGTAAACCCCGATGGTACGCAGAAATGGTCGTTCCCAACCGACGGTCAGATTGACTCCTCACCGGCGATCGGGGCCAATGGTACGATCTACGTCGGCTCCGGTAACGGCAGCCTCTACGCGGTGAATCCCGACGGCAGCGAGAAGTGGGTATTGGCAGGCAGCGGTTTCTCGTCGCCCGCAATCGGTTCCGACGGCACGATTCGTATGTTGGCTCCGGCGACCAAAACCTTTACGCCGTATCCGACGGCGGGCAGGGCGTCGTTACTGAGAAGTGGGGGTTCGCAACCGCCGGTTCGATTGGGATCAATTCACCAGCGATTGGTTCGGATGGAACCATATACATCGGAGACTCAGAAGTCGCCACTTTGGCGGGCCATTTCTACGCGATAAACCCCAACGGTACGCAGAGTGGGCGTTCGTAACCGGTGGTTTTTCTGCAAGACCTCGCCGGCGATTGGCGCCGACGGAACCATTTACGTGGGCGACGCTTTCGGCAGTTTCTACGCCGTGGGCGCCTCGCCGACCGCCACGGCAACTCCCACAGCGACCGCTACTGCGACGGCCACTGCGATCTCAACTCCGACAGCGACGGCAACGACAACGGCGACAGCTACCCTGACGCCACCGCCACAGCTACTGCAACAACCTTCCTGACTGGGGCTCCGGCGAGGCTCAATTTCGGCAACGTCGACGCGACCTCGATGAGCAAGTCCAGGAAGGTGGAGCTATCGCAACAAGGGTAACAACGTGGCGGTGATCGGACCGCTGACTGCGTCGGTGCCATTCGAGATCGCTGGCGGCACCAACAGCTGTTCGGGCCAGAGGATCGCACCGAAGAAGAAGTGCTCGTTCGACGTCCGGTTCGCTCCCGTTACAGTTACGAATCTGATTTCAGGATCACTATTGTTGTGCCCGTACAACGGCGCCGACTCCCGTGGTGCGTCCTGAAAGGCGACGGCATTGCCGTGACGCTCAGGGCGCCGAAGAGAAGTTCGCGGCTGAAGATCCGGGCCCCGCGATGGGCAGGCCCAAGAACATCGCGCTAGTGAATCCGAGTAAAGGTCCCGGTCACCCTGGGAACTGGCGGTGCTGGCAAGCGCCTGATTCCCGGTTCCTTCACTATTGCCAGCGACGGATGCTCGGGCCGCCCGCTCCCCTCGAAGGGCAAGCCTGCAAGGTCGCGATCAAGTTCGCACCGCCGGGCGATGGCGAGCGGCGCGCAAACCGCGACGCTATCGCTCGGCTTCACCTATGGCGCGAACAACGGCAGACGTCTCGATCGCCTTGAAGGGCAAGGTCAAATGAGGAGTGCCCCGCGCTGGACGCCGAAAAACGACTAGCGCTACATTTTGAACTCTTCGTCCATGATCTTTAGCGCGAGCTGATAATCTTCGGGCGTGTTCACGTTGAAGAAGCTGCGCAGATCCGGATTGAGTGCGCGAACTTCTTCTTCGGGCAGGACCGCACGTTGGCGAAATTCGTCTTCATGCAGCCGGCGCTCGCCCCTGGTGCGCATCGCGCCAAGGACCTTCGCGCACTTCTTCCGATAGACGGCGTGGAGCGTCTGCAACTTTCCATCAACGCGGGGAATCAGCGCATCGTGATCGCCGAGCATCGCGCATAGCTTGAGCGCGAGATCGCCGTTGACGAAGGGCACATCGCAGGAGCACGCGAACGCGATCTCATTGCGGGCGGCGGTGATTCCAATTTCGAGCGCGCTCACGGGTCCCGCGTAGGCAACGTCATCGTGAACAATTCGAACGCCGCGCAAGTTGGTCATGGCGTCGGAAGGCGCAGCGACCACCACGAGGTTATCGAAGGCCTTCTTCAGTTCCGCGACAATGTGTTCGAGCAGCGTTGATGATCCAAACGGCAGTTGCGCTTTCGGACGGGCCATCCGGGAGCTCTGCCCGCCCGCCAGAATGATCGCGGAATATTCGGGCTTCTCGGTCATTCTGATTTGGGCGCGACCGACTCTTCAAACTCGTCGCGGCAAAGGCGCATGAGATACTCAGGTTCGGGTTCGTCCGGAAGCGAAACCGTCTTCAGATATTTGAAGCCCGCTTTCTCGTAGGCGCGGATCGCGGCGTGATTACTTTGCGCCGGCCCGATGATGCAGCTATCGACCTTGTATTCGTGGAAAACCACACGGCGCAGGAACTCGCGAATGAGGCGCGGACCGAGGCCACCGTACGCGCGCTCGCGCTCTGCGATGAAGAGATCAACCCCTGCCCCATCGGCGGCCTCCGCACCGATCGCGTAATCGGGCCAATCGCGAAGGTAGTAGCATTGAATGAACGCGGCCGGGTCCCGTCAAGTTCGACGATGAAACATCGCGTGGGGGCCGCGCCGGTGATTCGCGGCGCGTACTTCGCGCGCACCTCTTCGAGGCTCGGCCGACCCGGCCACCATTTCGCTACGAAGTCGCTGTTGAGCCATCGATGCATCAGTTCGAGGTCATCGAGATCCATCGGGCGGAAGTTAATTTGCGAATCATCGGCCATCGCGATCCGGCCTCGTCCGCGATTGAAGCAG
>CAVVEB010000011.1:0-47069 GCA_963747115.1 uncultured delta proteobacterium | reverse complement strand
AGAGTTGGCCCGCCACCAGCGCGATCGAATGCGTGGCGAGATCGATCTTGTTCGGGATCAGTGTTATTGCGGCCGTTGGCGACGTAGAGCGAGACGCCGTCGGTGGTGAGGCCGCTGGGAAAATCAATCCGCGGGCCGGTCTGGATGTTCGCTTCCGGCGACTGCGCCATCGAAACCGCCGGCCAGGCCGCGAAAACCGCAATCCCACACGCCATCAGGGCCGCCTTGAAACGCCGCGTGATCGTGGACATCGTACCCTTCTCCAAAACCTGATTCTCAGGCCGTAAGTTTCGTCAGAATTGTTCAGGCGACGAAGATCGCTTTCACGATTTCGTCGATGGCGCGCTTGCTGTCCTTCTCGTCGGTCAGCGACCACGTCACCGCGACGGTGGCGGCGCGCCGCGGGGAGATGCCCTGCCGAATCAGCTCGCCAGCGTAAATCAGCAATCGGGTGGAGACGCCTTCTTCGAGGCCCGAGGCTTTCAGATGGCGGACTTTCTCGCCGAGTATCGCGAGCTGATCGGCCATGTCATTCGGTCGACTCCGGCCTCTGCGCGATGATTTCGACTTCCTTTTCCGCGGGCGGGCAGCCGAACTCGATCGTAACGAAACGCTGACGAGTCAAATGCTTCAGATTTTTCTGGATGCTCTGGTAGCCGGGATTGTACGAGATCACGAGCAGGAAGCCCCGTGAGCCTCGATCGTTTTGCCGCGCTTTTGATCGGCAGGAGCCGGCGATGGTCGGAGAGCGGATGGATCAGGACGGTGGTGTCCTTGCGCGCCTCAACGATCTCGTCCAGGTAGCATATCGCGCCCCGCCGAACCGCCTGCGTCAATGGCCCATCGACCCACACCGTCTCGTCAGCCTGAATCAGAAAGCGGCCGACCAGATCGCTGCCGGTCAGGTCCTCATGGCATGCGACCGTGATCAGCTTCGTTGGGACCGTTCTCCAACGCGGAGAGGCGATGCGCCATGTGCTCGACGAACCGGGTCTTGCCGCATCCGGTGGGACCCTTGAGCAGAATCGGCAGGCGCGCTTTGTAGGCGGCCTCGAAAATTTCGACTTCATCCGATATCGGCAGGTAAAACGGCGCATTATGGGGGTCGAGATGCTTGACCTCGGGCCCGTCGGTTTGCGAGCGAGTATCGAATTTCTTTAGTTCAATCGCCATTTGCTACCTATGCGCGACGAAGCCGAGTCGCGCTCGCGCGATTATAAGAGAGCATGGCCTCAATGTACAAGCTGAAAGAGACCTAACCCCTGACCCCTTCCCTTGAAGGAAGGGGAACCAGGCTGATCGACCACGGAACTGCTTTTGGTTTTCTTCCGCTCCCCTTCCCTAAAGGGAAGGGGAATCAGGCTCATCGAATTGGAACCGCTTATTTTTTTCCGCTCCCCTCCCCGCGGGGAAAGCGAGGCGTCCGCTTTCCCTCTGTCCGTTCCCCTTCCCTAAAGGGAAGGGGCTAGGGGTTAGGTCTCGGATGCCGCACCCCTTCAAATCTTCGCTTTCGGATAACGCTCGCGCATCCAGCGCGCAAATTTCTCGGGCGCCTCCATGGTCGATAGCCGTCCCTGCCGCACCAGCGCCCAGTCATCGAATTTATGGGTGCCCTTGATGTCGCCGAGCGAGACCGGCGGCTCCAATCGCGCATCGAATTCCAGATCGACGACGGCGGATTTCGGATTCTTGGGATCGTCGCGCGGCTCGGACTTGACGGTGGCGATGCCGACGATGCTGGAAATTCCGCCGCTATGATAGATGAAGACGCGGTCGCCGGGACGCATCGCGCGGATGGCGCGCACGGCTTGCGGATTGGCGACGCCGTCCCAGCGGTGCGATGGTCCCGCTCGAGATCATCGATGGAGTAGGTGTCGGGATCGGTCTTGGCAAGAAAATACGGCATGGGGGAATTCTACGCTGCCGTGGGCTTGATCTTGAAGCGCACGCCCTCGCGATGCTGAAGGAAGCTCACCACTTCAAAGAGGTTATCAGCTCGCGGGTTGCCGGTCAGCCCGAACATCCGCATCAGGCTTTTCGGCGGGATGCGCGTGGCTCTCGCGAGGCCCTCGAATCCCACGGTCGCATTGATGTAGTCGCGCAGGATGGTTTTCGCCACCGCGATTTCCCCGGTCAGCATGGCTTCCAGCGCTTCGCGTAGAAGCTCTTGACGAAACTTCGGATCGCGTTGCGCACGGTCGCGAATAGTATGTTTGAAATCCCGAGTCAGAGGCATGATTAAGATCGTAACATATACGTTACCATCGGGCAAAAGGACGGAGAGCCTATGTTCAACGATCGAAATCGAGGAATCTGGTTTGTTGATGCGTGGTCAGGCCAACTATTGAAACGCACCTCCATAATTGAGAAAAACAGTTTTGAACATAGGTGCGCGCCGCCCGGAATCAGTCGGGCGGATGGAGTGGTGAGAGGCGGAGTACTCGGCCGGTCGCGAATGACTCGTTTCAAGCAACCAACCTTCGTTGATCTTTTCTGCGGAATCGGCGGGATGCGGCTGGCGTTTGAAAACGTCGGTTGCCGATGCGTCTTCTCGTCAGATTGGGATGTCCACGCAAATCGGACCTACGTTGAGAACTTTGGAGAAACTCCCGCCGGCGACATAAGAAAGATCGCTTCGGCCATGTATCCCCGATCACGACATCTTGACCGGCGGCTTCCCTTGTCAGCCCTTCTCGATTTCCGGCGTTTCAAGAAAAATAGCCTCGGGCGAGCTCATGGTTTCAGCGATCGGACACAAGGAACGCTCTTCTTTGAGGTCGCAAGAATCATAGGTGACAAACGGCCTGCGGCGTTCGTGTTGGAGAACGTCAAGAATCTGAAGGGACACGATGGAGGCCGTACCTTCAGGATCATAATGAGAACTCTCGAAGAGGAGTTGGGCTATTCGGTGGACTACAAAGTCCTGGACGGCAGCGCCTTCGTGCCGCAACACCGCGAACGAATCTTTATCGTCGGTTTCAGGGAACACCGACGTTTCGAATGGCCCGCGCTACCAACCAGCCGAAAGACGGTCGCGAATATTCTCGATACGTCAACAGATGAAAAATACACCCTCTCCGATCGCCTCTGGAATTATCTGCAGGGCTACGCAAAAAAACATCGAGAAGCAGGTAACGGTTTCGGATTTGGTCTGGTCAAACCGGACGGAATCGCGCGGACCCTGAGCGCGCGTTACTACAAAGACGGTTCGGAAATTCTGATACCGGGCCGCAGAGGGCGAAACCCGCGGCGTCTGACCCCACGTGAATGCGCAAGGCTGATGGGCTTCCCAGACAAGTTCAGGATTTGCGTCTCGGATACCCAGGCGTACAGACAATTCGGGAACTCAGTCGTAGTTCCCCTTGTTGAAGCCGTTGCTAAACAAGTCGTCGATGCTCTCCGAACCCCGGCCAACACGTCGCGCAAGCAGTTGTCTTTCATATTGAGCGCCTGATCGCCATTAATTGTTAATGGCCGACGTAGTTCTGCCTGTCGTCCGCAGCAGGATGATGGCGGGAATCCGCGCAAAGAACACACGTCCGGAGCTTTCGATCCGGCGCGCGCTGTTCGCGCACGGCTTTCGCTTTCGCATTCATCAAAAGTCGCTTCCGGGCAAGCCCGACATCGTGCTTGCGAGATACCGGGCTGTAATTTTTGTGCACGGCTGCTTCTGGCACGGGCACGACTGCGCTCTCTTCAAATGGCCTTCGACGCGTCCGGACTTCTGGCGCCAAAAGATTGAACGCAACCGCGAGGTGGATCGTCGAAGCCGCCGTGCACTCATCAGAGCGGGCTGGCGCATTTTGACCGTGTGGGAATGCGCCCTTAAGGGTCCACGAAAAGTTTCGGCCCAACGAATCATGGAACGTGTTAACAACTGGCTTTCGTCTGGAGTAAAGACAAGGGATATCAAAGGCAACAATGGGCGACGGACTACAAAATCCCGATCTCTCGCAGCTGACAGCCATGATGGAAGGGGCCGGGGTACGACGCCTGTTCGTAAAACAAGTCGCACCAAATGATAATTCGAAACACGGAGTGTACCTGGGCTCCGATTTTCAGGCAGTCAACATCTTTCCCAATTCTGGTATCGAGTCGGCTAGCCAGGGCGCGAACCCGATCTTCAAGGCCGCACTCGATTTCTGGTGGCTCGATAGATCCAGGCATCCTCACAAAGCTCCGGCCGCGCAGTTGATCTTGTACCCTCAGTATCCGGAAGTACGACTTTCAGGTTTTCTTAAAGGTTGCCAAGAGGCGCCCTCCAAACTTATGGGTTCCAGCAAGGAGGGGCGACTTCTTTTTCTTGGGGTCGCGGACGACGGGCGGATTGTCGCGCATGCGGCGGGCCACGATAGCGCCGCAGCGATTCAATTTCGCGCTCTTGAAAATATTCCTCAGGAGGGCGTTTTCTTCAGGCTCGTTCTTGGCGTCGCCAGGTTCGGCGCGGATGCTCGCGAAAGACTCTTGAGAGAGTTGCGACGGATTCACCTGAAAAGATGGATCCCTTCCAAACGTCTGTTGACGAACGGAACCGAAGTTCCCTGCAACGCTAGAAACTGCGGCGGACTTACTCTCGAAGCAGAGTTCGGAATCAGACCAAACAGCTCGACTGCTCCCGACTTCATGGGTTGGGAACTAAAACAGCACGCAGTTCCCAATCTCCAGAATCCGGCCGGTGGCGGTCCGGTAACCGTTATGACGCCGGAGCCGACGGGCGGCTTCTACAAGGAAAAGGGCTTCAACAAATTCGTCTTGAAGTTCGGCTATGCCGATAGAAACGGAAAAACAGATCGGCTGAACGTCGGCGGCATTCACTTTGTGAATCGAGTTCAGCGACTAACCGATTTCACCATGACCCTGATCGGTTATAACGCTTCAACCGGGAAGATAACCGACGGATCAGGACGAATTGCGCTCGTGCACAGCACCGGAGTGGAAGCCGCAACCTGGGCCTTCACCGATTTGATGGCTCATTGGAATAAGAAGCACCCCTTCGCGGCATATGTTCCTTCGATCCACGAGAAGGCCAGGAACGAATACCAGTATGGGCCCGTCGTCCGCCTCGGTGAGGGGACGGATTTTCTACGCTTCCTTCGGGCGATGGCGGACGGAAAAGTCTACTACGATCCCGGAATCAAGCTGGAACAAGTCTCGACCGCGCATCCGAAATCAAAACGCAGAAGCCAGTTCCGAATCAAATCGGCTGACCTGCCGCTACTGTACGACAAGATGGAACAGAAGAATGTAACTTAGTGAAGTGGCGAGGGGGCGGCGGACCGCTGCGCGGAAGCTTGGCTCAATGCCGGATTCATGCGTCGTCGAGCGCAGTCCATCCTTTCTTGTTCGCCTTCTCGATTGCCGCGTCATAGAGACGCCAGAAGCGTTTGTTCTGCGATAGCGCTACGACTTCCAGATCGGTGTCCTTGGTGATCGGCATCAGGACCGCGCAAGGTTTGCCGTTCTTGGTGATGACCATCGAGCCCTCGCGCGGGAGATCATTGACGATCCGATTGAAGCGCGCTTTTACCGTTTTGATATTCTCGATCTTCATAGCGCGAACCGCTCGCCCTCGATAATTGTCCCAATTGGGACTCCTCACAACATCGCTGCGAGGGGGGCGGGGGGCGCGGCCGTTGCTACCCTGGTTTTGCGGGCGAAGGGATGGCGGAGGGAGCCGGGCGGGGAGGCTCGCGGGGCCGGATCTACCGCCGGGGCGCATTCGGATGCCGAAATGCGCGCATCAGCTCATTTTTTGCGCTCCAGCGACCACATCGAGGACGCCCCGAGCAACATCCGAGCAACACTTTTGCAACATTTTGGAGCGCGTTTTGCGCTCATTTTGGCGCGCGGCGGGGGCGCGGGATGGCGCGGCCGTCGCTCTTTGTTTTGCGACGGGCGTGACATCCTGCGGGGCGGAGGGGGCCAGGCCGGGAGGCGCGCGGCGTGGTTCTCGCTCCTGGATTTGCGAGAACCATGCCGCGCATACGCTTCGCGATCAGATCGATCCTTGCTGAACCGTCTTGCCGGAAAGCGCCGGACTCTCGTGACGCGCGCGGAAGCGGCCGCCCACGAAGTACTGATAGAGCAGGAACAAATCGAAAGCTATCACCGCGCCCCAGACGCTGTATGCTCCCGGCGCGCCGAGCAGTTTCAACCCGATGATGCTGCGCGCGAGGCCAAATCCTACCACCCACGCATCGAAGCTCATGCAGATGCGGCGGAAGGTTTCGGTCGGCATAAGCGAATCAGATAGGAGCCGAGTGGCAGGCCAAGTAGCACCGCGGGCGCTATAGGAGCCACCAGGCGGATACTCGTCGAGCTGAACAGTCCGAGCAACAGGTAGGCGATCGCGGTGAGCGTCGTCTCGACCACTCGCACGGTTCCGAGCGCGGCGCGAAATTCTTCCTTGTCGAGGCCCTGGTTGTTGAACATCATCGCGAGCGGCGGGCCCGAGATGGTGGTGGTCGCGTAGAGCGCGCCGACTCCCAGCCCGAGCGGAAGCCCGGCGAGATGCTCAGAGCGAATCGGCCTGCGAAAGCCGGCCGCCTGCATCAGGATGATCGGGAGCAGGACCACATAGGTCCAGAATTTGAGCGTCCCCGGGTTCGCATTGGTCAGCATATAGCTGCCGATCAGGATGCCCGGGACCAGGCCGATCACGATCGGCATCGCGCGCCTGCGAACCGTCGCCAGGCTGCCCCGGTTCAGGATCACCACCCACGAATTTATCGCGAGCTCGACCAGCACCAGCGCCGGGCTAAGCATCTTGTTGGGGAAAAATAGGAGCGCGACGGGAACCGTCAGGGAAGAGAATCCATAGCCGATCGCGCCATTGACGGTGGCCGCAAATAGCGCAATCACAAAGAGGACTATTCCGCCATTTCCGAGACCAAGCACCGGACTACTCCCGAATAGATTACTTAGATACTCCGGTAAGTTATATACACCTGTTCGCCTCAACGCAAGAGTTGGCTACTGGTTCAATAGACTATAGGGAGAAAGCACGATCATCGCGGCACGTAGCTCGATCCGTCACGGGTATCGCGAACCTCGTAACCGCGATGCTCGAGCTCTTTGCGGAGCTCGTCGGCAAGCTTGAAATTCTTGACTCGGCGCGCCTTCGCACGATCCTCGATAAGCTGCACGATCTCCCGCGGAAACTCGGCCTTGCGCGAGGTCTGCGCGGCCTCGCGAATCGCATCGACCTCCAGGCCGACCACCGCATCGAGCGCGCGTATCGTATTCCAGATGCGATTGTCGCCGCGCCGGTACGCCTCGCCGATCAGGTCGAGCACGACTGCGAGCGCCTGCGGCGTGTTGAGATCATTGTTGATCGCGTCATTGAAACGCTCGCGATACTCATTCGCCCATCCGCTATCCTCGGAGGCTTTCGCGACCTCATCCGGTACGCCGCGCACAAACTCCGCGATGTAGTCGTAATTTTTTTGCGCCGACTGGATGCTGTCGCTCAGCACCAGCTCGGATCGATATTTCGCGCCGAAGCATAGCAGCCGAAACGCGAGCGGATTCAGGCCCGCGCCGACGATGTCGCTCAGCACCGGAAACTTTCCCGAACTCTTGCTGATCTTGGCTCCCTCGCGCTCGACCAGGAACGCATTGTGGACGAAGTATCGCGCGAATGGACGTCCGGTCGCGCTCTCGGATTGCGCGATCTCGTTCTCATGATGCACCGGGATGTGATCGGTCCCGCCCGTATGTATATCAATGCTCTCGCCGAGGTACTTCATCGACATCGCAGAGCACTCGATATGCCATCCGGGATAGCCGCGGCCCCACGGGCTGTCCCATTGCATCAGATGCCCGGACTTATTGAGCATCCAGAGCGCGAAATCGTGCGGGCTCTTCTTGTCGGTCGAGTGCTCGAGGCGCTGCCCCGATGCCTGCTCGTCGAGGCTTTGTCGCGACAGCCGTCCGATCTTCTCCGGACCGCGCCATTTCTCCACGTCGAAGTAAACGCCGCTCTGAGTGACGTAGCCGTAGCCGTGCTCGATGATGCGCTGGGTCAACGTGATCATCTCGGCGATGTGATCGGTCGCGCGACTGAGCACGTCGGGCCGCTGAATCTTCAGCAGATCCATGTCGCGCAGAAACATCGCGAGATAGTGATCCGCGATTTCGCGCGGAGACTTGTGCTGCGCGCGCGCCGTCTTCTCGATTTTGTCCTCGCCCGCATCCGCATCGTCGGTCATATGGCCAACGTCAGTGACGTTCATGACGTGCTGGACGCGATAGCCGTTGAACACCAGCGCGCGCCTCAAAGTATCGACGAAAAGATACGCGCGCATGTTGCCGAGATGCGGCGGCAGATACACCGTCGGGCCGCATGAATACAAGCTCACGTTCGGAGGATTCAGCGGCTGAAACTCCTCGACGCTGCGGCTGAGCGTATTGAAGATGTGGAACGGCTTCACGAATTTGAAGATACCAGCTTACGGCGAAGGAGAAAGGTCCACGGCCGGCTCCTCAACGCAGCAGCTCGCGATCTCGGACTGCGCGGTGTCATGGTCCATCGGATTGAGATGGGGATGGCCGATCATCATGCCCCATCCGATTTCCTCACGGATGTAATGCACGCGCGGATCGGCGGGAATCTCCACCTCGTCCGCGGTCTCAGTTTCGACGCTGCACATCGCTTTGCCCCCTTTCACCACGAAGGCATGATAGCCGCCTGGCCCGATGCGCGCGGTCTCCTCGCCGCAGGTCACGGAAGGGCGCACCAGCGACCCGAAGTAGCGGTACGGACGATAGACATAGATCACCCGGTCATTCGCTCCCAGAGCCGCTTTCTCGAAGGGCCGGCCCTGCACCGCGCATCCCGCGGGGATGATCGATGCGGCGACGACGATCGCCAGCAGCGATCGTTTCATTGCGCAGCGACGGCCCGCGCGACCCGGTCGGCATCGTCATAGAGCTTCTGGTCGATGCGATCGCGTACGGCCTCGCGCGCGGCGCGTTCCAGTTCCGCATGCTTCGGCTCGGAATACAAATTGTAGGATTTCGAGACGTGCGCCTTGGCGGTGTAGTCCCCGACCATCTTGTCGCCGTCGAAAATCGTCAGCGACGCGAACGCGGTTACGCCGTAGTCGCCCAGCGGCGACCCCGCGTAAGTCACGGGATCGAGCGCCGAGATAATCATCGGGATGTGATACTCGTCGTGGGTCAATTCCTCGCGATACGAAAATGTCAGCGGCGCGTCGTTCGACAATGACCTCGCGATGGCTGGCGGAAGTTCTGTGGCGTCACCCTGCGCGAGGCGGCCCTTATATGGAAGAGCGCGCGCCGCGACCGGATGCGCATCGGCGATCTCGGGCGCAACGACGTACGGCTGCTGCGGAGCGCAACTCGCGAACAACAACACCAGCAGGCTGAAACCGCATCTCATGGCGATGATGCGCCGACGCGCCTCGGCACCGGTCGCGTCAGCGACGATCGCAGAATGGTGCTTCGCGCATATGGCCCGAACCGTCGCGTTGATAGCGGCTGGCCGCGATGCGCTTGTATTGGCGCTCCGCTATCCAGGCATAGCCGGGGATGTACCACGCGTATGCGAGCCATCCCTTTAGTCCAGGTTGACGGCGGAGAATTTCATTTATCGCGCGCGCCCCGCGGTAAACGTGGCCCTCGTCGTCGACCGCGTGGAGCTCCTCGAGCAGGTCCTTCAGTTCGAGCGCGGGAAATTTCGCGCGCGCCTCAGGATCGTGAAGATCGATCGGCTCGAGGCGTCCCGACGAATCGAATCTCTCGATCGCATTCATACTGGTGCGGCACATATCGCATCCGCCGTCATAGAGGATGGCGAGCATCCCGCGCGACGCTTTTCCGCCCGGCGCCGCTGAAGATCCCTGATCCGGCTGCATCAAGATTTTAGCGCTGTGAAAGGCGCGGGTTTTGCGCCGCGCGCCGCGCCTTGAGACTTTCCGTATAGATCCGCCATTCGTAGCCGTCGACCAGCGACTTCCAGCTCGCCTCAACCGCATCCGAGGACTTCGCCATCGTGGTCCAACTCTGGGTTCCGTCGGAAAACTTCTTCACCGATACAACTTCCGCTTCGGTCGATTCGCCGCTGCCGTGCGTGTAGGTCTCGGTAACCCTGATGATTTGCACCGAGGGAAAATACTTGAGCAGCGCCTTGCGCAGCGCGGTATCGAGCGCATTGACGACGCCGACGCCGCGCGCGGCCTCGGTCTCTTCCAGAGCGCCGACCTTAATCACGATCGTGGCGTCGATGGTCAGTTTCTCGTTGAAGTAGTCGTCGATAATGCGTCTGCGCACTATTTCGAAGGGCGGCTGGTAACCCGGTGAGTTCCGAAATTCCCTGAGTTCCCGCGACGCCTGCGGGATCTCCGCGTCATAGAAACTGGTCTGCCGGTCCGTATTCATGGACGCACCCTGAAAGGATATTCTTCCGCTTTTGCACTGGTTGCAAGGCGCGCTGGCTCATAGATTCGCTTGCTTCACGTGGAATTGTTCGCTCCTGATTTCTTGCGCTATTCCAAATCGGGGTCCACTAATCAAAGATTGAACATGTCCATGGGTTCCTCGTACGCGCCCGCCGCGACCACTATCGGCATTCTTCGCCGCGAGGGGTTGATGATCGTGCCGGCGGTAGTCGTAGCAGTCCTGATGATCGGCGCGGGAAACGCACGCGCCCAATCCGCTATGGCAACGCCCGCCGCCGCGACTCCCGTGGCGGCGGAACACCTGGTGCGCATTCCGGTGACGATCGACTATCTCGCGCTCGACGACGCGATGAAGCAGCAGTTCTATACCGACCACGGCCGCGCGCCGCTCTGGAACGGCTCCGACGACTGCCAATATTTCTATGCTGAGAATCCGCGCTTCGGGCGCGCGGGCGCCAACGTGAAGCTCGAAAGCGATGGCAGTTTGATGATCGGGGTGATGGTGGGCAGTCACTGCGTCAGCCCGATTACCTGGAATGGAATCATCGAGGTGGAAACCGCGCCCTACATCGCATCGCATCTGCAACTCAAGTTCCGCATCACGGACATAAATCTGTACGACCGCAACCATCGCAAGAGCCTGCTGGTCGGCAAAGGCTTCGATCTGATCAAGCAGTATTACATCCCGCGAATGGAAACTTTCACCTTCGATCTGAGCCCCGCCTTCGAGCAATTTCAGGAGCTGGTCAAAGCCGGCGCGCCGCCCGAGGTCGCCGATCGGGTCAAGGATACGCTCGCGACCTTGCGCGCGGAACCGCAATTGCGCGCGGAAGACACCGGGGTGCGCGCAATTATCGATCTCACGGTTCCGCCATTCGCGCCGATCCCGATCGCGGCGGCGTCGGCGCAGTTGACCCCACAGGAGCTGGCCGCGTTCGAGGACAGCCTCGACCAATGGGATGCGTTTCTGGTTTTCGCGATCAAACAGATCGGCGACACCAGCCAGGACGCGCAATTGCGCGACGATCTGCTCGCGCTGCTGCTCGACAGCCGTCATCGCCTGATCGATGCGCTCGTGAATCCACAATCCGGGGGCCCCGATCCGATTCGGATATTGTTCCTCAACGAATGGCAGCGGCTGGGACAAATCATCCACGACGCGGCTGATCGCGGAACCCTGGGCAGTCAGGCGCTTCAATTCCTGTCGTTCATGTCGGCCGGCGACGCGCTGTTCGCGCTCGATCAGGCCGCGCCCGCGCTGGGGATGAGAATCTCGGCCGACGACCTGCGCCGCCTCGCCCACTTGCTCGCGCCCACCTCCAAAGCGAACCCCCTGGAGTTCAACTTCGAGGAGGATCCGGAACTGCGCAAGATGTTTCACGTGAGGGAGCCGCTCTCGTCGGAGGGCCCGCTGGATACCCAAAGCAATATCGTCGCGACCCCGACCGCGACCGCGAGCGTATCGCCGGCGGCGTCATCGACGCCGGGCGCATCCCCACCGGCGTCATCGACGCCGGCACAGTCCGTAGCCGCGTCGCCGATGCCGGCCGCCTCGGCCTCCGCGACGCCTGCCCCCGCGCTCTCGCCGACTCCGAATCAGCCCGCCGCAACCATCACCACGGGCATTTCTCCGACGCCTTCCGAAACTCCGTCGGCTACCGCGACCGGCTCTCCGGCGCCGGCCGCTTCTCCGTCAGCGACGCCGGCGCCGGTATCACTATTGAAGATCCCATTTTGGATATTGGCGCCGGACGATGCTGACGCGGCGGAAGTTCCCGCGAAGAAAATCGACCTCGGCGCGAAACTGCAGGAGCTCGCCAGGAAGCTAAAGCGCCTGGTGGTCAACTCGGGTAATGCCTCCGAGTATCGCGGCAACTACGATCAGCTTTTGCAATATGGCGCGCAGCGCGAGATCGCCGAGGAAAATATCGACTATCGATTCCGCCCGCTCTACCTGCGGATGGTCAAAAGCACGGCCTGGCAGGAAAGCTGCTGGCGCCAATTCGTGCTCAAGGGAAATCGCGTCGTCTACCTGGAATCCTCGAGCCACGATGTCGGCCTGATGCAGGTGAACAAGTACGTCTGGCGCGGCTTCTACAATATCGACCGGCTCGAATGGGACGTGCTCTACAACGCGAGCGCCGGGATGGAAATCCTCGCGCGTCTGCTCGATGAGATCGAGCTGAAGCGCGGCGCTTTCAGCCCGCAAAATCCCGATGAGCTGGCGCGCTCGATTTACTCGGGCTTACAACGGCGGTCCGGGTGCGTATCGGCGATGGCGCCGGCGCGAGACCGGGATGCTGCGCAGGATCGACAATTCATTTTGGGCGAAGTACCAGGAGGTGCTGCGCGGGCATCAGATCGATGTGCTGAGTTGCGCATCCGACTGGGGCACGCAGCACTGAGAGCCCCTCTCTCGCTTCGCGAGAGAGGGTGGCCGGGTGAGAGCCGCGCGCGTTGCGCGCGCGGTGATCGCACACCACGAATCGCCTGCCCGAAGACCCAGAACTGAAACCTCACGCAGGTTTCAGACTTCCCGTCCGTTTCACACAGGAAGCGCGAAACCCAGTCTGGGTTTCGCAAATTTTCTTTCGACTTCGAGGCGTGCCCTCTCAGGAGATTTGTCTTTCCCCATGACGGGGTAGACCATAATTCTAGTCATCGTGCAGGGCGAGAGGTTTCCGTTGAAAGAAGATGACGATCTGATCGACCGCCTGATTGAGCATCATCCGGGCTTTCGAAAGCTTCTGCAGCGCCGGCTGCGCGAACGCAGCGTGTCGATAGAAATCGTATCGCGGCGACTCGCACCAGCGTCGTCGGCCAAGAGGAGAGCCTCCTCTCCTGCCGCAGCTCTTGCGAAGCCACAAACCAAGACGCGAAGCCGCTGACACGGGAGAGTGCGGAACGCGACGCGGAATCAGGAGGTCGGCGGTGACACGCGGAGCGTGTTGCCGAGCCGGGTGAGGGCTGCGCACGCCGCGTGCGCGGTGATCACGCACCACCGAATCTTCCGCGCGAAGCACCAGAACTGAAACCTCACGAAGGTTTCAGACTTCCCGTCCGCTTCATACAGGAAGCGCAAAACCAGTCTGGGTTTTGCATATTTTGTTTCGACTTCGAGGCGACCGCCCTTCGCCCTGAGCACCCACCGAAAGGACCTCCGCGAAGCGATGATGGCCTAATTTGAGCCGTGCATCCATGGCAAAAGCAGCGCGAGCTCGAGAATCTCAGAGCTTGCCTGCTTTCGATCTAGGAGTCACTAACGCGATGCTGCTATCATGAGGACAGCGTGACCAGAATTTCTGAAAAATGGCAAAGCGTCGGTTCAACGTTTCAGTTGAACAATCAGATCCCCGTGAGAGAGCTGTGGATGTCTATTTTTCCGCGGATGTTGAGACGGACGGCCCCATTCCAGGACCATTTTCAATTCTTTCTTTCGCATTGGTTTATGCGGGCAATTTTTGACGGCACGCGATTCGAGCGCCCGACGGATTCGGTAGGATCTATCGCGAGCTAAGACCAATTTCGGAATCGTTGAACTGGAGGCATTGCGGGTGAACGGGCTAGACCGTTCGCGGCTCCTGAAATTCGGCGAACCGCCGGAAAAGGTGATGACTGAGGCGAGCCTTTGGGTCAAGAAGATAGCGAATTCAGGTAGGCCGGTCCTTTTCGCTTATCCTTTGTGCTTTGACTGGAGCTGGCTCTACTGGTACTTCACGCGCTTCTGCGCCGACGGTTCACCATTTGGCTATTCGCGATGCTTCGACGTCAAGACTGCTGTGGCGATCAAGGCTCGCATTCCTATAAGTGAAGCCGGCCGATCTCAGTTACCGCCGTCACTGCGATCAAATCGAAAACATTCGCATAACGCACTCGACGATGCGACTGAACAGGCTGAAATATTTGCTAAGGTGTTCGAGCGATAGAAGTCAATGGGCGAGGTCCTTAAGACCAGAAGGACAGCTACCGAAGCCCGGTTCCATCAACCCCGGACTGAGCTGAAGAAGGCCGAAGAGCACGCCGCGCAAAAGGCCTGCGTCTATGCTACCGGTTCCTTTGGCCGCGGAGAGGCAAGCCAATACAGCGATCTCGATTTTTCATCGTCGGCTTGGGTGACAAGATTCGGCCAGAGCTGTCGAATCTCGATGAGATCTGTCTAAAAGCAGAGTTGATTCAAGCTCGAACTCTCGGCATCCGAGATTTTTCAGGAGATGGCGAGTACCTAGTCCACTATACGAAGCAGGATCTGATTGACACGCTGGGAAAACCAGACGATGACGCGAGTAATACTTTTACGGCTCGACTCCTATTGCTCCTCGAGAGCAAACCTCTTTTGGGCCCAGACATCTACGAAAAAGCCATCGGAAGTGTGATCGCTGCGTATTGGAGAGACTACGCCAAGCACAAGTATGAATTCATTCCTGCGTTTCTTGCAAACGATATATTGAGATTGTGGCGCACATTCTGCGTCAACTACGAGGCACGGACAGAAACCGAGCCGGCGAGGAAACGAGCTAAAAGAAAACTCAAAAACTACAAGCTCAAACATAGCAGGCTGCTGACTTGCTATTCGGCTCTTCTTTATCTGTTGGCTATCTATGTAGAAACGAAAACAGTGCATCCCGCTGATGCAATCCGCATGACTCGCCTGAGCCCCGCCGAGCGATTAGAGACCCTTCTGGCCCTAGGGAACCTCGCTGAAGCGCACGAAACAATCCGCAAGTTGCTGACTCATTATGAAGGATTTCTGGAAGCCACTAATTTTGGGGAAGAAGACCTCATCGAGCGATTTCTTGATGGCGAGAAAAGCAAGGAATACTCCAAATCAGAAGGCGCGCTGGGAAATCTCATGTTCTCGGCGATCGAGCAAATCGGTCAAAAGTGCCCCTTCCATCGGGTTCTTGTTGTGTAGGGCAGAGAGTTCACTCTCAAGTAGCAGGTTTCCGAAGGTTCTGGAAAAAGTTGCCCCAACTTGGCGAAACGCCTCATCCGTGAAAAAAACGAGAAGGCGGTCGCTGAATTGAAATCTGCGACATAGAGCGAAGCCAGAGAACTGCTGTCGGCACATGTGCTCAGTACCGGTCGCGTTCCTCGGCGATCCGTTGGGCGGCGCTTACCTTGAGCTTTCGGTTGCCGTAGATGCGGCGCAATCGCGCCATGAAATCCGGCATCTCGGGCTTGGCTTCGGGCGCGACTGGTATCAGCTTCCCGATGACGCGGTTGCGCTTGGTGATCTCGACCGTCTCACCCTGACGCAACATCCGCTCGACAGCGGCAAAATTGTGGCGCAAGTCGCTCACGCTGACCCGTTTTACATGACGCGAAGCGGGCTTCGGTTTGGGCGTCGCCACCCGTTCCGCTTTGCGCCAATCGAGGTATTCCGTCGAATCGTGTGTGGCCCAGAACTCGCGCTCAGCGTTTTCATTCTTGAATTTTGGAATGCGCTTCTTCATGACGACTGGTGAATCCTTCGTACCCTGCGGGGCGGGGGGGGCGGCGGGGTTCTCGCTCCTGGACCTGCGAGAACCATGCCGCGCGGATCGGGGAATGACGCGCAGCCACCGCGGCTACATCGCGAGGCCGCCGTCCACCTGAATCACCGCGCCCGTCACGTATGACGCCGCATCGGAAAGCATGAACGCCGCCACCGGCGCGATCTCATCCACCTTGCCGAAGCGGCCGAGCGGGATCATATTCAGCGCCTGCGTGCGATTCTCCTCGGGCAGCGTCGCCGTCATATCGGTCTCGATAAAACCGAGCGCGAGCGCGTTAACGCGCACGTTCAGGCGGCCGAGTTCTTTCGCCAGCGCCTTGGTCAGACCGATCAGCCCCGCCTTCGCGGCCGAATAGTTCGCCTGCCCCGCCATCCCGACCACACCGCTGACCGAAGTGATATTCAGGATCGAGCCGCGCTTCGCCTTCATCATCATGAACGCGGCGGCGCGCGCGAAATTGAACGCCCCGGTCAGATTGGTGCGGATGACGTCGGCCCATTCGTCCTCGGTCATCATCACGAATAGCTTGTCGCGGGTGAGGCCGGCGTTGTTCACGAGGCCATCGATCGCGCCGAATTCCTTCTTGACCGCATTGACCATCTCGCGCACCGATTTCAGATCGCCGACGTCGGTCTTGAACGGCATCGCTTTGACCCCGAGCGCCTCGATTTCCGACTTGAGCGCGACCGCCTGCGCCTCGCTCTTGATGTAGTTGAAAGCGATATTGGCGCCGCGGCGCGCCGCTTCGACTGCGATGGCGCGGCCGATGCCGCGGGTGGCGCCGGTAACGATAATTCCCCTGCCCTCGAGATCCTTCATGACCACCTCCGATGGGCGCATCGCGTCTCCATTAGAAATCAGGATTCCAGTTGCCCGAGCGCGCGTTCGAGCGACCGCCGATACTGGCCGATGTACGATAGGTAGCCGTAAGAGAAGGCGCGCTCAAGCTGTGCGTCGTAGCCGGGCCGATCGCCGCCGAGTGCCGCGACGAGCCAGGTGTAGAGCATCCACTCCTCGGAGCGCGGGGCCTTGCGCAGTTGGTCGCGCCGCAACATCACCTGGGTTACCTCGAGGCCCGCGACCTGCGCGAGCAGGGGGATCATCTGGGTGTCGTCGCGCTGCATCTCCTCGCGCGCGAACTGCGCGGCCGAGTAGATGAGCATCGCGGCGAGGCATGCCTCGATCTGCGGCGGCGTCGCGCTGGCGGCGAAGCGGGCCAGCGCGCCGTCGGGCGAGAGCGCGAAGCCGAGGAACTCGGCATTCGCGTTCAGCAGGATGGTGCAGAAGGCGATCGCGGCGGGCGAACCGGCGGTCTTGAGGCGCATCGCGAGGCGCGCGAGCGCCGGGCGGCCGAGCCGGCGCATAAAGCGGCGGCGGCGGGGAGAGAGCCAGTAGACGAGACCCGAAAGCATCATTCATCACGCACAAACACTGCAAACGGCGCCACAAACGCGCGCGCGGGGTCACTGTAGGGCATCACCGAGCAACATAAAAGCAACACTCGAGCAACATAAATGTCGCCCGCGATGGCGAAAAAAGGCCGCCTACCCATCGGCAAGCGGCCTCAAAAAATCGAAGCTGGTTCAGTCTAGGCGCTGAATGAGGACCCGCATCCGCAGGTGCGCGATGCGCGAGGATTGTCGAATTTGAAGCCGGCGCCGTGCAGCCCTTCGACATAATCGAGGGTGGTGCCCGCGATATAGGGGAATGAAATTTCATCAACGATTACGCGCACATCGCCGAACATCACGACGCGATCGCCGTCCTTGTCGCCGTCGAAATTGAGTTGGTACTGGAAGCCCGAGCATCCGCCGCCGGTAACCGCGATGCGCAGGCCGTGGGTCGCATCGAGGCCCTCTTTCGCGCGCATCTTGCGGACCATCTCGACCGCTTTCGGCGTAAGATTGACATCCGGCAGCGCGGCGTTCTCGTGCGCGCGCGCCTGCTGCGCGTGATCCTCGTGGCCCTGATGCAGTTCTTCGGACATCGCTACCTCCGGAAAATAACGATCGGGAACATCCCCCGATCGGATGCTTAGAAGCTAATGCCCGCCGACTCGACAGTCAAGGTATACTTAAGAGGTCTGCTTTTACCAGATCGGGGCAAAAGCTAAAAAGCCCGCCAATGTGGTATGTTTTTTGAGCATCCCAGTGCCAAATCTCAACAAAATCGTGACTGCGGCAGGCCGTGAGTATGGCTTTTCGATGGTCGGGTTCGCCGCCATCCGCCCCCTCGATGAGCGTCGCGAGTTTTATCGCCAGTGGCTCGAGGATGGCCGTCATGGCGCGATGGATTACCTCGCGCGCGACCCCGATCGCCGATTCGATCCGCGCACCCTCGATGAGCGACTGCGAACCGTCGTCAGTCTCGCGTATCCATATCACTCGCCGTCGCCACCGAAGCTCGATTGGCGCGCCGAGTTGCGCGGTCGCATTGCCGCCTACGCGCTCGGTCCCGATTATCACGATGTGGTGCTCAAGAAAGCGCGCGGCGTAGCCGATGCTATCGGCAAGCTCCGCGAGGACGCCGTCACGCGCGTATACGTCGATACCGGCCCGGTGTTCGAGCGCGAATGGGCGGCGGAGGCGCGCCTGGGATGGTTCGGGAAGAACACCACCACGCTCAGTCGCGAGCACGGCTCTTATTTTTTTCTCGCGGAGATTTTTACTGACCTTGAATTGGAGCCGACCGGTGGTCCCTATCGCGAGCATTGCGGCACCTGCACTCGATGCCTCGATCTGTGCCCTACCGCCGCGCTCGCCGACGGCTACCTGATGGAGCCGCGCCTGTGCATCTCGTATCTCACGATCGAAAATCGCGGGCCAATTCCGCGCGAGCTGCGTGCCAAACTCGGCAACTGGATTTTTGGATGCGACATCTGCCAGGAAGTCTGCCCCTGGAACGAGCCGTTCACCGAAACCATCGCGCCGGAACTGATGCCGTTCATGCCCGACCTGATGGCGCTCGATGACGCCGACTTCAGCCGCCGCTTCAGCAAGAGCGCGGTCAAGCGCGCGAAGCGCCGAGGCGTCTTGCGCAACGTCGCTGTCGCGCTCGGCAACAGCGCCAATCGCGATGCGGTGCCGGTCCTCGCGTATGCGATGGAGCGTGAGCCCGAGCCGCTGGTGCGATCGCACGCGGCGTGGGCGCTCGGCGCATTGAGTGGTCCGCGCGCGAAGCGGGCACTCGATCGCGCGCAGCGCCGGGAAATCAACGCGGAAGTGCGCGCGGAAATTGCCTTGGCCCTCGCCTGAAATGGCGGGGCGCACTTGTCAAACGCGCGCCATAATTGAACACTGAATGCGATGCCCGAGGTCGCCGACATCCGACGCGATTTTGCGATGCTCGCCGCGCGCGAGCCGGTTCCGCTGGCTCGCGGAGCGCTGCTAATCGCGCACGAAGAATACCCCGCGCTTGAGCTGGAAAAATATCTCGACAAGATTGCGGCGCTCGCGCGCGAGGCCGAGATGGTGGTCAAGATCGGCAACGACACCATCGAGAAGATCCAGCTCCTGTCGCATTTTCTGTTCGAGCAGAAGGGCTTTGAGGGCAATCGCGAAGCGTACAGCGATCCGCGAAATTCGTTTTTGAACGAAGTCATCGATCGCCGCCGCGGCATTCCGATAACGCTTTCGGTGCTTTACCTGGAGGTGGGAAGGCGGCTCGGTTTGAATTTGTATGGCATCGGCTTCCCGACCCATTTCCTGGTCAAGGCGGTCGATGATCGCGGCGAACTGATCATCGATCCTTTTTACGAAGGCGTAATCCTGACCCTCGACGAAGTTCGCGCGCGGCTGACTCAGGTGTACGGCCAACCGGTGGAAGTTTCACCGGCGCATCTGAAACCGATCGGGGTAAGGCATATTCTGGTGCGGATGCTCCGCAACCTGAAAAATATTTATCTCAAGAGCGGTGACGCTACGCGCGCGCTGTCTGCGCTGGATCGGATTCTGCTCCTCGATCCGCGGTCGTTCGAGGAACTGATTGAGCGGGGTACTCTTTACGAGACTCTGGAATGTTTCAAGGCCGCGCTCGACGACTTCCGCAGCTTCCTCTCGCAGGTGCCGGAACACACCGCCGCCGAAACCGCGCGCGAGGCGGTGCTGAGACTTTCGCGTCAAGTCGATCGTATCAACTGAATCGCTCATCAAGTGGCAGAAATTCCTCACAAAGCCGACTTCTTCGAAGCGAGCCGGGCCGGCGTCGCCGATCTTGAACTGCGCCGCAAGCTGGAAAACGCGAGCGGACGCCATCTCGATCACGTCGACGAAGCGCGCGCGGAGTTTCCACCCTTCGAGGCGGAGCGCGACGCGGCGCGGCGAATCAAAGAAGACACCATCGCGCATCTCGATCAGTATCTGATCGAGCTGAAGACCAAGCTCGAAGAAAATGGATGCATCGTATTTTTCGCCGCCGATGCCGCGGCGGCGCGCGAGTACGTGTTGGCGGTCGCGAAAAAAAATCGCGTGAAGCATGTGGTCAAGGGCAAGTCGATGACCACCGAGGAAATCGGCCTCAACAATTCGCTGATGCGGGTGGGTATCGAGGTGACTGAGACGGATCTCGGCGAGTACATCGTGCAGCTCCGCCATGAGCCGCCGTCGCACATCATCACACCTGCGATTCATCTCTCGAAGGAAGAAATCGGCGCGCTGTTTGCGGACAAGTTGCACGCGCCCTATACGGCGGAACCGGCCGAACTGACCGCAATGGCGAGGACCCAGCTTCGGTCGGTTTTTTTGGCGGCGGACATGGGCATCACCGGCGTGAACTTCGCCATCGCGGAAACCGGAACGCTGGTGGTGATCGAAAACGAAGGCAACGGGCGGCTCTCCAGCACCTTGCCGGAGATTTTCATCGGTGTGATGGGAATCGAAAAGGTGATTCCGAAGCTCGCGGACGTCAGTCACTTTCTGGAAATTCTTGCGCGCACGGCGACCGGTCAGAAGTCGACCACCTATACAAATTTCATCAATGGTCCCCGCCGGCCAGCCGAGATCGACGGTCCGCGTGAGGTCCACGTCGTGATTCTCGACAACGGGCGCAGCGCGATGCTCGCGGACCCGGTCATGCGCGAGGCGCTCTATTGCATCCGATGCGGCGCGTGTTTGAACGTGTGCCCGGTTTATCGGCGCGTGGGCGGGCACGCTTACGGCTCGACCTATCCAGGGCCGATCGGCTCGATCATCAGTCCCGGTCTTTTCGGCAGCGTCGCAGGTCATCTCCCGTTCGCTTCGACGCTGTGCGGAGCTTGCCGCGATATCTGTCCGGTGCGGATCGATATCCCGCGCATCCTGCTGCACCTGCGATGGAAGAGCACCGAGGGTCAAAGCGGGCTCAAGTGGCCGCGCGCGGCGGAGCAAGTGCGCCGCGCCGCGCTGCGATTCGCCAAGCTGGCGCGGCATCCGCGCACCATTCGCGGCGCCGGCAGAGTCGGCGCGTGGATCCTCGGTCCGTTCGCGCGCGACGGATGGCTGCGATGGATGCCGCCGCCGTTTAACGCGTGGACGAAACTTCGCGATTTTCCCCGGCCGCATCCGCACCGGCGGATTAAATCCGCCGATACGCGATCGACCTGATCCAGAATCCGGTGGCCGAGTTCCATAAATTGCTCGCACGCCTTAAAGGGGCTTTGGAAAAGCCGCCGCCTGCGGTTGCGCACGAAAATCATGCCCCGGAGCCGCTGCCGGTGGCCTCGAACGCGCAGCGCACGGAACTAGCCTCAATCTTCGCGCGCGAACTCGAGGCGGTGAGCGGCCACTTCCTCGGCTCACTGTCCGCCACCGAAGCCGCGGCGAGGGTTGCCTCCTTGGCGCGCGACCATGGCGCGACGCGTGCCGCTATTGGCGAGGGCGTCGTCACCAAAATGTCGCTCTTCTCCAGCGCGCTTGAAGGTGCCGGATGTTCAGTGATGAAGCCGCGCGGTCTGGATAAAAACGCCAGGCGCTCGATCATGATCGAGCAGTTCGCGGACTGCGAGATCGGCGTCGCGGAAGCGCACTGCGCGATCGCGTCGACGGGGACCTTCGCGGTCGTAACCGCCGAGGCGCGGCCCAGCTCGCTGACGCTACTACCGCCGATCAGCGTAATCGTCGTGAATATCGATCGCGTGGTGGCGGACCTTGCGGCTGCGCTCGCCGCGATGGGAACCGAAACCATGCGCAAGAACCGGGTATCGCTAATCACCGGGCCGAGTCGAACCGCCGATATCGAAAAACGAATCGTGATGGGTGTGCACGGTCCCAAAATGCTCTATGGCGCGATAATCTGGCCGGAAAATGAATGAGGTAGTGCTATTCCCCACCTGCCTCGCGGAAGAATTTTTTCCCGAGGCGCGTGACGCCGCCGCCACCGTGATCGAGCGGCTGCGGGTGAAGGTGCGTTCGCTGCCGCGGGCGTTTTGTTGCGGACAGGCGGCTTTCAACGAAGGCTTTCGCGAGCAGGCAAAAGAACTCGCGCGGCGATTTCTCGATTCATGCGAACCCGGCACCCCGATCGTAATCCCCTCGGGCTCCTGCACCACCATGATTAAAATTTTCTATCGTGATCTGCTGGCCGATGATCCCGCGCTGCTCGCAAAAGCGGACGCGATCCGCCCCTGGGTGTTCGAGTTTTCCCAATTCATCGTCGACGTGCTCAAGGTCAAATATGTGGGCGCGCGCTTCGAACGGCTCGTCGCGTATCATCCGTCGTGTCATCTGATGCGCGAGCTCGGCGTCCGCGAACAGCCTCGCCTATTGCTCGCGGCGGTAAACGGAATCAGGGTGGCGGAGTTACGGGACTGCGAAGAGTGTTGCGGCTTCGGCGGATTGTTCTCGGTCAAGTTTCCGCACATCTCGGGCGCGATGCTCGACGATAAAATGGTCCGCCTTCGTGAGAGCGGCGCCGAAACGATCGTCTCCAACGATTGCGGATGTCTGATGCAAATTGGCGGGGGACTCCATCGCGCCGGCGACCGGATCGAAATACGCCATCTGGCGCAGGTGCTAGCCTCGCGCTAGCGGCAGTGGTCGCACTCTCGAGCGACCAGGCCTATCGGGCGAAGTTCGATTGCGCGACGGCGACCGCGATCCTGGTGACGCGCTCGCCCAGCTTGGCGATCTCGTCGGCGAGACCGGCTATCTTTTTGTCGATCTCGCCGGCGGCCGAAATTTTCCGTTCCAGTTCGTCGATCCGCGAGTTCAGATCCTTGTTCGATGCGCGTTTTTTTCCTTTGCCGGCGGCGTTTCCGTCGCCAGCCGCGCTTTCACTCGCCGGCGCGCTTCCATTGGCGGGTGCGCTTCCGTTGGCGGGCGCGCTTCCGTTAGCGATTGCGTTTCCGTTGCCCTCCGCACCTTCGCTACGGTGTTCGCTTTCGATAGTTGCGCTGCAGACCGAACTCTCGGTGAGTTCTATGATTTCGGACATCAGGATTCCCCTTTTCTAGCGTTCGCCGCTCTTTAGAATCCTGTATCCTCCGCAACCGCGAATCAATAGTTTCGTAGGGTTTGCCGTCAGATTGTTATGTTAGAAGCTCCAGCCCCTGCTCGAACATTCGTGGCGCCGATTTCGCGATTTCCTCCCAATGGGGGTCGTTGCGCTTGCCGCGCCGATGCAGCATCAGGTTGAACACCGTGATCACGCCGAAGCGGTAGCCCGCGAACGCGCGAAACCAACTGACCTCCGTGAGCGGCACCGGAAATCCCGCCTTTTGGGAATAGGTCTCCACGATCTCGCCGGGATTCATCGGCGCGGCGCCCGCACCGCCGTCTTTGAAAAAACTTTGCGGATCGGAAAAGAAGCATAACCATCCGAGGTCGAGCAGTGTCGGCCCAAGCATCGAGATCTCCCAATCGATCAGCGCGACGACGCGGCCGTGGTTGAACATGATGTTCGACCACTGAAAGTCGCCGTGCACGATTCCAATTCGCGGCTGCCGCGGGATCGAGGAGCGAAGTTTCTCGCGCAGCTCCGGCGCGCGCGCGACCACTTGCGGATCGAGCGTGTCGCGATCGAGCAGGTGATCGAGGCGCGCCATCTCGTCGCCGAGCGCGGTGACGCCACCACCCCATGCGTCGCGGCGCGGCTCCCATGGCAGCCGATGGAGCGCGGCGAGCTTTTCGATCGCCGCCCGCGCGTATGCGCGCGCCTCTTCGCGCGGCTTCGGCGTGTCGGCCAGTTTGAATCCGTCAACGAAGACGTCCACAAAGTACGGCCGGCCGAAGAATTCAGGCTCGTCGCCGTACCATAGGATTTGCGGCACCGGCACTTCGGTGTCGGCGAGCGATTGCATGATCTTTCGCCTGCCGCACGACGTCGGCGGGTCCCGCGATGCGCACGCCCTCCGGCGCCACCCGCAGCACCAGCTTGCCCGAGGGCCCGCCCGCCGATGCGCGCTCGAGGATGAAGCTGTAGCCGAATCCGGCGTGGCCCGGCAGCGGCGTGATATCGGTGATGTGAGAGCCCGGGTCGCCGGTCTTCGCACGCACCATCGCGGTTGCCTGCCGGGTTATTTCTTCGATGTTTGCCGCCATCGTTGCTCCGCTAGCGGATCATCCTCTCATGCCAGCTTGCGCGCTGGCTGGATGCAGACTGGCCTTGGCGCTGGGGCGCGACTCGACGCGCTTGAACCACGCATTCACATTTTTCAGCGACGGATCGAGTTTCTGTCCGACACCGGATCCGAAATCGAGGGCCGCGAAAAGTATGATGTCCGCGATGGTGAAGCGCTTGCCCGCGATATATTCCTTGCCTTCGAGCAAGGCGTCGAGCCATTTCAGATTGTCCTGCACGGTCCCTTTCAGTCCGGGAGCTGCCTCGGGAATGACGCGCATCCGATCTTTGAAAAGCTGCGCGCCCTCCGCGAAGCGAAAGCCGTTGTAGAGATGTTCCGTGATCTTCATCTCGATGCGCCGCTGCCACATCCGCGTCTCCGCGCGATCTTCCGCGTTGGATCCGATCAGCGGCGGGTTCGGATGCTTCTCTTCCAGGTACTCCCAGATGGCGACGGTCTCGCCGATGCACTTGCCGTTATCGAGTTCGAGGGCGGGAAGCTGCCCGCCGGGATTGCGATCGGTATACGGAGGACGCCGATTCTCCCCCTTCATCAGATCGACGTCTTTGGTGGGAATCTGGATTCCCTTCTCGGCGAGGAACATGCGCGTCGCGCGCGGATTGGGCCCGAACGAATCGTATAGCAGCACGGCAATTCTCCATTCGACTCAGCTGAAGACTTTGGCGGGTGAAATATACAACAGCCTTCGCCGAAGGTGACAACGCCCGCGGTCGACGGGTTGCCTATGTGCCGATGCGTATGTAGGAATTTGCACATGCGATTCTGTCCGCACTGCGGGGCGCCGCTGATGGCTGGCGCGAAATTCTGTGTCGAGTGCGGACGTCAGCTCGACGAGAGCGCGGGCCCCGCCGCTGGAACCTCGGGCGCGGCCGCTGTTCAGCGTAACCCGCCCAAGCCCCCGTCGAGCACCGGGATTCAACTCACGACGGCGTTCATCGTGGTGTTCGTGGGAATCACGATTATCGGTCTGGGTGCTACGGCCTACATCCTTACCCGGCCGACTCCAGTGCCCCGGCTTGCTCAAGACACGGTGCCACCCGCCACCGATCAGGCGGCGACCGGCGATGCACAAAATGCTCCGCCCGGCGCCGCGACCGGCGCTCAGGGCGAAACGTCGCTTCCGCCGGGCCATCCAAGGGTCGAGCTTCCGACCGAGGCGCGAACGCTTATCGACAAGATCGAGCAGGAGGCGGACTCGAAGCCCAGGGACATCGATGCATGGGTGAAGTTGGGCAATGTTTGTATGCGTGCCGCGCTATTCGATCAGGCTTACTATCCGAAAGCCGCTAACGCATACGCACGGGTACTGAAACTCGACCCCGAGAATATCGACGCGCTACGTGGCATCGGCGATATCGATTATGACCAGCAGCATTATGATGAAGCGGCGGCGGCGTACGAACATTATCTGAAGCACCGGCCCAAAGATCCCGAAGTCATCACCGACCTTGGCACTATGTACCTCTACACCAGCAATCCGGATCAGGCGATCGTCCAGTACAAAAAAGCGATCGCGATAAAACCGGATTTGTACCAGCCCTACTTCAACCTCGGCGTCGCATACGGCGAGCAAGGCGACAAGGGCAACTCCGCGATCGCATTTACCAAGGCGATCTCGCTCGCACCCGATGACGACCGCCGCAATCAGGCCAAATCCGCTTTCGCGAAATACACCGGCATGCCGGCGGAGCAGGCGGTGAAGATCGCGGCGACCTTACCCACGCCGGCAGCATCATCTTCGCCAGCGGCGCAATCGGCGTCAGCGGCCGATGCGGCGGCGAAGCCGCAAGGGCCGGCCACCTTCCATTCCTCTTTAGAGGAGAACGTCCGCAACATTCCGTTCGCCGGACCCGAAAGTGAGCGCGATCAATTGGCCTGAAGATCACAAGGCCATGGTGATGATGGATCATTTTCCGATGGATCAGATGCCGCCGTTCGCCAAGGACAAATTCCTCGGTGATTTGAAGGCGGGAATCGATTCCGCGAAAACCTCCAGCCATGTCACCGATACGGTTGAGGTTGATATTGTCGACGCGCAGACTGGCCGCGTGATGCAGACGGTCACGGAGTAGCATCGTCAGCCGGAGGAGGATCGAAAATCATGGACGCAAGCACCGCTAAGCGGCTGGGCAAAATCGCTCCTCTTCAGACCCTCGTCTTGACGCACTACGGCCGCAAATCCGGGAAACCATACGAGGTCACCATCTGGTTCGTGGTCGAGGGCGAACGGATGTTCCTCGGCACCGCGAAGAAGAGCCGCAATTGGGCGCGCAATGTTCTGGTCAAACCGAATGTCTCGCTCAACGCCGGCGGCGAAACCTTCAAGGGCAAGGTGAATGAGATTACCGACGGCACTCTTCGCGATCACGTGATGGGGTTGATCCAGGCGAAGTATTGGTACGCGATGCCGGTGGTCCTGCTCGGCAGGGCGCTTCAGCGACTCGGATTGATGCAGGACAACAGCGGCGCTTTCGAAGTGAAGATCGACGCGCCGGCAGCCTAGACCGGGTCGCCTTTTTCCGCCTCGCGCTTGAGGCTCTCGACCCAAGTCTGGTGCCCCTTGAGCAGCATCGGGCGCAGATACCACGAGCCGATGGTGCCGAGGAAACCGTTTTGACATTCCTCGGTGATCACGCGCGATCCGTTTCCCGCCGCCTCGATGATCCATCCGTGATAGACCGGGATCATCCCCTTGCCGTTCCATCCGAGTTCATGCGGCGGATCGAAAGTGAGAACGGTGCTGTTCACCGTCGCGCCAAAAGTTTTCCAGATGAAGTTGGTGCCGAGAGCAAGGTCCGGTCCGGGCGCATTGATAAAGCGGACATTGGAACTGTTGTTGTACCATGAGGGCCAGTTCGCGGCGCGAATGAGCCATCGCCAGATACGTTCGGGCGGCGCGGCGATAGCGATCTCATTGCGGGCGTAAACTTTCGAATTTTCCGGCTCAAAACCCTTCGGCCACTTCATGGAATGTCCTCGCGACCGAGGATTGTACTCCAGTCGCACTGCGCTGCCATCGGAAAAATCTGCCCGCATTTATCGACCGCCAGAAATTTCCGCGCTGGACGAAGAGCGCGCCCGCACAAAATTTGGAGGGGCGGCCCTAAAGCCGCCCCTCCGTGCCGTCCCCACATCCACAACCGCGCCACCACATCGTGAAGCGGTACCCTGGCCACCGCTTGCTTCCATCTTTGCGGGCCCCGGAGGAAGCCCGCATCATCAATCCGAGAGCCTTAGTCTGCGCCGCCGAGCGCCGTCTAGTTCAAAACCTCGTCCCCCACCCACCTGGCTCTCTTCACCGCCACCACGCGTTCCTCCGGGGCCTCGAAAAAAATCCCCTCCTCCGCACCTCACCCCACTGCGAGCCTACCTCGCCTCGTTATCTGCTCCTGCTCGCGAAGCTCTGCCAATGCGCATGGAATCGCATCCGCCGCATCTCCTCCGCCATCGCGATGCGCATCCGCTTCGAGACGCAGGCCTCAGAAACCAATGGGTCCGAACAATCGATCAGCCGCCATCTGCAGTCTGGCCACGACTCGATCTCACGCCGGAACACAAAAACCGTGTCGCACATACGGCATTGGACGTCGATGCGATGCACGTCGCCAAGCTCGGCGAAGAGCCACGCCTCGCATTCATCTAATGGGTGCCCGAGCTTGCACAGCGTGACAAAATCATCCGCCGTGGAAAGTTCGTTCACTTCGTCTAATTCGACTTCCACCGAAATTCTCCTGCCTCACGAACATCCGCTGGTGCTGCCGCAATTCATGCATTTGTAGCAGGCGCCGTTGCGCACCATGATGCATCCGCAATCGGGACACGGCGGCGCATCCGCCTGATTGATAAATGCCTGCCGCAGACCCCGTCCTTGCCCTCGCGCAGAATCGCCGTCGCCTGATGCGCGGCGTGCGCGACCGTCAGCGTCGGCGGCTTCTCCTCGATACCCTTCGCGCGTCGGTTCGATGATGCCGACCTCCTGCTTGGCCTGTTCGTCGAGGAACTTCGACGCCATCCAGCGGAACAGGTAATCGATGATCGACTTGGCGTACGGAATCTGCGGGTTCTTGGTGAAGCCCGACGGCTCGAAGCGCATGTGCGCGAACTTGTCGACCAGGAACTGCAGCGGCACGCCGTACTGCAGCGCGTAGGAAATCGCGGTCGCGAACGAGTCCATCAGGCCCGAGATCGTCGAGCCCTGCTTCGACATCGAGACGAAGATCTCGCCGGGCGTTGCCGTCCTCGTACATCCCGACCGTGATGTAGCCTTCGTGGCCGGCGATATCGAACTTGTGCGTGATCGATTGGCGCTCGTCGGGCAGCTTGCGCCGCGCGCGGATCTCCATCGCCTGTCGCCGCGCCATCGCGTTGCAGCTCGGCCGCCGGCGCTGGCGGCTTCTCGCTGCTTGCCGGTGTTGAGCGGCTGCGTGCGCTTGGAGCCGTCGCGATAGATCGCAACCGCCTTCAGGCCGAGCCTCCAGGCCGTCATGTAGGCCTCGGCGACCTCATCGACGTCGCTTCCGCCGGCATGTTGATGGTCTTCGAGATGGCGCCCGAGATGAACGGCTGCACCGCGCCCATCATCTTGAGATGGCCGTGATAGTGAATCGTGCGCGAGCCGGCGCGCGGCTTGAACGCGCAATCGAAGACCGGCAGATGCGCGTCGGCAAGCTGCGGCGCGCCCTCGATGGTATCGTGCTCGTCGAGATACTCGACGATCTCCTGGATCTCCCTCGAATCGTAGCCCAGCCGCTTGAGCGCGCGCGGCACGGTCCCGTTGACGATCTTGAGCATCCCGCCGCCGACCAGCTTCTTGTACTTCACCAGCGCGATGTCGGGCTCGATGCCGGTGGTGTCGCAATCCATCATGAAGGCGATGGTGCCGGTCGGCGCGATCACGGTCGCCTGCGAATTGCGATAGCCCGCGGTCTGGCCGAGCCGTCAGCGCCTCGTCCCAGGCCTCGCGCGCGGCGCGCAGCAGATCGAGCGGCACGTAAGTCGGATCGAGCTTGTAGGCGCGACCGCGATGGCGCTCGATCACTTTCAGCATCGGATCGCGATTGACCGCGTAGCCCGAGAACGGCCCCATCTGCTCGGCGACGCGCGCGGATTGCAGATAGGCCTCGCCGGTCATCAGCGCGGTTATCGCGGCGGCGTAGTTGCGGCCCTGGTCGGAATCGTAGGGCATCCCGAGCGCCATCAGCAGCGCGCCGAGATTCGCGTAGCCGAGGCCCAGCTCGCGGAAGTCGCTCGCGTTCTTGCGCGATCTCCTCGCGTCGGATACGACGAATTATCGACCACGATATCCTGCGCCGTGATCAGCACGTCGACGGCGTGGCGGAACGCGCTTGCACGTCGAATTCGCCGCGATCGTCGAGGAACTTCAGCAGGTTGAGCGACGCGAGATTGCACGCCGAGTTGTCGAGGTGCATGTACTCGCTGCACGGATTCGACGCGTTGATACGGCCGGTGTTCGGGCAGGTGTGCCAGAGGTTGATGGTGGTATCGAACTGCATGCCGGGATCGCCGCATGCCATGCGCGGCCTCGGCGATCATCTTCATCAGCTCGCGCGCGCGAAACTCCTCGGCACACCTCGCCATTGGTGACGAAACGGGTCTGCCAGTTGGTGTCGTCTGACACCGCGCGCATGAACTCGTCGGTCGCGCGCACCGAGTTGTTGGCGTTCTGGAAAAAAACGGAGCCGTAGGCGGGACCGTCGAGCGAGCCGTCGTAGCCGGCATCGATCAGCGCCCACGCTTTCTTCTCTTCTTCGACCTTGCAATTGATGAATTCCTTGATGTCGGGATGGTCGGCATTGAGCACCACCATCTTGGCCGCGCGCCGGGTCTTGCCGCCCGACTTGATCACGCCGGCCGACGCATCCGCGGCCTTCATGAAGGAGAGCGGCCCCGAGGCGGTGCCGCCCGCGGAAAACTTCTCGCGGCACGAACGCAACGCCGAGAGATTCACGCCCGAGCCGGAGCCGCCTTTGAAGATCATGCCCTCATTGCGGTACCAGTCCAGGATCGATTCCATGTTGTCGTCGACCTTGAGGATGAAGCACGCCGAGCACTGCGGCTTGGCGTCGATGCCGACGTTGAAATAGACCGGGCTGTTGAACGAGGCCTTCTGGGTGAGCAGCAGATGCATCAGTTCGGCACGGAACGTCTCGCGAGCATCCGAAGTCGCGAAATAAGCGCTGCTTTTCACCCCATCCAGCTATAGTGTCGACTACACGGAGCAACAGCTGAGCAACAGAATGTTCACGTTTTGGAGCGCCCAAATCGCGCGCATCCTCGCGCAGCGGGCCGCGAAAGTACTTCGAAACAACGACGTTGGTGGCGGTCTGCGACCATGAGCGCGGAACCTCGACATCCTTCTGCTCGAACACCACCCGCCCATCCTCGCCGGTGATCACGGCGCTGCGCAGGTCCCATTCGACCTCGCTCATCGGATCGACGCCGGGACGGGTGAAAAAGCGTTCTAACACCACGCCCCGCTGTCGATCAGACGAGCTTGCTGACGCGTTTGGCGTCGCGCTCGAATGGGTTTGTTCCGTCGTTTTCGGCATCCGGTTTTCCAAATCTATCGCTCCCCCAGCCATCCCCGCCTCCCTCGTTACGCCAGTTGAAACTGGCCTCTTGTGTTCGTCCTTCGGTGTCAGCGTAAGTACCGCAGCTTCTCGCCAAAACACAACCTGTGGTGTTTGCCGCCTATCAACAATACCACATATGAACCTGTTGACAATATTTCACCATATCTTCGCTCATATGAAAAGGAATGAACTGAGCATAACGATTCGGTTAAGCAATGCTAATGGGCTCGCGCTCACGGGACGAACCTACGGCCCTTGCGAGAGAACGCCTTTCGAGGTCGCGCGGATAATCCCGTTTGGCGACGGCCACTTATCCACAAGTGATCGCCTTCCGGGTGATCTATCAACGGCGCTATGCTTGTGGAGCGTGGGGAAAACTTCTCGATACCGGCAACCCGAGCGGATCGCGAGCGCATTGCAATCGATTCTCGACCACCTCGACGCGCAAGGCCATTTCGGAATCGTGCGCCTGATGAAGGTGTGGCCGGGCGTGGTCGGCGAGATCATCGCGCGCCGGACCGAGGTCCAATCGCTCAAGTTTCATACCGCAGTGGTTAAGGTGTCGGGCGCGATGTGGATTCAGGAGCTCAATCTCATGAAGACGCAGATTCTGTCGCGCCTGCGCGAGGTTCTCCATGACGACACGGTGCGCGAGCTTCGCTTCGTCAAGGGCACGCTGAGCCGCCGCGAACACCCCAAGCTGCGCGCGGTGCCGCGTGCGACGCGTCATTCGATCGAGCTGCCCGAATTGAAAGATCCCGCGTTGCAGCGCGCCTTCGAGAGCCTGATCGAGGCGTGGGGCCGCGCCTCGCGCTAGGAAACCCGTCTCCCATCCGCGTCCTCACGCCCGGAATCTTCCTTTCTTTCATTGAAGAAAGCGGCGCGTTGCATCGTCTTTCGCGCTAGGTCGTACTAGATGAGGGAGTCTATCGGGGATGCGCGAACTCGGGGATATGACCGCAAACGAGCGCGCGCTGCACGCGCTCAATCGCCTCGCGTTCGGTCCGCGGCCCGGCGATTTCGAGCACCTTCGCGCGATCGGTCCGGAAGCCTACATTCACCAACAACTCAATCCAGAGGAAATCGCGATACCGCAGTCCCTGATCGACCAGGTGAGCGATTTCCGCACGCTGCATATGACGCCGGTCGCGCTATTCATTGAATATGAGCGCCCGATCCGGATGGCCGGGCAAAACAACAAAGACGATCTCGCGGCGATAAAGGCGTTGCGCCAACGCGCACAGATAGTCATTCGCGAGGCGGTCCAGGCGCGCCTGCTCCGCGCGATCGAAGGTCCACGCCAACTGCAGGAAGTTTTGACCGCGTTTTGGTTCAACCACTTCAACGTCTACGCCGCCAAAGGGCTGTGCGACATCTGGAGCGGCTCGTTCGAAGAAGTGGCGATCCGGCCGCACACGATGGGCCGATTTCGCGACCTCCTCGGCGCCACCGCGCGGCATCCTGCGATGCTGTTTTATCTCGATAACTGGCAGAACACTGCACCCGGAGCGCCCGGTTCAAAAGGCAAATTCGAGGGTATCAATGAAAACTACGCCCGCGAGTTAATGGAGCTGCACACGTTGGGCGTCAACGGCGGATATTCGCAGAGTGACGTTATCGCACTGGCGCATATCCTCACCGGATGGGGACTCGCCAAGAGAGGCGGCAATGGCCGCGGTCGGCGCGACCATTTCTCACATCGATTTAATCCGGGCCGTATCCGACCGGTGGCGATCGCCGAGAGGCCGAATCGTCCGCGGTTGCTGGGCATGGGCAATGATGACGGAAGCGCATTCTACTTCGATCCCGATCGTCACGATTTCAGCAGCAAGGTTTTGCTCGGCCACAAGATCGAGGGGAGCGGCGCAAGCGAGGTCGAACAGGCGCTGGATTTGCTCGCACGCCATCCGTCGACCGCGAAACATCTGAGCTATCAGCTCGCGCAATATTTCGTCGCCGACGAACCGCCTTCGGCATTGGTCACGCGGATGAGCGATCGATATACGGAAACCGATGGCGATATCCGCCAAGTCCTCACCACCATGTTCGCGAGTCCGGAGTTTTGGGATCGCCGCTACTTCCGCCTGAAGTTCAAGAGCCCGTACGAGTATGTGATTTCATCGGTGCGTGCTGCCGGTACGCCGGTGACGAATTTTCGTCCGCTCGCGGGCACCATGCAGTTGCTCGGGATGCCGCCCTATGGATGCCTTACGCCCAACGGCTATTCCAACACTCAAGATGCCTGGCTCAATCCCGACGCCATGATGGCGCGTCTCAGCTTTGCGGCCGCGCTGTGCACCGGAAATCTTCCGCTCGAGCAACCGCAGTTCGAGGTCGATGCGAGCGGCGCCGAGAACCCGGCGGGAGATCGCGGCTACTTCAACAAGAAGGGCACCAGTAACGTCAAGCTCAATCTCAATCCAAAAAAGTCCGGCCCCAAAATGCCGCCGCCCGATACAGCCAGGCTTATCGAAACACTCGGCGATTCGTTCTCGGCCACCACTCGCGACGCGATCGAATCGGCGCCGGTCAAGCTTCGCTCGGCGATGGTCGTCGGCTCGCCGGAATTCATGATGCGGTAGGAATCTGAGCGTGCGTACCACAAAAGCACAAAGCAGAATCAGTACAATGAGCAACGACATAAGAATTCAAATCGACCGCCGCGAATTTTTGCGCCGTGCCGCAATGCTGTCGGCCTCGAGGATCGTATTGCTCGGCCCCAATGCGTGGGCGGCGCGCGCGCTCGCGGGCGATTCCAGCCGCAAACGGATCGTCGTGGTGTTCCTGCGCGGCGCCGTCGACGGCCTCAACGTGGTGGTCCCGCACGGGGAACCGAATTATTACGATGCGCGCCCGACCATCGCGATCGGAGAGCACGGGGGCGACGGCGGCGTACTCAACCTCGATGGGTTTTTCGGACTGCATCCCGAACTCGCGCCGGTTCTGCCCTACTGGAAAGACGGCAGCCTGGGCTTTGTGCACGCATGCGGCTCGCCGGACCCGACGCGCTCGCATTTCGATGCGCAAGATTACATGGAGAGCGGCACGCCGGGAGTCAAATCGACCAATGATGGGTGGCTCAATCGCGTGCTCGCCGCGATGCCGGGAAATCGCAGCTCCACCGAAGCGCTCAGCCTCGGACCCACGGTGCCGAGGATCCTGGCGGGCAAGGTTCCGGTCGCGAATATGCCGTTGGGAAGAGAGGCGGCGCGTCCGCTCCCGCTCGATCGCCCGGTGGTCGAAGCGTCATTCGATCGGCTCTATCAAGGCAGCGACCCGCTCAGCAAAACCTATCGCGAAGGCCGCTCCGCGCGGACGCGGCTGATGTCGGAACTTCAGCAGGACATGACGCAGGCCGATAACGGCGCACCGTCTCCGCAAGGATTCAGCGACGACGTCGATCGCCTCGCGAAGTTGATCCAGCGCGATCGGACGATTCGGATCGGATTTCTCGCGCTCGGCGGATGGGACACGCATGTCAATCAGGGCGGCGCGAGCGGACAGTTGGCGGGACATCTGAGGCCACTGAGCGAAGGCCTCGCGCATTTTGCGCAGGCGCTCGGCCCCGCCTACGACGACACGGTGGTGATCGTGATTTCGGAATTCGGCCGCACCATGAAAGAAAACGGCAATGGCGGCACCGATCACGGTCATGGCAATGTGATGTGGGTAATGGGTGGACCGGTCCGCGGCAAGAAAGTTTACGGGCGATGGCCCGGGCTCTCGACCGGCGAGCTCTACCAGGAGCGCGACCTCGCGGTGACCACCGATTTTCGCGAGCCTATCGCTACCGTACTCAAATCGCACATGGGCTTGCAGGACGCGCAGCTCGAACAAGTTTTTCCGCGCCGGCCCGCTCCGAGCAGGAACGTCTCCAACCTGATCCGCACCTAGCTTTTTTTCGCGGCGTACCGAGGGCGTTGGTCCGCGCCGTCGCGCTGCGCGTTGCGCCAGTAGCCCCACGGAAAATGGACCAGCTCGATCTTCATGCCGTCGGGATCGGCAAAGAACACCGCATAATAGTTCGGGCCGTATTGCGGATACTCCGCAGGCACGTCCAGGATCGGCAGATTTTCGCGAATCAGAAAACGATGAAACTCGTCGATAGCCGCGCGAGTCGCAGCCTTGAATGCGAGATGGTGGAGACCGACGCGGTAGCGATTGAACGCGGCGCCTCGCTGCGAAGGCTCCGCGGCTCGAATCGCGAAGGTGAGATGCGCGTTGCCCCAGCGCACGTCGCCGCCGTCATCTTCGATCAATCGACGGAACCCCAGCGCCGCCATCACCTTGTCGTAAAAAGTGGTGGACCGCGCGAGGTCGTTCACGGTCAGATCGATGTGTTCGATTCCGAAAACTTCTATCGGTTCCATGTCGTTATGCTGGCGCGACACGTGTTGCCTTCACAACTGGAGCGCGGGAAGATTCCCGCATCATGGAATACGACCTTATCATTCGTAACGGCACGATTGTCGACGGCAGCGGCGCGGCGCGATTTAAATCCGATGTCGCGATCACTGACGGAAAAATCGCCAAACTGATCGCGCCCGGCGATCGCCGGCAGCGACCGCCGCGCGCGAAATCGACGCGCGGGTTGATCGTCGCGCCCGGCTTTATCGACATGCATTCGCATTCCGATTGGGTGATTCCGATCCCGGAGCATGCCACGATTCTTAAGCCGTTTCTGGTGCAGGGCGTCACCACCTTCGTCGGCGGCAACTGCGGCTTCTCCGACCGCGCCGGTGAACGCCGAAATGCTACCGGCTGCTCGACGAGTCGGCGCAGATGTTGTCGGAGCGAGCGTTCGATTGGCGATGGCAGCGAAGTTTCCGAGCTCGGCGCCCATCTCAAGCGCAGGGATCGCGCTGAACATGGCGCATCTGGCGGGCCACGGCAGTATCCGGCTGTGCGTGATGGGCCCCGACGCGGGCGATCCCTCGCCCGAACAGTTGCGGTCAGATGCGCGCGATGGTGGAGCGTGCGATGGCCGATGGCGCGGTCGGGGTCTCGACCGGGCTCGGCTATTTTCCTGGAATGATTGCAAAGCCTGCCGAACTCGCCGCGCTGGCCGAGGTGGCCGGGCCGCCGGAGGCGTCCTGACTTCGCATCTGCGGGCCTACTCGGCGCGCTCGCTCTTTTTCGACAGTCAACGTGTCGCACAATCTGCTGGCGGTGCGCGAGATGGTCGAGGTTGCGCGCCGCGCGAAGACGCCGCTCCAAGTTTCGCATCTGATTTTCGTCGGGCGGCGGAGTTGGGACACCGTGAACGAAGTGCTGGCCGATATCGAACGCGCCCGCAACGACGGCGTCGACGTGGCCTTCGACACCTTTCCCTACACCGGCGGCAACACCACCATTCGCGTGCTCTTTCCCGCCTGGTCGCAGAATGGACTGGTCGCCTTGCTCAACAGCGCCGAAGGTTGGGCGCGGCTGCGCGAGAGATTCCGGCCGATGAACTCCGTTCATAGCCGACGGGCGCAACTGTTATGGGCCGTGAAGCCGAGCTGGCGCATCTCGAGGGAAAGTTCTTCGGCGAAATCGCCGAGCGCTCTGAAGCTCGATCCCGCGAGGCCTACCTGACGATCGCGCGAGAGAGCGGCGGGCGCGCGCGTGTGATGCTCCATCTTTACAGCGGCGACGATCACGACGAGCATGCGCTGCGCGCTGCGATGGCTCATCCGCTGAACGTGTTCGAGATGGACACCATTCTGACCTCGCGCGAGCATCAGAATCCCGCGAGCTTCGGCACCTACCCGAAAATCCTCGGCCATTACGTGCGCGATCTGGGACTGCTCTCGCTTGAAAGCGCGGTGCACAAGTTCACCGGCATGGCGGCGGCGAAGATGCGGCTTGCGGGGCGCGGACTGATCGGCGGGGTTCGCCGCCGACGTTACGATCTTCAATCCCGATACGGTGTCGTGCGCGGCGGACTTCACGCATCCCGGTTTCGGCAGAGGGAATCGAGTATGTGATGGTGAATGGGACGCGACGATGGTGGCCGCGGGCAAATGGTGCGGCGACGGCGTCTCGCGGGCCATTGGCTCACCCGCGCCTGAACGCGCGATCGTCAAGCAAAAAATCTACGCTCCATTTCCTCAGCTTCATGATCGAATTCGCGGAGTTTCGAAAGTCTTTCGTCAGTCGGCTCCACCATCTTTGCTTTCTGCGCGGCAACCTGAGTTGAATGCTGGCTCGGAAGCTCGCCGTCGATTTTTTCGATGGCCTCCTGGGCCAGCCGGCGCACCATGTCGCTCTTGTCATTGGCAACGACCTGGGAAAGCACATCGGTGGATTTGTCATTGCCGATTTCGCCGAGCGCAAAGACTGCCATGCCCCGAGCCTGCTCGTCGTCCCTGCAGCACGCTCTTCTTCGAGGAACTGCATGACCGGCAAAGTCCCGCGCGTATCGCCGATTCTGCCCAGCGCCGCGGTCGAATGGAGCTTCAGCAGCGGCTCGGTCGAGCGCAGGAACAATAACTGCGAAATCGCGCCGACGGCTCCGTTGGCCTCGCGCGCGCCAAGCATATCGACCGCTTTGATCTTGACCCTGATATCGGGATCGGACAGCGAGTCCATAAGAATGTTGTTAACTTCGGGATCCTGCAGATCGCGAAGCTTTTTCAGTTCCTGGACGCGGACATTCGGATCGGCGTCCTTGAGGCCCTGTTTCACATCCTTGATGATTTTGAAGGGAGTTTCCTTCGAGGCGTTTTTCGACACATCGTCGATGCCGGCCCGCACGTTACTCTGATGAGACAAGGCATCGGCGCTGAGCGCGCTTCCCATTCCGGTGCCGCCATATTGCGCGCGCGCGACCAGTGGCAACGCAACCGAACCGACAACCAGGGCGGCTGCAAACGCCAATCGAGGTCTAAACATTTCCCCAGCCTCCAAAATTAAGCCAGAATTATCCCCAAAGCTTGCTCGATATTGCAAGCCACCTTCACCGAAGATTGTCAAACAACGTATCTTGCCCCAAGGACATCCTACATTTGCTTAAATCATCGTCAGCAGAATGTGCAGTCTTTCCGGTCATTTTCGCAATTATCTTGCTGTGCTGCGCCACATCGTTAGCCGGTTCGGAGTCCGGCATCGAGTACATCCGCCTCAAAGCGCGTCCGGCACCCACAGCGTCACCATCGCCGATAGCTCTGCCCGACGGTGTGTCGGAACCTCCAACGTACAAGCCGCATGCGATCGCTGTCCACGACGGTCAGAAGATGGTGTTCGCAGCCTCATGGGTCGGCATCCCGGTGGCTACCGCTCGGGTCGAGCTGCATCACAGGAAGAAGGATCCCAACCTCTGGTCGGCCGAGGCCTGGATCGAGACCAACCAGTTCGCCGACGTGTTCTTCAAGATGCGTGACTACATGAGCGAGGCTATCGATCATCAAACGCTGGTTCCGCAGCAGATGTACATGCGGCAAAGCGAAAACAAGCGTTTCAACGAATTTAACGTCACCTTCGATCGCGACGGCGGTTTGGTCACGCTGGTCAAAACCAATCGCAAGGGAAAGCAGGTAGAGCGTTTCATCTCAACCAACCCATGGGGGCCACTGTCGGGCGCGATGCTGGCGCTATCGCTGCCGATGGTCACGGGTCAGCGCTATGCGATCGATGTATTCACCGGAAGCACCCGCTACATCTTCAACTTCAAGGTGGGCAATCGCGAGAAGATCACGACTCAGCTCGGGACCTTCGACGCCTACCGTGTGGTTCCTGGAGTCGATTACGAAAGCGGTGGAAAGTTGACCGCGTCCGCCACCGGCATCGTGATTTGGGTCTCGGCTGATGACCGGCAGTTACCGCTGCGCGCCGAGGCGCAGGCCTTTATCGGGAAGGTTCGCGCCGACCTGATTCAGCTTGGCGGCTGAGCATCTCGAATCGAGGCCCGTCGCCATCGCAGATGGGGCTGACTGCGGCGCGACACTTCGTTCACAGATGCAACACCGCATCCAAATGTCGACCAAATGTCGACCAGATGAACCAGAACCCTTTTGCGTGATTTCCAATACGCGGCCTAGGCACCGCTCTTGCTTTGACGCTGACCATTCTACGAAGGAGCAAGATCATGGTAACCAGAATGTTTGTGCGGGCCCGCGAATGGCATAAGGGGCAGACCATGACCGAGTACGCGCTGATACTCTCAGCGGTCGCGGTCGTCGTGTACCTCGGTTACCAGACGATGGGCACCACCATCACCAGTCTACTGACCACCGTCGACAGCAGCCTCTAGACTGGAGCATCAACCGCAAAACCGGATTGCGACCTTCCAAGAGGCCCACCTCTCCGGGCCTCTTGGAAGGCTCGTCCGGTGACTGTCTTCTCCCGCACTGGTGAGGCAGCTTTCTACGCCCTCGTTCGTTGTTACTCGCGATCCCCACAGCTTCCGTACCGCACATAGAGGTTGACCGCGCGCTTCACTTGCTGCGTCCCATCAAGTAATGGGAGAGGGAAGTATCGGGAGTAGATAAGGATGGGCAAGGAACTGGAGTTCTTTTACGACTGCTCGAGCCCGTGGACCTATCTGGCGTTCACCCGGATCGAGGAGATCGCCAAGGCTCACAACGCGAATCTGATCTGGAAGCCGATTTTGGTCGGCGGCTTGTTCAACACCGTCAATCCCTCGGTATATGAAAGCCGCCAACGACCGGTGAAGGTGAAGGCTCGATATTACGTAAAGGATCTCCAGGACTGGGCGAATTTCTACCAAATCAAGATCGGCAATCCGACCGTGTTCCCGGTGAATTCGGTCAAAGCGATGCGGGGAGCATTCGTCGCCCATGAGCATCGGAAGATCTCGGCCTACTCGCGCCGCGTATTCGAGAGCTATTGGGGCGACAATCGCGATATCAGTCAGGACGAGGTGATTCGCGATATCGTGCGCGCGGTTGGGCTCGATGAGAAAGAATTCTTCGATAAAATCAATTCCCAGCCTTACAAAGACCTGCTGCGCCACAACGTCGAGGAGCTAATCGAGCGCGGCGGCTTCGGCTCGCCGACGATCTTCGTCGACGGCTCGATGTTCTTCGGCAACGATCGCCTGGCGCTGGTGGAGTGGAAACTTACGAACTAGAAGCAGAGGTCGCCACTGCCCGCGCTTCCTGAAAAGATCCGCGCTTTTATCGCGATTCGCGTAAGCCCCCAAGTGCAGCGCGCCATCGAAGGTGTAGTAGCCGAGCTTCGCGCCCCGAACGACGGCATCAAATGGGTCCGGTCAACCAATCTCCACCTGACGCTGAAATTCCTCGGACCCTCGGTTCCCTTGGAAAAGATTAGCCTTCTCCATCCCGAGCTCGAGACAATCGCAGCGGAGACCACCGCATTCGAACTCGAAGCCGCCGACATCGGAGGCTTCCCCGATCTGCGACGTCCTGATGTCTTATGGGTCGGACTTCGAGGCGATACGCTCACGCATCTCGCCGCGCGCGTCGACGACGCAGCCTCACGATGCGGCTTCGAGCGAGAGCAGCGCGCCTTCAACGGTCATCTCACTATTGCCCGCATGAAGCGACCGCGCCTGCGTTCCGATACGCGCATGCGCATCGAGGCCGCGATGAAGCGCGATTTGGGCTTCTCGACGATTCGCGAAATGATGCTTTATCGAAGTATCACGACCCCGGCGGGCCCCATCTACGAGGCGCTACGCGTCTTTAGGTTCGACGGGTGACGGCTGAGCCGCGTCCCCGGCTACCGGCCGGGTAACCATCCGCGCCGCCTATATTTACCATGAGTATACTTTCACGACCGTTTGTAATCCTGTAGATTTATTGCAGGTACGCTTGCTCGCGGAGGCTTCCGCCACTCGGGCATTGAACGGTTTGGGACTTCCAACAGGGGGGAAGTGAAATGAAAAATGTTGAAGGAACGCGGCCGGCGTGGGGCTGGAGACGCTGGCTATTGCGAAGCGCAGCCGCCACGGTCGTCTTGACCAGCGTAGCCTGGACCGCTCCGTTTACTCAGACTGCGGCAGCCGCCACGATCTGGCCAACCTTCCAGCACGACATTAGCCATACGGGCCGAAGTGCGGTCGATACCACCAACGTCCTTGGCGAGGTGAAATGGAAATTCCATACCGGAGCGAGTCTGGAAACCTCACCCGCGGTCGGTTCCGATGGGACCGTTTACTTGAACTCGGCCGACGGCAACTTGTACGCGATAAACCCCGACGGCAGCCAGAAATGGGCGTTCTTCATCGGCGGACTTGGCACCAATATTTTGAATTCCTCGCCGGCGATAGGCTCCGACGGCACCATCTACCTCGGCTCCGATATGGGAAACGTCTATGCGATAAATCCCGACGGCACCGAGAAATGGGAGTTCTCAACGCCTAGCGGCAGACGCCTGGAATCGTCGCCGGTGATCGGCTCCGACGGGACCGTTTACGTCGGCTCCGATGACCGCAATCTTTACGCGATAAACCCGTCCGACGGCAGCCAGAAATGGGCGTTGGCGAACGCGGGCGGCGTCTCCTCACCCGCAATCGGGTCCGATGGTACAATCTATTCGGGTTCTTGGGACGAGAGCATGCACGCGGTTAACCCCGACGGAACCCAGGTGTGGGCTTTTGCGACCAATGGCGCGATATACTCCTCGCCGGCAATCGGTAGCGACGGCACGATTTACTTCAGTTCCTCAGACGGCAATCTTTACGCGGTAAACCCTGACGGCAGCCAGAAGTGGGCTTTGGCAGGCGGCTACCAGTCGTCGCCGGCGATCGGTGCCGACGGCACCATCTATGTTGGTCTCGATGTCCTCAGCGCAGTCACTGACAACGGCGACCATGCGACGGTGAAGTGGTCATTCGACACCGGCAGTTTTGTGCAGTCGTCACCGATCATTGGCGCCGACGGCGCGGTTTACTTCAGCTCGATTGACAGCAATCTTTACGCGGTAAACCCTGACGGAACCGAAAAGTGGGCATTGTCTTTGGGCGGCGGCCAACAGATCTCCTCCGCAGCAATCACCACCGACGGCACCATCTACGTCGGTTCGGTTGACACCGATCTCTACGCCGTCAATACCGTTACTTCTCCAAAGCCGCTGACGGTGGCGCCGGCGACGCTCAGCTTCCCCAACGAGACGTTCCTGAACACAGGGGTGACCAGCATCACCAAGACCATCACGGTGAAGAATTTGCAAAGGGGAGCGGTAACGGTCCTGATCACCAATATTTCGATCACCGGCGATTTCGCGATAGTAAGCAACGGATGCGCTGCTCCGCTACCGCAGGGCGCTAGCTGTACCCTGGGGGTCGCGTTCACACCGACCGGGGTCGGTGCTCGCACGGGAAGCGTGACTTTTGAGGACAACGCCGTCAATAGTCCGCAGATCGTGGATCTGAGCGGAAATGGAGTGGCCGGAAAGCTTACGATCTTCCCCAGAAACATGGTGTTCCCGAAGCAGGAAGTCTCCACCACCAGTGCGGTGAGGTCGGCCATTCTCTATAATTTCAATACGGTCCCCCTCCATATCGGCAGTGTGGTGCCGGCGGGAAATTTCAACGTCGCTAGCGATGCCTGCAGCGGAAACGATATCGCCCCGCACGGAAATTGCGTGATCGGCGTGACCTTCAGTCCGACCCAAACAGGAATTCTTACCGGGCAATTGACGATCACCGACAATGCGGCCGCGAGCCCGCAGACCATCACGCTTTCGGGTACCGGCATACTCGTAAGCCCGACGTTTTCGCCGCCCTCGCTGGGGTTCGGTCGTCAGACGATAAACATCAGCAGCGCTGCCAAGACACTGATCGTGACCAATCCGAACTTCGTGCCGCTCGCGATGAATAGCGCGACGGTAGCGGGCGATTTCAGCATCCAAAGCGACGGCTGCAGCGGCACCATCCTGGGGCCGTCGGGAACTTGCAGCATAAGCGTGGTGTTTACGCCACTGGCGACGGGACCTTTAGTTGGTAGCCTGACCATCACGGATGGTGCCGCGAAGAGCCCGCAGACGATCCACCTCTCGGGCTTGGGCGCATTGTGAATTGAGGTTTGCCGGCCTTCAAGTCAGTGCTCTGTGCATTGACTTGCAGGCCTTCTCATTTGTGGATTGCGAAGTCTCACCCGCCCGCTACCAAATTTCATCCCTACTCAAATTCGCGTCGTTCGTCGCCGTCTCTGCTATTTATCATCGAAAGACTTCCGCCACGGAGGTGAACGATGGCCTCGGATCTCTATGACAAGGGCATGAAGATTCGCCGCGAGGTGATGGGCGACCGCTATGTGGACCGCGCGCTCGCCGAGGTCGATGACTTCAGCCGCGATTTTCAGCAAATGGTAACTGAGCACGCCTGGGGCGCCATATCGGGGCGTACCGGCTTATCCAAGAAACAACGCAGCCTCAACACTCTGTGTATGCTCGCCGCGCTCAATCGGCCCGATGAGTTCGAGCTACACTTTCGCGGTGCGTTGCACAACGGATGCAGTCTCGAGGAGTTGAAGGAAACGCTGCTGCAAATCGCCGTCTATTGCGGGATGCCGGGCCGGGGTCGGAGCATTTCGCGCCGCCCGAAAAGTCCTCGACCAGCGCAAGTCCGGCAGCAGCGCCTGATTGCTCACCCTGCACGCTGCCAGTAGCTTGTCTGATGGAGCCCAAGCGCCGTCAGATGCCCGGAGCGATACAAACCAAAGCTGAACTGGTGGGCCAACCGCCGAAGCTGTCCGTCGAGCGCAACGCATCGGCGCTGGTGATTCGCCTCGGCGGCGAGTGGCGGCTGACCCGCGACCTCCCGTCGCTAAAGCCGGTGATGCGGGAACTGGAGTCGGCGCCACCGCGAAAGGTTGCATTCGATTCCAGCCAGGTGAGCGGATGGGATACCAGTCTGCTCGCCCTCGTCGACAAGATAAGCCAGATCTGCAAAGAGCGCCGGATCGAGGAAGATCGCTCCGGCCTACCCGAAGGCGTCGCGCGGCTGCTGAAGCTGTCCGAGATAGTTCCCGAAAAAGCGGGTGCGCGCGTCGGCGGCGCCGAGCCTGGCGCGGTTACGCAAATCGGCACCGAGTTCCTCGGATTTCTGTCCGGCGTGGCCGAGTTCATCGCATTCTTCGGCGAAGTGATGATCGCGCTCGGCAGGTTGGTCCGCGGCAAGGCCCGCTTTCGCGGCGTCGACCTCGCGGTCGCGATTCAGGACGCGGGAGCCAAAGCCTTCGGGATCGTCGCGCTGATAAGTTTTCTGGTCGGCGTCATCCTCGCGTTCATGGGCGCGGTGCAGCTCGAACAGTTCGGCGCCGCGATCTATGTCGCCGATCTGGTCGGCATCGGAATGGTCCGCGATATGGGCGCGATGATGACGGCGATCATCATGGCGGGCCGGACCGGCGCCGCCTTTGCCGCGCAACTCGGCACCATGAAGGTGACTCAGGAGATCGACGCGCTCACGACCATGGGAATCTCGCCGATCGAATTCCTGGTGCTGCCGCGCGTGCTCGCATTGTCTCTAATGATGCCGCTGTTGTGCATCTACTCGGATTTTATCGGGATTCTTGGCGGCGCGACGGTGGGCGCCGGAATGCTCAACATTACGATGACCTCGTTTTTCCAGGAAACCATGCACGCAGTGACTTTGGGTGGCGCGATCGGCGGTATCATCAAAGCGACGGTGTATGGCGTAATCGTAGCGGTCGCGGGATGCCTGCGCGGGATGCAGTGTGGCAGCAGCTCCTCGGCGGTGGGCGACGCGGCGACTGCGGCGGTCGTGACCGGTATAGTTTACATCGTGGTGGCGTGTGGAATTTTTGCGGTCATCTTCCACATCCTCTACATCTGAGACCGCGGAAAAATCTGCTTTGCCATTTCTTCAGCCCCATCACCGAAAGTATTCCGAAGACGATCTGACCAATCCGTCCAATGACGACGCGCATGTGATGGTGCGCGATCTTACGATGGCGTATGGCGATTACGTCGTGATGCACGATCTGAGTTTTTCGATCAACCGCGGCGAGGTGTTCGTGATCATGGGTCCCAGCGGATGCGGCAAAAGCACTCTGCTGCGTCATCTTATCGGGCTGAACGAACCCGCAAAGGGCGAGGTTTGGTACGGCGATTTCAATTTCACCAGGGCCGATCCGATCGAGCGGCGCAAGATGGTCCGCCAATTCGGCGTGCTCTATCAGGGCGGCGCGCTATGGAGTTCGATGACGCTGGCGGAGAATATCGCGCTGCCGCTCCAGGAGTTCACCGATCTCGCGCCGGATCAGATTGAGGAAATTGCGTCGCTCAAACTCGCGCTGGTGGGTCTCAAGGGGTTTGAGAAATATTACCCCAGCCAGATTAGCGGCGGCATGCAGAAACGGGCCGGTCTCGCACGCGCTATCGCGCTCGATCCCGACGTATTGTTTTTCGACGAACCTTCCTCGGGCCTCGACCCGATCAGCTCGCGGCTGCTCGACGATCTGATCCTGGAGCTGCGCGACAATCTCGGCGCTACGGTGGTGTTGGTGACGCACGAGCTGGCGAGCATTTTCGCGATTGGCAGCAACAGCATCTTCCTCGACCCGGAGACTCGCACCATTCTCGCCCGCGGCAATCCCAAGGAGCTTCTCGCCCACTCGGACAATCCCACCGTGCATCGTTTTCTGAGCCGCGGCGATTCTCAAAATGAAGAAGTGCCCGCCGGGGGAGCGAACACCCCGAAAGATTCGGTCAAAAGAACGGTGGACGGAGCGTAAGGGCTTATGGGTAAAAGATTCAGTCCCACTTTAGTGGGCGGATTCGTGTTGGGCGCGATCGGATTCGGTGTAATTGCTCTGGTCGCATTGGGTTCGGGCCGCTTTTTCACCGGAAAAAGCAGCTACATTCTGTACTTCGATCGTGACGTGAACGGGCTCCGCGTCGGCGCTCCAGTGAAGTTCAGAGGGGTTGATATCGGCACCGTCGATGAGATCCTGCTGAGCCTAACCGGATTGGATCAGCAGTCCGGCAAAGCTCCCGCCGACGTCAAAATTCCGGTCGTGATCGATATCGATTCGCAGAAAATAGAAAGTCACGGCGCCGCGGACGACATCAGCGATCCGGCGGTGATGAAGCATGCGATCGCGCTGGGACTTCGCGGCCAGCTGCAGATGCAGAGTTTTGTTACCGGAGTGCTTTACATCGACCTCGATATGCATCCGGGAACAGTACCCAAGTTCTCGATGAATAATCTCGGGCAGCAGGAGCGCTACGAAGGAATCCCGGAAATCCCCACCCTGCCGACGGCGCTGGAACAAGCGCAAGACACCATCACGAAAATTGTCGAGGAGCTGGGAAAAGCCGACTTGCCGGGTCTGATCCGATCGTTCACTCAAACCGCCCAGAATGTGAGTACCTTCATCAATTCTCCCGATTTGAAAGCCGCCGTCAATCAGCTCGGGCAGGCGGAAAGGAGTTTGACCCAGGCTTCCGACAGCATCACCTTGGTCGCCAACAAGCTCAACAGTGAAGTCGGGCCGCTCGGCGAGAGCCTGACCAGAAGTTCGCGGCAGGCGGGAGAAGCCTTGCACCAGGTTCAGCTTACCCTGGCGCGGGTGCAGCATACCGTTGAACCGGAGTCGCCGCTGAACTATCAGCTGACCCAAACACTGCAGGATCTTTCATCCGCCGCGATCGCCGTCCATCAGCTCGCGGATATGCTCGAACGCAATCCCAGCGTGCTGGTGCGGGGCCGCTTCGTCTCCGGGCAAGCGCGATGAGGACTCTGCGCGTTGCCCTGTCATGCGCCGCGATACTGCTGCTTGCGGGATGCTCGGTCGACTCCGTCCTGCAGCCGAAAAAGATCCCTCGCGATTTTTTGTCCTGACCCCGATCGGCGCCGCCGCCGGTGCCGTTCCGATCACCTACAACAGCGGCAGCGGACAAAATATCTCTCCATCGGACTCGGCCCAGTGACCTTGCCGGCCTACCTGGCGCGCTCCGAGATTGTTACCCGCAGCTCGCCCAATCGCATCGAGCTATCAGATACCGACCGGTGGGCTGAGCCGTTGGACAAGAACTTCGACAACGTTCTCGGGCAAAACCTGACGACCCT
>CAVVEB010000010.1:0-49143 GCA_963747115.1 uncultured delta proteobacterium | reverse complement strand
CCGGGGGTGGGGAGTGGCCGTGCCTCGGCAAGTCGGGCGGGGAATTGTTCGTGGCGGTCCGGTGGTTTCGTCCATGGCGCTTCAATGGTAGACCACGTATTGATCCAGCCGTCACAGAGCGTGTGGTGCTGCACTTCCCATTTCATCGTGGTTCCTCGACCGTCGCCTTCTTCATGATGTTCTTTTCCGTAACCATCCTTGTGGAGAGCAAGGCAAATGCCAGCAGCGTTGTCTCAGGTTGGATTCGAATAGATAGGCCCTTCGCTATGCTCAGGGCGACCGCTCGGGCACGCCTCGCGGTCGCTCCGCGTAGGTCCTTCGGGACGACCCTCAGGATGACAAAAATAGGAAAATCGGAATAGAAACCGGAATCTAATTTCTAAGGGTCCCTCGCCTGGTTGCGATATGAATCGCGACCGTCCTCTCCGATCTGGGAGGGGTGTTCCGGAGCAAGAGCGCAATCCCTGCGCGGTGCTAATTTATTGTCGGAAACTGCCCCGATGCCCTACTTTCTTGCCAAAACCGAGCCCAGCACCTACTCCATCGATGACCTCGAGCGGGACCATCGCACCGCATGGGACGGGGTCGCCAATGCCCAAGCTGTGCGCGCCATCCGCAGCATGCGGCCGGGCGACCGCGTCTTCATCTATCATAGCGGCGGAATTTCCAGCATCGTCGGGATTGCCACCGTCCGCTCCGAGCCGCGCGACGATCCCAAAAATCCCAAATCCGCCGTCGTTGACCTCGAATTCGAGGGAGGCTGGAGCCGCCGGTCACCCTCGGCGAGATCAAGGCGACCCATAAATTCGATGACTGGGCGCTGATACGGCAGGGACGGCTCTCGACGATGGCCGCGCCGGACAAATTTGCGGCATGGATGCGGGAGCGGTATCCGAAGGCGAAGATCTGAGACCTCACCCCTAACCCCTTCCCTTTGGAGAAGCGGAAGAGGGAATCAGAAAATGCAATTGCCCCTTCCTTCAAGGGAAGGGGTCGGGGGTTAGGTCTCTTTCAGCTTGAACATTGATGCCATGCTCTCTTAGAATCGCGCAGGCGCGGACACCGCAGGCGCAAGCCTGTGCCCCGACGCCCATGCAGGTAGCAAATGGCGATTGAACTGAAGAAATTCGATACTCGATCACAGACCGATGGGCCCGAGGTTAAACATCTCGACCCGCATCATGCGCCGTTCTATCTGCCGATTTCCGATGAGGTCGAAATCTTCGAGGCCGCGTACAAGGCGCGCCTGCCGATTCTCCTCAAGGGCCCGACCGGATGCGGCAAGACCCGCTTCGTCGAGCACATGGCGCATCGGCTGTCGGCGCTGGAGAACGGCCCCAACGAGCTGATCACGGTCGCATGTCATGAGGACCTGACCGGCAGCGACCTGGTCGGGCGCTTCCTGATTCAGGCCGACGAGACGGTGTGGGTAGACGGCCCGCTGACCCAGGCGGTGCGGCGCGGCGCGCTATGCTACCTCGATGAAATCGTCGAGGCGCGCAAGGACACCACGGTGCTGATCCATCCGCTCTCGGACCATCGGCGGCTGCTGCCGATCGAGAAGCGCGGCGAGACGCTGGAGGCGCATGCGGGCTTTCTGCTGGTGATTTCCTACAATCCCGGCTATCAGAGCATCCAGAAAAACCTGAAGCATTCGACCCGCCAGCGGTTCATCACGATTGAGTTCGACTATCCGCCCGCGGACAAGGAAGTCGAGATCGTCGCGCATGAGTCGGGCGTCGACCGCGATATGGCGATGCAGCTGGCGATGCTGGGCGAGAAGGTCCGCCATCTGAAAGCCTCGGGACTAGAGGAAGGCGTTTCCACGCGCTTGCTGATTTACGCGGGCGAGCTGATTCGGCAGGGGATCTCGCCGCGGCGCGCGGCCACCGTCGCGGTGACATGGTCGCTGACCGACGAGCAGGACAGCAAACGCGCCATCGATGAGAGTCGTCAAGGCGATCTTCGTCGCCTGAACAATTCTGACGAAACTTACGGCCTGAGAATCAGGTTTTGGAGAAGGGTAGGATGTCCACTATCACGCGGCGTTTCAAGGCGGCCCTGATGGCGTGTGGGATTGCGGTTTTCGCGGCCTGGCCGGCGGTTTCGATGGCGCAGTCGCCGGAAGCCAATATCCAGACCGGCCCGCGGATCGATTTTCCCAGCGGCCTCACCACCGACGGCGTCTCGCTCTACGTCGCCAACGGCCGCAATAACACTATCGACAAGATTGATCTCGCCACGCATTCGATCGCGCTGGTGGCGGGCCAACTCTTTAAAGAAGGCAGCGCCGACGGCACCGGTGCTGCCGCGATGTTCTCCAGCCCCAGCGGTTTGGCGCTAATCGGAAACAATCTCTACGTGAGCGACACCAACAACTCGACCATCAGGAAAATTTCGCTTCCCGCGGGAACCGTATCGGCGTTTGCGGGCGCCACCAATATCCCCGGTACCGATGACGGCAAAGGCTCGGTGGCGCATTTCAACGAGCCTACCGAGATCGCAGTGGACCCCAATGGCAGCAGGCTTTTTGTCGCCGATAGCGGCAACAACACCATCCGGATGATCACGGTTCCCGACGCGATCGTGAAAACCGTCGCGGGCCAGGCGGGAGCTACCGGCAAGGTCGATGGACCGCCCAGCGCTTCGTCGTTCAACCGGCCGCGCGGGGTCGCGACCGACGGCAAGTTCCTCTACATTTCCGATACCGGCAACGACCTCATCAGAAAACTCGATCTTTCGGGCATGACTACTTCGACCATCGCGGGTACCGGTGAAGAAGGCAACAAGAACGGGGCCGGCAACGAAGCGCAATTCAATAATCCGGGAGCGATGGCGACCGACGGCGCCACCTTGTACGTCCTCGACGCCGACAATCACGCGGTACGAAAGATCAACCTCGCGACCAACGAGGTGAGCATGCTGACTTTGGTCAACGGTCACATCGGCTCGGGATGCACCATCAGCAAGGATGGGAAGACGCTGTACTTTTCCGACACCACCGAAAACGCGGTCGAGCAAGTCGATACCGGTAGCGGAAACGTTACTCCGGTTTACCCGCCGCAGTAGGGCGCGGGACGCTCGACAATTATCTTGCGGGATTCTCAAATATCTTGATCGATCTGCGCAGTGACACCGTGACTTTGCCGACGCCCGAAATGCGCGAGGCGATCGCGCGGGCGGAGTTGGGTGACGATGTGTACGGCGAAGATCCCACCGTCAATCGCCTCGAAGCGATAGCGGCGGCGCTCATGGGCAAGCAGGCGGCGCTCCTCGTCGCCAGCGGCACCATGGGCAATCTCATCGCGCTGCTGGCGCATTGCGCGCGCGGGACCAAGGCGATCGTCGGCGAGCAATCGCATACGTATTGCTACGAAGCCGGTGGCGCCTCGGCGCTGGGCGGGATCGTATTGACGCCGATTCTCAACCACGACGACGGCGAACTCGATATCGACCAGCTGAAGAATGAGCTGTCGGCACCGCTGGATGACCACTTCGCGCTGCCGTCGCTGGTGGCGATCGAGAATACGCACAATCGATGCGGCGGCGCGCCCATCAAGCTTTCGCACCTGGCCGAAGTGCGCGACCTCGCGCGGCGCAGATCGCTCGCGGTTCATCTCGATGGGGCGCGGATCTTCAACGCCGCGATCGCGACGGAAACTTCCGCTAAACAGATCGCCTCGCACGCCGACACAGTTTCGTTTTGTCTCTCGAAGGGACTCGCGTGCCCGGTCGGCTCGGTCCTGTGCGGAAGCAAGGAGTTCATCGCCCGCGCGCATCGCATCCGCAAGCTGCTCGGCGGCGGAATGCGGCAGGCAGGAATTATCGCGGCGGCGGGAATCGTCGCGCTCAACACGATGATCGATCGGCTGGCCGAGGATCATCAGAACGCCCGCGCCCTCGCGCAGGGACTGACGTTGGTCGCCGGAATCAACGTGAGGCCGGTGAGCCAGCGCACCAACATGGTGCACTTCGAGGTGGACGGCGACGGCGCGATGTGCAGCCGCTTCGCGGCCGCGCTGAAAGAGCGCGGAGTACTGATTTCGGGGCGTGAAGGCACGGCGTTCCGCGCCGTCACGCATTATGGCATCACCCGCGCGGATATCGATAGGACCGTCTCGGCGGCTTCCGAAGCCACCGCGGAGATTTTCGGCGACTAGAGCGCTTCCAGGCGCAGCGCGTAGCAAGCGCGAAGCGACTGAGGCTGGTGCCGAGGCCGAAGTTAGTCAGGAAGACGCGGAGCTACTGCGGAATCGAGGACAAATTAAGGTGAACTCTCTCGACTCGCTGTTCGCGCTGCGCGGTCACATCGGTCTCGTGACCGGCGCGTCGTCCGGTTTAGGCGTTGAGTGCGCGCATGCGCTCGCGATAGCCGGCGCCGACGTGGCGTTGGTGGCGCGCCGCGGCGACCGATGCGAGAAGCTCGCCGATGAGCTGGTGAAGAATTATGGAATTCGCGCGATCGGAATCGGCGCGGATATGACGATCGATGCTGACATCGATCGGGTCATCGAGATCTCGCGCACGAAACTGGGCGACGTGGACATTCTGGTCAACAACGCGGGCGTCTCACCGACGGGCCGTGCTGAAAAGTTTAAACGCGAGTTATGGGACCAGACGTTGGCGGTGAACCTGACCGCGCCGATGATGTTGTCGCAGCGGGTCGCGCGCCGCTTAATCGAGATTCACAAGCCGGGCCGGATCATCAATATGGTTTCGATCTACGCGAACCTGGCGAGTTCTGTTTACCATTTGTCAGCCTATTGCGCGGCCAAGGCGGGCCTCGCGAATCTCACGCGTCAGCTCGCCGTCGAATGGGCGCCTCACAGCATTCTCGTCAACGCCATCGCGCCCGGATGGATTCCGACGGAGGCCACCGAGCCCGGGATCGCGAAGGGGACCAACAAAGCGCGGATGCAATCGTTTACTCCGATGGCGCGCCTGGGCAACCCGGAGGAAGTAAGGGGCGCGGTGATCTTCCTGGCGAGCCCGGCGTCGAGTTACGTGACCGGCAGCGTGCTATCGGTTGACGGCGGCTATCAGTCGTGGTGATTCGCGTGGTGATTGGCGTGGTGATTCGCGGAGGCGGCGGAGCGCGGGAATGGATAGTCGCGGGACACTGAGGCAGCAGCTACTCCGGCGCAAGCCGGCGTCGGCTCTGATGGCCGATGCGGAGACGCAAGCGGGCGGTTTGAAGCGCGCCCTGGGTGCGCTGGACCTGACGCTGCTCGGAATCGGCGCGATTGTTGGCGCGGGAATTTTTGTGATGACCGGCGTCGGTGCGAGGATCGCCGGGCCCGGCCTGATCGCGTCGTTCGTGCTGGCTGGAACCGCGTGTACGATGGCGGCGCTTTGCTATGCGGAATTTGCCGCGATGATCCCGGTGGCCGGCAGCGCCTATTCCTATTCCTACGCGACGATGGGTGAGTTGGTCGGATGGATCATCGGATGGGATTTGGTGCTCGAGTATGCGGTCGGTGCGGCTGCTGTCGCGGTGGGTTGGTCAGGCTACTTCCGCGTGATTCTCGAAGGCCTCGGCGTCCATCTGCCGGTCGCATTCACGCACGCTCCCGGGAGTGTGCCGGGCGCGATCATCGATCTGCCCGCGCTGCTGATCGTCCTGCTGATCACGGGCGTGTTATACGTCGGGATTTCCGAAAGCGCGCGGCTCAACTCGGTGATCGTCGCGATCAAGCTCACCGCGGTGGCAGTCGTCATCGCGGTCGGCGCCTTTTACGTGCAGCCGCGTCACTGGACGCCGTTTGCGCCATATGGCGTAAGCGGAATCAGCAGTGCAGCGGCGTATATATTTTTCGCGTACATCGGCTTCGATGCGGTCTCGACCGCCGCCGAAGAGGTGAAAGACCCCGCGCGCGATCTGCCGCGCGGCATCCTGGGGTCGCTATTCATCTGCACCGCGCTCTACATCGCGGTCTCGGCGGTACTGACCGGAATGGTTCCGTTTCACGATATCGATCCGACTGCGCCGCTGGCGTCGGCATTCGTTGCGCGCGGCCTGAATGCGGTCGCGGGAATCATCTCGGCGGGCGCGGTCGCGGGTCTCACCTCGGTGCTATTGGTGCTGCTGCTCGGACAATCGAGAATATTTTTCGCGGTTTCGCGCGACGGCCTGCTCCCGCCGGCGTTCAGCAAGATTCATCCGCGCTTCCGAACCCCGTACATTCCCACGACGATCACCGGCGTGGTGGTAGGAATCACGGCGGCGCTGTTGCCGATCCAGGAAATCGCGGAACTCACCAATATTGGCACACTGTTCGCGTTTGTCCTCGTATGCCTTGGGGTGTGGATTTTGCGCCACCTTGATCCCGCGCAGCATCGCCCCTTTCGGACGCCCTGGGTGCCGGCGGTGCCGATACTCGGGGTCGGATTCTGCGTCTTCCTGATGGCGCGTCTGCCGTGGCTGACCTGGATCAGGTTCTTCGTGTGGCTCGCGATCGGGTTGGCGATTTATTTCGGGTACGGCCGCTTCCACAGCCGCGTCGATCAAGCCGCGCAACTCGATCCCACGTCAGCAGCGCGGTAGGAGTCCGTATGTCGAAAGTTTGGCCGGTGCACTATGCGCTCGGAATCGCGGGGGTCGCCCTGATTCGTAACTGGCTTAGCGGTGATGAAGCGGCGAAAAAAAGCGCCGATGAGTTGATCAGGCTGAGCACCAGTTTCGCGAACGACCCGTCGCTCAATTTTCAACTCGACATACCCAGTATGGAAGTCGCGAGCGGCTACCAGTTGTGGGCGGACACCTACGACAATCTTCCTAACCCGCTGATCGGGGTCGAGCAGCCAATCATACAAAGATTGCTCGATGAGCTGCCAGCGGGAAACGCGCTCGATGCGGCCTGCGGCACCGGTAGATACACGCGCGAGTTGCTGGCGCGCGGCCATCGGGTGACGGCTGTCGATCTGACCTATGAAATGATTCGCAACGCGCGCGCGACCGCATCAGGAGCGCGCTTCAGCGTTGGCAGTCTCGAAGCGTTACCATTTGCCGACCGTAGCTTCGATCTTGCGACGTGCGGACTGGCGCTGACTCATCTGCCGCGAATCTCGGGCGCGATCGCGGAACTCGCGCGGGTACTGAGGCCGGGCGGCTCTTTAGTGATTGCCGACCATCACCCGATGCCAGGATTTCTCGGTGGAAGTGCGATCTTCCAGGACCAGAATCGCTTCTATAGAAATGTGTGCAGTTTTTGTCATAGCCACGCCGACTACATATCGGCGTTCGTTGGCGCCGGCCTGCAAATCAACGAGTGTCTGGAACCCACGATGGCCGAAAAGCATGTGGCAATCGGACCACTGTTCGCGATCGCTCCGGAGGCCTTCCTTGCGGGCATGGTAGGCATGCCGATGGCATTGATCTGGAGATTGACGAGAAGCTGAACCCGCAAGTATCGGCTACTGACTGCCGCCGTACTTCTGCTGCAGAGCGTCAGCGAGAGCCTTCTTTCGTTCCTGCTGCCTGGCAACGATGGCTTTATTGTGATCGCCGACGACTTGATGCTGCGTCATCTCCTTGCCCGCCATCTTGCCCAGATCCTGGGTCTCCCATTTGGGTGCGTTCAGCTCCACCCATTTGCTGCCATGGCGCGTATAGCTGAAGACCAGATATTTGAGCTTGCCGGTGGCCGCACCCTTGGTCGTCGTCTTGTTGGTGGGATCGTATTCGGCGCCGCCGAGCTTGACGCTCACCGTCGAGAGCTGACCGTTAGGGCCGTAGTTCGGCAGGTACTCGAATTTCGGCACGAAATCGGTGTATGGCTTGCCGCTGTTCCTTTTCTCATCTTCCTTGTCGAGATAGGGACCGGCGTCTTCAGAGACCTTGTCGTCGAGCGATTGCTTGAGAGCGGGTGGAATATCTTTGGGCTGGCGCACCCGCCGCATCACATATTGCTGCGCGGACGCGGTTGAGGAGCTGACGGTGGGAAGAAGAAAAGCGCGGCCGCAAGGGCGGCCGCGCTGATTGTCAAAATCCTTTTCATGGTGGCTCTCTCCATCGTACCTGGACGGAGTGACTGGCCATCATTTTAGTCGTTCCGGGTCGGTCGCTCTACTGGCCGCTGGTAATGCCGCGGCCGAAGGCGGCGACCTGACTCTGCCATTGCTCGCCGAAGGCCAGCACCAGCACTTGCTGGTTGATGTGCACGTCCTTGCTCAAACTGCGCATCGCGCCGCCACCCGCACCGGCGAGCACCTTAAATGCCGCGCGGGTCTGCTGATAGAACTCCGGCAACGGTGAGATCTTGGGTGGCTCCTCGCGATGCACCTTGAGCCAGAACTCACGCTCGAAGCGCTCATGCTCTTCCGCTGCCACATCGACGGTGTTGAACGTGCCGTTGTTGTTCTTGAACTGGTGGATCTCCGCGATCAGCGACTGAAAATCCTCTTTCTTCGGTGGCGAGTCGCCCACCAGCACGATGACTTTCTTGGCGTACGGCTTCCAGTCCATATCCTTGATTGCGGTCGTCACTCCGCCGGCCAGATCTTCTTCCCATTCATCGCCGCCTTCCGCATGCACCCCCGCCAGGAACTCGGTCAGCTTCTGCGGATTCAAGGTCAGCGGCTGGACGGCCATCTTTTTGCCCTTGCCGCCGAAAACCACGATTCCCACGCGCGCGATCGGCACCAGCCGATGAATCGCCTGGATCAGCTGCGCCATCTTGGCCTTCACATCGTCGATGATCAGCTGCATCGAGCCGGTCCCATCAATCACCAGCACGACGTCGAGACCCTTTCTGCGCAGCTCTCCGATGAAGCCGCCAAACCCCGATCCAATACCTTTGCCGTAGCCCGAGCCGACGCCACCTCCGCGTCCGATTCCGATACCACCGCCGCCCGCGGCGCGCACGTAATCGTTGGCGAGGCCGACCGCCTGTGAGGTATCCACCGCGGTCGGCTGATCCATCGCCTGCTGCGGCGCGGTATCCGGCATCGGGACCTCCGGCATATCGAGATCCTGCATCTCGCTGCCGCCGCCTCCGCCGCCACCGGCCTCGAGGTTTACCATGATCAACTCGCGGCCCCGCTGTTCGTGGACCGTGATGATCAAAAACAGCAGCAAGGCTACGTGCAGCAGCACCGACAGGGGAAACGGCCCGATGATCAACCGCAGATAGTCGCGCATGCTTTGCAGGCGCTCTACGTCGGCCTCGTCCGCATCGCGATTGAGTTCAGCTGCGGCTTCGCGCTTGCCCATCACCCAGTAGAGGATGGCGGCAACGACAATGGTCGAAACGACCAGGATTGCGATAATTACAATCATATCGAGATTCTTTCCCGCTCAGGCCGAGGATCGGCACCCAATCGGGATCCCCATTCACTTTCTTCTATATATTACCATCCGCCCAACCGAAAAGCCGCCTGCAGGTTTCCCTACATTCCACCGGACGCTCCGCCACCTGCGCCACCGGGTGGTAGCTGGGAAACCGCGATCGCGATCGCCTCCGCGCCCGCGGACTTTGCGATATCGAGAATATGCACCATGTCGCCGAGAATGACCTTCGGATCGCCCTGGAAAATCACGATCTTATCGGGCGACTTGTCCAACGCATCGTGCAAAGCGCCTTGCAACTGTTGGAGCGTAACGCTTTGCGAATCCACCATGATTGTGTGATCTGCAGTGTAGGTGACGATTATGCCCTTGGGCTTCTCATCTTTGGTTGCTGCCTGTCCCTTTGGAAGATCGACGTGCGCGGCGGATTCGATCGTCACCGCCGTAGTCACCATGAAGATGATCAGCAGGACCAGGAAGATATCGGTCAGCGGCGTGATGTTGATGTCGGCAAAAACGCCGCCAGAGCCTTTCGGTCCGCTAACGGCCATCGGCGTCCCTCCCGCGCAAGGCTCTGTCCATCGGGCGATCGCCTCGTCGCAAAACGCCGGAATTTTTGTTAGGTGGCATCAGGTTTCCTTTGCCAATCCGAGTGGCGGCAATCAACCTCCGGCCGGCGCGTTGTTCTGGATCTGCCCAACGGTCGCCCGCTTCGCCGCGATCGCGATGGTATCCGCGCCCGCCCCTTTGGCAACGTTCAGGATGCGAACCATGTCACCCAGAAGAACCTTGCGGTCGCCCTGGAACACCACCAGCTTCGGGTCGACTTTGACCAGCGCTTCCTTCAACGCTTCGGAAAGCTCACGCTCGGGAACATCTTTGGAGTTGACGAACAACTCGTGTTGCGAGGTGTAAGTTACGATCACGCCCTTGTTCTCGGGTGAAGTGTTTTCGGCCAGGGGCAAATCGACATGAGCCGCCGACTCGATCGTGACCGAAGTGGTCACCATGAAGATGATCAGCAGGACCAGGAAGATATCGGTCAGCGGCGTGATGTTGATATCGGCGAAAACGCCGCCGCCGCCGCCTTTGGGTCCGCTAACGGCCACCGGTCTGCCTCCCTTGCAGAGCTGCGTCGATCAGGCGATCGCCGTTAATCTGCAAAAGTGCATTGATGTTTTGAATCTTCACGGAAAAGTAGTTGAAGAAGATAACCGCGACGATCGCGACGGCCAGCCCCAGCGCGGTCGAGATCAGCGCTGCGGAAATGCCCGCGGCGACGACCGAAAACCCGCCGGTTCCCATAATCGCCATCGATTGGAACGAGACCAGGATACCGACCACCGTGCCGAAGAGTCCGATAAACGGCGCCGACGCTCCCGCGGTCGCAAGCACCCATACGTAGCGGTTCAGCTCGAGGGTCTCCTGGAACCGACGCTCTTCGTCGAGCTCCACCAGGTGATCGCGATCAAGCGTCTGCGCCGCCGCGATCAGAACATGATAGACCCGTTCGGCCGGGTTGCTGCGCGACTGCGTCGCCTGCAGAGCCTCGTTGAACTTGCCCTGCCGCAGAGGAGCCACGAGCGAATCGGCGAGTTTCGCCGATTTGGACTGGATGCCGGCTAGCGCCCATAGACGCTCGAAAATGATCGCGAGGATCACTACCGAGATGAACAGCAGAGGGTAGGTCGCATAGTAGCCCTCCTGGATCATCGACATAATGCTGAACTGACTGCCCATTGTTATCCTTTCACCTGTCCCGAGATTTGAGCGGCGCTTAGAGGTCCCGCTCCGACCTGATCTAAAGCCATCCTGAGATTAAACGTGAACTCGCCTGCTCTTCGTACCCCAGCCCCGTCAGGGACCCCTGCCCATCCGCATGCGATCGTAGTTTCGTGAGGCACTGCGGATCGTCTAAATGCGACAAAGGCGAAATTTTGTCAAGCCCGATCCGCGCAACCCACTGCCCTCACAGCCGCGGATCATCTCGCCCCGGATGAACTCCGCGCGCGAAAGGAAGAAAACATTCGCACGTAGGACCTTTGATAATTACGCGCGTGCGACAATCCTGCAAGCGCCCGATGCCGCAAAATCTTCGCTCCCTTGTTCGAAGCACGATACGACCCGGTTATCCCCGACTCTGCAGCCACGAAGCCACACCAGTTGGACGCTACTCGCCTTGACTTCTTGCGCACCCAAGTCTATCCAGAATCTTACCACTCAGCGGTTTCTTTTTTTCAGGATCGCCGATTCCCGAAAATATGCGATTTTCAGTCAGAATATTACGGTGACAAAATCCGCTTGTTTCAGAGCGGCTTCGCTGCTGTCCGTCTCGCTGATGGCGGGCGGTTGGTTAGCCGCGTGCCATACTCCAAAACCTGTAGCCATTCAGGCTCCGGCGGCTGAGCAGCCGACCGGAGATCAGGACGAGCCGTCCCGACAGATACCATCCGATCTGTACAAAACGATGCCGATCTATCCGGGGGCGGAAGTTACCCATGTGCATCGGCCCAAGGGCACAATGCGGGAGATACTGTTCGAGGTAAAAAACGCGCCCCCGCTTGGTCAGATGGTGAGCTTTTATAAAGACGAACTGACGAAGAACAATTTCAAGATTACCTCGTCACTCACCATCGCCGCGCGCAAAACCTGGACCTGCGACTTTCAGAAGGACGGGCGCCCCGGCAACGTGGCGTTGTATCCCGCCGATCACGATAAGACCGCGACGACCATCGATCTCATTTACTCAATGCCGAGTACCGTCGACGCCTCCATGCTTGAACCCAAGGAGGACTTCGACGTAATTGGACCGGGCGAGCCGGGCGGCTCAGCCGAGAACGTTACGCCCGTGGCGCAAAACATTTCCGAGGATAAATCGAAGCCGAATAAAAACGCGAAGAGGAACTAAACAACATGGCTCTATTGGAAGGAAAAGTCGCTGTAGTAACCGGCGCGGGCCGCGGCATCGGTCGCGAAGAAGCTTTGCTGATGGCAAAGCATGGCGCCAAAGTCGTCGTCAACGATCTTGGCGGACATTTCGACGGCACCGGACAGTCACGCTCGCCCGCTGAAGAAGTGGTCAAGGAAATTCGCTCGAGCGGCGGCGAAGCGGTCGCCAATTTCGAGAGCGTTACGGATTTCAAGTCCGCCAAGCGCATCCTTGAATGCGCAATCGACAATTTCGGCAAGCTCAATATCGTCGTGAACAACGCCGGTATCTTGCGCGACCGGATGATCTTCAACATGAATGAAGAGGACTGGGACGCTGTCGTCGCGGTTCATCTGAAGGGCAGTTTCAATGTGGCGCGCCACGCTTGTTCCTATTGGCGCGAGCAGCATAAGGCCGGCAACATGCTCAACGGACGGCTGATCAACACCAGCTCGGATTCCGGCATCCTCGGCAACGCCGGCCAAAGCAATTACGGCGCCGCCAAAGCCGCTGTGGCCGCAATGGCGATAATCGTCGATCGCGAGATGCAGCGCTATGGCGTCACCGCCAACGCGATCGCACCGGTCGCGCGCACCCGCCTCACAGTGGAGGCGACTCCGCAGACCGCCGCCGGAATGGCGCAGGCAAAAGCGGGCGAGTTCGACGCCTTCGGCCCCGCCAATATCGCGCCGCTCGTTGCGTGGCTGGGGAGTGACGACGCCAAGGACGTTCATGGTGAAGTGTTCCGCGTCGGCATGGGATCGGTGTGGCTGATGCAGGGATGGCATTCCGTGGGCCGGATTTCTCAGAAGGCGATTTGGGATCCTGCGGTGCTGGGGGGCAGGCTCAAGGAAGAGCTGGCCAAGGGCGCGACGAAAAAAGAAAGCATGGGACAAGTGATGGCCGGTGCAGTCTAAGCACGACTCGAAACCGAAGCGATATGGCGAAAGCGCGGCCCGTAAAGGGCCGCGCTTTCGTTCCGTGCTGATAATCTGCGCCGCCAACACGGCGCGCAGCGTAATGGCGGAGCATATGCTGCGGCGCGAGCTTCGCGAACGCGGCATCGAGAGCCACGTGCGCGTCGCATCGGCAGGCATCGCGCCGTACGCCCGTGACGGGGCGCTGGTATCGCTCGATACCCGCCTCGCCCTGCGCGATGACGACATTCATCTGGGCGAAGAAGCTACCTCGACCGATCTGAAGCGCCATCCCGAGCTACTCGAGCAAGCCGACGTGGTCATTGCGATGACCGATCAGCAGAAGAGCGACCTGCTGAAGTTGTTTCCGGGCGCTCTCGGCAAGCCGGTGCACACCATCCGGGAGTTTGCGGATGAAGTCGGCGACATCGAAGATCCGTTCGAGAAAGGCGATGAAAAGTTCACCGAGGTCCGCGAGCAAATCAAGCGTCTGATTCCCGCGGTCGCCGATCGGATCCTCGGCGCGGACTGGTCGCTCAACGACTGATTGACTAACCTTGTCTAATGGACTTCGAAAATCCTTCCGACGCTGAAATCCGCAAGATTCTCTCCGATCCTGCCACGGTCGCGGTGGTCGGATGCTCCGATAGCCTCGCGCGCGACAGTCTCAGGATTGCGAAGCTGCTCAAGGCCCACGGCTTCCGCGTCATACCAGTTAATCCAGCGCTCAAGCCGGACGCGCTAATGAAAGATCTGGGCGAGCGGTGTTATCCGGATCTCGCATCGATTCCGGATCGTGTCGACATGGTCGACGTATTCCGGCGTTCCGAATTTTTGCCCGAAGTGGCGGCCGCCGCGATCGCGAAAGGCGCGCGCATCCTGTGGTGCCAGCTCGGTGTGATCGATGTGCAAGCTGCGGAGCACGCGCGCAATGCGGGCCTCACCGTGGTCATGGATCGTTGCCCGGCGATCGAATACTCGCGGCTCTTCTAAAGAGGTATCGGAGACCACCTTGAGAATTCGCAAATGGCTCACGGTTGATACGCGAACGGTTTACTGCACGCCGATTTTCGACCTGCAGCGCCGTCGCTCCGCACATCCTCATCGCGGCCAACGCGAATTCTTCGTCCTGGAGGCGCCCAACTGGGTAAACATCATTCCACTCACGGGCAAAGATGAAGTCGTGATGGTGCGCCAGTTCCGCCACGGCATCGAAAACTTCACCGTTGAGCTTCCGGGCGGGATGGTCGATCCGGACGACCGGGATCCGAAAGATGCGGCGCGGCGGGAAATGATTGAGGAGTGCGGCTACGACGCCGACGAAATTATCGAGTTAGGCCGGGTGCATCCAAATCCCGCGATCCAGCGCAACTACTGCTACTCGTATCTTGCGCGCGGCGTGCATAAGGTCATGAAACCGGTCACTCGCGGTGCGGAAGAAACGCAGGTGATGCTGGTTCCTGTGCGCGAGATTTCAAAAATGATCGCGGCGGAAGAGATTCAACATGCATTGACGATCGCGGCCTTCTCTTTCTTTCACCTTTACAATCCGCCCACGGAAACCCGCACTGCGGGGGCGCGCCCGCGCCACCAGGATCCGCGCCGCAAGGCCCGCCCCATCTCCGGTTAGCCTTTTATTTTACGACCGGCGAGTTGCTGTCGCTCGGCGTCGTCTTTCTTTGCCACAGGACGAAGTGTTCGGTTCGATAATTCGGCACGAAGCCGTCATCGACGAGGAGCTGTGGAAACGTGGCCGGCAGCAGGACGGGAGGAAGCATTAGAGGCAACAACTGTACCGGAGCGTCGGGAATTATGGCGTTCAGTTGCTTGTCGCGGATCGAATTGAGGACGGGATCGCGCCAGAAATGCGCGGTCTCCACTAACAGAGTGAAGAAGTTCTCCCTGCCCAGATGATCGCGCGCCTTCAAAAAACCGTCGCGCGCATATTCCAGTTCAGCCTCACGCCAAACGCCGTAAGTTTCCGGAAAGCGGATCAGTTCGCGGCGGTTGGCCTGAAAGCAGATAAACGCGGGCGCGACGACATTGTCTCCGCGATGTGAAGCGTCGTGCAGTGCCGCGCCGATGCGCAACACTTCTTCGCGCGGCAGGAATCCGAATCCATAAACCGCACCCTCAATCCAGTTTTCATTCTCGAGCGGCGCGACCCATAGAAGTGAGATCACAATGAGCAGTCCGCATCCCGCGAGAGTGAACCCGGCTCGCGAGGCTTGGCCGTTTATCCGTCCTGACAGAATTTCCGCATGGCCGATCATCCAATCGGCGCCCACTCCCCCGACGATCGTAATGAACGGTAGCGGCTCGAGATAGTTGTGTCCCCAGGCGGTGGGACTGAGGATACCGAAAAAAAGATACTCCGCCGCGACCATCGCGAGGACCAGAAACATTCTCGAATCGATTCGGATGCTGCGCCAGAGCGCGATACATCCGATCGCGAAAAATGGAACCTGGAGGTCGAGAATCGCGAGCGGATATTTCATTACCGACACAGAATCGATACGGCCCTTCATGAAGTGAAAAATGAAAGTCTGGAACAAAAACTCCGGACCGTAGACGCAGTAACAGATCGCCGAGGCGACGATCAGGCCAGTTACGATCGCGATCGCGAGCCCCATCGCATCACGCCATCGCCTTCGCGCTACCGCTGTGAATCCGACGATGACTGCGACCGCGACTAGCGCGGTCAGTTTAATCAAGCACGCCGCCAAAAGCGCGAGCGTCTGCCATCCGATGCGCCCGGAAGACGAATCGCGACGGTCAACTGCGAGAATGGCGGCGCTGAGGATCAGTGGCGCGACGAAGCATTCACGCTCGTATACGTGATAGCGAAAGACAAGCGAGCTGGTTGCATATAAGATCGCCGCGCAAATCGCCGCTCGACGGGTTGTGACCCGGACGGCCAGCTTGAAGGCGAGAAGGCTGATCAGGTAGATCGCGGCTTCATTGAGAATTTCGATCGAGAAGTGACTCGCGCCGAAGATTTTGAGGTATCCGGCCGAAATGAATTCGAGCAGCGGGAAATGAGGATGAATGAAGTCCAGATACGGCCGCAGGCCCGCCGAAACCAGCCACGCAGCTTCGAGATAGAAGTCGTCCTCGACCCAAATCGCAGGGTAGAGAAGCCGAAACAATCGCGGAATCAGCAAGCTGATCAGCAGCACGACGCCGAAATCGCGGCGCGCCGGGTCGACTGGGGCGTCGACGTTTTCCGGGGCGGCGGTTGAAGAAGTCCGCGCCATCTAATCGACCAGCGCCGCCCGAGGCCCCATCACTGCCGCCCGGCCTCGGCGCGATCGATGCGGCGTTGATCGCGATGCTCCTCACGTGCGCGCTGTTCATGATGGCGCGCAGCGGATTGCGACGCGGAGTAGAGTTCATGCCGTGGCCGGACGGCCTCGAATACGCGGCTACGGCGGTGAATCTCGATCATGGGCTGGGTCCGGTCCTGCACTTTGGAGGCTATTCATACCCTTCGCGCTACACCGAAGGCTATCCTCTGATTCTAGCCGTCGCGTATCCGATTCTCGGTGGCCACGTCGAGCGGCTGTGCCTCGTCACGATGGTGATGGGACTGGTTGCGATCTCGTCGCTCTACCTTTTGAGCTTTATGATGTTCGGCAGGTTGAGCGCTTTTCTTTCGGGTGCGTTGCTCGCCCTGTCGCCTCTGTTCATAACCTACTCGACACTGGTCCTTAGCGATGTGCCGACTTTCGCGATGACGATTCTCACCGCGATCGCTTTCTATCATGCGAGCGATGCCGCGGATTCACCGTCATCGGGGATTATCGCGGCGGCGCTATGTGGTCTGCTGGCCGGATTCACGATCATCATCCGGCCGACCAATGCGGTAATTCTGATAGCGATGCTCGTGGCGACAATGGCGATCTCATTTCGTCCTCGCCTCACGCAGCTTTTTCCCGCGCTGATCGCATTCGCGATCGGGTTGGTAGTTCTCCCGGCTTGGCAGACGTGGACGAATATTCGCTATCTCGGCGGACCGATGCGCAGCGGCTATACGTTCTGGGTTCCGGAGGTTTACGGTTCGCTCGGCAAAACGTTTGGCGTGCGATTCCTGTTGGGACCGACGATGCCGGGCAACCCGCACGGCAACCTCATTACTTATCTGCTCGCGGTCAGCGGCCTCGACGGGATGCTCGGCGATCCGGGCGATCCGCGGTACACGCTTTATCCGTTTGCGGCAGCGGTTTTTGCGGCGGTTGGAATCGCCGTCACGCTGAAATCGCAAACCGGAAGTGTTTTGCGCTTGACGTGGTTGGGCCTGGCCTTCCTCATAGCGCTGGCGACTCTCTATCTGTTCTATTTTTTTACCGAGATCGCATTTATTCTCCCGGCAGCTTTCATCGTCTTTGCGGCGGCGGGTTTTGGACTTGTTACCGCAAACCGGGCGCTGCGCGAGGCGCGCGTTCGCAAGCGCAAGAGCGCGCGAGACCTGGCCGTCATCGGATTGGTGATCGCTTTAGACCTGATACTTGCGTTATCGGTCGCGACCGAGACGGCGGGGCGTGTTTCCTCAAAGCCGTCGCGGTCCCGAATGGTGCCCGCGCTACTAGGGGTTCGTGCGCAGCTACCCTCCGATGCAATCGTCGTCAGCAATATCTCGCTGCAATTCCTGGAACTTTACCTGGCGACAGCGAAGACCCAATTGATCGGCCTCAACGCGTTCGATCCCGGCGGCCAATTCACCGACTATCATCTGAGCCGGCTCTACACGAAGAGATCTGAAGGATGGAATGGCTTGCCGCCGCCGGTCCTTTTCGCCGGCCAACAAATCGACAACGCTGAGGTAAAAAAATTGGATGAGGCGGCTCGAACCGGAAAGTCGATCTACTTGCTGCTGAATGCACCCGAACGTCAGGACTACGCGGACCTGTTGAAAGACGAACTCGCGCAGATTGAGGCGTCTTTTGCAATCAACCCGATCGCGCGGTCCGACCTCGTCGAACTCGATCGGCTCAGTCCGCGATAGTGGCCGCCGGGGGGCCGCCCCAGCGTCGCCGCGCGATCGCATAGGCTGGCCAAACTGTCAACCCGAGCGCGATCGCGACGAAAAAATCTACCCGCGCTCCGCCTTGTGCGATGGCGAGTCCAAATGTTGCCGCCCAGGTAATCAATGGCAGCCCCGCGACCAGATAAAGTCCGAGCGTGCCCCCTCCTACCATGAACAGTCCGTCCCGATGGGGATGCCGCCGCCGGAGTTTCAGCAACGCGGCCATCTCAAGCACCAGTGCCGCCATGTAAAAGAAGACGTTGAGGACGACCAGCGCCAGAAAGCCGAGCGGCACCAGCAGCGTGAAGACGACACAGCACAGTAAGATCGCTTTCCACGGGGTTTGGGTGGCGCGCCAGATATCGGAGAACGCGCTCGGCAGGTAGCGTTCGCGCGCGAGCACGAACGGCATCCGCGAAACCCACAGCATCGCGGCTTCGAATACGGCGAACGACATCACCGTTCCTCCGATCGCGAGCGCGCCGCCGAGAAGCGGCCCGCCGATGCGTCGGCCTTCATGCGCGAACCATCCCATCTGCCAGTCCGCCGTGCTGGTTGCCCCGGAGAGAGAAGCCAAAAGCGGCAGCACGTAGCCCGCTATCACGATCGGCAGTGCGATCGCGATAGCGCGAATGTAGTTGCGCTTGGGATCGTCGAGCTCACCAGCGACGATGCTGAGATTTTCCCATCCACCGAAATTCCAGATCACCACTGTGAGCCCGGCCCCCAGCGCGCCGACAAAGCCGGGACCATACAGAGGCTGCGTTGGCGCCACGAAATGAATGAGACGGGGCGATCCGACCATTACCAGCACCACAAAAGGGGACAGCAATATCGCGGCCAGCAGCATCGAGGTGAATCCGACGGGACGGATGCCGAGCAGATTCATCAGCCCCGACATCCAGATCAGCGCGATCGCGAGGACCACCTGCATCACCGGACCCACCGGCACGAGGAATCCCAAATATGCGGCAAACAGCACCGGGTAGATCGCCATGTCGACCGCGGTATAGAGGATCGTAAGGTAGGCCTCGGCAAAGCCGGCGAACGGCCCGAGCGCCTCTTTCACCCAGAAATAAAAGCCGCCTTCAAGCGGCATCAGCGCAGTCAACTCGCCCGCCATCAGCGCCGTCGGGAGGCTGAGGGTGAGCGGCACCACGATACAGAGCAGGATGGTGAGGCGCGGACCCGCGAGGCGGACCGCATCTTCGAGGCCGTAGGCGCCTCCGCTCACCACCAGGTACATAACGGATACCAACGGAAGCAGACCGAGCGTGCGTTTGGTCGCCGTTGAGGCGGGCGGCAATGGGGACGATTTGAGGCGCGAATGTGGTTGATCGTTCAATATCGGGACAACTCCGGACTCTGGCTGTAATGGAGGTAGCGAGAGCGCGCAAGAAGGGTCGTTTTGTAACCGCTCGGCGATGGGTCGCGTCAGAGGTAGAAAACCTTAATAATGGTCTTTGGTGGATGAGCACATGTCCGAAATTGTACGGTCCGTTGACGCTCTGGGATCGCCATGTTAGCTGTGACTGAGGAACGCGCGCGAGATTCCCGCCTCATGATCAAAGTTCGATCGACGTTTGCGTTGATAATTTTAGCCGCGCTCTCCACGGCGTCGGCCGGATGCAGCCGGCTCCAGAGAGTCTCGAAGGGTCCGGTTCAAACCGTCAGCGCCGAAGATGGAAATCCGTTTGGCGGTACTCCCGCGGTGGAAATTCCCGACGATGCACGAGCGATGGGCGCTTTTCTGAAGGCCGAAGTCGCCATGAACGAAGGGGACAGGGCCGAAGCGCTCAGCGAGTATGAAGAGGCGGTCAAATACGACCCCGGCAGCGCGGAACTTCGGGTACAGCTCGCCACCATGTACGTCCGCTCGGGCAAGCTGAAGGATGCACTGGAGCAGGTTAATCGCGCGATCGCGGTAAAGCCCAATCAAGCCGACGCGCTGCTGCTCGCGGCGGGAATCAACTCTGCGTTGGGCAACGATGACGCCGCCGAGCGGGACTACAAGTCGGTTTTGCAGAGCGATCCCGATAACCAGGAGGCCTATCTTTACCTGGGGACGCTCTACGCGAAGCGGGGCGACTACACCAGCGCCGAAAGCACCTTCAAGAAACTCATTGATCTCGATCCGAATTCGTTCCTGGGCTACTACTACGCCGGCCGGGTGATGGTGGCGGCAAAGAATTACCCTGCTGCCGAGAAATATTACGACAAGGCGCTGAGTCTCAATCCGCAGTCGGACCTGGTCCTGCTGGATATCGCGATGCTTCGCGAAATCGAGGGCAAGCCGAAGGAGGCTGAGGAATACTACAACAAGGTTATTCAGGTTAATCCGAATAATCAGCAGGCGTTGAGACTTCTGGCCCAACTCCACGTCGGACAGAAGAATTTCGAAAGCGCGCTTGGCGATTTGAAAAAGCTCGAAGACGTCGAGACCAATCCCGCCGACACCCGCACCAAGATTGGCCTGCTCTATCTCGAACGCGGCGATTACGATCGCGCGGCCACCGAGTTCAATCTGGTGCTCGGATCGGAGCCGGATAACGATCGCGTCCACTACTATCTCGGCACGACCTATACCGAGCTTGGCGAGAACGATAAAGCGATTGCGGAATACAACAAGATTCCGGACTTGAGCGATCACTACGTCGAATCGCGCCTGCAGCTCGCCTACCTGTACGACAAAGGCAACCAATACAACGATGCCATAGCCGCGCTCAACGAGGCGCTTAAGAAGAAACCCGATGACACCGAGATCATGGGCTTCATTGTCGGCATCTATCAGGAGAAAAAAGACTACCCGACCGCGATCGAGATGACCCGTAAAATGATCGCGATCAATCCGAAGAGCGACAAATTTCATTTCACTCTAGGCACCCTGCTGGATGAAACCAAGCAGAAGGAGGCCGGGGTTGATGAGATGAAGAAGGCCATCGAGCTCAATCCGCAAAATGCGCCGGCGCTAAACTATCTCGGCTACACTTACGCCGATGAAGGCCAGAATCTGGATGAGGCCGAACGCCTGATCAAGCGCGCTCTCGTCGTCGAACCGGAAGACGGCTACTACGTCGACAGTCTGGGGTGGGTGTACTACCAAAAGGGCGACTACAAGAAAGCGATCGAACAGTTGGAGATGGCGGTTAATATCACCAACAACGATCCGACTATTACCGAGCACCTGGGCGACGCCTATCGCAAAGTGGGCAAGCTCCGGGAAGCCAGTCACGAGTACGACGACGCGCTCAGGAAGTCACAAGAGCCGGAGCAGATGGCGCGGCTCAAGGACAAGCTTCGGGATCTCCACAATGCCGTAGGCGGCGGGGCGGCGTCAGCCGACCACTAGGATCTCCATTTCCCTGTGAAAAATGCTGTGGCTGCGGCGCTCGGGCCTTCCATGTCTGGTTTGGCGATCGCGGCGCTCGTGATTTCGGGATGCGCGACTACTCGACCCATCGAAGCTGAATTTTCCCCCAAGATCGGCAACAGCGCGCCGGCGGCCATCCCGGATGTTTCACCGCTGACCAATGCGATGGTGGAGCGCGATCGTACGCTCGAATCACTCCAGACCAATGCCATCATGGAGTACAGCAGCGGCGACACTCAGGTTAAGGCGCGCGAGGAGATTATCGTGCGCCGTCCCGGCAGTCTTCGGGTGGAGGCGATGTCACCGTTTGGGGTCGCGCTAATCGTTGCGGCGCAGGACTCGCGCTTGCAGATTTTCGAACCCTCGAAAAATATTCTGATGCGAGGAGCCGCGGACGCTGCCACGCTGGCAAGGTTCGCGCGAATTCCAATGGCGCCACGTGACGCTGTAGTCATGCTGATGGGAATCGTACCCGAGGCGCGGAATGCGGTGCTACCCGAATCGGTCAGGAACGAGGGCGACCTGACGCTGCTGGTCTATCATCGACCGGATCGGGCGCTTCGTGAGCTAGGTTTCCGCGATGGGCAACTCGCGATGGTACGTGAAACGGCGGTGGGGGGAACGGTGAATTTCGAAATTCGCTATACTGACTACCACGACATTGGCGGTGTGATGTTCGCGTACCAGATCGACGCGAATTTTCCCGGAGCCGCGACCCACGTGAACATTCTGTACAAGCGCCCGATCATCAACGACAAGATTCCCGATTCGGTCTTCACTCTGACGCCGGGCCCCGACGCGAAGCAAATCGATATCGGAATGACGCTTCAATCGAAGGTTCGTTGCGATGCCTAGATTGCGGGGCCCCGGTTTAGCCGCCGCCGCTTTGCTATCGTTGACGGTAGCCGCTGGATGCCGAGTCCGTCATGCCAGCGACAATCACGCCGCGCAGCAGATTCTATACACCTCTATGGTTGGGGATCCTCGGTCGTTCAATCCTGTGATTGCGAACGACTTGTACTCGCAGACGGTCGTCAACGACATTTTCGAGGGTCTAATTCGGATCAACGAAATGACCGCGTTGCCGGAACCCGACCTCGCCGAGAGTTGGGAGATTGCAAGCGATCAGAAATCGATCACGTTTCATCTTCGCCACGGCATCAAGTGGATGGACGGCGCGCCATTCACCTCGCACGATGTGGTCTTCACGATGAAGGTGATGTACGACAAGCGCGTTCCGAACTCGACGCGCTCAATTCTTCTCATCGACGGCAAGCCGATGGAGGTTGAGGCGCCCGACGACTATACAGTGACGTTTCGCCTACCGCGTCCGTTCGCGCCGCTGATGTACTCGATCGGATTTCCGATCATTCCCGCGCACATCCTGGAGCCGATCTACAACGCCGGCCACTTCAACCAGACCTGGAATATCAACACGCCGCCGAAGGAGCTGGTTGGCCTTGGCCCGTATCAGATGATCCGCTATGTGCCCGCGCAGATGGTGCAATACAAACGAAATCCAGATTTCTGGATGAAAGACGAGCATGGCGCACTGCCGCGCCTGCGTGGCGAGACAATCCTGATTGTTCCCGACCAGAATGCCGGTTATCTCAAATTTCTTTCAGGACAAACGGACGTTTATGGACGCTACGATCTGCGTCCCGACGAGGTCGTCGATCTGCGCGACAAGGCGAAGCGGCTCAACATCACCATTGCCGATTCCGGGGTCGACAATGGCGAGTTGTTCTTCGCCTTCAACCGCAACCCGCGTCATTACGTGCAGGACGGGAAGACCGATCCGCGGCTGAAATGGTTCACCGATCTCAATTTTCTGCGCGCTGTCGCACATTCGATCGACAAGCAAGGCATGATCAGTCTCTGCTTTCATGGAATGGGAGTTCCTGCGGTTTCGGAGATCTCGCCGGCCAACAAGCTCTTCTTCAATCCCAATCTGAAAGATTACGACTACGACTTGCAGGAAGCCGCGCAGCTGCTGGAAGCCGGCGGCTATCACCTGGTGCGCCCCGGCGTCCGCATCGATCCAAACGGTCATCCGCTCGAGTTTAACCTGATGACGAGTGCGGGTATTCCGCTGCGCAATCAGATGTGCGCGATCTTCAAGCAGGACCTAGCGACGCTCGGAATCAAGGTGAACTATCGGCCGTTGGAATTCACCACCATGATCGAGAAGATTGACAGTAACTTCGACTGGGATTGCGTGTTGATTGGCTTTACCGGGACCATCGATCCCAACGGCGGCGCCAACTTCCTCAACTCCGCGGGTCCGCTGCATCTGTGGAATCCCGCGCAGGAAAAGCCCGCGACGCCGTGGGAAGCCGAGATCGACAAGCTGTTGGAGCAGGGCACCGCGGAAATGGACATTAAAAAGCGGGTGCCGTACTACTGGCGCATCCAGGAAATCTTGCATGAGCAGCTGCCGGTTATCGAAACTGTGCTGCAGATTCGCTACACGGCGTACACCAACAAGCTCCAAAACATCAAGGTTACACCATTCGGCTTCTACCGGCCCGAATACATTCAGTTTAAGGAATGATGTCGCAATCGCCCCGCCGTCATCTCACCCATGGGTAAGTTTCTCCTGAGAAGGGTTGTCAACATGATTCCGCTGATTGTCGGAATCACGTTTCTGTCCTTTCTGGTCATGTCGTTGGTGCCCGGTAACTTTCTTTCCAACCTCAAGATGAATCCCTCCATCTCGCCGCAACTGATCAAAGAGATGGAAGCGGAGTTCGGTCTCAATCAGCCGCTGATGGTTCGCTACTGCAAATGGCTGTGGGCAATGCTCCATTTGAACTTGGGCGTGTCGCTCGCGTACCGCGTCAGCGTCACCAGCCTCATCGGGTCGCGTGCGTTCAACACCATCATTTTGTCGGCTTCGAGCATGCTGTTCGCGTGGGCGATCGCGATTCCGATCGGAATAATCGTCGCGGTCAAGCAAAACTCGATTTGGGATCGGATGCTGTCTTTTCTGGCGTTTTTCGGAATGTCGGTGCCGAATTTTTTTCTCGCTTTTCTGATGATGTATGTGGCGCTGAGGACTGGTCCGTCGCTGGAGCATTACTTCGGCTGGTCGCTGCCGGTGGGCGGAACCTATTCGGTCGACTACGCGCAGCTCGACTGGATGGGGAAAATCGGCGACCGCGTCAATCATCTCATCCTGCCGGTGTTCGTGCTTGGTACGGCGGGAATGGCTTCGCTCATGCGCCTTATGCGATCGCAGATCCTCGAAATCAAGAATTCCGATTTCGTGCGCACGGCGCGCGCGAAGGGCCTTTCCGAGCGCGTCGTCATCTACAAGCACGTGCTGCGAAACGCGTTGAACCCGTTTGTGACCATGGCCGGCTATGGCCTCGCCGATCTGCTTGGTGGCGCCGCTCTGGTCGAAGCGGTTATGAATTTACAAGGCCTCGGTCTGCTGCTCCTCGAGGCGGTGCGCACTCTCGATATCTATCTGGTTATGGGCTCGGTCCTGATGGGTACGGTGCTGTTGCTGGCCGGCAATCTGCTCGCCGACGTAGCGCTGGTCGCGGTCGATCCGCGCGTCGATTTCACTTCTTTAGGATCGCAGTAGAAGGTGCAATGAGCGCTGCGCCACGCATCCAGATTCCGTTGCAGGAAGCGCCGCCCAACGCTCGGCGCGGATTCACCGTCGCGATGCGCCGCGAATGGCGCTTCGCTTCGGGGCCGGTGCGCTTTTCAGTACTGTGCCTTATAGTGTTCTATACGCTCGCGATCGCCTCGCCGGTGATCGCCCCTTACGATCCGACTTTCCAGAATCGCAACCTCCCCGATTGTCCTCCGATGAGGCTTCACCTCAGCGCGCCGTCCGAATGGTCCCGCGCATTTCTATACGCGTATCCGATGCGGATGATCGACGCCCAGGCGCGCAAGTTCGCCGAAGATCGCAGCGCAAAAACCTATGTCCACTTACTGTCGCAGGGACACCTGTTCACCACCGAAGCGGGAGCCCCGCCATACTTTCTGATGGGGAGCGAGGCGCTCGGACGCGATCTATTTTCGCGAATCGTTTATGGATCGCGGGTCTCGATGTTCGTTGGACTCATCGGCGTGACCATCAGCTTCGGTCTCGGAATCACCGTCGGCACGCTTTCGGGCTACGTTGGCGGACTGCTCGACAATCTGATCATGCGATGGTCGGAGATCGAGATGTCGCTTCCGTCGTTTTATTTTCTGCTCGCGCTTGCGGCAATTATCCCGTCGGGCCTGAGCACGGTCGCGACCTTCTTCATGATCGTCGCAATCATGAGTTTTATAAGCTGGGCGGGCTTTGCGCGTATTATTCGGGGAATGGCGGCCTCGGTCCGCGCGGTTCCCTACGTGGAAGCAGCGCGCGCACTAGGAGGTTCTACATGGCGCGTTCTGACCCGGCACGTGATGCCGTCGGTGCTCGGCTACGCGATCGTTGCCGCGACCCTCTCGATTCCCGGTTTCATCCTCGGCGAGAGCGCGCTGTCACTACTTGGTCTCGGCATCCAGGAACCCGCCTCGAGTTGGGGCAACCTGCTCGCGCAGGCCGAGGACGTGCAAAATCTGGCGCGCTATCCGTGGATTCTGATTCCAGGAGTTTTCATTTTCCTCGCTGTCATGTCTTTCAATTTTCTCGGCGACCACCTGCGCGACCGCCTCGATCCGGCCAACCTGCGATGAACCCATACTTTGGGCGTTCACCCTCCGATGCTAGTTTAAACTGAGATGGCGCTGCTCGAAGTAAAATCGCTTCGAACCTCGTTCTTTACTGACGATGGCGAGGTTCGCGCTGTCGATGGGGTGAGTTTTTCGGTCGAGCCTGGCAAGCTGATGGGAATTGTTGGCGAGTCGGGATCAGGAAAAACTGCCTCGGTCCTGTCGATTATGCGGCTTCTGCCGGAAAGCGCAAAGATCGTGGGCGGGGAGATTTTGTTCGAGGGCCGCGATCTCGTCGGGCTGCCCGAGCCGGAGATGCGCGCGATTCGAGGCGCCAGCATCGCGATGATCTTTCAGGAGCCCATGACCTCATTGAACCCGGTCTTCACCATCGGAAGCCAAATCGCCGAGGCTGTGCGGCTGCATCAGAAGACTTCGCGCCATGAGGCGCGCGAGCGCGCGATCGAGGCTCTCCGGTTGGTTGGAATCGCGGACCCCGGTCGCCGCGTCGATGACTATCCTCATCAGTTGTCGGGCGGGATGCGTCAGCGTGTGATGATCGCCATGGCGTTATCGTGCAATCCGAAACTTTTGATTGCCGACGAGCCGACCACCGCTCTCGATGTTACTATCCAGGCGCAGATCCTGGATCTGATTCGCGATATTCAGTCGCGCCTTAAGTTGGCCGTGATCCTGGTAACTCACGATCTAGGGATCGTCGCCGAGTATGCGGACGAAGTCACGATCCTGTACGCCGCGCGAGTAATGGAGCAGGCGCCGTCTGCAAAACTCTTCGAGAACCCGCTTAATCCCTATACCCGCGGATTGCTCGAATCGATTCCCGGCGTCGATGGCGCCCGCCGTCATCGCCTGCAGGCGATTCCGGGAACAATTCCGAACGCATTGGCGCCGCCGTCAGGTTGCAGATTTCACCCGCGATGCCCGATGGCGATTCCTGATTGCTCCGCGATAGATCCTCCGTTACAGGAAAAGAGACCCGCTCACTATGTCGCGTGCATCCGTGTCTAGCCCCGCCCCGAATGCCGCGATTGCGGGCACAGGCGGGTTGGTTCGCGCCGAGAATCTGACCAAAGAGTTCGCGGCCGGACCCGTGGGCTTATTCGGCGGGACACGGCTTGCGGTAAAAGCAGTGAGCGGCGTCAGCCTGGAGATCGCCGAGGGCGAGACGCTGGGTCTCGTGGGCGAATCCGGCTCGGGAAAATCGACCTTGGGCCGCCTGATTCTGCGACTGCTCGAGCCCACTTCCGGCAACGTTTTCTTCGAGGGGCGGGACCTTTCCGCGTTATCACGATCTGAATTGCGCCATCTGCGACGTCAGATGCAGCTGGTTTTCCAGGATCCGTACGCTTCGCTCAATCCCAGGATGCGCGTGCGCTCGATCGTCGGCGAAGGGATAGAAATTCATAAGCTCGCGCGCGGACGAGAGAAGCAGGATCGAATTGCGGAGCTGCTGAAGATGGTCGGGATGGCGCCCGACGCGATGAATCGGTACCCGCATGAATTTTCCGGCGGACAGCGTCAGCGGATCGGAATCGCGCGGGCTCTGGCGGTGAAGCCCAGATTCCTGGTACTGGACGAGCCGGTCTCCGCGCTCGACGTTTCGATTCAGGCACAGATCATTAATCTGCTACAGGATCTGCAGGAGCAGCTGAAGCTCACCTATTTATTTATCGCGCATGACCTCCGCGTGGTGGAGCACATCAGCAATCGCGTCGCTATCATGTACCTCGGCAAGATCGTCGAGGTCGCGACCCGCGACGAAATCTACGCCAACCCGCGTCATCCCTACACCCGGGCGCTGCTTTCCGCGATCCCGTCAGTGACTCCTTCAACCAAGAACGAGCGGGTCAAACTTCCAGGTGAAGTTCCGAGTCCGGTAAATCCGCCGAGCGGCTGCAACTTCCATCCTCGCTGTGCATATGCGAAGGATATCTGCCGGACGACGGTGCCTCCGCTGGAGAAAGGTCAGAGCGGGCATGCCGTCGCGTGTCACGTTTTTCCCGCGACCTGACGAGAGTATGCCATGGCGGTGGAAGGAAATGACCAGCCCGGATTCCTGAAAACCGGAGGCAAGCTTTCCGAAGCTTCACGCAAGTCTGAAACCCGGTCCAAGCAGGAAGCGCAAAGTAGCGGCGGAGCCGAGAATCTCTTGCCTAACTCATGGGAGCAGGAGCGCACCCGCGTGGCGGTCGGTCAGGGTGTTAACGTCTCCGGTAAACTTATTTTCAACGAGCCGGTGCGAATTGAAGGGACCTTCCGAGGCGAAGTTAATTCCTCATCGCTGGTGGTGATTTCCGAAACCGGCGCCGTTGAGGGACGGATCAAGGCCTCGCGACTGGTGGTACTCGGGGAATTACGCGGCGACATCGTCGACTCGGTCCGCGCATACCTGGGCTCCCACGCCCGGGTTTACGGCGACATTTCCGCGGAGAATCTGACCGTATGTGAGGGAGCCTACCTCAGCGGGAAAGTCCGCATGACAAGTCCGCGCGGCGAAACTCCTCCACGCGCATAGGCTTGAAAGGAAAGCGCCCTCCGTCATCGGGAGAGCGCCGGGATTGTAAACGTGAACGAAAAGAAGGCCTAACCGGTGATGTTGAGGCGAGCGGCTTTTCCGGAAAGCCCGCGCAAATAATAAAGACGCGCGCGACGAACTTTGCTGCGTGAGAGCACTTGGAGCTTGTCAATTCGCGGAGAATGAGTCGGAAAGATTCTCTCGACCCCAACTCCGTAAGAAACCTTGCGCACCGTGAAGGTCGCCCGATTGCCCCCGCGATTGATTTTGATCACGACGCCCTCGAACGCCTGCACGCGCTCTTTTTCGCCTTCGCGAACTTTCACGTGAACGCGGACACTGTCTCCCACCCGAAATTCTGGGAGATCGCTGCGAAGCCCACGGTCCTCGACCTTCTTGATAACGCTGTTCATGGGAAACCGTCCCTCGGTAGAGCAGATGAACTTATCGGAACCGCGGCGACGACTCAACCGCGCATTTTTGGGAATTACCGCCAATCTGGGTGAGGACACGCGCTTCTAACTTGATGCGGGGCAGTACGGCCGCCGAATCAGTCTTCGCCGAACTTGTCATTGAACAGCGCCTCGACGGCTTTGAGGGCCTGTTCAGCATCCGCTCCCTCGGCTTTGACCAAAAGGCGCGTGCCGATGCCCGCGCCCAGCGTCATCAGGCCGATCACACTGCGCGCGCTAGCGCGGTCTTTGCCGTGAGTGAGCGTGATCGCTGAGGAGAATTTGCCCGCCGTTTTCACGAGCATCGTCGCAGCCCTCAGATGAAGGCCGAGCTTGTTTTTGATCTCGACGGTTCCCTCCGCCACATTCACCCGATCACGATAAAGATATCGGCTCGGCGGGTAAACGGCAGCTCATATGAAAGCCTGCCCATCGCGCGGATACCTCAGGGTTTGTTCCGATCGCCGTGCCGCTATGAAGTGCCGTTGCGTTGAATCGTGGGCCGAGTGTCCGGTTCCTGCGCGGCGTCAGCCAGTTGCGCGGTAAAGAGTTCGCGCAGGCGCGCTTCGACTGGAGCGTCGCGAGTGGTGCCTTCCTGAGTTCGCCATGCGCGCAGAGGAATTGCCGCTTTGGCCATATCGCGATGACCACCGGCGCTACCGATATCATTGAATAAGTGCTTTACCACCTCACCCGCGGGCTGACGGGTGTTGCCGTGATTGCGCACTGCGATCACGAGGTTGCGGCCGAGCTTGCCCGCCACCGCCACCCATCGCACGCCTTCGAACTGAAGGCAGAAATCCGCCATCTGTACGATCAAGTCGTCACGCGAGACTGCGCCAAGATTCAATACAACGAGCCCGTCCTTAACCTCGAGACGGCGCATCGCGCGCGAGAGAATCTTCGCGAACTGCAGCGGCAATTCGGGTCGCTCGAACTGCCGGAGCAATCCGTAGTTGGCGATCGGATAGAGATGAGTGAACGCGAGGACATCGTCGTCGGTAACGCGTCGCGACAACATCACTGTGTCGGTGCGGATTCCATAAAGCAGCGCGGTACCGAGGCGTTCGCTGATGTGTTCGTCCGCGCAAATCATGTACTCGGTCATGATGGTCGAGGTGGCGCCATATTTCGGGCGCAGATCCTGAAAAGTCGAGTCATGCGGCCCATAGCCGGGATGGTGATCGATTACGATGTCGGCACGCGGAATCTTTTCTCCGAAATAAGGTGGCTGAACATCGAGCATCGCAATCTTGTCAAACTGGGCCAGTGCCGCCGGCGTCGCTGGCTGAATATCGATTTCCAGCAGGTGCACCATCGTGCGGTTTTCCGGTCTCGTCACCGGGGTGAAACTGAAGATTGGGGTGGTCTGCTTGTTGCGTCCGAGCAGCACCCGCAATGCCATCGCACTCGCCATCGCGTCCGGATCGGGATCGTCTTGCAAGACGATCCCGATGCGGTCGGTCTCGGCGACCGTCGCGCGAAGATCCTTGATTTTTTGCCGGGTGAATTCTTTATCCATTTAAGAGAGTGAGGCCCGCCAAGGCGATGCATCGACCGGCGAGGAGCAACCGTCTTCTAGGCTTGTTTTTCGTCGCAGAAAAAGCGCGGGTGGAGAGGACGGAAAAGCCGGAGCGAGCTCCCAAGTGCTAAAACCAGGATGATTTGCGATTTAGGGATTTCCACAGCCTTAAGGATAACATCCTATAGGACCTGCCATGGTAAAACAAAACGCCTTTGCGCACGCGCGGGGCGCATCCAAGCAAAAGGCTGTGAATGATATATCATGGGTAATTCGATGCAGCAGGGAGACTCTTCATCAGACTCACCACGCACCTGCGTGATCTGCCGGCGCCCCGCCGTCGAATGGATTTTGAAGCTTACGGTGGAAGATGCGGCGGGCTATAGACACGAGGGCCTCGTGTGTCCGAACTGCGGGGTAAAGCTGCGGCTATCATCGGAAAAGATCCGCGATCTGCAAATCGATCCGTGGGTCCATGAGGCAGTTGCGCGCGTCTTGCGCGGAAAGGATCGAGGGGAGGAATAGTGCGCAATGGCGTCGGTACCTAAGCCGCAGGCCTCGGATCTGTACCTCTGGCCTTACGAAGAAGCCAAAAAAATCGCTGAGCGGGTTTCGAAGTTTGAGCCCGGCCGGCCGGCGATTTTCGAGAGCGGCTTCGGTCCGTCGGGCATGCCGCACCTTGGCACCATGGCGGAGGTATTGCGGCCCTCTTTTGTGCGTAAAGCGTTCGACCGCGTGGCGGCGGAGCGGCCGACCAGGCTGATTGTTTTCATCGACGACATGGACGGGCTGCGTAAAGTCCCAGAGAACATTCCAAATCGCGAGAGCACCGGGTTTCATCTCGGCGAGCCGGTCTCGCGCATTCCGGATCCGTTCGGCGACTGTCATCCAACTTTTTCGGAACACATGCTCTCGCTACTGGGAAAATTTCTCGCGCCAGTCGAGATTGAATACGAGCTGATCAAATCCACCGAGATGTACGGGAGTGGGCAATTCGATGAGGCGCTGAAACTGATTCTCTCGCGTCATCGGCAAATCATCGAGATCATCGCACCAACACTGCGCGAGGAAAATCGCGCCGGATGGTCGCCCATTATGCCGGTCTGTCCGCAATGCGGACAGGTTAATTCAACCCTCGTGACCGCCTATCATCCGGATCGCGCCACCGTGGAATTTTTCTGCGAGCGCAAGTTCGGCGGTGCGCATCCGTGCGGTTTCAAGGGCGAGCAATCGGTGCTGGGCGGCAAAGCCAAGGTCGGTTGGAAGGTCGATTGGGCGTTGCGATGGTACGCCCTCAAGGTCGATTACGAATTGTACGGCAAAGATCTGATCGATTCGGCGCATCTTTCCGCGCAGATTCTCAAGGTGCTCGGGGGCAAGCCGCCATTAGGATTTCCGTTCGAGATGTTCCTCGATGAGGAAGGCCACAAGGTTTCGAAATCGGTCGGTCGCGGAGTCACGGTCGATCAGTGGACGCGCTACGCGCCGATTGAGGTGCTCAAATATTTCCTGCTGCTGAATCCGCGACGCGCGCGCAAGCTGTTCCTTGAAGCGATTCCGCAATACGTCGACGACTACCTAGACGCGTTGCGGGCGTTTGTTGCTTCGCCCGAGTCAGATCGCCGCAACCATCCGATTGATCTGGTGATTCAGAGTACGACACCGCGCCGCTTCGACTCGGAGCTGACATTCGGAATGATCATGAACTTGGTTTCCGCGCTGGGTACGTCCGATCGCGAGCTGATTTGGAATTATCTGACCGGTTACGATCCGAAGATCGCGAGAGATTCCGAAACCGAGCGGATGGGCAAGACGTTGATGGAATGCGCGCTTAACGTGTACGCGGATTTCGTCGAGCCCACCAAGAGGCGCTACACGCCGGAAGCGAACGAGCGCGATCAGCTGCGAGCATTGGTGGATTTCCTCGAAGCTAATCAGCTCGCCACGGCGGAAGAAATTGAAAAAAAGATTTATGATCTCGGGCGCGAAAACTACGACAAACCCGGCAAGATTTTCTCCTTGCTCTATCGGGTGCTGCTCGGACAGGATCGCGGCCCCCGGCTTGGCGCGTTCATCAAGCTCGCCACTCCACGGCGGATGATCGATATCCTTAGCCGATCACTCGAGCCGTAACTACACGAACTCTGCAAAGACGGAGTCAGCGAGTTCAAGACCGCGGTCGGTCAGGCGAATCCGCCCCTCCCGATCCTCGAGCAACCCGCCTTCGAGGAGGCGCGTTGCCCGCGAGCCGAAGATATCGCCGAAACTGGCCGAGAATCGGCGCTCGAAATCCGCGCGCGCGAAACCCTCGCGGAGTCGTAAATTAAGGAACACAAACTCGCCCATCGCGACGCGCGGTTCGACACTCTCGCTTCCGACCTCCGCGGTGCCGGTTTCCGACACAAGCGCGATGTAACGCGCGGGGTTGCGCTCGTTCCACCATCGCCGGCCCGCCGCGCCAGCGCGCGCGTAATTGTGCGCACCGGCGCCTAAGCCGAGGTAAGTCTCGTTGTGCCAGTAGGTCAGGTTGTGCCGACATTCGCGGCCGCGGCGCGCGTAATTCGAAATCTCGTACATCGCGTAGCCGCGGCGCGGCAGTTCCTCGCGGACCGCAGCAAACATCGCGGCTTGCTCATCGCTTTCGAGCGGCCGAATCCGCCCGTGTCGCATCTCTGTAAAAAATGCGGTGCCTTCTTCAAAGGTGAGGTTGTATGCGGAAACGTGATCGGGCTCGAGTGTGGCCGCCTCTGCAATGTCGCGCGTCACATCGGCAGCGGTCTGCCCCGGAACCGCGAAGATCAAGTCAAGATTTAGACGCTCGAACCCCGCGCGATGCGCCATCCTGGCGGCCTCGCGAGTTTCATCCGCACCGTGAATACGGCCGAGAAATTTCAGCGTCGAATCGTTGAACGATTGGGCGCCGAAACTCAGCCGATTCACACCCGCCGATCGAAAGCCGTATAGTTTTTCCTGATTGACGGTGCCGGGATTTGCTTCCAGGGTGATTTCGGCGTCGCGCTCAATCCCGAAAATTTTTGCCGCGGCTTCCAGCAATCTGCCGATCGACGCTGGCTGGAATAACGACGGGGTCCCGCCGCCGAAAAAAATCGTCGATACGGAATTGCCCTTGAACGCGACATCCGCGGCGCGACGCTTCATCTCCGCCATCAGCGCGCCAGTGTAGTCGTCTTCGGGCCAACTGGACGCGGCGTGGGAGTTGAAATCGCAATACGGGCATTTCGCCTGGCAATACGGGATGTGCAGGTATAGCGAAAACCCCATGCGTCCATCCTAGCGTCATTTGAAGTCTAGCGCTCGATCTGGATAAAGCGCGCCGCTATATGCCGATCGGCCGCGGTCGCTATACTCAAGCGATCTTTTTGGGAGTCGCAGCCGTAACTATCCAGAACAACGAGCAGCGCGCAGCCGAGATCGCATCGGAGCGCCATGACCGCGCATTAGATAATCGCGCAGCCATGGCGCCTCGGAAGCCGCTCGGAACCGGAGGCGCGGGCCTCGTCGCGTCGGGAATTTTGCTCAGCCGGATTGCGGGGGTGATCCGCGAGAGCGTTTTTGCGCACTATCTCGGCAACTCAGGTGCCGCCGACGCGTTCAAGGCCGGCTTTCGAATTCCTAACATTCTGCAAAACCTGCTCGGTGAGGGCGTTCTTTCCGCGTCGTTCATCCCGGTCTACAGCCGCCTGCTTGGCGAAGGCGAAGACGAAATGGCCGACGCGCTCGCGTGGGGCGTCGGCGCGATCCTCGCACTTATCGTGAGCATTATGGTGGTGGCCGGCATCGGAGCCGCTCCCTATTTGATCGCCGTTATCGCGCCAGGCTTCGAAGGAGAGCGGCGCGAACTCACGATCGCGCTGGTGCGCGTACTGTTCCCATGTACCGGTTTGTTGGTGATGTCGGCCTGGTGTCTCGGGGTACTCAACAGCCATCACAAATTTTTCATGTCCTACGCGGCCCCGGTCGCCTTCAACATCGCGATAATTACGACGCTGCTCTTTTTCGGTCCTCATCGATCCCAGGATGCGCTCGCGATCGACGTTGCCTGGGGTGCCGTCTTCGGCGCCGGGTTGCAAATCCTTGCGCAATTGCCGCAGACGTTTGCGTTGCTGAGAAGGCTGCGAATCGATTTCGCGAAAGTGGCCGCGTCACTCAAAGCCGTGTTCAAAAATCTGGTGCCGGTGGTAACCTCGCGCGGCGTCGGTCAGATCAGCGGATATGTCGACAATCTGCTCGCAAGTCTGCTGCCGACCGGCGCGGTGGCGGCGCTCAACTACGGTCAGGTCTTCTATATGTTGCCGGTGAGTTTATTCGGACTCTCGGTGGCTGCGGCGGAGTTACCCTCGATGTCGCGCGCGGCGGCGCTCGCCGACAATATCGAGACGGTGTTGCGAGGGCGCCTCAACTCCGGGCTGCGCCAGATATCTTTTCTGGTAGTTCCTTCGGCGGCCGCATTCTTTGCGATTGGCGACGTGATCGTCGCGCTGGTTTTTCAGTCTGGTCATTTCACTCATGGCGACGCGGTATACGTATGGGCGGTGTTGGCGGGCTCCGGTGTGGGAATGCTCGCGATCACGATGGGACGGCTCTACAACTCCGCGTTTTATGCGTTGTGGGATACCAAAACGCCGCTGAAATTCGCTTTGATTCGAGTCTCGCTCTCGCTGGTCCTTGGATATCTGTTTGCGCTTCCGCTGCCGGGAATTATAGGCATCGCGCAGAGATGGGGTGTCGCTGGACTCACTGCCTCAGCCGGAATCGCGGGATGGGTCGAGTTCGCGCTGCTGCGATGGAAGCTCAATCAGCGCATTGGATGGACCGGCCTCGATCGAAAATTTCTCGCGCAGCTTTGGGGAATGGCGCTACTCGCCGCCGTGGTAGCGTTCGCGATCAAGACGGAGACCCCGATGGCAGGGCCGCGCGGGCAGGCGATGCTGGTTATTCCCGCCTTCGGGGCGGTCTATCTTGGACTGGCGTATATCCTCGATATGCCGGAACTTCACGGCTTCGTAGGAATGATCAGGCGTCGCCTGGGCGTCCGCGCAGCTTCTTAATCGTGGCCGTCGTGCTTTTGCCTTTCAGCAGCGGAACCAAAGCTACCCGTGCACCATAAGACTCTACAAACTTTTGTCCGTCGACAATCTGGCCCCGATAATCATCGCCCTTTAACAACACGCCGGGCTTGACTACGCGGACGATTTTCTCCGCGCGCGAATCATCGAAGACCACGACATAGTCCACCGGTTCCAATGCGGCCAGAATCCTGGCGCGATCGGATGCTGGATTGATGGGACGGTCGCGACCCTTGATGGCGCGCACGCTCCGATCGCTGTTGAGACCGACCACCAGCTTATCGCCCAGCGAGCGAGCGAAATTCAAAAGGTGCAGATGCCCGGCATGGAGAAGGTCGAAGCATCCGTTGGTAAACACGATCGTCTTGCCGGCCCGCCGATCGCGAGCCAGCGCGGACCTCAATTCCTCCTGCGAAACAATCTTGCGCTCGGAATGTTCGCTGGGAGGCGTCATTGCCCGCGAAATATCGTCACGCGAGATGACGTCAGTACCTAGGCGTGTTACCTCGAGGCTGGCGGCCAGATTGGCGAGCCGCGCCGCCGACGAAAAGCCGAGTCCGCCGATCGCGAACAGGCCGAAGGTGCTCAGTACGACGTCACCCGCGCCGGTCACGTCATAAACCTGGCGCGGCACGGTCGGGATGTAGGTCGGCGCGGCTGCGCGCTCGACCAGGTACATTCCTTCGCGATCGAGTGTGATCAGGCAGGCCTCGAGGCCGAGTCTTTTGATCAGGAGCTCGCCGGCGGCGCGCCACGCCTTGCGATCGGTCATCTTGATCCCGGTGGCAGTTTCGGTTTCGAAGCGGTTCGGAGTTATGGCGGTAGCCCCGCGATAAATCGAAAAATCATCCGTTAGGCGCGGATCGACGATCACCGAGAGTCTTCTCTTTCGCGCCCCCCGAATTATCGCGTTCAGCAGAGGCGGCGTCAGCAGTCCTTTGTTGATGTCGGAGATCAGGATTCCGTGAACCCGCGGCAGCTCACTTCGAAGCCTCGCGATCAGCTCGCGCTGGATGGCGGGCGCGAGCGGCAGACTATCTTCCTCGTCGACGCGCAAAAGTTGCTGGGTGGCGCGATTGGCGCTTTGCACCGATCCGAGCAGGCGAGCCTTGACCGTGGTCGGACGTCCCGGGTCGGTGAGCATCGCGCGCATACCGATGTCGAGCCCGCGGAAGATCTCCCGCAGAAGATCCCCGTCGCGATCGCCGCCAACGACACTGAACGCGCTGACCTGGGCGCCAAGTGCGCGCAGATTCGCCATCACGAACCCCGCGTTCCCCGGCTTCTCCTCGCGTCTGGTGACCCGCAGAATCGGAATCGGCGCTTCGGGGGAGATGCGCGATACCTCGCCGTGAAGATAGCTGTCGAGGATGACTTCGCCCGCGACCAGGACGCGCACAGGCCCCAGCTCCGGTAAAGCCGGATGCCTCGGGTGATGCGCACGCTCAGACTTCGGCGAGCGCCGCGGATTAGTTTGACGCTTCATCGGATAGCGTAGCCGCCGTCAACATATACTACCGAGCCGGTCACGAAATTCGACGCGTCTGAGGCCAGGAAGATTGCGGCGCCCGCGATATCTTCCGGATCGCCAAACCGGCCAGCCGGCGTTCGGGTGATTACCTCATCGTAAAACGGCGTGCCCTTGATACGCATCGTCATGTCGCTCCAAATCCATCCCGGAACGATCGCGTTCACTTGCACATTCGAGCGCGCCAGTTCGATCGCCATCGATTTGGTCAATTGAACGATGCCGCCTTTGGCCGCCGAATAAGATGGCACGGCGCCGGAGCCGAAGCGCGAGTACTCGCTCGCGATATTGATGATCTTTCCGCGACGGCGTTTCACCATCAGCTGTGCGGCCACCCGCGAAAGCAGGAAGATTGAACTGAGATTGGTTTCGATGACGCGGTCCCAGGATTCGGGCTCGAGCCTCAGGGTTCCTCCGATGACCGATACGCCTGCGTTGTTCACGAGGATGTCGATTGGGCCGAGCGTCCGCTCGACCTCCTCAATCGCGGGACGCAACGCCGGGCGTTTTGTGACGTCCAGCACAACCGCGGTCGCCGCCACGTTGTGCGCTTTGATCTCATCGACCACTGCACGATTCTTTTCCTCGCTGCGCGCGAGGATCGCGATAGATGCGCCCGCTTGCGCTAGACCGAGCGCGATCCCGCGGCCGATCCCACCATTGCCTCCGGTCACGGCCGCGACCCTGCCTTGAAGGTTGAACATTTTCGGACTCGCCATGATTCTCCCGGGCCGCATGCGGTTGGACATCGCGCACGGCGGGCTCCTATATTGGCGTTTCGCGTTCGGCGAAGTCGAGCCTCGATAAATCGAACCGCAAACCATTTTGCCGGGAATCTATAGCGATGAGCCTCAAGACGCCTGAACAATACAAAAGCTCGTTGCGCGACGGACGCGCAGTCTTCTATCGGGGAGGGAAGGTGCCGGACGTAACGGCGCATCCTGTGATCGGGCTTGCGGTAGAACACGCGTCGCTGGACTACCGGATGGCTGAGGATCCCAAGTATCGCGATCTCGCCGTGATGAATGATGGAGGTGTCGAGTACAGCCGCTACTACCACATTCCGCGCAGCGGCGAAGACCTCAGAAAGCGTAGCGACCTGATCGCAGCCGCCACTCGTGAAGGTGAAACCCTAGTTGTTCTAATCAAGGAAATCGGAACTGACGCGCTATATGCATTGACTATGATTGGGGAACGGCTCGCGGCGTCGGGGAAGCGCGAGTATCGGGAAAGGATTAGCAAGTTCTATAGGCATTGCCGCGACAACGATCTGGCGGTGTGCGTTGCGCAGACGGATGTGAAAGGCGATCGCTCACTCGGTCCCACGCAGCAGGATCATCCCGATTACTATGTCCGTATCGTTGAGGAACGTCCCGACGGTATCGTGGTCCGCGGCGCGAAAGTACACACCTCGGTTTCGCCCAATAGCCATGAGATCATAGTTTTACCGACCCGCGCGATGAAAGCGGAAGATAAGGCCTACGCCGTCGCCTTCGCGGTGCCGGTGAACACTCCGGGAGTGAAAATGATCGCGAGTCCGCACGGGGGCGGAAAGCGCAACGAGTTTGAGCATCCGATTACCTCGCGTCACAAAATGATGGAAACGCTTACGGTCTTCGATGACGTCTTCGTACCGAGGGAACGCGTGTTTCTGCAAGGCGAAATTGATTTCGCCGGATTGCTCGCGCTTACCTTCGTGCGCTTCCATCGCTTCACCGCAGTATCGTACAAGTTGCCGCTGCTCGAGATGCTCGCGGGCGCGGGATACGCGGCCGCGGAGGCCAACGGAATCCAGCGCGCGGCTCACGTTCGCGACAAGCTGACCCATCTGGCCGCGTATCACACTACGGTGCGTGGACTCATCGAACATGCCGCGGCCACTTGCACCGTCGAAGAAGGGGTAGCGGTGCCGAATACGTTGATCACCAACGTTGCGAAGTACCACTTCGCCCACAATTATCATCAAGCGGTGCAAATCGTGCAGGATCTTGCGGGCGGTCTATTAGTCACCGCGCCTGCGCATGAGGATCTGACTAGTGAGGCGACGCGCGAGTATGTACTCAAGTATATGGGCGGTGCGAAAGGATTCGATGCCGAACGGCGGTTGCGACTGCTCAACCTGATTAGTGATTTGACCTCGTCCGACTACGGCGGCTATCAGGAAGTTCTAGCTGTGCATGCCGAGGGCGGATTTGAAGCCGAGAAAATGCAGGCCTATCGCGAATATGATTTCAAAACGGTGGCAGCTTACGCGAGAAAAGTCGCGGGAATCTAAACCGTGAGGGCCCGTTTCACCGCGCTGAGCAGAGCTTCGATCTCTTCTCGATTGTTGACGGGCCAGCGAACGAAATCACCGTCTTTCCTGAAGTCGGCGAAAAATCCAGCCGGGTCTTCGTGGAAATGGAGAAACGCGCTCGAGCCGCGATAGAATAAGCCGCGTTTCTTTTCCTTGAGTCCCGCCAGTACGCGAAGTTGTTTCAGCACCGGTTCCAACGCGTCGAGGGCGGCTGCGCCGGCGTGTTTCATCAAATTAAATCTCGATAACGTACCCGTCGGGATCCGCGAAATATAAATACGGATGACCGGGCGCGTGCTCGCCGCGGCTGAGAACCTTGCCACCCGCGCGCTCGATCTCCATTGCGGCCTGGTCGAGGTCGGCCTTGTCCGCGATAGTCCATCCGAAATGCGACACGCCTCCGCCCCCGACCGGATCGGAGGCCGCGGCCGGGCATAGCGTGATGGTATCGTCGCCGCCCGGCGTGGTGAGAAACACCAAAGCGCCGTCGCGGAACATTTCCCGCATCCCGAATACCTGCTGATAAAACTCCAACGAGCGTTTGATATCTCTCACGTTGATGTTGATGTGTCTGAGTCCCTTGGTCTTGATCATGATGTTACCTCTGGTCGCGGCGATACTGTCACCATGCGAAGCCCATTGGATAGCCGCCGAAAATGGTGGGATGAAGCCACACGATCACGACCGTCAACACTGAGCCGAGTGCGATCGCACTCCACGGCATATCCGCTGAAGTCCAATGTTGGCGGCCTTGAATCAACGCGAGGCCCGGCACGAAGGAAGTCTGCTCGACCAATCGATGGTACATCGGACCGAGTTGCGCTTCTTTGCGCTGGTCCTGATGACGCCCGCCAATAATCGAGAGTGCGGGGAATGTCCCGAAGAAGATCACATCTCCGGTGAAACCATTCATCAGCATGTGCGCAATTCCAAAAAGGGTGAAAGCGACGAAACTTGGATGACGGCTGATTTTCAATATCCCGACCGCCGTGCCGGGATCCACTTTGCGTCCCTGCGCGCTCATTGTACCGGGGGTGGGATTGATGAAGCTTGCGACGAAAATGATGAACGCGGACAGCATCGATATCCATACCAGCCATCGTATCGGCGCGACGCCGCGCAGGTCCCATAGCATCGCGCCCGAATGCTTGTGATGCGCGAAGGCGAGAACGAGCGGAACAAACGTGCCCAGCGCGACCACCGAATAAAGTCCCGGATACGCGCGGTCACCAACCGCCGCGATCAATCGCGGCCGCACCGTGCTGGATGAGATAACCAGATGCGATCCAATGAAAAGCGCCGCATACAGGGCAATCGCCGCAACCGGATCCGTCATGGTTCCTCTTGCCGATAGGCAGTCATCAAGGTCAATTTGCATCGAAATCATATCGGCGCTCCAGGCGAAATACGAACCATGCTCGTGTCGCGATTCACGAATGCGCGGCGGCGGGGTTATACATTTCGACAATGACGGCAAGAGCAAAGATGCTGACCATTCCGCCTCCTTTCGAGGAAGCAATGCGCCGGCACGACCGCGAGATAATGCGCTTCCTGATCCGGATGACCACGGATCGCGAAGATTCACTGGACCTTTTCCAGGAAACTTTCTTGCGCGCGTATCGAGCGTACCCGCGACTCGATTCCGAAGAAGGTCTGCGCCCCTGGCTGTTCAAGATCGCGTCGAACCTGTGCCGCAATCGCACGCGCGATCGCGCCCGGCGGTCGAGGGTTATCTCGCGTGAGAGCAGTGCTGAATCGCTCGAAGCAGTCGCGACTCATTCCAATCATGCGTCGCCCGATGGCGCATTCGATCTGCGGCGCGCGATCTCGGGCCTCCCCGGAAAACAAGGCAGAGCTTTCGTGATGCGAAAAATCGTGGGGCTGGAGTATGTGGAAATCGCGGCCGCGTTGAGCTGTTCCGAGGAGAGTGCGCGAGCGGCGGTCTATCAGGCGCTGCGGAAGCTGAAGGAATTAAGGTGAACCCATGATGAGCCTGGAACGGGAACTCGATGAAATGTTGCTGGAGGATGTCGATCGCGAGGCGGAGAACGACGAGGGCCTCGACAAGATGCTACACGAGGCGCGCGGCCGTGTGGGAAAGGCCTTGAAGCGGATCCAGCGTCCGATAGCTCGGGTCGGTGTAATCAGCACCCCGATTCGAAAGCTGCTGGTCGCGATGGGTCCGCGGGGAATCCTCGCGGTTCACTTCATCGATAGCGGCGGCGCAGATCCGATCGCGATGCTGCGGGGCAAATTCGACGTCGTTGAGGATCGAGAGGCGGCGGATCGAATTGGTAATGAGATTCGCGGATACCTCGACGGCGATCGCCACGCGCTGACGCTCAAAGTCGATCTGTCGTTGGTCGAAAGTGATTTCAAGCGCCGTGCGCTGGTGAAGCTTTGCAGCGTGCCCGCGGGGTCAGTCGTCACGTACCAGGCGCTTGCCGCGGCCGTGGGAGCGCCGGACGGCCAGCGGGCGATCGGCAATACGATGGCCTCGAATCCGGTACCGATTTATGTGCCGTGTCATCGAGTGATCCGTTCCGACGGATCGATTGGGAATTACGGGGGTGGAGTTGACCGCAAGTTGAAGCTGCTTCGGGCCGAGGGTTTCGCGATCGGAAAGGATCTGCGAGTTCCGGCGCAGGCAGTCATGGGGCATCAGCGAACCCACATCTATTGCAGGCCGGAATGCCCGGCGGGGCGGCGAGCGGACCCTGGCCGCAGCTATATCTTCGCCGACCCGGAACATGCGCGACGCGCTGGGCTGCGCGCGTGCAAGGTTTGCCATCCCGCCTGATGGATCGCTGCGGGAAGCAGTCGCTGCATCAACGGGCTTGAAAAGAAAAGGGGCGCCAGTTCTGATGACCGGCGCCCCGATGGCATTCGCGTGGTCTTCAGGAGGCTTGCCTATTCGGTCTCCTGACTACTCTGCATCTGCTGGATCTGTTGGCGCTGTTGCTCGATCTGCTGCTGTTGCGACTGGAGCTGCTGTTGAGTCTGCGCATTAGCGTTCTCGTTATTCTGCATTTCGTTACCGACCGCATACCCAGTCACGCCTCCCAAGCCAGCGCCGATAGCCGCGCCGGCGCCTGGATGGCCGACTGCGGCGCCGACTATAGCGCCTCCCGCCGCGCCGAGGCCGGCGCCTCCCAGGGTGCCTTCCTCGCGAGTTGACAGCGGCTGTCCGCTGCAGCTCGCCAGAGCCATCATCGCGGCCAATGCAAGTGCGGGAATCAATGCTGCACGACTATTCATAAGAAGCCTCCTTATGGAGCAAGGTCATTCGGTTTCCTGCTGCTGCTGAAGCTGCTGAATTTGCATTCGCTGCTGTTCGATCTGTTGCTGTTGCGTCTGGAGCTGCTGCTGAGTCTGTTGATTGGCGGTCTCGTTGTTTTGCATTTCGTTGCCGACCGCATAGCCGGTCACGCCACCCAGAGCGCCGCCGATTGCGGCCCCTGCGCCGGGTGATCCGACGGCAGCACCGATGATCGCGCCGGTCGCCGCGCCGATGCCGGCACCACCCAGCGTGCCTTTCTCACGCGTCGAGAGTGGCTGCCCGGAGCATCCGGCGACGAGAAGAAGTGCCGCCAGTGCCAACGCCGTCGTGACGATGGAGTTTCTCCGCATGAGTGCTCCTCCGTGTAATACGTATCTGCTTTCGTTTGGATTCAAGTGGGTGCGCAACCGCAGTCAAGTTTGGCTAGTTTTACCTCTGCACCTGCCAGCAGTTTAAAGCCTCGGCATTTCCTACCTCGCAATCGGCACCGATGATCGGTTTGTGCTGCCGAGGCCACCTCAATGCTACAGGATCGTTCGACGTCCACTGCAATTAATTTTCTCGACTTCGCGCTCCGCAATCAACCCCGATACAATCTGATGCTCATTCGATTGGCCCCAGAATCTTTGCAATATCCCGAACGTCTTACGGCAAAAGAGCGAAGACCCGGGTAGGCGCGCCGGTCCCCTTTCCCATCTTCATTGGAATGCAAAAGATCGTCGCGCCCTTGGGCGGAAGCTGGTCGGCATGGGCGACGTTTTCGAAGCCGGGTTTGTTGGAGCCGAGCCAAATCTGATGGACCTTGAAGTCCTTCGAGACGCCCGGGTCCATGCTTGCGGTGTCGATCGCGATCGCGGCAATGTTTCGATTCTTGACCAGCCATCGCGCGGCTTCGGGCGAGTAGCCGGGAAAATGGAGATTGGAGACGTCACCGGGTTTGTCGGTCCCGAGGTAACGTTTCTTGTCCGGCCAGAATCTGCCCCATCCCGAGCGCGCGACTACGATGGCGCCGTCGGGAAGCCTGCCGTACTTCTCCTCGTAAAGCTGCAGGTCGGTAACACTCAAAGTCGCATCGGGGTCTTTCGCGGCGCGCTGCGAAAAATCGATCACGGCAGCCGGGCCGATACAATTCGCGAGCGGTACCTGGTCGGCATAGATGCCTTCGCGGTTGAAGTGAATCGGGGCGTCCATATGGGTCCCGCCATGCTCGGGCGCAGCGAACTTCCCCGCTGCATAGAAGTAGCCTTTCTCCGTAGTCCCGAATTTCTCGAACTCGTGCTCCAGCGGCTTCTCGGTCGGCCAGTAGATGGTGGTGCTGTCGAAGCTGTAAGTGAGGTCGACCACCTTCGAGGTATCCAATGCCGCGATCGAGTAATCAACTCCAAGATGTTTGCTATTGCACTCACGATTAGGAACCCCGCTGCGACTAGCGATGTGGTCCTCATGTTTTTGCCCCCGATTCTTCATGCTCAACCGTTATATATGCCTGCCTTATCGCCGCGTTACGTCTTCCGTTCTCCTGTCCCTACTAATTCCCCAATGTTGTTTTTGTGTGGTATTTTTGTTGCTCCGGTACGCTCGGATGTAGTTCCGCGATGACAAGTATGCTGAAAACTACGCTTCTCCTGTGTACTTTGACCGTCATTTTGATGCTCATCGGAGGCCTCGTCGGCGGTCGCCATGGCGTCGAGCTCGCCTTTATCATCGCCGCCGTGATGAACTTTGTCAGCTACTGGTTCTCCGACAAAATGGTCCTCGCCGCCTATCACGCCCAGCCGCTCGACGCCGCCTCGGCGCCCGAGCTCTTTTCGATTGTGCAGGAACTTGCCCATTCGGCCAACATCCCGATGCCGCGGCTGTATCTCATCGATAGCGACACTCCCAACGCGTTCGCCACCGGGCGCAACCCCAATCACGCGGCGGTCGCGGTCACCCGCGGCATCATGCGAATGTGCTCCCGCGACGAATTGAAGGGCGTGCTCGGTCACGAACTTTCGCACGTCATCAACCGCGACATTCTGACCAGCTCGATCGCGGCGACGCTGGCCGGCGCCGTCATGATGATGGGGAGTTGGCTTCGATGGGGCGCGATTTTTGGCTTGGGCGGCAACGACGATGAGGAAGGCGGCGGCGTCGCCGGATTGCTGATCGCCGGAATCCTCGCGCCAATCGCCGCTTCACTGATCCAGCTCGCCATCTCGCGCACTCGCGAGTACCAGGCCGACGCCAGCGGCGCACGCCTCACGCATAACCCTCTCTACCTGGCCAACGCCTTGCGCAAGCTCGAAGGGGCCAACGAGCGCATCCCGATGGATGCCGGTCCCGCCACCGCGCATCTCTTCATCGTCAATCCGTTAGGCGCCGCCGGACTGACCCGGCTTTTTTCCACCCACCCTCCGATTGAGGAACGAATCCGCCGGCTCGAAAACATGGCTGCGGGAAGGAGCTGAGCGATGCCCACGTCTGAAGATGAAGAAAAAGAGCGAGGATTCAAAATCGCCGACCGCCGCCGTTTTTCTTCCGAAGGCGAATTGAAGTCCGATCAGGCGCAGCAGCCGGACGAGCAGCCGGCGCAACCGCATCCTGAGCAACCGCGTGCCGCAGGGTCGGAGCGACCCGCCGCGCCGCTACACGCCACCGGCGGTCCCAGCGCGGGTGCGCAGGCGCAAGCGTCCGCCGCCTATCAGCAGGCCGCGTCGGCACCGCCGATCGATCGCTCGGAGCCCGCGTCCCACGACATTACTTTCGCAAGTTTCGTGGTGGGGCTTTCCACTGAGGCTCTGGCGTTGCTTGGCGAGATGCCGCATCCTGCCACCGGCGAACGGATGCACGATCTCATTGGGGCGCAGCAGATTATCGATATCGTGGCGATGCTGCGTGACAAGACCCGCGGCAATCTGAGCCACGACGAAGACAGCCTGCTCGATGCCATTCTCTTTGACCTCCGGATGAAATACGTTGAAAAAGCGCGTTCGGCGTCCCGCTAAGGGCACCTATGCGCTCTGTCTCAAATGCGTTCCTGTTGGTACCGAACTCTTCTCGTCAGCGTGGCTATTGCGCCGCTTGCTCTCCTCGGAGCGGACCCCGGCAGTTCCGCGCACTTTTGGACTGAACTTTCCGATCCCGGCCATATCGCGAAGGTTCAGAGTCTGCCGGATTTCGTCGATCTCGCGGCCAAGCTCTCGCCCGCCGTGGTAAACATTTCGAGCGAGGAAAGTGACGCCCCGGGTACTCCCGGCGATGAAGACGAGCCCGCGCCTGCGCCCGCACCCGGCGAAAAGACCCCGCATGATCCATTTGAAGAATACAGTCCGCGCGCGAAGAGTCTCGGTTCCGGCTTCATCGTCACCAAGGACGGCTACGTTCTGACCAACGACCACGTCGTCACCGATGCGCAGCGGATTACGGTCACCACTCAGGATGGCGATCAATACACCGCCGAGCTGATCGGCCGGGACGAAAAAACCGATATCGCGCTGCTCAAGATTCAACCCAAGCACGAGCTGCCGGTCGCGCCGTTGGGCAATTCCGACGAAGTCAAAGTCGGGCAATGGGTGATGGCGATCGGAAACCCATTCGGCTTCGATCATTCGGTCACCGTCGGCGTGGTCAGCGCGAAGGGCCGGTTCATCCCCGGCAACTACGATGAATTTCTGCAGACCGATGCCTCGATTAATCCAGGCAACTCCGGCGGCCCGCTAATCTCGGTCAATGGCGAAGTGGTGGGCGTAAACTCCGCCATCTACACGCGCACCGGCGCCAGCATGGGAATCGGTTTCGCAATCCCGGTAAATATTGTCAAAGAAGAACTTCCGCAGTTGCGCGCATCCGGAAAAGTGGTCCGCGGATGGCTCGGAGTCTACATTCAGAAAATCACCCCGGAGATCGCCGATTCGCTCGGGCTTCCCAGCGCCAGCGGCGCGCTGGTCGCGGAAGTGCTCAAAGACGGACCGGCCAGGTCGGCGGGAATTCAGCGGGGCGACGTCATCACTCAGTTCGATGGAATGCCGATCGTCGATTCGCGCGAACTTCCGCTGTTGGTGGGCCGCGCCCCGCTTGGCCATGTGGCGACGCTCAAGCTGACCCGCCGCGGCAAGCCCGAGGAAATAAAAATTGCCATCACCCAGTCGCACGAAGAACAACTCGCGTCAGCCGAGCCCGCTGAAAAACCTGAACCCGCGACCGCTTCCGCGTTCGGATTATACGTTAGGCAATTGAGCCCCCGCCTGGCCAAAGAATTGGGACTCGACCTGCCTGGCGGGGTAGTCATTTCGGCGGTCCAGCCCGGCAGCCGCGCGGACGAGGCCGGGCTGCGTGCGAGCGATGTGATTCTCGAAGTCAATCGCGCGGCGATCAAGGATCTGGACTCTTATCGGCAGGCGATGCGCTCCGGAGGGAAAGGGAAAATCGTGCTGATTCTAGTGCGGCGCGGCGGGAGCACGATTTATTTTGCGCTTAAGCCGGAGGCGTAGCGGCTGCGGGTTAGCGGCAGCTTCCTTCGCGGCCGCACTTCCCATCTAGGCAATGCTGCTGAAAATTCTAAAAATCGCGCTGATTGCCGCGCTCGCGGTGATGGTATTCACCGTGATACCGGTGCTGTACTTCTTCTTTACTTACTATCATTCACTCGAGAACGAAGTAGTTACCCGGTTCTCGCAGAAACGATGGAATATACCGTCGCGAATCTACTCCGACTCCACCGTCATCTATCCCGGCCAGGCCCTGAAGGATATCGGCTTCTTCGAACGCCTTGCCCGCCTCAACTATCATCACATCGATGGCGGTAAGGTGACCGAGCGGGGCGAGTATGCCTACGATTTCAAACGCGGACAGTTGACCATCTTCCTGCACGATTTTTCTTATCCCAACCGCAATTACGGCGGCGAAATCGTGCAGATCGATCTCTCAAAAAACGACGTTATTCAGGCGATGAACGATCCCCAGTCGCATCAGCCCATCTACTCGATCGAGCTCGAGCCGGAACTCCTGAGCGGAATTTTCGAAGGCGACTGGCAGCAGCGCAGGCTGGTGCCTCTGAATCAAATCCCGCCCGCGTTCACCGACGCCATTCTCGCCGCCGAGGACCATCGTTTTTACGAGCATCATGGGTTCGACGTCGCGCGCACGCTCAAAGCCGCCTGGATCGATCTTACCACCGGGCACGTGCGCCAGGGCGGCTCGACCCTGACTCAGCAGTTGATGAAAAACTTTTTTCTCACCAGCAAGCGCTCCTACAAACGCAAGCTGAAAGAACTGTTGATGGCGTATATCGCGGAAAGCAAATATTCCAAGGACGAGATCCTGGAAAACTATATAAACGATATCTATCTCGGCCAGCGCGGACAGGAAGGAATTTACGGAATCTGGGAAGCCTCGGAATACTACTTCTCCAAGGAGCCCCGCGATCTGACGATTGGCGAAATGGCTACCATCGCGGGAATGATTCACCGGCCCAACCGGCTCAACCCGCTCAAGCGCCCGCAGGAAGTAAAGGTGCGGCGCGATGAAGTCCTCGCCGCGATGCTCCAGGACGGTTACATCAGCCAGAGCGCCTTCGACCACGCTAAAGCCGAGACCTTGCACCCGCGCGAGACCTTCACCGAAAACAACGACTCGCCGTACTTCGTTGACTACGTGAAAAAAGAGCTGGCCGACAGATATCCGTCATCGGTCCTCACCGAAGAAGGACTACGAATTTTCACTACCCTGGACGTCCACGCGGAGAAGCTCGCGGAGAAGGCGGTCGATCAGAACCTCACCGACCTGGAAGCCAAACATCCGCGGCTTAAACGGCGCGAGGAGAATGATCAGTTGGAAGAATGCCTGGTCGCGTTGGAACCGGGGAGTGGCAAGATTCGCGCGATGGTCGGCGGCCGCAATTATCAGCGCAGCCAGTTCAATCGCGTTACCCAGTCGAAACGCCAGCCCGGCTCCGCCTTCAAAATAGTCACCTACGCCGCCGCCTTCGACGAAACTCTCGAGGGCGGCCCCGAAAAATTTCTCCCCACCAGCTATATCGACGATGCTCAGTTCACCTGGAATTACGGCAACATGAGCTGGACCCCGAATAACTACAAGGATCGCTTTTTCGGACACGTGACCCTGGAGTTCGCGCTCGAGGAATCCCTCAACGCCGCCGCTGCCCACATCGCCAATACTATCGGGCTCGATCGCGTGGTCGCGATGGGTAAGAAACTCGGCTTCGAGGACCTCCCCAACTATCCTTCGATCGTTCTCGGCGGTATCGAA
>CAVVEB010000009.1:0-166193 GCA_963747115.1 uncultured delta proteobacterium | reverse complement strand
CTCCGCTGCGCTCAGGGCGACCGGCAGGCTGAAGCAGCCTGCTCCCTCACCCTTGTCTCTCCCAGCAACTGGGAGAGAAGGTGAAGGATCGCAGCCGAGTTCAGGATCTGCTAAGGGCGCGCCTCGCGGTCGCTCCGCGTAGGTCCTTCGGGACGACCCTCAGGAGGACAAGTAAAAGACAAAGGGAAAAAAGAAAGAAAAATTTGAGAAACCCAGACTGGGTTTCGCGCTTCCTGTGTTAATCAAACGGGAAGACCATCGCTGCGCGGAGACCCTTCGCTGCGCTCAGGGCGACCGCTCGGACACGCCTCGCGGTCGCTCCGCGTAGGTCCTTCGGGACGACCCTCAGGATGACAAATAAAAATCCGAAAAAAGGAAATTTTCTGAGGGGCCCTCACCTGGCCGCGATATGAATCGCGACCGTCCTCTCCCGGCTGGGCGAGGGGAGAACATCGCTCCGCGTAGGTCCGCCAAAGACAAATGCGAGAGGAGAAGCCGATGCGCGGGGCGCAAAGGCGAGTTGCTATCCCCGCCCTCGCGCCGGATGCGGTGAAGTTCGGGTTAACTAGCCGCGAGCGCTGGTGCGATTGTTACTGCGCGCCTGGGCTTCGTTGACGCGGATGGGACGCCCCTTGATGTCGCGGCCGTTGAGCTTCTTGATCGCCGCGTCAGCCGCTTCGTCCGACGCCATCTCGACGAAGCCGAATCCGCGGGAACGATTAGTCGCACGATCCATTATAACCTGGGAACTGTCGACCTTACCGGCCTCCGAAAAGGCGTCCTGCAGATCCTGATCCGTAACCGTCCATGCCAGATTACCAACGTACAGTCTTCGACCCATTACTCTCTCCCGTGCGCCACGCAGTCATTCGCCCCATGCGGACGTACCGCTTCCTCATGAGAATTTGCCCGCAATTTTCGTAGGCAATCGAGAGGGAATAGGAGGCTGGCAGCGTGCATCTGTTAACTACGTTGCGCATTTTTATACCATCGCGCCGTTTACAAGCATAGTACCTATTTGCCCCGCCTGAAGTTCGGCGAATGCACCCCGTAATGGAAGGGTAAGCGCGAGAAAACTCCTCATTAAAGCTGGGATCAGCGTACCGCAATAGCTTCCAATAAAGTGTTAAAGTTATGGCAAGTATAATTGAGCTAACAGCGGCGCGGCTGATCATCGGATCAGCTCAGCCGCATCTCTCGCCCGCTCCATAATCGAAGCCCGGACGGGTATGCGCAGATCAACGAATCGCTGGCGCTCAAATCGAGCGAGCTTATGCGCGAGGCAAACCTGACGCGTCACGGATGAAGATAAGTACCCGCCGAAATTTGCGTGACTATCACTAGTGAAAAGTTGAGACGCACTAGTAATAGATATGGATAGTCACTTCGACGCGATGGTACTAATCATGTTACTATTTCCAATCTGTACCACTCTAGTTCTTCTCCAGGAAACATCTCGTGTGACATAGGTTCAATGAACTTTCTGGTGGTACACTCGTCACCGGGAGATTAAATCGAGATGCCACGGAAACGGAATAAACGTTCGACCGGCCTCACCTCGGCCTTTCATCAAGTTCAACGACAGGCGCGATCTCTGATGGTTAATCTCCAGAACGAGATCCGTTCCAAAGAAAACGAGTTGCGACGGCTCAAAGAAGAGCAGTCGCGGCTCAGTATGCTAATCGGGAAACAGACATCGTGGTCGAAAAACACGCCGTCCGCGGGTACGCCTGCGACCCGCGGGGGCAGGGTCAACTGGCGCATCGTTCTTCAACAGCTACCGAAGCAATTCAAAGCCGCGGACATCCGCGCGGTTCGTGGCCTCAAAGGCAAGCGTCCCTCGGAAATTTTCGCGGCGATCACCCGCTGGATTGAAGCCGGGGCGGCTCGACGTAAAGCACGCGGAACATACCAAAAGATCTAGTCCCATCTCGGCTCGATTGCGGTAGACTTATTGACGCTTTCGGCGGTCCGGCAAAGCGATTCGTTGCCGCGGCCGACAATACCGGCACTTCATAAATCGTGGCAGTTAAAACTATAGAGTGGCGCGACAACAGCGTTCGCATGATCGACCAGCGCTTGCTGCCCGCGCGCGAGAAAATCAGCATCTACAAGGATTACCAAGGAGTCGCCGACGCCATCCGCACCATGGTGATTCGGGGCGCGCCCGCTATCGGAGTTGCGGCCGCTATGGGCGCCGCGCTTGGTATTCGCGGGTACAGCGGCGCGCGCGCACAAACCAGATACAAGCTGGTCGCGAAGACGCTGAAGGCTACCCGCCCCACGGCCGTCAACCTCGCGTGGGCGGTGGATCGAATGGGTAGCGTGCTGGAGGCGAATCTGTCGCTCGATGCGCCGGGTTTGTTCCGCCGGATGCGCGAAGAGGCGATCGCGATTTACCAGGAAGATCTCGAAGCGAATCACGCGCTGGGGCGCTTCGGCGCCGAGTTGCTATCGCAATCCAGCACGGTCCTGACTCATTGCAATGCGGGTGCTTTGGCAACCGCGGGATACGGCACCGCGCTGGGAATCGTGCGCGCCGCGAAGGAAGCGGGGAAGAAGATCGCCGTCTTCGCCGACGAGACGCGGCCGTTCCTGCAGGGCTCACGCCTCACGGCGTGGGAACTACACAAAGACAAAATTCCGGTGACCTTAATCGCGGACAACATGGCGGCCACCGTACTGCGCAACGGAAGTATCGATTGCGTGATCGTAGGGACCGACCGCACCGCCGCCAACGGCGACGTCGCAAACAAAATCGGAACCTATCCGCTGGCGGTGATGGCAAACCTGCACAAGGTTCCCTTCTATGTCGCCGCGCCGCTATCCTCCATCGATCTCAACTGCGCCAGCGGCGATCGGATTCCAATCGAGGAGCGCTCGGGGCTCGAGCTCACCGAATTTAAAGGTAAGCAGGTCGCGCCGAAAGGGATAGCCACTTTCAATCCCGCCTTCGACGTCACGCCGCATGAGTTAGTAACCGCGATCATCACGGAACGAGGAATCGCGCGCCCGCCGTATACCTTAAGTCTCAGGGCGCTGAAGGAACGCTCCTGACGAACTGCTCCCGATTAGTCGGTCGACTACTATTCCTGAAGATGGTCGAGATACTCGGCGAGGCCGTAGCCGACCTTGTCGCCCCATCGCCACTCAGTCATTCCCTCCGCGATTCGAGTGACTATTCCGGCACGGCGATTGCGTAGTGGAATCATCGATATAACTTTCCCGGTAATGACTATTGGCGCGCCGCCGTCCGATGTCGTGCAGGTCACCTTGATCCGATCGTGAAGTTGCTGCTCGCCGGTGAACTCGGTTTCGATATCGACCTTGCTGATGTTCACGGTCTGCGCCCCCGTGCGCACCATGAAGCCGCCCGGATGCTCGCTGCCGTCGCGATTCACCGTGATCGAGGCCATTGCGCCGAGACCCTCGTCGAAGTTCATCGTGAGCCATCGATAGTACTTGGGTGCCTGCCAGTAACGCGGTCCCCAGCTATGATCGCGCAGTCCGAGTCCGTCGAATTTGAAATCGCTCGCGGCGCTATCGAGCTTGAGGGTGCCGACCGCATGACCCAGCTGTTCGAGATGCCCTTTGGCGAATTGCTGAGTCGCGTCTCCCGACGGCTGGAGGCTTTCCCATCCGTGCTCAGTCTTTTCGCGCAGCTCGCCGCCCCAGCCCGGCGCCGTGCCATAGTAATCGAGGCGCAACTCGCACGCCGCGTAAGGATTGTTCTTGAACGCGACGGTGGGTTCCGCCATCTCGAGCGGATTTTTCAGCATGCAGAGCTTGCCCTGATAGCTCACGCGATGATGCTCGAACGGCTTCAGCACCTCGAACTTCAGGCCGCCGGCGTCGTGTGCATCGTTGTTCGCGATCTCGGGGCGCTTGAACATGAAGCCGACACTGTGGTCGGGCAGGTAGATGCAGACCGTCATCTCGGCGTTGCCCTCGTTGGGCCGATTACCCATTCGGACAAATCCGCCGACGCGATTTTTGCGATCAAAAAAGTTGTAGTAGGCGCTCTCGTTGAAATTCGATTCCCCGCTGTTGAGATGCATGAGGTCATCGGTTTCAAGGAGCACCACTTTCCACTCGGGCATATTCAGATCTCCTGATTGATTGTCGACCCTACTTCTATCGCTCCTCGCGCTTGCGGTCCAATCGATTGGCGTTCCTGGCATGCTCCGGCTAATAGCGACTCAGGTTTTCGATCTCATCTTGAGGTCGGCTTCGAGATAACGAGGATTGGCAATCTTTAGTTTGTCCTCGACGATCTGGCGCGCAACCTTCATCACGCGATCGCGGAACTCGCCACTATCGGCGTCGCCGGCGCGAATCTTCGCACTCAGTTCTTCGTTGAATTTGCGCGCCGCCGCCATCACGTCGCTGGTAGTATGAAGATGGGGCTTTTGCGCGCCGAGCAGCGTCGCCAGCGCGTCGACCTCGGCGCGCAATAGCGGCTCGCCGATCTCGATTTCCCGCGCGACGATACGCATCACGTTGGCCACCACCCGCGATTGAAACTGACGCTGCCCTTGCGTTGCCGGAACGATCTCGCGCTCGACGAAATCCGCCGCCGCTTGCAGCAGCTCGATGGAGGTGGGCCGGTCTTGCATATTCAGCGATTGCGTCGCGGTCAAAAATGCGGCGCGTGCCTCCTATTCGATCAGATTGAGAAGCTCCAGCTCGTTCTCGACCGTGCGCCGCCCGATACTCGCGAGTTCGACCGAGCTGATGAGACCATCAATATGAGTGCGCGCCTGGCTGATGGTGATAATTCCCCACTTGAGATTGCCGAACACCTCCCACCATCGCGCCGCCTCGGGATCGACGGAGAGACCGCCGGCTTTTTCGTACGCAGCCCAAAAATCTTCGCGCTGTCCGAGACCACCGACCGGATTCTCATCGGCGCCGAAACGCCACGCCCGAACACACATCCAGCTGAGATCTTCCATCGGATCGCCAAGATGCGTGAGCTCCCAATCAAGAATCGAGCGCACGCCGTCGGCGCCGAAGATGACGTTGCCGATGCGATAGTCGCCATGCACCAGCGCCTTGCGCGGCGACTTTGGCACGCGCTGATAGAGCCATCGAAACGTCAGCTCGAAGGCGGGATACGGTTGCAGCGCAAGTCTGCGGAAATTTTCCTCGTAGCGTTTCACCTCGTCGAGCGCGACGGCCGGTCCGGGCGCGGGCAGGAAGTCGAGTTTGTGCTTGATCGGATCGATGGTGTGGATGCGGGCGAGAATTTCCGCAAGCTGCGCCGGCATTACCTTGCGTGCGTTGGCGTATTGCTCGTCACGCAACAGGCGACGCGCGAGCGTTTCGCCCTCGACGCGCTGCATGATGAAAAAGGCCGCGCCGAGCACCGCCGGATCTTCGGAGACCCAGAACACTTCGGGCACCGGGACGCCTTCCTCGAAGGCCGCGCGCAGCACGAGGAACTCATTGCGACGGCTGCTCTCGATTCTCTGCGCGCCGGGATCGCGCCTGAGCACCATCGCTCGCTTCTCGATACCCCGCGCACCTTCCATCGTGCAATCGAACGACCAGATCTCGCGCGACGCTCCGCCCGCCATTTTGTGCAGGTCCTCGATTTTCACATCGGTGAAATTGCCCTGCTCGCGGATGAATGCGAGCAGGCGTCGGGTCAGTTCGGCGACATCCACTCTGTCTTCCCTATCACGAAGTTCGAAGATTCAGGAACGACGGCCGGCGAGTTGCGCAAGGCCGTCGCCAAGAAGATTGAACCCCAACACCGAAAGCCCGATTGCCAGACCGGGCGCAGTAGTCAGATGAGGCGCGACCAGCAAAAATGCGCGGCCCGCATCGAGCATGTTGCCCCAGCTCGGTGTCGGCGGCGCCACACCCAAACCCAGGAATGAAAGTGACGCTTCGGCGACAATGATTCCGCCGATGCCAAAGGTGGCCTGTACCGCCACCGGTCCCGCGATCCCGGGCAAAAGATGACGCCACAAAATTCGCGAAGGCGTGGCGCCCAAGGTGTTCGCCGCCCGCACGTACTCGCGTTCGCGTAGCGAAAGGACTTCGCCGCGCACCAGACGCGCGTAGCCGGTCCATCCCATCGCGGTCAGCGCGATCACCAAATCGGTAAGACCGGGACCGAGGATCGCGGCGAGCGCGATCGCGAGCAGGAAACCCGGAAACGCCAGCACGATGTCGACAAAGCGCATCACTACAGAATCCACTCGGCCGCCGGCCAGCGCCGCAGATCCGCCGATCATACTTCCCACCGCCAACGAGAGCGCGACCACGGAGATCGAGACTGCCAGCGACAAACGCGCGCCATACATCAGCCGCGCAAGCATGTCGCGTCCGAGCGCGTCGCATCCGAGAAGGTGACCGCCGTTCGGACCGGCGAGCGCGAGTCTGAGATCGATCGCGAGTGGATCATGGCGCGCAAACGCGGGACCGAAGATTCCGATCAGAATCAGAATCGCGACCAGTGTTCCGCCCAACCCGAGCGACAGGTTTCGGCGCAGCCGCATCGCTTCAGCCGGCCTCCCCGCCCAATCGAATCCGCGGATCGATCAGCCCATAGACCATGTCAGTCCCCATATTGACCAGGACATACGTGAGGGCGAAGGTCAGCACGCATCCTTCGACCAGCGGATAGTCGCGCGCGCTGATCGCCGTGATCAGCAGGCGGCCGAGTCCCGGCCATGAAAAAATTACTTCGGTAATGATGGATCCGGTCAGCAGACCGCCCAACTGCAGCCCCAACAAAGTCACCACCGGTGTCAGCGCGTTTCGCAGTCCGTGTCGCATCAGCGCCGCACCGGGACTGAGGCCCTTTCCGATCGCGGTGCGCATGTAATCAGATTCTCGAACCTGTACCAGGCTCTGACGCAGCATCCGCGCCAGGATCGCCGCGAGCGCGGTTCCCATTGTGATCGCGGGAAGTATCAGATGCGAAAAGCCGCCGCGTCCGGTCAGCGGCACCCATCGCAATTCCAGCGAGAAAAGAATCATCAAGAGCGGGCCGAGATATACATGCGGAATCGAAATGCCGAGCACCGCGAATCCCATCGCGCCGACATCGGCGGGTCCTCCCGGATTGGCGCCGGAGACCAGCCCGAGCGGAAAGGCAACCACGATCGCGACAATCAATCCCGCCAACGCGAGTTCCAGCGTCGCGGGAAAGCGCTGCGCGATGAGACGGGTGACCGGTTGATGGGTCGAGATCGATTGACCGAGATCTCCCCGCGCGATTCCACCGAGGAACGCGAGGTACTGCTCCCACAGTGGACGATCCAGTCCCAACTCGTGGCGCATCCCTTCGATGTCGGCAGGTGCGGCGGTATCGCCAAGCATCGCGACGACCGGATCGCCCGGCACCAGATGAATCAAGGCGAAGGTGATCGTTGCGACCCCGAGTGCAACGGGAATCAGCGCGAGCAGGCGGCGCCCAAGGTATGCGATCAATCTGCGGTCACTCCGAAGACTCCGGTCCCGCCGAGGAGTCCCATCCGAACGCGGTCGATGCCGCAACTCTGAGTCTCAGGCTGGCGAGCGAAAGCAGACTGCCATTCGGATACGGCCGGAAACCCTCGACCGATCGGTTCATCACCACTACGTTATCCTGCCACCACAGCGACACGTACGGCAGATCGTCCGCAGCCAGCTTCTGCACCTGCGCGTAAATCTTTTTGCGCGCGTCCCGGTCAATAGTCACATCGCCCGCCTCGACCAGACGATCCATTTCCGGATTTGAGTAGTGGCCGCGATTGAGTCCGCGAGTCGGCGTCATTTTGGAATCGAGCGTCATATAGTAATGATGCGGGTCCCGGACGCCGACCCACTGCATCGAGGCCAGATCGAAATTTCCGCGCGCCATGTCGCCGTAGAAAGTCGCCCATTCGTTGTTGCGAATGTATAGTTCGATCCCCACCCGGCGCAGCATCGCTTGAATCACTTCGCCCATTCGAACCCCTTCGGGCGTAGTCTTGTAGACGAAACCGAGATTGCGCATTCCATTCGCACGGATCGGATAGCCGGCTTCATCGAGCAGATGGCGCGCGCGATCGGGATCGTACCTATAGCTGGTGACGTCGCCGTTGTACGCCCAATTCTCCGGACTGAGTATTCCAGTAGCTAATCGAGCGGTACCTCGCAGGTACGATTTTACGATCTGTTCGCGATCGATTGAGTATGCGATCGCACGCCGAATCCGCAAATCCCGCAGACGCGGATCGGCAAAATTAAAAATGAGATATTGGTACGTCGTTCCCGGCGCCTCGACCACGCTCAAATCCGCCTGCGAGCGCAAATATGGAAGCAGCTCCGCCTGGATATCGTTGGGCGCGATATCGCACACACTTTCCGCGAGCTCCAGCGCGCGTACGGTCGGGTCGGGCACCACCTTGAAGACTATACCGCGAACGTTTTCCGCCGCCGCTGCCCCGGCGGGATTGCGATCCATCACCACGCGGTCGTCGCGCTCGAAGCTGACCAGTCTGAAAGGTCCCGTTCCCGGCGGAGCATCCGGAGTGTCGGAACCTCGCGACGGCGTGCCGTAGGGGACGATTTCGAGCATCGCCATCTCGAGCGCGGGAGCATACGGGGCGTGAGTGCTCATTCTGATCGTGTAGTCGTCAACCACTTCGATCGAACTCAGCGGTTGCAGTCCGCCACGTTTGGGCGAGAGATTAGCCGGGTCGAGTACAAAGTCGAAAGTGTATTTCACATCGCGCGCCGTCAGAGCGCGTCCGTCGCTGAAGCGCACGCCGTGGCGAAGATGAAAGACAATTTCTGTCGGCGAAGTCCGTTCCACGCTTTCCGCCAGGTCACCGACGAAGCCACCCTGCGAATCCAGTCGCACCAGCGGATCGAACATCAACTCGCCGATGCGTTGCGAGATCGCGTCGGTGGCGAACCGAGGATCGAGTATAGGGGAAGTTTCGATGTCAACCTGGATGAACCCGGGCGCGAGGCGATTGCCCGGCGGTGCGCATCCCGACCATAGCGCGAGGGCGGCCACTGCTATTGTCAGGCGCGGGATTGCTCCGAGGATTGAAGTGAGGGCACGGCGGTCGCGGCTCCTTGGGCTCATTCGAAACGGGAAGATAATATCAGATGCGACTCCGAACTCTCAGCGGACGGAGGGTTTCATGTCAAAGTCGGATTCCTCGGCTCCCCAAACTTCCTGGAGTGACAAGGTCAGGATCTCGCAGGGTGACATCACCGATTGCGCGTTCGATGCGATCGTCAACGCCGCAAACAATGACCTCGTCCTCGGCGCCGGAGTCGCCGGCGCCATCCGGGACAAGGGCGGACCCGAAATTCAGATCGAATGCGATCGGATCGGGACGATTCCTTTGGGCGAAGCGGCGGTGACCACCGGCGGGAGGCTCCAGTCGAAGTTCGTCATCCACGCCGCGAGTATGCGTCTCGGAGGCCGCACTTCCGAAGCGCATCTGAGGAGCGCCACCCGCAATTCGCTGAAGCGCGCGACGGAACTCAAGCTCAAGACCATCGGCCTACCCGCTATCGGTACCGGCATCGCGGGATTCCCGATTGCGCGATGCGCGCAGGTGATGCTGGAGGAAGTCCGCCGTCATTTGGAAGGTGCCGACGGCGAGACCTCGTTGAGACAGGTCGAGTTTGTCCTGTTTGACCGCAATGCTTACGAAACTTTTGGAAATGTATTCGACAGTATGCGCAATTCCTGAAGGTGGCGATGTTCTTCGTTCTCTCGTCCAGCGTCCACGATGTGTCAGATTGAACCGTCACGATCCGCCGTGGCCGCGGATTTTTGACACATACAATCGACAAAGCCCGAAGCTTGGTTGCCTTGTGATGCTGCGCATTGGCATGAAGCTGGCTTGTACATGTGATCTCCGACTCGCCGCAACCGCAATCAGCCACCATGGAACAACTCCAAAGATCGGATCTGAGGTCCGGGGAACCGGCTCGCTCGGCGCCTCTCGAGCGCGCAGCCAGCGATAAGATCGAGGCGGCCGCTTCGGGATTCGCGCAGCCGTCCGACAATGACGCGCTAGCGGTGCGAATGTTACGCGCCGGCAGCGCTGTGGTCGTAATAATCGAGCTTTTGTATCTGCTCACCTATCCGCAGGTGACGCCGCAATGGGGGTGGATTCTCCTCGCGAGCCGCCTGGGTGATGTCGGTATCGGTCTGTTGGGACTCGGGTTTGCGTTCTCACCGTGGGCGGAGCGGCACTGGCGGATAGGAGCGTGGCTGGATAGTTACCCTCGAGCTAAGCTGCGGGCTCGCCTTCAGTATTGTCGCCGACAGCCCGCTGGCAATGTTTATCTGTGCGGCGGGGTATGCGATAGGGTCCGGAGCACTGTTGCCCTGGAGCGGGTGGTGGCAGGCGTCGGTGGGAGGGTACGCGTTCGGATCGTTCGCGGCGATGCACGCATTCGGCGGCGCGCGCAGCGAGTCTGACCAGACTTTGTGGATCGGCGCGTTAGTTTGCGTTGTACTTGCGCAGGCCTTTTCGATGCTCTCAGCGCGTTATCGTCAGGCCCTCCACGACGAGCGCGGTATGTTCGAGCAAAGCGAAGCAAAGCTCAGAAAAATTTTCAACGCCAATCGCGACATGATCTCAATCAATGATTTCAGCGATGGCAAATATTTCGAATTTAACGACGAAATGATGCGCCGAACCGGCTTCTCTCGCGATCAGATACTGGCGCGTACCGCGGACGAACTGAACATCTGGGCCGATCGAACTCAAGTCAATAACTACGTAGCCCAGCTACACGCCACCGGCGAGGTCCGCAATATGCCCATGGATCTACGTCTCAATGGCGAAGTGGTTCCGCATTCGATCTCGGGAACCGTGTTCGAGCTTTCCGGGCGTCCCGCAGTCTTATCGATCGCTCACGACATCTCGGACATCGTACGCGCACAGCAGAAGATGGTAGAGAGCGAGGCGACGCTACGGAAGATTTTCGATGAAAATCTCGACTCCATGATGATCCTCGATCTAACTACTGGCCGCTACACTGACGTCAATCAGGAGTATCTGAGAAATACGGGCTTCGTCGCCGAAGAAATCATCGGCAAACGTTCGCGCGAAATCGGATCGTTCGATTCTCCAGAAGACAATCAGCGTTTTATTGCGGAGCTAAAGAAAAACGCGGTGGTCAGGAATTTCGAAGCCACCTTCAGACGAAAAAATGGCAGCACTTACCAGGGTCTGATTTCCGCCTTGGCTATTTCGCTCCGCGGACACCCCAGCCTCTTAACCGCCACGCGCAACGTCTCAGACTTGATGGAGACCCGCCGTCAGCTCATCGATGCACGCGAAGCGGCGCTCGAGGGCTCGCGCGCCAAATCGGATTTTCTCTCCAGTATGTCGCATGAGATCCGGACCCCCATGAACGCAATTCTTGGAATGACGGAACTGGTATTGGAAAGCCAGCTTGATGCCGAACAGCGCAAATACCTTGAGATCGTTATGAACAATGGAGCCGCGTTGCTCGAATTGATCAATGGCATCCTCGATCTCGCCAAAGTCGAGAGTGGCCGATTGAATCTCGAGGCGGTCGATTTCGACGTCCGTGAACTGACCGAAAAAGTTGTCGAGACCCTCGCAATTCGGGCGCATCAAAAGGGACTCGAACTGCGCGCCCAGGTCGAGACTGGGCTTGCGACCGCGCTGATCGGCGATCCACTGCGTTTGCGACAGATCCTGATCAATCTTATCGGGAACGCAATCAAGTTCACCCAATTGGGTGAAATAGTCGTCAGCGTCAAGCTGAATCCGCACAATCCGGTCCCCGGCAGCTTGCTTATCGCGGTGTCCGATTCGGGCATCGGAATCCACCCGGAAAAACTGGCGACCATATTCTCCGAGTTCACCCAGGCTGATTCTTCGACCTCGCGAAAATATGGAGGAAGCGGATTGGGACTCACCATCGTCGAGCGGCTGGTCGGCTTGATGGGTGGAAAGGTGTGGGTCGAGAGCGAGCTTGGACGCGGCAGCGTGTTTTATTTCGCGATCCAATTTGAACTGCAAAGCCAGCACACCGAAGAGGGCGAGACCGCCATTGACGCGCCTCAAATTCAAGGTTCGCCAACCAGTCAGGAGATCGTCAGGCCCGATGCTCGCTCTCCGCAGTCGGCGGTTCTCTCGAACGACGCGGCCGGAAGCGATCTGTTAATTGCTAGCGCGCGTGTGCTGGTGGTCGATGATTCGCCCGACAACCGCCTGCTGATTCGCGCTCATCTAAAGCAGGTGCGTTTTGATTCCGAGGAAGCGGAGAACGGCGCGATCGCGGTGGAAAAAGCCAAGGCCGCCGCTTTCGATCTCATAATCATGGATATTCAAATGCCGGTGATGGACGGGTATGAAGCAATTCGCTCGATCAGGCAATGGGAAAATGCACGATCGCTCAAGCGGACACCGATCATAGCCTTTACCGCTTCTGCGTTCGAAGACGATGTGCGGCGCGCGCTGGACGCCGGCGCCGACATGCATGTGAGCAAACCGGTAAAAAAAGCCGCGCTACTCGAGGTCATCAACAAACTTATTCATGTGCAACGCTCGGCCGACGCCGCGCTCAACAGCAACATCGCGGCCTGACCCCACGGCGGTAAAGCGGCTCTCCCGCCGGGTAGCTCGAATAGCAGATTCGGGCCCTCTGGCGGCGAGAAGTCGGCTGCGTCTGACCATAAATTGCCAGCAAAGGAAATATTGACCGACGAATTGATGGCTGGAGGCGCTGTGGCAGCTACCGGAGCGGCATCGCTCTTGCGTTGTTTTCCGGGGAAAAGTGCGTCGCGCTTGAGGAGACTCCTTCTACCCAATGCAGCCTGACACAGATACTCCGGCCGTCGACCCCTATAGCCGACGGCTCCGCTGCGATGGACCTTCGTCACCGACAACATTGCCCGCCACACCGACCCCGTCATTGACGGCACGGCTGATTGCCGGCCTGTCCTGCGCACCTGATTCCGAGTCGAGCTTCCCGCAGCTTAAGAAGCTGCTTCTGATCGCGCTGAGCGTGATGTCGATCTTGGTCGCGGTCGCGCTGCTCAATCTAAACCGGTACGCAAAAGCTGCCGCGGTTCCAAGCTCCATACGGATGCTCCCTGTCGCTCTGATGCTCGCCGGACTTTGCGCGACATACTTCGCAGGCTTTGTTGACCGCTGGCGACGGTGGGCAATGGCGCTCTGTATTGCGATGGTCGCGATTTTCACACTCATTGCGCTTCTCTTGAATGAGGATGAGGCGTTGGCGGTAGCTCTGGTCGTCGTGCTGCTGGTCACCTCCCTCCTCGTTCCATGGGGGGCGCGACGGCAAGGAATCCTCGCGCTCGTCAATCTGTTTGCGTTTGGAATCGCGGCCATGACTGGTCGCTTCGATACCCAAGACCCAATCTTGTGGGTCATGTTGCTGGTGACGGCGGGTTTCGGCGTGAGCTTCGCCGCCCTCAAAGATTATTCCCATCGCCAGCGGATACTGATGGATGAATCGCGTCTTCGGGAGGAGAACCTTCAGGCAGAGAACGCGCATCGTAATCGGGCCGAGGCGCGTTTGCGGGTCGAGATCGACGAGCGCGAAGCGGCGGAAAAAACCGCTAAAAAGCGCGAGGCAATACTCCAAAAAGTTCTCGCAACCAGCATCGACGTTATTTCGATCAACTCGGTCGTCGATGATCGGTTCATTTATACCAACGGCGAATTCAGCTCGACCGGCTACACCAGCGAGGAAGCTTCGGGCAAGACCGCGCAAGCGCTGAACATCTGGGTCGAACCGATGCAATATGCGGAATACCGCGAGAAACTTACGCTGAGCGGCCGGGTTCATAACATGGAGGTGAACTTCCGGATGAAGTCGGGACAGATTGTTCCGCATCTGATCTCCGCGGTGGTGGCAAAACTCGACGGCGAGCTGTGCGTGGTGGCAATGGCTCGCGACATAACCGAGCGCAAGAAGATGGAAAGCGACCTGATTGCCGCGCGAGAAGACGCGCTGGCCGCTTCGAGGGCCAAATCGGAATTTCTCTCGAGCATGTCGCATGAAATCCGCACCCCGATGAATGCCGTGCTCGGAATGGCAGACTTGCTCACCGAAACCAAACTTACCGGCGAACAGCGGCGCTACATCGACGTGATGGTCGCCAATGGCAATTCGCTGCTCGAACTGATCAACAGCATCCTGGACCTGGCGAGAATCGAAAGTGGGCGGATGCAAATCGAGAACACCGAATTCGATCTCACCGATCTGATCGATAAAACGATTTCCACCTTCGGCGTCCAGGCGCATAGCAAGGGGTTGGAACTTGTCGCACGGATAGCCCCTGGCGTGCCGGAACATCTGGTCGGCGACCCGCTGCGGCTGCGGCAGATCCTGATCAACTTTCTGGGCAATGCGATCAAATTTACCGAACTGGGCCAGGTCGTGCTCGAGGTCGACTGGGATACCGATTCGACCGAGCCCACGGCTTTACGTTTCAGCGTTTCAGATACCGGGATCGGGATTGCGCCCGCCAAACTCGATTCCATCTTCACCAGCTTCACCCAGGCGGACTCTTCGACCACGCGAAAATACGGCGGCACCGGCCTGGGCCTCGCGATCGCTCAACGCCTCGTTAATCTGATGAAGGGGCGCATTTGGGTGGAGAGCGAGCTGCATGAGGGAAGCAAATTCTCCTTCACCGCGCGCTTCGGCCTCGCCGCGCGGGTGATCTCGCCGAGCGCCCACGTGCTTTTGAGCCTCGTCAATTATCGCGTCCTGGTGGTGGACGACAATCAAATCAATCGGCTGATTGCGCGTGAGATGATTTCCAATTGCGGCGCCCAGGTAGATGAGGCCGAGTCCGGTGAAGCCGCGCTCGACGCGATCCGCGCGGCCGCCAATGCTTCCCTGCCGTACGGGATTGTATTGCTCGATATGCGGATGCCCGGAATGAACGGACTCGAGGTCGCCCGCAGAATTCGCCAGGAACATCTTCCGATGGAGCCGCTGATTCTGATGCTCTCCTCGGACGACCTTGCGCCTCAGCTCGATCGTCTTAAGGAACTCGGCTTGGACGCCTACCTGGTCAAGCCGATTACCCGCAAAGAGCTGTTCGAGGCCATCAGCCGGGTCATCCGGGATGCAAACCGAAATAGCGCCGATGCTCTGCCCGAGCGCAAGGCTCAGGAGATCCCACTTGACAGCCGGCCGACTTGCGGCGAAGCAGAATACTGATCGCCGACGATTCCGCCGACAACCGGCTTTTGATCGGCGCCTACCTGCGTCGCGAGCCCTGCGAAGTTTCTTTTGCCGAGGACGGGAAACAAGCTTTCGAGAAATTTACCACCGGCCGCTACGACATGATTTTCATGGATATTCAGATGCCGGTAATCGACGGACTTGAAGCAACCCGCATGATCCGCAAATGGGAGCGCGATAACGCACGCGAGCCGACGGCGATCATCGCGCTTACCGCGTCCGCGCTCGAGGAAGACGTAAAGCGCACGCTCGCCGCTGGATGCGATCTGCATCTCAGCAAGCCGGTAAAAAAACGTGCCCTGCTCGACGCCATTCGCAACGTCGTCTTCATACGGCCTGCTAGTTCGCCCATCGCCACAGCGGCTCCCCATGTCGCCATTGACGACGACCCAACCAACCGCCTCCGTCGAAGGTTGATTTAAACCCGATTCTATATAGGCTTTAGTTGAGTTGACTATATGGTGTCGACTAGTCGTAAGATATCACTAGGCTATTTTAGTTGACTTTTAGTCTTCGATCTTGCGATACTGGCAAAGTTCAAAGGTAGCACCCACCCCGTTGCAGCCATTTTGAGGCAGGGGAACAGGCTGCATCATCTAACTTTCCGCGGAGTTACCATGCCCAAAAAAACATCCGGAGCAATAATTAGAGCAGGCCGAGACGAATTGCGAATGACGCAGCGAGAGCTGGCTGCCGAAGTCGGCGTGAAGGCCAGTCATATCGCGTACATCGAAAACGGTCAGCGAAAGCCGTCGTTAGCCCTGCTCAAGCGGCTGTCCGATACCCTCGGAGTCAATCCTCGCGAACTGCTTTTTCTCACGCATCCCGAGGCGAAGTATCTGACTGGCGCGGTCAGGCGTCCGGACGGACCCAAGCCTGACGCATGGCGTCAGTTTTCCTCGAACCGCGCATTGCTTCGCCGGCACAATATCACTCCCGGCGAGCTCAAGGTGTTGAAGCAAGTTGCGCTGCTTGAGCAGGTCTCGAATGCGCGCAACTTTCTTTTCATTCTGAACTCAATCCGTTTGGCTGGAGCCCGCGACACCTGATCATTCGGCCGCTCGCGTTCTTCGATGCTCAAATGATTTCTCTCCAACTCTAATGTAAAGCGGCGGCCGCGCTCGCGGCCGCCGCTCTCGGACAGAGTTGGGGGGAGTTAACCCTGCCCTGCAAAATTCCTGTCTGTTGCGCATTGATCGTCATGTTCATGCGCTGGTCTTCACGCACGGGCCGTATTGTCTCCACCCCATATACGCGCGCGCCGCGAAATTTATTCCCGAGGCTGAAAACTGGAGGACGGTTTTTTTCGTATCTCTATTGTCCCGGGGTCTCCACAAGATCCGGCGAGGCAAGCGTTTTGCCGCGATGCAAGCGAATTTCGGACTTTGGCGCTCTTGGTCCGCTCACGCTTCGCGTGCTACGGAGTGCTAGACTAAAGGCGTTGAGGGTCGTTCAGGAGGCCTCTCTAGATGAACGTGACGGTTTACACGATGCCTGGTTGCAGTGCGTGTCATCACGCGACCGAGTTTCTGGCCACTAATGGCGTGAAGTTCACCGAGCGCAATATCTCGGAAGATTCCAAGGCTCGCGAGGAGTTGCTGGCGATGGGATTCCGGGCGGCGCCGGTGATCAAGGTCGATAATCGCACGATGCTCGGTTTCGATCCGGTGAAGCTGAAGCAGTTCCTCGGACTGAAAGCCTAGCCGATCGCGCGACTGTCCCCTCTCGGACTAGCCACTACGGGTTGAATTGACTACCCGCCGCTTATTTCTTTTTTTTCCGTTCCTTCAATTGGCATGCGACCAGCGCGCAGTACGCGCGATCGGAATCGGTCACGAATGATTGACCGCATCGGGCGCATCGCCGAATCGATTCACCGGGTCTGAGCAGCGGCTCGATCGCTTCCAGGTCGCTCTCGGCCTGTCCGGCCGCGGCGTCTTCCGACGACGCTTCCAGCTTCAGTCCTTGCGCCGCCGCGTTGGCGAGGCTATCCGCGCGCTCGTTGTTTTTGTCGCCCGCATGTCCGCGCACCCATTCGAAGCGGACTCTGCGGGCGGCGACTTCGCGATCGAGCTCGCTCCACAACTCATGGTTGGCCTTGCGCTTCCATCCGAGCGTCATCGTTTTCACGACATACTGACTGTCGCTGTACACCACGGCGTCGGCGCCCGGCGGGATCGATCGCAGGCCCTCGATCACCGCGGTGATTTCCATTCGATTGTTGGTGGTCGCGGGATACGGACCGCCGCTCAACTCGCGATATTCGCTCGCGGGCTCGGCCACCACCGCGCCCCATCCGCCGGGGCCCGGATTGCCGAGGCACGCGCCGTCGGCATAGATGACATATGTGCGATCGCGAGGGGCCATCAATTTTCGCCCGCGCCACGGCGTTCGCGCCTGAGCCGCTGAAACCAGTCGTTATAATTTTGCGCGGCGTGCTCCCATGAGAAATCGGCGGCGAAACAATTCGCCATCAGCTTGCGCCATCGATCCGCGTTTTTGAACATCGCGGCCATCCGGTTCAACGCGTCGATCAAATCTTCCGCGCGATACGGCTCGAAGGTGAAGCCGTTGCCCTCGCCAGTTTTCGGATCGAACTCACGAATAGTGTCGCGCAATCCGCCGGTCGCGCGCACCACCGGCGCGGTTCCATATTTGAGCGCGTACATCTGGGTCAGCCCGCACGGCTCGAATCGCGAGGGCATCAGAAACGCGTCGCTGCCGGCCTGAATCTTATGCGCGAGGACATTGTCGAAGCGCGAAATCAGCCGGACCTGGTCGGGATAGCGGCGCTCGGCCTCGCGGAAATATTCCTCCAGCGCCACCTCGCCGCTGGCGAGCATCACAATCTGAAGATCGATTCCCATCATTCGATCGAACGCGTCGCGCAGCAAGTCGAAGCCCTTCTGCGAGGTCATTCGCGAGACCATCCCGACCAGGGGTGTACCCTCGCGCGCGTCGAGTTTCACAGTTTTGAGCAGGTCGCGCTTGCACGCGTGTTTTCCGTCGGGGCGATTGGGTGAAAAATTCGCCGCGATAGATTTGTCGGTGGTGGGATTCCATTCGCGGTAGTCGGCGCCATTGAGAATCCCGCGAAAGCGTTCGCCCTTTCGCTGGAGCACGCCTTCGAGGCCCCAACCGAATTCGTAAGCGCTGATGACCTCGGCGGCGTAGGTCGGACTGACAGTGTTGGCGGCGTCGCTGAGAACGATGCCGCCCTTCATCAGATTGACCTGATCATAAAATTCCAAACCGTCGACGGTAAAATACGAGCGATCGATTCCGAGCAACGGATAGTCCGCCGCATCGAACACTCCCTGAAACGCGGCGTTGTGGATGGTGAACACGGAAGTCGCGTCGCGCAGCCGCGGAGCGAATCCCGTGTCGGCGCGCATCGCGATCGTCGCGGCGGCGGCGTGCCAATCGTGCGCGTGGACAACCTCGGGATGCACATAGTTGGCGGCGATCATCGCGGCGGCGCGTCCGAAAAAAATGTAACGCATTATATTGTCGGGATAACTTTGCCCGCGCTCGCCGTAGATACCTTCGCGATCGAAAAATCCGGCGTGCGACACCAGGTACATCGGGACCGCGCCGGGCGCTTCCGCGAGCAAAATCGAAAAGGTCTCGTGGCCGTAGCCGAGCGTCGTGCGCGCGGTCTCCTCGACGATTTTGGTTTTGAACTGCGACAGCAGCGAACGATAAGCGGGCAGAATGAGGACCGGCTCGGCGCCGAGGTTTTTCAGCGCGACCGAGAACCCGGCGATGACATCGCCGAGGCCGCCTTCTTGCGCCCACGGAGATATTTCGGCGGCGACAATCGCGATTTTCATTTGAAAACCGAAAGCTGCGTAATGGGGTCGATAAGGCACCGCAAGATTACACCGGAACGACGGCGCAGCTTAACGGAGGGTCGGACCCCGCCGCAACCGCGAAAGATTCATCCCGCCGTTAACCGCTTCACTTTGAGAACGCATCCAATCTTTCCACATCCGATTATCCCCAGAACGAAATCAGCGGCTATCAATGACAACCGCTGTGGACAAGATGACGCGGTCCACAAAGATTTGTTGATCCTCTTTTGCCGATTCATTTGCGATGCGAGTGTCTTCAACTAGAGAAACCTTGTAATCCTCGACAGCTGAGGATAAATGTCATCTTCAGGCGAGGGCGAAACAAAGGCGAACGCCGAGGTTGAGTTATGAAAACCGAACTTAAAAAGGGCATGAGTATCTGGCTTCCGTGTGAAGTTCGAGGCGGTCCCTTCCCCGACGAGCGCATCGCCTATGTGAAAAGCACGCGCGGGGAGTGGTTCGGCTTTGTAAATGTCGCAGAACTAAAGGAGGGAGTAACCAGCGGGAAAGATCGCGTGCGCGGGGTTGTTTTAGCGCTCCGATCTGACCATATAGTTGTCGGCATCGAGGGGCAGTCGCCGACTACCAGCAAGTCACTACATGCTGACCTCTCGTCAATCGAATATGGTGCTGTCGAGGCAAGAAATAATCACCCGACTTAAAGCTGGTAAGAAAAATCCCACTCACTACCGAAGCCTGTCGCTCTCGCCCGACGTCGAGCTGGGATCAATCGATCAATGCAGCATCGATTTGAAGGTAGCACCGACGTTCTCGACTTTTCAGCAATCCAAATATATCGGCTCGCTCGACCTCCGATTTGCCAAAGACATTCTCAAGGCGTCGGAGTTGTGGAAACTTCATGAGGTCGATCATTGGGATTTGGAACCCGGTCAGTTCGTATTGGCAAAAACCTTAGAAACCGTGCATCTGCCAAACGACCTGATGGGTCTGGTTGAAGGCCGCAGCAGCTATGCTCGATTCGGCATCGGAATTCATGTTACCGCTCCTAAAATTGATCCCGGTTACAACAGCCGGATTACTTTAGAGCTTACCAACCACAGTCAGGCCACCTGGAAAATATTCACCGGCGCGAAAGGCATCTCCTTGTCTCAGTTGATTCTCGTGAAGCTGTCGAAGCCGGTTATGAAGACTGAAGTTCGCGGCGCATTGAACAAAGACCTGACCATTTCGTAAAGGGTACAAAAAGAAGTCGGCGTGACGGAACAAGAGAAGAATCCACGATCTACAATTCATAGGCGGTGGTGATGGGGTTATGTGATGAGAAAAATTCTTCTGGCCGCAATCTCGTGCGTGGCAGTCTCGGTCAACGCATATGCAAAAGCTGTTGATGTTCTCGGTGCGACAGAGATCGCGCCCGCCGGGCAGACCTTTGTGTCCGCCGTAGTTGGCACCAAACAAGTCAGCGTACAGATTAAAACGCACATCGTAGATATCGGAAAAGCAAGCGACCCGCCGCCCAAGGAAATTGATTCAAACTGTACCTACGGCCGGATTCCATGCAGCCCGGTTGATAGTCTGAAAATCTCCGTAGATGGGGACCCGGTTATCGTTCCCCGCTCTGCATTCGTTGATTTGGCGGACTTGAATCGATGCCATCTGGAAAAATCAAAACAGAGAATGGTCTTAATTTGTACGGGTGGCGATGCCGCTGACAGTTATGGCCTCGATATCACATTTGACGCCACGCGCGTTTTGCAGCGAAAGAAATTCGCTGGAGAATTTCCGGAGGATTTTGAAAAGACCATCTACGTGATCAAGCCCGAAGACCCGAATCTGTAAGTTCGCGGAGGGCGAATGATTCGACGCCAACTTGCCGCCACGATTTCGCGATGCATCCTGGGCACAGTCATGCTGCTCAGCGCCACACAATGCGCGCAGATTTCCAAGCCTGACATCTCGGCACCGCGTGAGGCCATTTTCGTCACGAATCTTGGCGGAAACTACGTCACCGTTCACGACTTGAATAGCGTTGGGAACGCGGCTCCGCTCGCGAACATACGCGGCACCTTGCCGGACAGAGCGCTTAGCGCACTCGTAGCGGGCGGGAGTGGATTGAACGATCCGCTTGGCATAGCCGTCGATCCACTAGGCCAGATCTATATCGCTGACCTGGAGGGAGGCGCGAACTACACTGGCGAGATACTTATTTTCGCACCCGGCAGCAGCGGTAGTGCTAAGCCGCTCGCGAAGATCAGCGGCGCTGACACTGCCCTGCGCGGCTACATGGCGATAGCAGTGGACGCCCTCGGGAACGTCTACGCAACGAGCAAGGGAAACCCGTTCAGACACTTGCAGTCCGCGATCAATGTGTATTCTGCCGGAGGCTCTGGCGACTTAACGCCAAACCGTGTGATTGGCGGCCCTCACACGGCCCTCATGAACACGCAAGGCGTTGCGGTGGATGCAAAAGGAAAGATCTTTGTCTCAAACAACGGCATGACATTTGGCGCAAGCGTTCTTGTATTCCCTCCAGGCAGCAACGGCGACGTCGCGCCGCAGGCGGTCATACCCGGCCCGGCGGGCGCGACGCTTAGCGCAATTACCCTGGATTCACGAGGAAATGTGTATGTGATCGCGGTCAAGAATAGTCGCGATTTCAAAACAATCAACACGGTAGTTATCTACGCGGCCGCAAATAGCGGCTACCGGACAATCGCTACAATCGCAGGCGATCGGACCGGGCTGGTCACCGATCCAGGTTCCGGGATTGGCGGAATCGCGGTCGATTCCAGCGGGAGCATCTACGTGACGTGGGGCGGCGGGCGCAAAGGCGATAAGGTCATGGTTTACGCTGCCGGCAGCAATGGTGACGCCTCACCCCGGTCTATCATCGAAGGTCCTCATACGATGCTGAACGGTCCCTGCGGAATTGCCATCGGACCCTATCCATAGAATTTACTAATGCGATCATATCGCGGACGGGTACGTCGTGGCGTGCGATCACCACGCGCGAAACGCGCGTAGCCCTCGCCGTCACGGCGCGGCTGCTGCACCGCAGCCATCGCAACAGCCGCGCCGCGACCGCCTCTCCCAGTAGGGCGAGGGTTTCATTTCCTTATGATAGGCGCGGTTCGCGAAGCCTTCGCGAACCGCCCCCAACGGTATTGGCTGCGGAGAAATTCAATCGCTTTGCGGAGAATTTGGAAAAGATAAACTTGCGAAACCCAGACTGGGTTTCGCGCTTCCTGTGTTAATCAAACGGGAAGTCTGAAACCTCGTGAGGTTTCAGTTTCCGGATCTCTCCGCCACGCGGGAGAGGGGAACACGCGGATAATCAGTTGGCCGACACGCGCTGCGCGATCAGCTTGTCCAACTCGACTCGCAGATGACTCAGCACCTCGTCGTATTTGAAAAAGCCGATCTTCTGATCTTTCTTCTTCAGATTCACCGTCGTCGGCCCGCACCATAAGCCAAGATCAGCGTCATCGGTCTCGCCGGGGCCATTCACCCGGCATCCCATCACCGCGATCGTGATCCTGTAGAGCGAAGCGTACTCGCTCATCACCTTCACCTGCTGGGCGAGCTCGACGAACTGCTCGTTCTCGACCCGCGAGCACGAGGGACACGAGATGATGTTGAGGCCCTTGCCGAAATCCGGCACCGAGATGAAGCGGCCGGCGGCAACATCTTCGATAATCTTGTGGCCGACGATCACCTCTTCGTGCTTGCGCTCGTTGGGCAGTGTCAGCGAGACGCGGATGGTGTCGCCGATTTGCTGCGCCAGCAGTTTCTCGAACGCGATGCGGGTCTTGATGATGCCGTCGGGCGGAAGTCCCGCCTCGGTCACGCCAAGATGAAGCGGCACGTCGGGGCGGCGCTCGGTGAAGCGCCGGTTCGCGTCCGTCACTTTGGCCGGATCGGAATCCTTGAGCGAGACGACGAAGCGGTCGAAGCCGAATTCCTCCATCAGCTCGCAATGATAGGCGGCCGACTCGACGATCGCCTTCAACTGATCGCCGGGATATTTTTCCAGGAACGATGGCGCGACCGAGCCGCAGTTGACGCCGATTCGAATCGCGACGTTGCTATCGCGCGCGACATCCACCAGCCATTTCACTTTTTCGGGCACGGTTTTTTTCTTGTCGATGTGATGCAGATGGCCGGGGTTGTAGCGGATCTTGTCGACATACGGCGCGACCTTGTCGGCGACCTTGTAATTTTCCTGCAGATCAACCGAGAGCACGACGCCCTTGGTCTGCGAGCGGATCTCTTTGAGCGCGGCCGCATCCTTTTCGTTGTCCACCGCGATCCTGACGATGCCGGCGCCGGCGTTGGCGAGCTGATGCGATTGCTTTACGGTGTCGTCGATATCGGTGGTGCGAGTCGCACACATCGACTGCACGACGATGGCGGCATCGCCACCAACCATCGTGCCGCCGATATCGATCTTGCGAGTTCTACGAACGTGAGCCTGCTGCATTATTTAGAATCCTGATCTCTTTTAGTGTTGATGCTCGTCGGCGATTTGCATCGCCAGCGCGCCGTGACTGAATGCCGCGCCCGCGCGCATCACCGCCGCGACCCATACCGCCTCGGCGATTTCCTGATCGGTGCAACCCTTCGCCTTCGCGCGAACGACGTGCGCGTCGATACACCATGGGCACTGGGTGACGTGCGCGGCCGTGATCGCCATCAGCTCCTTGGTCTTGGCGGAGATCGCGCCGTCCTTGAAAACGGCCCTATCGAATTCGAGAAAGCCCTTCATCATCTCAGGGGCCATCTCGCGAAGTTTTTTGTACTGTTTCGCGCTGTCTTTGACGCCCAGATAATCGCCCATCGCAATTCCTCCGTCGGCCGCAGGGGCCCGCCGCGAGTCTCGAGGTTCTTGGTTGATGCAGACGACATCCACTATACCAAAAGCGCCAATCAGCGACACACCAGCGCCGAATACGCGCGCGCGGAGCTACATCGGGGGCGCCAGGAGCAACATCGGAGCTACATCGGAGCAACATTTCGGTGACATTTTGGAGGTTGTTTGGACTAGCAGAGATGCCCGAAATCCCTCTGAACCTGACTTCGGAACGATTGTTCAACTTCCGCAGAGCTTTAAGAATCTCTTTCCAATCTCATGCGCTAACCTTATTCAACCTGTTTTCGGGCGAGCACTGGCACTTGCAAGTTATCCTAGACCTGATTATTGTTCCCAAACTGAGCAACTGCATTAGCGAGCAACATCAAAGCCGAGTGCATAGCTAATGGCATTTGCCGCGAGTGGTTACACGCGAAGCTGCCAGGGAGAGTCAGCCTCGCGAGGAGGATCCGTTGCGATGCTGCAAGCTCAGGTCACGGCGAAAGTGCCCGATGCGCGGCCTTTTCCGGACGTAATCCTGAAGAGCCAGTTCTTCGACACCATCGGAAAGCGATCGCTCACCAGCGAGCAGCGCCTGATGCTGGCGGTGCTGGCGGATGCGATCAACCTGGTGCAAAACGGCCTACTTTCGACAGGCGGGCGTAAGCGCAACTCATTTTCGGAGGCCGAGAACTGGATCTTCCGTTCGAAGGCGCGATGCCCACTATCATTCGAAAACGTATGCGACGCGCTCGAAATCGACACCGATGCTCTTCGATCGCGAATCTCCGCGCTGATCGCAGGGAACCCCGCAGTGCCGGCGCAGAATCTGTTGCGGCTTCGGCTCAAGGAAGCGAGCAGGATGCAGCGCCTTACCGTCAACCGGGTGCGCCGCCGCGAGCATCGACGGAACCGGCTTCGCGCAGGCAGGACTTCGTGAAGCGATCGGGTCCTCGCGCCGGCTGATTCCGGAATACTTCCAGTAAGCGTGAGGGAGGGCGCGTCTGTCTAGGCGTGAAGACTGCCGCCCTTACGCTCAATTCCCAGCATCACGACTATCGCGCCGGATAAGAATACGGTGACCGCAACCGCCGCGAGCGCGTTCGCATAGCCGATCCGTTCGGCGAGTAATGCTTCAAAGAATGCGGTGTTGGCGGCCATCAGCACTCCGACGTGGTACGCCATCCCGGAAAAAAGTCCGCGCACTTCCGGCGGCGACAGTTCGCTCAGATGCGCCGGAAGAACGCCCCACGCGCCCTGCACCATGAACTGCATCATGAATGCGCCGACCGTGAGCAGCGCAATCGATCGCGCCCCGATCCACATCGGAATGACGAAGATCGCGATCAGCAGCGCGGCCGCGATCGTGCGCCGCCGCCCCCATCGGTCCGAGAGATAGCCGAACAGGAGCCCGCCGAGCACGGCGCCGACATTGTAGATGATCGCGATCTCGGCGACGGCATGAGGTCCGAGATGCCGCTGCTTTTCCAGAAAGGTCGGATACATGTCCTGGGTCCCGTGCGAAACAAAACTCATGATCGTTAAGAGCAGGCTCAGATAGGCGAACATCGGCAGGTTGGATTTGATCGCACCGATAATTTTCGCGCGATCGGGCCGCGTGCGCTGCCACGCTTCGGACTCGGGGACTTTCGCGCGGATGTACAGTGTCAACAGCGCCGGTGCTCCGCCAATAATAAACATCGCGCGCCATCCGAAATGCGGGAAGACGAAAAAGTAGGCGGCTGCCGCCAGCAGATATCCGACCGCGTATCCCTCCTGCAGCAGGCCGGAGAAAAATCCGCGCCACTTCGGCGCCACCGCTTCCATCGCGAGCGACGCCCCGACACCCCATTCGCCGCCCATCCCGATTCCATAGAGCGCGCGCAAAAACAGGAACGATCCGTAGGTCGGAGCGAATCCGCTCAAGACTTCCACGACGGAGTAGAGCATTACGTCGATCATCAGCGGGATGCGCCGGCCGTAGCGATCGGCAAACCATCCGAAGAGGGCTGCACCGACCGGCCGCATCGCGAGCGTCAAGGTGATCGAGAACGCGATATCGGCGACCGATTTGTGAAACTCGGCTCCGATTCGCGGGAGTACAAAGACCAGCACGAAAAAATCGAAGGCGTCGAGGGTCCAGCCGAGAAAGCTGGCGAACAGCGTATGCGCCGCCTCGCGCGAGGTTATCGCGCGCGCGGGCTCAGCCGGCGTCGCGGACAGATTCGCAGTGGCCACTGGGCGAGTGTTGTATTGGAATCTCGCGGTCCGACCAAACGCCGCGACGGACTACGGCGGGCGCGTCGAGCGATTCCTTGATGGCGGCGCCCGGCGCGATACGGTCGAATCTCGATTCGCTTTTGCCCGTATGTAATCCTCTTTTGGGGGAGTTTGTCCGCGTAAATCCGCAGGTCAGATAATCGCAAATGGTATTGGGTTAATGGATACTCCTCGATGCTCAAACTCCTCGGCGGAGCTTCCTCTCTCATGGAAAATCCATGAGCTGGCATCTTTGTTTTCCAACTATGCCGATGACGTCATCCACGGCGACAAAATTCCGAACGTTCTTCGTTTCTGCGACGAATACGACGCGCTGCTGCGAAAGTATGCGAACCTGGAGCTCAAAGACGCCAAGGTTTTCGAAATTGGCTTCGGCACTCGGGCTGGAATCATGACCGCGCTGATCAGCCTTGGGGTAGATGCTTATGGGATTGACCTCGATGCGCCAATGTTGAAAGGGACACCGCGCGAGCTGAGCGCGATGTATCGAAAGAACGGCCTCGAGCGGGTAGCGAAATCATTCATCCGGTTTTACGCTTTCGACTGGGTCTGGAGGCGGAGACTGAGCAAGGAACTCGAGCGGCGCGGCCGCAGCCTCACGATGCCGGAAAATCGACTCTTCGTGCGAGACGCGGCATCGGTGACATGGCCCGATAGATCGCTCGATCTGATCTGTTCGGAAAGCGTATTCGAACATATTCCGCTTGCGTCATTGGATATTCTGCTTGCCAAAATGGTCCGCTGGCTCAAGCCGGCCGGCCTGGCGTTGATCAGGCCCGACGTGTTCACCGGTATTTCCGGCGGCCATATGCTGGAATGGTTCGACTTGAGCGAGCGGCGGCGGCGCAGGAGCGAGCCGTGGGAGCATCTCAGAAAGAGACGCTACCATGGAAACGTTTACCTCAATGAGCTGACCCGCGCGGATTACCGGCGGCTCTTCTCGCAGCATTTCGAAATTATCGAAGAGAACGTCGTCGATCCCGATCAGGGCAGGCAGTTCTACACGCGGGAAGTGGCCGAGGAGCTCAAGCGATACGGAGAAGACGAGTTGTTCAGCAATGGAGTCCAATTCGTCCTCCGAGCCAAGCCTGGTCTGAACGAGCCGAGCTTACCGGCATGAGTGCTCCTGGCGCCGAGCCGAGGAGCTTGCCGTGGGCCGCGTTCGCGCGTGGCGTTCGCGACAATCTAATCGCGGAGGTCGGGAGTCAGGGTGTCCGGGTCGCCGGTGTTGTCGTTCTGGCGCGTCTTCTCAGGCCCGATGACTTCGGCGTGTTCCGCATTCTGATGGTCGTGGCCATGTTCGTCGCGTTGTTCAGCGAAGCCGGTATCCCCGACGCCCTGATACAACGGAAAGAATTGCACAGCTCGCACGAGGCGACCGGGTGGTGGCTCACGGTTGGACTCACCGGAGTGTGCGTCGCCGGCCTGTACCTGCTCGCACCTCGATTCGAGACGCTGATGGAGATGCCGGGGCTGGCGTTCGGCCTGCGGCTTATCTGCATCCCGAGTCTGCTGGAGGGTGCATCGATCATTGCCAATGCGCGGCTGCGGCGCGAGATGCGATTCGGCCCGCTTGCTTTGTCGGACGTATTGGCTGAAATCGCCTGTGCCATCGTCGCCATCGCATTGGTCTGGCTCGGCTATCCGCGTTGGAGTCTTGCGGGCGGACTGGCGGCGCGGCTTTCCGTACACGCGCTCACCATCCTCGCCGCCGAACCCTATTTCCCGCGCGAATTGCCTCGGGCATCAGCGGCCAGCGATTTCGGGCAGTTCGCGACCACGGTATTTGGCGGACGCATGATCACGCTCGCGGCCGGCAACATCGACTATCTAATGGTAGGAAGACTGCTCGGTAGCGCGGCACTGGGCTTCTATTCGACCGCATGGGATCTGCTTCGTTTCGTTCCTGCGCGCCTGTACCGGATCGCGGGCCGGGTCGCGCTGCCCGCGTTCGCCATGATCCAGGACGACAACGAAGAGTTGTCGCGCGCATATCGGAATTTTGTGGACTACATCGCGCGATTCGTATTGCCAGTAGCGGGATGCGTCGCGATTGCCGCGCCCGAAATCCTCAGCAGCGTTTACGGAATGAAGTGGCTCCCGGCGACGGAACCGATGCGCCTGCTGGTGGTCGGACTGGCACTCCTGGGACTCAGAATCGGCATCGGGACCGTGTTCTATGCGAAGAACTATCCTTCATTCGACATCTATTTGATGACTGGGCGGCTGGCTTTGCTGGTGGGAATTATTTTGCTGACGGCGAAGCACGGTCTTTCGGCGGTGACTGGCGGCGTGAGCGCGGTCGAAGCGATTATCGGGGTCGCAGGACAATATCTCGTGTGTGCGTTGACGGGTTTTCGCCTGCGCGAACTCTTGATCGCGATTGTGCCCGGTAGCCGTCTGGCGCTGGCGTGCATGCTGGCCACGGCAGCGGGCAAGGCCATCGGAATGTGGTTCGGGGTGAGGCCGCCGTTAGTACTTGCACTGGTGGCGATCCCTCCGGCGCTGGTTTTCTCATGGCTACAGGCGGGCGATGCGGCGCAGATGATCGGGAGCGCTTTCAAGCCAGCGCCTGACGAGGTGGTGCATGCGTCTTAGTGCGGGACCTGGACGCGCCGTTTCAGGAACTTAGATGCCGGATTTTTTCCTCATACCAAGCCTCCGTCGGCGAATCTCGCGCCGGCGTAAGGGACAGATAGCCGCCATCGTGGCGGTTGCGTTAGTCGCACTATGGTTTCTGAACGGTGGTTCTCTTGTGCCGCTGTTTGCCCTGATGGGGGTTCTTGGCGTGACCGGAATTCTCATGATGGCCTCATATTTCCGCAGGGACCGGGAATGGCTAATCGTCGCGCTGGTCGCGCTCGAGATCTTTATCGGTACTCCATTTCTGGAAGGAAACGCGCGCGCCGGTCTGCATTACGGCATGCTGTTGCTGTTCTGTATTCCCTGCATTCCAGTGATGTGGCGTTCGGGTATGTGGCGCCGAGGTGCGTTCCGGCTTTACACCATCTACTTCGGCTGGGCGCTCATTACGGTGTCGTATTCGCTGGCGCCGGAATTTTCGATCGCGCGTCTCGGGGGCGCAATCCTCATCTTCTGCGCCATCACGGCCGTCGTCATCGAAATCAAAGACAACGAAGATATAACGCGGCTGATGTGGAAATATCTGGTGGTCTGCGGGATATGCATGGCGCTGGTGGCGGCTTCCATATTGTTGCCGCGAGAGTTGACCTGGACCGTCCCCGAAGAGTTCGGCCCTGGTGGCGTCAGCAGGTTCCGTGGCCTGCTCAACAATCCCAACGATGTGGGCGCGCTGATGCTGAATACCGTGGCGCCGATACTCGCATTTTGGGGCCGCTTTCATGGTCGTAAGCGAGTCTTTCTAGCGCTAATTCTACTCTTGGCGCTCGGTTCGGGCGCGCTTGCGGATTCACGTTCGCCGTTCGTTGCTTTGGCTTTTGGCTGTACGCTCTATGTGATCTGGCGCTTCCGACTGCGCGGAATTATCGGACTATTTGTTGCCGGAGTGTTGATAATTTTTGCTCTTCCGTTGTTCGGCACCGACATCCGCACTTATATCGCGGGCCGCGACATCAGCACTTTGACCGGACGCACCGACCTTTGGATATTCACCATGCATTCGATCCGGGAACATCCCATTTTAGGCTATGGCTACCAGGTAGGCGGCGCGATCTTCAAAAGCCGCTATTTTACGGAATGGTATGGCCCATGGGATCTCGGGCCGCAAAGCTCGATTCACAATGGCTATTTGACGCAGGCGGTCGGCCTCGGGATTCCGGGCGCGGTATTTTGGCTCTTCGTACTTCTGCGGCCCTGGTACTTCGTCTTCAAGCAGAAGGATGATCCCTGGAATCTCAAACCGGTCGCATTCCTGGTCATCGCTCCAATCCTGGCACACAACATGACCGAAGCCGCGCTAGCCGACTTTCTCGGAATCGAGGGAGTCCTGTTCGGGATGGCGTGGGCCTTCGCGGAATTCTACCGGTTGACCGCGCGCGAGCAGGCCGAGGCGACACGCAACACCGCGATCGGCTCGATGAGTCCGGCTATTGCCGCGGTGCGCTCGCTGAAACCGCAAACCTTCCCATGATCCGATATCTATAGAACCGATAACTGTTGAATACGTCCCATCCACCCGACGTGACGCGCGCCCGCTCGCAACGTCTTACAATCATCGCGCTCGCGATCACCGCCGTACTCATCAGATTCGCGCCGCTCCTGCACTCGCAGGTGAGCTTCGCCTTCTATCTGCTCGACTCCCATGAGTTCGTGCAGCTCGACAACGGCCTGGTTCACGGATGCGGTTTTGCGCGGTTCATCAACGGCGCGTGCGACCCTCCCGAACTGCTTCGCACACCGGGTTATCCGGTTTTCCTTGCGGCGATGCCGAATCTGCGCGTCACGCTCGCCGCGCAAGGTCTGATGGCGGGCGCTATCTGCTTCCTTATCGGAACCCTGATGGCGCGGTTCTGGAATTTTCGCGCGGCGGTTTTTTCCGAAGCGATGGTGGCTTTCGACATCCCGTCCATTGTCCTGGCCAATCAGATCATGGCGGAGCAGATGTTCGCTCTGCTCCTGTTGCTGGCGGTGGTCACGCCCTTGCTCATGATCTCTGATTCCACGAATCCATCACGAAGCTATCTGATCGCGGCAGGATGCGCACTCGCAGCGAGTCTGGCGATTCTCACTCGTCCGATCGGAATCGTGATGCCCCGGTTCTGCCGATACCATTTCTGCTGATTCGCTCGCTCCGTTTCCGCCGGCGCCTCGCGCTCGCGGCTATCGCTTTCGCGCTGCCTGCCCTGACGATTGCGGGCTGGTCGGCGCGCAACTATCGGGTGGCGGGATACTTCGGCCTATCAACGGTTCCCGCCATCAACCTGTACTATTACCGCGCGGCGGCCGTCATCGCGCATCATAACGGAATCACTTTGGACGATGCGCAACGCTTGCTGAGTCACAACGGACTGGTCTCGTACTATCAAATCTATGAAGCGCGCAATCAGTCGCTTGCGATTGAAAACCAACTAGACGCGGTCGCAAAAAGAATTTTAGTCACCTATCCGATCCAGACCATCGAAGTTACGCTGGAAGGAACTCTCTATAACGCGATCGCGCCTATGCGATCCGAACTCTCGGCGTGGATGTTAATCGGGAATCGCGAGTCCGGGTTGAACGCGCTCAACATGACGGCCGGTGCGATGCGGAGTCTGTCGCGCAAGCTATTGAGCTCGCCTCTGATGGCGCTATTGGTGGGGTTTCAGCTGCTCATGACGCTTACTATTTGGTTCGGTGTCGCCGTCGCATTGTGGCGAAGCCTCCGCGCTTCCTATGAGTATCGAATCTGGTGTGTGTACCTGGCTGTGATCGGGGTGATGTTTGTCACGTTGGCTGGAGGCGGCGAAGCGAGTCAGCGATTTCGAATGCCGGTGGTACCACTATTGGCGATCGTCGCCGGCCTCGGCTTTTTCGCGCGATCCGACGGCGCACACCGGGACTCAGGCTGAAGCCTGTGCCACTGAACCGACGGGATGCCCGAGTCGACGCTCCGGTCGCACGGAGGTTGCCGAAGCTGTCCCTTCGAGGGCGACTATGCCCCGCCTCGGCCGCGCCGCTTTCCCGCTTCTTCAGCGCGTTTGAGCGACGCGCCCTCGGGTCCGTCGAGAGCTTTTTTGGCTTCCTTGACCTTCGCGGCGACACGCCCACTGTCGCCAAACTTTTTCACGTCTCTGTCGTATGCACGTGCCGCCTTTAGCCCGGCAGCTTCACCGGAAAAAGATTCCGCCGGAGCCGAATCGGTTCCAAGAATTTCTCGCTCCGCCTCAATCCAGTGTTGGTGATGCTGGCCTTCGGGCCGGCCACTGCTCTCCCACTTTTGATAGGCGCGTTCACGGATTCGTTGTGAAATGTCTTTCGCCATAAAAACTCCTCGCAGATGACGGGTAAAAGTACGGTCGAAGTCTGCACTTCAATTATATCGCACGGCAATGTTAGTAAAAGCGCTGCTCAAAAGTCGGAGCATGTTTAGTGCCAGAACCGCAAGATTGCCTCTGATCGTCGCGGGTTGACTACTCGTCGATGCGGTTCTTATAGTGCCCCACGCGTCGGCGGTGCTTGTCGGCGTCGAACTGCCTCTCGCATATGAATAATTCGCTCTCCTCCTATTCAAAGAGGACACACCGCGCACGCATCGCGGATACCCCGCAGGTAAGGCCAAATGACAAGGGTTACGATCGCGCTCACGCTGATTGGGCTGGCGCTGCTGTTTATCGCGTACGCAAAAGGCGTCGGAGTGATTCACGGTGGCGACGTCGTCGGTCACATGTATTGGGCGACCGCGGCGATTTCCGCGGTGGCGCTGGCGAACTTCATCGCGATCGCGCATCTGGCTCGCTCGGAGCGAATGATCCGCGAACTGCGCGCTCTATGCGCCAGGAACGGCATCGACTACGGTGAAGATTGAGCGTCGGGAACCGATTTCTTGGAAGACCGCTTCCGATCTAAGCTATAAATCTGGGTTATAATTGTCGGCAGAAGCGCTCCTAAACGTTCTTCAATTGATACCAGTAGGGAACGCGAAGCGCAGTGGCGAGGCGCTCGCGAAGCAACTCAGGCCGGTATCAAGGGCGAAGTAGATTTAGGTGACGCCTAGCAAGGCGGAGTTGAGGGAAGATCCAGAAGAAGGTTTAAGGGCGCCTTCCGAGGCGCAGCGGCGCGGTCGCTCCCGAGGTGGAGCTACTGCGTAGTTGAGGGAAACTAAAATGACACAAATTGAAGCCGCTCGTGAAGGCATAGTCACGCAACAGATGCACGAGGTCGCGGAGGACGAGGGCCTCATGCCCGAGCTCATCCGTGCGCGCGTCTCGACCGGCGAGATCGTCATCCCGCGCAACCTCCATCACGAATTCCGCGCGATCGGGGTCGGCAAAGGCCTTCGCACCAAAGTCAATTCGAATATCGGCGCCTCGAACTTCCATCAGTTGTTGGAAGAAGAGGTCGAGAAACTTTATACCTCGGTGCGTTTCGGCGCTGATTCGGTGATGGATCTCTCCACCGGCACCGACCTCGACAAGATTCGCGTCGAGTTGATCTCGCGATGCTCCGTGATGATCGGGACGGTGCCGATCTACCAGGTCGGTTCCGAAGGATCGATCATGGAACTCGGCGCGAACCTTTTTCTCGACGTCATCGAGCGCCAGGCCCGGCAAGGCGTGGACTTCATGACGCTTCATTGCGGGGTGACGCGCGAGACGGTGAAGCGGCTGCGCGGGCATCAGCGGATCGAGGGAATCGTCTCCAGGGGCGGTGCGCTGCTGGCGGCGTGGATAGAGAGGACCGGAAACGAGAATCCGCTGTATGAGCATTTCGATGAGGTCTGCGCGATTTGCCGGCAGCATGATGTGACGATCTCTATGGGCGACGGATTGCGTCCGGGCGCGACGGGAGACGCCACCGATCGGGGGCAAATCGGGGAGCTGCTGGTGATGGGTGAGCTAACCGAACGCGCGCGCAAAAACGGCGTGCAGGTGATGATCGAAGGTCCCGGTCATGTGCCCCTCGATCAGATCGAAGCCAACGTGAAGCTCGAGAAGCGGGTCTGCGCGGGCGCGCCTTTCTATGTGCTCGGGCCGCTGACCTGCGACGTCGCGCCTGGCTACGATCACATTACCGGCGCGATTGGCGGCGCGATCGCCGCTGCGAACGGCACCGATTTCCTTTGCTACGTCACACCGGCGGAGCATCTGCGCCTGCCGGACAACGATGACGTGCGCGACGGAGTAATCGCGACTCGTATCGCGGCCCATTCGGGTGACCTCGTGAAAGGGGTGCGCGGCGCGAAGGTCTGGAACGATCAGATGTCGCGGTATCGCAAGGCGCTCAACTGGGAGGGCATGTATGCTATGGCGATGGACCCGGATAAGGCGCGCCGCTACAAGGAAGAGAGTGAGGCCTCGGGTTCCAACGTATGCTCGATGTGCGGCTCGCTATGTTCGATCAACATTGACAACGCCGCAATCAAATTCGTGAAGAAGCGGGAACAGCAGCAGGCGGAAGCGCATGCCACAACTTGAAAATCCAGCACCGGCGCAAAATGAGGCCGCCCCGGGCGCCGAGCTCGTGCTGCGCGACCAGAACGGCGTCGCGCGCAGGCTCGCCGATTTTCGCGGCCACAGCGTGGTTCTGTTTTTCTATCCGAAGGACGACACCCCCGGATGCACCGTTGAGGGCAAGGAGTTCCGGGAAGTCTTCGATCAGTTCCACGCGTTCGATACCGTGGTCATCGGAGTTAGCACGGACACCGTCGAGAGTCATCGCGCGTACGCGGAAAAGCACGCGTTCCAATTTCTTTTGCTCGCGGATGAGGGCGGCAAGCTGGCGCAGGCGTTCGGTGTGCTACGCGAAAAGCACGCGGCGCGTTCGACCTTTGTGCTCGACCATGAGCTCCGCGTCCGCCGCGCATTTCACGATGTGACTCCACGCGGTCATGCGCAACAGGTGCTGAATTTTATCCGCTCGCTGGTGGAAGCCCGGCGCATGATTGGGGGGTGACGGGCGGAAGATGCATCGCTTGCCCTAGTGGTTATAATTAAGGTCCGGTAAAAAGAATATGGCGAAGTCTTCCAAAAGTATTATCGACGACGCGCGCAAGGAAATTCCGCAGCTCGACATCGATCAGGCGCGCAAGTTGATGGAACAAACGGGCACTGTCGTGGTCGACGTTCGCGAAAGTGAGGAATGGCGCCAGGGCCATCTTCCCAACGCGGTCTTCATTCCGCGAGGATTCCTCGAACTCCGGATCGAAGAAAAAGTCCCCGATCACAAAACCCCCGTCATCCTGCAATGCGCCTCCGGAACCCGTTCGCTGCTCGCAGCGCGCACGCTCAAGGAGCTCGGCTACGAGAAGGTTTACAACCTCGTCGGCGGCTTCAATTCATGGAAAGATCGCGGGCTGCCATGGGTGGCGGATCGTCAGTTCACGCAAGATGAGATCACTCGCTACTCGCGCCATTTCGTGATTCCGGAAGTCGGCGAGAAGGGGCAGGCCAAGCTCCTCGATTCCAAAGTACTGCTGCTCGGCGCGGGCGCGCTCGGATCGTCGTCGGCGCTGTATCTTGCGGCGGCCGGAGTGGGAACGATTGGGCTGGTGGATTTCGATACCGTCGATCTTTCGAATCTGCAACGGCAAATCATTCATACGACCGATCGGGTCGGAATGCTGAAGACCGAGTCGGCGCAGAAAGCGATCAACGCGCTCAATCCGGCAATCAAGGTTAACCGTCACGAGGTTCGGCTCTCGTCCGAAAACGTGATGGACATAATCAAGGATTACGATGTGATCGTGAACTGCGGGGATAATTTTCCAACCCGCTATCTGATCAATGACGCATGCGTGTTTGCGAAGAAGCCGCTGGTCGATGGAGCGATCTTCAGGTTCGAAGGTAACGCAACGGTTTTCTATCCCGCCAAAGGCGGCCCATGCTATCGATGCCTCTATCCGGAGCCTGCGCCGCCCGACATGGCGCCGTCTTGCGCAGAGGCCGGAGTACTCGGCGCGCTGCCCGGTGTGATCGGATCGATCGAGGCGCTCGAGGCGATCAAGCTGCTGCTCGGCACCGGCGAGCCACTGATCGGCAGGATGGTTTACTTTGATACTCTGTCGGGTCCCAATTACGTACGCCTGCTCAAGGTCAGAAAGGACCCCAGGTGTCCAGTTTGCGGCGAGCATCCCACGCAGACCAGTCTCATCGACTACGAGGCGTTCTGTGGATTGGCCCCAGCCAATGGCAGCGGCGACGCGCCGTCGCACGCCCGCCCGAATGGTCATGCAGTCGCGCCGGCGGCGGGCCGATAATTTCTCGCATCGGCTAGTGTTGGATTTTCTTCGAATCGCTCGGCGCCGAAAAAGCTTGCGCGCTCGCTCCTTCAACTTCCACATCTGCCCAGAAGCGAACTGATGGCGCTGGGACCCTTCTACGTGGCCGACAAACTGAGAGCTGAGAGCGGCAGTATCAGTGGAATCGCTCTATTCATGCGTCACGGCGAAACCGCATGGAATCGAATCGGGCGCGTGATGGGTCACAGCCCCGTCGAGCTCGACGAAGCGGGTCGTGCTCAAGTCGAACTGGCCGTGCCGGCGGCGCGGCTGATCAAACCCGATCTCATTGTAAGCAGTCCGCTGGCTCGCGCGCGCAATCGGCCGACATCATCGCAAGGGGCGTCAGGACGATTACTGTGACCGAAGACGCCGAGCTTGAAGAGGTGCACTACGGGCGATGGGAAGGAATGGTCTTCGGGGATCTGATCCACGACCCGGAATACGAGCGTTATCGCGAGCATCCGCTCACTATGCCCACACCGGGCGGCGAGACTATCGCTCAGGTACAGGAACGCGGGATGCGGGCGGTGCGGCGCGCGATCGCGGCGAATCCCGGCAAACGGATTCTGTTCGTTTCGCACGGCGATATCATTCGCACGGTGCTATGTCATTTGATTGGCGCGGAGCTTCAGCACTTCCGGCGTCTGCGAGTAGACAATGCAACATTCTCAGCGGTTCAGATAGTTGGAGACTTCGCTGAAGTGAAATTCCTCAATCTGCTCCCCGATCCCGAGCGCGCCTTCGTCGCTCCGTTCAAGATTCCGGAAAAAAGCTAGTCGAAGAGGCCCGGAACGGTTTCGATGGTGACTCGTCGCGCAAGGATATCGATGTCTTTGACGATATCCGCGATTACCGGCACCAGCACTTCGTGATCTTCGACGCGCACCACGAAGACATCGTTGGCGCCGGTGGAAAAGACTTCCGCGATGATCCCGATTCGGTGCCCATCGGTCGACAACACCTCACATCCGATAGTTTTGTAGTAATAAAATTGATGCTGCTTGGGCGGCGGCAGATCGCGCAGATCAGCTAACACCGTCTTTCCCTTGAGAGCTTCGGCGCGGTCCGGCTCGGTCACGCCCTCCAGCATCAAGCGGACCGTTCCGTGTCCCAGCGTCGAGACCGCAACGATGCGAAATTCGTGAGCCTCGCCAATCACATCGGGCGCGGTCGCGTCAGGTGCCACGAAAATCCGCCTTAAGCTTTGGATCGAATCCGATTCGGGGTTGTCGGGCCGGAATCTCACGCCACCGCGGAGCCCGTGCACACCAGTGATACGGCCGATTCGTATCAGTGACGGCGCCTGCGCCGCGGGAGATGAATTATCGATGAGCCGGCGCCTCGCTAGTCGCTGGAATACAACGGTGCGGCGACAGCCGCCACCGACCGGGACCCGTTCTGCTACTTGTCCTCGATAATTTCCAGGACGATTTTGCGATTGGTGCGCGAAGCAACGGCATTCAAAATCGTACGAATCGACTTCGCGGTACGACCCTGCTTTCCGATGACGCGGCCCAAATCTTCTTTGGCGACGCGCAGTTCGAGCACCGACGCGGTGTCGCCCTGGGTTTCTTTGACTTCGACCGCAGTTGGGTTATTGACCAGCTGTTGCGCGAGGAACTGAACTAGCTCTTTCATAATCGGCTCCGTCCAGGCAGAACAAATGAGGTTGCGGTTCGAGCTATTTGAATCCTACCACAATCCTACCCATTGACGACGCTGGAGGCTTGCCGGATCAATTCGCGCACGGTGTCGGACGGTTTCGCGCCAACTTTGATCCAGTGTTCCACCTGCTCTCGTTTAAGCGTCACTCTAGCCGGTTTGTAAGCCGGATCGTAGGTTCCCAGTTGCTCGACGAAACGTCCGTCACGAGGCGAGCGGGAATCCGCCACTACGATCCTGAAAAAAGGTTTCTTGCGGCTGCCATGGCGTCGCAGCCGAATTACGAGTGCCATGCGATGTTCTCCATTTGAAATTAACTCCCCAAGCCCAGTCCGCGCACCATCGCGCGCCCCGCGCCCATCCGGGTTAGCTTCTTCATCACTTTGCGGGTCTGCTCAAATTGTTTGAGAAAGCGGTTCACGTCCTGGACCGAGGTCCCACTACCCGATGCGATCCGGAAGCGGCGCTTTCCATTCAGGATCAAATGATTTTCGCGCTCCTGGAGCGTCATCGAATCGATGATGGCCTGGATGCGCGTGAGCTCGCGTTTCGAGTCCTCGCTGTCGACTTGCCCGGCGACCTTCTTGAGTCCCGGAATCATTCCGACCAGATCCCCCAGCGATCCCATCTTCTTGATCGCTTTCATCTGTTCGGCAAAGTCGGTCAAGGTGAATTCATTCTTCTTGAACTTGCGTTCGAGTTCCTTCGCCTTCTTCTGATCGTAGTTCGCCTGGGTCTTTTCGATCAGGCTGAGCACGTCGCCCATGCCGAGGATTCGCGAGGCGAGACGATCGGGGTGAAAGACATCGAACGCGTCGAGCTTCTCTCCGGTAGCCGCGAAGAGGATCGGCGCGCCAGTGATCGAGCGAACCGAAAGGGCGGCTCCCCCGCGCGCGTCACTATCCAGCTTGGTCAGGATTACCCCCGAGACGCCGAGGCGCCCATGGAAACCCGCCGCGACGTTGGCCGCTTCCTGGCCGGTCATCGCGTCGGCGACGAATACGATGTGATGAGGATTCAGTGCAGCCTTGAGCCGCTCCAACTCCTCCATCAGCTCGTCATCTATCTGCAGGCGACCAGCGGTATCGATCAGCACCGCGTCGTTGCCGCCGATTTCCGCGCGCACCAGCGCCCGCGTCGCAATCTCGATGGGATCCTCATTCTGATGGCTGTCGATGACCGGCACGCCGGCTTGCGCGCCGAGTATCCTCAGTTGTTCCATCGCCGCCGGTCGCCTCACGTCAGTCGAAACCAGCAGCGGATGCCGCTTGCGTTCTTCCTTTAGCCATCGCGCAAGCTTCGCCAGTGAAGTCGTTTTACCCGAACCCTGTAGGCCGACGAGCATGATTTTGACTGGCGGTTTAACTTTGAGGTCGAGTTCGCGCGCTTGCTCGCCCATCACATGGCGAAGCTCGTCCGCAACAAACTTCAGGAGATGCTGCTCCGGGGTCAGCGAGCGAAGGACCTCCTGACCAAGAGCCTTTTTCTTGATGTGCTCGACGAAGTCCCGAACGACCTTAATGTTGACGTCGGCTTCCAGCAGAGCAAGACGAACTTCGCGCAGAGCCTCGTCGATATTGGACTCGGAAATCCGGCCTTGGCCCCTGAGCCTTTTAAATATTGCGTCTAGGCGATCGCTCAGCGTGTCAAACATGGGCGGGACTTCTAATCAATGCGGGAGTTAAGCCTAATTACGGGTTAAACGGGTTCCAATTTGGGGAATCTTGAAGCGTAAGCCAGCATCTCCATTGTGTCAACCGGGATAACAGAGACTTTCCATTCCCTGGAGAGCCTATCCGACGCACATTGGCACCCTATTATCTTCAATATAACCTCAACCCGGGTGGGAGTGCATGCCATCTCCTGCCGGCATTCCAATCTTCCGCCGATCCTGTCGGGGCTCCCCAATTTCCCACGAACCTGACGCAAGCATCGACGCCTAGCGCTTCTCGAACTGCTTGTCGCCATACAGGATTGAGCGAGCTTCCTCGGTCAGCGGCTGCTGAGGCTGGTCCGCCATCACCGCGAGGCCGCGCTTGACCGCCGGACGATCCGAAATCGCGTCGAGCCAGCGCTTGAAATTCGGGCGGCTCTCCAATTGTTCCGGCTCGCGCCGAGTGCCGGCCACCCACGGGAAGGTGGCGATGTCGGCGATCGAAAAGTCCCCGGCCAGGTATTCGCTCTCGGCGAGGCGCTTGTCGATGACGTTGAGCAGGCGGCGCGCTTCGTTGGTGTAGCGCTCAATCGCGTAGGGAATCTTCTCGGGAGCTGCGCGGACAAAGTGACCGCGCTGCCCGAACATCGGACCCACCCCCGCCATCTGGAACATCAGCCATTGAATAACTTCATAGCGTGGGCGAGTCGCCGACGGCATCAGTCTGCCGGTCTTTTCAGCGAGGTACATAAGGATGGCGCCCGACTCGAAGATCGCAATCGGCTTTCCCTCCGGGCCTTGGTTATCGATGATCGCCGGCATCCGATTGTTGGGACTGATCTTCAGAAACGCCGGCGCAAATTGCTCGCCCTTTCGAATATTGACCGGTACGACCTTATATCTGAGGCCGGTTTCTTCGAGAAAAATCGTGATCTTGTGTCCGTTCGGTGTGGGCCAATAATAGAGATCGATCATCTCCACGTCCTCCGTACTCGCAATGCGAAGTCGTCAGGATAGCCGCATTCACGTCGCCTTGAAAAACGGATATTCCGTGACGACCGCCAAGACTGTCTCGCGTCTAAGGCGTAGCGCGATCGAGTGAACGGTATTGAATCGCCTCGCTAATGTGATTGGCCTCAATTCGCTCCGAAGCATCGAGATCGGCAATCGTGCGCGCGACCTTGAGAATTCGCGTGTAGGCGCGGGCGCTGAGGCCGAGGCGATTGATCGCGAGTTCCAGCAGCCGCTCGCCCGCCGCTTCGATTTGGCAATGCTTGCGCAGTTCGCGCGCGCTCATTTGCGCGTTGCAATAGAAACTCATCCCGCTGAATCGCTGAAGTTGAGTTTCGCGGGCGCGATTGACTCGCTCGCGAATCTTCTCAGAGGTCTCGCCTTCCGATTTGTCAGTCAGCTCTTTGTAGCGCACTGCCGGAACCTCGATATGGATGTCGATACGATCGAGCAAGGACCCGAAATCCGCGAGCGATAGTGTTGGATGCCAAGCGGCGAGCAGGTGCATTCATGCGTAACATCGCCGAAAAATCCACATGGACACGGATTCATCGCCGCCACCAGCATCACCGATGCGGGAAAGGTCAGTGTGCCCATCACGCGCGAAATGGTGATGCGCGCGTCTTCTAGCGGCTGGCGCAGCACTTCGAGGACGTTCTTGCGGAACTCCGGTAGCTCATCGAGAAACAGCACGCCATGATGTGCGAGGCTGACCTCACCAGGACGCGGCACCGGACCGCCGCCGATCAGCCCCGCATCGGAGATCGTATGATGCGGTGCGCGAAACGGCCGGGTCGAGATCAGCGCGCGGCCGTCTAGCAGGCCCATCACCGAGTGAACCTTGGTCGCCTCGATCGCTTCCTCGAAAGTCATCGCCGGTAAAATCGTCGGCAATCGTTTCGCCAGCATGGTCTTGCCCGATCCGGGCGGCCCGATCATCAGCACGTTATGGCCACCCGCCGCGGCAACCTCGAGGGCGCGTTTGGCCTGCTCCTGACCTTTAACGTCGCTGAAATCCACTTCGTAGCCGCTATGCGCGCTGAACAGGTCGGCGACATTCGCGACCGTCGGCTTCAACTCGCGCAGACCCTCGAAGAACTCTAGCGTCTCGCGCAAGGTGTCCACCGGCAAAACCCCGACGCCGTCACCGATCACGCTGGCCTCCAGCGCGTTTTCGCGCGGGAGCACCAGGCCGTCATACTTCCCGGCCCGCGCGAGCAACGCGGTTGGCAGCGCGCCCTTGATAGCTTTGACGCGGCCGTCGAGCGCGAGTTCGCCGATACAAAGATAGCGCCGCAGCCGTTCGCGACTGGTCAGACGTCCGGTCGCGCCGAGCAGCGCCAGCGCCATCGGCAGATCGAATGCCGAGCCATCCTTGCGCATGTCCGCGGGCGCGAGGTTGATGGTGATTTTTCGATTGGGAAAATCGTAGCCCGAATTGACGATCGCCGGTTTGACCCGCTCCTGCGATTCCCTGACCGCGCCCTCAGCGAGCCCCACCGTCCTCACGCCGGGTACGCCCGTGCCGACATGGACTTCGACCTCAACCGCGAAGGCGTCGACGCCGTGCAGCGCGGAAGACAGCACGCTTGCTATCAATCAGTTACACCTCTGCCGACAGACGGCTAAGTGAATCTATCGCACAAACGGCCGTGGACAAATGGTCAGAGGACGAGCGTTGTAATCGAACTTTTGAAGGTAGATGTCGCGCTTAAGGCCAGATCGCCTCGGACGCAATCAGCTCGTCGCGCTCGGCGCGAGAAAGCCCGAGCAGGTCGCCGAGGACATAATCATTGTTCTCGCCGACATCGGGCGCGATCGTTCTCACTGAGCCCGACCCGCCCGACAGCTTGAATGGGATGCCGGTGACCTGGCTCAGCGGGCCGTAAGGATGCTTCACGCCTGGCCAGAAACCGCGCTCCTGAAGCTGCGGATCGCGCGCGCACAGATCGAGGCCATTGGCCACGATGCCCGCCGCGACTCGCGCCCGTTGCAGCGTAAACATTGCGTCTTCGGCGCTGCGCTCGCGGGTCCATCGTGCGAGATGTGCGTCGAGCTCGGCACCATTTTTCATTCGCAGATAGAGCGTGTGAAATTTGCGATCCGACGTCCACGCCGGCGCGCCGATCGCGGCGACCAGCCGCTCCCACTCGCCTTGCGAGCGGACGGATATCGCGATCCATCGATCGTCATCTTGATCCAGCGGTGCGCATCGATAGATGCCATGCGGCGCGGCGGGACCTTCCTGCGAGTTGTACAGCGGCGGTTGTTGCTCGCGTCCATTCACCGAAATATCCAGCAGCGACGGTCCGATGACGCTTGTCAGCGCCTCGAACTGCGAGAGATCGACAAACTGACCGTTGCCGGTGCGGCGACGATGGTGCAGCGCGATCAGTGCCGCGAGGGCTCCGCTGTAACCGCCCACCATGTCGGCGAATGAGTATCCATAGCCTGCCGGTTGACCGTCCGGCTCTGCCATCAATTGCGTAAATCCGCTGAGCGCCTGCAGAGTGGGTCCGTAGCTGACGAAACTCGAGCGCGGTCCGGTGTGCCCGAGCCCCGACATGCTGATGCAGATGATATCGGGCTTGATCGTGACGAGGCTCGCGTAGTCCATGCCCCAACCTCGCATGACGCGCGCCGAGAAGTTATCCATCACGAGATCGCTCTTTTGCGCGAGGCGGCGCGCCAGTTCGAGTCCATTGGGATTCGACATATTGATAGCGACGGAAAGTTTGTCGCGATGCAGATCGCATTGCATCCCGCGTTTGCGATCGCCGAGCGGAGGCGGGTTCTTGCGCTCGATCTTCACCACCTCGGCGCCGTGGTCCGCCAGAATTCGCGTCGCCACCGGCCCGGCGACGACCCAGGTGAAATCGAGGATGCGAACGCCAGCGAGCGGCAAGGTACTTGTGGACGCCATCGCTAAATCACGCCCTCAAAGCGCATCGATGCCATCTCCACCGGATCGATTTGAAGATCGTCGCGCAAAATTTCGCCGGTGTGTTCTCCCAGCAGCGGTGGGCGCCGATATACGCGCCACGGAGTGCCGGTGAAAAGATATGGGGCGCCGGGGTAACGGAAGCTGCGGCCGAGTTCCGGATGCTCGACCTCGACGAAAAAACCGCGCGCGGCGAGTTGCTCGTCTTCGAGCAGCGCCTCGGGCCGGCGCACGATCGCGTAAGGCTGGCGAAGCAGTTGCGCGCGCTCGAGGAGTTCGTCGCGGTTGTAGTCCTTGACCCATTCGTCGAGCACGTCCATGAGATGCTCACCGTTTTGCGCGCGATAGAGCACCTCACCCCAAATCGGATCGTCGAGGTCCTGCGCCTTGCCGTCGGACTTCACCCATTCGATGAGCGAGGTCCAATCGCCGAGCGTGCAATGCATGATGTAACCGTCGCGGCATTTGCCGACCCGAAAAAATCGGCTCCAGTGCAACGTCCCGCGGCGCGGCTCGATCTGATTTTGTCCGAAGTAGCTTCCCGCGACGTGTTCGACCGCCGCGGCGGTTGCTTCTTGCATGCTGAGATCGATCCATTGCCCCGCGCCACCACCGTCGCGCGCGAGGACCGCGATCATCGTCGCGATCGCGCCGAAGAACGCCGACGAATGGTAGGCCTGCAATCCGAGCGGCCGCACCGGAGCGCGCGCTGGAAAGCCGTTGACGTAAAGCATTCCGCCGAGCGCGGTCAGGACCGTGTCGTCAGCTTCGAAATCGCGATACGGCCCGCTTTGTCCGAACGGCGCGACCGAGAGCAGGATCAGCGCCGGGTTCGCGCGATGAAGTTGCTCCCATCCCAGACCCATCTTCGCCATCTCACCGGGCGCGAAACTTTCGATCACCACGTCGACGGAGCGGGCGAGCGCGAGCACCAGCTCGCGGCCACGAGGATGGTTGAGGTCGAGCGTCAGGGATCGTTTATTGAGATTGTAAAACCAGAAAAAAAGACTCCGGTCGGGATGCGGCAGGTCATTGTAGAAGGGACCGATCCGGCGTCCGGTGTCACCCGCCGGCGGCTCGACCTTGATCACATCGGCGCCCATGTCGGCCAGCAGCCGCGCGCATAGATGCGCCCGATGCGTGCTGAGATCGAGCACGCGGAGTCCTGCGAGTGCGCCCGGTGGAGTCATGGGTGTCGAATACTAGGGCGGGGCTGAATTCTTTTCAAATACGAAATCTGGAACGACGATGATGACACTCGCGCAGGGACGATAGCTAAGTTAGTCTTGTCGCTCGATACAAATTTGGAACGATGCGGGCACCTGTGGGCCCTATCGGCACGGGAATCTGTGGCAGAAATCGACTACAAATCGACTTTACAACTTCCGAAAACGGAATTCCCGATGAAGGCGAATCTGCCCAAACGGGAACCCGAGACTCTCGCGAAGTGGGATGAACTCGACCTCTACGCGCGCCTGATGGAAACGCGCAAGGACGCGCCGACCTGGATTCTGCACGACGGGCCGCCCTACGCGAACGGACGCGTGCACCTCGGCACCGCGCTCAACAAGATTCTCAAAGACTTCGTGGTGCGCTCGCGCTCGATGCTCGGCAATCGCTCGCCGTTCGTTCCCGGATGGGACTGCCATGGGATGCCGATCGAGCATAAGGTGTCGCGCGACCTCGGACCCAAAGCGCGCACGATGCCAAAGCTCGAGCTGCGCAAGCTATGCCGCGCCGAGGCCGAGAAGTGGGTCAACCTGCAGCGCCAGGATTTTCGCCGCCTCGGATGTATCGGCGACTGGTTCAATCCGTATCTCACGATGGCGAATGATTACGAGGCAGCTGAAATCGGCGTGCTGCGAAAGCTGGTCGAGTTCGGTTACGTCTATCGCGGTTTGCGCCCGGTGCACTGGTGTTTCGATTGCCGCACCGCGCTGGCTGAGGCCGAGGTCGAATACGAAGAGGATCGCTCGCCGTCGATCTATGTGAGGTTTGCGCTTAACGGGAAAGTCGGCAACGCGGCGGCGCTCGCAGCCGATCAGAATGAAGGCGTGGAAATCGCGGCGGCGCACAGGGCGGGAAAATTGTTCGCTGTAATCTGGACCACGACGCCATGGACGCTGCCGGCAAACCTGGGAATCTCGCTCAACGAGACCTTCGATTACGTCGCGCTGAAGTCAGGTGAGAACTACTACATCGTGGCGGAGAAGCTTGCCGAGGCGGTCGAGAAAGCCACCGGCATTTCCGTCGACAAGGCAATCCCGCTCGGGCGCGAGGCGCTGAAGGCGCTCGACGGCAAGGATATCTTTTGTCATCCGTTTCTCGATCGCGACGTGAAGCTGATGTACGGGCCGCACGTCACGGCGGATGCCGGCACCGGCCTGGTGCATACCGCGCCCGGTCACGGCTACGAAGATTTCGTGGTCGGCACGCAATACGGGCTCCAGCCTGTTACGCCGGTTGACGGTTCGGGCAACTTCACCAGTGGCGAGTGGCAAGGGCAGAATGTCTTCAAGGCGAATCCGGCAATCGTCGAGCATCTGAGGAAGGTCGGCGCGCTGCTGCATGACGAAGCGTTCACGCATAGCTATCCGCATTGCTGGCGATGCCACAATCCGCTGATTTTTCTGGCCACCGAACAATGGTTTGTCAGCATCGACCATCAGGGATTGCGCGAAAAGATGGTTTCAGAAATCGATGCGGTGACCTGGACTCCCGCGTGGTCGCGCGATCGCATCCGCAACATGACACAGACGCGCCCCGACTGGTGTATTTCGCGCCAGCGCGCGTGGGGCGTGCCGATTCCGGCGCTGAAGTGCGACAAATGCGCCAACGTGATGCTCGACCTCGCCACGATGAAACGCGCCGAGGAAATTTTCGCGCGCGAGGGCTCCGACGCGTGGTACATCCGTCCTGCGAGCGACTTCAAAGCGCCGGATGCGAAATGCCCGAAGTGCGGCAATGATTCGTTCGCCAAGGGCGATGACATCCTCGACGTGTGGTTCGATTCGGGCAGCTCGCAGGCCGCGGTGCTGGGGATGCGACCCGACCTGCGCTGGCCGGCGGATGCGTACCTCGAAGCGGTCGAGCAGGCGCGCGGATGGTTCAGCTCGTCGCTGGTGTGCGCGGTCGCGACGCGCGAGTCGGCGCCATTTCGCAACGTCATCAGCCACGGCCTGACGCTCGACGACAAGGGCCGCAAGATGTCGAAGTCGCTGGGCAACACGGAGGACGCGCAGGACGCGGTGAATCGGCTCGGCGCCGACGTGATCCGGCTGGTGTACGCGTCGCTCGATTATTCCTCCGACATGAATCTCGGCAAGACCATTTACGATGCGGTCTCGGAGTCGTATCGCAAGATTCGCAACACCTGCCGGTTCGTGTTGGGCAACATTTCGGACTTCGATCCGGCGCGCAATTCAGTCGCTTATGCCGACATGACGGAGTTCGACCGCTTCATGCTCGCGCGCACCGAGAAGCTGAAGACCGAGGCGTGCCTCGCCTACGAGAAATTCGATTTTCAGGCCGTCTATCATGCGGTGCAGAACTTTGCGGTGGTGGATTTGAGCTCGCTCTATATTGATGTCGCGCGCGATCGGCTCTACTGCGACGGCAAAGATTCGCGCGGGCGCCGCTCGGCGCAGACGACGCTTTACCTGGTGCTCGACGTGCTGGTCAGAATTCTCGCGCCGCTGATTCCGTTCACTAGTGACGAAGTGTATGCGCACATGCCGGGCGAGAAGGTGGCAAGCGTGCATCTGCTGACATTGGCGCAGCCGCATCCGGAGTGGGCGGACGAGAAGCTCTCCGCACGCTGGGAGCGGCTGATGGAAGTTCGTGGCGAGGCGTTAAAGCTGCTCGAAACGATGCGCAAGGCGGGAACTATCGGAGCGCCACTCGAAGCGTCCATCCGAATCAACTGGGGTCGGATTTCCGATGGCGCCGCAGCCTCCGCATCCAACGGCGGCGGTGCACCCTTCAGCGCGAACGATACGGACCTGCTGAAGGAGCTGTTCGTCGTCTCGAAGGTCAACGTCATGAGCGACGGAGATGCCGCCCCGCGCTGGCAGCATGAGGACGACGAGGATCTCAAGTCATCCGGCGAATACACTCACGAGGGAACTCATGCGCCGGTGTTGCTGATCGGAGCGCGCGCGAAGGGTACCAAGTGCCCGCGATGCTGGATGTACTTCGAGGACGCCTCGGGCGCGGAGCTCGATCCTCGATGCCGCGCGGTGGTCGGCGCGACACCATGAGCGCCTTTCCGAAAACCGCACTGCGATATGATGGCAAGCCGCCACGTAACTGGCGCTCATTTTCGATTCTGGTGGGGTTGGTCGCGATTCCACTGATCGCAATCGATCAGTTTTCCAAGATTTATGTGAGCACCCACATGATGCTCTATGAGAGTATCCCGGTGGTCGCCAACTGGTTTGATATCACCTACACACAAAATCCCGGCGCCGCATTCAGTATGTTCGCGACGATGCCGCCGATTTTCCGTACGGTATTCCTGTTCGCGCTGTCGGTGACGGCAATCGTGGTGTTGCTGGTACTGATCGCGGAGGCCGGCGAGATCACGCTGACTTCGTTCGCTTTTGCGCTGGTGCTAGCGGGGGCGGCAGGAAACCTGATCGATCGCGCGGTGCGTGGCCGCGTCATCGATTTCATCCAGGGTGCACTACTACGCGGCGAACTTTCCAGTGTTCAATGTCGCTGATAGCGCCATCACGGTGGGCGTCGCGCTGATAATCCTCGCGACCTTCATTCCCGAAAGAGAAGGCACACCACCGCTCTAGTTAGCTAACCACTAGCTCTCAAAGCGACAGCCGAACGAACAGCGAAAACTACTTCGCCGCGCCTTCCTGTTCCAGATGCATCATGCGACCGCCGCCCATCGCGGCCTCGAGCGGACGGCCCAATGCCTCCAGCTCGGCCTCGGCGCGCCATTTATCGATGGCTTCGACCGTGAAACGCCAGTCGCTGCCTACACGAAACGCCGGCAACTGATTGCGCTTCAGCATCCGATAAATGGTCGACGGATGAACTCGGAGATACTTGGAAACTTCCTGAACGGTGAGAACGCGAGTCTTAACGGTCTCCATACGATCCATGATCCACCTCATCCCCCCATCACATAGAATTAGTCGTCTGCCCTTCCTACTGCTTCGGCCCGACTATAACCACCCAAAGATGGTTCCCCTAACTTGTACTCCGCTCGGATGACGATTGCTATATGCGTGTCGATTATCTGCGGCTTACTTCGTCAGAGATTGTCACCGCGATGCATCCGGCGCGCGAAACCTCCGCTATTGCAAAAATGCTAAACGCTGGATTTCCGGTGCACTTCTAACGACGACCATCGTTCGCCAGGTATTCAAAAAATGTTGCAAAAGTGTTGCTCGGAGGTATCACGGGGTCGTCGAAATGCTGCTCAGCGTCGACATAATTGCGTCAATTTGCAGGCTTTGGGTGTACGCATGTCCGACTTTGTCGATCACAACGAACTCGATCTGCTTCTCGATGCGCTTTTTGTCGACCCGCAACGCGCGCATGAAATCTTCACCGATCCCTGGCGCCGCCGGCATCTCCGTCGGCAATCCCGCGCGCCGGATCAGCTCGACCAGCCGCGTCTCCTCGCTCTCCGCGAGGCCCGCGAATTTCCGCGACAGCTTGCACGCCGCGACCATCCCGATCGCCACCGCCTCGCCGTGCAAAAAATTTCCGTAGCCCGACGACGCCTCGATCGCGTGCCCGACGGTGTGGCCGAAATTCAGAATCTTGCGCCGCCCACTCTCGCGCTCGTCGCCTTCGACCACGTTCGCCTTATGCCGTAGCGATCGCTCGACCATCGCTTCGAGCACCGCGGCGTCGCGCGCGAGAATTTTCGCCAGGTCGCGCTCCAGGTCCGCGACCATCGGCGCGTCCATGATCGCGCCGTACTTGATAACTTCCGCCAGCCCCTCGCGGAATTCGCGCTCGGGCAGCGTCGCCAGCGTGGCGACATCGGCCACGATCATTTTCGGCTGATAGAACGCGCCGATGAGATTTTTTCCGACCCGATGATTGATCGCCGGTCTTCCCGCCGAGCGATGAGTCGACCTGCGCCACCACGGTGGTCGGAATTTGCACCACCGCGATTCCGCGCAGATAAGTTGCCGCCGCGAACCCGCCGAGGTCGCCGACCACGCCGCCCCCGAGCGCGAACACGACGCTTTGCCGATCGATCTCGGCGGCGGTCATCCGATCGTAAAGCTGGCCGAGCATTTCGAGCGACTTGCTCGTTTCGCCGGCGGGAATTTCGATCGCGATCGCGTCGAAGCCCGCCGCCTTCAACGACGCGCTGACGCGGCCGGCGTAAAACTTCGCGACATTGGAATCCGTGATGAGCGCGGCGCGGCCGGGCTTGAGTCCGGCCTCGACGGCCAACTCGCCGACGCGATCGAGGATCGCCGCGCCGACATGCACCGGATGCGATAGCGGGCCGAGTTCTACGCGGAAGCTGCGCATCGCCGCGCTCCATGCTCGATGAACGCGGCGAGCACGCGCTCGGCCGCCTGCTCCGCGCTCAAGTCCGAGGTATCGATTGTTACTTCCGCGCGCGCGTAAGCCTGGTTGCGTTCGGCGAGCAGCTCCGCAATCCGCTCTGGGCAGCGGCTTGCCGCCTTCGAGCAGTTTGGGCCGGCGCGCGCGCGATTTTTCCAGGCGCCGCGCGATCACTTCGGGCCGCGCGGTCAGGCATACGATCACGCCCGCGCGACTCAGCGCGCGGTAGTTGGCGTCATCGATCAGCGCGCCGCCTCCGGTCGCGATAACCGCGGGCAGCGGATTGCCGGACAGCGGGCACAGCGGAACGCCGCGCGAGAGCTCGGCGATAATTTCGCGTTCGAGCTTGCGGAATTGGGCTTCGCCTTCGCTTTCGAAAATCGCGGCGATCGATTTGCCCGCGCGCGCGATAGGACTCGCTCATCGCTGTCGATCAGAGCGCCACGCGAGGCGCCGCGCGAGGCTCGCGCGCGACCGCGCTCTTGCCGGTTCGCCATGAAGCCGGTCAGTATCAGCTTCGGCGGCATGCCAGCTGCATGACGGCTTAATAGTTGCGGACCTGTTCCAGGTAACCCTGGTAGTTGCGCGTGATTTCGGCGAATGAATCGCCGCCGAATTTTTCCAGAAATGCCGTCCGCCAGTTCGAATGCCACCACCGCCTCCGCGATCACCGCCGCCGCCGGAATCGCGCATACGTCGGAGCGCTCGATCGCGCCGACCGCCTCCGCCTTGCTCTTGATATCGGCCGATCGCAGCGGACGCATCAGGGTCGAGAGCGGCTTGAATGCGACCCGCACCCGAATCGGCTCGCCGGTGGTCATGCCGCCTTCGGTGCCGCCCGAGTTGTTGGAATAGCGCGTGAAGCGGCGCTCCTCGCGGTCGTAGCCGATCTCATCATGGAGTTGCGATCCGCGCACGCGCGCCGCCTTGAAGCCCCATCCCGATCTCGACGCCCTTGACCGCCTGGATGCTCAGCAACGCATGCGCGAGGCGGCCGTCGAGCTTGCGATCCCATTGCACATGGCTGCCGAGTCCGACCGGCAGCCCGGTCGCGATCACCTCGACCACGCCGCCCAGCGTGTCGCCGGTTTTCTTGCAGGCGTCGATTTCGGCGATCATCGCGCGCTCCGCGTCCGCATCGGCCATCCGCACCTGCGACTCTTCGGTGAGGCGGCGCAGCTCGTCGATCGGAATGTCCGTCGGTGTTTCTTCGCTTCGGTCGCGCCGATACTCGACGCAGTAGCCCAGAATCGAAATGCCGAAGGGCGCAAGAAGTTGCTTGCGCGAACGCGCCGATCGCGACCCGCGCGGTAGTCTCGCGCGCCGACGCGCGCTCGAGGACGTCGCGGATATCTTCGAGGTTGTACTTCAGCACCCCCGCCAGGTCCGCATGTCCGGGCCGCGGACGCGTCACCGGCTTGGCCTCGCCGCGATCGCTCGGGTCGGCCGACATCCGCTTCTCCCAATTTTTGTAGTCGCGATTCTCGATGATGAAGGTGATCGGACTGCCCATGCTGCGTCCGAAGCGGATGCCGGAAACCGGCCGCACCTCGTCTTTTTCAATCAGCATCCGGCCGCCGCGGCCGTAGCCTTTTTGCCGGCGCGCGAGGTCGGCGTTGATTTTCGCGACATCGATCTCGAAACCGGCCGGCACGCCTTCGACCACGGCGACCAATTCGGGGCCGTGCGATTCACCGGCGGTTAGAAAACGGAGCATTGGCTAATGGTTCCTGTTCCGCGGCGCGAGCGCGGTCGCGGAGTTTCGATTCAATCAGAGTAGCGCTACACAATAAAGTCCGGTGTTTCCGCGGCGGCGAGGACCTGCGCGCCGCGATGGATTTTTCCGCAGCCGCAAATATCGTTGCGGGCGGTTCGCGAAACCGCCCCTACCATGAAAGGAAAGAACCGGACCTCGATCCGCGAAGCGCTGGACTTCTCCAAAGCCCTTCTCTCGCTATTGCGGGAGAAGGTGGATGGCGCGCTGGTCGCTCTTTGAATTGCGACCGGCGTGACGGCCGGATGAGGGCGGGCGCGCGCTTCGCGCGGTGATGGAGTGCCACGACGCACGCGCACCTCATCGCTTTTCCCTTGTCATCCAGAGGTGAGCGGAGCGATGCCGAAGGATCTCGGTGGAGAATCCCTATCGAATGTTGCTCTCAGCATCCGAGTGCGTGTCCGCGAGTATCGCTCACGGTGCGGGTCCATGGTGCAACTTTGTTTTGTGGGGCCACGAGATCCTTCAGCAGCGCTGCGCTTGCTTCTGGATGACAAAAACGAAAGGAGCGCTCGCATCTCTGTGTCCCGGTGGCTGGATTGACTCTGCGGGCGGGTTCGGATTAGCTGAAGTTCCTTCCCGAGTGGGGCTGTAGCTCAATTGGGAGAGCGCCTGAATGGCATTCAGGAGGTCGGCGGTTCGACCCCGCTCAGCTCCACCAATCAAAATTTTCCGCGCCTCCGCAACGGCGGCGGCATTTCCATCGAGATTGCATCGGCCACATGTTAATCGGCGGCGGTTTGAGGCTCGCCCTGCGCATGTGCGAGGCTGAACACTATGTCCGGCAAATGGGAATGGGACGACATCCGTTTCTTCCTTGCGGCCTCGCGCGAAGGCAGCCTGTCGGGCGCCGCGCGCACTCTCGGTGTCGATCACGTGACCGTCGGACGCCGAATCGCGGCGCTCGAGGACCGGCTCGGCGCCAAGCTGCTCACGCGCACGCCTGAGGGTTTGTCGGCGACCTCCGCCGGTCAGACCATCTTGCGACAGTGCGAGGCGATGGAGGCTGCCGCCTTCGACATTGAGCGAATGGTTGCGGGTCACGATTCACAATTCGGCGGGCGCATCCGTTTGACCACGACCGAGGTGCTCGCATCGCACGTGATCGTTCCCGAATTGGCGGCGCTGCGCGAGCGCCATCCCGAGTTGCAAGTGGAAATTCTCACCGGCATCCGAATTCTGGATATCGCGCGGCGCGAGGCGGAGATCGCGGTACGGCCGGTGAAGCCGACCGCCGCGAGCCTGGTCTGCCGCAGGCTGGGTGAACTGGGCTTCACGCTTTACGCGTCGCGTGACTACCTGTCCAAAAACGGGACTCCCACGCGAGGACGCGGGCTCAAGGGCCACTCACTCATCACCTATATCGGGACGCCGTCGTCGGGCTTCGGGCCGCTGTTTATGAAGGAGTCGGTGGAAGGCGCGAAGATCGCGCTGCGCAGTAACGATAAGACCGTTCAAGCGAAAGCGGCTGCCGCGGGGTTGGGCATCACCGAACTGAGTTGTATCTTCGGCGACGAGCAAAAGAACCTGGTGCGCGTCTGGCCGCATGAGGAGCCGACCCTGCGGCCGATTTGGCTGGTTACGCATGAAGACCTGCGCCGGGCGGCGCGGATTCGACTGGTCTCCTCGGCGATCGCGGACGCCTTCCGGCGTAGCGCAAAAATCTTGCGCTACGGCAGTCAGCGCCGCCCGCGCGAGGAGCATCGAGCGAGGCCGTTTTGAGCCTGTGCGATTTTGCACAGGGTCAGTGCGATCATTCCCACTTTTGCGCAAGCTGATGGCGGGCAAAGATGGCGCATCGCGAGGAACTCGCAGAAAATAACTCGATCGCGCGATCGGCGCGAGATGAAGATCACAACCCGGGGAGAAACCATGACTAGAAGGGCATCGACGGTTTTCGCGATCGCAGCGCTGTTTGCGACGATCTCATTGGTGGCGGTTCAACCCACGCACGCGCAGACCGCCGCAGGCGTGACTGAGGCGCCGGCAATCGCGCCGGATCAGATTCCGGCAAACATCAAGGCCGCGGTCGCATCGCCCGGCCGTCCCGCGCAGGACACCGCGCTCGATGCGGGGCGGAGGCCGGAGCAGATGCTCGCGTTTTTCGGGATTCAACCCGGGATGAAGGTCGCGGACATTTTCGCGGGCGGCGGATACACGACGCAGTTGCTGTCGGCCGCCGTCGGCCCGTCGGGAACCGTGTACTCGCAAAATCCAATCTTTCCGGACCGGCTCAAACGAATCGGCGAAGTGTGGAATACGCGTCTTAAGAATCCCGCGCTCAAAAATGTCATCGCGGTAAGCAAGGGCTACGACAGTGACGACCTGCTCGGCGCGCCGCCCGGATCGCTCGATGTGGTCGTCATGAATATGAACTACCACGACCTGGTGCTGCTCAAAGCCGATCGCAGCAAGGTCAACGGCGGGATCTTCAAAGCGCTGAAGACGGGCGGCGTCTATGGCATCGTGGACCACAGCGCGAAAAACGGTAGCGGCGCGAACGATGTCCAGTTGCATCGTATCGACGAGGATTTTTTAATCAGCGAAGTGGAGAAGTCGGGCTTCAAGTTGGCCGCTGCGTCGAGCGCGCTGCGGCATCCCGAAGACGATCGAACCTGGGTGACGGCGCCGCAAGCAGCGGGGGCTCGACGCGGCACCAGCGATCGCTTCATGTTGAAATTCGTGAAGCCATAGCCGCGGTCACGGCGCGGCTCGCACCATCGCGTCGGGGGTGAAGAAGTCGCGGCCGACGGCGCCCATATTGATGTACCAGCATTCGTGCTCGGGTGTGTTCTGCCCCGGCAAGTAACACATCGTGGTCATTCCGGACTGAACATCGGTAGCGGCGGCTCCCACCACGAATTCGCGTTTGAAAGGATAGAGCGCGACACGTGCATCAGGCACCGGACGGTCACGATAGGTCAGCCAGTAGATGTGATTTTGCCAGAGCTGACCGTTGGGATCGTATTCATCGACATAGGGTTCGAACCACATCTCACCGTCGATGTAGAGAATCGACTTCGAATGCAGCGACTGAGTGTTGACAGATCGACGCGGTGAGGTCTGGACAATATACAGCCGGCGCAACTGCCAATCTTCGGGGCACGCGCTGGCGCCGCCGTCGGTCGCGCAGGTGATTTCCGGAGAATGCCTGGCGTTCACCGACGCCAGCATCGTCTTCTGGCCGAGGAACTTGTAGTTGTATTCTTCGACCTTGGCGTTGAAGCCCGAATAGTGATCGGGATCGAACGAAGTGGGATTGCCGCCGCCGACCGCCGCGTCGCTCATGATCCCTTCGTTCAGGCGCCGCAGCCGCCGCGCCCCGGGCGTCCATTGCCAGATATCGTCGGCCTTGTTTGGGTTTTCGTAGCGGTAGCGAATGAAACCAGCACCGCGCAGATTCTCGGGCGCAAGAATGGGATAAAGCCCGAACATCCAGTAACGCCCGCTGACTTTGAAATCGGGATCGATCGGAATCGGATCGACTTCGGTGCGTCCGACTTCATCGTAACCGGCGTAGTGGCCAATCTGAAAGTAGTCGATCACCCTGTAGGGGGCGTTTAGCCCGGTGTACACATCGTCGCAGTCGTAGTAGCGAAGATCATAGTCGTCGGAAGTGATAGGCCGGAACGCGGCGTCCCACATGATCTTGGTAGCGACGTTGGGATCGTTGGGGTCGAGAAAGGGAAACGGTTGCCCGGCCACATAGTTGACCAGCGAACGGCCGTCGTGCGAGAGCCGCACCTGGTCGGAGTATTTCTCGGTGGCATCACGATACGGAGGTGGCCATTCAACGGTCGACATCGGCACGATGTCCATTGTCATGCCCTGCGTGACTTTGTAGTACACGCCGGGCGAGACAAGATCTTTCACCTTGTAGGCGCTCTGCGCAGTGATGACGTCGCCGGGTTTTACTGAGGCGCCTGCGGGAGCCGCGAGAGCAATCGCGAGCACTATCACGACGACCATGGCAGCCATCAGGTGGCGGACCGAAACACGATTTCCTGTCGGCATTCGCGACCTCCTTATATACGCGTTGCGCGGGCATGAGGTTCGGATGCCACGGCGAGCCGCCACGGGTCGCCTCTCTTCGGGGGTGACAGAGAACCCGCGACTGGTTCGCGGCCTCTGCGCGGGCACCCATTTATGTGACGATCCGATTGCTTCGAATGTTCAGGTTTTCTTCATTAGTCCGACGAAAATCCATTTCAGAAGATCTAATGAATCGAAGTCCTATACTCGTGCGGACTGAGTCGCGGACGTTGATCAAAAACTGCTAAGTTGTCAAAGAAGACGCGACGGTGACACTATGATCGAGGCGCGCCACTAAACCGCACATGCGCCGAGTGTTGGTCCTGATCGGGATTGGTTCCCATCCCACCGCTAATGGACGTTAGACAACTCCATTCTGATCGTTCGCTGATCGGGCGCGCCAAAATCGTGCGCCGGATCGCCGGGCCCGTCGTCACCCTCGCCGCGTGCGCGCTGGTCCTGTTTTTTCTGCGTGGCTTGTCGCGGAGCCTCGATTACCACGGCGTGTCACAGGCGCTGCGGGCTACGCCCCGCGCGCTCATCTGGATTTCCATTTTGTTGACCGCGCTGAGCTACCTGGCGCTGGTTGGACGCGACCTGTGCGCTTTGGGCTATGTCGGCGTGAAAGTCTCCACCCCGGCCCTGCTGCTTGCCTCATTCTGCGGGTCCGCGCTCGGCAAAGCGGTCGGTCTTCGGGCGCTAACCGCCGATGCTGTTCGCGATCGGGTCTACGGATCGGTTGGCGTGCGACCGGAGCAAAGCGCCCGGGTCATGTTCTTCATCAACGTGGCGTTCGGTATTGGCGTGGGGGTATTCACCGCCGGGAGTCTGATGCTCGCGGGAAGCGCGATGACACGCCTCTTGCCGATTTCGATCATTTTGATTCGAGGCATCGGCGCGGCGGCATTGCTCGCAACCCTTGTCACGCTTCTGTTGCGCGTATGGCGTCGCGCGCCGGTGGCGATCGGACGACTTCGGATCCAAATGCCTTCGCTCGCGATCACGCTGCTTCAGCTCCTCGCAAGCGGCGTCGATCAGGCGGCGGCAGCGGCCGCATTCTGGTTCCTGCTGCCGCGCGGAGAAATCGACTTCTTCAGTTTTGCGGCAGTCTTCTCGGTGGCCAGCGCGCTGGCTGTGATCAGCCAGGTTCCCGGCGGCCTCGGGGTCTTTGACCTTGTCGTGTTCCTGGTTCTCAGACGGTTTGTCCCGTCCGATCAGTTAGTCGCGGCCTTGCTCATCTATAGGGGCGTCTATTTCCTTCTGCCACTTGTGCTTGCCGCAGCACTATTGGCAGGCTTCGAACTAAGGAGCGCGACCGGTCGTTTTGCTTCCAAGGCGGAGGAACGCGCTTCGATGGGCGCCGACCTTCTCGCGCCAATATTCCTCAGCGTGATCACTTTCGCGGTGGGCGCCATGCTGGTCGTATCGGGTGCGACTCCCGCTCTGGATTGGCGGCTGGCGACGCTGCAAGAGGTTCTGCCGCTGTGGGCGGTCGAGATCTCGCACTTGGTGGCTACTTTGGCGGGCGTGTTTCTGTTGTTCGTCGCGCGCGGCTTGTATCATCGGCTCGATGGCGCCTGGTGGCTGGCGCTGATCGTCGCACTGCTCAACGTCGCGCTATGTCTGGCGAAAGGGCTGGCCTTCGGCGAGACCGCGGCAATTATTTTCCTCGTAGGTCTCCTGCTCGCGACGCGACGCCAATTCCTTCGGCCCGCCGCGTTCATGCATCAGCCGTTCAGGCTGGGATGGTTCATCGCGATTGCCGTCGTGATCGCGGGCGCGACCGGGATCCTGCTGTTCGCTTTTCGCGAGGTTGCCTACCGGCGCGAAATCTGGTGGCAGTTCGAGTTCGACGCGCAGGCGTCCAGGTCGTTGCGGGCAATTCTCGGCGCGTCGATCTTCGCGCTCGGACTTTCGCTATGGCAGTTGTTGCGGACGGCACCTGGCCGGGTCGAGCCACCTTCGGTGCAAGATCTCTCGCGGGCGGCGGCTATCATTCGCGGCCAGGAGCGCAGCGCCACGATGCTGGCGTTGATGGGCGACAAGAGCTTCCTGTTTTCGAGTTCGGGAAACTCATTTCTTATGTATGCCAAGCGCGGCCGGAGCTGGGTCGCACTATTCGACCCGGTCGGTGCTTGCGAAGAATGGCCGGAACTGGTTTGGCGCTTTGTCGAGCTAGCCGACAAGCACGGTGGACGCGCGGCCTTCTATCAAGTTCGCCCCGACAGTCTCCCGCTCTACCTGGATGCGGGTCTTCGAGTCGTGAAAGTCGGCGAAGAGGCCTGTGTCAATCTCGATCAATTCAGTCTGGAAGGTTCAGAGCGCTACGGGCTGCGCCAGGCATTGAAGCGTGGCGAACGAGAGGGGCTCACGTTCCAGATACTATCTCCACAACGGGTATGCCAGCAGCAGGAGGTCCTGAGTCAGATCTCGGAGCGATGGCTTGCCAAGCATCGCGCCGCCGAACGACGGTTCTCGGTGGCGTCTTTCGAGCCGCGTTTTATCGAGGCCCAATCGGCGGCGCTCTCATGGCAAAATGACAAGCCGCTCGCGTTCGTCACCTTCATGACTACCGATCGCCAGACCGAGGCGACGATAGGACTCATGCGGCAGGTGCCCGGGGCGCCAGCATACACGATGGAGTTCATGTTCACCCGGTTGGCGTTGGAGCTGAAAGCCCAACACTTCAAGGCGCTCAGCCTTGGGACGGCGCCATTGGCGGGGATAGCGCGGACGCCACTTTCGTCACGATGGCATCGGATTGCGGGACTGCTCTGGGAGCACGGCGGACCCATCTACAATTTTCAGGGGCTCCGCGGCTTCAAGAATAAGTTCCATCCGGTCTGGGAACCTCGCTATCTGGCGGCATCGGGCACGATTGGTCCGTTCATCAGCCTTGCCGATGTGGCAGCGCTCGCCAGCGGATACAGCCGCGGTCCTTCCGTGACATGATCGGAGTTCGTCGCGCGCTTGCTCTCGTCGCTGCCCTCTTCTGCTGTCTCGGCGCGGCGCCGGCTTACACCATGGATTCTGGCCGCTATGGCAGCATCAAAGTAGCCGAGCCGCAGGGTCAGGTTCGTGGCGTCGTAATCTACTTTTCCGGCCGAAAGGGATTGTCGACGGGGGATGAGACTGCCGCTCGGGCGATAGCACAAGGAGGCGCGTTCGTAGCCGACGTTGACAGCAGAGAGTATTTGAGCCGTCTGGATAAGGTGAATGAGAAGTGTCACAACCTGGTTTACGACGCTGAATGGTTCAGCCGCCAGCTTCAGCGCGAGCGCGGGTTTCCAAACTACCTGACGCCGATCGTTGCCGGAACCGGCGAAGGCGGGACGCTCGCCGAGATGATACTGGCCGAAGCTCCGTCGGTGACGATTGCAGGAGCCGTTGCGCTCGATCCTTCCGAGACCATCGTGAGCCGGCGGCCGATTTGTTCCGACCTGCCGACAACGGTACGCCGAGGCGGAATTCGCTACGGTGCTCCCAAAAAATTGCCCGGCTTCTGGACCGTCGGACTCACGCACCGTATTCGCAGAACAGATCGCGAGTACCTCATGAGATTGCGGCATGAGGGCGCGCCCATCGATCTCCACGAGATACCGGCCAGTGTGACGTCGGGCGATGCACTGCGGTCTCTAATCGAGCCGCATCTTGCGGTGCCCCGGCCAGTGCTCACCAACATTCCAAAGGTTGCTGATATTTCGGAATTGCCGCTCGTCGAACTGCCGGTTGAACATCCAACCAACCTGATGGCGATCGTCCTGTCGGGCGATGGTGGATGGCGGGACCTCGATAAGACCATCGCGGAAGACCTTCAGCATCAAGGCGTACCGGTGGTTGGTTTGGACAGCTTGCGATATTTCTGGAGCAAGAAGACGCCGGAGCAGACCGCAACCGCGGTCGCGGCGTTGATCGAGACGTTCATGGCCAAGTGGCACGTCGACCAGGTTGCGTTGATCGGTTATTCGTTCGGCGCCGATGTGATGCCATTCGCCTACAATCGATTGCCGCAGAACCTGCGCGCACATGTGGCACTGATCGCCCTGCTGGCACTTTCGAAGTCTGCGGATTTCGAAATCACGGTTAGCGGCTGGCTGGGCGAGCCGCCGGGAACCGCCGCGCTACCGGTGTTGCCTGAAGCAACTAAAATTCCGCCGCGGTTGATGCAGTGCTTCTACGGGAAAGACGAAACGGATTCGGCGTGTCCGACGCTTGCGCCGCGAGGCGACGAAACCTTTGGCATTAAGGGCGGCCATCATTTCGACGGGAATTACGGGGCGCTCGCTAAAGTGATCCTGGCCGGCTTCAAGCAGCGCGCGCAGCTATCGTCGAGTCAGACCTCACGATAGCGCTGCGGCTCACGTTTAACTGAAGCGGCCCCACCGTCAACTAAGATGGGTGGGGGCCCCCATTAGGCACGCCGGCGATACTACGGCAGCCCCTGAAACTCTAGACTTTTCGGCGCGTTCGGAGTTTTTAGTAGCCACCATGGGAAGATTGCGCCAAGTGAGTAAGGCTGAGGCCTCGCCCGAGGTCCTCGATATCTACCGGAATTACTTCGGCGATCGCGACCCGGTCACCGAGCCCGGCACTGCTACCGGCACGCCGGGCGACTACTGGACCACGTTCGCCCTGGTTCCCGACCTTTTGATACAAGCTCGCACCACGCTTGCTGCCCTGATGGCGCCGGGGCGCAAGCTCGACCCAAAGCTGCGCGAGTTGGCCATCCTGCGGACGGGAATCGTTGGCGAGTCGCGCTTCGAGTACTCGCAGCATCTCAAGGTCGCCCGGATGGTCGGACTGACCGAGGAAAAGCTGTCAGCGATCAAGGGGTGGATCGCGAGTGAGTCGTTCACCGCGCCGGAACGGGCAGTGATGGCGGCGACCGATGAGTTGGTTGGGCGCAACCTGGTCGAGGACGAAACCTTCGCCGAGCTGAAGAAGCATCTGTCGGACCCTGAAATCATGGAGATGTTTTACGTGATCGGGCTGTGGCGGATGCACGGGATGATCGTGCGCGCGCTACACCTGGAGTACGACAACGACACCACGGCGCGGATGCACGAAATTCCGATGCCGCAAGCAACTGGCTCTGCCAGGAAATAGCGCAAACTCAGCCGGAGGGCGGGCCGATGCCGGAAATTGCCAAGCCGTCGTTGAAGACGCTGATCGAGAAAAAGAAGTTCATCATCGCGCCCGGAGTCTACGACATGATCTCGGCACGGATTGCAGACCGCTTGGGCTTCGACGCGCTCTACATGACCGGCTATGGAATTGCCGCTTCGCACCTGGGGCTGCCAGATGCGGGCTTGGCGACTTACACCGACATGGTTCAGCGTGTGCGCGCGATTGCCGAGGGCACTTCGACGGCGCTCATCGCCGACGCTGATACGGGATACGGTGGGCTGCTGAACGTGCGGCACACCGTGCGCGGCTATGAAGCTGCCGGCGCCCGCGCGATCCAGATAGAAGACCAGGAGATCCCGAAGAAATGCGGACATACCGATGGGCGGCGAGTCGTTGCGATCGCTGAGATGGTCGCGAAGATTCGGGTCGCCGCCGACAGCCGCCGCAGCGACGAAACGCTGATCGTCGCTCGCACCGATGCGCGCACCACGCTCGGCCTCGACGAGGCGCTTAGGCGCGCCGAGGCCTACGCCAAGGCAGGCGCGGACGTAATCTTTGTCGAGTCCCCGCAGAGCGAAGAAGAACTGGCGCGTATCGGGCGCGAGATCGGTGCGCCCCTGATGGCCAACCTCGTTGAAGGCGGGCGGACACCGCTGGTCAACGCCGGGCGGCTCAAGGAGTTGGGGTTCGCTATCGCGATCTATCCGGCGCTCGCGATGCTGGCCGCGGCCGAGGCCATCAGACTCGCATATACTTATCTGCGCGATCACGGGGGAAGCGGCGGCGTCGACGTACCGCTCCTGGGCATGGGACTTGAGGCTATGAATGAGTTGATGGGCTTCCCAGAGGTCTGGGAGTTCGAGCGTAAGTACCGGATTGACGGCTGACGAGGCTGTTCTTGAAGCTGTTGGCCCCCGAGTATTTGCAGCTTCTGCGCGTCAGCGAAGAGGAGGCGCGATGCTTTCGCGGACTCATCGGTGAAATTGTTTCCACCCTTCGTGCACTAGCTTTATCACCCGCATCGCATGGCCTGACAAAGTTCAGCGGCCGCACCATCTTTGGGATCGGTACGGCCGCCATTATTATAGTGGAAGCGATATGCTCTCGGTCAGGCCATATCGCGTTGAAGATTACTTATCTCCGCGGTTCTCTCCTGGATGACCCGCGTTAGCCTGACGCTCCGGTTCGTGCTGCTGCTGACGCGACGATTGCTGCTCATGATTTGCTTGCTGCTGGCGCGGCGCCGCTTGCTCGGGCCGGTTCTGCGCGTGCGTCGCTGGCTCCTGACGTGGCGCGGCTTGCTCTTGCCGTCCCTGCTGTTCGTGAGTCGCCTGCTGATGTGAAGCCTGCTGCCTCGCCTGGTTCTGTTGTTGGCGATCCGCTTGCTGTTGCCGGTTTTGCTGTTCGCGCGACGCCTGTTGCTGGCGATTCGCCTGATTCTGTTGTTGGCGATCCGCTTGCTGTTGCCGGTTTTGCTGTTCGCGTGACGCTTGCTGCTGGCGATCCTGCTGCTGCTTCTCCTGGACCTGTTGCCTCTGCTCGACCTGCTTCTGCTGGACCGCTTGCTCGCGCGACGCTTGCTGCTGGCGATTCGCCTCGTTCTGTTGATTGCTTGCCGCCCTCTGATTCTGTTGATTCACCTGGTTCTGCTGAATCGAGGCTTGCCGCTGGCGGCTCTGCTGACTTCCTTCGTTCTCGGTCCGCATCACGGCCCGATGGTCCTGCCGCTCGGAGTGATTCACCCAGTTTTCGTGTTGGCTAATCCAGTTGGGATGGTTGGCGGAGACCCAGCCGGGGTTCTGGTTGTACCACCATTCACCGTAATGCCAGTTGTGCTGGTCGTCGTACGCGCCGTCCTGGTCGCGCCAATCCGGTTGCCATGAAATCCACTGCGGATGATTCGCGTAGAAGAAGTCGGGATCGTTCTGATGCCACCAGTAGGCATCGTGCCAGACACCCTCATTGTCGTAGTCGCCATCCTCGCTGAGCCATCCGCTGTCTATCACGGCCCATTGCGGATGATTGGCGTAGAACCACTCAATATCGTTTTGATGCCACCATCGCGCGCCGCGCCAGGTGTGGTGACTATCGTATGCGCCCCATCCGGCCTCTCCGGGTCCACCGTAGTAGCCTGGGCCGACATAGACATAGCCTTGCGCAAGCGCAGGCGACGGCGCCGCGATCGCAAGGGCAATAATCGCACCACCTAAGACCAGCGCTGCTCTCAATTTGTTTTTCATCAATAGTATCCTCATAGCCTTCGAAGCCGCTCGAAGCCGTGAGACCTATGCAATCCCATAGCTAATTCCTTCGGGCCTTAGTGCTTTGACGATTTGTGGTGGTCGAGCGAAGAGTGGTGCAAGGCGAGCGGAAGGGCCACTGTGGGCTGGATCAGAGCCGGACTCGAATCCTATATCGATCCAACTAGCTGATACTACGTTCGGTTCGTGGCGACAGTCAAAGCGATTAGGCGTAAGTAGTGTGAATGCGGTGCTCTGGAGAACGAATTCAGCTCAATGTGCGCATGGCGGGAATGTATCTCGATCCGCATAAGAGTAGAACACTAAGAGTCCCTCCGAAAACGCCCTCGGCTTTCCATCAACGAAACAGGAGTCTGAACAATGAAGTACACAAGCAATTTCGCGATGGCCATCGGTGTCGGTATCGCGATGGCGTGGATGGTCGGCTGTACGCCTGCTACTCATGTCACGGAAACCACCACGACCCGGCAATACGACACCACGACTCCGCCGCCGATACTGGCGCCGGTCGCGAATGCAAACACCACGACGACGACCCAGTATGACAACGGCACCGTGCAACGGACGTATACGCAACCGGCGCCATACGTGGCTCCGGATCAGAGCACGACTACCACGACCCACTTCAACAATGGCACCGTGCAGCGGACGTATTCGCAGCCGGCGCCCTATGTGGCTGCCGATCAGAGCACAACTACGGTAACTACTGATGCCGATAGCGACGGCAACACCGTGCAGAAGAAGACCACCACGACCTATACTTCTCCCTGATCGATCGCCGCCGCTGCATCGAGGCTGATGTAGCCGTCGATTTTGTTGCGTAGGCGCTACAAGATGCTCGCTCAGCCACGGCCTCGATGCGACATGCTGCCTAATAGAACGTATCTACTCGCGATGGCATGTCGCGTGCTCCCCTCCTTCTCGGGAAATTCTGTTGCAACTGCAACGGATTTTTCCCCGAGGAGACCCCGGTGGCTTTTCAAGGCAGTGCGCATAGATTCGCTAATGCGCCCGATGACGTCGATTCGCCGCCTATAGCCGCCACCACCCTCGATAACTGCCCCGTTTTCATTGACGAAAATCGTCGCCGTCGCCATCTATTCGCCCCCCATCTGGGCCCTCATCATCGGTGTTGCTTTTGTTGATTTTATGTTGCTCGGACGTAGTCGTTTGTCGTTTGGAGGTTGGCGCGACGTAGCCTGGATCGTGCTTTTCATGTGGTCTTTGGGCGTTTATGGCGCGTTCCGTAACATTCCGAAGCTCGCCGACGCCGGCCATCACGCCGCGATGTGGGTCGCCTTCCTCGCGGTCAACATGGTCTTCACCTACCTCTGCGCGACGATGCGGATGCCGCTGCAAGACCTCGCCTTCGCGCGCATCAACGACGCGATGGGCTTCGACTGGCCGCGATGGTTCCTCGCGATCATGGCGCATCCGGTTCCGCGCACGATTCTGTCCGACGCCTATAGCAGTCTCCTGTTCCAAATCTTCGGGTCGATCATCTATCTCGCGATAACCGGCCGCGGCGCGCGCAACCATCAACTGCTATGGGCCGTGATGCTGTCCGCGCTTATCAGCGCGGTCGTCTCGGGCCTGCTTCCCGCGATCGGCCCGTTCATCCCGGGTCAGATGCCGAATTTTTCGGTCGCCTTACTCGGCGTGCGCAGCGGCGCGGTCTCGCACATCGATGTGACCGACATGAAGGGCATCGTCACGATGCCTTCCTTCCACACGGTGCTCGCGATCCTATTCACCTGGGCGCATCGCCCGCCGTCGCGCTCGTTCATTCCGGTCGCGCTGTTGAATCTGGTGATGCTGATATCGATCCCATTCGCGGGCCATCACTATGTAGTCGATATGCTAGCGGGCGCAGCCCTAGCCGCAGTTACGATCGCGATCGTGACCGCGATGACCCCCCTTCCGGCCCCCCGCCTCGCCTCCGCGAGAGCCGTAAGAGCCTAAGCTGGTAGGGGCGGTTCGCGAACCGCCCGCAACGATTTTGCGAGAGCGGAATTCTTCGCTAGTGCTAGCGAGGAAAATTGTAAGACCAGGAAACTGAAACCTCCCGAGGTTTCAGGCTTCCCGTCTTGTTAACACAGGAAGCGCGAAACCCAGTGTGGGTTTCGCAAATTATTTCGACTGCGAGGCGTGCCCGAGTAGTCGCCCTGAGCGGAGGAAGGGTCTCCGCGTAGCGATTCCCTCCGAAGCCCTTCGCTCGCTTTTTTTGCGAGAGAAGGTGTGTGGCGCAGTTGTCGCTCCTTTTTTCGTCGCGACAACCGCTCCACACAGATGAGAGCCGCGCGCGCTTCGCGCGTGGTGATCGCGCACCACGCACTTCCCACGAGTATCGACTTTTCTGCCTGTCACCCCACGCGAAGCCGCTGAGGCGAAACGCAAGGCCATGCAGAAAAAGCATTTCGAAGGATTTGAGCCGGTTAACTGGGGCACCGCCGGACTGAACGAAGCGTTACCGGCGAGCTGCGTCGATTCTTCCGCGGCAGCATCTCTTGAATTTCTTACCGCTTCCGCAGAAGCATGGATCGTTTACGTCCGGCAATTTGCCTAGGGGTGTTGGTGCGTCTTCCGCAACCAACAGATCAAGCGTTTCGTCGCGCAGCCAGTTGCCTTCGATCCAGAGCGCGGCGAGAAAAGGCCGCTCGGAATCTCGGAGATCAATCGCCAAGCACACCGCTCGGTCAGCTTTTCGGCGATACTTTTCGATCATCGCCACGCGTTTCGCTTGGTCTCGAAGAACCCATCCTGGATGGTCGGCTGCGGTCACAACGCAAATGGCGGTGCCGTTCTCGTAATAGACAGCGCGACCGAAGTGTCCGGGTCGAGGCCATCTCTCGTGGGCAGTCGTCAATACGTGATCGAGAGCTCTGTGCTGGTCGTTGGAAAGGAGAGGAGACAGTGGGCAATCCATCTCGAAGGCGGATCTTCGAGTCGCTTCCGAAGCTCGACCAAGATTGCAGATATCGATGGCGGAACTTGCAAACGGATCTCGGGCGCTTGAGTCCGTTCTCCGCGTCGAAACTCCATTGCCTCGTCGAACTTCAAATGAAAGTCCGCGAACGATATCAACGTGAGCCGTCGTCCCCGCTCGTCGAGGAACATCGATTCAGGAAGTCTTGTTTTTAGATATGCACCGAAGAGCCGGATTTCGTCGCCGACTATTTCGGTCTGGCCAAGCTGGGCTGCTAGGCGTCGTTCAATGTAGTGTAGAAAAACGTCAGGGCCTTCCACGAAGTCAGCGATCGTTTCGAGATCCGCCAAGGACACTGACCACGGGTATTCACCGACCGCGAATAGCCCCAACGGTTTCGCCCAAGCAAGGTAGATCGCAACGTTCGCCAGCAGGCGCAAAGAAGACGTCAGGAAGAAGGTCCGCTGAACATCTGCTTTTTTGATCACCAACTCGCGCCCAGTCTTTTCTTCTTTGAACCGGCACTCGTTGCACGACTGAACGTAGCGGGCAGCACGTTGCGCTTGATCAAAAGCGTCGGCGACGTTTTTCTTCAAATCGGTTCTGAGCCGACCCACATCGCCGAGCTGAGATTCAAGCCTGAACTGCCCGGATTTCGCCTAAACGAGAATTAGGAAAGGCTCCCAGAAAACGGCGGCGTCGAGCTCGGCGGTATGGCCAGGTGGTTTGTCGGGATCCGGATATGTCAGCGATTCATAGACTGCGTCCGGCGGGAACACTCGCCTGAGAGCGCGAACTACTTCTCCGTGATGCCACTCGCCCCTCCAAGCTCGGTAGCGTTCGACAAACTTTATGTCTCCAGCTGCGATTTCCTCGAATGCGATGCGGAGTTGATCGAGAGCATGGCTGATAGCACCGCAGAGCACCCTTCCTCCACTCAAGACTAGGAGAGGCCAGCGAATCATCTCTATGGGTTGGGTCATTTTGCTTCGAATCTCCGGCGAGCACCCGACTAACCCACATAGCGCTTCCCACTCCTGCGTCGTGATCGGAGGCTGCATCTGTACCCAGGCCGGGTCGCCGGTAAATCGACTCCGAGCTTCGGCCAAACGAGTGCTGTAACCGAAGGAACCTGCGTGGCTCTTACGTCCGAACGTTTGGAGAAAAACACGGTCCTCGTCGGTCAGATGTTCTTTTGAATTCTTGCGAGCGGCTCGAAACGTTCCCGCATCGATCGGGAGCATTCTGCAAGCTCGGGAAGCCAAGAGTTTACCTTCGTTTCATGGGCCGATATGATTGCAAGCAGCGCCTTCACCGCGCGGCTTGGACAGATGCCGACGCGAGCCTCGAACCAGTCGTCGAAACGTCCGAGCGTTCTGGTGATCTCCGGGCGATCTGCTCAGGGTAGGCGGAGCCCCTGACGGTCTGCGCATCCAGGCGAACGGACCAAGCAAGATCATCGAGGTCACGAGTATTTCGGTCGGAACTCGGGGGATGTTCCAGTTTCGCAAACATAATTTCTTGGTTGTAGGAGGTGTAGAGCGACTCCAAGGCGTCCAACGCCCGAGAGATATGAATGCGTCGATGCTCGCGGTGCCCGACGGAACAGAAAAATGGCAGGAGATGGAACGCCAGCAGTTCAAGCTTGATGGGGATCGAGCCGTGCGTGAGCTCGTTGGCGGTTTCGGCCGGGGAGAAAACTAGATGCGCGGAGACCGCAGCGTACAAATGTTCGCCACTAACTTCCGCTGTTAGGTTCTCAAGCTCTTGCGCGGCACGCGCCCTCTCGGCTCTCGTTTCTGCGGGCAGAGACTTGAAGTTTGGCCCTCTTCGATCCGACGTGTCTTTCAAACCATTGCACTCTCGGCCGCACAAAATGGCACAAAGCGTGAGAGAGCCGTTCCACGGGAACTAAGCTGGAACCGCAGCTCGGACAAAGTAAAAGCAGAGCGCCCGTTTCCGGACCGCCTCTTTTGGAACCGAGCTATGTCGGCGGTTAGGCCGCGACGACTACGACCTTGCCGCGGGTTTTGCGCACACTTTTTCGGCTCTCTTGGACTTCGATCCCAACGTTGCAACCGAGCGCATTCAGAAATCTGAAAAGCCGGTCGCTGGTAAAGCCAGAGATGCGGCCTCTGACCAGCTTGGAAACCTTGGACTGATCCACACCCAGAATCTTGGCCACTTGGTTCTGTCGAAGCCCTTTTCTTCGGACTAGCTGAGCGATCTGAAAGGCCAACTCCGCTCGCACCCGGGATTCTTCCGGATCGCGGACTCCGATGTCCGCAAAGACATTCTCGGAGCCATCCACATAAGCAATGTCTTTGCTCATGACCTCACCTCTTTTTGTGTTCCTCATCATCTTCTAACTTCCTGGCTTGCTGCAGTCGTTCTCTGATCAAATTCAGATCGTGCTTCGGCGTCTCGCTTCCTCTCTTTGATTTCTTTTGGAAGCAGTGGAGAATATCAGATCCTTCGATTTGAACTGGACGGTATATACCGCTCGATAGGTATCGCCGTCGAAGTCATCTACGATTTCGATAACTCCAGCATTGCCGAAGCCGCGTAGAACTTTCGCGTCCGCGTGCTTCGTGCCCCGCTGGGCCCACATTAGGGCCGTGCCAATATCGTCCTTCACGCTCTCGGGAAAACCCTGAATTCTAACTTTGCTGTCCCCGAGCCATCTGACTGGCCGCAGCGGTTTGACGACCGGCTCTCTTACGATCCTCACCGCTTGGCCATAACGACAACTTTAGGCCAAATATGGCAAGTACGCAACTGACGGGGTTCGTCGTACGTGCCCTGGTCTCGACAACCCCTCTGGGGCGCGCGGTAAAATACCGCTCCCACCAATGAACACCCCTTCCACCCACAATCTGAACAAGGTCCCGGAAGTCACCCTCGCCTTCTGGATCATCAAGATCGGCGCGACCACCCTCGGTGAAACCGGCGGCGACGCCGTCTCGATGACGATGAATCTCGGCTATGCGGTCGGCACCGCCATCTTCTTCACCTTCTTCCTCATCGTTGCCGCAGCTCAGATCCGCGCCAAATCTTTCCATCCGTTTCTGTATTGGGCCGTCATCGTCGCGACCACCACCGTCGGCACCACGATGGCTGACTATGCGGACCGTTCGCTCGGCATCGGCTACGTCGGCGGCTCGATCACCCTCTTCGCGCTGCTGATGATGGTGCTTGGAATATGGTGGCTCTCGATGGGCTCGGTGGCGGTCAACCACATCACCTCGCCGACGGTCGAAATGTTTTATTGGACGACGATTTTATTTTCGAACACGCTGGGCACCGCGCTGGGCGATTTCCTGGCCGATTCCGGTCCCGGATACGAAGGCGGCGCGCTGGTCTTCACCGCCGCGCTGGCGCTGGTCGCGACCGCATTCTTCTATACCAACGCGTCGCATACGTTCTTGTTCTGGACGGCGTTTATTCTGACCCGGCCGCTCGGCGCTACGGTCGGCGATCTGCTCACCAAACCGCCGGCCAGTGGCGGCTTTGGTCTCGGCCGCATCAGCTCGTCCGCGATACTGGCGGTCGTCATCATCGCGTTGATTCACTTCACGCCGCAGCGCGCGGGGGCTCATCCGGGCCAGAGCGCCGCAAGCGCATAACGGCCGTCATCAGTTGGAGCACTCAGTTCTTAATCGTTTCGACACAATCTTTTCGACCCCGTGCGACGGTAGCCGTAAATCCGGCGAAGGCGTATTAGAAAAATCATCCCACCAAAGGAGCCATCAAAAATGAGCACCGGCACCATCAGCGCCAAAGACGGCACGCAGATTTATTACAAGGATTGGGGCAGCGGACAGCCGGTCGTTTTCTCACATGGATGGCCGCTGACCGCGGACGACTGGGACGGGCAGATGCTGTTCTTCGGGCAGCGCGGCTATCGCGTCATCGCGCACGACCGGCGCGGGCATGGGCGCTCCAGCCAGACCTGGGACGGCAACGAGATGGACACCTATGCGGATGATCTGGCGACGCTGTTCGAAAGGCTCGATCTCAAAAATGCGATCATGGTCGGGCATTCTACCGGCGGTGGTGAGGTGGCGCGCTACATCGGCCGTCACGGCAGCAAGCGCGTGGCCAAGGCGGTGCTCATCAGCGCGGTGCCGCCGCTGATGCTGAAAACGGCGACGAATCCTGGCGGGCTGCCACTCGAGGTCTTCGACGGGCTGCGTGCGCAACTCGCGGCCAACCGCCCGCAGTTCTACAAGGACATCACGCTTCCGTTTTACGGATACAACCGCCCGGGCGCGAAAATTTCAGAGGGCATCCGCGAGCATTGGTGGTTGCAGGGGATGATGGGTGGCATGAAGGCGCATTACGACTGCATCAAGGCGTTCTCCGAAACCGACTTTACCGAGGACCTGAAGAAGATCGAGATCCCGGTGATGGTGATGCATGGTGACGACGATCAGATCGTGCCGATCGGCGCCGCGGGTCTCATGTCGGCGAAGATACTGAAGAAGGCCACGCTGAAGGTGTACAAGGGCTTTCCGCACGGGATGCCGGCGACCAACGCAGACCAGATCAACGCCGACCTCCTCGCGTTCTTCAAAGGCTAGCAGCGCGGCTCGCCGCTTTGGTGCGGGCGCATAGGATCGCGATCGCAAGCGCTACTGAATTCTAATCGAAGGCGTTTTCGTTGGTGATATCGCGTCCGAGTATCAGCGTCTGCACGTCGTAAGTCCCCTCATAGGTGTTGACGGTCTCGAGGTTCAGCATGTGCCTGATGATGGGATACTCGTTGACGATGCCGTTGGCGCCCAGCATGTCGCGAGCAACCCGCGCGATCTCGAGCGCATGGTTGACGTTGTTCCGTTTCGCGAACGAGACGTGCTCCGGACGCATCTTGCCGGAATCCTTGAGCTGTCCGAGACGCAGGCAAACCATCTGCGCCTTGGTGATCTCGGTCAGCATTTCGACCAGCTTCTTCTGCACCATCTGATAGCCCGCGAGCACGCGTTTGAACTGCTTGCGCGATTTGGTGTAGTCGAGCGCGGTGTTGTAACAGCTTCTGGCCGCGCCGATCGCGCCCCATGCGATGCCGTAGCGGGCCTGGGTGAGACAGCTCAACGGCGCGCGCAATCCACGCGCCTCGGGCAGTTGATTGGCGGCGGGGATACGGACGTCGTCGAGGATCAGTTCCGAGGTGATCGAGGCGCGCATCGAGAACTTTCCGTGGATATCGCGGGTGGTGAAACCGGGCGTGGCCTTTTCCACCAGAAATCCCGCGATACCTTCATTGACGCGCGCCCATACGATGGCCACATCGGAGATCGAGCCGTTGGTGATCCATCGCTTGGTCCCATTGAGGATCCATTTGTCACCGTCGCGCCGTGCTCGGGTCTCCATGCCGCCGGGATCGGAGCCGTGGTCGGGCTCAGTCAGCCCGAAGCATCCGATTAATTTTCCCTTGGCCATTTCGGGCAGGTAGCGTTTTTTTTGCTCTTCGGTGCCGTGCGCATAGATGGCGTACATCGAGAGCGCGCTCTGGACCGAGGCGAAGGAGCGCAGGCCCGAATCGCCGGCTTCGAGCTCCTGCATGATGAGCCCATAAGCGACGTTGTTCATTCCCGCGCAACCGTAACCCTTAAGATTGGCGCCGAAGAAACCGAGTTCGGCCATTTGCGGAATTAATTCGCGGGGGAAGGTTTCATTAGCGAAATGCTGTTCGATGGTGGGCAGCACCTCGCGCTGAACGAATTGTTTAACGGTGTTGCGCGTCATGCGCTCCTCGGAGCTGAGGAATTCATCGAGGTCGAAATAATCGAGGTCCTTCATCAAGTCAGCCATGGCACGCTCCGTCAGGAATTTTGCAAAAGCAGGTTGTAAGCAGCGAAAGTAACCCACGTATCGGTAAAGATCGAGTGGACAAATGCGTAGCCGGAGCGGTCGGGCTCCGGAGCAACGCTATTGACCCGACTTTTGGCTTGCTCCAGGCTCATAGGAGCCCGCTTCCGATTTAAATTTGGCTACTGTTTGCGTCAAATTTGAGCATCACATAGGCTTATACATGAGAACAGCAACATGCATATCGAATCGCTAAAGGTCTTCTGCGATATAATCGAAAGCGGAAGCTTTTCTTATGCCGCGTCGCAGAATTTCGTCACTCAATCGGCGGTCAGCCAGCAGGTCCGCAGCCTGGAAGAAAAGTACGATTGCCGATTGATAGAACGCGGCCGGGCAGGGGTCAAACCGACCGCCGCCGGTCAGATTCTTTACACCTCGAGCAAGGATATCGTCCGCAAGTTTCTGGAGTTGGAGAATCGTCTGCGCGAAATCGGCTCGGTGATTGCCGGCTCGATCCGGGTCGGCACGGTTTATAGCGTCGGGCTGCACGAGCTGCCGCCGTACCTGACCGAGTTCCTGCGCAGTTATCCGGCGGTCAATGTCCACCTCGAGTACCTGCGCTCCAACAAAGTCTATGAGGATTTGGTCGAAGGCAAAATCGATCTCGGCGTGGTCGCCTATCCGGCTAAACGAAGCCAAATCGTAACCATTCCGTTTCGTCATGATGAACTGGTGCTGGTGGTGCCGCCCGATCACGCGCTGGCTAAGCATAATAAGGTTAGCGTCAGCGCCCTGGCCGGTCAAAACTTCGTCGGCTACGAACGCGATATCTCGACCCGCAAGGCGTCGGATCGGATACTGCGCGACTATGGAGTGAAGCCCCAGTACACGATGGAGTTCGATAACATCGAGACCATCAAGCGCGCGGTGGAAATCGGAATCGGATGCGCGATAGTTCCGCGTCTCACCGTCGAGAACGAAATGACGCGCGGATCGCTCAAGATGCTCGAGTTCACGGAAGGGCCGTTCACCCGTCCGCTTGCAATCATATACAAGCGTGGGCGCGAGCTGTCGCCAGCGGCGCGCAAATTCATCGAGGTGCTGACCACCAGCAACCTGACGCCGGCGGCGCAAGGGCACAGCGATAAAGCCAATCGAGAGCGCGCGGAGCGCGGAGAGCATCGCGAGAGCAGCCGTCAGGAACGCGCCGAAAAAACCGCCTGACACCGGGCTACATCATAAGAGTCAAAAAGGCGGCCGGAAACCCCGGCCCGCTTTTCTTTAGCGGGTTTCGGGGCCTTTTGTAACTACAGGTGCGACCGACGGCGATGCGGCGGCACTCGGTTCCACTTCGATCGGCGGCGGAATGTATTCGGGCGGAAATATCTCGCGTTTCCAGCTCAACAACAGAAGCGTTAGCGCGCGCGCTTCCTCGGGCTGGAAGTTGAAGGTCGGCATCGTGGTATGCGGCGAGACTTTGTCCGGCTCCATCAGATGCTGATAGTTCCAGTTGAACAGCGTCCGCGCGCCGGTTACGTGGCTGAAATCGACCAGCTCCGGATCCTTATCTCCAATGTAGGTGATCTCAGGCGCCGTCGCACCGCCACGTCCCTCGACGGTGTGGCACACGATACACTTCTTGGCCTTGAACAGTTTCTTCGCCGCGTTGATCTGATCCATACCCGGCGTCGCGATGTCGTGTCGATGACAATAGTTGCATCGCATCTGCGTAAGTTCACCGCGTGTCAGTCCGTAGCGCTTCGCCAGACTCACCGACAGCATCGGATCGTCCCAGCCTTTGTCGCCATGGGCCGCATCCGCAGTGGTCGCCCATCCTTGTCCACCATGGCATGGGGTGCATCCGAATTGCTGGAACGGATGCTTGTCCATGTAAGGAAGATTGGGATGCGGCATCAGCGGCTCAGCGAGAGTAGCGGGCAGCACAGTTCCCCAATCGTAACCTAGATGACAGGTGACGCATCGATCGACGACGTGGATTTTCGGAATCCAGATCTGCTGGATGCCGCTCTTGAAGCCGTTGGCCTTCTCGACTCCGGCATACTTTTGAAGAACGTTACGAAAATTTCTCTGGACTGGCCGCCACGATGGACGAGCCTCGCGCCACAAGGCGAGCGCGACCAGCGCGAGGAATACGAATGACATCGCAACCAACCATCCATAGTCCGTCGCCTCGTAGGATTGATCGCGCCGTTCCATGGCGTGTCAGAGCACCTTCGGCATCTGGGGACGCGGCGTTCCAGGCCAGTAGATCTTCCAATATGGTCCACGCAGATAGACGCCGACGAAAATCAAAATGACGATCGCGACGATAACCGCCGCAAATACACCATTCTGATTGCGGCGAGCTTTCGGGAACCAGCGACCCTCAGCATTCTTCGGCGAGCGATCCAGCCATGGCCACACTGCAAGCACGATCAGCAAAAATCCTGGCAGCAGGATGCCGCCAAGAAAGCCTCCGCTGATGGTCAACGGACCGATCCGCACGGTGGTAGAAGCAACCAGTTCCTGGAGCCACACGAAGTACCATGGCGCCTTGGCCGGGTTCGGCGTGACGGCCGCGTTGGCAGCTTCTTCGAGCGGTGCATTAAACAGGATCGCCGCGAGTAATGTCGCATTGAGGACCGCGAGGAACACCAACATCATGCGGCGCGTGAGGTTGGGCGACGACATCACGAGGTCCTGCTCCTCAAGGTCGGTGGAGCTCATCACCTGCACCGAGGTTCCAGGCGTCAGCCCGAACATCGAATAGCTCTTGGTCGCGGGCGTCTCTCTGGGGCGCATCGTGCGTTCGGCGCGAATCGGTTCGACCGCCGCGAGGCCTCCGTCCTTGCGCACACGCCACATGTGATACGCGAAGAGAATCCACAGCATCACCGGCAGAAAGAACACGTGCAGGACGTAAAAGCGCAGCAGCGTTTGCTGATCGATTTGGTTTCCGCCAAGGAGCAAAAAGCTGATGGTGCCACCGACGACCGGGGCCTCACGCGCGATATTGGTGCCGACGGTCACCGCCCAGAACGCGAGCTGATCCCATGGCAACAAATATCCGGTGAACGAAAGCAGCAGCGTCAACAGCAAGAGCACCACCCCGACCAGCCAGTTGGCCGCGCGATTGCCGCGATATGCGCCGGTGAAAAACACACGCGCCATATGCAGGAAGACGATCGCCACCATTCCTTCCGCGGCCCATCGATGCTGATTGCGCAAAATGCGCCCGAAGCTCACCGCGAATTCCAGATCCTTGATGCTTCCGTACGCGCGCTCGGTCGACGGCACGTAGAAGAACATCAACATGACGCCGGTGATGGTGAGGATGAGGAACAGCGACGCCGACACGGTGCCGAGCCACATCGAGTAGTTCCAACTCATCGCGGCGCGCGTGATCTTGGCCGGAAACCAATGGAGCCACATGTTGCGAACGATCGCTTCCGACGATTCGCGTTCGCTTTCCGGCGACCACGTCCACGCGATCGCGCGCCATAGTTTCGCCAGCCGGTCGCGCATCTCAGGCTTTCCCTTTCAGCGCGAGGCGGAAACCCGGCTTCACGTCAACTCCACTATCTACTTCGAGAAAGCCGTCGGGCGAAAGTTCGGTGTCGAACCAGGCAAGCGGACGCGGCGCCGGTCCGCCGATAACCTGCCCGTCGGGCGTGAAGCGGCTGCCATGACAGGGACAATCGAATTCCGCGCCGCGCCACTGCACGGTGCATCCGAGATGCGTGCAGATTGCGGAAATGACGTGGAAGTCATCCGTCTCGCGCACCACGAAGAGACGATGCGCCGGATCGAAGGTGAACCCCGGCGGATATTCCTCGGGGCGTTTGAGTTTGAACCGGGTCGGCGGTTCATAAAGGATATTGGGGTAGAAGGCGCGTCCCGCCGCACCGAGCTGCGCGATGAAAGCCGCGACCACCGAGCCCTTGCCGAGCAGACGCACGACGCGCCGACGTTCAGGGTCCGGGAGGTCAGGTTTCTTCATATGACGCGGCTCGCTCACCTCGCTACGCTCTCCTGGAATTGGAATCGTTCCATCGTAATTGCGGACGTCGGGCATCGGATCGCGCACAAGCCGCATCGAATGCACTTCGCCTCGTCGTAAAGGAACACGCTCGCAACACCATCGGCGCCGACGATTGGACTTATCGGCACCTGGTCGGCAATTCGATCGGCCGGCGTGAAGTGCAGGCAATGTTCGGGGCAGATGTCGACACAACGATCGCACAGGATGCATCGCTCGCCGTTGTAAATCGGATGCACGTGGCAGTAGAGACAGCGGCTCGCCTGTTCCTTCGCGTCCTCGCTCGATAACGCAGGTTCAACTTCGGTGATGCCGCTGCGGCGCGCCAGCGGCACGATCGGAATGAACCGATCGATCTGCTCGTAGCGCGGAGTCATTTCGTAGGTATCGGTCGGAAGCTCCTCGACGGTGACATGCATCTCGTATGGGGCGACGGTTTCGCCGTGCAGGTAGGCGTCGATCGATCGTGCGGCGAGCTTGCCCTGTTGGGCGCAAGTGATAAGCAATGAGGGCGGGAATGCCGCATCGCCGCCAGCGAAGACGCCGGGCATGCTGGTCGCTAGCGTCAGCGGATCGATCTTGAGCGATCCGGCGGGCGTGGTTTCGACGCCATCTGCAGCTCTCAGAAATGAAAGATCCGGTGCCTGCCCGATCGCGAGGATGATGGTTTCGGCTTCCAGCGTCCGACGCTCGGACTCGTCGAACTCAGGCTTGAAACGCCCGGTGTCGTCAAAAACGCGGGTGCATCGCACCAGTTCGATCCCCACCGCCTTGCCCTCGCGCACGATGATTCGTTTTGGTCCCCATGAGGTGAGAAAGCTGACACTTTCCTCGCGCGCCACTTCGAGTTCTTCGCGGCCCTGCTCGGACTTCATTGCGGGCATCTCGCGTTCCGACTCGAGGCTCACGACGGTAACCTCGAGCGCGCCGCGCCGCATCGCTTCGCGGGCAACATCGAGCGCGACCTGCATGGTGCCGGCTTCGACGGCCTCTTCATCCGCAATCGAGATTGAAAGCCCCGGCACCATGGCACGGACCGCGGTTCGCGCGGCATCGATCGCAACCAGGCCCCCGCCCACGACAACGACTTTCTTGCCGAGCGGAACGCGATAGCCGCGATTGATGTTAAGCAGGTAATCGATCGCCTTGATCACGCCGTCAGCATCAGAGTTCTCGATTGGGACGCCGCGTCCGCGTGACGCGCCAACCGCCACGAAAATCGCGCCGAAGCCGTCGGCAAGCAGTTCGCGAACCCCGAAGGTCTCGGTCAAGGGCGTGCTGTAGCGGAACTCGACACCCATCGATTGGATTTCCGCGGCCTGGCGATCGATGACTTCGCGTGCGAGCCGGTATGCGGGAATGCCGTAGCGCATCATCCCGCCCGGCTGCGGCATCGCTTCGAAAATCGTTGTGCGATATCCCATCAATGCGAGGTCGTGCGCACACGCGAGTCCCGCAGGACCGGCGCCGATAACGGCAACTCGAAGGGCATCTGTGCCGCGGTTCCCGCGGCGCAGAATTTGGTCGGCATGGAGCGGGGTCACGCTGCCGCCGCCCATTGAGCCGGCGACGACCTGCTCAAGCGACGCGGCGGAGAGCGATTCGGGGCCGAACTGCTCGGTGAGAAATCGTTTGAGCGAGCGGATGGTGACAGGCGCGTCGATTTTGCCGCGACGGCAGGCATCTTCGCACGGGGCCCCGCACGCCCGACCGCATATTGAAGCGATTGGATTCGGATCGCGCGCGACGCGATACGCCTCGGCGAAGCGTCCCTCCGCAATCAGCTGCACATAGCGGCCGGCGTCGGTCTTGACCGGACACGCGTCGAGACACGGGACGTTCTTGCGAAACCACCAGAGGTCGCGCGGTTTCGCGTCGACGGTCGTCGCCATCTACCTTCCTGTGGAGTGATTACTTCTTGCAGAAGGTGCGGATGTAAGCGACGAGGTCCTTTATTTCTGGATCCTCGAAGGCGTTGTTCCACGCCTGCATGTCGCCGCTGAAGCCGTTGGGTTTGCCGCCATCCTTGATGACTTTGAACAGCGTGTCATCGGATTCCTTGGCCATCCGGGCGCAATCGGTGAAGTCCCGCGGCTTGGTCGCGAGCGTCGCAGCGCCGCTCCCGTTGCCTTTGCCGGTATCGCCATGGCACTTAGCGCAGAAGGTGGTGTAGTTGGTTTTTGCCGCCGCCATATCAGCCCGCGAATTGGACGCGATCGCGACCAGCGCGGCTCCCATCAGAACGCCGCTTAGTAACGGCTTCAAATTCCGCATCTATTTCTCCCGTTGATAACCTTCGCTCGTTGTGGCCCTTTGCTAGTCGCGGCCGTCCTTCAGGTATTCGAGGATCGCGCGCGCATTCTCGGCGGGCAGGTTTGGCAACGCGCGCATATGCATCATGATTTGGTCCCACTGGTAAGGCGCGAACTCGGACCCAGGGCGCGCGTTATGACATTGCGCACAGTACACCGGCCACAGCTGCGCGCCCTCGCGCATCAATTGGCGCTTCTCGGCTTTGGTCTCTTCGGCGGCGCGTCCGGGAATCGTCGTCGAACCTATCGCCAGGCTGACCAGGATTAGTGCGATCAGAAATTTTTTCATCGCGTCTGCCCGCCTTAGAATCCGACCGTGAACTGGCTGAGGAAGGCATGATCGTTTGGCACCGCCCCAACCGGAGTCATCATACCGGCGCCGTTGATGAAGGTTCCACCGGAGCGCGGCAACTCGATATCGAATTCGTTCTGCCAAACGATCGACGGCGCCACCCAGTAGTCGAGGCCTAAAGCCACTTCGCGCGAATGCGGTGCGAACAGTGCAGGCGAACCGCTGAGACCGAAATCGGGGACCAACCCCATCTGGATGCCGCCGGCTCCCACACCCGTGGCCGCGGTAATGTCATCGATATCCACAAATTGCTGGTTAACTCCCGAGTAGCGAACCAATGGCTCCAGCCGGTGAAAATAATCGTTGATCTCGTCCGGCACGCCGGGCAGATTCACCTGGTTGAGGAAGTACCCCAGCTGAATGTACCAGCCCTGGCGATTGTCCTGTGAATACGGCGCAGGCATTTGCCGGTAGGATTCGACCCATTCACCACGTGCCTGCAAGCTGCCCATAAGATAGGCGAAGTCGACGCCCCATGAGGTCAGCCAGTGCCCGTTGAGCCATTTGCCGTCGTAGGTTGAGACGCCAAGCTCGAGCCTTCCGAAGTTCGAATCGAGCGGCAATGGATAGACCCGGAAGCGCCCTCCGACTGCCTTGCCGTTGGTCTGCTTCGACGCGATCGCGTTCGGTCCATTCAACGTCGCGCCTGGAACCGAAGCGCTATATCCGGGTCCTTGCGCAAGGTAGACCGTATAATCGAAGTCCTGACCGAGCGAGCCCCATTGCATCCCGTTGCGGACCTGGATGCCGAGTTCGCCAGGTGGGACCACGGGCTCGACCCCATAGGGAAGTGGTGCCGAAACGAATCGATTCACCCACATTGGGCTCTGATCTTCGTACCAATCGCCGAACGGCAGATCGAAAAGCCCACCGATAATCGTGATGTTGTCGTTTGGAAATAGGTAGAACAGCGCGCTCGAAAGGTCGGTGCCAGTTCCAGCATTCCCGAATGACGCGCTGAGCACGCCTTCAAAGAGGATCCAGTCGGTGGGTCGATAGAGCAGCATCGGCTCGAAATCGAAGAAGAAGGAATTCTGGGTCTGACTACTGATACCGCCCAAGGCGGCGCTTTGCTGATCGGCAATGAAATCGAATCCTGCCGCACCGGTAAGCGTGAAGGTGTGCGTCCCCAAGTAGCCTTGGAAAGCCTTCGCCATCCCGCTCGGACTGGGACCGGCCTCGACGCTCTCCTGGAGCGTCTTTACCTGTTCAGTGGTCTGGACGGTCTCGGTCTTGATCTGCGCGTTGCTGGTTTTGATCTCCGCGTTCTCGGTCTCGAGCTGCTCGACGCGCTTTTCCAGTTGCTGAATTTTATCGAGCGCGCGTTCGCGGTCCGCTGCGAGCTCTCTGATCTCTTTTTTTATTTCGCGCAGATTGGCCGCACCATCAGAATCGGCGCTCCACGAGGGAAACGGTGAGGCAAGAATCATTGTGACGAGAAATAAACTTCCCCGTACTATAGATGACCGCTTCTTAGCCATCACAAAGTGCCCTCCGCGCATTTTGTAACCTAGCGAGAGCTTTTGGGCAAGCCGCGAGGCTCGTCGATTGTGTATCGATTCGATACACAGCCGCTTTGGCTGTCGGTATCTGGAGCTAGCTCCCAGAGCATGCGGGTCAGTAGACGAATCAGAAGACGCGCGCACTGGTCGTGCTGTGGACCGATCTTGACTGTCCGCTTTACTCCTGATGTCCGGCGACCCGTCGAATTCCGCAGCTAGCCGGCCGTTTTGGAGTCGGCCCTTTTCTTCAACGGTTAAGCAATTGCCCGAGACGCGGCCACCTGCTCCGGCAAGCACGTTTCGCGCACGCTTTCCGCGGGTTCGTGGACTTCAAGTACGCTTCCCGGGGGCAAGCGAGCGCCAGCCCACCGCGATCGCGGCAGCGGCTATCGCTATCGACCAACCGCGCCATGACGGGGTGGCAAGTTCGAGCAGTCGTGCGAATGACGGAACGCTGGTGAAGAGAATGGGCGTCGCGGCAACCATCAGGATCACCAGCCATGTGCGAACGTCGCGCGGCAGACGTGATCGCCACCACGGCCGATCCCCAGCAAGTTCCGCGAACGTTAACAGAACAGTTCCGATCACCGCGGTCGCCATCGCGACGCCTCGCGCATTCGGCTCGCCGCTTGGGAGGTAGGCGATATAGATCCCAAGCGCTCCCAGAGCCAGCAGTGCGCCGCAGATTGCCGAGCGCGATGCGGCGCCGAGCGAAATGATCGAGCGCGCCGGATCTATGGGAGGCCGAGCCATAAGGTCCTCGCCCGAGGCGCGTCCTTCGAAGACCAGCGCCGATACCGGATGCACTATCAGCTCGAGCCAAACAACGTTGAGCGGGGTCAGCAGAATCGGCAGGTCGAAAAGCGGCGGCGCAAACGCCATCGTCACCAGCATCACCTTGAATCCGATCAGATAACGGAACGCCTGCTGGATGTTCCCGAAGAGCAGGCGCCCCGCACGAATGGTCGCGACCAGCGCTGCAAAATCGTCCTCGAGAAGAATCAGCGCGGCGGCGGCCCGCGCAACCTCAGTGGCGCGTCTTCCCATACTGACGCCGATGTTCGCGCGTCGCAGCGCCGGCGCATCGTTGATGCCGTCGCCCGTCATCGCGACGATCTCGCCCGATTTCATCAGCGCGTCGACGATGGCGTACTTCTGCGCCGGTCCGGTTCTCGCAAAAATGCTCTTTTTGCGCGCGAGCTCGCTGAGGCTCTCTGAATCGACAGATTCAAGCTCGGCGCCAGTGACGATGCCGTCGTTCTCGTGCGCCAGACCGGTCGCGTCGGCGATCGCATGAGCGGTGAGCGCATGGTCTCCCGTGATTAGCTTGAGCTTGATACCCGCCCGCTGGCATTCGGCAATTGCGGCGGGAACCGCTGGCCGAATCGGATCCTGGAAACCGAGCAGACCGTAGAGTTTGAGATCGCGCTCGTCGTGCGAGCGTGTCCCGATGAAATCGGAGAGGTTGGGGGTTACGCGACCGGCGACCGCAAGCACCCGCATTCCACGCGCCGCGAAGTCGGCGTTAGCTGCGAGGGCGCGCGCTCGGGCAGCGGCATCGATCGCGCAATGCTCAAGGACGCCTTCGAGCGCGCCTTTCGCGACGATGGTGGCCTGACGGCCATCGGCCGCTCTCCATACATGCGACATATGTTTGCCGCGCGGATCGAAATCGTAGTCGAATACGAGATGCCATTCGCGATGAATCTTCGCGACGTCGACCTGATGCTCCGCGCAATGGCGCACGATGACGGCCTCCATCGAGTCGCGCGCTTCGGGTTCGCACGCCAGCACGGCCGCGACCAGAAGATCGTTTTCATTGATGTCGCCAGCCAGTGGCAAATGCTCGGCGAGCTCGTACGATCCTGTAGTGAGAGTACCGGTCTTGTCGAGGCAGATGACGGTGGTTGAGCCGAGAGTCTCGACGGCAGAAATTCGCCGTACCAGCACGCCCTTGCGCGCGAGCCGAAACGCACCGACGCTCAAAAACAACGTCAGAACGAGAAGGAACTCTTCGCCGACCGATGCCATCGCCAGCGTGATCGCATACAGGAAGGCGCGAGCGAGTGAGGCGCCGCGAAAGAGTTCTAGCGCGAAGACCGCCAGGGACAGCGCGATACTGGCGGTCGCGGTCCATCGCACTATCGCGGCAACTCTCCGCTGCAACGGCGTGCGATCCGGCTCGGCTTCCGCGACGAGCGCGGCGATCTTGCCGTATTGCGAAGATGCTCCAGTGGCGGTGACGCGCGCGATTCCTTGCCCTGCTAGCACGCGCGATCCTGTGTAAACGAGCGACTCTGCGACGCTGGAATCGACTTCATCGCTTGCGTGTTTGTTCTGCGGTTCGGACTCGCCCGTCAGTTGAGACTCATCAGTCGCGAGGTTCGACGCGCTAATTACCGTGGCATCGCCGTGGACGAAATCGCCTTCGCCGATCACGAGCAGGTCTCCTGGGACGATATCTTCCGCGGGAATTTCCTGCTCCTCGCTATCGCGGATGACGTGAGCTTTCGCACCCACGCTGGCAGCGAGCTTTTTCAGCGCACTGCGCGAACGAGCCTCCAGGAGCACATCGATGCCGACGACCGGGATCAGGGCGCCGATTAGAACCGCGCCTTCCAGACGTTCCCCCATCGCTAGGTAAGTCGCGCCGGCAATAGCGAGCATGATCGCCATCGGATCGGCCAGCATCGATGCGAGTTCCAACAATCGCGCACCGCGCCGAGGCTTGACCGCGATGTTGGGTCCGACGATAGCGCGCTTGCGCTGCACTTCATCGGCGGTGAGACCTTGTAGGGATTGACGGGCGATAAGCGTCATCTGAGAGTCGCGGGCAGCGTTCGTCGTCTTACTTGACAATATCTAAAAAGCTCATCTGATAGATTCACGTCTTCCGCTGACGCCGAATGACACACTGCGCTCTGTACCTGCCTCGCAGGGATACAGGGTTAGTAATGTAAACCGCTGGCGAGATCACATTAAGCAAGAACCAATACCTGACGAAGCTGGCATGATTTCAGCCTGCATGCCGGTTGGGGCAGAGTTCCCCGGATTATGGATTTCAACTGTATTCCCCGGCAGCAGGAGTTTCGCAGCAACTTGCGCGGATGGCTCCGAAAACTTCAACCGAAGTATTTGGTGCGCATCCCGGCGAGTTCGGCGGCTCGACGGAGACCGGTCTTCAGAACGTTTTCGGCAGGTTATGGTGGATCATCTGAGGCTCTGTCACACGGGAAAGTCGCGGGTTTTTCGGATTCGATGTCAAATGCCGGCGCTACTCCGGACGCGACGCGTTGCTGCTACCTGTAAACGCCGCCGACGTATTTGTGCATGATAGCTACTGACCCATCGGACCCTGGTAGACCTCGGCGAAGCGTATCCCGATCTCCATCGGGATCGCCAGGTTGGCCTCGCGATCACTGCGGATGCATATCACTGCGGGCCCGCTGGCCTCGCGCGCCTGGTTGAGCGCCGCTTCCAGGTCTTCCATCCGCTCGACGTAGAACGACGCGCATCCCAACCCCTCGGCCACTTTGTCCCATCGAATCGTTCCCATCGCGGTGCCAAAGGTCTTCCCGTAAAGCAGCCGCTCGTTGGGCTCCTCCATCGTCCATGAACCTTCCGCGAAAACGATGGTCCTGACCTTGAGATTCTCGCGAGCCGCCGATTGCATCTCCATGAAGTTGAATCCCGCGGCTCCGTCTCCCGTGACGCATACCACCTCGCGCGCGGGACTGCCGAGCTTCGCTCCGATGGCGGAAGGAATCCCGGTGCCGAGCATCCCCAACTCGAGGATGTTGAGGTACGAGCGCGGCCTCGTGGACGGCAGAAACCACAGCGCCCACAGCGAGGTATTGCCGCCATCGGTGACGTAGATGCTATCGGCGCCGAAGACCTTGCCGATCGTTTGCAGCGCGTGCGCCGGATGGATTCCCGGTCCGCGCCATGCGGCAGTCTTCGCGAAACACTTTTCCCGCCATACGCTGCTCGCTTCCCGATAGCGTCTGACGTCCTCAACGCTGCGCGAGGACAACCGCTTGGCCGTGAGCACTCGATGGAGTCCGTCGAGTGCGTCTTTCGCATCGGCGACGATTCCGAGCGCGAGCGGCCGCGTCACTCCCATGTTGCGCGGATCGACATCGATCTGGATCAGCTTGGTCTGCGAAGGATCGCCCCAGTATTTGTCATAAGGAATGTCGAGATTGCCGATCCTGGAACCCGCGACCAGGATAACGTCGGCCTCGCGCCGCGCCATGTCAGCTGGCGGGCTGTAGGTAAAAAGGAAGTTCGGATGATCGAGCGGCAGCACCGATCGTCCGGCCATCGTGCCGATCATCGGACAATTGAGCAGCTCGACGATTTTCAGCAGCGCCTCGTTGGCGTTACCGCGATCGACACCCGATCCTGCCAGGACCAGCGGGTGCTTCGCGTTCGCGAGCAGTTTGGCGGCTGCTTCGAGCTGAGCCTGTGAAGCATACGGACCCGACGCGCGATAATTCTCCGGCGCCAACATCCGAACCTTGGCATCGTCGTCCGTCGCATACATCACTGGAGCCGGTACTTCGAGATGCACCGGGCCAGGCCGTCCATTCCACATTTCGCGAAAGGCCATCCGGGTCACCTCGGGAATTCGTTCCCACGCAAGGATTGGCCCGCTCCATTTCGACACGGTCTTGAAAACTTCGAGCTGATCCTGACCCTGGAAGGTTGACGGCGGCGAAGGATAGACATTTGCCATCCGATGCTGCGCGGTGAAGATGACGACGGGAACGCCTTCATGCCGCGCCGTGATCACCCCCGGCAACAGATTGGCCGAGCCAGGACCGGGATTGCCGAGAACCATCGCCACCTGGCCGGTGGTCTTGTACAGTCCTTCCGCCATATGGACGCCGGCGGCTTCGTGACGGATCGGAACGAGTCGAATGCCGTATTGGTCCAGCTTCGCTAATATCGGATCCACTTCGGGGCACGGAAGTCCGAACACGAACTTGACACCCTCGGCGGCCAGACATCTTACGAGCAGCTCCGCTCCAGTGATTTGGCTCATGCGATCCTCCGGTAGGGAATCGTTATCGAACTATCAGGCGATTGTTAGCACGTATGGCGCCGACCGTAAAATATCGGGTATTTGTCGCGATCGGTTTCGTCTCGCCCCGCCGTATCACAGGATTTGACCGCGGCGGAAGTGATCCGGTCGCGACAGGACTCCGGGTCCCGAGGCCTGATTCGAGGGTGATGCCAAATCGCGCGGAAGTCACGCACCCGAGATAACGGCAGGCTTTAAATCATCGGCGGAACGCCGAAGGGCGGGAAATCGATTCTCGCATAAGCGGATGGCGGCGGGTTGGGGTCTCGCTGAGGCGCTCGCGATGGTGCACTGCTATCTAATGTGAAAAAAGCAGGTTGTGTGCCCGAGGTTCCCGGCTATGTTCTACAGAGCCTAATGTGCCTCGGTTGTTCGACGCAGCCTGCTTCCTGATCTCGTATAGCACGTAAGCCGTCAGATAGACATTCGCCCAAAGCAGGCCAAATCACTTTTGAAAAAGACGCTACCACCCTACGGATCGGATCAAATGACCCAGTCCTGATTCGCGCAGCTCGCTGGACAAGCGGGCACCGACAAGAGTACGCCATCAATTCCGGGACGTGTGACGCAGTCGCAGGATTCAGGAGAGGGGCGCATGGCAGCCGAAAGGTCGCGCGACGAATTCTCCGAAGAGGACATTCCTCCGCCTACCGGCACCATCTTCGTATTGGGAATGTATATGCTGGCACTCGCCGTTGGATGGGCCGTGATGTTCTGGACACTGGTGGACAGATAGATGGAACGCTACGAGAAGGCCTTCCTCGCGACATGCGCCGTGGTGCTGGTCGTCTTTCTCTGCGCTCTAGGCTACAGCAGCCTCGCGATGGGCATCTATCTTCCATCCCGTAACGGGATGATCTATTGCCAAGCTAACCAGAAGTTGCGAAAGGTGCTCAGAAAAACGCCGCCGTTCGATCACGTTGGAGTACAGGAAATTGCGCCTGGAAAATATCGAGCGGTGGTGATCGGGCAAACCTGGGCCTTCACTCCCGATGAGATCGATGTTCCGGTCGGCGCCGACGTGAGCTTTATCGCAACCTCTTCTGACGTAATTCACGGATTTTTCATTGTAGGCACGCGGGTCAACATGATGCTGATTCCCGGGCAGATTTCCGAGTTTGACTATCGCTTCACCAGGCCCGGCGAATACTTGCTGATTTGCCAGGAATACTGTGGCCGCCTGCATCACACGATGTCCGGCAAGGTGGTGGTCAAATGAGTACCGCTGTCGTCTCGGATCCATCTGGCTTCTCGCTGCCGCAGGGCCAGTTGAACGTCATCCGATGGAACATCTATTTCGGATTCGCGGTGCTTGCGATCGGTGTCGTGATGGGACTGGGTCAGGCGCTCAACTATGCGCGAGTGGACGTCGTCCAATACTATCCGGTAGTGAAATCCTACTATCAGGGCCTGACGATCCATGGTGTCTTCAATGCCCTAGTGCTGACGACGGCGTTCGCCAATGGTTTCATCGCGCTGACGACCGCGCGCGGGCTCGGGCGCAAACTCAATGATACGCTCCTCCATGCGGCATTCTGGACGCTCTTCATCGGTTCACTGCTCGCGGCGTATGCGATGTTCACCGGCAAGGCCTCGGTCCTGTATACCTTCTATCCGCCGCTCGAGGCCGACTGGACGTTCTACCTGGGCCTCGCGTTGGTGGTTGTGAGTACTTGGATAGCCTCAGCAGCTCAACTTTTGGCGCTGCGTGGATGGCGCAAGGATCATGTTGGCGAGCGAGTGCCGCTACTCGCCTTCATGTCGATCGCGACTTACGTGATGTGGGATATCGCGTCCGCCGGCCTCGCCATCGAGGTCGTTGTGTTCCTGCTGCCATGGTCGCTCGGTTGGCTTCCGGGCGTCGACCCGATGCTTAGTCGCACGCTGTTCTGGTTCACCGGGCATCCGATTGTGTACTTCTGGCTATTGCCGATTTACGTTTCATGGTACGGGTTGATTCCCAAACAGGCCGGTGGCGTGCTGTTCAGCGACACTTTGACACGGGTGGCCTTCATTCTTTTTATCCTGCTGGTGCCGGTCGGCTTTCATCATCAGTTCCTCGATCCGGGAATATCGTCGGGGGTGAAGTTCACTGTCGCGGGCCTGACCTTCGCAATTTTCTTTCCCAGCCTGATGACCGCGTTCTCGGTAATGTATGCGCTGGAGATTGCTGGACGGCGTCGTGGCGGAACCGGGCGGATTGGCTGGTTCTTCAGGATTCCATGGAGCAATCCCTCGGTCGCGGCGCAGGTGCTGGCGATGATTGCATTTCTGCTCGGCGGCATCTCCGGCTTGATGAACGCGAGCTACACCATGAACATGGAGATTCACAACACCGCGTTCGTCCCCGGGCATTTTCATCTCACCATCGGTTGCGCGGTAGCCCTCTCCTATATGGGAATCGCCTACTGGCTTATACCGTATCTTGAGCGGCGCGAGCTGTGGTCACCGCGCCTCGCGTTGTTCCAGGCGTTTTTGTATTTCTTCGGAGTCATGGTTTTCTCGCGCGGTCTGATGGCAGGAGGGATGGAAGGGATGCCGCGGCGCACCGATATGGTGCATGCCACCTATGGCTTGGCTGCGTGGAAGATTCCGGGAATCATGACCGCGGTCGGCGGGTCGCTGATGTTCGCGAGTGCGATGCTGTTCTTCTTCGTTCTGGTGATGACCGTGATTGCCGGCAAGAAGATCCAGCCGACCGACCTTCCATTCACGGCGACAGTCCAGGCACCATCCACTATTGGATGGCAGCCGCGGCTTGATCAGTTTCGCTACTGGGTGCTCGCTTCCGTCATTCTGGTAATCGCGGTCTATGGCCCCTTCATCCTGGGACACTTCCCTCCCCGTCTCACGACGGCAGGCCTGCTCTATCCCTAGATGTCCGAGTCGGTCAGGCTGTCTTCGATCGAATTGGACCCGAAGGACGCTCTAAGAGCTGAGCGCAGATGTCGCATCTTGTGCAAGTTTGAAGTTTAGTGAGCCTCAATTCCAAATCGGCGGCTTGCGACCGATCCACGGTTGCGCCTGCTCGAGCTGGCCCGCAAGCCGGATCAGCGTCGCTTCGTCGCCGTAGCGCCCACCGAACATCACTCCGATTGGCAAGCCCTCGCCATTCCAATAGAGCGGCAACGAGATCGCCGGTTGCCCGCTGATGTTGTATACGGGGCAGGCAACCGCAAAGCTGGTCATCGTTTCGTCGAGCAGCGTCGTGGCCGGACTCATGAAGTCGATAGTGCCGATCCGAAGCGGCGGCTGACCCAGAGTGGGCGTCAGGAACATATCGTACGATTCAAAAAACGCCGCGAATTGACGGGTGGCCTGTTGGAGCAGCGCCTGCGCAATCAGGTATTGCGGCGCCGTTACATTCTTCCCGCGCTGGTACATGTTCCACGTGAAGGTTTCGAACTTGTCGGGCGCGGGTTCGGCGCCGGTCAACAGACGCGTCGCCTCGACGGAGAGCGCCACTCCGGCCGAGTAGACAGTTTCAAAGAGCTGCGAGAGCAGCTGGTAATTGAGTTGCGGCGTCGCCTCTTCGACCTCGTGCCCAAGTTCCGCGCACAGCCTCGCCGCTCGTTGTGTCGCCTCGATGCAGTCTGGATGAATAGTGCCGCCCAGAGGATTCTCTGTCGAAAAAGCGATTCGAAGCGGCTTTGGCGCCGTTGCCACTTCGTGCAGATAGGGCCGCAAAGGCAACGTTGGGAAGTAAGGATCACCAGGCATCGGACCCGCGGTTGCGTCGAGCGCGGCCGCGCAGTCGCGGACGGTTCTGCTCAACACGTGCTCGACCACCAAGCCGCCGAGAATGTCGCCCAGATTCGGCGCGAGCGAGATACGTCCACGCGTCGGCTTAAGTCCGACCAATCCGCAGCACGCCGCAGGGATTCGAATCGAGCCACCGCCGTCGTTGCCGTGAGCGACCGGCACGATTCCCGCCGCGACCGCCGCGGCTGAGCCGCCGCTGGATCCGCCCGGCGTACGCTCGAAGTTCCACGGATTGTGCGCCGGCCCGTAAAGACGCGACTCGGTCACAGGGGGAATTCCCATTTCGGGCGCGTTGGTCTTGGCGAACGGAATGAAGCCCGCGCGTTTGTAGCGGGCCACCACCTCCGAGTCCGCCGGCATCGGCGTAGCCGGAACGAACGCGCACGCCGAGCGCGTGGGCATCCCCGCGCAGTCGCCCATAATGTCCTTGAGCAGCAGCGGCACACCCTCGAACGGCGCCGCACCGACCTTGTGCGTGCGCGCCGCGGCCAATGCGCGATCGTAGTCCTTGAAAACGATCGCATTGAGCTTAGCGTTGTGTCTTTCCGCGCGCGCAATCGCCGCATTCATCAGCTCTGCCGGCGTAACCTTGCCGTCGCGCACCATGCGGCCTAAGGCCAGGCCGTCGAAGGAAGCGTATTCGTCGAGTGACATGATAGGCTCCATGCGCGCGAGCGAATTGCTCGCCGCTGCCTCTTCGTCGTGGGAATCGATTTGGCCGACGCCAACAGCAACTGAATCTCGTTAGGGCTTAACACGTTATCTGGTTCCCTTGTCAACGCTGCTGAATGTTAAAGCCACCATTGCTGAGGTCACCGAAGCAAAAGCACCCGTCCCCAGGCCTGACTAGTGAAGCGCGAAGGACATCTGCCTCTCGCCGCTCTCGCAAGCTTGAGCTAGGGTCGGTCACCGCCTTAGATATCAAAAGGCGCCTTCAGGTAGCCGCGGTCGGGATCAATCAGAGACCGCCGGATGCTGTCTCTATCGTGGAAGCAATCGGCCGCGTGTTGCGTAAGACTGGTGTGGGCGGGATCGGATTCTCCCCCGCTCCGGGATTCGGGAGGTACAAGAAATTGTCGAATGGACGTCAGATCACCGGGCCCTATTTAGATGCGCGGGAGCCGCTGGCGGAGCTAGCATTAGACCTCCGCAACTGCTGGGATCATACAACCCACTCGGTGTGGAGCAGGATCGACCCAGAGCTTTGGGCACTCACTCATAACCCCTGGCTGGTTCTGCAAACGGCGTCCCGAACAAGAATCAAGGCGCTCGATACCGATCCCGAATTCCGTGCCGAAGTCCGTGGTCGCGCACGGAGTCAGCGCGATTATTTGAAAAGTCCAGCGTGGTTCCAGCACACTCACCCGAGGTCGGCGCTCAGCTGCGTCGCGTATTTCAGCATGGAGTATGCTCTGAGCGAGGCACTTCCGATCTATTCTGGTGGCCTGGGCAACGTCGCTGGTGACTATCTTAAGGCCGCCAGCGACCTGGCGGTCCCGATCGTTGGAGTAGGCCTTCTTTATCAGCAAGGATACTTCCGCCAAATCATCGAACCGGATGGTGCACAACGTGCATTGAATCCATACAACGATCCGGGGCAACTTCCGGTGACCCCGGTCCGCAACGCCGATGGTGAATGGTTACGTCTCAGCGTCAATTTGCCGGGGCGCAAACTATGGCTGCGCGCTTGGCAAGTTCAAATCGGTCGGTTGAAGCTCTATCTACTCGACAGCAACGACCCTGCGAACCAGCCAGCCTATCGCGGTATTACCAGCGAACTCTACGGTGGTGGCCCCGGGTTGCGTCTGACCCAGGAACTCGTACTCGGGATCGGCGGCTGGCGCCTCCTTCACAATCTCGGGATCAAACCGGAGGTCTGCCATCTCAATGAGGGACATGCGGCTTTTCTAGTGCTCGAACGTGCCCGCAGCTTCATGGTGGAAAACGGTGTTGCGTTCGATGTCGCCCTCAACGCAACACGCGTCGGCAACCTGTTTACCACTCACACACCGGTCGCGGCCGGCTTTGATCGCTTCGCTCCCAGCCTGATCAGTGCTTATCTCTCGCGATACGCGCGAGAACAACTCCAGATTGATCTTTCCCATCTGCTCGCATTGGGCCGCGAGGATCCCGGCGACCCGGATGAACCATTCAGCATGGCCTATCTCGCAATCCGTGGTTGCGGGGCAATTAACGGGGTCAGCCGCCTGCACGCGGTCGTGAGCCGCCGTATTTTCCAGTGCCTGTTTCCGCGCTGGCCGGAGGCAGAGGTGCCCGTCGGCCATGTCACCAACGGCGTTCACACTCCGACCTGGGACTCAGCAGCAGCCGATTCTCTGTGGACCAAGGCATGCGGCCATGAGCGCTGGCGGGGCACAATGGAAACTGTGGGAGGCGACGTACGGTCCGTCTCCGACGCAGCGCTGTGGGAACTTCGCGTAAGCAACCGCCTCGAGCTGGTGGGCTATGTGCGTGACCGCCTTGCCATGGAACTTGCCGCACGCGGTGCGGATCCCACTGTCGCGTGCGCCGTCTTCGATCCCAATGCATTGACACTCGGGTTTGCACGCCGGTTCACTTCGTACAAGCGGCCCAACCTGCTCCTTCATGATGCAGAACGTCTTGTCCGCATTCTCACTAACCCGGACCGGCCTGTTCAATTGGTAATCGCCGGCAAAGCTTATCCAGATGACAAACCCGCTCAAGCAATGGTGCAGGCATGGGTACGATTCGTGCAGCGTCCGGACGTGCGTCGCCACGCTGTTTTTCTTAGCGATTATGACCTTTTGCTCGCGGAGCGGCTCGTTCAGGGCGCGGACCTGTGGCTTAACACTCCTCGCCGTCCATGGGAAGCCAGTGGAACCAGCGGTATGAAAGTGCTCGTCAACGGCGGTCTCAACCTGTCAGAACTCGATGGTTGGTGGGCTGAAGCCTACTCGCCAGAAGTCGGCTGGGCGCTCGGAGATGGGAATGAGCACGGACAAGATCCGACGTGGGATTCGGCAGAGGCCGATGCGTTGTACGAAATTCTCGAGCAATATGTCACCCCTGCTTTCTACACTCGCGACCAAAACGGGGTTCCAACTCAGTGGGTGTCGACGATGCGCGAGAGTATGGCTCGCCTGACCTCGCGGTTCTCAGCCAATCGCGCTGTGCGCGAGTATACAGACAACTACTATGTCGCTGCGGCGACGGCGTACCGCGAACGCGCTCGTGACCGCGGCTCATCCGCGCAATCGCTACTTGCCTGGAAGACAGCTCTCTTACAGCATTGGGCGGATGTGCGATTCGGAGTGCTCGAGATCACGACATCCGGTGGAATGCATCACTTTCAGGTTCAGATCTATCTCGGCGATCTGGTACCCGAGCAAGTACATGTGGAGCTCTATGCAGAATCTTCTGATGGTACGATCCCAATTCGGCATGAAATGACGCGGGGAAATCCGCTGCCCGGCTCGGCGAAAGCATTCACATATTGCGCGGAAGTTTCAGCAACACGCTCGCCTGACGATTACACGCCCCGAATTGTGGCGTGGCATCGTGACGCACGGATCCCTTTGGAAGATTCTCATATTCTGTGGTTCCGCTAGGCGACACGGCGACACCAGACGGCACCCAGTTCTCGCGTGTCTCTTGCTCAAACAGGCGGGCGTATACGCACACGTCCGTGATTGATCGACAAGAGCACTTCGAGCACCAAACCTCTTAGCTTGTCATTCGTTCGACCGCGCAGCGGTCTTGCCGCCTCGCAGGCAAGATCATCGAGCGAGAGCAGACCCACCAGTCTCCCTTCATGATCGATTACCGGAAGGCGGCGAGTACGGTTCTGGCGCATCAACTCTGCCGCTGAATCCAGATCGTCCTCAGCCCTACAACAAACAAGCCGTCGGGCCATGGCTCCCGCAACCTGCAACGCGGTCAGCGGCTGACCTTGGGTGTAGGCGGCCATACAAATGTCTCGGTCCGTCAGAAAACCGACGGGCTTGCACTGTTCGTCGACCACCGGAACAGCTCCGCAAGGCTCCTCCCACATTATTTGCGCGGCATTGTTGAGGAAGTCCGACGGCCGACAGAATCTGACGTTGCGATTCATGACTTGCTGAACTTTCATTGGCACCCTCGGGGACATCTGTCTTGGCTAGGCGCACTATTTTCGCGAACCCGCGACTATCTTCCCGATCTCTTCTGATCCTGATTCGAGACGTGGACCAAGGATACGACTCAACTCGTCGGAACCAACGGTCTCCTCGCGCAGCAGCGCCTCTGCCAGCCGATCCAGCCGCTCCCTCGAGTCCGTCAAGCAACGGCGGACGCGATCATGGGTCTCCTGGAGCAGGCCCAAGACTTCCTGGTCAATTCGCGCAGCCGTCGCTTCGCTGTAATCGCGTCCCTGCGAGATCTCGTAACCCAGGAAAGGTTGCTGCTCGTCGGTCTTGAAAGCCACGAGGCCTAGTTTGCTCATACCCCATCGCGTCACCATGCGGCGAGCCAGACGCGTAGCTTCCACCAGGTCGTTCTCCGCCCCGGTGGTCACCTCGCTGAAGACGATCTCCTCCGCAGTGCGGCCGCCCAGCATCACGGCGAGCCGGGCCTTTAGATAGGATAGGCTTAGGTTGTGCTGATCTTCGCCCGGAATCTGCTCGGTCATTCCGAGGGCTTGGCCGTGCGGCACAATTGTCACCTTGTGGACCGGATCTGCGGCCGGCGTCAGCCACGCCACTACTGCGTGTCCACATTCGTGATAGGCAATCACCCGCCGTTCGCTGGGATTCATCAATTGCTGATGGGCGGCACCCATCCGAACCTTGTCCTCACTCTCCTCAAAATCGGCCATGATAATGGCTGGGCGACCATGCCTGGCCGCGGTAAGCGCGGCCTCGTTGCAAAGGTTCGCCAAGTCCGCACCGCTCATTCCTATGGTGCTACGCGCGAGGGTGGCCACGTCCACTTCGGCGGAAAGTCGCAGCTTGCGCGTGTGGATACGCAGGATGCCCTCACGCCCTTTCCGATCCGGAAGAGCAACCACCACCTGGCGATCGAAGCGTCCCGGCCGCAGCAACGCCGGGTCGAGAACGTCCGGCCGATTGGTCGCCGCGAGAATGATTACCTCGAAACGCTCGTCAAAACCGTCGAGTTCACCCAACAACTGATTCAGCGTCTGTTCGCGCTCGTCGTTCATAGCCCCCAGGCCTGCGCCCCGCCGCCGTCCAACGGCGTCAAGCTCGTCGATAAACACAATAGCCGGCGCCTCCTCCTCTGCTTGCCGGAAGAGATCTCGCACGCGGCTTGCCCCTACTCCGACGAACATCTCGACAAACTCAGAGGCATTGATGCTGAAGAACGGAACCCCGGCCTCCCCGGCTACGGCGCGTGCCATAAGAGTCTTCCCGGTTCCTGGCGCTCCGACCAACAGCACGCCTTTGGGAATTCGTGCCCCTAGGTCATGGTATTTTTGCGGGTGCCTCAGGAAATCGACTTCCTCCTGAAGCTCCGCCTTGGCCTCGTCCGCTCCTGCCACGTCATTGAAAGTGACCTTTGGCTGGTCGGTGTTGTAGCGCTGGGCCCTCATCCGCCCAAAACCGAACAAACCCGATTGACTACGCACGGCACGGTTGCTCATCCACCAGAAGAATCCGAACAGAAGTATCAGCGGTCCCCACTCCACCAGCATCTCGACAAACCAGGGCATCGAAGAGGACGACACCTCTACGACGACATGGTGTTCAATAAGCAGCGGCATCAATCCGTGGTCGCCGATCGCCGCGGGAAAGGTCGTCACAAATTCGCGGTACGCCATCGGAGGGGACGATGCAGCTTTCGCCGAGGTAGGCTGCGGCGACGCAGCAGGTGGGGGTGGTTTCGACGACAACTCGCCAATCCCGCCGGCTTGTGGCCAGACGAGAGGCTTTGCAAAGGCGCCATCGATGGCGTCTCCGGCGATGTGAACCAAGGTCACATTGCCTTCGCTTACCTGCGCGAGAAAAGCGGAATAGGCAATACGAGCCTTGGGCTGCGACGGCGGCCACAATCCGGTCATGTACCAGAGAAGTACGGCCAGCGACATCAACCACCAGAACAGAACACTCCGCGGGACCTGTGGGCCCTTCTTCGCTATTCTCTTTTCCGGTCCTGCTTCCCGCTGCGCCATCTGCCGCATTCTCTAGCGTCTATTACTCCGGCCACAACCCGCTGCCGCGAGGACAGTGAAGGTAGACTTCATTTTGATACGATGGCATTGCTGATCAGGGTGGTCACCGATTCATTCTGATCATCGAACATGGGCGCTGGCCGCAGCGAGTCGGGATCGACTCTCTGAGTGAGTTGCGCCAGATCATTGGCTGCCGATCGAGAAACCTTCGAACCTCTCGGCGAACTTCTCCGCGAGTCTCAGGTTCGATAGAATTTCACACCGGGTTAACCATCGCCTCTGCATCCAAGCGTCTCAGGATCTTTGCGCGCAAATCGGATAGTCATCACCTTCCATACGTTTTCATTCAACGGTATCTCGGTCCGGGCGCCTCATCCGGTGGCCGGCTAACCGCGTAAGCCCGAAAGATTTTCCCACGCCTAGACTATCGCATGCCGTCTAGGGTTTTGAGTAGAGACAGGCTTAAACACGCTATTTTCTCTGAGTCTTCTTACTTGTAGGCAGTCGGTTATCACCGAGATGGAACACGGCCTGATTTTGCTCGCGATTTTCTATCGAGCCGGTTTTAATGACCGATCGAACTGACCTCTCCTGACCGGTAGGGCATTCTATTGAATATTCAGCGAAATCGCAGCCTTAACTGTACCCGATGAGATAGCTTCAGCGCGCTCGCTTTCCACCTCAGCAGTTCTACGAATCCAAAGCGAAGTCTGATAACAATCGGAAAGAATTCGGCATTCAGTGGCCATTCAGGGATCTCAAGCGCGGTTGAGCGGATTGCCCGTAAGCGCGCGATAAATAAAGGCTTGGAGGAGGAACGCGGCCGGTGTCGCGACCGGTCTTCAAAACCGGCTTGGCGGCTAATGTTGTCGCCGGAGGGTTCGACTCCCTCCCCCCTCCGCCATTCTGCTCTTCTGTGAGTCTCTTGTAGTCGAGGGTCTCACTACGAGGCTGGAGGGGTATGCGCCGTTGTTGGTCGTGGCCTGCTGCATCCGCCGGTGCAATTAGGGGGTAGCGTCTCATCCAACTCCGTCATTCGCCGTTCATCGCTTCGAGATCCAGTCGCGCCGGCTTGAGCGATCGTGAGCCGATTGCGTTCGATGTGATCGCTCCCCTACATTTTCAGCATGCACAAGCCGCGTTTCTTCGATTGTATCGCGACGACGAGCGCGCTCGGCGATGACTGGGCTTTCGAATCCATCGGCGCCGGCGAACGAAGGCCGTTTCAACCCGACTATATCGAGCCGAAATGGCCGCGCGACCGCGTCGTCGATATCAAGCACATCAAGTTGCACGTCGCGCTCGACTTTACGAAACGCCGAATCTCTGGCACCGCGACGCATACGCTGGCCGCCATTCTCGATGACATGGAGCAACTCGAATTCGACGCCGCGGAAATGGAAATTGCCGCGGTTCGGGTCGGGGGCGAAGCGCACTTCTTTGATCATAGCGATGAGAAGCTGCGCATCCCGCTTCAGTGTCCGCTCCAGGCGGGCAATGAAATCGAAGTAGCTATCGACTACTCAGCCCGTCCCCGGCGCGGTCTCTACTTCGTGGGGCCTGACAATGGCTATCCGAATAAACCGATCGAAGCATGGACCCAGGGCGAAGACGAGGACTCGCGCTACTGGTTTCCGTGCTACGACTATCCGAACGATCGCGTCACCAGTGAGATCATCGCGACGGTGCCCGAGACCTACACCGCGGTTTCAAACGGCGCGCTGGTCGCGGAGAGTTCAACACCAAGCAATCACACGCGGACCTTCCATTGGCGTCACGAGGTCCCGCACTCCGCGTATCTCATAAGCCTCGTCGCGGGAGAATTTGTCGAGCTTCGCGACCACGCCGGCGACGTGCCGGTCATCTATTACGTTCGCGCCGGCAGCGAGGACGACGCGCGCCGTGCCTTCGGCAATACGCCGCGCATGATCGAGTTTTTTGAGCGCAAAATCGGCGTGCCCTATCCTTACGCCAAGTATGCGCAGGTCGCGGTCGCGGATTTTATCTTCGGCGGAATGGAAAATACTTCCGCGACCACTCAAACCGCGGACACTTTGCACGACGCCCGCGCGCATCTGGATTTCAGCAGCGATCCGCTGGTGGCGCATGAGCTGGCGCATCAATGGTGGGGCGACCTGCTGACCTGCCGCGATTGGTCGCACGCCTGGCTCAATGAAGGATTCGCAACTTACTTCGAGGCACTCTGGTGCGAAGAGGACAAGGGCACCGACGAGTTCGCGTGGAACCTGCGCCAGGATCGGGTGGCGATCATCGATGAGGACTCGCGTCATTATCGCCGCGCCATCGTGACCAACAAATATCGTACTCCGATCGAACTTTTCGATCGCCATCTTTATGAGAAAGGCAGCCTGGTGCTGCACATGCTGCGCCGCAGCGTCGGCGACGAGTTGTTTTTCAAATCGCTCAGCCTCTATTGCACGCGTCATCGCGGACACAATGTGATCACGCAGGATCTTCAGCGCGCCTTCGAAGACGCGACCGGGCGCAATCTGGATTTCTTTTTCGATCAATGGGTTTACAAGGAAGGCCATCCGGAGTTGGAGATTTCGAGCAACTACGACGACAAACAAAAGCTCGTCAGCGTTTCGGTGAAGCAAACGCATAAGACTTCCGAGCAGACGCCGGTGTTCCGCTTCCATGCCACGGTCGCGCTGATGGACGCCGACGGCGCCGAAGTCAGCCATCAGGTTGAGATCAAAGAGCGCGAGAACGCATTTTATTTTCCGTGCGAAATTGCACCCAAGGCGGTCCGTTTCGATCCCGGCTTCGACCTGCTCAAGATCTTCAAACACAAGCGTGGCCGCGAAGCGCTGGAAAAAGTTTTGCGCCACGCACCTGAGGCAATCGGCCGCGCCGAGGCCGCGCACGAATTGGGCAAGGAAGGAAGTCCGCAGGCTGTGGCCGCTCTTCGCGAAGCTCTTTTGAACGACAAATTCTGGGGCGTGCAGGCCGACGCGGCGGCCGCGCTCGGCACCGTGCGGACGACCGACGCGCGCGATGTTCTGATCGAGGGACTTGCGATTGTGCATCCCAAGGCACGGCGAGCTGTGGCGCGCGCGCTGGGAGAATTTCGCGGTGACGCCGGGGCGGCCGCGGCGCTGGCCGGAGTTCTGGTAGGCGGTGACGAAAGTTATTTCGTAGAGGCGGAGGCCGCCTATGCGCTCGGGCGCACGCGCCACGAAACCGCATTCGCGCATCTGGAAAAAGCGCTGCTGAAGGATTCCTATCTCGAGGTGATCCGGGCCAACGCGCTCGGCGGGATGGCGGAGCTACGCGACGAGCGCGGGATCGAAGTAGCGCGCCAATGGTGCGCGTACGGCCGTCCGCCGCGGGCACGAGTCGCCGCGATAGGCGCGCTGGCCCGGTTTGCGAAGCTCAAGGAAAGTCATCGCGACCAAATCGTGGATTTTCTCGCGCCGCTGATCGACGACCGCGAATTCATGGTGCGGATGCGAATTCCCGGCGCCTTCGAGGAAATCGGCGACGCCGAGGCGCTCGCGCCGCTGCGCAGGCTGTTGGATCGCGACCTTGACGGACGCATCCGGCGGCGCACTCAGCATGCGATCGATTCGATCCTTGCGGGACGCGACCGTATCGAGGAGGGAAACCGGATGCACGGTGAGATGGACAAATTGCGCGACGAAAATCGCAAGCTCAAGGAGCGGGTGGACAAGATCGAGGTTGCGACCCGGCCGAAACCATGACCGCCGTGCGATCAGTCAAATGTAGTTCCCGATTTGGCGTGACAGTCGCACCCTTTCACGCTAAATCGTTTGCACCCGTGGCAATCCGGCCGCGCGCCCTAAACCATTAGGAGGACATCATGCCCACCATGCTGCAAAAATTTCGCGACTTCGCAATGAAGGGAAACGTGGTCGATATGGCGATCGGAATCGTGATCGGCGCTTCTTTTGGAAAAATCACCACCTCGCTGGTCAACGATGTTATCATGCCGCCGATCGGTCTGCTGCTCGGCAAGGTCGATTTCAACAGTCTCTTCGTCAGCCTCAACGGCAAAGTCTATCCCACACTGACGGCGGCAAAAGCGGCCAGCGCGCCGACGCTGAATTACGGCGCCTTCATCAACACGGTACTGGATTTCCTGATCGTGGCGTTCGCGATGTTCCTGATCGTGCAATGGTTTGAGACCGTTTCAGAGCGGCTCAAGAAACCGCAAGCGCCCGAAGCCCCCAAAACGAAAAACTGTCCATATTGCGTTTCGCCGATCGCGATCGAGGCCACGCGATGCCCGAACTGCACTTCGCATCTCGCACAGCAGGCGGCCTGACCCAGCAAGCCGTAGCTATTCGCTGGCGCGTGATTTCAGCAGTATCGGCGGACGGCGACCAGCAGGTTGTCCACGTCGATGGGCTTGTGCAGGATCGCGACCCCGTCGAGGGCGCCGGTCGCATCGAACGCGGTGATGCCAATTACCGGAATGTCGGCTAGTTTTTGGTCTTTCTTTTGCTCGCGGCGGAACTGCCATCCATCCATCACCGGCATCTGCAGGTCGAGCAGGATCACACATGGCGGCGGCGAATCATGCAGATATTCGAGCGCTTCCTTTCCATTACAGGCGTACGCAACACGAAAACCCTCGAAATTGAAGATATCACCGAGGGCGGCGCGGGCGCTGTCGTCGTCCTCCACGATCAGGACCTCAGCCGCGTCGATTAGCTCCGCGCGCATCATCAAATGACTAGACGTGCGCGCGCGCGATTTTATTCGTTGAGAGTGCTCAGTATGTAACCGCCATAATCGGCGGAATACTCTCCTTCGAGGGTGTTGGAGGTGTCGCGTTTAGCCGGAGGGCGAATCTTTTGACCCTTATACGTGAATGGCAAGGCACTTTTCTGTTGCGTAATCAGCCGCACCGCGACCACCCGATGATTGTCCTTGAAAGTGAATGACATCGAGATGTCGTCGATCGCGGCCTCCTGTCCAACCCCGTAGGCGCGCGTATCCGCGAAGCTCAATTGAGGCATATCTTGGTGGAAATAGATCTGCCGCAAACCCTGCGCACCGGCCGGCATCGAATCCTCGCTCGACCTGGCGACCACTTTGAACTCGCCGACGTAGGTGAAGTTATCGCTCGGGTTTCCCAGGCTCGGATCGAGACGGGGGAAAGGCCATCCTTTGAGCAAGCCCACGATCTTTCCGTCGGTCCGGCCCGGCGCAAAAGTCAGCAGCGCAACCGGATCTCCGCTGTTATACACCTGTTTTTTGATCGCGTCCGGAAGCGCCGGCGGCGGATACACGAACCCGCATCCAGAGGACAAGACAATGGCGCCGATGAGAAGAACCGCCATGGCAATCTGCCGGTCGAGATATTTTCGAGCCATCTGCATTTGCATCGGGAGTTCCAGCTTCCGGTTTGAGAGCATCAATAAGCCGCCTCGAGAATTTTGTTTACCTCATCCAGCGCAATTTCGCGACTAACTGTACGCGATCGGTTGATTTCTTGCAGCACCGTGGCGGCTATTCGTGACAGCTCGGAACGGGGTACTTCGACGTCGCGCAGCCGGCTCGGCACTTCGAATTGACCAATGAAGCGCGCGACGCTATTGGCGCATTCGAGCGCGCCCGCGCGCGGGTCGTTAAGATCGAATCGAACTCCGAGGCCATCAGCGATCGGCCCAAAGCTTTCCGGTGATATTTCGGCCATAAAGCGCATCGCGTGCGGCAGCGTGATGCACGAGGTAAAGCCGTGCGGGACATCCCAAGCCGGTCCGATCTGATGGCCGAGCGCGTGGGAGATTCCAAAACGTGTATTGATCGCGCCGAAGATCGACATCCATGCTGCGAGTTGGCATTGCCCGCGATGGTACAACGCGTCCTCGCCACCCGCGTGCAGCGACGGTTTCAAATGACTAACGATCATCGAGATTGCGCGCGAGGCGAGCGCGTCACTCACCGGCGTATGCCTGCTCGAATAGATGCTCTCGACGGCATGATCGAGCGCGCGCATCGCGGTTCCGGACCATAGCCACGCGGGAGTTTCCACAGTCACCTCGGGATCGAGAATCACTGCGCGGGGCTGTAGCCGAGGATCGCCGACGCCGCCTTTCTCGCGTGTCTCCTCATCGGTCATGCCGGCGAACGGAGTGAACTCGCCGGCAGAAAGCGTGGTCGGAATCGCGATCTGCGGAAAATCCGCCGTTACGATCGACGCCGCCGCCTCGAGAGCATCGCCGCGCGGCATCTTGCCGCCGAGCATCACCATCGCGGCGCCTTTGGCAGTATCGATCGGAGTTCCGCCCCCGAAACTGACAAATGAATCGGCCCTGACTCGGCGCGCCTCGTTCACCAGTGCGACCACGGTTTTGGATGGCACGTGCTGCGAGGTCTCCGAGAAGACTCCTGCCAGCCCGGTGCCGATCGCATCTTTCAGCCTGTCCAGCACCTTCGATCGGCCCAGCGTTTTGGTGGTGACGATGAACGCGCGATGCACATTGCGGCGCGAGAGTTCTCGCGACACCATCGCGATTTTGCCGGGACCATAGATCACGGTTTCCAGTCGGGTGAAGCTGAACTCGCCAACCATCGGACGCATCGAGATGGCATAACTGTTCGCGCGGCAAATGACCAGCGCATCGCATCCGTCGCGCGAGGCTTGACACAAATCGGCGCTCGCGATATTTAACCTGTAGGTTATTTAACTAGACGGTTAATGACGCAATGCCGCAAGACCACCTCACCACCACCTTCGCCGCGCTCGCCGATCCCACCCGCCGCGCGATCATCGCGCGCTTGGTCTCCGGCGAGTCCTCGGTCACCCGTCTAGCCGAGCCGTTCGCGATGAGCTTGCCCGCGATCTCCAAGCATCTGAAGGTGCTCGAGCGCGCGGGCCTGATTGCGCGCGGCCGCGAGGCGCAATGGCGCCCGTGCCGGCTGGAGGCGGGTCCGCTCAAGGACGCCTCGGACTGGATCGAACATTATCGCCGTTTCTGGGAACAGAGTTTCGATCGGCTTGAGGAATATCTGCGCGAGGTGCAAAAGAAGGAGAAGAAAGATGGACGCAGAAAGCAGCGCCGCAACTGAGGCAACCGAGCGCGAGCTCGTTATCACGCGCATTTTCGATGCGCCACGCAGCCTTGTCTTCAAGGCCTGGACCGATCCCGAGCACATGGTCAAATGGCTCGGTCCACGAGGCTTCACCAACACCCTACTTCAACACGAGTTGCGCCCGGGCGGCGCGTATCGAATCTACATGCGCGATTCCCAGGGCGGCGATCATTGGCAACAGGGCGTCTATCGCGAAATCGTGGAGCCGGAGCGAATCGTCCGCAGCTTCGTCTGGGCCAACGAGAAGGGTGAGTCGACCCGACCCGAAACGGTGCTGACGCTGACCTTCGAAGACCTCGATGGGAAAACGAGACTGACCTTGCGTCAGACCCTCTTCGAGTCCGTCACAGCGCGCGATTTGCATCAAGGTGGCTGGAACAGTTCACTGGATCGTCTCGAGGAATATCTGAAGGTGGCGCATGAGTAGCTTGCGACATCACCTCGGCGCCAGCTTCGAAGTGTGGGACGGTCAACAGACCTGGTTCTGGTTCGTGATCGATCCGCATCGCGATGGAGGCGCGATCGGCGCGGCTGCGAGCGAGACCGAGGCTGTACGCGACGCCTGCTTGTCGATCGATGGCATAATGTCGGCGCGCGATGAACATCAGCGTGGATGGAATAGCTCGTTGGATCGTCTCGACGAATATCTGACTGCTGAAGGGAGATGAGCCATGGAAAGTCCGCAGGAATACTACAAGGGCAATGCGCCGATGTCGGCGCCCGGTTCACGTGCGAATGAGTTGCGCTCGCTCCCCTCGGACCTTGCGAAGCAATGCGAGGTCATCCAGGGGGTGCTGATTCATCGCGATATCGCGCCCTGGTTGTACGATCTCAAACTCTCCGAGGCGCAGCGTGACGACGCGCACACGCGGCCGATTGCGCAGATGCTGGACCGGATTCACGCGCTCGATGATCGTCCGCTGACAGTCACGCGCGACCCGGCCCATCGGATGCCGACCGTGTGCCGCCATTTCACGCTGATGCTAACCTCGATCCTGCGCGCGCAAGGAATTCCGGCGCGCTCGCGATGCGGTTTCGGCGCGTACTTCACTCCCGGCAAGTTCGAAGACCATTGGGTCTGCGAGTACTGGAACGCCGCACAGTCGCGGTGGATCCTGGTCGACGCGCAACTCGACCCGACCCAGCGAAAGGCATTGAACATCAGTTTCAATACGCTCGACGTGCCGCGCGATGCATTCATCATCGCGGGCGACGCGTGGCAGCAGTGCCGCAGGGGCCGCGCCGACGCGAGTAAGTTCGGGCTCTCCTACATCAAGGAGTCCGGGCTATGGTTCATCGCGGGCAACGTGGTACGCGATTTCGCCTCGCTCAATCGAATGGAAGGGCTGCCGTGGGATGTGTGGGGAATGATGGAGATGGGCGACGCGTCGCTGACTGACGAGAAGAAGGCGGTACTCGATCGCGTGTCCGCGCTGTCGCTCGCGGGCGACGATGCGCTGCCGGAGATTCGTAAACTCTACGATTCGGATGATCGCTTGCAGATGCCCCCTGTGGTCTTCAACGCGCTGCGCAACGCGCCCGAACCTATCACGGGTTGATTATCACGACCGTGCCCACCGGGACTATCCGGTCGAGCTCGTCGATGGTGCTGTTGTCGACCGAGATGCATCCCGTGGTCCAATTGACGTGGCCGGAGTTGAGGATTGGGACATCGGTGCCGTGGATACCGATCGCGCTGCCCACTTTGGGCGTCCTGCCGTCATCGTCTATCGGAACCACGCCGTCCTCACGCATCGTTTCGTAGCGGTTGCGATCGACAACATTGGGATAGTTCAGGCGCAGGAACCATCGGAAGCGCCTGCTCGGGTACTTCTCAATGATGGTGTAAACGCCCTCGGGAGTGCGCCGATCCTGCGCGTAGGATTTGGCCGCGTGGTCGAGGTTGCGGCCGAAGACCGCGTCGTATTTCCGGTACATCCTGCCCTTGTAGTACAGCATCAGCGCATGCTGCTGCTTGTAAATCGTCACGCTCCAGTTGGTCGGATCCATGATCGAGGCGTCATGAGTATTGTTGTAGAGAATTTCTCCCGGTGTCATCGCGAGCGATTGTTCTGGAGCGGTGGTGACCTCCTTTTGCAGTTCTGGAGACGGCACCCCATCGATACCGGGGATATCGGCGGGATGGAGATCAGCCTGGGAAACGGACGTGCTTGAAGCGGGCGGACTAATGTTCTCGCCACTCGGAGTCGTCGCGGGTGCGGCCACAGCAACAACTGGGCTCGCAACGGCGGCAGGCGTATTCGCGCTGCAAGATTTTGCGGCTATTTTAGATGACTCGCTGCTGACCAGAGGCGTCGCTTGGGTTTGCGCCGCGGCAACCACCCGCTCGGGAACGGTCGCCGGTGCTGGAACGGCCACGATGACATTGCCCCGTGGCATCGCGATTGTGACTGCGGGCCCGACAACCAAATCGGCAGCGGGAATATTGGTTATCGACATTTCCTGGGCGGTATCAGCCCTGCCGTCCAAAGCGCTGGCGCCGGTGGATAAAGTCGCCGCGGCTTTCTTCGCATGGCGATGTCGATATCGCGCGGCATCTGCAGAGGATGGAACCACCGCCATCACGGACAGCATCGATGCGGCGGCAATAAGCAGTGATCCGATCTTCATCGCGTGCCTGTAACCTCCTCCACCCATTTTTGATTTTGCAAGGCGCTTTTGGCTGGGTCAATTGCACCCAGGTTCTTATGCGCGCAATCTCTGCCTAGAGGGACTAAATGGAGAAGCAAATAGCGGCCGCGATGGCGAGTCTGAGCACCGGTATCTACGTGCTGACCGTGAACGACGGACATCGTTGCCACGGGATGTCGTCCTCGTGGGTAGTGCAGGTTTCGGGCGAGCCGCCGCTGTTCATGGCGGCGGTCGACAACCGTCATTTCTCGCGCACGATAGTTTCCCGCAGCCGCGTTTTCGGTCTCAACGTCATGGGTCAGCGCGGCAAGCAGTTGGAGGACTATTTCTATTCGGCGAAATCGCGCCGGCCCAACAACCTGGAAGGTCTCGCGTATGAGTTATCGCCGAAGCTGAAAGTGCCGTGGCTCAAGCTGGCGATGGTTTCGATCGAGGCGCGCGTGGCCAACAGCCTCTTCGCGGGCGATCACACGATGTTCATCGCGGAGATGGCGGGGGTGCGCATCGGAGCGAAAGATCGCGCGCTTACCTCGTTGGATTTGGGTTACGTATACGTCGGCGGCAAGGAATTGCTGAAGCGTCCTAGTGAATGATTTCTGCGGCCAGATCCGTTTCGTAAATCTCGAATTTACAGCGTAGTCATCTGGATGTAGTACTGCTCGCGTCACGTACCTCGACCTGAGCTCCGCGCGAGCGCGACCGAAGAGGCATCGGAGCCGGATGCGTTCTGCACATCGAGTCGTCATCATTGCCAAAGCTGCCGTCGTCGGCATCTTCATCGCGCTGTTCGGACAAGGCGTTTGGGCCGCGCTAATCGGCCTCAATCTCAAAACCACTCCCTATTCCGTGGGCGGTAGCTGCGATGGCGCCGATGCTGTGGCTGATGTGGAAATACCTCGGCGGAAGTTGGCCGCCACGCGCCACCTCACAAGCGCGCCATCACTATCTGCGCGCTAACCGCGTGCCCGCCGAAACTTTCGCGACGGCGCTACTCGCGGGTGCGATGTCGATCATCGCGCTGACGGGACTATGGATCGTGACGGCGCAAATCGTGCGGATGCCTTCAAACGTGCTGCCGGGCATGGCGAAGTATTCGTGGCTGACGACGGCATCGATCATCACTATGGGTTCGATTCTTGGGCCGGTGCTGGAACAAGCCGGAATATGGGGCTATTGCCAGGGGATTCTGGAGCGCGAATTCTCCGGTCGGCCGCGGCGGTCATCGCGGCGACCGTGTTCACTATCCTGCCTCATCCTCCGATGCATTTGGCGCTGTGGCCGAGGCTGGTTTTCTACTTCCTGAGCGGTGCCACCTTCGCCGCAATGGCGTATCTCACCAATTCGATCTTGCCGGGGATTCTGATTCACATCTTCGGCGATCTGATCTTCTTCAACCTGGTCTGGCCGCATGATTCGGCGCGATCGCTCCTTACGCAAGGCGGCGCGCAGGGATGGTTCTCGATTCATCTGGCTCAAGCGATTGTCTTCGCCATACTAGCGGTGACGGCTTTCGTCCGGCTCGCCAGAATTCGCGAGCCGTCGACGACCTGAGAGCATCCGATCGTTGGCAGATGCATATTGAGCCTTGGCGACGCCGCGCACCCGCTCCACCTTGTATCTCGAATCGATCTGCTGCTGATGGAATAGAACTTCGGTGCGGTGCACTGATCTGCGCTGGGCCCGTCGCGACTCTCATCGCGACCAGACTTTGCCCAGCGCTCTCTCTCCCGCAATTGGGTCCCTTCCCCCTCTTGCTCCTTGCGGGGGAAACGAAGTAGAGGAGTGCGGCGCCAGAAAACTAAGACGTTTAGTCAAGTCGCGCGATGGCCGCTTCTGTGGACAGTTGCGCGCATCGTTTGTGATCAACTCAAGCGATCCGAGCTAGATTACTTTTCCCGCGATGCCGGATGGCAGCATCGCACCTAAGAAGTCAGATGCAAGTACGAATGGTCGTGATCGGTGCGGTCCGTGGAATCGATGAGCTTACTTACTCGGTTCCCAGCGAGCTTGAAGGATGCGTTTACCCCGGCCATCGCGTGCTTGCTCCGCTACAATCGCGCAAGGTGACCGGCGTGGTCCTGGAAACCGGCGATACCTTTCCCGGCGCCGGTGCACGCCTCAAACCGATCCTCGAAGTCCTCGAACGGCGTCCCCTCTTCGATCGCGCGCACCTCAAGATGATGGAGTTCCTGGCGAACTACTATATGGTGCCGCTCGCCGAGGTCTATCGAAGTGTGATTCCCGCGGTCGCGCGGGTCGAGTCGCGCCTGATGTACAAGCTGACCGCGACGCCCGACGTCCTGCGTCAGGCCGCATCGACCGAGATCGAGCGGAAAATCTTCGAGAGTCTGGCGAAACGTCCGCTGAATTCGCGCCAGTTGGCCGCGTTAAGTTCCCCCCGGGCGGTCTCTTCGGCGCTGGCCAAACTCATCATCGAGGGAATTGTCGAAGCCAACGATTCGATCCGCGGGCGGCATAATCAGACTACCGACTTCATCGTGCATCTCGCGCGGAATTCCGATCTCAATGCGCTGCGCGGAAAAAAACAAAGCGCGCTGGCCCGGATGATCCTCGCCGCCGGCGGAAGCCTGTCGACCTCGCAACTCGAAAGTGAAATTCCCGGCGCCAAACTCGCGCTGAAAATCCTGGAGCGCCGCGGCTTCGTTCGCCTCGAGGCCGCACCGGCTGTGAGCACGAACCATTCTTCCAACGGCGGCTCGCAGGCGGCCTTGCCCGCCTACGAGCTCACGCGGGAACAGTGCGTCGCGATCGAGGCAGTGACGCGCACCATAGAAGACAAACGCTACGAGTGCTTTCTGCTTCACGGAGTCACCGCCAGCGGCAAGACTGAAATTTATTTGCAACTTGCAGCGCGCGCCATCGCGGCGGGACGCAACATCATCGTGATGGTGCCGGAGATCGCGCTTGCAGACGAGGTGGTACGCGCGTTTCGCGCCCGTTTTGGAAATCTGGTGGCGATCGCGCATAGCGCGCAGAACGTTTCTGAAAGATGGGCGAGCTGGAGCGCGGCGCTCTCGGGTGAGGCGCGTATCATGATCGGTCCGCGCTCGCTGATTTTCGCGCCGCTACATGAAGCAGGACTGATCGTGGTCGATGAAGAGCACGACCCCGCCTATAAGAATGAAGAGGGCATCCGCTATCACGCGCGCGATCTCGCGGTGGTGTTGGGCCGCTTCACGCGATGCCCCGTTGTGCTCGGGTCCGCCACACCCTCGGTCGAGTCGTTCGCCAATGCGCGGCGCGGTCGTTACCGCTTGCTGCGGCTGCCGCGGCGCGTGAACGATCGCACGATGGCAAAGGCCGAGGTCGTCGATTTGCGGCTCGGACTCATCCGTGCGCGCAACGGCGCAAAGCCCGATGCGCAAAAAGATGTACAAAAGACTGATTCGGTCCCGCTCTCTCCCGAGTTGAGCGCGGCGCTGCGCGAGAACCTCGCGTCGGGCGGGCAGAGCATGATCTTTCTGAATCGCCGCGGTTATCACAATTTTTTGCAGTGCAACGTTTGTGGCAACGTGATCGCGTGTACCAATTGCAGCGTGAGCATGACGTTTCACATGCGCGATCGTTCGCTGCGATGCCATTACTGCGGAAATCGCACCGACGCGCCGGAGCTATGCCCGGAATGTAACGAGCTGGGTCTGAGCGGCCAGGGTTTCGGGACCGAGCGGCTGCAATCCTCGCTGATGGAACTTTTGCCGGGGGCAAGAATAGAACGCATGGACAGTGACGCCAGCGGCCGCAAGGGTGCGCGTGCCGACATTCTGGCGGCGCTTCGAGCGGGTGAAATCGACGTGCTGGTCGGCACCCAGATGATCACCAAGGGCTTCGATTTTCCGGGCGTGACGTTGGCCGCCGTAGTCCTCGCCGACGCTTCGCTCAACCTGCCAGACTTTCGATCCGCCGAGCGGACTTTTCAGTTGATCACGCAGATAGCGGGCCGCGCAGGGCGCGGCGAACGCCCCGGCCGGGTGATTATCCAGACCTACGCGCCGCATCACTACAGTATTCGCGCCGCAAGCGATCAGGATTATGCGGGCTTTATTCGCCGCGAGCTGGAACTTCGCCACGAACTGTCGTATCCGCCGTTTGCGAAGCTCGCGATGGTGCGCGTCGAGGGCGAAGATCCCGGTGCCGTCGCACGCATTGCAACTGCCGCCGCTCATGCGCTCGGGCGGGCCGCCGACGCGTATCGAAGGACGGCGTCGCCGGACGTAATCCGGGTGCTGGGACCCGCGCCCGCTCCCATCGAACGAATCAAAAAACGTTATCGATGGCAGGTGATGGTGAAATCGGAAAATCTGACCGCACTGCGAACCGCGCTGTCCTCGATGCAATCTTCGCTTGCGCCGCGCGCCCGCCAAGGAAATGTTTACTTGGCAATCGACATCGATCCCGTGCGAATGCTTTAGCGATGGACGCCCCTGTCCAACTGCCGAAGCCGACCGCGGTCCTGGATGTGGTTATGGATGACGGCGCGATCATTCGCGTTCGCCGTCACGGGAATCGCCGCGGGCCGCGCCTCGTGCTCAGTCACGGCAATGGTTTGGCGATAGACGCGTACTATCCCTTTTGGAACTTGTTGCGCGACCGCTACGACTTGATCCTCTTCGACATTCGCAATCACGGCGAGAATCCGCCGCGCGGAAATTCGGGACACGACCTTCCACATTTCGTTTCCGATCTCGAGAACATCCTAGACGCGGTTCAGCGCGAATTCGGACTGAAGCCAGTTGCGGGCATTTTCCATTCGCTCGCCGGGCTAGTAGCGATCCGGCATGCGCTCCAATATCCGAATCGATGGGGCACGCTGGTGCTCTTCGATCCGCCGATCTATCCGCGCGACGGCCATCCGATGCGTAACCTTCAGAGTGACGACAAAGATTCGCTGGCGGTGCGGGCGCGGCGCAGGACCGAGCGCTACCGCAGCCCAGAGGATTTCGCGAAGCAGTTGGCGTCGCGTTCCGCTTTCAAGAAGTGGCGTCCTGAAGCGTACTATCTGATGGCGCGCGCGACGCTGCGGCAGGATCCATCGAGCGGCGATTGGAGGCTAGCCTGTCCGCGCGAACTCGAAGCGCGGGTGTTCGAGGAGAATCGCGATCCTTCCCTATGGCCGAAGCTGCGCGAGATAAAGGCTCCGATGAAACTGATCGGTGGCGATCCTCATATGGCTGGTGCGGGCGCACCGGCCGTGATCTGTAAGGCGCTCGCCGAGGAGTTTGGGATCGAATACGAGGCTATTCCCGACACGACTCATTTTCTTCAAATCGAGCGGCCCGAGGAATGCGTTCGCGCGATGCAAGTTTTTTTGGCAAATCACGGCATGACAGCCTGACGGCCTGCTCCAGCGCCTGCTTTTGACCCTTTTTGTCCTTTGATAGATTTGCATACAAGCCCGAGTCTCAGTTCTATTCAGAAAGAAATGGCGCTGCTTAGAATTCTCAAATATCCCGAACCGGCTCTGAAGGAGCCCGCCAAAGCGGTCGCGAATATCGACGGTAAGCTCGCGAATTTCATCGACAGCTTGACCCAAACCATGTATGCGGCACCCGGGGTCGGCCTTGCCGCTCCGCAGGTTGGATCTTCAAAGCGAATTGTGGTGCTCGACACCGACCACGACAATCCCGGAAAGAGCTTGCTCAAGTTGATCAACCCGGAGATCGTCGAGGCGCACGGCTCGATCCTCTGGGAAGAGGGTTGTTTGTCGGTGGTTGATTTCACCGCTGACGTGAAGCGCGCGGCCCAAGTGCTGGTGCGCGCGTGGACTCCCGATCAGAAAGAGATCGAGATCGAGGCGGACGACCTGTTGGCGGTCGCGCTGCAACACGAGATCGATCATCTTGACGGCAAACTTTTTATCGATCGGATCAGCCGTATCAAACGTGAACTTTACAAGCGCAAGGTCAAGAAAATGGTCAAAGACGGCACCTTCGAAAAGGCGAGGCCCCCCTCGATCCAGATCTGATTTCGCAACTACCTCTGAAGATAGTGTACCTAGGCACGCCCGAGTTGGCGGCGCATATTCTCGAGCGCCTGATTGCGTCGTCCGGCACGAGTTTCAAAGTCGTCGGCGTAGTGACGCGGCCGGATCAACCGCGCGGGCGTGGCCAGAAAGCGCAAGCCTCCGAAGTTGGCGCGGTCGCCGCGGCACGAGGTATTCCGCTCCTGAAGCCGTCGAAAATCCGCACGCCACAATTTATTGCGCAGCTAAAATCATTTGAGCCCGATGTGTTAGTAGTCGCCGCATATGGGCGCATCCTGCCGAACGAGGTCCTAGCGGCGCCGCGAATCATGCCCATCAATGTGCACGCATCGCTACTGCCGCGCCATCGCGGTGCGGCGCCGATCGAGAGTGCGATCCTCGCCGGCGACACGCATACTGGCGTGACTATCATGCGCATGAGCGAGCAAATGGATGCGGGTGCCATGCTGCACGTGCGATCGATTTCCGTCCCCGCCGACGAGACTACCGGCACGCTGAAGCGCAAGCTCGCCGAACTCGGTGCGGTCGCGTTGCTCGAAGCACTCGATAAGTTACGCCGCAGCGAACTAATCGAAACGCCGCAAGACGAAGCGCTCGCGACCTATACCAAGCTGGTCAGCAAGGCGGACGCGCTTATTGATTGGAATTCGACGGCGGCGCATATCGAACGGATGACGCGCGCGTACGATCCGTGGCCGGTCGCGCGAACGATTTTCGCTCAAAGCGACCTGCTCATTTATCGCGCGCGCGTCTCCGCCGCCGCCACCGCAACCCCGGCAGGCGTTATCGCGAGCCTCGCTCCCAGCCCGATCGTTAGTTGCGGCGAGGGTGCACTGGAACTGATCGAGGTCCAGGCGCCGGGCCGCAGGCGAATGTCGGCTGCGGAGTGGGCGCGCGGCCGACGGCTCGCGGTCGGACAAAAATTAGGCGTATAGATATCTGATTGGGAGGAAACACGATGGCGCAGCTAGCGCATAAATTCGTAAAGACCAACGGCATCAGAATGCACTATGTCGAGGCCGGGCGCGGTCCGCTGGTCCTGCTATGCCACGGCTTTCCGGAATCGTGGTATTCCTGGCGCCATCAGATCCCCGCGCTCGCTGAGGCAGGCTTTCATGCTCTCGCGCCCGATCTGCGCGGCTACGGCCAGACCGATCGTCCCGAACCGGTCGAAGCGTACGATATTTTCCAGCTCACCGGAGATCTGGTCGGGCTGGTCAATGCGTTGGGTGAAAAGTCTGCGACCATCGTCGGCCACGATTGGGGAGCGCTGATCACCCCCTATGCCGCGCTATTTCGTCCGGACATTTTCAAAGCGGTTGGCTTGTTGAGCGTTCCGTACGCTCCACGCGGCGACATTAGTCCGAGCGCATGGGAGCAGAAAACCTATCCCGGCAAGATCTTCTATCAGCAGATATTCAGATCGCCGGCAGCCGAAAGCATTTTTCAGACTGACGTGAGAATTGGACTTATGACTGGATTGTACTCGGCGTCGGGGGATGCGGGGCCGAACGATCGCTGGCAGCCCGTGATCGATCCAGCCGCTCCACCGCGTCAACCCTCGGGCGCGCCGAGACTTCCCGCGTGGCTCACCGAGAAGGACATCGATTTTCTCACTGGAGAATTCCAGCGGACCGGCTTCACCGGCGGGTTGAACTACTATCGCAACATGGACCGCAACTGGGCGCTCACTCCGTTTCTCGACGGAGCGAAGCTCTTGCAGCCAACGCTCTTCATCGCCGGCGACCGCGACGGGGTGATCGAATTTTGGGGCAACGAGGTCCGAGCGATGGACCAACACGTCCCTAATCTGCGGAAAAAAGTAATCCTACCCGGCATCGGCCACTGGACGCAGCAGGAGAGTCCCGCGGAAGTGAATCGTCTGCTAATCGAGTTTCTGAAAGCATTGTAAATTACGAAGGTCCGGCCGCGCGCGGACTCACTCGGGAGGTCCTGAATGTCCGAGCTTAAGCATGGTTTCGCCAATACCAACGACATCAAAATGCACTACGTCGAGCAGGGAAGCGGTCCGCTGGTGGTGCTTTGCCATGGATGGCCGGAATCGTGGTACTCGTGGCGGCATCAGATTCCCGCGCTCGCCGATGCGGGCTTTCGCGTCGTCGCACCCGACCAGCGCGGCTACGGCCAGACCGACAAGCCCGAACCTATCGAGGCCTACAACATTCTGAATCTGACCGGCGACATCGTTGGCTTGGTAAATGCTCTGGGTGAGGAGCGCGCGGTCGTTGTCGGACACGATTGGGGTGCACCAGTGGCGTGGAATTGCGCACTGCTCCGCACTGACATGTTCCGCGGACTCGGATTGCTCAGTGTCCCATATAGCCCGCGCGGGCCGGTGCGTCCCGCCGTCATCTTCAAGATGATCACCAGGGAGAAGAATTTTTATCAAGATTATTTTCAGGAACCAGGCAAGGTTGAGAAGGAGCTTGAGGAAGACGTGCGCCGGACCATGCTGGCGGTGCTCTATGGTGCCTCCGGAGATGCTCCCGCCCCGGATCGCTTCCAATTCCTATTCGACAAAAATAAGCGCTTCGCCGATACCTTCGTGCTGCCGGAGCAACTTCCGCCGTGGCTGAAGGAGCAGGACCTGAATTTCTTCGTCAATGAATTCAAGCACTCGGGCTTTCGCGGTGGAATCAATTGGTATCGCAATTTCGACCGCAATTGGGAGCTGACACCGTTCCTCGACGGCGCAAAGATTTTGCAGCCGACGGTGTTTGCGGCCGGCGATCGCGACCTCGTCATAGAGATGGCGTCCGACGGGTACAAGAACCTCGAATCCAGCGTGCCGAATCTTCGCAAGAAGCATCTGCTTCCCGGCTCTGGACATTGGACCCAGCAGGAGCGCCCTGCACAGGTCAACGAGTTGCTGATCGAATTTTTGAGGAGTCTCTAGCGCACGCTTGATTGCGATTTCGAAGCGACGTAAGTTCTGAAATGTTTCACTAGGGAGAGGTTTCAACCGCGTGAGGAAGTAACTGCTCAATCCGGTTCGATCTTAAACCGAACGCGGGCGCGTGTACGCTCGCGGTTTTGAGGAGTAGTTATGTTCATACGCGTTTCAAACCTTTCCTTTTCCTATTCCGATTCGGTCGCGATCATCTGCGACGCGAATTTCCAGATAACCCTGCAGTTACACGGTTCGCGTCGAGCGCGCGGCGGCGCGTTTGTGGCGCGGCTCATATTCTGAAGCGAAGCGGTGTTGGGAGGCCGAGGAGCACGAGCAAATCGCGGAGCATGAACTGCTCAAGCGAGAACACAAGAAGTTGCGCCGGGTGCTCGCCTACAAGCGCCAGCTCGCGCAATCTGCCGAGCATGAAGCCGACTCGGGCGCGCGCCTGCGCATGAAGGGCGCGCGCGATCATGACGCCGCCAGCATGATGGCCAAAGGAAAGGCGCAAATGGGATCGGCGCGACTCTCGCGCGACGTCGCGGTGATACGCGCGAAAACAGAACGCGTCGCGACGGAGCTCGGCGCGTTCCACTTCAAGAAGGAGAAGGGACGCTCGCTGTTCGTCGACTGCATCGCTGCCCCACAGAATCGCGTGCTCGGCATCGACGCCGAAGTGATTCGCGCCGGCGAGAAGCCAATTCTTCGCGAGGTCCATCTCTCCGTGTTCCGCGGCGACAAAATCCGCATCGCCGGTCCCAATGGCGTCGGCAAGACCACGCTGCTCAAGGCGATGGTGGAGAGAGCGCACATCGCATCGTCACGATTGTTATATCTGCCGCAGGAGCTCGGCGCGGATGACGGCGCGGCGCTATCCGATACGATCCGATCACTGAATGACAACGCTCGCGCGCGCGTGCTCACCCTCGTCGCGGCGCTCGGCGTCGATCCGACGAGAATCCTAGCGTCTCGATCACCTTCGCCCGGCGAGGTGCGCAAGCTCAAGCTCGCGTTCGGACTCGGTACCAAGGTGTGGGCGATGATCCTCGATGAGCCGACTAACCATCTCGATATGCCAGCGATCGAGCGCCTTGAAGATGCGCTCGCCGAGTATCCCGGCGCGCTGGCGATAGTCACGCACGACGAGGCGCTCGCGCAGAGATGCACGTCGATTCAGTGGCGCTTAGCGGAAGGCAAAGTCGTCGCATCTTCGCTCTGAAAAGGATAGGGCGCGCGCGCACGACGGCGGTTGAAAAGGCTACCCTTGGTCTGGTTAAAGTCTGGTTGAAGCTATACCCCGCGCGTCCTCGGTCCGGATCGCCCGCGACGCGGCAAACAGCGGAGCCTTAATGAACGAACATATTACCCGCCCCATCCTCTGGAACGTTCCGGTCTCGTTCATCGTCATCATGTATGGGCTTCTCGTCGCGCTGTTCGCGGGCTTCGCGTATGCCGCCTGGAGCTGGTACCGCATCGTCACGCTCGGGCAATCCGATGATCGCTTCGATCACCTTCCCCCGGCGTGCGATACTCGCCCTGCGCGACTCGTTTGGTCAGGGCGTCGTCATCCGCGAGACCTGGGGCTGGATGCACTACGCGTTTTATGTCGCATTCGTGGGACTTCTGCTCGGCACCACGATCGTTCTGATCAATAGCGACGTGCGCGACGTATTCGGCCTGTTCGGAATCCCGCTCTATTTCTACTACGGCGATTTCTATCTCATCTTCAAAGCCGCGATGGATACTTTTTTCCTGATGCTGATCGTCGGCGTGCTCGCGGAGTTTGCACGCCGGGGGTTGCGGCGTCCCGCGCTGCTGAGTGCGCCGCCGAAAGAAAAACTAATCGACAACCCTGAAAACAAACTCGGCTATTGGTTTCCGATGTCGATGATGGTGCTGGTCGCGGTCACGGGATTGATGCTCGAAGGCGCACGCATCAACGCCCAGCATCCCGACTTCACCGAATGGGCGTACGTAGGGCGCCAGCTCGCGAAAATCGAGGGCGCGATCGGTGCGGGCTTGATGTACCATCGCGGGCTCTGGATCGTCCACGTCCTCTTGGTATACGTGCTGCTGTTCTGTTTTCCATTCACCAAGCTCCGCCATCTTTTTTTCGCGCCGACCAATCTGTTTTTTCGCAGCCTGAAGCCGCGCGGACGGCTCGCCCCGATCAAGGATTTCGAGAACGCCGAGAGTTTCGGCGTATCGCAAGTCGAGCAGTACGGCTGGAAGCAACTCCTCGATATGGCGTCGTGCCTGGAGTGCGGCCGATGCACCATCAACTGTCCGACCGTCAACACCGGCAAGACACTCAACCCGAAATATCTCGTCGTCGAACAGCGCGAGCATCTTCTAAGTAAGGCGCCCTTTCTGCTCGCGCAGAAACAAGCCGCGAAAAACGGCGCGACCGAGCTGGCGCAATATCAAGGCCCCGACATGATTACCGAAGTCGCGACCGAAGCCGCCATATGGGGATGCACTACCTGCGGATGGTGCGAAGAGGGCTGCCCCGTCGGCATCGAGCACATTCAGCGCATCGTCGACATGCGCCGCTACGACGTGCTGATGGAATCGCGATTCCCGCAAGAGGCGACGAGCGCATTCAAGGGCATCGAGAACCAGGGAAATCCATGGGGCCTCGCGCAGGAGAAGCGTGCCGATTGGGCAGACGGGCTGGAAATTCCCGAGATGGCCGAGCTCGAGGATCCGACCGACGTCGACGTGCTGTACTGGGTCGGATGCGCGGGCTCATACGACGAACGCAATCAGAAGGTTAGCCGCTCCTTCGCCAGTCTGATGAAACAGGCGGGAGTGAAATTCGCAATTTTGGGTAAAGAGGAAATGTGTACCGGCGACCCGGCGCGACGCCTCGGCAACGAATACCTCTACGCGACCGTAGCGGGACAGAACGTCGAGACGCTTAATCGTTACAAGCCGCGGCGCATCATAACCCAGTGCCCGCATTGTTTTCACAATTTGAAAAACGAGTATCCGGACTTCGGCGGAAACTATCAGGTGGTGCATGAAGCGGAATTTCTCGACGAACTGATTCAGGCCGGCCGCCTGAAGCCGCGCAACCCGATAAACCAACGCATCACCTATCACGATCCGTGCTACATGGCGCGGCACAATCGGCAATGGGACGGCGCTCGCAACGCACTGCGCGCGATCCCGGGAACCGAAGTTGAGGACGTCGAACAATCGAAGAATCGCACCTTTTGCTGCGGCGCCGGCGGCGGATGCATGTGGAAGGAAGAGCACGAGGGCACCCGCATCAATCAGAAGCGCTTCGATCAGATAAGCGTCGCGCAACCCAAGACGCTCGCGGTCGGATGCCCGTTCTGCATGACGATGATGGAAGACGCGCTGAAGTCGCGCTCGCTGGAGGATCAGATGCGAGTGCGCGACCTGATCGAGATCGTGGCCGAATCCACCGAGCCTCCGGGCAAGTAGCAAATGACCGTTCCTTCTAAAAACTTGCCATCGTTACATCCGCTTAATCGCGGGTTCGAATGGAGGCAAATTGTTGCGCCGTTTCGGCGAATCACAAACGAGCAGGCGCGATCCTTTAACCAGAACGGATTCTTCGCGCTCGCGGATGCGATCGATCCCGAAACTGTCGAGCGCGTGATTGCTGAGATCGATCCGCGCGAAGCGAAGCTCGAGGAATTCGTTCGCGCCCAGCCGGGCAAGCGCTTGATGATCGCCGAGGCCGACGGCATCACCTTCACGGTTCACCTCGTGCGGCATTCGCAGTTGCTGCGCGATTTCTCGGCCTCTCAGGTGTTCGCAGATCTATGTCACGACCTCATCGGGCCCGATGTCCGCCTCTATTGGGATCAAGCGGTCTACAAGAAGCCGGAGTACCCGAAGCATTTCCCGTGGCATCAGGACAACGGCTACACCTTCGTCGAGCCACAGGCGTACCTGACCTGCTGGATCGCGCTGAGCGACGCGACCGTGAACAACGGATGTCCGTGGATCATTCCCGGCGGCCATCTGCGAGGAACCTTGAAGCATCGCGCAAGCGAGACCGGCTACGTATGCCGCGAGGAAGATGGCTCCGAGGCGTTGCCGGTTCCCGTGCGCGCGGGCAGCATCGTGGTGTTCTCGTCGTTGACACCGCATCGCACCGGCCCGAATGTCACCAAGGATGTGCGCAAGACTTACATCCTTCAGTATGCGCCTGATGGCGCGCGGATCGCGCCGGCAACACCCGCATCGATGGATGTGACGCCGGGCGCGCTATGCGACGCGCCCGATCGTCAGTATCTGATTCTCAAGGACGGCCGCCGCGTCGCGCCCCGCGCTCTCAACTAAGCTTTCAGGTCCGCGAGGAAATCGAGGATCGCAACGTTCACCTCGCGAGGCTTTTCCTGCTGCGTCCAATGCCCCGAGCCCTTGATGAGCACCGTCTTGCGTAGATTCGGCACCCATGCCGTCATTCCCTCGGCCATCTCGGGACGCAGGACCACGTCGAGCTCTGCGGTAATCATTAGCGCGGGCTGCTGAATCTGCTTGGGAAGATTCGCGCTCTCTTCCCAATTGCGATCAATGTTGCGATACCAGTTCAGTCCGCCGCGGAACCCGCTCCTCTCGAACGCTTTGACAAACATCTCGAAGTCTTCGGCGCTGAGAAATTTACCCGGCGGACGATCCGCCAGCCGCTCCAGCAGTCCTCCGCCCGCAGGACCGAAGACTCCAGACGGCGTTTTGCGGATCTCCTCGGCAGTCAGCTCGGGTGGCTCCTGGTAAAAACCTCGCAAGGTGCGGCGGACATCGCGCTCCAGTTCTTTCTCAGCGACACCCGGCGTTTGAAAATAAAGGATGTAATGGAAACCGCCCGCCGCAATCGCGCGCATCAACTCGGTCGGCTTCATCGGCGCGCGCGCCATGAAGGGCGTGTTCACTCCTATCACGCGCTCAATACGATCTGGATATATGAGCGGTGCATTCCACGCCGTCACCCCACCCCAGTCATGGCCGACGATCACGCACTTGCCGATACCGAGCGCGTCGAGCATCCCGATGACGTCGGCAACGATCTGCTTTTGCGTATACGCCTCGATCGGCTGCGGACAATCGGTCTCGCCGAAGCCGCGCTGGTCGGGCGCGATCGCGCGAAAGCCGGCGTCCGCGAGCGCGTGAATCTGATGACGCCACGAGTACCAGAATTCCGGAAAGCCGTGACACATCACGACCGGAAAGCCCTCGCCGGCTTCGACCAGATGCATCCTGATTCCGTTGGTGTTGACGAATTTATGCTTGAACTCGCTCATCGCAAACCTCTCATCACTTTTCAACAGGCCTTCAGACCATCGCAAAAATCTATTATCCACACGCCAGACGGCGCGATTACAATTCTCTCTTCTTGCCTTTTTCTATCTTTGTTAATCCATGTCGACGGGTCCAACGAAAAATTCATTGACAAAAAATTGGAGCCGACCGTATCCTAGGTGGACCGCAATACAGTTTCGACGCCAGAGGACGGGACCAAAATGAATCGTGATTTTGAATTCAAACAACTTCTGCGCGCCTATCGCGGCGGAATAATCTCTGAATCCACGTTCGAAGAAGAGATGCACAAACTGGAAGGGACTGGAATCGCCGCGAACGGAGACAGCGGAGGCTTCCAGGCTTTCGGAAGGACCTACAGCAGCGAGCGCTCCGCCATCGTCAGTTTTCTGGACAAGGTCCGCGCGGGTGAAGGCAACGGCGGAGAGGCTTTCGCGGCGTGGGCTTCGGTCTGCAAGACCGATTACATCAAGACCGGCATTCGCATGATCGCCGAGCGCGAGGCCTATCACTCACGGGTTTTCGAACAGCGACTGCTCGAACTCGGAGGCGAAAAGCGCGCCACTGCGACCGACGAGGGACGGAAATTCAAAGAATACCTCGGCAATCCTGACATTTCCGACAACGACAAACTGCTGCGCTTCACCAAGAGCGTGGGCGAGCCAAGCGACGCGATCAAGCCGATCTGCGAGTTTGCCGCGCTAATTAAGGAAGACCTCGAGACCAAGGAAGCGCTGCGACTGTTCGCCGAAGATGAGCTCTCGAGCGTAACCTGGATATCCCAATCCTGTGCCGCATTGAATAAGCCGGAGCAGGTATCGGAGCCATCGACCGCCCAGATGTAGAGAAATTCCTTGAACCCAGGAGCGGAACCATCGGGTCCCGCTCCTTTTTTTTCCGCCAGAGACGCGGCCCGGGCACCTTTCACGAGTAATTTGCATTAGGTAGTCTGGCTTTTTCGCGAGACGCGTTCTACGCGAGCCACCCTAGCTCAGTTGGTAGAGCAGCTGATTCGTAATCAGCAGGTCGTCGGTTCGAATCCGACGGGTGGCTCCAATGAAATCACGATAGCCTGCTCCAGCATAGCAACTGCGTTCTCCGTTCACTCCCGTGCGATGACCAATTTGTCCGGCGGATCCGAAAGCGCATAGGCCGCATCCTCCCATCCGACCACCCGGTTGGTGATTTTCGCCGGCGTGATTTTTCCGCGCCTCGCCATTTCCACGACCTCGGGAATCACCGCTCTCGAATGAACGCGGCCGGTGACAAAGGTCATGCCGGTTATGTACATGTCGAACAGCGGCATCGGGGTGGCGTTGCCCGAATGAATGCCCACGCTGGTGCACACGCCGCCCGGCTCGGTCGCGCGGATAGCGAGGGCAAGCGCTTCCTGCTTGCCGCTGGCTTCTACGGTTATTGGATAGCGGCCGCCGCGACTCGAACGCGGCGCGCTCAAGACGTTGGCGCCGAGTTGTTGCGCTCGTTCGATCCGAGTCTCGTCGCTGTCAACGTAGTCGACCTGTGACGCTCCCGAGGATAGTGCAATCTGAACCGCGTACAAACCGATGCTCCCGCCGCCCATGATCAGGATCCGAGCGCCGGAATTCTGGCGAAGTTGAGGCGCAACGGTGCGCCAGGCATCCGCTACGTTGTCTGAAATACTGGCAACGTCGGCGGGGACGAGAGTGCTCGGCAGCGGCACCAGCATACCGCTCGCATAGGGAATCTTCATGACATCCGAAAGGGCGCCGCCGTGATTGCCGCCTAGTGTGCCGATACCGTACATCGGCGTTCCTCTTACCCTCTCGCAATTGCCGGTCAATCCGCGGCGACATCGAGAGCACTCGCCACAAGTAATCTGAAATGACGGGACTACGATATCGCCGGGTTTGAAGGATGTTGCCCCTTCGCTGACCTCGAGAACTCGGGCGATGCACTCGTGACCGAAGGGAAAGTTACCTCCGAACATGGATGCCCTGCCACGGAGCAACATCACATCGAGATCGCAGGTGGCGACGGCAATTGGGCGGACCAGCGCCTGATTCGGACTGTCGAGAATCGGCGGCGGAACCTCGCGCCATTCGACTTTTCCCGGGCCGACAAATGATAACTCACGCATAACTGATTTCCTGCCTCGCTTCGTTCATCTTTCTCTACTTCAAAAGGACGGCACGGGACACCGATTGCGCGTGCACCCTTGCCGCGCAAATATGCACGTATGCAATGGGACGATCTGCGCTTTTTTTTGGCAGCGGTGCGCGGTGGCAGTCTTGCGGCGGCAGCTCGCGAGTTGGGGATGAACCATACCACCGTAGGACGCCGACTGAACGCCCTCCAGCGGCAACTTGGTACGACCTTGCTCCAGCGCACGCCGGAGGGACTCGCGCTGACCCTCGCCGGCGAGTCGATCAAAGCAATGTGCGAGCGCATCGAGGCCAACACCATTGAGGTCGAGCGCCGGGCGGCGGGAAAGGATCGCGCCACCGCCGGCTTGGTTCGGGTCACCGCGACCGAGACCTTCGCGGCCCGATTCGTTATTCCGGCGACGCAACAGTTACGCCGGCGTCATCCAGAGATCGAGATCGAGTTGATTCCCGACTATCGCAGACTCGACATCGTACGCCGTCAAGCGGACATCGCGCTGCGAAATGTCCGGCCTGATGAACCCAGCCTGATCGGCCGGCGCATTGCGAGGTTCGGATTCGCGCTGTATGCATCCCACGAGTACCTCAGGCGTCATCCCAAACCACGGCGCGGCGAAGGTTTGTCCGATCACGATCTGGCAGCATGGGCCTACATATTGCCGACAACGCGCTCACAGTTTATGGACGAGTCGACCGAGGGCGCGCGCATCGCTTTTCGCAGCAACAGCACGAACGCGCTCTTCTGGGCTGCGGTACACGGTTTCGGAATTACGCGACTACCGTGCTACCTGGCGGATCCGGAAGCGCGCTTGGTCAGAATCTGGCCGGACGTTCCTCCGGTGATGCACTCTCTTTGGATGATTTATCATGAGGACCTGCGGCGCGCGGGCCGTATTACGGTGGTGGCGGAAGCGATTGCAGAAGCCTTTCGCCGCGAGCGCTGTCTCCTGCGGGGCGACACTCCCGCCCGCCGCTCTTGAGCGAATAGCAGATCAGAATCAGGCCGCTGCGATTTTGGCTATGATTCGGCAGTGACCATCGCCGCGACCGCGAACTCAGTCGGGGTGGTTCGCTTCGAGCCAGCGCTCGGCATCGATCGCCGCCATACACCCGGTGCCCGCGGCAGTAACCGCCTGACGATACACGGAATCCGCGATGTCGCCGGCGGCGAAGACGCCGGGAATGTTGGTGTAGGTGGAGCCGGGTTTGGTTTTCAGGTAGCCGACCTCGTCCATCTCGAGCTGACCCTTGAAGAGCGCCGAATTCGGCTGATGGCCGATGGCGATAAAAACGCCGTCGGTTTTGCGCTCGGCGGTGGCGCCGGTTTTCGTGCTCTTAAGGCGCACGCCGGTGACACCGTCCTTTTGGCTCCCGTGGATTTCGTCGATGGCGGAATCCCAAATGAAAGAGATTTTTGGATTTTTGCGCGCGCGCTCCTGCATAATCTTGGAGGCGCGAAGTTCGCCGCGGCGATGCACCACCTCGACCTTGCTGCTGAATCTCGTCAGGAAGGTCGCTTCTTCCATTGCGGTGTCGCCGCCACCGACGACCATCACCGCCTTATCTTTGAAGAATGCGCCATCGCAAGTCGCACACGCGCTCACGCCATAACCCATCATGCGTTTCTCTGACTCAATGCCGAGCAACTTGGCCGTTGCGCCAGTGGAAATAATCAACGCTTGAGCTTTGAGGGTGGTTTTTTCGACGTCGATTTCAAATGGCCATTTGCCGAGTCTTACCTCGGACGCGTGGCCGGCGATGAATTTGGTTCCGAAACGTTCGGCCTGACGCCGGAAAATTTCCATCATCTCAGGTCCCTGGATGCCTTTTTCAAAACCTGGATAATTTTCCACTTCAGTGGTGATAGTGAGCTGGCCGCCGGGCTCCATTCCTTCAACCAGCACCGGCGAAAGGTTCGCGCGGGCCGCATACAAAGCTGCGGTAAGTCCGGCGGGGCCGGAGCCAAGAATCAGAACCCGATGTGTGTCATCTGCCATAATTTCTCTGCGAATGTTCGCTGGGGCCAAGCCCGTCACGAATGAATTTCAGCAAGTTTATTGTATATCGAATGCACGTCAACATAAGCTCTTATCCGCTCGACCGATGACCGGCAAGAAAGCAACTCGTACGACTCCAGCCGCTCGCGATGGCGACGCGCGCAGGAAAAAGCATCTCACGCATCTCGATGCCAAAGGCCGGATTCAGATGGTCGACATCGGCGCTAAGCCGGTCACCCGCCGGGAAGCGACCGCTCGATGCGAGATCAAGATGACCGCGGCAGCGCTCGAAGCGATCATCGGTGGCAAACTCGCGAAGGGCGAGGCGCTAGCAACGGCGCGCCTCGCCGGCATCATGGCAGCAAAGAAGACCTCGGAATTGATTCCGCTCTGTCATCAGATCCCGCTGCAGTCGATCGAGGTATGCTTTCGACGCCATGCTCGATCCTCGATCCTCGAAATCGAGGCGCGCGCGGTGACCGACGCGCAAACCGGCATCGAGATGGAGGCGATAGTCGCGGTCAGCGCCGCGGCCCTGACGATTTACGACATGGCGAAAGCGATCGATCGCGCAATGGTCATCGATGCGATCAGGTTGGTCGCGAAAAGCGGCGGCCGCAGCGGCATCTTCAAACGATCGGGTGAGCCCGCCCGTAGCTCGAAGCTCTGAGCGCGGCGATGGAGAAAGTGTTTCTCAAGCCCGGCCGCGACGCGACCGTTCGCGGTGGTAATCCGTGGATTTTTTCGGGCGCCATTGCGCGTACCGAGCCGCGCGCGATTGACGCGGGATCGCCAGTCGAAGTCCGCGACGCCGCGGGCTCGCTAATCGGATTGGGTTACGTGAATCCGGCCACCACGATTGCGGTCCGGATGTTGGCGTGGGGAGAGACTCCGTCCGTGGCGGAAATTATCGACCGTCGCTTGCGCGATGCGCTCGCGGTTCGGAATCTGGTCGTTCGCGACGACAGCGACTGCTACCGGCTTCTCAACGGCGACGGCGACGGTCTATCGGGAGTGGTGATCGATCATTATGGCGACGTGCTCGTCCTGCAACTGCTCACCGCCGGCGCCGATCGAATGCGCGATCAACTGGCGTCGAAGCTCGTCGAAACGATGCATCCGCGCGCGATTCTGGAGCGCAGTCAGGGTGCGGTCCGAAAAAATGAGGGACTCGAAGATCGGTCCGGCGCCATCGTGGGCGATCCGATCAGCGAAATTGAAGTTCGTGAAAACGGCAATCGCCTGGTCGTCGATCTCGAGCATGGACAGAAGACCGGCTACTTTCTCGATCAACGGGAGAATCGCGCGAGGCTCGCGCTCATGATCGAGGCCTCGCGCTGCGATGTCGTGCGGATGCTTGACGCATACTGCTACTCGGGCGCTTTCACGCTGGCGGCGCTGCGAGGTGGCGCGACGCGAGTTGTCGCGGTCGATACTTCTGTGCGAGCGATCGAATTGGCGCGGCGCAATCTGCGCTTGAACGGATACCGTGAAGATATCGCCGAACTGCTCCACACCGATGCGGCTGAGTATCTGCGAAGCACCAGGGAAAGTTTCGCCGCGATCGTTCTCGATCCGCCGCCGCTGGCGCGCAGCCGCAAGGACGCCGATCGCGCCGGTCATCTATATGTCGAGCTCAACGCTCTTGCGATCAATGCGCTCGCTCCCGGCGGTCTCCTGATGACGTTCAGCTGCTCGGCGCATTTTCGCGGTGAGGATTTCGTCCACGCGGTTTGCATCGCACAGGCCAAAGCAAAGCGCAATTTTCGGATCCTCCAACATCTAGGCCCAGGCGGCGATCATCCGGTGCTCCTTGGCCACGCCGAGGGAGAATATTTGAGCGGCCTGCTGCTGCGCGATTTGGGTTGATCGCTTCGCCAGCCAGATCGCATCTTCAGCAACCAGCAAACCATTCGGCCCACACGTGAAAATGCCGCTTGCGATCCTGCCAGCTTTCCTTGACTATACTGCAATTATTTTCCGGTCATCTATCATGGCGGCAAAGAAATTGTCTTTCCGATGGACAAAAGTAGTCCTCGCGATGACGGCGCTCGCCCTCGCCGCATGCCATCGCGAAGTCAGAGTCCCACCGCTGATCCAGCGGAACATAACTCTCAATGACGTTTTCTTTGACGTCGCGCCGTTCGGACCCAGTAGTGCGTTCATTGGCGGCGCGCGGGGCAAGCTGCTGCTGACCGAAGACGGCGGCCGTCATTTCAAACGCATCGACATCGGCACCGATTTGGCGATCTTCGGGGTTCAGATGATCGATGCTGAAAACGGCTACCTGTGTGGGCAGGACGGCCTCATCATGCGCACCAGTGACGGCGGCAAAACCTGGCAGCACCTGAACTCGCGGACCAAGCTTTATATATTCTCGCTCTCGTTTCCGGATCGGCAGCACGGCTTTTTTGTCGGCGACGAGTCGCTGGTTCTCAGCACCGGCGACGGCGGCGATACTTTCTTCAAGCGCCAATTGCAGCGCATATTTCCACCCGCTATTCAGGATTTTGCACTGGCTTACATGGAGCCGGTGCTATATGGCGTGAGTTTCGTCGACGATGATCACGGATGGATCGTCGGCGAGTTGGGGCGAATCTGGTCCACTGAAAACGGCGGCAGAAGCTGGAGTGAGGAGCAAGATTCTTTGCTGAGTCAGTGGAAGCGGCCGCTGACTCCCAACGACGATCCGCGCTTCGCCGATTTCATGTTGCCCTCCCTATTCGGGGTCTCTTTCCGAAATCAAAAAGAAGGCGCCGCCTGCGGCCTGGAAGGATGGATCGTAGCGACTGCCGACGGCGGCAAGACCTGGAGCTTTCAGCGGGAAGCATCCAAACCCGGTGCGCCGCCCGACAACATCGTGCCCGGTGCGCGACAGATTCCCGCTCGCGATCCGCTGTTCGGAATTCAGCTTTACGGCGCGACCGAAGGACTCTCGACTGGACTTACAGGCAACGCGCTGCGGCTTGAGCCAAGCGGCGTGTGGGCGCACGACCCCGCGGTTCCGCCGCTTCCATTCCCGCTCAGCGCGGTCCGTTTCTTCGATTTGCAGCATGGATGGATCGTCGGTTACGGCACCATCCTTTATACCGAAGACGGCGGCAAAAGCTGGCGCCGATGCGACGGCTAGGCCGCGCGATCAGAGCGTGACAATTCGAGGACAGCGATGATCTGGTATCGATTCGGCGAATGGATTTTACGGCGCCGCTACCTGGTGCTGATAGTCATCGGGGTGATGACCGCGTTCTTCGGTTATTTCGCCGCCAAGACCGAACTCGTCACCAGCTTCGGGGATCTGCTGCCGCAGAATCATCCGTTCGTCAAGATTGCGCATCAATACGAGCAATATTTCGGCAGCGTTAACACCGTTACTGTCATGATCGAGGTGAAGGAAGGGGACATCTACACTGAGAGCACGGTCAAGAAGATAGTCAACATAACCCGCAACATGGATCTGGTTTACGGGATCCAGCACGGCTCGGTGCGGTCGCTGGCGAATGCCAGTTATTTTCGGCCACTGGCCGGCGGCGTCATCCTCAACTCACCGATCCTTCCCAACGGTCAGATTCCCGAAACCGCTCAAGATCTGGATGAATTGCGTGGCAACGTACACAAGAATCCCGGCGTCGTGTACGGACGCTTCGTGTCCCTCGATGACCGGGCCGCGATAATCGAAGCCAGCTTTCTCGAATCGCGGCTCGACTACAAACGCATTTTCAGCGACATCAGGAGCAATGTCATCGCCCCCGAACGCGATCGCACCGTGCGCATCTATGTCGGCGGACAGCCGATTCTGTACGGCTGGGTCTATTACTACACCCCGCAGATTTTCAAGATTTTCGTCGTGACCGTACTCGCGGTCTGGATGTTGCTCTATCTATACTTCCGCGACTGGCGCGGCGCTTTGCGCCCGACCATTTCGGGAGTGATTTGCGCAATCTGGGGCCTCGGTTTCATCCGCCTGATCGGCTTCTCACTCGACCCACTGGTCCTGGTCATTCCATTTCTCATAACCGCGCGCGCCGTCAGTCATTCGGTGCAAATGCACGATCGCTACTATGAGGAATACAGCCGGCTGCGCGACAAAGAGAAAGCTATTCTCTCAGCCTTCGCGGAACTCTTTGTGCCGTCGCTATCCGGCATTCTGACCGACGCATTCGGCGTACTGGTTATTCTTTTGGTTCCTGTTCTGTTCATGCAGAAACTGGCTATTACCGCGAGCTTCTGGATCGCCGCGATTGTAGTCAGCGAGCTGCTCCTCAACCCGATCATTTATTACTATCTCGAGCCGCCGCGGCTTGAGGTGATAGAGCAACGCGAGCACGGATTGTTCAAGCGCGTTCTCAACTCGATCGTGGCCCCGATGCTGACGCGCAACGGCAGAATTGTCACTTTCGTGGGTACGTTTGTAGTTATCGTTCTATGCGCATTTTTCTGGACCGGGCTCAAGGTAGGCGATCCTTCTTCGGAGAGTCCGATTCTGTGGCCCGATTCGCCTTACAATCGCGCGATGGCGGCGATCCAGAGTGAGTTCGGAGCGATCGAGCAGTTCGTGGTAGTCGTGCAACTCGACAAACCCGACGCGCTCAACAATCCCAAGCTCTACCATGTAATGGACGAGTACGAACGCTACATGGAAGGCGATGCGTCAGTCGGACGCACTTTCTCGGTGGCCGATCTGCTGGCGACCAATGGCGCGGCGCTGCGTGAATTTCAACCCAAGTGGGATGTCCTGCCTACCACCAAACGACAAACCAGCCAGCTTATCGGCGGGCTTCTTGCCGGCTCCTCGCCGTTGTCGACCGCGTACATTTTGACCCCGCGCCGTGACGCCACCCAAATGACCGTGTACGCGAAGGATCGCGAAGGCGAAAATGTACAGCGAATCGTGATCAGAACTCAGCGTTTCTTCAAAGATCCTGCTCACCAGGTGGCCGGCGTTCACTTCCGCCTCGCCGCTGGAATAATCGGCGAGCTGGCCGCGGCCAATCTCGAGATCATCAACAACGATGTGTTACTGAACGTCCTCGCGTTCGCGACTATCTTCGTGATCATTCTGGTGACCTATCGATCGTTCATGGCCGGCTTGTACCTGCTGTTTCCGCTGTTGCTGGCCAACGCGGCGATCAATGCATACATGGGCGCTCACGATATCGGAATCAACATCAACACGCTCCCGGTTGTGACGGTGGGAGTCGGTTTCGGGATCGATTATGCGATTTACGTGGTAAGCCGCATCATCGAGGAACTTGCGCTCGGGCACGAGCTCGAGGAGGCGACCTATATCGCGCTCACGACCTCCGGCAAAGCGGTGGCATTCACGGCGCTAACCCTCGTCGCCTCGGTCCTGTTCTGGTACTGGTCGAGCATCCGCTTCGACGCTGAAATGGGAATGCTGCTCGCGGTCTGGATGTTCGTTTCGATGCTCGGCGCGATGACGATTCTGCCGGTTCTGATCGTTACCATTCATCCGAAATTTATCGAGAAGGATAAGCAACGCGTGTTGGCGTCGCGGCGTCCGGATCAGGCTCGTCACGTCTCGGCTGCGTAGCCGAATGATTGTTTGAGCCGAACGTGAACCTGGAGCGGCTCGAGATTGTCAGTTGTCGATGAGACTGCGCCAGCCTAACAATATTGCGCTAGAACTTTTTCGCCTCGCCGCGACAGGCGTGGCGCTGGTTTTTTTGTTTGAACCGGCAATCGCCGCACCACAGCATTTCCGTATCGATCCAGACGCGAGCGAAATTACCGCCGCGGTGGCGGAACCGATCGCGTCGATTCAAGGTGACGCTGTCGCCAAGCTCCGAATGATCTCATGCGACATCTACCAGGACCCGAAGCGCCCAGCCGATGATGGCGCAAACATCTGGGTCGAAGCGGTTATCGATGCGACGAGCTATACCTCAAGCAGTTCGATGCGGGATAGTTCAGTCAAGCGCTCGGTGCTCGAGGTGCAAAATTACCCCGCCATCAGTTTCAAGGGCGGGTCTTCATGGAGCGACGTCAAGCATACCTCCGATACTTCCGGCTCCGCCGTACTGAAGGGACAACTGACGGTGCATGGCGCGACTCGTCCATTTGAAGTGCCGGTGCAAGTTTCGCTCTCCGGTAACAAGCTGACCGCCAACGGTGAAGTCTCGTTTGACTATACCGATTTCGGGATCCAGCAACCTTCCCTGCTCGGACTGAAGGCCGGGAATATGGTGAAGGTGACTTTTCACGCGATTGCTACCAGAGCCCCCGACGGGCTCTGAGAACCATCGCGGTGCGATGAGCCGGGCCGTGTCACGGCTGTACGCATCAGCGAAATCTGTATTACAAGTTACTCACGATGGCGGACCTGGCAATATTTCCCGGCGGCGACGCGCCTCCGCGATTGGTTCGCGAGCTGGCGGAACAAATCGACACGGATGGCGGCGCGGCGCTGGCAGCCTACCGCGAGCCGGTGGGCGACCATTGGCATCTGTTCGCTTTGATCCCCGCCTCCAAACTGGCGCCGACTCCTTTTCAGCGCGACCTCTCGCCCGCGCATATGAAGCGCCTGACCGAGGTGATGAAGAAACTCAAGCGTTTCACCGAACCGATCGTCGTGGTGCGCTCGGCGGGCGGTTACTGGACGCCCAACGGAAACCATCGCCGCGCCGCGGTCATCAAGCTCGGCGCGAAAATGATTCCGGCGATCGTGATACCCGATCCCGAAGTCGCCTATCAGATTCTCGCGCTTAACACCGAGAAGGCGCACAACCTGAAGGACAAGGCGCTCGAAGTGATCAGGATGTATCGCGGACGACTCGAGAGTCAGCCGCGCGCGAATGAAAAAGATTTCGACTTCGAGTTCGAGAAGGCTGCCTACATCACGCTGGGCCTGTGTTATGAGCAAGCCAAACAATTTTCCGGCGGCGCATACTCGCCGATCCTCACGCGAGTCGATACTTTCATGAATAAGCCGCTGAGGGATTCCATGGAAGAACGCGAAGACGGGCCGCGATGGTGCAGCGGGCCGATGAACTGGTAAACGAGCTTGTGGCAAAGGGAAAATATCGCGGCCTCACTCATCCGTATCTGAAGAACTTTATTGTCGCGCGATGCAATCCTCTGACGCGGGCGCGAAAGACGATGCCGAGTTTCAAAACCGCGCTCGGCAGCCTGATCAAGGCTCTCGAAGAATTCGATCTCGCCAAAATCCACTTCGGTCAAATTCGCGAAGCCGCTACGATCGCTTCCGCGGTGGCATCCGAACCATCGTGACTCTCGTTCAAATCGCTCCGCACTTGACAAGCCGCGCAGGCGCGGGCTTCAAAGGAGGGTGCGATCGAAACCCGCTCGGCCGCGCGAGATGCAATTTTGTCCAAGCGTGAGTTCAAGGCGATCTATTTCGACCTCGACGGCACCCTGGTCGATATTCACGGTCCGCTCTACCTCGCGGCCAAGAGAGCGCTCGATGATCTCGGCCAGACGCCGCCGCTGACGCGCGAACGCTATTGGCAAGCCGTCGCCGAAGATGACCGGATGCTCGGGGTACCGGAACATTTGCGCCGGGACTTCACCAAGCTCGCCTTCGCGTACTTCATGACCGAGGTGGATGCGACCGAGCGGATGGAAATTCTTCCGCGCGTGCCGGAAACTTTGGCTGAGTTGAAGCGATGCGGCTATGCGACCGGCGTCATCACCAGCCGGCCTGGAGATCCAAAGCTGCTGCTCAAGAAGCTCTCGATGGTCGGGCTCGCTTCGTATCTGGATCAAGTCGTCACCCAGGACACCACTTCGATACTGCGCGCGCTGGATAAAAGCGAAAGCCTGCGCGAGACCGCGAGGCGAGCGGAAGTTGAGCCGCAGGATTGCATGTATATCGGCGATGAACCGCGCGACATCATGGCCGCGGGCAATGCTGGATTCGGTGCTGCGATTGCGGTCGCGACCGGCCCCGCGACCTACGAGCATCTGCTTACGCATCCCGAGCATCGGCCCCATTTCGTAATGCGCTCGATGGGTGAGCTTTCAGATGTGCTGCGGAATTTCAAGCTTGAGCCGAAGTAGGTCACGATGAGTTCGGCGGGAAACCCACCTCCGCGCGCGCTGGAAGGAATCAAAGTCGTCGAGCTGACGTGCCCTGACAGCATCCCGAATTTCTCGGCTGCGATGGCGGGGAAGGCGCTTGCCGATCATGGCGCCGAAGTGATCAAGGTCGAACCGCCCAAAGTTGGCGCACCGGAACGTCTTCGCGGTCCATTCAAAGATGAGATGCCCGATCCCGAGACGGGCGGGCTGCATCTTTATCTCAATACCAACAAGCTCGGCGTGACGCTCAGTTTGGAGAATGAAAAAGGCCGCGACCTGTTTTTCAGACTGGTCGACTGTGCCGATATTCTGCTCAATCCGAATCTGCCCGCGCACAACGAACTGATCGGGATCGATTGGCGCGCCATCATCGAGCGATTTCCGCGCCTGATCGCGGTCTCACTGACTTCATTCGGCGCCGATTCCCGATATCGCGACGCCCGCGGAGGCGATCTGATCGCCACCCACATGGGAGGGGTCGGTTGGGAGACCCCGGTTAACCAGGTGACGGATCTGCCTACTCAGCCTCCGCTGAAACCTGCCGAACGGCAGGCCGACTACCTCGCGGGATTCACAGGCGCCACCGCCGCCATGTGTGCCTTGTTTCAACGCAAGCGGACCGGACGCGGCCAGCATGTCGATGCGAGTATGTGGCTCGCGATGGTGAGTATGTTTCGTCCCGCGGTCGGAATTCACAGTCATGAGTCGCCCACTGCCCCATACGGCGTGCGCATCCGCACCCGCGCAAAGCTCGGAGTGCCTTGGGTTTATCCGTGCAAGGATGGATGGGTGAGTTACAGCCCGATGTCGGATCGCTTCTGGAGCGGCACCAGGATCGCGATGGGCAATCCGGATTGGGCGGAGTCGGAAATTTTCTCGTCGTTGATGGCTCGCGCGACGCACTATGACGCGGTGGAAGCGTCGCTGATCGATTGGCTCGCCGGCGAGAACAAACAAGAAGTATTCAAGAAAGCCCAGGCGCAGCATGTGCCGTGCTTTCCGGTCCATACCCCGCGAGAGGTCGCCGAGAACGAGCAGTACAAGGCGCGAGGATTTTTCGTCGAGCACGACCATCCTGCCGCGCGCGTAGTACGGATGCCGGGGGCGCCATGTGGCTTCAGCCGCACTCCGTGGCAACTGCGCCGCGGTGCTCCGCGTCTCGGCGAACACAACGGAGAAATTCTCGGTGAGCGGCTGGGAGTCTCTGCCGACGAACTCGCAACCCTGCGCCGCGAGGGGATCATCTGATGCCGCCGCTGCCGTTTGAGGGAATTCGCGTCGCCGATTTCGGCTGGATCTTCGCGATCCCGCACGCGACCGCGTGGCTGGGCGCGCTCGGCGCCGAAGTGATTCGCGTCGAATCGACGGTCGCGCCCGATCTGATCCGTTCGCTGAGCGGCACCGATGGCATTCCCGGGCTCAATCGGAGCGGGATTTTCAACTCGATCAATTTCTCGCGCAAAAGCCTGGCGCTGAATCTGATGCATCCCAAGGGGCGCGAGATCGCGTACCGGCTGGCGGCGACAAGCGACATCGTTACCGAGAACTATACCGTCGGCAACATGAAAAAGTTCGGCCTTTCGTACGAAGACCTGCGCCGCGCGAAACCCGATCTGATCATGCTGTCGGGCACTCCCCTGGGACAAACCGGTCCGTATGCCAACACCGTCGGATATGGTCCGACCACGCAGGCCTTCGCGGGGATGTGTCATCTGACCGGCTACCCCGATGGGTTCCCGTGCGGTATCGGCGGCACCTGGCCGGATTTCGCGGTTGGTACTGCGATGGTGTTTTTCATTCTCGCCGCGCTGCATCATCGCGATCGCACCGGCGAGGGACAGTATCTCGATCTCTCGATGGCTGAGTTCGTGACGGCGATGCTGCCTGAAGCAATGATGGATTATTTTCTGAACTGGCGGGACAACGGCCCGATCGGAAATCGCGACAGCTCGATGGCGCCGCACGGCGTGTTTCCGGTTAAGGGCGATGACCGCTGGATCGCGATCGCGATTTCTACCGACGAGGAGTTCGCCGCGCTCTGCGAGGCTCTGGGAGCGCCCGCGATGGCCCGGGACCCGCGCTTCTCGCGGCTGTTGTCGCGGCTTGCCAACGTGGAAGAACTGGAGCGCGAAATCGCCGCGCGCACGCGCGAGTTCGATCGCGACGAGTTGGTGCGCAAGCTGCGCGCGCGCGATCTCGCATGCGGCCCAGTGTACGATCCGATGGATCTGATGGAAGATCCCGCGCTGCGAGAATCCGGGATGCTGGTCGAACTCGACCATCCGGAAAGTGGGAAGCGAATTGTGCCGGGGCTGCCGGTCACCTTCAGCGCGATGCGGCCCGACTACCAGCCGGCGCCCGCGATCGGTCAGGACTCCGACCAGGTTCTCGGCGATCTGCTGGGATATTCTAAAGATGAAATCGCGCGACTTCGCGACGACAAAGTCGTAATCTGATCCGCTATGACAGACGCGCAAGCTCTTCCCCGGCAAGGTGGCGCGCGGCCCGGCGCGTTCGCGGTCTGGAGACAGGCGGTGCGCGCGCCGTCGCTGAGTGCGGCGGCGGTTCCGGTACTGCTCGGGACGGCGATCGCGGCTCGCGCCGGATTTTTTTCCGCCTGGCGACTATTGATCGCGCTGATCGGCGCGATCGCGATTCAGGCCGGCACCAATCTCATCAACGATTACTACGACTTCCGCAGCGGCGCCGATTCCGTCGAGTCGCTCGGCCCCAGCATGGTGATTCAGCGCGGCCTGCTCACGCCCGAGCAAGTATGGCGCGGCGGAATCATCGCGTTCGCCATCGGCGCGATCCTCGGCCTCGCGCTGGTGTATCTATGCGGATGGCCGATTCTGGCGATCGGAATTCCCGCGGTCGCAGCCGGATACTTTTATACCGCGGCGCCGGTCTCACTCGCGTATATCGGACTCGGCGAGCTCACGGTGTTTCTCTTCATGGGGCCCGCGATCGTTCTCGGTTCCTACTACGTGATGGCGCAATCTTTTTCATGGAGCGCGTGGTGGGCGTCGGTTCCGTTGGGATTTCTGGTCGCGGGGATCTTGCACGCGAACAACATCCGCGATATCGAGACCGACGCGCTTCACGGCAAGCATACGTTGGCGACGATGCTGGGGCGCAGGGGCGCGATTCGCGAGCTGCTCGCGCTGGATATTCTCGCCTACCTGACGACCATCGTCGCGGTGCTGGCGCGAACGCTTCCGTGGACGGCGCTCGCGGTGCTTGTCACAATGCCGAGGGCGCGCGATCAGATTCGCATCGTCACGCGCGAGACCAGCGCGCGTAAGCTGAACGGCGCCCTGATGCGATCGGTACAACTTCACCTGGAGTTTGGAATCGTGATGATACTTGCATTCGTGGTTGCGGCGATTCTCGGATGGTAACCCCGACCAACCCGGCACATTCCGCGCGCGAAGCGGTTCGCGATCGCATCGCCGGCATCGAGAACGAGATCGATCACGGCGGCTATCGTCCCGGTCCGTGGGACCGGCTGCTGAAAGATGCGCGGATGCTGCCACGCGAGGATCGTGCGGTGCTCGCGGAGGAAGTCTCGCGAGTGAGCACCAAGCTCCATCGGCGTGACGGCCGCAGCACGCTCTCGCTGACGACCGGGGTGGTGGCCGAAGCCGCGCTGACGCTGCTCGGCGGTGTCCTGATCGTGCTTGCGATCCACAATCATTCGAACCTGCTTGCGATAATCGCGGCGGCGATCTGGGTCATGACGTTCCAGCCGCTGGTGAAAATCGGGGTCGGATACATCCTCGGCGTCGAATACGAATACGCGTACCTCTACGGCGCCGAGCCGCGTTTCAAGATGCGCTTCGGCGACTACCTCGCGGCTCCGCGATGGGCGCGGATCCTGCTCCATCTGTCGGGCATGCTCGGGTCGCCGATCGGCGCTTGGCTGGTCATCGTGTGCCTTCCGACCGATCTTCGAATCGCGATCGATGTGTGCTGGGCGATTTTCTGGGTGGTAGTCGCGGTCAACGTTGCAGCGTTCGTCGTCGCGCTCGCGGGTGTGCGCAAGCTCGGCCCGATGAAGGCAAGCGCCAGCAGCGGCGGCGCGGCGGCGCTGGAGCTGCGCGAGGCGCTGGAGCTCTGATTCGGAGATGCGTGGCGTTCCATCACCGCGCGCGCAACGCGTGCAGCACCCCCACCTGCGTGGCATCAGTCTCGCGAATCAAAGAGCGAGACTGATGCCACGCTTCCTTTTGTATCTGGCTTCGACTCCACTGCGTTCCGCCTCAGCGGCTTCGCGCCCCGTGGAACGAGGGAGGAAAGGACAGACGCTCCGCGTAGGCCCTTCGCTACGCTCAGGGCGACCGCTCGGGCACGCCTCGCGGTCGCTCAGGATAACATGCGAAGGGCTAGGTGCCGGAAGTGGGGCGGCGAAATTTCGAACTCGCGCTTGAGCGCCTCGTATCCCTTCAGATCGTCCACGGTTCGAAAATATCCGGTGTGAACGTAACCGAACACCGGCTTTCCGGCGGCGACCATCGGGCCGAATAGGCCGTTGAAGAGCGCCCATGGCGGCGACTTGGGTATCAGTCCGAAGATCGCGGGCTCCAGCACCAGGATGCCCGGGTACATGAACCAATCGAGCGACGCCGGATCGATGCCGCCAAGCTGCGCGGGATAGTCGTTGTAGGTCAGAGGATTGCGCGTCTTGATCAGGCGCATCCGGCGAATCTGCCCATCGCGATCGATCTCGATATGCTCGCGCTCGACCCCATCGTTCGGTTTGAACAAACTCACCGTCGCGATGGCGCCGCGATCGCGATGGAACGCGATCATCGCGGAGAGGTCCAGATCCAGAATGCTGTCGCTGTTCGCGAGGACGAAAGTTCCGTCGCCGAGAAAGTCGCGCAGCACATTGAGCGGCCCGCCGGTGCCGAGCAGGGTCGCCTCGGGCGCGTAAGTTATATCGATCCCGAGTGCGCGGCCGTCTCCCAGACCGTCGCGGATTGCGGACGGCAGATGATGAACGTTGATCGCGACCTCGGTAATTCCGGCCTGTTTCAGCATCAGCAGCGGATAGTGAATCAGGGGACGGCCGCCGACCTCGAGCATCGGCTTGGGGATTTTTTCGGTGAGCGGGCGAACCCTCTCACCCAGCCCCGCCGCGAGCACCAGCGCCTTCATCGATGGATTCCTCGGAGCGCCACGAGTAGGGGCAATGCTCTGACCTTCTTTTTGCCAGCTCGCTGTGCGACGACCGGCGCTCCTACCCTCCCCGCTCCATGCTATCGCGGAGAGGCGGTCTCGGCGCGGCCGTTGCGATGCTGTGAGCAACGGCTCGTGACGTGCACGGTCTGAGAGTTGCCCCGCTCGCCTGCGAGCGCGGTGACAGAGAATTCACAAATGTCGCGTTCGAGCGTATGGCGATGCGCACTTTTTCCGCAGCATTCGAACGCGGGTCTCGTTTGCTCTGCTCCGGCGGTATCGCTTCATGTTGCTGGCCTCGTATGGAGTTCGCTCACGTGGTTCGCTTTCCGGAGCGCGAGATTCTTCGGACGTGCGCCGCAGGCTTCGCTCAGGATCGACAGAATATAAAGGAGCGCTGCACGGAGAGAGCTCTTCCTTTGGATTCTCATCGACCGCGCGTGCAACGCGCGCGAGCCCTCACCGCGTCCACGTCCACGGTTGTCGCAGCAAAAGATTGCGATCAACTTTCGCGCCGCGATCCGCCCCTCCCAGTAGGACACGGCTTCTGAGATAGCTCCGGCCGGGCAAATCGTTCGCTCACTAAGCAGCGTGAGAGGGCGGAACATTTCGCAGCGCGTCACGGTGTGAAAACCCTGCGCAGGTTTGGGAAGTCGGGGGCCAAGCGATCGAGCGACCGGCGCGCCTGTGAAATGCGCGTAAGGAATGTAGCCATCGTATCCCGCTCACCTTCGCGCCCGAGGAACACAAACAGTCCGATACACTTCAGCGCGTGCTGCAGGACGCAGAGCCAATAGCTCCGCATAAATTCCTCGCGGCTCAGATTTGCCGCGACGCGGCGGAGCAGTACGCTGAAATAAAAGTTGAGCAGCCGTTCTTCGAGCGCCTCCGAGACCGTATCGCCCGCGTCGCGAGTCGTGAGCAGCACCGCAAGGTCCTGCGCCGCCGGCCCCATCAGGGCGTCCTGAAAATCGATGATCCGGATTCTGCCGGCCTCCTGCAGGAAGAGGTTGTTGCTATGGTAGTCGCGATGCGAGAAAACTCGCGGAAGAGCGCCCAGTTCATGCGCGACGGCGGCGAGTTCAGCTTCCAGCGCCGACGCGCTCGCGCCGGGCGAAATCGCCGCGAGGCCAAACTCGATGAAACGGCGCATCTCCCATCCGAACAGGCGCTCGTCGTAAGCGACCTGGAACGCGACGCAATTCGGGTTGGCGCTCGCAGTCGCGTCAATGTGAAACCGCATCACTTCCGACACCGCATCGCGATAGAGGTCGGCTGCTTGCGCGGGATTGGCGCGTGCGGCCATCAATAGCGAGAGCGCGCCGACATCTTCAACCAGCAGCATCCGATCGGCGGCGGACCATCGGTAGAGCGCGGGAACCGGCGCTCCGAGCGCGGTCAGAAACCGATGAAGATTTATCCACGGCGGCTCCTGGAGCGGCTCCGGATACAGCTTCAGCTCGCGTGCGTAGAGCGGCAGATCGTAGGGGCCGAGATCGACCGCGATGGCGCTGGGGGGCGAATCCGAAGCGGGAGCGATCGCGATGCGCCAGAAACGGCGGGTTGAGGCGTCGCCCTGGAGCGCGGCGAGTTGGCCCGGGCGGGCGCCCGGCCATTTTTCTTCAATGACACCGCGCGCCCATTCGGCCACGCGCCGGTCCTTTCGATCATCCTCACCCATTCGCCCTCAAATTATATGGAGAAGGCCGTGGCTCGCGAAATTGGGGATCGGCAGAATAGAAAGCCGGCCCGCCCCCGACGGGGGCGGGCCGGCTCGGCCTGACAATAGTGGACGCTAGTGGTTAGTCGCCCGAGATCGCATGGCCACCCTCGGCGGCGCGCGCCATTTGCTCGGGAGTGAACCAACTGCGATCGACCGCTCCCATATTGATGAACCAGGAGTCGGCGGTGGGAGCGTGCAGCGACGGATGGTAGCAGACGGTCGAGATGCCACCCTGCACGTTGACGGTGGAGGATCCGACCTGGAACTCGCGCTTGAAGGGATAGATTGCGATGCGCGCGTCGGGCTGCGAACGGTCAGCGTAGTACATCCACGAGGTGTAGTTGTTGAAGAGCTGCCCGGCGTTGTCGTACATGTCGTCGGCCATCACGAAGTCGGCCTCGTTATCGATGTAGAGGATCTCGCGGCTGTAGAGCGAGTTGAAATGACCCGGCCGCGGGCGCGCTTCGATCATATACATGTGGCGCAATTCCCATGGATCGGGACAATGGCTGGCGCCGCCGTCGGTGGGGCATCGAGGATCCGGCGAATGGCCGACGTTGATCGCGGCGAGCATGTTTTTCTCGCCGAGGAACTTGAAGTTGTAGTTTTCGTTCTTGCCGCTGAAGCCCTCGTAGTGGTTCGGATCGTACGCCTGCGCGCCGGCCGCGGTATCCAGAATGGCGTAGTCAAGTCTGCGAACCCTGCGCGCCCCTGGCGTCCAGGTCCACGCGGCGTCTTCGACGCGGGGATTAGCGTAACGGAATCTGATTAGCCCGGTGCCGCGATCGCTCTGCGGCGAGAGCACGGGGTAGAGCAGGCTCAGGTAGTAGCGGTTGCTCTCCTTGAAATCGGGGTCGATCGGAATGGGATCCACTTCGGTGCGGCCGACTTCGTTGTAACCGGCGTAGTGGCCGATTTCGATATCGGTGATCTCACGGAAGGCCGCGTTCTTGCCCCAGTAAACACTGTCGCAATCGAACCATCGGAGATCGTAGTCGTCGCTCGAGATGGGACGGAAGGTCTGGTTCCATATGATCTTGTCGCCGGCGTGCGGGTCGTTGTCATCCACGATGGGAAACGGCTCGCCCGCGACGTATCCGACCAGGCTGCGGCCGTCAGACGAGAGGCGGACCTGCGCGGAGTATTTCTCGGTCGCCTCTTTGTACGGCGGCGGCCAATCGATTCGTTCGGTCGGTATCACCTTGAGGCTCATCCCGTGCATGATTCGAAGGTACTGTCCGGGAGTGACCAGGTCCTTCACCTTGGAAGCGTTTTCGTCGTTTATGAAGTCACCAGGCTTGACCTGCGCGCGTGCCCCCGCCGGGACCATCGCCAGCATAGCCACAGCCAGAGCCGCTGAAACGGCGCCTACTCTGAATCCTGAAAAGTCGCGCATAAAGACACTAACCTCCATTGCCCCAATTTGCGGGTGCTCAGTAGAAGCGGGTCAACTTCAGTGAAAGTACGACCTCTTTTCGGTCATTAGCTCTGGTGAATGGAAGTGTCAACACGAATATTCAGGTAATCAGTTGGCAAAGGTCCGAACAAAATGTGTCAAAAGCTGAACGGTCGCTCAGAAAATCGTTCAATAATCACCCGTTCGCCCCGGCTTCGATTGGAAAAGCCGCGCTCATCGGGTAAGGATATGGTCATTAGCCGCGCTTTTCGGTGAAGCATAATGGTGATGTGGTTTCCGATACTGGTGACGCTCGTAGTGGCCGGCATCATCGTGGGGGTGATGGTCTCGCTCAATTCGCTGATCGGCCCCAGGCGGCCCTCGCAGGTCAAGCAGGAATCATTCGAATGCGGCAACCCTCCGAGCGGAAGCGCGTGGGGGCGATTCTCGGTACGCTTCTATTTGACCGCATTGCTGTTCCTGGTATTCGATGTCGAGGTGATTTTTCTCTACCCGTGGGCGGTCGAATTGCGCAAACTTGGGATGTTCGGTTTTGTCGAGGCGCTGATCTTTATCGCGATACTTTTCGTCGGCTTGATCTACGCGTGGGAGCGCGGCGCACTCGATTGGGACTGATCCAGCGCCGTTTCTGCAACGCACGCGCAACATCCGCGCAAACTGAAGCTACATCCGAGCAACACTTTTGCAACATTTTCGAGCTCTCGCGATAGCCTCGATTCGCCTGTCGTTCGCCCCCTACGGCCTGCACTTTTGCGCCGTCCATTTGCGCAAAAATTCCCGCGCCTTCCGCGTCAACGAGCGGCGCAGATCGAATCGCGATCCGTGCAGATACCAAAGGTTGGCCAGCCCGAGATAGCTCGCGAACATCTGCGTCGAGGCCCACAAGGTATCGACCTCGGCATCGAAGACGCCCAACTGCTTACCGCGTTCCACCAACTCACGCATGGTCCGCAAGTATCCAAGATTCGCGCGCCGCATCGCGCGCAGCACGCGCGGACTGATTTTATGCGATTCGAGCGTAATGATGAGAAGGAGCCTGAGTACCCAGGGATTTTTCTCGTTCAGCTCCGCCATACGCTCAAAGGTCCAGAGGAACTCTTTGGCAAATTCTTTTTTGTTGGTGGCAGGCTTGGGTCGCCGCTCGGGCCGGTCCCATTCGGATAGCACCTTATCCACCACGGCGAGAAAGAATTCCTCCTTGTCGCTGAAGTGCCAGTAGAGCGCCCCCTTGGTGACCCCGGCCGCGCGCGCGATGCGCGACAACGAGGTGCCGCGGTATCCATAGGACGCAAACAGATCCATCGCGGCATCGATCAGAACCTGATCGAGCGATCCGCTCCTGCGCGCGTCGGTGACCGCGGGCTCGCGGTCGAGCGGTTTATCAGCTGCGGTGATCATGCTCGGGTTGAGTCACGGCATGGTGCGGCACATCGGCGATGCCGTCAAGCATTGTGCTCCTGTTTCTGGAATGGAGTGAGCGCCAGCGGCGCGCAAAGATGGCCGTAGAGCTAATGGCTCGGTGCAGGCTCGAAATAACGCGTGCGCAGAAGTCAGTTTCGCGATGACGGGTCGTCGGGTAACTTCATGTTACGCTCGAGGCACCATTTATCGATGACCTCGGCATTGAAACGCCAATCAGTCCCGATGCGGAACCCGGGCAGTTCCCCGCGCCGAAGAAGTTTGTAGATGGTAGATGGATGAACACGCAGATAGTCGGAGAGCTCTTTCACCGTCATCACCCGCGGCAAGGTATATTTGGATTCCGTAGCCATGGCATCTCCCGGTAAAGAAAGTTCGTCACGCCGCTTGAAAATTGTCGATTCGGTTTCCTTGTTCCGCAAAAACGGCCTCAGTGCGATTTTACGCTCATCTTATGTGGCTTACTAACTCGCAAAACTGCGGCGACAGGTCAAGAGGCGTTAACGGCGGATTTGCCCTGTTCGAAGGCCGCGCTCAGGCTTCATGGAAGCCTTAATCTCAGTAGAATGACTTATACGGCCCTGCTTTGGCAGTGTCCATATGGCATTTTGGAAAATTTGAAGGGAGTTAAACTGCATGCGACCGCAAAATCTTCTCCTGCATAGCCTGTTGATGTTGGTTGCTCTTTCGGCGTTTCCAATCTCTGCCTATGCCGACGACGCTGTCACGATGCGTATTTCCAGTCCCGCGATCGCCGATGGCGCCACCATCCCGGTTCAATTTACCTGTAGCGGCATCGATCAATCTCCCCCACTGACATGGACGGATGTGCCCCCGGAGACCAAATCGTTGGCGCTGCTGGTGGAAGATCCAGACGCGCCCAGTGGTACTTTCATTCATTGGGTGGTGTACGATATTCCCCCGACAATGGGAGGCCTCAATCAAGGAAAAGCGAGCCGGCCGTTTCCCGGTGGCGGCGAGGAAGGAATGAATGGCTTCGGAAAGATGGGTTACAAGGGGCCGTGCCCTCCGCCGGGAAAGCCGCATCACTATCACTTCAAGCTGTTCGCGTTGGACAAGAATCTGAATCTGGGCCTGGAGCCTGACGCTCAGTCGGTGCGCGACGCGATGCAGGGGCACGTCAAAGCGAGCGCCGAATTCGTCGGCATCTTCAGCCGCTGAAGATGGGCCACCATACCCGCCGCGCGGCGGCGCTTTCATGCATCGGGGCACTCTGATTTAAGGATAGCCATGAGTAAAGTCTACAAAATCGTAAGTGCCCTGGTGATCGTCGCAGTGGTGGCAGTTGGCGGTTACTACCTCTATCAGCAACATCGCGCGCGCAAGGCAGGACTGCTCACGGAAAACATCGTTCACCAGGGTGATACCTGGGTTGCTGATTTCACCGCGCGGATCGGCGCGCCCGAAACGCAGGTTTTCGATACCATCAAGGATGTGGAACGGACCAAATCCGAACAGGTGAAGAGCGTTCGCGTGATCTCGCAGACCGGCGACGAAAAGACCGTCGAGATGCAGATTGCCGGACCCGCCGGTCAGGACATTACGACCCAGCTCGCCTTTAAATATTTTCCCGATGAACATCGCATCACCTATCAGACGGTCGGTGCCGCCGATTTTGTCACCAATGCCGAATACAACTTGAGCGATGAGGGCGGGAGCACGCTGATGAAGTTTCACGAGACTTCCAAAGTCTCGCAGGCGCTTCCAGTACCCGATGGAGTAGTGAAGCAAGTCATCCGCGGAATCTTTTTGGCGCAACTCGAGGGCCTGCAGAAAAATCTCAACCTCACCGGCGCCGATTCGGGTGACGAGAACGACGAGCCGTAACCGGTTGTCGATCTTACGGGCCGCTCCGGCGCGTCGGCGATGCCCTCGATCGCCGCGATGACACCTGCACCATGAAGCTGGAAGCGCAGTTCGTGACCTCGGCTTTCTCAGCCAGCGAATGTCCGCGATGGAACCGGACCGAGGTTGCGCTCGCCGGAAGATCCAATGTCGGAAAAAGTTCGCTACTGAATGCCCTCACCGGGATCAAAGGCCTCGCGAGGACCAGCAAAACTCCGGGACGCACGCAGAGTATTAACCTGTTCTCCGTGGGAAAATCCCTCGCGCTCGCCGATTTGCCAGGTTACGGATACGCAAAGATGCCGGAAGCGGTCGCGCGCAGAATCGCAGCGTCGATGGCCGAGTACCTTCACGAGCGGGAAAATCTCGCGGCGCTGGTGCTGTTGGTCGATTGCAGACGCAGCCCCGGTCGCGAAGAACTCGAGCTCGCGGAGATCATTCGCACGCGTGAGCTGACGCTTATCGTTGCCGCGACCAAATGCGATAAGCTGACGCACTCGGAACGCTCGCGCGCGGTCGCCGCCTTCGCAACGCTGGCGATCGACCCGATCCTGTGTTCGTCATCCAGCGGTGAAGGGATTCAGGAGCTCCGTCGGCGGATCCTGAAGCTTGCACATTGAGAAATATGGCTCCCGAAGTCAGCGTGGTCATTCCAACCTACAACCGGCGCGCGATGGTGACGGAGGCAATCGAATCCGTGCTCGCGCAGGGAGATGCGGACTTCGAGCTGATCGTGGTGGACGACGGCTCGACCGATGGCACTTTTGAGACGCTCTCTCCACTGAATCAAATGACCCTCGAGCGAACCGAGCGACGCGGTCCCGGGGCGGCGCGAAACCGTGGCGTCGCTCTAGCAAATGCGCCGTTGATCGCGTTCCTCGATTCCGATGATCTTTGGGCCCCGGAAAAATTGAGTCGCCAATCAAGCTTCATGCGCGCACATCCCGAGTGTGCGATTTCGCAAACTGGCGAGATCTGGATCCGCGACGGCCGCCGAGTGAATCCCGGCCGGCGCCATTTGAAACGGTCCGGAGACATTTTCCTCGATTCGCTTAAGACCTGCCTCATCAGCCCGTCGGCGGTAATTCTGAGAACTGAACTGTTCCGCGCGATCGGTGGCTTCGACGAAGATCTGCCGGCGGCGGAGGACTACGATCTGTGGCTCCGAATCCTCCTCGAACATGAAGTGGGGCTTCTCGATGAGCCCCTGACTACGCGCCGAGCCGGTCATCTCGATCAGCTCTCGTCCTCGGTTCCCGCCATCGATCGCTTTCGGGTTGTCGCGCTGATGAAGCTGCTTGCGAGCGATCGCCTTTCCGATCCGCGCCGCGCCGCGGTGGTTGATGCGCTGATCGAAAAGTGCGGGATTCTCGAAAAAGGTGCGCATCGCCGCGGTCGCACGTCGGAAGCCGGTTTGTACCAGACTGTCGCCACGGCCGCGGTGCTATGGCGCATTGGCCCTGACGATTCACTCCTCGAAACTACGGCGGCGATGCGTGCGATGGTTGCACCTCACGCGGCTCAACCCGGTATCGAACAAACGCTATGAGCAACGAGGCCACCATCGAGGCTATCCATTCGCTCTCTAAGCGTCGGCATCTCCCGCAACCGCATCTCGATAAGTGGCTCGCGATGGAGGCGCCGTCTCGTCGCGCATTGCTGGAGATCGCAGAGCGGCTCAAGCTGCGGACCGGCCAGCTCGTTACCGCGATCGAACTCCTCGAGGAGATCTCAATTCGCGAGGACGCGACACCGGCCGCGATTCTCGCCCGTGACAAGGTTCGGCGCTCGTGCTCCCTCAATGGCTCAGGACCGGCGCGAGCCGCGGCTTTCCTCGGCGCGCTGAGAGCGATACGTTTCCCACGCCTGAAGCACACAATGGATCGGATGTCGGCCGAGATCGCGGCGCTAAAGCTTCCGCGGGAATTGCGTATCATCTTGCCCAAGGACCTGAGCTCTGATGAGTTGACAGTTCAGATCAGCGCTCGCACGGAGCGGGAACTCGGCGCGGCGATTGATGCGCTGGTGCAAAAGAAATCCGGTGTCGTGCGCCTCGCCAAATTGCTCGGCGGCGGCGACCAGGGCGGCAGCGACAATGATGAGCGGTGACGATGAAGTTTGATCTCGACGCTATCTATATCGAACAGGACTGCCGCGCCACGCCGCTCGCTCGACGGGTGATCGATCGCGCCGCCGGCTCGGTGCCGGTGAGCTTCGTCCCCGACGGACGCACCGCGGCGATGCCTGCCCCTGGCGCCGAAGATTCATTCGCCGCCGGAAAGCGCCGGATGGTAATTATGCGCCGACGCAGTCCGTTCCTGATGGCGTGCCCCGCCGGCTCAGCCAAGTTTGCATGCTGCGGATACCTGGTCCTGAATCTTGCGTCGAACTGTCCGATGGATTGCAGCTACTGCTTTCTGCAGGAATATGTCGCCGACAATCCGGGGTTCCAGGTCTATGCGAACTATGGGGACGCATTTGCCGATATCGACAAGTTGAGCGCGAGCGCGCCTGCGCGTCACTTCCGAATTGGCACCGGCGAGCTGGCCGATTCGCTCGCATTCGATTCGATTACCGGCCTCAGTATCGAGCTGGTGAACTTTTTCGCCACGCACGAAAATCTCACGCTCGAATTCAAGACCAAGACCGACGAGATCGAAAATTTGCTCACGATCGATCCGCGCGGCCGGACGCTGGTTTCATGGACCCTCTCGCCCCAGCGCGTGTATGAGTCCTCGGAGCATCGTACCGCCTCACCCTCGAAGCGAATCGCCGCCGCCCGGCGCGCTCTGGACGCGGGCTATCGGGTGGCGTTCCATTTCGATCCGATAATTGCGTATCCAGATGCGGAGCGTGACTACACCGAGTTGCTTGATGAACTCTCCTCTTCGATTTCGCCCGCGAAGATCTCCTTTATCAGCATGGGCGGCTTACGCATGACGCCCGCGCTTCGAGCCGCGGCGCGCCGTCGCTTTCCTCGTGATGCGATGCTGCTCGGCGAGGATGTACTTGCGCCGGACGGACGCTATCGCGCGTTTGCTCCGCTGCGAATCCGCCTCTACAAAATTCTCGCCGAAAAATTCAAGACTGCGGGCGCCGAGATTCCATCTTACCTGTGCATGGAAAATTCCAGCGCGCATGAACGGGTCTTTGGCGCGCCCGCGCCGCATCCGGCTGTCGCCGGCGAACGGCTGGCGACGCGATGACGCGACGACGGATCGTTCCAACCTCCAAGGCTGTCCCGTCGCGGATTTCTCCCGGGCCGCGCCGCTCGCCCAACGGCTATCGGGCAGGTACGGCGGCGCGCGGCAGCAAGTCCGTCAACCCGGTCGCGGAGCGCCCGATCGGCGTTTTCGATTCGGGCATCGGCGGCCTTACCGTGCTGAAGGAATTGGTTGCGGTGCTGCCGCGGGAACATTTCATCTATCTCGGCGACACGGCGCGGCTGCCCTACGGCACCAAGTCGAATGAAGTGATCATCAAATATTCGCGCGAGAACACCGAGTTCCTGCTCGCCAAGGGCATCAAGATGCTGGTGATCGCGTGCAACACCTCAAGCGCGGTCGCACTCGATCGCATCGCCGCCGAAACCGCAGTTCCCGTCATCGGGGTGATCGACCCGGGAGCGCGCGTCGCGGCCAAGGCTTCACGCTCGGGAAAAATCGGCGTCATCGGTACCGAGGCGACGATCGCGTCGGGCGCCTACACCCGCGCGATTCACGACTATCGGCCTCAAGCCGAAATCTACACCCGCGCATGTCCGTTGCTGGTGCCGCTGGTCGAAGAGGGATTCCTCGACAATGAGATCGCCGAGAAAGCGGTGAGCTATTACCTGGAGAGCCTGAAAGCCAGCGGCATCGATACGCTGCTGCTGGGATGTACTCACTACCCACTGTTGCGCGGCTTGTTTCAGCGCGTGATGGGAAGCGCGGTCAAGATCGTCGATTCCGCGACCGCCACCGCCGATGTGGTCAGCGAACGGCTCAAAGCGCTGGACCTGCGCGGCCGGAGCGCGCGCGGCAGCCAAAGTTTTTTCGTGACCGAAATGCCTGACCGTTTCGTGCGGGTCGGACGCCGCTTCTTCGGACCCGAAGTCGAATCCGCAGTCAGAATAGAGAGATGAGGATTGGGACTGCCCAGACCGCCCAGTCTTGCTAGAATGATCGGTCGGGCGAAAGAGAGCGGCGGCGCGTAGCGCCAATCAGCCCGAAAAGATGGCATCAACTTTTTCGACGATAGGGCGCAAGATCTTCGGCTCGAAGAACGACCGCGAAGTAAAGCGGCTTCGGCCTTCGGTTGAGGAAATCAATCGGCTCGAACCCGAGTTTGCAAAGCTTTCGGACGACGAACTGCGCGCCAAGGTCGCGGAGTGGAAGGCGACGGTGTCCGCGATCGAAGATCGCGAGCGCCAGTCCGACACCATGCAGGATATGCTCCCGCAGGTGTTCGCCGCGGTGCGCGAGGCCAGTAAGCGCACGCTGGGCCAGCGCCATTTCGACGTCCAGCTGATCGGCGGGATGGTGCTGCACGAGGGCCGCATCGCCGAGATGAAAACCGGCGAGGGCAAGACTCTGGTCGCGACGCTGCCGGCGGTCCTCAACGCGCTAACGGGACGCGGAGTACACGTCGTCACCGTCAACGATTACCTGGCCCGGCGCGACTCCGAATGGATGGGCCGTATCTACGGCTTTCTCGGCCTCACCGTCGGCGTGATCGTCCACGGCGTCAGCGACCAGGATCGCAAGGTCGCTTACGGGGCCGACATCACGTACGGCCAGAACAACGAGTTCGGCTTCGACTACCTGCGGGACAATATGAAGTTCAACCTGAACGATTACGTTCAGCGCGAACACAACTTCGCAATCGTCGACGAGGTCGATTCGATTCTCATCGATGAAGCGCGGACGCCGCTGATTATTTCCGGCGCCTCCGAAGAATCCACCGACACCTATTATATTGTCGATCGGGTGATTCCTCGGCTTCAAAAACGAAGAGCATTACACGATCGACGAGAAGCTTAAGACCGTCGCGCTGACCGAGGAAGGCGTGACGCAAGGCCGAGCAATTGCTCGGCATCGAGAATCTTTACGACCCGCGCAACATCACTGCTACTCCATCATGTGGGTCAGGCGCTCAAGGCGCACACGCTGTTCAAGCGTGACGTGGATTATGTGGTCAAGGAAGGCGAGGTACGTGATCGTTGACGAGTTTACCGGACGCCTGATGCCGGGGCGGCGCTGGAGCGACGGGCTGCATCAGGCGATCGAGGCGAAAGAAAACGTCAAGATCGAATCCGAGAACCAGACGCTCGCGACCATCACCTTTCAGAACTACTTCCGCATGTACAAGAAGCTGGCCGGGATGACCGGCACGGCGGATACCGAGGCGGTCGAATTCAAGCGAAATCTACAACCTCGACGTGATCGTGATCCCGACCAACAAGCCGATGATCCGCGATCGACCATCACGACATCGTTTACAAGACCGAGGAGGAAAAGTTCGACGCGGTAATCGAGGAGATCGCGCGACTGCAGCGAGCAGCGGCCAGCCGGTGCTGGTCGGGACGGTCTCGATCGAAAAATCCGAGCGCGTCGCGAATCAGCTCAAGAAGACCGGCATCAAGCATTACGTGCTGAACGCGAAGAACCATGAGCGCGAGGCCGAGATCGTCGCGCAGGCCGGGCAGCTTCGCCGCGGTGACGATTTCGACCAACATGGCGGGCCGCGGCACCGATATCGTGCTCGGCGGCAATCCCGAGGTCTGGCGGCGGCGGAAGCGGGAACGCGCGACCCCGATGATCCGAATTTTCAGGCAGGCGCTGGCGCGATATCGAGAGCATTGCGCGCTGAACGCGAGCAGGTGCTGGCGGCCGGCGGACTTGCATATTCTCGGCACCGAGCGCCACGAGTCACGGCGCATCGACAATCAGCTGCGCGGACGTTCGGGACGTCAGGGCGACCCAGGCTCCTCGCGCTTTTATCTTTCGCTCGAAGATGACCTGCTGCGGATTTTCGGCGCCGATCGGCTCAAGGGCCTGATGGGCCGAATCGGGAATGGAAGACGGCGTTCCGATCGAGCATCGATGGATTTCGCGCGCGATCGAGAACGCGCAGAAAAAAGTCGAGGCCCACAACTTCGACATTCGCAAACATCTGCTCGAATACGACGACGTGATGAACCGGCAGCGCGAGGTGGTTTACCATCGCCGCCGCGAACTGCTTCTCCGGCGAGCCGCTCAAGGAGGATATCCTCGAGATGTGCGAGGAGCTGGTCGAAGAAATTGTCGACGCGCACTGCGGACAACGATAAGGACCCGCGCGACTGGGACTGGAACCGAAATCGAGGACGGCTTTCTTCAAGCAATTCAAGTTCCGCCCGAACCTCCGCGAGAACGGCTGACGCTAAGGAACGCCGATCGAACGTCCGGACGATCTGATCGAAATCGGCGATCGGCGATGGTCAAGAGGCTTACGATCAGCGCGAGGCGGAATTCACCGAGCCGAGGTGATGCGCCAGATCGAAAAGATCGTGATGCTGCAAACGCTCGATGCGCTGTGGAAAGACCATCTGCTCGCGATGGATCATCTTAAGGAAGGCATCGGCCTGCGCGGTTACGGCCAGAAGAATCCGCTGGTGGAATATCAGAAAGAAGGCTTCGCGATGTTCGAGGCGATGATGCGCCGCGATGCAGACAGGACGTGGTCGAGAAAGTCTTCTCGGTTCAGGTGCGGCGCGAGCAGGACGTTCAGCAGATCCAGCAACAACAGCAACGTCCGCAGCGGGTGGTGATGAGCCACGGCGACGAAGCCAGTCGAATCGCAGGCGCGGCCACGGCCAAGCGCGAAGCCGACAAAGTCGGCCGCAACGATCCTTGTCCCTGCGGTTCCGGCAAGAAGTACAAGCGCTGCCACGGCAAATGATTCTCGACGGCTCGACTCAAGTGATCCCTGATCCGGGTCGAACTTGTCTCGGATGGCGCCGTCATTCAATCGCGCAGTCCGTCATTCGCAATCTTGCAACCTTGCGTCGCGTGAGTCCGCGATAGTATCGGCGCCTAGAGGATCCGATGAATGTACGACTCGAACCCGCGCCGGTGCGCGGCTTTCGCTTCGCCGGCGTCAGCGCCGGATTGCGCAAGGAGCCGCGGGCGCATGGACCTCGGGCTGATCGTGGCCGATTGCGCCGGTCGCGGCCGCCGGGGTGTTCACCACCAATCGCGTTAAGGCGGCGCCGGTGCTGATCGTGTCGCAGGAGCGCGTCAGGCGCGGGCCGCCTGCAGGCGATCGCGACCAATTCCGGTTCCGCCAACTGCTTTACCGGCAAGGCCGGCCTCAAGCTCGCGCACGATTCTGCGACGGCGCTCGCCGACGGAAATCGGCTGCGACCCGAATCTGATCGTGCCTTGCTCGACCGGCGTGATTGGCCGCATCTATCGATCTCGAGAAGTATCGCGCCGGCGTTCGCGACGCCGCAGCGGCGCTCGCGCCCGATCGGCTTCGAAGATTTCGCGCGCGCGATCATGACCACCGATACCCATCCGAAGATGGCTTCGGCGACCGCTCACGGCTCGGCGGCGCCAACGTTACGATCGCGGGATGCGCCAAGGGCGCCGGCATGATCGAGCCGAAAATGGCGACGATGCTGGCCTATCTGATGACCGACGCCGCGATCAAGCCACCGGCGCTCCGAGCGGCCCTCGAGCGGCTCCTGCCGCACAGTTTCAACGCGATTACCGTCGACGGCGACATGTCCACCAACGACACGCTGATCCTGATGGCGAGCGGCGCGGCGGCAATCGACGCTCTCGCGCGCAGCGACCTCGTGACGTTCGAGCGCGCGCGTCGACTGAGGTTGCGGCGACGCTGGCGCGCGAACTGGTACGCGACGGCGAGGGCGCGACCAAGCTGGTGACGGTCGAGGTGCGCGGCGCGAGGACCGCCGCCGAAGCCGATCGGGTCGCGCGTCAAATCGCCAATTCGCCGCTGGTGAAGACCGCGTTTTTTGGCTGCGACCCTAACTTTGGCCGCATCCTGATGGCCGCCGGATCTTCAGGCGCGATGGTCGAATCCGATCGGCTGATGCTTTCGATTGCGGGAGTGAAAGTCGCGGCCCGTGGAGCTTTGCTCACCGATGCTCTGCCGCAAGCCGCGAAAAAAATGCGCGAGCGGGAGCTCAAGGTCAGCCTCGATTTGAAGCTGGGCCGCGCAAGCGCCACCATTTTGACCTGCGACCTCAGCTACGACTACGTTAAGATCAACGCTGAATATACCACTTGAGGATTTGCGGATGAGCACGAGGATCGCATCGCGCACAGATATTCCCGAGGGCACCGGAAAGACCGTTGATCTCGCCGGGAAGAAGATCGCGCTGTTCAACGTGGGCGGAAAATTCTACGCCATCGACAACACGTGCAAGCATCGCGGCGGCCCGCTGGGCGAGGGCGAACTCGACGGCACTCACGTGACCTGCCCCTGGCACGGATGGGAATACGACGTGACCAACGGTGTGAACGTCGACGATGCGAATATCAAAGTGGCCTGCTATGCGGTGAGGTTCGAAGGCGACGACATCGTCATCGATGGATAGCAGCCTGCACTAGCGCGAGCCAAGATAGTGGCCCGCCGCGTATGTCACCGCGCCCGCGGCAATTCCAGTCAGCATACTTTCGATGCCGCTGCGCCACCATGAACGCGCGGTGATCAGCGTTTTCGCGGCGCCCACAATGAACAGCACCAGCACAGTGATGATCGCGGAAATCGCGATGCCGCTTGGGGGAGCGACGATCGTATACGGGATCACCGGGACCGCCGCGCCGACCAGATATGAGGTACCCACGACGAGCGACGACTTCAGTGGTGGCTCGAAATTCTCTTCGGTAAAGCCGAGCTCTTCGCGCATCATCACGTCCGCCCATCGATTTGGATCGCCGGAAATGTGCGCGACGATCTGATCGAGTAACGCACCGGAAAAGCCTTTCTGCTGGTAGATGCCGCGGATTTCGTCGCGTTCGTGTTCTGGAAAGCGGCGAATCTCTTCGTGCTCGCGCTCGACTTCGCTTTGGTAAAACTCAATTTGCGACCGGGCCGAAATGAATGCGGCCAGCGCCATCGAAACCGCGCCTCCCAGCATTTCCGCCAAACCCGCCATCAGCACCACGCCGGGATTGCTGAATGCTCCCCCCACGCCCGAAGTAACCGCGAAGGAGGCAACCAATCCGTCGTTGAGCCCGAGCATCACGTCGCGAAGGTTCGCGCCCGCGGCTACGTGGCGTTCGGCGTGATGCATGAATTCGCGTTGTCGAATCGCGTGCGCCATAGAGTTCCCGAAGTTGCCGCTGCTATGCGCGGCGGCGATTGTGCGAGTGCTCGACCGCGCGCCTGACCTCCAGATACTCCGCGACAGCTTTTCGGCGCGCGTCGCGGTCAAGCTTTCCGCCGATGTAAGCGTACAGGAAATCGAGCCGCCCGGCGCGCGACACGAACCTTCCAATACTGCGATCCAGATGAACCAGATTGAGCATTCGCCATCGCCGCGAGACTTTCGCTACGCGCCGGAAATCCTCGAGGTCCAGAAAGTAGAAGCGGATCGAGCCGTCGCGCTCCTCCGCCATCAGATTGGTCTCCTGGAGATCGCGCGTGTAAATGCCCGCCTCATGCAAACGGCGCACCTCGGGCGCGAGCGCGTCCGAGACAGCCTTTCGGCGAGCGTACCCGTGTCGCTCGCCGACATGACGCCCCAACGCGTAATGGCTAAGTATCTGCGCATGTTCGAGCGCCTCGCTCATCAGATAGCTGGCACAAACCGCGCCGCCCGCGAGCAGATCCATCGCCGCCAACGGCCGCGCACAATGAAATCCCGCCTCACGCATAATTCGCGCGCCGTCCAGCGCACGCGACGCTCGCGAGCCCGCGAGCAAATCGTAAAAGCCGGCGACCCGAGAGCGCACTACGGTCCGCTTGACGAATACCGGAGCCGCGCCAGGAACCGAAAGAAATCCGGCGAGCGTTTTTCCCTCAGCCTTTACCGGCCGGAACGCCGACGAACCCATGAGCTGGTCGGCTTGCTCGATTAGCGCCGCCATTGCGGGTGACTCAGCATAAAGCAGGCGCCTGCGCATCGAGCGCTAAGCCTAGCGGATTCGAATGCCGATCGCATCGCGCCACGGCGCAAGAAAAAGGAAGCGGCAGCGCATCGAAACGCCGCCGCTCACATGGTGGCCAGGAATCCTTTCGCCGCTATTTTCCGGCGGGCTCAACTACCAACTGACCGCCAACATGCCCCGGATGCAATTGGCAGTAGTATGGGTAAATGCCGGGTTTGTCCGCCGTGAAATGCACAACCTTTGGCTTTTCTCCGCGGGTCACCACCTCGCTGATGTTGTAGCCGGGCAGCTCAAAGCCATGAGTGACTGAGGTGCCGGGAACCTCATTTTTCAGCGTCAGGGTGACTTTATCGCCGGGCTCAACCACGATGGTGCTGGGAAACCAGAACTTGGTGTCGCCGATCTGTTCCGAAACCATTGTGAACTTTTTCTCACCCGCTCCGACATCGCTGGAGCCCGCGGTGCTGGTCGATGGGGCCGCGGCCGGTGCGGCGCCCTGCGCTCGCGCCGTCGAACAGAAAGTCGTCGCGACCGTGCCGACGATCAGGGTTGCCGCAAATGTGCGAAGTGCAAGTTTGATCATTTTTCCTCCTGGCGCCGCGCGACGGCGCCCGAATCCGTGCCGTTAAACTTCTCGGTGAAGGTTATATCATCGCCCTACGGTTGACGCTTCTCCAAATAACCGCCGCAGTTGGGGCATACTTTGTGATAACTTGCCGCGCAGGTCGGACAGAAGGTGCATTGGAATGAACAGCAGTATGCCGCGGAACCGGCTGGTAGCGACGATTTGCACTTCTCGCATTCGCCTTTTGCGGTAGTCATGAGGACCCGCAGCTTGGCGTTGTCTTCTTCACGCTTCGCGGCCGCAAGTAAAGCCTCGCGGGCCTTCTGATTGCGCTCGGATTTCGCCAACGATTGGTAAATCGACGCGCCACCGTATTCCAGCCGCGCCAACACGCTTTTTATCTCGAAAGCCGATTTGCCTTCGAGCAGCGCGCCGATTATCTGCTCGGGACTTTTGCCATCCGCCATCGTTGGTTCCTCCCGCCGCGGGGATTTCAGCCCGCCGACTCTGCCACCTTCAGGGCGCGGGCGGGAAAGTCACTCATGATGCCGTCGACGCCGAGGGCGAGCAGCGATCGCATCTCGGGCTCTTCGTTCACGGTCCAGATGTGGACCTCGAGGCCGTAGCGATGCGCGAACTCGACGGTTTCGGCCGTCGCGAGTTTCCAGGAGTAGTACTCCGGTGGAATCTGGAGCGCGTCACCGGTGGGTTGATACGCATGATCCCCCGCTGCCATTGCCTGCATGAAAGCGGCGACCTCCGTGTAGGCAAGGCTGGTAGGAATCGCGGGAGCGATTGCGCGAATTTCTTCGACTCGATCCTGATATTCGCTGGCCAGCAGCACCATCCTCCGCATTCCGGCAGCATCGATCACTTTCAGCGTGGGCGCCGCGATGCTCACGTCTTGCGGCTTAAGATCGATATTGAAGCGCAGCTTTGGAAATGTGGAAAGCAACTCCGCCAATCTCGGTATACGAATCCCTGTTCCGCGAAAGGGGAACGTGACGCCATTGGGACTGAAGCTGTGTCCGGCGTCAGCAGCGGCGAGATCGCGATAGTCCATCTCCCGAATGACACCGGGCCGTCCGCAAATGCGCTCCAGGTTATCGTCATGCGATACGACGATCTCGCCGTCACGCGTAATGTGTACGTCGGTTTCGAGGTAACGCGCGCCCGCGTCGACAGCGGCTTGAAACGACAGCATCGTGTTTTCCGGATGCGTGTAGGACGATCCGCGATGGGCAAATATCCGGGGGCGTGGCAGGCTGAAGAAGTCGCTATCGAGATTCGGGCGCATCCGCAGGATCTACATTGGTCGCGGCGCGCGGGACAGCCCCTTTTCGATCAGGCCTCGGTCGCCCGATGGCGATGATGTCTGGTCAAGCCCTTTGCGCTCGCACGGGGCGTGAGCGTCACATGGTACTGGTCGGCGAGCCGAGAAATCGCGGGCTTGCGAGATCCGGCGGGCGCGAAATGGCTGCCGAGGGTTGGCAGCTTGGCGAGCGCTTCCTGGTAGCGCTCCTTGAAATTGTCGAACAGCGCTTTCATTCGCGGCGATACCTGATGATGGACTCCAATAGTTTGAGTCAACGGGTTAATAATCGCGCCGCGCTTCTCGATGGCGAAATGCAGATGCGGGCCGGTCGAGAGTCCGGTGGAACCGACGTTACCGATTACCTGGCCCATCTTGATGTAGCTGCCCGGCGCCGCCTTGGCATCGATCTTCGACAGATGGCCGTAAATGCTGATGGTGTCGTTCTCGTGTTCAATCCGAATGCAGTTGCCCAGTTCGCCGCACCATCCCGACGATTCTACGCGACCGTCCGCGATCGCCTTGACCGGCGTGCCATACTGCGCCGCCAGATCGACGCCGAGGTGCGGACGGTATTGATGGAGAATCGGATGATACCGATGGAGAGTGAAGCCCGATGAGATGTACTGGAAATTTACCGGGAAGCGAAGAAATTGCGGGCCGAGTGCATGCCCCTCTTCATCATAGAGATGCGCCCGGCCGTGCTCGTCGCGAAAGGCAAACGCCTTCATCGCGCGGCTTCCGTAGCCAATTTCCGCTGCATCAACATCGCCCGCTATATGATGGGCGCCGTCGCGGCTCACCCGCTCTTCATAAATCAGCTTCACGCCCGTGCCCGCCGCCAGATGGTCCAGGCCGCGACCCGAAAATGCGTCTTCGAGGCTGTCCACCACTGACTGGGGAAGATGGTGCTTGACCGCCGTGTCGTGGAAGCTTCCCCCTCGAACCTCGAAGGCCAGCCTCACCGGACGGATCAAGTAGCGGATGGGTTGCTGATACGCCTTGACCACGCCATCGCCGAGGTTTGCTTCGAAGATTTGCACGCGGTCGTCGACATCGTATTTGAAGCCGGTCAAATCTCCGGTTTCAGAATCTTTGTAGACCGTGACCGGATGGCCCTTTTGGATGAGGTTGCTATGGGCGGCGCGTTCGAAGGAATACGCCCACTGCCGGGCATCGTCACGATCGAGGCCGGCCTGCATCAGGTAGCGCTCGATGGTGGCGGTCCGATCGACGTCGGTTCTAATGGTTATTGCGGGGGGCGCGGGCTGGGCAGATTCGGGCAGTTCCGCGTAGAGATCAATGTCCTCAACTCCCGCATAACTTTGAGAAACACCAGAATCCGGTGGAACAGCGTCAGCAAAGAATAGGTGAAGTGCGGCTGCCGTTGCGAAAGTTGCAACGATGAGAGCCGTTAGCGCGCGAGGCAACACACCCCCAGACAGTCCCCGAAACCCCATCGAAGAAAACCCTAAGCTATTCGGCTGAGTGTGGCAAGAAGTCTCAGGTTCACTTGATCCCGGTCCGCGCCGGTCTTCGTTAAGCATCACGGAGGAGTAGCATTAGCCGTACCACTTATGAGCATCGCTGCCCTCGATTTAGGTGCGCGCAGAATTGGTATCGCCGTCACCGACGCCGACCGGCTTGCAGCCCATCCCTTGTGTACCATCGAACGACGCTCGACTGGCGCCGATTTGGAAGCTATCCGACGTGCTCTCGGCAGCCGTCAAATCGAATGCCTCGTAGTCGGATTGCCCGTAAACATGGATGGAACCGAGGGTCCGATGGCCCGCTATGCGCGCAATTTTGCCACTCGCTTGAGCGCATCGATGGGCATCACGGTGGACCTTCAAGATGAGCGCCTCTCCAGCTTCGAGGCCGAACAACGGCTCGGCGACACGCGGCGTCGCGGCAGAAAAAGAAGCAGACCGTCGACGCGATGGCAGCAGCCGTCATTCTCGAGAGTTGGCTCCAAGCGCATCAATCGTGTCCCTAAAGGACCATCAACCTCCTGAAGCAAAATGCTGAAAGGGCCGCCGCCTGCATTTATTATGTTGGGGGCATCTGAATGGGCATAAGAATAGCCAGGGCAGCGATGGCCACCGTGAGTGCGATCATCGTAGCGTTCGTCGTCGCTTGGCTTTATCTCTGGGTCCTCCCAGCCTCGCGGTTGATCGCGCCGAGCGAGATCTCGATCGAGAAGGGCGATTCCTTTCGCACCGTAGCCCGACGCCTTAAGCAAGCAGGAGTGGTCCGCAGCGCGACCGTGCTGCTGATCTATGGCGAGCTAACCGGCAAAGCCCGTCGCGTTCAGTCGGGAGACTATGAATTTCGGGGCAGGGAACGCATCCCGGACGTGATGCGTCATCTGGTCAACGGTGATTTCATATCGATTGTCGTCACGATTCCGGAAGGCCTAACTGTCCATCAGATCGCCGAGCGCCTTGCAAGCACGGGACTGGTCTGTCAACCCGACTTTGAGCAGGCCGCGCGCGACGGCGCGTTGATCAGAGCGCTCGGCCTGAAGCCGCTCGGCGCTGAGGGATATCTCTTTCCCGCGACCTACAAATTTTCGCCGCGCGCCTCGATAGGGGACGTAATGAGCGCGATGCTGATGCGGTTCTTCCAGGTCCTCACGCCCAAGGCCGAGGATCGGATGTTCGAGCTGGGCCTCACGCCGCGGGAGTTGGTGACGATGGCGTCGATAGTCGAGAAGGAGGCGCGGATTGCGGGCGAGCGCAAGCTCATCGCGAGCGTCTTCTACAACCGGCTGAGGGTTGGAATGCCGCTTCAATCCGACCCCACGGCTGAGTATAGTCTTGAAGGAGAGAGCGAATCCGCGGCCACGGCGGTGCGGGTTCCATCAACCTTCAATACCTATGCGTTCGTGGGACTTCCGCCGGGGCCGATCGCTAATCCGGGTCTGCGCTCGATCGAGGCGGCGCTCTATCCAGCGAACACCGATTACCTGTACTTTGTCGCCCGCGATGACGGCACGCATATTTTTTCAAAATCGTTTCAGGAGCATGAGCACGCTATCGCGATGCTGCGCAAGACCGTTTGGCGCGATCCCCCGAAGCCGGCGCCTTCTCCGTACGTCATAAATAGAAAATAAAGTGGCCATCAATCCGATCAATTTAATCACCACCGCGCGCAAGCGGATCGCTCGGATCGCCGCCATCCGGGCGTCGGCGTTTTACCTTGCGCCGGCTGCGACCGCGATCATCTTGGGCGCCATTCTTCCACTGATCGGTGCGATAACCTGGGAACCGAGGGGATATCTGCTCGCGCCTCAGATGATGTCGGACACCCGCATCGCGTTAGTCGTCTCGGGAATGGCGTTGATTGCCGTCGCGGTCTTTCGAGGATGGCGCGCTTACTCGGTATCGGATGACTTCATCGGGGCCGCCGTTCAGATCGACCAGAAAATCCACGCGCACGAGCAGGTCGTCACGCTCGCCACAATCTCTGAGCCCGAGACTCCCGAAGGGCCGCCGTCTCTACGCTCGCCGCTTTTTCCACTGCTGTGGCGCAACGTGATGGTGGCGCTCGGCTCGTTCAATCCCGAAAAAGAATTCGCGCTCGAAATCGGCGAGCCGCTCAGGCGGTCCTCGCTTCCCGCCGCGTTCATCGCGATCGGGCTCGGTGTCGCGATGCTCGCGCTGGTCAGGCCACCGAGCCCGCTTCAGAAGACCGCACAAGAGCTGCGCCGCCTCGCTGCTAAAATCGACGACTCCGCCGGCGCTGATCCCGAAGACCAGAAACTTGCACAGCAGATCAAGCATGCGGCTGACGATCTTCAAAACCCGAAGGTACCGCCGGAGCAGAAAAAAAAGGAAATCGAAGAGGCGCTGAACGCGGTTGAAAAACATGAAACAGAAGCCGGCGAAACCCCCGGAGAGATCAAGGGCGGCAAGGGCTCCAGCGCCGGAAGTTCATCGGCAAGCTCGGCCGGAGGTACGGAAGGCAAAGGCGAAGGTGGGCAGGCGAACGGCCAAAGTAAAGGCAAAGGCGAAGGTAAGGGCGAGGGCAAAGGCGCAGCCGGGACCGGCGCGAATCAGAGCGGCAAGAACAATGGCAAGAACACGGGCGGCGCCGATACCGTCGAGTTGAAGAATGAACTCGCCCAAGCGCACGCGCAGGTAGAGACCGAGGACCAGGCTGCCAATCAGACGCCAGATAAACCGTCGCCCGATCAAAAGAACGCGCAAGCACCGCGTGTGGGTAACGATCCCAACCTCGCGGGTGGAAATCAGAAGAACGAAAGCCAAAAGGGCAGCGCGCCGATGCCCCTCCCGAATGGAGCCAACACGGCCCTGAACAAAACGCCAAAGGGCCAGGGCAAGGATCAAAAGGGCGGCACCGGCGGTGACACTCACCTTGGAGAATTTCCGACCGCTGCCAACTACCAACGGTTTTTGAAGCCGGGCGAAAATGGCGCCGCGCTAAATCTCAAGGACGCGCGTTACGTGGTCTTCAAAATTCCTTCGGCGGCCACTTCCGGCGGCGGCGGAAAAACTGTAATCGACACCGAGCGGCCCACGGCCACTACTGCGTATACCAACGCTCCACTGGCGCCGACCGCGGACACTGCGCCGCCGGACGAGAGGCAATTGGTGCCGCCGCGCTATCGCGATCTGATTCGTTAGCAGGGTGTTGAGAATGCCGGAGGGACTTTCCAAAATAGACGCGCTTTCAACACCATGGATCCGAATGCTGGCTGCCTTGGTTCAACTTCTCTCCCTCCGGGGAGAGGTAACAGTGCGGGCTGGGGCATCGCGATTGGGGCTTAGCAAGCGGTAAGGAGAACGGATGGGAGCGGCGCCTAAAGAATCCCCGGATCAGCGTGTCGCTGAGTTCCAACGCGTATTCCTGCGCGCCGAAGAAGAGGTCGGCAAAGTCATCGTCGGCCATCGCGAGGTGGTCCGAAAGCTACTCACCGCGCTTTTTGCCGGCGGTCACATTCTTATCGAGGGCGTTCCCGGTCTCGGAAAAACCCTGATGGTGAAAACCGCCAGTGAGGTGCTGGGGCTCAGCTTCAAACGAATCCAGTTCACCCCCGACCTGATGCCGGCCGATATCGTCGGCACGCAGATGCTTTCCGAAGTGGACGGCCGGCGCGAGTTCGTGTTCAAGCCGGGACCGATATTCGCGCACATGGTGCTGGGTGACGAAATCAATCGCGCCACGCCAAAGACCCAGTCCGCCGTACTCGAGGCGATGGAAGAGCATCAGGTGACAGTCTTCGGCGAGACTTATCCGCTCGCGCCGCCCTATATCGTCCTCGCGACCCAGAACCCGATCGAACTCGAAGGCACCTATCCGCTTCCCGAAGCGCAGATGGATCGCTTTCTGTTCAAAGTCGTAATCGGATCGCCCAAGCCCGACGAACTGCGCGAGATCATGCATCGCACCACCGGAGCCAACGCCTACAAGGTGCAACCTAATTTCGATTCGGTTCAGGCCCCGGCGAAAATCGAGGAAATGAAGGCGCTCGTCCGCGAGGTGATGGTTTCCGAGCCGGTCGAACGCTACGTGATCACGATAATCACCGCTTGCACTCCGGGCAGTCCCGCCGCGACTCCGGAAATCTCGAACTACCTGCGCTTCGGACCGAGTCCGCGAGGTGCGCAGGCTCTCATTCTGGCCGGCAAGGTCAACGCACTCCTCGCGGGTCGTGTCAGTGTCAGCTACGAGGATATCGATGACGCCGTTTTCTCCGCGCTGCGTCATCGCTTGTTGCGCAACTTTCAGGCGGAGGCCGAGAACGTCTCGACCGAGCAACTCCTCGAGCAGGTTACCAAGCGCATCAAGCGTCCGGCTGCTCGCTCCTAACGGAGCCGCCGCGCGGGAAACATCACCGCTCCTACGGCGGGACTAAGCGAAGAAGAACATCCTGTGTTCGGATTGCCGCAAGAGTTCACCCCCAATTTCCTCGCGCGACTCGAGGAGCTGCGGATAAAGACCCGCCGCCAATTCGCCGGCATGGGTAAGGGCGCGCATCTTTCGCCCAAGCGCGGGTCCTCGCTGGAATTCAGTGACTATCGCCATTACTCAGTCGGCGATGATTTTCGCTACATCGACTGGGGGATGTACGGACGCACCGACAAGCTCTACATCAAGCTGTTCAAAGAAGAGGAAGACCTTCTCACCTACGTGTTCCTCGATGCCAGCGCGTCGATGGGATATCCGGCCGCCGACAAAAAATTCGATCGCGCGGTCGCGACGGCGTTGGCGCTGGCGTATGTCGCGCTCGCATCGGGCGATCGCGTGATGATTCGGATACTCGCGGGCAGCGGTGTCGGCCCGCCCGCGAGCTTCGTCATCGGACGCCATCGGGTGGTGGATCTCGCGCAGCGGCTCAAAGGGGTAAAGCCGAGCGGACAGACCGATCTCGCCACGGCGCTGGCGCATGATCTGGTCGGGCTGCGGCGCGCGGGAAAAGTCTTTGTGGTGTCGGATTTCCTGATGATGCCGAACTCGATTATGCGCGGTCTGGGTCTCTTCAGCGCGGCCACCATGGACGTGACCGCGGTGCAAGTGCTCGGCAGCCGCGAGATGTTCGGTCAGGGTCTTTCCGGCGACGTCGAAGTGGTCGACGCGGAAACCGGAGAGAGCTTGCGGGTCTCGATGGGCGAGCGAGAGCGCGAGCAATATCATCGCACCCTGGAACGGCTCTCGCGCGAGATCCGGGCCTTTTGCCTGAAGCGTGGAATGCACTATGCGCTCTACACCAGCGATCGCGATTTCCACGAATTTTTCCTCAAAGCGGTTGCCGATCTCGGCCTCGCCCGTTAGCACGATGGGACTGCTGAATCCCGGAGCGCTGATCTTTTTCGCGATCGTGCCCGCGCTGGTGCTGGCGTATCTGGCGCGCGAGCGCCCCACCCGCGTCACCGTGTCGAGTGTGCTGGCTTTTCGCGCGCTGCGAGGTTTTCGGAGGGAGCGCTACGGCGGATTGCCGAAATTCGACTGGACCTTTTTCGCGGAGCTGCTGATTTTGAGTCTGGCCGTGCTCGCGATGGCGCGGCCATATCTGATTCATCGCGCCAATCCGATCGCGCTCGTGCTGGACAATTCCGCCGCGATGCAGGCGCGCACCCGCGAAGGCGGCACGCGATTCGATGCCGCGAAAAAAGAAACCGACGCGATGCTTGCGCATGAAGACGCGAGCACGGTCGCGCTCTACCTCGCCGCGCCGCAACCGCATCAGGTCGGCGGTGGACCGCTGACACTCGCCGAGGCGCGTTCCCAGCTCGCACGCGCCACCACCTCCGATGCGCCTGCGGACCTGGTCTCGCTCGCCACGCTGCTCGGCGAACTTTCTTCGCAAGGACGCGTGAGCAAGGTAATTTTCGCAAGTTCGCGCCCGCTCGCGCCTCCGACCCCGCCGCGGATCGATGCGATCACGGTTGGCGACCCGATCGACAACTTCGCGATCGGTTCGTTCATTTTGCGGCGCGAGACTTTCGGCGCCGAAGGGCTGCACGCGCGCCTCGGCATCGCGAACTTCAGCACCAAGGCGCAGAACCTCGAAGTTGAGGTTAGCGGCGACGATAAGCGCCTTGGGAGCGAGCAGTTGAGTCTCGGTCCGCGCGAAACCGGAATCGTGGAATTTCCGTCACTCGGTGCCGCGAGCATTTACCGGGCCGCGCTGTCGCCCACCGACGGCTTTCCGCTCGACAACGTCGCGTATGCGACCGCCGGCTCGGTGAAATCGGTTTCGATCTTGTTCGTAAGTCCGCGGCCAGCCGACGCGCAGGGGCTGGATTCGATTCCGGGGGTATCGGTCTCAGCCAAATCGCCCGACGCGTTCGCGCCAGGAGATCTGAAGAATATCGATCTCGCGATTTTTGAATTCTCGGCGCCCAAGGAACTTCCCACCGTCAACACGATGCTGGTGATGCCGCCCGCTGGAGACCCGGTCTTCGGCCTGAGCGTGACACCCGCGGTTGCGGTGCGGATCGCGAGATGGAGTCCGGTCGATCCGCTCACCGACTCGGTGAACTTTCGCCTGCTTAATCTTCGCGACGGCGAGGTCTTCGGGATTCATCCGTGGATGGAATCGACGCTCGATGGCGAAGGCGGCTCGCTGCTGCTGCACGGCGAGCGCCAGGGACATCGTTTCATCGCGACCGGATTCAATCCGTTTCCGTATCTGGGCAAGGGCAACCTCCCGATGTCTATTCTTACGCTCAATGCGCTCGGCTACCTGGCCGGCGTCGGAGCGAACTCGGGCGGCTATCGCACCGGTGAACCATGGCTGGTTCCGGCAGGCGTTTCCGAGGTGGTCTTGCCGTCGGGAAAAAGTCGCGCGGTGACATCGGGCACGTTGTTCAATGATGTCGCCGCGCAGGGAATCTATCAGCTCGTCGGCCCCGGAAGCCTGCGCACTCCGCGCGCGGTAAACCTCGGCGATCTGACCGTCTCGGATTTCGAGAACGTGCCGGCGCTGAAAATCGAATCATCGCCGCCGGCAAAGGGCGCCCCGGAATTCGGCGGCGAGAAGTCTCCGCTTACCGCATATGTTATCGCGGCGATTCTCGCGCTGCTGGCTCTGGAAGCGCTTCTCCTGTATCGGCGCAGGCGGACTCCGCTCGAGGCATAGTGGTACAGGTGATCGCCGCCATCGGAAATTTCTTGCGCGATGTGAGTTTCGCACGCGCCGATGCGCTCTATCTCCTCGTGATTCCGGCCGCGGTGCTCACCTGGTCGCTGGTCGGCGTGCGCGCGCCGCGAAAAGTCTTCGCGCCGCTGATGCGCGCGATTGCGCTCGCGCTATTTGTGCTCGCGCTCGCGGGCCCGAACAAAACCATGCGCACCGAGGGCGCTACGCGTCCCGCGCTGATCGACGCTTCGGCAAGTATCACTCCCGCGATGCGCGCGTGGGAGACCGATTTGGTGACCGATCAACTCAAGCTGCATCCGAATGATCCGGCGATTCTTTTCGGGCTCGACAACGTGCCGGCCCCGATGGCACAGGCGATCTCGATGCTCAACAACGCCGCGGGATGCACCGCGTGCAATCCGGCCGCGACCAATCTCGAAAATGCGCTCGGCGCGCTCGTGTCGAATCCGGCGGCGCACGGTGGACCGGCGGTGATCGTGACCGATGGATGGCAAAACCACGGCGATGCTGCGCGCGCGATCTCGGCGCTCCTCGCCGACGGCATCCGGCTCTATATGTTCACCCCTCCGGGCGCCGCCTCGGTGCCGAATGTCGCGATGACTAATCTGTCGCTACCCTCGGCGCTGTCGAAGTCCGCGCCCTTCGCGCTCGGCGTCACGATGGAAAATCTCAACCCCAGCCCGGTCGGCGGCACGATCCAGATTTATCGTAACGGCACGCTGCTCGATCAGCGAAAGGTCACGTTGAAACCCGGCGCGGAGCGTTTCGATTTTCCAGTTCAAACCGAAAACGCCGGGCTCGATTCGTACAAGGCGTCGTTCAAAGCGGATGACCCCGCGCTCGACGCCTATCTCGAAGACGATTCGCTGCAGGGCTGGGTGGGAGTCGGCGCGCGGCGAAAAATCCTGGTCCTGACCGACAGCCAAAAAGACGCGGCCTATCTCCAGACCGTGATCCAGCGGATGGGCTTCGAGCCGGAGATCGTGCCGGTTACGAATGGCGAATGGAACGGCAGCCTCGCCGGGTTTGACGCGGTGATTCTCAACAACCTGCCGCGCGAGCGGCTCTCCGCGGCCGCGCAAAACGCGATGGTGGCCTACGTCGATCGCGGAGGCTCGCTGGTGATGACGGGCGGCGACGAAAGTTTCGGCCTCGGTGGCTATCAGGACAGTCCGATCGCGAAGATTATGCCGGTGGTCATGAAGCCGCCCGAGCACAAGGAACGTCAGCGCGCGCTGGTTTTGATCATCGACAAGTCCGGCTCGATGGGCCGCAACGATAAACTCACCTACGCCAAAGCGGCGGCCGAGAAAATCGTACGAACCCTGAAAGACAACGATCTGATCGCGGTGATCGGATTCGACTCGCAGCCGTTCGTGGTGGTCCCGCTGCAAACCGTGGCCAAATCGCGGCCCTACTTCGATCAGATGGTGGATCGGCTGGCCGCGCACGGCACCACTTATTTGCTGCCCGCGATGGAACAGGCGGAGCGCACCATCGCCGACACCAACGCCCCGATCAAGCACGTCATCATCCTCACCGACGGAAAAGTGGGCGGCACGCTGGACATGTACTACAGCCTGGTCGCCGCGATACATCACGATCTCGGCGCCACCATATCGACTATCGCGATCGGCTATGACGCCGACTTCACCCTGCTCCAGGAAATGTCGAAATTCGGCGGCGGCGGATATTTTCAGACCGAGAGCGCCGGCAATCTGCCGGATATTTTCCTGCAGGATTTCAAGCAACACGGCGGCGATACCACCATGGTTGAAAATGAGTTCACGCCGCGCACTATCCGCCCCAGCGCCGTGCTGAAAGATTACGCGGACCGCCAGTTGCCGCCCCTCAAGGGATACGTCACCACGGAATTGAAGCCGCGCGCGTCACTCGATGCTTACGTCGATCGCCTGGGCCGCCGCGATCCGGTGATCGCGAGCTGGAAATATAATGCCGGCAAAACTCTCGCCGTCACCACCGACGCGAGCGGGCGATGGTCGGGGCCGTGGATCGCGCGCGACGCCTTCGCTCCGGTGTGGAGCAGGATTCTGGCGTGGACCGCGCCCGAGACCGCGCCCGAGTCGAAGCTCGACGTCGCGCTCGGCGATCAGGCGGGAAGAATTCGCTTGAAGCTTACCGACTATAGCGAGCAACCGGCGGCCGCGAGTTTGATGACGGCGATCGTCACCCGGCCTGACGGCAGCAAGGCGCAAATCGCACTCGGCGAAGAAGCTCCGGGCGAGCTGGCGGGAGCGATCGACGCGCCGCAGCCCGGGACCTACTACATCGAAGTGAAATCTTCGAATGCGAAAGCCGCTCCTGATTCCTCCGCTCGCCTATACCGTCAGCTCCGCGGTCTCGGCGGAAGTCCCGCGGCCGGAGCCGAACTACGGGCTCCTGGAGCAGCTCGCGTCGGCCACCGGCGGTCGCCTCAACCCTTCGCCCGCGGAGGTCGAGCTGACGAGGCCGACGCTGGAGCAGCGGCAATCGCTCGACACCTATCTCATCGTCGCCGCGATGATCCTGCTGATCGGCGAAGCGCTGGTCCGCCGCCTCACGATCTGAAGCGGGATCCGCACTCGCTGAAACCTCACGAGGTTTCAGACTTCCCGCTGCGAAGACACAGGAAGCGCGAAACCCAGTTTGGGTTTCGCAAATTGTTTCTTCTTCAAACCCTCAAATGAGGGACCTCCGCGCAGCGATTCCGCTTCTCAAACCCTCGCCCGCTCCTTGTCTTGCGGGACGCGAAGCCGCTGAGGCGCAACGCGAGTGGAGTCGAAGCGATTCAAGGAAGTGTCGCGGCGCGGCTGTTGCGATGGCTGCGGCG
>CAVVEB010000008.1:0-180465 GCA_963747115.1 uncultured delta proteobacterium | reverse complement strand
GGAAAATAGGCGCGCACTTCGTCAAGATGACGCAGCTGTTGACATTAAACCATTACTTGAAGTCAGCGAAGTGAGCTTTGCCTATCCCGATGGGCCCGGCATTCGGATCGGATAAGCATCGCGGTTGCGCCCGGCGAATTCCTCGCGATCGTCGGTCAAAACGGCTCCGGCAAGACCACCCTCGCGAAGATGGCTGTCGGGCTGATCGCGCCGGGCTCGGGAACGATCTTTCTCGACGGACGCGATCGAGCGGGTTTGCGTCCGGCCGAAACCGCGCGCCAAGTCGGCTATGTATTTAAAACCCGGATCATCAAATCTTCGCCGCCTACGGTCGAGGATGAAGTGAAATTCGGGCCGCGCAATTTCGGTCTCGATGATGCGGAGATCGAACGGCGGTGCGACGAAGTTTTGCGCGCGGTCGGTCTTGAGAACGAACGCGCGAGCGATCCGTTCCTGCTCGGCAAGGGGCAACGGCAGCGGCTTGCCGTGGCCAGCGTGCTCGCATTGCGGCCGCGGCTGTTGATTCTCGATGAACCGACGACGGGACTCGACTATCGCGAGCAGCGCAAGATGATGACGCTGGTCAACGAGCTCAACCATAGCGGCGTGGCGATAGTGATGATCACTCATACGCCGTGGCTGGTGGCCGAGTATGCGCACCGCGTAGTCCTGATGCGGGCGGGGCGAAAGCTCTTCGACGGGCCCGTGCGTGAGTTTTGATCCAGGACGAAATGCTGCGCGCAGCGTCCTTTCGGCCGCCCGAAGTAACCACGTTGGGCCGCAGATTCGGCGCCATCGCGCTGAGCGCGGGCGAGCTCGTCGAGTGGATTCGGGCTCGTGCCACATGAAGACCACGCTCTACATCGATCGCGATTCGGTGGCTCACCGACTTCATCCGACAGTGAAGATATTCGGATTATTCATAGCGTTCTGGTCGATCTACTGGATCGACAATCCGCTGACGCTGTTGCCGTTCATCGCGGTGGAGCTCGCGATCGCCGCCTTCATTCACGCGGGCGAGAACATCTATCGCTTCCGATGGTTCTTCGTGCTGATAGTGCTGCCCACGATGATCACGTGGCTGATTTCGTATCGGCGCGGCGTCCCGATCATCAATCTCCCGCTATTGCACGTGAGCAAGGAATCGATTTTGTTCGGACTCGGCAAGGGGATGAAAGTGGCGGCGCTGGTGCTCGGGTCGGTACTTTTTCTATCCAGCACCAAGGTCGAAGAATTGTCGGTTGGACTATCGCGCGTGGGGTTACCGTATCGAATCGGCTTCACCATCACGCTGGCGTTCAGACTGGTGCCGCTGTTTATCGAATCTGCGCTGACGGTGGTCGATGCGCAGCGGCTGCGCGGCTACGATTTCGATTCGGGCGGACCATTCGAACGAATCCGGCGCTACGTGCCCGTCATCATTCCGGTCTTCATGGGTGCGCTGCGCAAGGCCAACAACATGGCGATGGCCTTGGAAGCTCGCGGCTTCGGCAGGAGCAATCCGCCAACGAGCTTCATCCAGTATCGGATGCACCCGCGCGACGGCGGTAGCGTTGGCGCTGCTTATTGCGACCGGCGCCGCGTCGTTTATGCTCTATTGGATGGGATACGGCTCGATTCCGGGTGCTTCGATCCATAGCTAGCTGCTCCGCCATGCCGAATGCGCTCCCGACGTGCGGTAATCTTTCATGCGCGCGACGGCGCGTGCTAATTTTCACGAAATCCGGAGCTCTCTTTCTGAAGGCACCTCAATGCTCTTCGTAATCATTGGTCACGATGGTCCCAACGGCGCGGCGCTGCGGCCGAAAATCCGTCCCGCCCACCTGGAAAATCTCGGGCCGCTGACGAAGTCCGGCAAACTGATAATCGCCGGTCCGTTTACCGACGGTAGCGGGAGTTTGATTCTTGCGGACTTCGAAAATGAGGACGCGGCGCGGTCATTCGCGCATAGTGATCCTTACACCGTTGCGGGCGTGTTCGAGCGGGTTGAGATCAAGCCCTTCCACAAGGTACTTCCAGATGGGGAAGAAAAGCGATCGCCAAAGGCGTGCCCGCCGAGGACGCAGTAGCTACGGAGAAAAATGGCAGGCGCACTAGCAGACGTAAAAGTCGTTGAACTCGGCGAACTGGTCGCCGCGCCCTACGCATCCAAGCTCATGGCCGATATGGGCGCGGAGGTGATCAAGCTCGACGCCCGTTCACCGGGAGATCCCGCGCGCACCCGCGGGCCCTTTCCCAGGGACGAATCGCACCCGGAAAAATCCGGACTGTTTCTGTATCTCAACACCAACAAGCTTGGCGTGACGCTCGACATCGCGACCGCGGAAGGCTTCGAGATTTTCGAGAAGCTGATCGCGGGCGCCGATATCTTGATCCATAACGTGATTCCTCCCGAAATGGATCGCGTCGGTCTCTCATACGATCGCCTCAAAACAATTAACCCCAAGCTCATCATGACCTCGATCACGCCGTGGGGGCTTGAGGGACCCTATCGCAACATGCGCGCCGAGGATCTCACTCTGTGGGCGGCGGGCGGGCTTTGCGTTCTCAACGGCGGCGGACCTGAGTACCCGGATCTTCCGCCTCTGAAGTGTCACGGGTCTCAGTCGGGCTTCCAGGGCGGGGTGCATAGCGCGGTGGCGACGATGGGCGCCTTGTTCGCGCGGCTTCGCGATGGCGAGGGTCAGCACATCGATGCGCCGATACAGGAATCGATCGCGGCGCAACTCGAGATGACGTTTGAATATTGGCCGTATATGAAGATGATCGCGACCCGTCTCGGCCAGAAGCCGTTGCAGCCGGTCGAGACGTTCAAGTGCAAGGACGGCTACATCTATATCTGTTGCATCGAGGAGCATCAGTGGCAGAACTTCGTGCACCTGATGGGCGATCCCGAATGGGCCGGCGAAGAGATTTTCAAAGACCGCCTGATACGCGCAGTCAACTGGGACGCGCTGAAAATATTTCTCGAAGAATACGTAAGCCAGCAGACGGTGCTGGACCTCTATACGAAGGCGCAGGAGCGGCGGATTCCGTTCGCACCGGTTTCCACCATGGGCGATCTGCTCAACAGCGAGCATCTAAAGGCCCGAGGATTTTTTGTCGAGATCGCCCAGCCTATCGCCGGAACCCACAAATATCCCGGCGCCCCGCTCAAGTACGAAAAAACTCCGTGGGCGATCCGACGGCCGGCGCCGACGCTGGGACAGCACAATCAGGAAATCTTCTGCGGACGCCTCGGCATGACCGCGGCGCGTCTTGCTGAACTCCAGCGCAAAGGTGTGATCTGATGGCCAAGCAGCCGCCGCTTTCGGGAATTCGGATTTGCGATTTTACCTGGGTCTGGGCGGGCCCGTATTGCACTCTGCAGCTCGCTCACCTTGGCGCCGAAGTAATTCGAATTGAGACGAGAACACGGCCTTGCGTTACCCGGATGTTGCCGCCGTGGCCGGGCGGCGTGTTCAGTGGGCTGAATCAGTCCGGCTATTTCAATCAATACAATCAGGGCAAGAAATCGCTCTCGCTGAATTTCAAGCATCCCGAAGCGAAAGAGATAGCCCGCAATCTGATTCGCAAGAGCGACGTGCTGGTGAACAATTTTGCCGCGGGCATAGTCGAGAAAATGGGATTCGGCTACGCGGAGGCCAAAAGACTCAAGTCCGACATCATAATGATTTCGCTGTCGGGCTATGGCGATACTGGGCCGTGGAAAGATTACGTTGCCTACGGACCAGCCCAAGTTCCCTTGTCGGGACTTTCGTCGCTTACCGGCTACAAGGATTTTCCTCCAATGCACGCCGGTTTCAGCTACGCCGATCCCAACGCCGGCGTCCATGGCGCGTTCGCGCTGCTCACCGCGTTGTACCATCGCGCGAAAACCGGCGAGGGGCAGTACATCGATATGAGCCAGTGGGAGTGTGCCATGAACCTGCTTGGCGAGGGCATCCTCGAGTACACCATGAATGGGCGCGAGCCGGTGCGAAACGGCAATCGCGATCCTTTTATGGCGCCGCACGGAAATTTCAAATGCATCGACTGGCCGGAGAAAATCATGGACGTGACGATCGATCGTTGGGTCTCGATCGCATGCGCTGATGATACGGAATGGAGAAGGCTCGCGAACGCGATGGGCCAGCCACAGCTCGCGAACGATCCGCGATTCAGCACGCTCTGGGCGCGCAAACAGAACGAGGACGCGCTGGAATCCATCATCATGAAATGGACCTCCCCCCAAATCGTTGAGGACGTAGTCGTGCTGCTCCACAAAGCGAACGTTGCGGTGGCCCCCGTTTCGGACAGCCGGTCGCTATCTGGCGACGCGAATCTCACCGCGCGCGATTATTGGGTGTACAAGGAGCATCCTGAAGTCGGAAAGATGCAGCATTGCGGAATTCCGTGGCGGATGAGCGGCACGCCTACGCAAGTGCGATCGGCGGCGCCGACGCTCGGACAGCATACCGACGAGGTGCTCACGGGAATTCTCGGCTACAGCAAATCCGATGTCGAGGAGCTGCGAAAACTTGGCGCGCTCGATTGAGCGCCATCGACTAGTCAGAGCGATACACCGGAGGAGTGTCAATGCGTACGCTCAACGTTCTGCTCGATAAGCTGGCGTTCCCGGAAGGGCCGCGTTGGCATAACGGAAAACTCTACTTTTCCGATATGCACGACTATCGAGTGATGAGCGTCACTCTCGACGGCAGCGTGGAAACAATTTGCGAAGTGCCGAACCGTCCGTCGGGTCTCGGATGGCTCCCGGACGGCCGAATGCTGATCGTCTCGATGACCGATCGCAAACTGATGCGGCTTGATGGCGACGGCCTCAAGCTCCACGCGGACCTTGGTCAGCTGGCAGGATGGGATTGCAACGACATGGTCGTTGACGCGAAAGGCCGCGCCTATGTCGGAAATTTCGGTTACGATTTGCATCGCAACGCGCCGCAAAAGGACGCCGCACTCGTGATGGTGACTCCCGAAGGGAAGGCGAGCGTGGTCGCCGAAGGGTTGCAATTCCCCAATGGCGCGGTGATTACGCCCGATAGGAAGACTCTGATCATTGGCGAATCGGCGGCGCGTCGGCTCAGCGCGTTCGATATCGCGCCGGACGGAACGCTCAGCAATCGGCGGGTGTGGGCCGAAATCGCGCCTGCATTGCCCGACGGAATTTGCCTCGATGCGGAAGGCGCGATCTGGTCATCGTCGCCGTATACGAACGAAACCATTCGCGTGTTCGAAGGCGGCCGGGTGGCCGAAACCATTAAGACCGATCAGATGTCAATCGCGTGCGCCCTCGGCGGTCCCGATCGCAAAACCCTGTTCCTGCTGACTGCGCCGAGTACCGATCCGGACAAGTGCCGGGACACCCACGGCTCGAGAATCGAAATCGCGCAGGTGGAAGTGGGTGGCGCGGGCTGGCCATAAACTTTTATGGCAACGTGACTTCGCCACGCAGCACTTCGACGACGTGGCCGCCGACGCGAACGTCAAAGATGCGTGAGCCGTCGCGGCTCGCGCGCACGAAGATCCTGCTCGGCCGCATCGCCTGCATTTCGGAGTCGCTGAGTCCGTGGGCGTCGGTGAAGACCGCGAGCCCGTTCCCCTCGAGCGCTCGCGAGGTGAAGACGTCAACCGTCACGATTGGAAAGCGTCGCATAGTCCGACCTTATAGCCGCGCCTTTCGCTGCGCCACGGACCGCGCAGTCGCCCGATGTACCCTCGTGCACGCCGCCCTCGTCCTCGTTACACTTATTTCGCCGCCCTGACGAAGAGGGATGGAGCAAGGGATTACTTACCAGTGGCGCTCAACGGCAACGCTGAAATCTTTCGCAAGCGGCGAGAGCATCTGCTCAGCACGATAGGTGAAGGCGCCGTCGCGATTCTTCCCAGCGCGCCGATCGCAGTCCGTTCCAACGATGTCGAATTCGTCTATCGCCAGAATTCCGATTTCTACTACCTGACCGGATTCACCGAACCTGAATCGGTGGCGGTCTTTGCGCCCGGCCATCCGGATGGCGAATTCGCGATGTTCGTGATGCCGCGCGACAAAGAGCGCGAAACCTGGACCGGGCGCCGCGCCGGTGTCGAAGGCGCCATGATCGATTACGGCGCCGACAAGGCGTACACGATCGAGGAGTTCGATGGCATCATCCAGGGTTACCTAGCGAAGGCGGAGAGGTTGCATTATCCACTCGGCATCAACGACAAAATGAACCAGCAGATTCTGAAGCTGCTACGTCATGCGCAAATGATGCGGCCGCGGACCGGCGCGGGCGCGTCGGCGATCCTCGATCCTCGCGAAGTGATCCACGAGGCGCGTTTACGCAAGGAACCGCACGAGCTCGACCTGATGCGGCGTGCGGCTGCGATTTCCGCGCGAGCGCATAAGCGTGCAATGCGGGAGTCGCGCGTGGGCATGATGGAATGGGAAGTCGAGGCGATGGTGGATTTCACCTTCCGCAAAAGTGGCGCGGCCGGCCCCAGCTATCCATCGATCATCGCATCGGGCCCCAATGCGGCCGTACTGCACTACATTTCCAACGATCGTGAAATACGCGCCGGCGATCTCCTTTTGATCGACGCCGGTTGCGAGTACCAGTTTTACGCATCTGATATCACTCGTACTTTTCCGGTGGCATCGAAATTTTCCAGGACGCAGAGATCGCTCTACGAAATCGTTCTTGCCGCGCAGATCAAGGCGGTCGAAGTGATCAAGCCCGGCGTCAGGTTCGACGAGCCGCACGCGGCGGCCCTGCGAATCCTGGTCGACGGCATGCGCGATCTAGGATTGCTGCGCGGCTCATCTGAAGAAATCATTTCGAGCGGAGCCTACCGCCGCTACTATATGCATCGCACCAGCCATTGGCTCGGGATGGACGTCCACGACGTCGGAAGTTATCGGCAGGGCGGTGAGTCGAGAGTCCTCGAACCGGGTATGGTGCTCACGGTCGAGCCGGGAATTTACATCGCGCCCGATGACGACGAAGCGCCCGTCGAATTTCGTGGCATCGGCATCCGTATCGAGGACGATGTGCTGGTCACCGCCAACGGCTATGAAGTGATCACCGCCGCGATCCCGAAAAGCATTTCCGATCTCGAAGCGCTTACCGCCGCCTAGCGGATCGAAGCGCGTCTCCCTCTTCCAGGCGTCAGAGCTCGAGCGCAGAGGCGGTACCGACGATGGTCTTGGTGCCGTCAGCCTTGTCGCACCACACCTCGGTCTCCGCGCGCTGATGTTTTCCCTCGGCGTGGCGCGCGACGAGGAGTCCGTGCGGTGCGGTCACATCATTGCCCCACAGGACGTTGACCAGCCGCAGATCCATTTTTCCGCCGTAAAACCATCCGAGACCAAAACGGCGCGTCATCATTTCAGATATAAGGCACACCGAGAGCATTCCCTGCACCACAATTTCAGGAAAGCCGAGCTTGATCGCCTCGGCGCGATCGTTGTGGTAGTTGCGCGCCGGTCCTGAAAACGCGAAGCACATCGCGTCGGTGATGGTTCGTCGCGCCGACTCGAAGGCCTCGCCGCCGCGCTCACCAATGGCGAAGCTGCGTTTCTGATCTTTCTCGCGCGCCTTGTCGACGACGAAACCTTCGGTCTTCGACGCCGGAAGCAAAAAGCTCTGGTGGGTGCGGCTGCGCGATACGATGTGCCCTGATGAATTGGTGACGATGACCTCGTTCACCACATATTCGCGATCGCGCTTCGCGTAGCGCTCGACGATCATCAGATGGGCGCGCAAAGTATCGCCAACCATCACTGGTGCGAAGATTTCCCATTCCTGGCGCGCGTGGAGATTGCCGAAGATTTTCGGCAGGTACCACGCGAGCGTCCGGTAAACGGCGGAATGGAGAATCAGCGCGGGCGCGATAGCGCCGCCCAGCGGCGATTCGCCGCGATACCACGGATTGTCGTCGCCGGTACCCTGGATGTAGGTCTCTATCAGCTCGGGCGTGATCGGATATTCGTAGCTGCCGTAGTCGCGGCCGACATAGCGCTCGTCGGTTTCAAAAATATGGGGCATTTAAACCTTCCGCTATAGCGCCTTCAGGTTTTGATCTTTGATTGCAAGCGATCATTGAATTTGGCGGCGTCCACGATCGCGCGGCGATGCGTGCCCGATCCGATTTCCTCGACCTCGTCGAAGGCGTGGATGACGAATTCGAGGCGGCGTCCTTCCGATTTTGTCACCTCGGCCTCGGCGCGAACCACGTGCCCCAGCGGAGTTGCCGCGATGTGTTGGGCGTCGATACTGGCGCCGACCGAAGTCTCCCCCAGATCGTAGTACTGCTTGATCGCGTTGATCGCCGCCAGCTCCATGATCGACACCATCGTTGGCGTGGACATCACACGCGCGAGTGATGTGTCGAGTTTACTAGCGAGGTGTTCTTCCGCGACGGTGAGCGCGAAGTTCCCTTTGCTTCCAACCGGAACCGGACGCATCAATCTCCTCCCACCATTACGAAACCGACCAGCAGATGGATCATCAACGCGAGCGAAACCATCGCGCCAAGTGTATATGCGATAGTTCGTCCCGGCTGGGCGGCGCGCAAATAGAAAATCGTGTGGAGGACGCGCGCGAGCACGAACAGGCCGCAGTAGATCACAAAGGCGCCGGTCGAGAGCCCTGCGATCACGTAGATCAGCGCGAGAATCAGGAAGATCGGAATGTTCTCCAGATCGTTGCGCCAGCATTTGGCCGCGCGCTGCACCATCGGAAGTTCTTCAGCGACCGCACTTCCGCCGAAAGCCTGCGCGTCTTCAGGATTGGTAAAGATTTTCGGGCCCATGCGGGCGCGGCCCTGGACGAGTGAATTCGCGGCCATCTTGAGCGCCAAAATAATCGCGGTTAAGGCATAAATTCTTAGCAGCGGCATCGCGACACCTCCTCCTGTTGAAGTCTGGAATGTAATCCGTGCGGTTTACAGCGTTAGCCTAAATCGCCGCAATGAAAAAGCCTTGTGAACGCATCTCTGACTGAGGATCACGACGACGAAATCGCTATTGATGACCGGCGTTGCGTAGTAGGTAGTCGAGGATGGTTTGCTTCTGGTCAGGCGTGAGCGGAGGCAGGCCGGCCTGGCTCATCTTCTGTTCCATTTTCGCAACCTGGATCTCCCACATTGCGGCGGTCATTGCCCGTGGATTGTAGGGTTGATGGCATTGGCCGCAGCGCCGCATATAAAGCTGGCCGCCGTAGCTGTCCTGTTCGGGCATCTTTGTCTGACATCCCACGCTTGTGATCGCGACAGCCGCGGCTGCGAGTGCGATCCGCTTTCCGATCGATTGCCACATCGTTTCAGTCGCGTGCGATGCGGGCGCCGGGAATCAGTCTCTTGATCGCGGAACCAATAGCAGCGATTAGCGCGCGGCGGTCATGCTCTTCCAGAGGCACCATTCGCTCCGCAGCGGGACGTTCCCAAACCGGGGCCCGGCGCGGCTTCTGGTCTTCGCTCTGGTCGCGAGGGAAAACGTGCCAGTGAACATGCGGCTCCGAGTTTCCAAGGCATTCGTAATTGAGCTTGAGCGGTTTCACGACGGTGTAGATCGCCTCTGCCACCGAGAATAGTTCCGCGGCCAAGGCGAGTGCGTCGCTGCGGGAGAGCATAAACATTTCGCGCGTGTGATGCTTCGCCAGCAGGACGCAATACCCGCGATAGAGCTGTGCGTCGCCGAGGACCACATACGAGTGGTCGAGCTCGGCGATAAAGTCGCGAACTTTGCCGGCACGGATTCGATCGATCAATCCGCAAATCCCACATTGCGGTTCCGGCGGCGTCATTTTGAGGCCGGCGTGACCTGCATCAGAGTTACGCGCGCGTGCGTGAGCAGGCCGGCGATGGTGTGCAGTTTGTAGGGCTGCCCGTAGAAGACCATTTTGATGCCGGTGTTGATCAGCACTTTCATGCATTGGATGCACGGGGTGTGCGTCACATAAATGTCGGCTTCCCGGATCGGCACGCCGTTACGCGCGGCCTGCGTGATCGCGTTTATCTCGGCGTGGATGGTGCGATAGCAGTTCTGCTCAACTTCGCCGTCGGGATTTTTCGATTCATAAATCAGGCATCCCACGTTGAGGCAATGCGGCAGGCCGGCGGGCGCTCCGTTGTAGCCCGTAGCGAGAATGCTTCGATCGCGCACGATCACGGCGCCAACTTTCGCGCGCAAACAGGTCGATCGCTCCGCGACCTGTTGCGTGATGGTCATGAAGTACTGATCCCAGCTCGGACGTTTCGCGCGGCTGGTATCAGCTATTTCGGCCACCTTGGGTTTCTCTTCAGAATCGCGACTCGGCTCAAAGCGGCAAACGCGGCGGATACTTCGCCACAGTCTGATGAAGCGGCGCGGTGACCACTACGTTGTAGAGTTTTTCTTCCTGCTGCTCAGGCGCCGAAGGTGCGGTAATGCTGAACGGTACCGGAGTGAAGGTCACGATGAAGAGCGCGATACTGGCCCACGCCGCAAACCTTCGCATTGGATCGAGCGGGGTATCGACGTCGGCGGTTACCGGATGCCCAAGGCCGAACGCGAACAGCAGCACCGCCCAAAAAAGCCAGCCGCCCCAAAAATCGAGTCCAAGAAAGTACGGAATCATCACCATCAGAACACATGCGACAACGGCCAGTCGCGAGATGATTCGATGACGACGCCCGAACAGCGCGTATATCACGTGGCCGCCGTCGAGTTGGCTGGCGGGGAGAAGGTTCAGCGTGGTGACGAAGAATCCGAGCCATCCTGCGAAAGCCATCGGACTGAGGTCCACGCTGACGCTGTTTGGATTGACATGCAGAATCCACTTTGCGAGCTCGAAAAACAGCATCGAGTTGCCCAACTCGAGGCCGCCGGTGCTCTTGTCGAGCGGACCCACTCGCGAGAGCGCGAGCCCAACGACGAGCACGGGAATGGCGACGATGATTCCCGCCCACGGTCCGGCCGCTCCAATATCGAACAGCACCCGGCGCGATCGTGGCATCGACCTCATTCGAATGAACGCGCCGAAAGTTCCAATCATGAAGAACGAAGGAAACGGCGCTGGAACGAAGTAGGGCATCGACACGTCGACCCTATTTCGCCGCGCGACGACGTAGTGTCCGCTTTCATGTGCGAGCAAAATCGCCATCAGCGGCAACGAGAACGAGAGACCCATGTACAGTTGGAGCGCGCTGCTGAACGGACGAAAGATCGAGAGTTCCGCGCCCTGGTTGTATGCGCCCGCCATCGTGGTGGTCAGCAGGGTCAGGAAAAATAGCGCGGTGTTGAGGCGCGGTATCCGTGGCCTTGCCGAGACCGGAGCGACTGACCCACCGGCCTGCGAGTAGCGCGGGATATCGGTCAGAACGGCCGGCGATCCGCTGACGCGCGCCGCAAATTCATGCAACGGCTCTTTGTTTTCTGGAATGTCGGTACTCACTTGGAAGCGATTACGGTCACCGGCGCGCCTTCGCCAGAACGGAAGCGGGAGGCCGCGCTTCCATTGCGGATCGCGATCTCCAAAAGTTCGAAACTGCCAAAAATGGCAAGCGGCGCACCTACCGGCGCGTCGGCATAAGCCTGGAAAATTTTCATCGACGCGCCTTTACCGATCCTAACCAAAAGCCGCCGCGCGTGAAAGCAAGCCGAGAAGCTTTCCAAGGTCGCGCGATCGATATTTGTCACAAGGTTGCCGAACCCGTCGGCATAAACCACCTTGCCCTCGAGGCTGGCGGCCCGCCTGACGGCAGCGCCGATCGATAGCCGGGTAATTTGCGTGATCGCTGGACCCAACGATCGGATCGGGGTCCCACGCGATAGCCAGGCCGCCGCGGGCGCGAAGATGTCGCGTCCGTGAAAAGTCGAACTGACACTTTTCAGCCGATACCGCGGCGAGCGAAGCTCGACCATCCGCGCGATTCCAGCGTCGTCGGCGGCGAGCGACAACACCCCATTGTCGGGGCCGACCAAACGGATCCCCGCGTGAGTCTCGATCGCAATCGGCCGCCGCGTGGTGCCGACGCCCGGATCCACCACCGCCAGGAACACGGTCTTCTTCGGAAAGAAACGCCAGCTCTGGCGGAGTGCTAGTGCTCCCGCGATCACCGACTGGGGCGCGATACCGTGGGTGATATCGATCACGCACGCGTCCGGTGCGACGGCTGCAATCACGCCCCTCATTACACCCGCGTAATGATCGCGATAGCCGAAATCGCTGACGATTGCGATCGGCGCCGGCGTACTCGAGGCGCTGGCCGCGTGTGGTTTCGCTCTCGGTGACATTTTTGCCGGCGCCTAGCGGCGGGACTTTCGCGGCTTGCGCGCCAGTTCTTCGCGCACTGCGGCGGCCAACAGCGGGAACATCAGTTCATGGTGGCCGGTAAGCATCATGCGATAGCCCCCGGATTCGGTCGGCCGCTCGACGACGTTGTTTCGTGGCCGATACTGCCGAATGAAGTCCATGTCCGCCGCGGTGAAGTTGGTAACCTTGCTCCCCAGATTCCGCGCCAGATTGAGCGCCTTCAAAAACACTTCCGGCATCACGACCGCCGAGCCAAGATTGATCACCACGCCGCGCGACAGTTGGGCGACCACCGACGCAAGGCGATGAAAGTCCGCCATCGTAGCCTGGCCGATCGCCCCGCCATCGGCGCTGGGATGCATATGAATGATATCCGCGCCAAGCGTGACGTGGACGGTCGCCGGCGCGCCGTGCCGATAGGCAGTCGCGAACACGCTGCGGTCGCGAAACTTGAGCTTCGCTCTCAGAATCTCGCGGCCCACTGTTTCGCCGAGGCCCTTGCTTTCCGACGCCGCCAGCTTCGCCGCACGATTGAGAAACGCTCCGGTCTCCTCAGCCATCCCGAAGATGCCCTCTGAAAGTCCCGCGCCCACGTCCTCGGACGTGCGGCCCGCGTATGCGAGTTCGAAGTCATGGATGATCGCGGCGCCGTTGGTTGCGATTGCGCTGAGAATTCCGTCGCGAATCAGGCCGCATATGATCGGACCGAGGCCGACCTTTATCGCGTGCGCGCCGGTCATCAGGAGAAAGGTGCGCTTGCCCCGTTTGGCAATCGCGATTCGGCGGGCGAGTTCGCGCAGGTCCGCGGCTGCGAGAACCTCCGGCAGGGAACCGAGGAAATCGCGGAAAGTCGCACCCGCTTTAACCTCGGATGCGAAATCGTCAAGGTCTACGAGACGCGATAGCGTGGCGAGTTTTCGGGTGCGAGCGCGGCGCGGATCGAGCGGTCGGATTTTCATCAGCGCCCGCGATTATCGATGTGAGACACGATCCGCCAAAAGTAGCGGAAGCGCGGAGGACATTGCCAGCCGGCACGGGAGATTATGCGGGTGATTAGATGCGGCAGAAACCGGCAGGTAAAACTGCCGGTGCGCCTCTTCGATCACCATTTTGAGAGTGACCGAGGAGACGCACCGAGCGAAATCATTCGCGAAACTGGTCGCGCGATTATTCGAATCTGTTACTGGCGCGGCACTCCGATCGCGCAGCGCCCTTCGACGTATCCGCCCCGGCGAACGCTGAGGGTCGGGCTGGTTACCGATCCGTGAACGACGCCGCTGGGGAGAATCTCGAGCTCATTGCGCGCATAGATGTCGCCCTTGACGGTGCCCGCGACGATTACCGTGTTACCTTCGATAGTGGCGTTCACGATGCCGCCTTCATGGACCACCACGCGCTCGGCTACCAGTTCGCCGTCCACCTGGCCATCGATCGCGATGGCGCCCGAGAACTTGAGCTGACCCGAGAATTTAGAGTTCCGTTCAATCGCAATCGCCGCAAGGTTGCTGGCGTTATCCGTCTTGATTGTCGCCGTCCCGTTTTCCGGTTCCTGCGTGTTGGCATCCATCGAAGACTTCTCCTTAAGGTAATCGCCGTTGCCGGCCGACTCGAAGGTAGTATCACGAGACGACGAGATAACACCAGATTCCGAATAAGTTTCCGCGCGCGTTTCCAGCTGTTCGGTCTGATCCGAGAAGCGCGCCGCGAAGCGCTCTTGAGCGGGAGCGGAAGCTGCCGGCGCCTGCGCGTGATCGCTGGAAACTATCACCGGCTGGATCTCATCGGCAGGCCGCGGTTCATTGTTGCGTTTTTCTACTTTGAGTCTGACGACCTCACTGGCATTGAAGTCGGCAAAACGATTCTTGTGCTTACGCCCCATCGCATCCTCGCGCTTGAAATATTCCGAACCGGGAGTGACTTTCTCTTTCCATTGGCTCCTGCTGTTCCTCTTCGGCTGCGGATACGGCTTGCGCCTCCCACGCCGCGCTGTCGGCCAGCGCGCGCACAGGCTCGGGAACGATTTCCGCTTCCTCGATCTCGCGGGCGATAGATTCCGGATTGCTCACGGTCTCCGTGGCATCGGAATGCTCGAGCTGGGCCTGATCCATCGCAGCACCGGGAGTGGAAATTTGCTGGACGGAACTTCTTGCCTTAAAAATCGCGGTATAGTCAGGCGTATCATCCGGTAGAGCGGGATCGGCAACCGCAGTGGCGGAGCCCCCGGGGCCGCGGCCAAAGGCCGACTTGAGACGGTCCCTCATATCTACGGGAAGGAAACGGCGCTTGCTCATTACCTTCTCCTGTTGTGATTGGCGATTGATTTCATCATCGGATGATTTACCGTTTAGTGTCCAGCGAACGTCACGATTTTACAAAGAAACATGCTGTACTGCATTTAACAACCCCAACGTTGTCGCATTTCTTCTAACCGATGTCAAGCAGTCGTTGGACGCATTTAACGCGCAAAATAGTGCAAACGCATACTGTATCTGCACTGTTTCTCGCAAGACAGGAATCGTTAGAGACATAAGGGTACACATTGCAACATAAGACTAAATCGTCGATGAAGGAATTGGCCTGTGGATATTCTGCATTTCCTGTGGATTAGCCGCAGGATCTGGCTTGGCAAATTAGCCAGCACTTGGCGGGTGTGCGGGCCTCTGTTAGAGATCGCAAGAGAGCGGGTGTAATTCAGTGGTAGAATGCCAGCTTCCCAAGCTGGACGTCGCCGGTTCGACCCCGGTCGCCCGCTCCACCAACTGTCCCGGTAAATTGATGATCGGCGGGTTCGCGTGCATCGCACGAGATCGGGCGTCAGTGGAAATCGTGGGAGCGCGGGAGCGCGCCGCTGAGTTTCAGTTCCTCGAATTTCTGACCCTTGATCAACATCACGCCGTCGCGCTTTTGCATCACCCCTTCGACCAGCAGGATCGCCGCGCCGCGCAACATCGCGCGATGCGTCTGGAAGAGATCGGGCATCACGATCGCGTTGCTGATTCCGGTTTCATCTTCCAGTGTGAGAAAAAAGAATCCCTTCGCGGTGCCGGGACGTTGCCGCACGATCACCAGCCCCGCGGTTTTAACCCACGCGCCATGCGCCACTTCGATGACTTGATCCGCCGATAGTACGCCGCGCGATCGCAGCCGCTGCCGCAGATGCGCCATCAGATGCGGTCCCGAGGTCAGGCCCATAGTGGAATAATCGGCGCGCGTTTCTTCCATCGGAGTCATCGCGGGAAGCGGCGAGGCGGATTTCCGTTTCGGCTCGATCCCCGCCAGCAGGCTATGCGGCTCGCGCTCGACCGCGGCGGCTTGCCACAGCGCCGCGCGCCGGTTGAGTCCAAACGATGCGAACGATCCCGAGAAAGAAAGCGCATCGAGCTCGCCGCGATTGGGCGCCGTGCGCGCGGTGAAATCCGCGATGGAGGTGAACCGCGTGCGCGCGCGTTCGGCCTCGATGCGGCGCGCGACTTCTTCGCGCAGGCCGGTGACATATTTGAGGCCGAGCCGGAGCGACCTGACCCTCGACCCGTTCTCCTCCGGGGGTTCGAGCGTGCAGAGCCAGTTCGAGCGCGTCACCTCGATCGGCAAAATCGTCACGCCGTGGCGCTGCGCATCTTTGACCAGCGTCGATGGATGATAAAAACCCATCGGATAGCAATTTAGCATCGCGGCGAAAAATGCGGCCGGATGATGACGCTTCAAATACGCCGACGCATACGCGATCAGCGCGAAGCTCGCGGAATGCGATTCCGGGAAACCATACAGCGCGAACGAGGTGATGCTGCGCACGATTTCGTCCGCGGCGGCGCCGAGGATGCCGTTTTTGGTCATCCCTTCGCGCAGCCTCCGCTCGATCTTTTCCATCCGCGCATGCGAGCGCTTGAAGCCCATCGCGCGCCGCACTTCTTCCGCCTCGCCGCCGCTAAGTCCCGCCGCCGTCATCGCGACTTTGATGACCTGTTCCTGGAACAGCGGAACTCCCAGAGTGCGGCGCAGGATCGGTTCGAGACACGGATGCGCATAGGTCACCGGCTGCCGGCCGTTGCGCCGCTCCAGATATGGATTGACCATCTGGCCCACGATAGGGCCGGGTCGGATGATCGCGACCTCGACCACCAGGTCATAAAATTTTTCCGGTTTCATGCGCGGCAGAGTCGCCATTTGCGCGCGGCTTTCGATCTGGAAAACCCCGATGGTGTCCGCCCGCCGCAGCATCGCGTAAACCTGAGGGTCGTCCGGCGGCAGATGCGCCAAATCGACCGTGACATTTTCGTGCTCGCGAATCATTGGAATCGCCTGCTCCAGCACCGCGAGCATCCCGAGTCCGAGCAGATCGATTTTGATGATTCCGAGATCGGCGCAGTCTTCCTTGTCCCATTGAATGACGACGCGGCCCGGCATGCTGGCCGGCTTCGAGCGGGACGATCTCATCGAGCGGTCCGGCCGCGATCACCATGCCGCCGCTATGCTGGCCGAGATGACGCGGGACACTCTGGATGCGCCGCACCAGATCGATCATCAACGCGATTTGCGGCGCCGCGACGTCCACTCCGCCGCGCTTAAGCAGCGCGGCGATATCGTCATGGTCATCGCGAAATTCGTAGGCCTGATTGAGCCGCGCCAGTTTGTCGATTTGCTCCGCGGGAAAGCCGAGCACCTTGGCGACCTCGCGCACCGCGCTTCTGCCGCGATAGGTGATCACATTCGCCGTCATCGCGCTGCCGCGTTCCCCGTAGCGGCGATAAACGTACTGGATGACTTTCTCGCGCTGTTCGCCGCTGGGCAGATCGAGATCTATATCGGGCCATTCGCCGCGTTCCTCGGAGAGAAAGCGCTCGAACAGAAGTTCCATCTTGACCGCGTCGATAGCGGTGATTCCGAGCGCGTAGCAGACCGCGCTGTTGGCCGCCGAGCCGCGGCCTTGCGCCATGATTCGATTCTCGCGGCAAAATTGCACGATATCCCACACGATCAAAAAATAACCGGCGAGTTTCAGCTTCTCGATCATCACGAGCTCATGTTCGAGCTGGGCGCGCGTGCGATCGTCGAGTGCTGCCGCCCCATCGCTCGCGGGCTCCCGCATAGGTTAGCGCGCGCAAATAGCTGTCAGGGGTTTCGCCGGGCGGAAGCGGGTAGTCGGGAAAGCGATAGCCGAGATCGGTGAGGCTGAATTCGCATCGGCCGGCGATCTCACGCGTCATCGCGATCGCGCGCGGAAGGTCGGGGAATAGCGCGGCGATTTCGGCCGGCGATTTCAGATGGCGCTCCGCGTTGACCCACAGCGCGCGGCCGGCTTCCTCGAGAGTTTTCTTAAGGCGGATGCAGCTCAGGACGTCCATCAGCTTTCGATCGGCGCCGGCGTGGCATACGTCGTTGGTGACCAGCAGCGGGAGCCGGCAGGCATCGGCAAAGGCGCGCAGCTTGCGATTCATGCGCTCTTCATCGGCATCGAAATGACGCTGGAGATCGAGCATCAAATTGCCCGCGCCGAAAATTCCTCTCAGATGATCTGCGAGCGCGCGCGGATCTTCGCCACGAATCAACGCGCGCGAAATCGGGCTCCGCGCACCACCGGCGAGACAAATCAGCCCGTCGCCGAAGCGTTCGAGATCATCGAAGCTGATGCGGCTGGCGCCCTTGACTGGATAGACCGGAATGGGCTTGCCATCGACGCCGAGAGGACCATCGTTGCTCAATACGCGGCACTTCGAAGCGGTGATCATCCGGCACAGATTTTTGTAGCGCTTGCGATCGGGCACCAGCAGGTAGAGGCGGCTGTCATCTTCCAGCGTCAGGTCGGTGGCGACCATCGCTCTGAGGCCGGCGCTTTTCGCGGCCTGATAAAAACGCGGATGACCATAAACCCCGTCGCGATCGCCGAGTGCGATCGCGCCGTAGCCGAGCTCGGCCGCGTGATCCGCAAGATCTTCGGGAGTGGAAGCGCCTTCGAGAAAGCTGAACGCGCTGCGGGCGCGCAGTTCGATGTAATCGCTAGTCGTAGATCCCATCGACAAACCACTGTGCGGAATCGAGGTCGCAAAAGACCCGATAGACGCCGCCGTCGGCCAGCGCGAGTTCGTAATAGTCACGGCGGAAATCACCCGTCGTTTGCGCCGTGAGCGACAACTGCGCGGAGGTTTTATCGCAGTTCCACCATTCGCCCTCGCGCCGCCACGGCCCCGCCATCGAGACCACGCGCGCGCCGAGGTTGGGGCCGCGCACGAATTCCGGCGCGCCACGATTCATCAGCACTTCGACTTCGAGCGGCGGCCGGACCGCGCGAATCATCAGTTGCGCGATATTTTTCGCATCGTCGCAGTCGTTCGATTCCGGCGGGCGCGGCGGCGGTGGATCGAATGGGTCGAGGTGAACGGCTTCGACCCGATGCGACTCCTCGGCGCGCAGCGTCCCGGAATTTTCCGGACCGCATAGCGCCGCCAGCCGCGCCAGCGTCACTTCGAGCCGGTCCGGCGCCGGCGCGGGCGGCAGGAACAAATCGGTTTGCGCGGCGCGCGGATGTCGCGGCTCGGCCTCGATTCTGAGGCTCTCGACGGCGCCTTCGGGCGGTGAATTTTCCAGGCTGAGCGTCACCATCGCGAGCATCGCGCGCACATCATTGGAAGGCGCGGCAATGGCGACCCGGCGGCTGAAGTTGCGATGGCCGCTGAGGCCGAAGGATAGCATCAGATCGCCCGCGACCAGCCCGCGCAGCGTGAGCCGCTCGCACAGGCGCTCGAGCATCGGACGCATCACGAACGCCAACGGCTCGAGCGTCTCGATCCCGTAATCAAGTTCGATAGCTTCGGTGAAAAGTTCGGCGCGCCGGCGCGGAGTCAGCCGCGAATTATTTTCTCCGCGCGCGATCCGGATCAGCTCGACTCCGCGCCTGCCGAGCCGGCTTCCGATCGCCGCGGCGTCAAGGCGCCCGAGATCGCCCAGGCGCCGGATACCCCATCGCGCCAGCGTGTTTTCCAGATCATTCGAATCCGAATCGTCGAGGCCGAGCAGGTCGAGCGGAAGCCAGTTGAGGAATTCACCTTCATGGCCGGGATCGATCACGCGCAGCCCGCCGCAGCGCGCCGCCAGATGCGCGATCTCCTTGTTGGAGGCGATTCCGACCGCGCCGTCCATTCCCACGTGCCCGGCGCGGCGCGCCAGCTCCGATGCGATCTCCTGCTCGCCGCCGAACAGACGCTCCAGCCCGCCGAGGTCGAGCCACACGCATCCGCGATCGCCCTTTTCGACCAGCGGCGAGATCGATTCGGCCGCGTCGGCGAGCGCATCCATCGCGGAAATTTCGGCGGCCTCGGAATGATTCACCACCGCAAGGCCGGGGATGATCGAGCGCGCCTGCGCAATCGTCATCCCGGGATAAATTCCGGCCTTGCGCGCGCGAATGGAAATCGCGATCAGCTCCGAATGCGGCGCGAGGCTATGGCTGATCGCAAGTGGCGCGAGCGCCAGTTCCGGATTCGCGCGCATCAATGCCGCGATGGAAAAATTGGCGACCACGATGCATCCGATGCGCGACATGATGGTTCAAATGGCGGCGAAGATTTGCGCGCGCGCGCCGATGCCGCCGAGCTTGTTGCGCGCGACCGCGGCTTCCAGGCGCATCCCGTCGAATAGCGCCGGCGCGCCGATAGCGTCGCGGCTGAAACACGCGCGCCGCGCGCCCATCGAGAGCGTCAGCGCCGCGAAGGTGCCGCATACGCGCCCCGTCGCCAGCGCGAGCACCGCCGATGCGCTGCGTTCCGCCGCGCGCGCAAGCCGCATCGCGGCGCTGTGCGAAAGCGGATAGCGCATCGCGCCGAAATCGATAACCACCAGGCCGAAGCCGCCCGCCTCGAGCAGCAGTTCCGCGGCCTTGAGTTGGCGCCCGCGTTCCCGCGCCGAGGTCCGCGCGCCGCTATGCGTCGAATTTAATTTTTGGCTGAAGCCGACCCACAGGATTCGCGAAAGGTCGGCGCCGGCGGTTTCGAGGCTGCGTGGATCGAATGCGCCGGGTCCATCGATCCATCCGACGACCTCGCCGCGGCGCGAAGTTGCGATCGCGAATGAGGCCGCGAGGGTGGTCTTGCCCGAGCTGATGGGCCCGGTGATCTCGCTGATGCGTCCGCGCGCGATGCCGCCGACCAGGGCGTCGATTGACGCGATCCCTGAAATCAGGCGGCGATCTTTGCGGGTCAGCTCGTGGCCTTTAAAGATACCGGGAAGTTCAAGTAGTTGTTTAACTGATGCGGTTTGGCCGTCGTTCAGGAGGTCTAGGTTGGGGAGTTCGATCGCGGATGCGGGCAGTGCGGCCATAACCCGTTTTCGCTCTTTTTTCGCCTTTCGTCAAGGATAGTTGGTGATGCACTGATTGATTGTAAATTGATGCTGTGATCGCAAAATCGATTCGAGAGGAAAAGCGCCGAACGTGATCGCATCGAGGCACATTCCAGCGCGGTTTTTGCGCGTGCCGTACAACGGCGCCGCGCATCCGTATGCGCCCGCGACGGGACTGCGCGAGGGCGCCAACTGCCAGCGCTTCGTGTTCGAGTTGCTGCGGCATTTTGGTTATGAAATCGGCCCGATGCGTTCCAGCGAGCTATGGTCCGATCGCAAATACACTCGGCGCGTAATGCGGATGCACCCGCTGGATATCCTGCTGTTCAACCATAAGCGACGCGCGTGGGGTGCGCATCTTGCGCTGTATCTGGGAAGCGGCCGCGCGATTCATCTGTCGAAAGCGGTGGGCCGCGCCGCGATCTGGGAACTGGATGAGTTCGCGCAGAACGATCGCTATCGCATCATGGTAGGAATCAAGCGCCCAACCCGCCGGACCGTGACCTGAGCAACATCTAGTCAAGCGCCCGCATCCACTTGATTCTATCGCATCCCCCTTTACATTCGGGGCCGATCGGTAAATACGTAGATCCTGCCCGCCGATGCGTATTCACGCGCATCAGTCACTTCCGCGTCATTCGAATCCCGCCTCAAGGAGCTTCACTTTTATGGATGACACTGCATCCGCCCCCGCTACGAAGCCGCGCCAACCCTCCGCGAAACAAATTGCCGCCAATCGCGCCAACGCCACGCGCTCGACCGGTCCTCGCACCGCCGAAGGCAAGTCGCGCTCGCGCCTCAACGCGATGCGCCACGGGTTGCTCGCGACCGAGGCGGTCAATCGCGCCTCCGAGGGTGCGGCCGCGCGCGCCGCTTTCGACGAGCTGACTGACAGGCTGGAGAACCACTATCAGCCGCAAGGGCCGGTCGAGGAAATTCTGGTGCAGAAGATCGCGGTCGCGACCTGGCGCCTCAAGCGGCTGTTGCGCTTCGAGGCCCGCGGCATCTGCGACGAAAGCACGAAGACGGAAATCTTCGAGCAGAGCTGGAGTGGCGACACCAATGAATACATTGACCGGCGGCGCAAGTGCAGACTACCGGGCGAACCGGGTCTTCCTGATGAAGATGACCTGCGGCTGTTGTTGCGCTATGAGAACGCGGTCAATCGCGATTTGTATCGCGCGATCGGCGAGCTGCGGAAACTGCGCAAGGAGCGCGCGTCATTTCCGGATAGCGAAAATAATTCCGGCGGAGAGGGGTCCACGGCGCCATCGCAAACGCAAAATTACCAAACGAACCCAATTGAACCGGCCGCGACCGCTCCAGGAGCCGTCGAGAGGCGAAGCGAAAGCGTAAACGACCCCGGCGGCCCGCCCGCGGGCTGATTCGGCAGCGCTCTCGACGACAAAATCACGCATCGAATCGCAACGCTCATCGAAGGGCGGGGAGAGCCTCGCGCGCGACGCGTTCAGCCCGCGAGTTTCTTCTTCAGGATGTCGTTGATGATCTTCGGGTTGGCCTTCCCGCCCATCGACTTCATCACCTGGCCGACGAAGAACCCGAACAGCTTGTCGCGCCCGCCGCGATACTCCGCGACCTTGTCCGGCTCCGAGGCGATCACTTTCGCGCAGGCCTCGGCGATCGCGCCTTCGTCGGAAACCTGCGCCAGCCCGAGCTCGCCGATGGTGGCCTCCGCGCTCTTGCCCGAGGTACACATCGCGGCGAACGCGGTCTTGGCGGCGCTGAAGCTGAGGCGGCTGTCTTCGATCATCTTGAGCAGCGCGCCGGCTTCAGATGCTTTCGGAACCGCGTCAGCGATCGATTTGCCGGTCTCATGGACCACGCGCAGCACCTCGGTCATAACCCAGTTCGCGGCGGCTTTACGATTGCTGAGCCCGGGCAGCATCGCTTCGAAATAGTCGGCGACTTCGCGCTCGGTGATCAGCACCCCGGCTTCATATGGACTCAGGCCGAACTCACCGATATAGCGGGCGCGGCGCGCGTCAGGCAGTTCCGGCATCGCGGTTTTCACCTTCTCGACCAGGTCGGGCGGGACCCGCAGCGGCGGCAGATCGGGCTCGGGGAAGTAGCGATAGTCGTTGGCGAACTCCTTGGATCGCATCGGGCGAGTTTCCTCGCGCGCAGGATCCCACAGATGCGTCTCCTGCTGGATAGTGCCGCCAGCCTCGATAATCGCGATTTGGCGATTGACCTCGAACTCGATCGCCTTCTCGACGAAGCGGAACGAGTTGAGATTCTTGATCTCGCTCTTCACGCCATATTTTTCCGCGCCGCGCGCGCGCACCGAGATGTTGACGTCGCATCGCATGCTGCCTTCTTCCATCCGCGCGTCGGAGACTTCGGTATAGCGCAGGATCGCGTGCAGCGAGCGCAGATACGCGACGGCGTCTTCGGCGCTGCGCATGTCGGGCTCGCTGACGATCTCGACCAGCGGCACGCCCGAGCGATTGAAGTCGACCAGCGATCCCGCGGCCTCATGCACGTTCTTGCCAGCGTCTTCTTCGAGATGAATGCGGGTCAGATGGATGCGCCGGACCGCGCCATCCTTCGAAGCGATCTCGATATAGCCACCCTTGCAGATGGGAGTTTCGTACTGACTGATCTGATAGCCCTTGGGCAGGTCGGGATAGAAATAACTTTTGCGATCGAAGACGGAGGACCGCGCGATCTCGCAATGCGCCGCCAGTCCGGCGCGGACCGCGAGCTCGACCGCCTCGCGATTCAACACCGGCAGCGTCCCCGGCATCCCCATACAAACGGGGCAGACATTCTCATTGGGCGGCGCGCCGAACGCGGTCGAACATCCGCAAAACATTTTGGAGCGGGTCGAAAGATGCGCGTGGACTTCGAGTCCGATGACGGCTTCATATTTTTCGGGGTTCATATTTTCAATTCACGCGGCGCGAAGGCGCCCAGCCTTTCGTAGGCGTCGCCGGCGCGGAAAATGGTCTCCTCGCTGAATGGCGCACCGATGATTTGCATTCCGATCGGGAGTCCGCCGCCATCGTAACCGCATGGGATCGACATCGCGGGCAGTCCCGCGAGATTCACCGAGATGGTGAAGATGTCCGAGAGGTACATGGTGAGCGGATCGTCCATCTTCTCGCCGAGCTTGAACGCGGTGGTTGGCGCGACCGGCGCCGCGACCACGTCGCAGCTTTCGAAGGCGCGCTCGAAGTCGCGGCGAATCAGGGTGCGAACTTTCTGCGCCTTCAAATAGTAGGCGTCATAATATCCGGCCGACAGCGCGAAGGTTCCCAGCATGATCCGCCGCTTGACCTCGGCGCCGAATCCCAGCGCGCGCGATTTCTCATACAGCTCGATATTGTTCTCCGCGGGCACGCGCAGCCCGAAGCGGATGCCGTCGTAGCGCGCCAGATTGGCCGACGCTTCCGCGGTCGCGACCAGGTAGTACGCGGCGATCGCATAGGCGCTGTGCGGCAGCGAGATCTCGACCGTCCGCGCGCCCGCCTTTTGCAGATGAGCGAGCGCCGCGCGGACCGACTTCTCGACCTCCGGCGCCATCCCCTCGACAAAATATTCCTTCGGCACTCCGATGCGCAGACCCCCGACCTCGCCGGTCAGGGCCTTCTCGTAGTCGGGCACCGGCCGCGCCGAGCAGGTCGAGTCGCGAGGGTCAATGCCGGCCAGCGCGCGCATCATGATGGAAGCGTCGCGCACGGTCTTGGCGAAGGGTCCGACCTGATCGAGCGACGATGCGAACGCGATGACGCCGTAGCGGCTGACCCTGCTGTAGGTCGGCTTGATTCCGACCACGCCGCAAAACGACGCGGGCTCGCGAATCGATCCGCCGGTATCGGTGCCCAGCCCCGCGAGGCATTCGTGAGCCGCAACCGCGGCGGCGGGTCCGCCCGATGATCCGCCGGAGACGCGTTCGAGGTCGTAGGGATTTCGCGTCGGCCCGAAGGCGGAGTTCTCGGTCGAGGAGCCCATCGCGAATTCGTCCATGTTGCCCTTGCCGAGGAACACGGCGCCGTCGCTGCGGAGCTTTGCGATCACGGTCGCGTCGAAGGGCGGGACAAAGTTCTCCAGAATCTTCGATGCGCACGTGGTCCTGACGCCCTTGGTCGCGAAGATGTCCTTGATGTTGAGTGGGATGCCGCACAGCGCCGGCGCGTCACCACTCGCGAGGCGTTTGTCGGCGGCGGCGGCCTGCTCGAGCGCCTCGCGCTCGGACACCGTGATGAAGGCGTTGAGCTTGGGCTCGACTGCCGCGATCCGATCGAGGCATGCGCGAGTGAGATCGCGCGACGAGATCTCGCGCTTGCGCAGCTTCGCGTGCGCGTCGGCGATAGTTAGTCGGTTGAGTTCTGAACTACTCAATGATTTTGGGTACCTTGAAGAAGTTGCCCTGGCGCGCGGGCGCGTTCGCAAGCATCGCATCCGGCGCGGGCTGATTGGTCACCGCGTCATCGCGCATCGGAGTGCCGGGCTCTCCCACCTGCGCGGTTGGCGGCACCGCGGCGGTATCGAGCTCATTCAGCTTCTCGACGTAACCGAGCATGCTGCTGAGATCGGCTTGCAGGCGAATTTCTTCCTCGGCGCGCAGTTGCAGGCGGGCGAGGCGGGCGACGTGACGCACCTGCTCCAGAGAGATTTTGCTTTCGGCCATGGCGGAGCATCGTAACATTAAGAGAAACCGATGTCAGTGAGGGAACGGCCAGCACCTTGCGGGCTCGGGGCGAGGCGTTTAGCTTGATCGAATCGAGGCGACTATCGTGGGTGTTCGCGCGCGCCCGAAGAGCGGTTTCGCTCGCACCATGTATGACTTGCGGATGTGGCTCCGCGATACCATTCCGGGCACCGGTCGGCGGCTGCCGTATGGCGAGAGAAGCGAGCACCTCGCGGCGCGGCGGCTGCGATGGCGCGGCTACCGGATCATCGCGCGAAATTTTCGCGCGGCCGGCGCCGAGATCGATCTGATTGTGATGGATCGTGGCACGATGGTGTTCGTCGAAGTGAAGGCTCGCATGACCGACGGCGCGGGCAGCCCGGAGGAGGCGGTCGATGCGCGCAAGCAGTACCGGATTCGCAAGGCCGCCGAGATTTTCGCGGAGCGAAACGGATCGCGCGAGCGGCCGATCCGTTTCGACGTTATCGCCATCAGCGGCGATGGACGCGCGCGCAAAGTGCAACATCTGAAAGACGCTTTCTAAAGGATTACTTTAAGCAAGAATGCTCGACATCAAACTGATCCGCGAACAGCCCGATCTGGTCAGGACCAAGCTCACGCAGACCGGGGTCGATCCCGCCGAAGTCGAGCGCGTGCTCGAAGCCGACGCGCGCCGGCGCAAGTTGCAGGGCGAACTCGACGACAAGCGCGCGATGCGCGGGCGAGAATCGAAGGAGTTGGGCAAGGCCTCGGCGGAAGAGCGCGACCAGAAGCGCGCCGCGATGCGCCAGCTGGGCGAAGATATCTCGGCCGGCGAGCGCGCGCTCACCGCGATCGAGGCCGAATGCGAACGCCTGCTGCTGATGCTGCCGAACCTGCCGCAGGATTGGGTTCCTGTCGGTAAGGATGAAAGCGAGAACAAGATCGTTCGCAGCGAGGGCGCGCCGCAGGAGTTCACGTCGTTCAAAGCGCGGCCGCATTGGGAGATCGGTGAGGCGCTCGGCATCATCGACTTCGAGCGTGGCGTGAAGATTTCAGGCACGCGATTTCACTTCCTGCTGGGCGCCGGTGCGCGGCTCGAACGCGCGCTGATCCAGTGGATGCTCGAGGTGAAGACGCAGGAGCAGGGCTACCTCGAAGTGGCGCCGCCAATGATGGTGAATACGGCGGCGGCGATCGGCAGCGCGCATCTGCCGAAGTTCGAGGACACGATGTATCGCGACTACCAGGAGGATTTCTGGTTCATCCCCACCGCGGAACTGCCGCTGACCAATATGTACTCGAATGAAATCCTCGAGGCCGAGCGGTTGCCGATTTATCTGGCCGCATATACGCCATGCTTCCGGCGCGAGAAGATGTCGGCGGGCCGCGACGTGCGCGGGATCAAACGCGGGCATCAGTTCGACAAAGTCGAGATGGTCAAGCTGGTGCATCCTTCGAAGTCGGCACTGGAACTCGACAAGCTGGTGGAAGATGCCTGCGTGATATGCCGGCGGTTGCAGATCCCGTTTCGGGTCATTCAGATGTGTACCGGCGATCTGGGATTCTCGGCGGCCGCGAAGTACGACGTCGAGATGTGGGCGCCCGGAGTCGCCGAATGGCTGGAGGTCTCGTCGTGCTCCAACTGCACCGACTTTCAGGCGCGGCGCGCGCAAATCAGGTTCCGCGAAAAGGGCGGCAAGCCGGAGTTTGTGCATACGCTAAACGGCTCGGGACTCGGATTGCCGCGCACCTTGATTGCGGTGATGGAGAACTATCAGAACGAAGACGGCAGCATCACGGTGCCCGAGGTTCTGCGTCCCTACATGGGCGGTCTGGAACGCATAACGAAGCGATAGTTTTCGGCGGTCGTCGTCAGACCAAATGGTTTTGCCAAATTTTCGTCTTTAATCGCGCTTTTTCCCCGTGGTAACACTCCCGTAATATTCGATTGTTAAGATTTGTCCCGGAGGATCTCCCTTTGGGCGGATCTATGCCGATAGGATCGGCCGCGTCAGGCAGAGATGAGGCGCTGGTGAATCAGACCCAAGCAGCGGCGGGGCGGACACGTTTGTCCCAGCGGGAAGGACGCGGCGGCGCGATCGGTGAGACTCTGTTCGGCGATCGAATCTTCGGACTCAGCACGCTAGGCCTCGCGCTGATCGTTTTCGCGCTGATCGTTCTGTTGACCTTGATGCTGATTCGAGCCTCGATGCCGTCGCTGCGGCAATTCGGCTTCGGCTTTCTGGTCAGCAGCGACTGGGATCCGGTCACCGACCAATACGGCGCCTTGCCGTTCATCTATGGGACGGCGGTATCGTCGGCGCTGGCGCTAGTCCTTGCGATCCCGCTCAGCCTCGGGGTCGCGCTATGCCTTAGTGAACTGTCTCCGACCTGGCTGAGGCGTCCGATTGCATTCCTGGTCGAGTTGCTCGCGGCGATACCGAGCGTGGTTTACGGCCTGTGGGCGATCTTCGTGCTCGGACCGTGGCTGCGCGATCATATCGAGCCTCTGCTCGGCCATACGTTGGGATTTCTTCCGCTGTTCAAGGGTCCGCATACTTCGGTCAGCATGCTTTCGGCGGGCGTCATCCTCGCGATTATGGTCGTCCCGTATATCTCCTCGGTCTGCACCGAGGTCTTTCATGTGGTCCCGCAAAGCCAGCGCGAGGCGGCATTGGCGCTAGGCGCGACCAAATGGGAAACCGTGAGGCTGGCGGTGCTGCCACCTTCGGTGACCGGAGTGGTGGGTGCCATCATTCTCGGTTTGGGACGCGCGCTGGGCGAGACTATCGCGGTCGCGATGGTGATCGGGAATTCGCCCAACATCTCGGCCTCGCTCTTCATGCCGGCAGCGACACTCGCCAGCGTCATCGCCAACGAGTTCGCCGAGGCCACCACCGACATGTATCAGTCCGCCCTGATCGAACTGGGGCTGGTGTTGATGGCGATGGCGATCGTGCTCAACGTGGTTGCGCGAATTCTGGTGCTGGGTGCGACTCGGCGCCGCGCGGGAGTGCGCTAACATGGCAGCAGTACTCTTCCCGACGCGGCACTATCAATATCGCAAATTCAAAAGCTACCTGATGATGGCGCTCACGATCCTCGCCACCGTGGTGACGCTAACGCCGTTGTTCCTGGTGCTGGGATACCTGCTCTTCAAAGGAGCTTCGAGTCTCAACCTCGCGCTGTTCACGCGCCTGCCGACGCCGGTGGGTGAAAAAGGCGGCGGGATGGCGAACGCGATCGTCGGCACTTTCGAGCTGGTCCTGATCGGATGCCTGATGGGAGTGCCGGTGGGCGTGGGAGCCGGTCTGTATGTCGCGGAACATAAAGGTACCCGGATCGCCGATGGGGTACGTTTCGCGGCTGACGTGATGATGGGAGTGCCGTCGATCGTGGTCGGAATCTTTGCGTATGCGGTCGTAGTGCGGCCGATGGGCGGCTTCTCGACGTTGGCGGGCTCGGTCGCATTGGCGGTGATAATGATTCCGCTGGTCACGCGCACCACGGAAGAGATGGTCTTGCTGGTGCCGCATGAGCTGCGCGAAGCGTCGCTGGCGCTGGGAGTGCCAAAGTGGCGCACGACGATCTCGATCGTGGTCCGCACCGCATTGGGAGGTATCGCGACCGGCGTCATTTTGGCGACCGCGAGGATCGCGGGTGAGACGGCGCCGCTGCTGTTCACCGCCTTTGGCAACCGGTTCTGGAACACCTCGCTGCGCGGCCCGATCTCCTCGCTGCCGGTGCAGATCTACACTTACGCGATCTCCCCCTTCGCGGATTGGCAGCGCCAGGCGTGGGCGGGAGCATTGGTGCTCACCGCGATCGTGCTGGCACTGGAGTTGGGAGTACGAGCGGTGACGGGAGGGCAGGCGAAGGCGCCGCGCTGACATGGCCGACAAAATCGTCACTCAGCATCTGACGGCCTGGTTCGGAGGGACACGGGGAGTTCATGACATCAACATGAACATCCAGGAAAACCAGATCACCGCGATTATCGGTCCGTCGGGATGCGGCAAGTCCACCTTTGTCCGAACGCTCAACCGGATGCATGAGGTGGTCGCCGGAGCGCGCGCGGAGGGCGAGGTGATCCTCGACGGCGAGAATATCTACGCGCCCGACGTCGATCCGGTGCAGGTCCGGCGCCGTATCGGAATGGTGTTCCAGAAGCCCACTCCGTTTCCAACCATGTCGATCGAAGACAACGTCGCGGCGGGGCTCAAGCTCAACGGCATCGGGGTCAACGGCGCGCAAAAGAATGAGGTGGTAGAGCGATGCCTGCGCCAGGCCGCGCTATGGGAAGAGGTCAAGGATCGCTTGCGCGCTCCCGGCGGCAGTCTCTCGGGCGGGCAACAGCAGCGGCTATGCGTGGCCAGAGCGCTCGCGGTCGAGCCCGAGGTCTTGCTGATGGACGAGCCGTGTTCGGCGCTGGACCCGATTTCGACCGCGCGTATCGAGGAGCTATTGCTAGAGCTGAAAGCGAACTACACTATCGTGATAGTGACGCACAATATGCAGCAAGCGGCACGCACAGCGGACATGACCGCGTTCTTCTACACCGGTGAACTGGTAGAGTTCGGCGAAACCCGGCAGATCTTCACCAATCCCAACCGGAGGGAGACCGAAGATTATATTACCGGACGTTTCGGATAAGCGCCGGGTGAGGAATTCCATGGATCAGCCGCAAACGCTCCACACCAATCTCCGCTACGAGGAAGAACTTCGCGGTCTGCGCGCCACGCTTCTGAAAATGGGCGGCCTGGTCGAACGCCAGATCGCCGAAGCGATCGATGCGCTGGTTAATCGCGACACCGCGCTCGCCAAACAGATCATCGCCCGCGACGAAGAAGTTAACCGGATGGATATCGAGACCGACGAGACCTGCATCCGGCTGCTCGCGCTCCATCAGCCGGCCGGCAGCGATCTGCGCTTCATCACCACCGGCCTCAAAATCACCACCGACCTGGAACGGATCGGCGACAACGCGGTGAATATCGCGGAGCGGGTGCTGGAGCTGAACGAGGAACCCCAGATCAAGCCGTACATCGATATTCCCCGGATGGCGTCGATCGCGCAGAGCATGGTCAAGGATAGTATCGACGCCTTCATGCGTCAGGATACGGATCTCTGCGATCAGTTAATCGCGCGCGACGACGAGGTCGACGGACTCAACCGCCAGGTCTATCGCGAGCTTCTGAGCTACATGGCAGAGGACCCCAAACTGATCGGCCGTGCGACGCGCATCCTGTTCATCTCGAAGTACCTCGAGCGCATTGCCGACCACGCCACCAACATTGCGGAGATGGTCACGTTCATGGTCAAGGGCAAGATGATCAAGCACATGGATAAGAAATAGCCATGGCCGAAGCTGCGCCCAATCAGGCCACCCGCGGCGGACCGCGCCAGAAAGTTCTCCTGATCGAGGATGAAGCCGACATCCGCGAGTTGATCAAATTCAATCTCGAGCGCGAAAACTATGTGGTCGAGGAAGCGGCTACCGGTACCGAGGGTCTGGAACGGATCAAGCGCCGCCAGCCCGACTTGCTGCTGCTGGATTTGATGCTGCCGGGGATGCCCGGCCTCGAAATCTGCCGGGTGCTGCGCAGCAACAAGGAAACCGCTTCCATGCCGATTCTGATCGTGACCGCTAAAGGCACCGAAGTGGACAAGGTGCTCGGTCTCGAAATGGGCGCCGACGATTACGTGGTCAAACCTTTCAGTCCGCGCGAATTGATCGCGCGCGTGAAAGCGGTCTTGCGCCGCGCCAACCCCGAGAGCATCGTGCCCAAAGCCGGCATCTGGGAGCGGGGCCGGCTCAAGATGGATTTCGATATCTACCAGGTCTTTGTCGATGGCAAACGCCACGAGCTCGCGCTGCGCGAATTCGAGCTCTTGCGCTTCTTCGTCGAGCATCCGATGCGCGTGTACACCCGCGAGCAGTTGCTCGACCTGGTATGGGGCAGGGATACTTTTGTCGAGCCGCGGACCGTCGACGTTCACGTCCGCAGGCTGCGCCAGCACATCGAGAAGGATGACGCGAATCCCGAGTTGATTCTGACCGTCCGCAGCGTCGGGTATCGTTTCAATCCCGAGGCACTTGACTAGATCGTTTATCTTCCGAATCTCCGCGACCGTAGCGGCCGGGTTCATTCCCCCCGCATTGGCGCTCGCCATAATGACCACCACCGGGGTGGTCTCCCATGAACTCGCATTCGCCGGGGTCATTGCGGGAGCGACCGCCGGCGCCATCGCAGCTGTGATGACGTCGAGGCTGATCAATAGCCGCGCCCAGCGGATCGAAGCGCTCGCATCGGCCCTGCAGGAGCGACACCGTCCGCCGCACGGCCCGCAAGACGGCCGTGACGCTATCGCCGGCGCCGAACGCATCCTCTTCAAGGCTATCGATACGATGGTCAATGAGTTGGAGGCGCTGACCGTGCAGCGCGACGAGTTCGGCGCGATCCTGCGCAGCATGACGGAAGCGGTGGTGGTGACCGGCGCCCGCGGCGAGGTGATCCTGCTCAACGGCCAGGCGCGCAAGACTTTCACACTGAACGGCGACGCCAACTATCAGGGCAGAGATTTTGTGGAACTGTGCCGCGACCCGCAGCTCCAGGAATTTGTCGCGCGCGCCACCAGCTCGTCCACCGAGCAGACCACCAGCGCCGAGATCCGCATCCAGAACCCTTCGCCACGTTATCTGTTCGTCAGCGCGGCGCCGGTCAAGCGTGGAAGCGGGAGCGCTATGGCGTGGCTGTTCGTGTTCCACGACATCACCCAACTGAAGACTTACGAAACCATGCGGGCGGACTTTATCGCCAACCTGACGCATGAGATTCGCACCCCGTTGTCGGCGCTCTACGGGTATGCAGAGACGCTGGAACGCGGGGTCGACGATCCTGAAACCTCGAAACGATTTCTCGGAATTATCGAGCGGCAAGCCAAGCGCCTCGCGCGCCTGGTCGATGATCTGCTCTCGCTCTCCGACCTCGAACGCGGCCTTACGCCATTGAAGCTCGAAGAGATCGCGCCCCGTTCGATCCTCGATGAGGCGGCCGAGCTGATGCGTGAGCGGGCCGAGCGCGCCGGTATCAACCTCGAAGTCGGCAGTCAGGCCGAGATGCCGCCGATCCGCGCGGATCGCGATCGGATGCATCAGATATTCCTCAATCTCATTGACAACGCGGTCAAGTACACCCCGCGCGGCGGCAGGGTCAGCTTGCAAGCGCGGTTGGCTAATCATGCGGGTGCGACGCCTAATCGCGCGGTCGAGATTCTGGTCGCGGATACGGGCGAGGGGATTCCCGCCGCCGACATTCCACGGCTCACGGAGCGCTTCTATCGGGTGGACCGCGCTCGCTCGCGTGAACTCGGCGGGACCGGACTGGGCTTGGCGATCGTCAAGCACATCGTGCAGCTTCACAACGGTACGCTTCAGATCGAGAGCCGGATCGGCGAAGGCACGACAGTGACGATTACCCTGCCGGTCGCCTGAGCTGAGCCGCTCGCGAAATTCTTTTATGTAGTTCTAGCTGTTCTTTTCCGTCCACAACCCGACCTTCGTCCCGCGCACCTCGCAACCATAGATGACCCTTATCGCAGCCAATTGAATCCCATCCGTTTCAAGTCGTCAGCGTAACTAGTAGTCCATTATCAATCACTATCAGACATCATCATTGCGATCATTTGCTTGACCCATCGATCAGCGCGGCGGACACTTCGTCCATCGGTGTTGAAATATAACCTTCTGCTAGTCCTGGGGATGGGCTTTTCGCTCGCGCTGACTCCTGTCTCGCGACATCTCGCGCTGCGCATCGGCGCCATCGATAAACCCGGCGCGCGCCGGATCCATACGATTCCCACCCCGCGCTTGGGCGGACCGGGTCTGGTGGCCGCCCTGATGCTGGCGCTGTTGTGCGCCGCTATCGGTGACCATGTCGTCCGGGTCACCCTCGTTCGGGAAAGCGTCAGGCTGGCCGCGCTCGCGATTGCGGCGCTGATGGTGACGGCGGTGGGCGCCGTCGACGACGTCAAATCGGTGAAGCCGATGGTGAAGCTGATAGTCGAGATCGCGGCTGCCGTGATCGCGGTGGAGGGCGGCTATCGCATCGATTGGCTGTTGGGCATGCATCTGCAATGGCTGTCGTTTCCCGTGAGCGTCCTTTTCATCGTGACTGCGGTAAACGCAGTCAACATGATCGACGGCCTCGACGGGTTGGCGGCCGGTCTCTGCCTCATCATAACCTCGACGCTGTTCCTGCTATGTCTGTCGAGCGGAGAGGTGGAGTCGGCGCTACTACTGGCGGCGCTATGCGGAGCGCTGATGGGATTTCTGCCCTACAACTTTCATCCGGCGCGGGTTTTTCTGGGCGACTCGGGGGCGCTGTTGCTTGGCTTTCTGGTGGCGATCAGCGCGATTTCCACTTCGCATAAAATGGCCGGCGCGGTCACGATTGCGGCGCCGTTTCTCGCGCTCGGCTTGCCGCTAGCCGAACTGATCATTACCACCTTGCGCCGCAGCATCCGCGCCATCAACGTGGTCAAGCTGGACGGGGAAGTTCAGCGCTATAACTTTTCGTTCGCGGGACGTCCTGCGCTGTTTTCCGCCGATCGCGACCATATCCATCATCGGCTGCTCAGCCTCGGCATCAGCCATCGCCGGGTGGTGCTTTTGCTCTACAGCATAAGCGTCGCGACTTGCGCGGCCGCGTTTGTGATCGCGAGCCATGAGGACAGGCATCAGGGGGCGATCCTCGCCGGGCTCGTGATCGCGGCGGTAGCCGGCGTGCGATGCCTCGGTTATCGCGAATTCAGCCTGCTGAAATCCGGCCTGCTGCTGCCACTGTTCGATTCCAATGCTATCCACCGCAAGATGGTTCAGGTGGCGGTCGATCTGGGCTTCATCGGCGCCAGCTATGTGTTGGCATTCGCGATCCTGCATGGCGGAGAAAGCACGCTCGCTGCGAGCTGTCTCAGCTCGCTGCCGATCATCGTGGCGGTGCAGGCGGCGGCGTTCGGGGTGAGCGGCGGGCTCTACCGCCGCTCATACCGGCACGCGGGAATGGACGACCTTCTCGCGCTCGCAAAGGCGCTCGCTCTCGCGATCGCGGCAGGATGGATCGCTACCGTGGCGTTGGCGCAATTCCGGCCGCCGCCCGGAGTGCTGATCCTGGACGCCTACCTGTTGGCGACGATGGTGCTGGGATCGCGGATCTCATTTCGGCTGCTGGATCATCTGTTCGAGCGGGAACAATCCGGCGCGCGTCGCGTCCTGATCTACGGCGCGGGCCGGGGCGGCGCGGTGGCGCTCTACGAAATCAAAAACAACCCGGCACTCGCGATGACGGCGGTGGGATTTCTCGACGACGATCCGCGCAAGCGCGGACTTATGCTGCAAGGGGTCACGATTCATCATCCACGAAGCGTGAGCGATATGATCCGGGCGCGCGAGTTCGATCTGATGGTGATCGCGAGCGGCAAGATAAAAGCGGCGCGCATGCAAATCCTCGGCGAGCAGTGCCGGCGCGCGGGCGTGGCGATCATTCGTTTCGAAATCAATTGGCAAACGGCTTTCAATGCGCCGGCCAGGACCGTGACGGCGCGGCGGTTGATGGCTGCGATGCAGATCCACAGCGCGCCGGCACAACACTAAGTTCTCATCTCTGAAACCCTCGGCATCCTTGACAGCGCGCCGCCACCGACGCGATATAAGCTCCAATGACGACGATAAAATTGGAACGAGGCCTCAACCTCGGAGTCGCCTACACGCCCGAGATGCAATTGGGCGGAAAAAAAGCGGAGCCGACGTGGACCACGCTTCGCGAGCAGGTCCGCGACGCCGATGCGCTCGGCTACGACACCGTGGTGGCGGTCGAAACCCAAAACGATCCGTACCTGATGCTCGCGGTCGCCGCGATGGAACCCGCGCGCGTCGAGCTTGGCACCGCGATCGCGCTCGCCTTCACTCGCAGCCCGGTCGCGACCGCCTACACCGCGTGGGACCTGCAGCGCATGAGCGGCGGGCGTCTCGTGCTTGGCCTCGGCTCCCAGGTGAAGGGTCACATCACGCGCCGCTTCGGGATGCCGTGGAGCAAACCCGCGCAGCGCATGAAAGACTACGTCGGTGCGATGCGCGCGTGCTGGAACGCATGGCAAACCGGCGCGCCGCTGAATTTCAGCAGCGAGCATTACAATCTATCGCTGATGACGCCGAATTTCGCGCCGCCGCCGGTGCGGCACCCGAGCATCCCGGTGCTGATCGCGGCGGTGCAGGAAAGGATGCTGCAAGTGGCGGGCGAGGTCTGCGACGGGGTGCGGCTGCATGGAATCGTGACGCGCAAGTACCTCGATCAGATCGCGTTTCCAAACCTGAAAAAGGGCTTTGCCAAAGCCGGCCGGCCGGATTCGGATTGGCCGAACTTTCAGATTGGCGGCGGCGGATTCTTAGCCGCGGCGCCCACTCGGGATGCGCTCGCGAAGGCGGTCGAAGGCCTCAAGTCCACTATCGCGTTCTACGGATCGACGCGATCTTACCGTTCCAGTTTCGAGATCGACGGCTGGGGCGACATCGCGGATCAGTTGCACAAGCTCTCGGTACAGCAAAAGTGGCGCGAGATGCCGCAACTGGTGAGCGAGGAGATGGTTCACGCCTTCGCGGCGGTTGGCACGTACGATCAGATCGTGCCGATCATCAAGAAGCGGTTTGCGGGTATCAATCGTCTGGGCTTCGACATGCCCACCCGTAACGATCACGATCGCGGCGTCTTGAAAGAGATTTTGCAGGACCTCAAGCGGAACTGAATAGTCAGTGCGGCGAGGGCCGCTAGAATCTGAAATAGATAAATTCCAAATGCTCGAACACGCCGAAGAAAACGATGCTGTACAGGCACGCGTAGTATAGCGACCAGCGCAGCGGTCTTACATTCCAAATCCGGTCTGCTGCGGGACTCTCGTGAAGCAATAGCCAATCGACCACGAAGGTTACCGCGATCATCACGAGCGCGATGAGAAAGTCGGACTTGCCGAGGCCGACATGGAACACGTCGAACTCGCTGACGTAAAACTTACCGATCGGGTTGAAGTGCGCGAGCACATATAGCGCGTCGGTCACCGAGCGGGCTCTGAAGAATACCCACGCGACCGTGACCAGCGAAAAAGTGCAGATGGTTTGCCCGAATCGCCGCAGCCTCGGCATCCGGTCGGCGCCGAGGATTTCAGCGATGGCGTTCCGCGCCGAGAGAGTCGCTCTTCCGGCCAGATAATAGATACCGTGCAGAATACCCCAGAAGACATAGGTCCAGTTGGCGCCGTGCCACAATCCGCTCAGGGTAAAGACGACCAGAATGTTCAGACACCATCGCGCTGTGCTGACGCGGTTACCTCCGAGCGGGAGGTACAAATAGTCGCGGAACCAGGTCGATAGCGAGATATGCCATCGATGCCAGAACTCGGGGATCGAGGCCGAGAAATACGGCTGCCGGAAGTTGATCATCAAATCGAAGCCCAGCACCCGTGCAGCTCCGATCGCGATGTCGGTGTATCCGGAAAAATCGCAGTAGATTTGGATCGCGAACAGAACCGTCGCGAGCACGAGCAGCGGTCCGCTAAAGTCGCGCGGAGCATCGTAAACCCGATTGACGAGCGGCGCGATGCGATCGGCTACCACCACCTTCTTGAACAAGCCCCACATCGCGAGTTCCAGCCCCTGGCGCACACCCGCGAACTCGATCCGTTTGGGTTCGCGAAATTGCGGCAGCAGATGATAGGGCCTCTCGATCGGTCCCGCGACCATCTGCGGGAAGAACGACACGTACAGCGCATAGCGCAGCAGGTTGCGCTCGGCCGGTACTTTTCGGCGATAGACCTCAATGGTGTAGCTCAGCGCCTGGAAGGTGTGAAAGGAAAGACCGATCGGCAACAGAAAGTGCAAGTTCGGAATGTCGAACAAACGCAACGGCCGCAACGCCTGATTGAGCGAGCCGCCGAAGAAGTCGAAATACTTGAAGACGAAGAGCAGTCCGAAGTTTCCGAGAATACTCAGCGCGAGGAACCGGCGCCGCGAGCTGTCGTCGCGAGCGTTCTCGATCATGATGCCCGCGAAGTAGTCGAGCAGGGTGATGAACCAGATTACCGTTATGTATGCGGGTCGCCAGCACATATAGAAGTAGTAACTGGCGAGCAGCAGAAAGAGATTGCGCCACCTGTCGGGCATCGCATAGAACAGCGTCGCCACGATCGGGAAGAAGATCAGGAACTGAAGCGAGTTGAAAAGCATTCGATGCGCCGCGCCGCGTTAATGGATAGTGGGCGCGAGGAGATCGGCCAGGTAGCGCGTGTATCGCACCGCTCCGTCGCGATTGAGATGCGTCCGGTCGGAGAAATCGCGGTTGTCGAATAGTACATAGTCAGGACCTGCGACTACGAACTGCCTATACGGTCTTAACTCAGTCTGGAGTTTGAGGTTAAGCGGCGGAGGCGGCGCATATTCTCCGGCCCGATAGTAAGTTGGAACCAGCAGACAACATATCTTGTAGTCCTCGAGCACCCGGTTCAACTTTTGAAATTCCCGCTCCTGAATATTCGCTTCACGTTCATTTACCGTCGCAGGCTGGTCGAGCCGCGTTCGATAGGACGCCGGCAGCTCATCATTGGGAAAACGGCTGGAGTCATAAATGAAGAAGTATCCGCGATCCGAAAGCATACGCTCGATCGTGCGCCGGTTGTTTCGATAGGCGCGGACTGCGGCGGCGGGATCGGGAGACGAGATCGCGAACATCATGAGGTCGCGCGGGAAGAAGCGAAAAGGGAACAGCCGATCCATCCATAGCGCGTCGTGCCGTATGAAGTGGAAGACGTCGCTCGGTGGATCATCCGGCGGCCACATCACCGTCACCAGAATGTATTTTGGAATTTTGCCGGCGGCGACTATTGCGGAGAGTCGGTCAACGAACAGACTATCGCCCGGTAGTCCGAGGTTGTAGCTCTCGACCTCGTGGCCCGAGGCTTCCATCGCCGAATCGAACACGGCCGGTACAAAGCCCGATAGCGCCTTGCTGTTGCCGAAGTACAGAACATCGATAGCGCCGGGTCTTTTGAATAGATGCGGACTGCTTTCTTCGCGAAGTTTGGCTTCGAGGATTAGGGTTGCGCCGGAGCGAACGTAGGGGAGTGCCCGTTGCGCCGCATACAGGCCGCACCAGATGACGACGAAGATGATCGCGAAGGTCGCGAGTGCGCCGCGCAGTCGCCGAACCTCGTCTGCCGAAGATGGCATCGCATCTAGCGATGAACCCGGAGGTTCCAATGCCAACTCGGCGGCACAGTCGTCAGTGGCGCGCCTCTAATGACCGGCGGCCTCCATGGCATTGGGGTTGAAGAAGCCGGGATCGATCACACCCATATCGATGTACCAGCATTCTTTCTCCTGGGCGTCGCGGCCCGGCATATAGATGACCGAGGACGCGTTAGTCTGGACATCTTCATCGACCAGTCCGAGTTGGAACATGCGTTTGTATGGATAAATTGCGACTTGCGCATCCGGTATCGGACGATCGCGAAAGGTATTGAACGTCGCCAGACTCTTCCAGAGCTTTCCGTCGTGGTCGTATTGATCGGACGCTGTGATGAACCATCCTTCCGAGTCGATGTAGAAGATCCGCTTTGGGATCGAGAGACTGCGTCCCGGCTTCTCATCGGCCTCGACGATATAGAGATGGCGCATCTCCCAGTCCTCGGGGCAGATGGAATGACCGCCGTCGGTGTCGCACGGTTTTTCTGGTGAGTACCTGGCATGGACCGATGCCAGCATCTCTTTTTCACCCAGATACTTGTAGTTGAAGTCTTCGACCTTGGCAGAGAAGCCGAAATACGAATCCGGGTCGATGGTATCGACGTAGGCCGGCGCGCCCGAGCTGCCAACACCGCCGCCATAGCCCCCGCCTCCGCTACCGGAAAAGCCCGGTAGGGCGCCGATCGCGTCGGAGAGGATTTCCGGCGATTGACGGCGCAGCCGGCGGGCCTGCGGATTGAAAACCCAGGTGTTGTCATCGACGCCGGGGTCCATGTGCCGATTACGAATCATCCCGTAGCCCCGAAGACTGCTGGGTTCGAGGAAGGGATAGAACGCGAAGCGATAGCGGATTCCACTCGCCGCAAAATCAGGACTGGTCGGCACCGGAGGAACCTCGATTCTCCCGACATTGTTGTAAAACGCGAAGTGGCCGACCGTGAAGAAGCTGATGGGGTCGCCCTTGGTGCTGGGCGCGTAACTCGCGACCTGGGGAAAGCGCAGGTCGGCGTCATCGGTATAGAGCGGGCGGAAGCTGAAGTTCCACATGATCTTGGTCGCGATCTGCGGATCGTTGGGATCGAGCAGCGGAAACGGCTGCCCGGCGATATAGTTCTTCAAGGTGCCGTCGGGGTTCAGAACCACCTGTGGCGAATACTTTTCGGTGGCCGCCTTGTAGGGTGGGGGCCAATCGAGTTTGCCGGTCGGAACGATGTTCATCCGCATCCCGCGCTGCACCATTATGAAATTTCCGGGGCTGACGAGATCGCGCACCTGTGAGGCGTTATCCTTGTTGATGCTGTCGCCGGGCTTTACTCCCGCTACTACCGCCGTGTTCGCCAGCAATGCGATTCCCATTGCGAGACCCGTAGCGGTTGCAAATCGAAATGGCGCCATCTTCTCCTCCCGGTGTTTTTCTATGTGACCGCATATGCGCCGGCGGCGCGATCGAATCGCGGCGCGGCGCAAGCCAGTAGCCGGCGGACGCGCCCATCATCTAATAGTTAGGGGAGTCGGAAAAGATAGGCAATTGCAATTCGACGATCGCCCGCTCCACAATCGTTTGAACTCCCAACCACGAGAGACGTATATGACGCGGAAAATTATCGAAAGTATGGCGCTGGCCGTTTTCCTTTTGACTGCGGCAAGCGTGGCGAACACGCAGGGAATCCCGTTGATTGGGCCGCCGATCCCAACCACGCTGGTGGTATCGAAACCCGCGCCGGACGAGATCTTTGGCGCCAAGCAGGTAATCTCGATCGGGGTATCGGATAAAATTTACAAGTTCGTCTTGAAGGACGCGTATACGAACGATCGCTCCGTGCGCTGGCCCGACATCTGGCAACAGATCGTGCAGTATCGACCCAACCTTCAGGTGCAGGGCCGCGGCGACGATCAATTCGCCAAAATCGACCCGGGCCAGACCGTCACGATTGTCGGTATGTATGCGCCACTGAACCATACTTTCGAAGTGGTTAGCGTCGAACCGGGCGGCGGCGGTGAGAAGTCGCACTACTAGGACGGCCACGCGATCGAACTCGGCGCCATCTTTTGAACGTCGCAATTGTACCGCCTCGCGCCCGTGATATACGTTCTATGGCTTAAAGGAATTCGAATCCGAACCATGAAGAAACTCACCGGAGCTCAAATCGTCATCGAGACCCTGATCGCCGAAGGCGTCGATGTAATCTTCGGCTATCCGGGAGGCGCGATCCTGCCGACTTATGACGCGCTGCTCGATTCTAAAATCAAGCACGTACTGGTCCGTCACGAACAGGGCGCGACCCATATGGCCGAAGGGTATGCGCGCGTCAGTGGACGCCCCGGCGTGGTGCTGGTCACCTCGGGACCCGGCGCGACCAACGCGGTCACCGGCATCGCCGACGCCTACATGGATTCCACCCCGATGGTGGTGCTGACCGGCCAGGTCTCGACCGCCATGATTGGTAACGACGCGTTTCAGGAAGTCGATATCGTCGGCATCACGCGCCCCTGCACCAAGCATAATTTTCTGGTCAAAGATGTTCGCGACTTGTCGCGGGTCATCCGCGAGGCCTTCTACATCGCGGGCAGCGGGCGGCCCGGTCCGGTGCTGGTCGATCTGCCCAAGGACATCCAGCAGGCGGAGCACGTTTTCAAACTGCCCGATAAGGCTGATCTGCGCGGCTACAAGCCGACCTATCGCGGCAACCCGCGTCAAATCGAGCGCGCGATCGAGGCGATCGAGCGCAGTGAGAAGCCGCTCTTCTATGTCGGCGGCGGCGTGCAATGGTCGGGCGCTGCGCCGCAGCTTCAGCAACTCGCGCGCGGCCTCGGAATCCCGGTGACGGAAACCCTGATGGCGCTCGGCTCGATGCCGGCCTCCGATTCCTTGCGCCTGGGGATGCTCGGCATGCACGGCTCCTACGGCACTAACACGGCGGTCTGCGAAACCGATTGCCTGATTGCGGTGGGTGCGCGCTTCGATGACCGCGTGACCGGCCGCATCAAGGATTTCGCTCCTAAAGCCGAAATGATCATTCATATTGATATCGATCCGTCGTCGATCTCCAAGAATGTCAAAGTGGACGTTCCGATCGTCGGCGACATCAAGAGCGTGCTCACCGACATGCTCGCGGTGGTGAAAAGCCGCGAGAGTATCGGCAAGCGGCGAGCGATATGGGCCAAGTGGCATCAGCAGATTCTGAAGTGGCAAAAGGAAAAGCCGCTCTACGAAAATAACAAGAAGACCGAGTTCGTCAGTCCGCAGCAGGTGGTCGAGGAAATGTACAACCTGACCAAAGGCGACGCGATCATCGCCACCGATGTCGGTCAGCATCAGATGTGGGTGGCGCAGATGTTCCCCTTCGCCAAGCCGCGCTCATGGCTGACCTCGGGCGGGTTGGGCACGATGGGTTATGGACTTCCGGCGGGAATCGGCGCGAAATTTGCCGCTCCCGATCGAACCGTGGTGGTGGTTTCGGGCGACGGCTCGATCCAGATGAACATCCAGGAGCTCGGCACCGCGGTCCAGTACGACGTCGATATCAAGGTGATCATTCTCAACAACTATTTTCTCGGAATGGTCCGCCAGTGGCAGGAGCGCTTCTATCAGGAGCGCTATTCGTACTCGGCGATGTCGGTGCCAAACTTCGTCAAGCTCGCGGAAGCCTACGGGGCGCACGGGTTCCGGATCGAGAAAGGCAAAGACGTTGCGAAGACCATGAAAGAAGCCTTCGCGACGCCGGGCCCGGTCCTCATCGATATCGTGATTCCGAAGGAAGAAGCGGTGATGCCGATGATTCCGCCGGGCGGGGGGATGTCGGAAATGCTGTTCGCGTAAATTCCTGCGCGCGTATGATCAAGGCGATCTACTTCATCAAACGAAGGCCCGGCATGGCGCTCGCGGTGTTCCGCGAATACTGGCTCAAGGATCACGCGGCGCTGGTGCTCAAGGTGCCGGGCCTGATCAAGTACGTGCAATCGCATACCACTGACTCCGGCTACCGCAAGCACGAACCGCTGTACGACGGCGTCGCATCGCTGTGGTATGAAAATCTCGAAGTCATGAAAAAGATCGCGGACGCGCCGGAGAGCCGCGCCGCCGCCGCCGACGATGCGAACTTTATCGACCTGACGAAATTCGGCTTCATCCTGACCAAAGAGTACGTGCAAAAGGAAAATCCCATCGAGCCCGCGATGCCGAAGCTGGTGGCGTTCCTGAAGCGCAAGCCCACCATGTCAGTCGCGGATTTTCAGGCGCGCTGGCGCGCGCCCCACGGCCGCCTCGGTTCCGCGGTCCCCGGCGTGCGACGTTACGTGCAATGCCATCCGCTGGCGTCGGCATACCGGGAAAACCGAATCCCGATATGGGACGGTGTCGCGGAAACCTGGTTCGATAGCGACGACGCCATGCGTGCGGGTGCCGCCACGCCGGAGTACAAAGCGCTGCGCGACGACGAACCACATTTCCTCGCGGAGGACCCGAAGTTCATCATCGCGACTGAGCACGTGATTCTTTAAGCCCGCTCCCACGATGCCATCGAACCCGGATTCAGAACTCTTCGAACAAGGGATCGATCTTTTCAACCAGGGAAAATTCTTTGAGTGCCACGAAGCGTGGGAGGAAGTCTGGAAGCGCAGCGCGGGCGGGCAGAAACTTTTCTATCAGGGAATCATCCAGGCTGCGGTCGCGATTCTGCACGCGCAACGCGGCAACCTGAGCGGCGCGGCGTCGCTATACGCGAAGGCCGCGGCCAAGCTCGTACGTTACCCGCGCATCACTATCGGATCGCGCTGGCCGAATTGCGCGAAGAGCTGAAAAGTTCTTCGCGGTAGTTTTCGATGGCGAACCAATTCCTCCGCTTCCGAAGATTCGCCGGACTAGCGATTCCTAGAAGGGGATGTCTTCGTCGTCGATGGGTGCGGCCGGCGTATCGGCGACTTCAGTCGGATTGCCGGCGGTGGCCGCGGCATACTCGCCGCCCTCGGCGCCGCGTCCGCCGAGGAACTGCATCTCGCTCATTATGATCTCGGTTCGCTGACGTTTGCCGCTGCCGTCCTTGGCTTCCCACTGGCGCGTTTGCAAGCGACCTTCCAGATATATCTGTTTGCCTTTGCGCAGATACTTTTCCGCGAGGTCGGCCAGCTTGTCGAAGGCGACGATGTTGTGCCATTCGGTCTGATCGCCGGCACGCCGCTTGAAAGTCGTCGCAAGGGAGAAGTCGGCAACTTTCATACCCGTGGGGAGGTGACGCACCTCGGGATCGCGTCCCAGGTTTCCGACCAGAATCACCTTGTTTACCGACATCTTTTGCCACCTCTTTCGAGAAACTAACCAGACCTAATACTGAGCGCAAGCCGATCCTGTGGAAAACGCCAATCTTTCACACCGAGTACGCTCTTTGTATACTCAAAGCGGCTCGCGGCGGGTGAAGGTCTCGATGGGGGAAAATAATTCCACAACTACTCCAGTAAAGCTGTTCGCCCTTGGCGGTTTGGGCGAGATCGGCCTCAACCTGATGGTGTTGAATGCGCCGGCTACGGGTTGGTGGTCGATTGCGGCGTCATGTTTCCCGAAGATCGTTTGCTGGGTAATGGCGTCTACGTTCCGGATTTCTCAGAGCTTATCGACAAGCGCGTTCCGGTCAGCGCCGTGGTCCTGACCCACGCGCACGAGGATCACATTGGCGCGCTTCCGTCGCTGCTCGGAAATTCCAGGTTCCGGTTTATGGCACCGCGATCACCCTTGCGTTTGTGCGCCGCCGGCTCGAAGAAGCCGGTCTGGCCGGTGCCGCCAGGGATTTGCGCCCGGTCGAGCCGCGCGAATCCTTCACCATCGGGCCGTTTCAAATCGAGCCGCTTCGAGTGACCCATTCGACCCCGATTCGATTGCGCTTGCGATTCGCACCCCGGCCGGAATTATCGTCCATAGCGGTGATTTCAAGATCGATGAGAACCCGGTCGACGGTCAGCATTTCGATACCGAAGCCTTCGCGGCGCTAGGTAAGGAAGGCGTCACCCTGCTGCTGTCGGATCCACCAACGTTGAGAAGGCGGGGCGCTCCGGCTCGGAAAGTTCGCTCAAGCCGATCCTGCGCGACCTCATCTCACGCACCAGAAATCGTTTCTTCCTGTCCGCATTCTCTTCCACATCCATCGCATCCGGCAGGTTGCGGAAGTCTCGAAAGAAGTCGGACGCCGCGTGGTTCCGCTCGGACGCAGGATGGCGGAGAGCGTGCGCTTGGGCCTCGAAACCGGGCAGCTTTCATTTGCCCCGGGAATTTTCGTCGAGCCCGAAGAAGCCGATTTCATCGAGCCTCGAAAGCTCACCTATCTGACCAGTGGCAGCCAGGGCGAGGCTTTCTCCGCGCTGGCACGGCTGGCGATCGACAATCATCCGCGGGTACACATTGAGAATGGCGACATGGTGGTGCTGTCGTCGAGTTTCATCCCCGGCAACGAACGCTCGATCAACAACGTCGTGAATCAGCTTTACAAGCTCGGCGCGGAGGTGATTTACGATTCGGTCGCGCCGGTTCACGTCTCGGGCCATGCCAGCCGCGACGAACTGGCCGATATGATTAAGCTGGTGAAGCCCCGTTACTTCGTGCCGATTCATGGGGAGTACCGTCATTTGAGCCGGCATCTCGTGTTGGCGATGGAGGCCGGGATTCCGGCGCGCAATTGTCTTCTGCTCGAAGACGGCGACTCGATCGTGCTGACCGGCGCCGAGGTACATCGCAGCCGTAAGGCGCATACCGGCCGAATTTTGATGGAAGGCGGCGAGATCGAGGACGCTTCGCTGATTGGAGAACGCCGCACCCTCGCGCACGACGGCACCGTCATCGCGGTGATCGCGATCTCCGCCGCCACCGGAACTATCGTCGGCGGTCCCGACATCTTCTCCCGCGGATTCATTACCGGCAACGGAACGTCGGTGCATTTGCACCGCGGCCGCGCGGAACTGATACAACGGCTCGACGCGATTCCGAGTCCCTATCGTCCCGATGATGCGAGGATCAAGGACGAAGTGGTGCGCACTCTGCGTCACCACTTCCTCCAAACCGTCGGCAAGCGGCCCTTCGTGATCGCGCACGTGATGGAGGTTCCCTAAGTCATCGCGCGTCAACCCAAATCGCCGCCGATTGATCTCGAGCCTGTCGCGGGCGCCGCGACCGATAGCGAGCATCGCATTGCGCGCGAACTCGGCGCGCTTGCGCTGGTTGCATTGGCGGCGTTCGCGACCGTCAGTCTGGTTTCGATGCATCTCGGCGCCGTCCGAATCTCGGCGGCCCCGCCGGAGGCGCGCTGGCCGGAGCTCTCGTGCGACTGCTCGGCTACGGCGCCTATCCATTGGTGGCGTTGATCGCGATGATCGCCGTCCGCGTCTGGTCGGGTAGCCGATGGAAAGACGTTGCGCGTGAAATAGGCGCCGGCGTGATGGTGGTAATCGCAATCGCTTCGGCGCTGGGTTTGTGGAGCGCCAGTGCGACCGCGATCGCCGGGGTGGCCGGGGCCCAAATTGCGCAGACGCTGAGCGCGTCGCTCAACACCGGCGGCGGATATCTGGCGGTCGGCTTCACCTTGATTTGCGGCCTGGTCCTGATGCTCAAGCAGGCGCCCACCGCGCTCATCCACGCGGCAAATGAAAAAATCAAAGCATCGGTTGCGTCCAGGAACGATGCGACATTCGATCTGACCGAAGAGTTTGCCGCCGAGCCGGACGGACTATCGGAGTTGACCGCCGAGGGAAATCCGTCCAACCGCGGCCGCCGCAGCGGTCCTCGCGCTCAAAGTACGGCGCATCGAACCGCGCGAGATCTCTCGCAACAAAAGAGACAAGAACGATTCCAAGTCGCACAGCAGCGGCGGCTTCAAATTGCCTCCGCTTACGCTGCTCGATATGCCGCCGCTCGGAACATGCTCAAGTCGATGAAGCGGCGCTGCAACGGAGCGCGCGGATCCTCGAACAGAAGCTGGCTGACTTTGGGGTCGAGGGGCAGGTGGTGGAGGTGCAGCCGGGTCCAGTAGTGACGATGTACAAGCTCGAGCCGGGGTCGGGAATCAAGGTGAGCCAGATTGTGAATCTCGCGGACGACCTTTCGATGGCGTTGCGGGCGGCGACGGTGCGGATTCAGGCGCCGGTGCCGGGGGAAGCAGTCGTGGGAATCGAGGTGCCGAATCGTCAGCGCGAGAGGATCTACCTGCGCGAGATTCTCGAAGCGACGAGTTCGGGAGCACAAAGCCACCTTACGATCGCGTTGGGCAAAGATATCGCGGGCCGTCCGGCGGCAGCGGATCTGGCGACGATGCCTCATTTGCTGATCGCCGGAGCGACCGGCACCGGCAAGTCGGTCTCGATTCATACGATGATCGCGTCGATTCTGTTCGACGGGACGGCCGATGAGGTGCGCTTTATCCTGATCGACCCGAAGATGCTCGAGTTGTCGGTTTACGAAGGTATCCCCCACCTGTTGGTGCCGGTCGTGGTGGACCCGGAGAAGGCAGCGGCGGCACTGTTGTGGGCGACCCAGGAGATGGAACGGCGTTATCGCATGATGCGCGATCTCGGCGTGCGCAATATCGACGGTTACAACCGGGCGATCGGTTCGGGGGGCCGAGTTGTGGAGTTGAGGCGCGGGAACCGTTACGGAAGGCGGTGATGACGCGGAATGGGTCGACACGCCGATCAAATCGAGCATCGCAAACTGCCTAAAATCGTGATCGTTATCGATGAGCTAGCCGACCTGCTGCTGAGTGAAGGTAAGACGGTCGAGCGCGATATAACCCGGCTGGCGCAAAAAGCGCGCGCCGCCGGGATCCATCTTATTCTGGCGACGCAACGGCCGTCGGTCGATGTGATAACGGGACTCATCAAAGCCAACTTGCCCGCGCGAATTTCGCTGCAGGTCACCTCGCGGGTGGATTCCCGCACGATTCTGGATTCGATTGGAGCCGAACGGCTGCTGGGGGCGGGTGACATGTTGTTCATGCCGCCCGGAACCGCCAAGCTGATCCGGCTTCATGGGCCTTTTGTTTCGGAAATCGAGATTCGCAAGCTCGGTGATTTTCTTCGGGCGCAGGGTGCACCCGAATACCAGATGGAGATTCTCGAAATGAAGCCGCCGCCCGACGATGGCGGTCGAGAACTACGAGCGAGACGAGCTCTACGATGAAGCCGTGAGAATCGTGTGGAGACGAATCAAGCGTCGATCTCGATGATTCAGCGGCGGTTGAGGATTGGTTATAATCGGGCGGCGAGGATGGTCGAGTAAATGGAGCACGAGGGACTGGTGAAGCCAGCCGACGGTGCGCGCCCACGTGAAGTCCGCCTACGCAGTGTGCGATAAGTCAGGACCTGACGCGCCCTTTGACCCGAAGCCAAAACACATCGTGCACGTTCATTGCGGCGATTGCCGCCACGATAATTGCGATCACGTTCGTGAACGTCGCGTCGCTTCACGCGGCCACTAAAGATTCCACGACCATTTCGCCTCAATTGAAAATGCTGTTCAGCCGTCTGCAGAAGCATTATCAGGAAACCAATCCTTTAGCGCAAAATTCAAAGAGCAGATCTCGCGGGCGGGCGGGATGAAGCGGGATCGCACGGGCGTCGTCTATTATCGCAAGCCTGGCCTGATGCGATGGGAATTTGGCGGCCAGGATCAGGAAATCATCGTTAGCGACGGCAAGCAGCTATACAGCTATGATCCCGGACTGAATCAGGTGATCGTAACCCCGCTCGAGCAGGCGTTTCAAGTCCCGAAGCGCCGCGTCGTTTCTGCTCGGCCTCGGAAATGTTCAGCGCGATTTCGATGCGACGTTCCCGCGGACGCGCCCAATGACGACCTCAAACACGTCGCGCTGACACCGAAAAACGGCGGCGATACGCTGGAGATGGGCCTCGATCCGGCGACGCTCGATCTGCGCAGCCTTCGGATTACCGATCAACTCGGGGACGTAACTGACTTGACTTTTTCAGAGATCAAAAACGGCGCGACGCTGGGCGACAAATTGTTCGCTTTCAGTCCGCCCCATGGGGCCGATATCGTTGAGGCTCCTCAGCCGCCGCAGCCGAGCCATCCCTGACGCTTTCCAATTGGCAATTGCCTCGCTTCAGCGCTCCGAGTACAGCTAGTAGCCCCAGAGATTTTCAATCGAAACGATGGAGAAAGTTCACTTTTTGACTCTGGGCTGTCCCAAGAATCTTGCCGATAGCGAGCTGATGCTCGGCGCGCTGGTGACGGCGGGATTTGAAATGACGTTCGATCCCGAAAGGCGCAGGTCCTGGTCGTGAATACTTGCGCGTTTATCGAGAGCGGCAAAAAGAATCGCTCGACGCGATTTTGGCGGCCACCGAAGTCAAACGCCACGGCCTCGGCACGCGATTGGTGGTTGCAGGATGTCTTTCGCAGCGTTATGGCGCGGAGTTTCGGGAGCAATTTCCGGAAGTCGATGTCTTCGTCGGCACTGGAAATTTCCTCGAACTGCCGGAGTTGTTGCGGCGAACCGAGGCGCCCGAAACGCGCCCGATCCCGTATCCCGGCGCGGCGCATCTGCTGCCGTCGCATCAACTCCGCGGATCAAGACCGGCGATTTCTTCAGCGCTTACTTGAAGATCTCCGAAGGCTGCAATCATAAGTGCGCCTTCTGCATCATCCCGAAAATTCGCGGCCTCATGAGAGCCGGCCGATGTCCGATCTCGTAGCCGAGGCGCGGATGCTCGTGGCCTCGGGCGTACGCGAATTTAATCTGATCGCTCAGGATTTGACCGCCTATGGACGTGATTTGAAACCGCCCGCTTCGCTGGCGACGCTGTTCCTGGCTGAACGCGGTTGACGGCATGCGCTGGATTCGGCTGCTCTACTGCTATCCGAATTTTGTTACCGATGAATTGCTCGAATCGATCGCGGACTTGCCGCAGGTCGTCAACTATATCGACATGCCGCTTCAGCACGGCGACGATGGGATGTTGCGCGCGATGAAGCGCGAACGTTCGGCCTCGGCCCTGCGAAAAGCTTCTCGACCGGATCCGAGAACGCGTACCCGGTGTCGCGTTGCGAACCTCGTTCATTGTGGGGTTTCCGGGCGAGACCGAAGCAGCGTTCGAGCGGCTGGTGGATTTCGTTCGCGCGCAGCAATTTGATCGCCTCGGCGTGTTCACTTATTCGCTGGAGGAAAACACCGCGGCGTTTGCCTTGCCGGGGCAGCTTCCGGAGCGAGTGAAGCGGGCGCGCCGCGCGCACCTGATGGAAGTTCAGGGCGAGATTTCGCTCAAGAAGAACCACGATCTGCTTGGAAGCGAACTTGAAGTATTAGTTGAGGGTCCGATTCCGGGCCGCGCCACCCGAATGCGAGGACGCAGCCGATCGCAAGCGCCCGAAATCGACGGCTCGGTGTTTATGCGGGGCGAGGCGATGCCCGGAGAGTTTGTGCGGGTGCGGATCGAGAAAGCCTTGACCTACGATCTGAGCGGACGAGTGATTGGAGTCGATACAGAGGAGAAGGTGGCCAGCCATGCCTAGCAAAGCAGCTGCGTCAAGCCGCGAGGAATTTCTCGACACGGTCCGCGAGCATCTGGCCGAAACCAAGTCGAAACTGCTGGCGGAAATGGATACCCAGGAGAAGGCGCAGCGCGAAGGAAATAAAGACGAGGGGATGGATGCGTACGACCTCGCCTCCGAGGAGCGCGACCGCGAAATCAAGTTCATCCTGTCCGATCGCGAGCGCTCCAAGATCAAGGAGATCGACGACGCTCTCGCGCGGCTCGCCGATAACTCGTACGGCATATGCGAATCGTGTGGGCTCGAAATCGGCGAGGAACGGCTCGACGCGCTTCCGTTCACGCGGCTCTGTCGCGACTGCCAGCAAGATCGCGAGCGCGAGGCGCGCACGCAGCGAAATTTCGACGGTGAAGATCGTGCCTATCGCAAGGTCGGTTCCACCGATGGCGACGAGGAGAATATGTAGCGGATGATCGCGGGAGAGTATCGGCGAGGGCGCGGCTTTATCGATGGGGCAGGGCGTCCTTTACCCTGCGCGGCAAACACGGCATCCTTATCAGGGGCTCCGGATTGCATCTGAATTTCGTTAACTTGGGCGATCGCTTCGGTAAGCGGCATATTTGTAAATGAGGGTTTTCAGCGAATTCGCCGATCAGAACAACAACGGCGCAGGCGACAAAATGCTTCGCGAAGTGGAGCAGGTCGGCCACAACCTCGCCTCCGTAAAAGCGACTCTGGTGCTCGCGAGTGCGAAGGGCGGGACCGGCAAGAGCATCCTCGCGGTGAACATCGCGGGAGCACTCGCGTTGGCGGGCAAAAAGGTCGGCATCGTCGACGCTGATTTGAACGCACCCAGCATTCTCGAAATGCTGGGGACCAAGCCCCCGTTGCGTTTCCATTCGAGTGAGGGAATCGAGCCGGCCTCCGCGCCGCTCGGAATCCGGGTCGTCTCGGGGCAGTTGCTCACCGAAGGGCAGCGGCCCGCCATGAGTTTCCTCGAGGAGGAAGCGCCCGCCGCGGCGCCGGTTGCAGTTGCGCCGCTGGAACTCAGCCACTCGAGCGCTCTTCGGCGCATGTTTGGCCAGACGCGCTTCGGCCAGCTCGACCTGCTCATCATCGATCTCGCGCCTGGCCTCGAGGATCTCCAGCGGATCATGCGCATCTTTATTCCGACCGGCGTGTTGCTGATTACACATTCGTCGGGGGTTGCAGCAAGCGCGATGCGCCATGCGCTGGACATGAACAAGGACCTCGACGCTCCGATTATCGGCGTGATCGAGAACATGGTCGTATTCGGGTGCGACAATTGCCGATCGGTGCGCCCACTTTTTCCGCAGGGCGACGCGGCCCGCGTCGCGCGCGAGGCCGGCCTCGCGCTGATCTCTCGGCTTGCCTTTCGATCCGCGCTTTGCGGAGTCTTCCGATCGCGGGAAAATTTTTGTGAACGAGTTTTCGGACACTCCGATCGCGAAGCAGCTCATCGAGATGACGCGGCAGATCGAACTACTGCTCACACCTAGAATTAGCAAGGCCGCGCCATCGGCGGATGCGGCAACGGCGCCCGCCTTGCGGCAAGCATAAGTCCATCAGGTTTCGGACTCGGCCACCGATTGCGCTGTCGCGGATGTCCGGTCGACACGGTTCGAGCATTCGAACATTCCGGCGCCGTCGTACTTTCCGAGCTTGAAACGCGCGAATCCGAGCACGGTATAGATTCGTCCGCCGTCAGGGCCCGGCCGCGACAGCGGAATGAAGTTTTCAACCTTGCCGATCAGCGCGCAGCTCGGCGTATCCTGAGCGCTGAGCGTCGCCGACAAATGAATCGGTGGGCGCGAGGGCGACGGAGTTTCCACCTCGACACTCTCAACTTTACAGGCGGACCATTCTGAGGCGTGAAGCACGCGCCCGTTGCGATGCTCGATGCCGCCGTCGGAGCTCGTGCGCAACTCGACCGCCGCCGCGGGCGCATCGTCCGCGAAGCACGCCCAGATCATTCGGCGCGAGCTGAATCGTTGCGCACCGATTCCGGTGAAGGAAAGTCCACTGCGGCCGCATCCCGAAAGGTCGTAAGCTGCGTCGTCGATTCGAACCGATCCGCTCAGTTCGCCAAACCCCGCTGCCGGCCCGTCACGGTCCGCGGCATCGGCGGGGTGAAACAGCGGATCGAGATCGAAGGGCTGGTTGCCAATCCGTGGATTCAGCCGCAGATTCACCTCCATGGACTCATCGAGCCAACCCGACGCGAGCGCGCGTTCGATATTGAGATAGTGGGTGGCGTCGGGAACGATGACGGCGGGCCCGTTGAAACCCAAGACCATTTCGCCGCGATCCGATGCCAGCGTGAGAGGGCCAAGACTCACGCGGTTGCCCTCGCGCATCACAGTGCCCTCGCCGGTAAAGAGCGCGACCCGCCCCGCGGGAAGCAGAACCATGATCCTCGCGCCCACGCCGCCGGTGCCGAGATCGAAGCTCGCCATCGCGCCGATTTGTTTCGCGGCATCGAATAGCTCGATTCCTACGCGTGTCGAGGTCGATGGTGCGGCGGCGCCTTTTGTCTGGCTACGCGGTTTCGACGAGTGCGCGCGGACGATCACGAGGCTCGTGCGCCGTCCGTCAGGCTGAGGCGCGGTAGTATGGCGAAACACTCCCGCGATCGCCGCGATGCATCGATCGCGAAGTTGGCCGGGCATCCGGAGGGCGACCGAAAGTTCGAGCTGGACCGCGTCAACCTGCTCGCGCAAGGTCATAGCGGAAAGCTGGCGCAGCGGCTCCACCTCACTCTCCCGATGCCGATCGGTAAAAGCCTGAAGAAGATTTTGCGCGCCACCGCCGGGATATCGCAGGCCGAAGCTCGCGAGTATTCCATCAGTACCGAGTCGCCGCGCGAGCTCCTGGAGCGGGCCGTGAATGAAGCTGTCGCGTGCCGATACCCGCGCGGAACCGGGCGGCCTAAGTTCGTCGTGATGGCGCCGGAGTCCCAGGCCGAGGTCCACGCGCGGCTGGATCACGTTCCATCCGTGGATGATCAGTACCGTCGCATGTCCGTGAAGCGCAATGATTTTCGAGAGCCGGCGCACAATGGTATCGAGAAACCACGGCGCGCTGGCGAGTACCTGCGAAACACGATTGAGGTCGAGCAGATTGCGATCCATCGCGGCATTGATCAGAGCCGGCGCGCCAAGCATCGTCGCCAGCTCGCGTGTGATCTCCGACGTTTGGAGATCGTTGACCTTGGGATTTAGCGTCGCGCGAGCAGCCGCGCCGGCGCGGCCTCCATGCGGCGCGATCAGCAGCAGGGGCGAATCGCCATCGATGGTTTCAAGCCACGCCTGCGCGCTGAAGTGAATGGGGTCGTCTTTATTCACTCAAGCGGCCTGATGAGCCATCAGCGAGTGTGCGTGCAGTGCGAAAGACACGATGAAATAGTAGGCCACGTAACTGAGAGAGACGTAAAGGAGAATCGGATTGCAGGCGGGCAGCGCCGGCAACATCGTGATCGTTACTCCCGCCCAGATCAATCCTAAAGTCAGCGTCAGCGGACGCAGCGCCTTGGTGCGGCTCGGATAGATGTACTTGATCGGCACGAATACCATCACGCCGAGCACGCCGAGGATGAGCTCGTTGAAGACAACTCCCATCCGCAAGCAGAACAGATAAAAGACCACCAGGTTCCAGTACGACGGAAATCCGAGAAAGAAATGATCCGGCGTTTTGGCGTCGGTCTGACAAAACTGATACGCGCTTGCGATCAGTACGAAGCCGGCCACTGCCCAGCCCGATCGTTCCACTGACCAGCCCTGCGCGCAGCATCAAAAACACCGGCGCCACAACATAGGTCAGGTAGTCGACGATGTTGTCGAGCAACGCGCCATCGAAACCGGGAACACGTTGCTTCACATTGAAGAAGCGTGCGAGAGGTGCCGTCGCTCGAGTCGATCACGATCGTTACCGCCATCGCCATGAATGACGCGCGATAATCCGCTACCGCGGCGTAGTTGAATCGCGAGCAAGCCGACTACCGCTCCCAGAGCGGTGTAGAGATGCACTGCCCACGCACAGAAGATCAACAACCAGTCGCCTGATACCCCGGTTCGGTCAGCGCTGTGCCGGCATCGTTCATTTCTCTAATCCGATTTGAGATTGACGCGGCCCGAAGTAGTCTTCCAGAATCGTCATGAACGGTCCGCACGCGCGCCGTTTCTTGACGTATGCCACTGCCTCGTCGAGCGACATTTTCCGGTAGGCGCGAAGATAGCCGATGGCCAGCGTCGGCGCGCGATTCAAACCCGCGTTGCAATGAAGGTAGACGCGCTCGCCCGCGGAAATCAGCGCGTGGAGATCTTTTCAGCGCGAGCTTCAGCCGCTGGCCCCATCGGTCGGCGCTGCCATCCTGAATCGGCGTACGAACCAGCTGGATGCCTTGCGCGCGATATTCATGCCGAGAGCGCTTCCCATATCGAGGCCGTTGTGGCGCAGATCTTCGTTCGTCTTGGAGATTGTGAACTGCGGTAACCGCGAAGGTTTCCTTGAGCCATCCGACATCATCGGGACGCGGATATTCTCCGATCAGCAAGTCGCCGGTAATTTCGCTGACTGAAGGACGCGTCGCGCGACGGGCATGCACTTCGTGATGCGATCGGTTTTGCCACCAATCCACGCTGTCATCTAACCATGAATGTAGGACTTTCTGAACCGATGCGATATCGAGTGGCGCGAGTAGTCGGAGTGCTCAGGGTCGCGATAATCCTCACACGACGCAGGGAGCCCGCACGGCGCCATTCATATATCCATATCGATCCGAGTACCGATGACGCTCGCGCGATCTGCCGTTCGAACATCGCCGCGTCCTCGCGCACCAGCGCCTCCTGATAAGCGCCTCCGCGAAAATCACCTTGGTCCCGCGCGGCCCGATCGTCGCGGATGAGTTCACCGATCAGTCCATTGGCCTCGCGGATTTCCGCAATCACCGGACTCCAGACATCGTTGATCTGTTCGAGTCGCACTTGGCGCGATGCCGCCGGTTCCAGCGTCCTCAGCGAATCATCAACCGCGGCTTCGACGCGCGCGTGAACGCCGCGATCTCCCTCATAGCCGTCGTAGTTGATAGTCGAATGAAGCGGCTGGCTCGCGTCGCCGACGTAGTGCGCGAGATATCCCGACAGGCGTATAACCGCCGCACATTCGCTTTTCTGCCACGCGCGCTCGAGGTTGTTGCTGACGCTCTCGATCGTCCATGGAAGCGTGCCGGCACGATCGAGCGTGCGAGAGCCGAAGCGTCGGCGCATTGCCTCGATATCGGGATTCAACTGCGGCCACGGATCGTTGCCGAAATATTCGAGGTCAATGTAGTGCTTGCGCTTCTCGGTCTCGCCGTATTCCTGTTTCAGAAGAGTATCGGGCTCGACCGCGTGCAGCTCAAGCGCGGAGCCGTTTTGCGCGAGCGTGGTTTTCAGCGGCGACGGTGGAAGCGCCTCAACGGCGAGCCGCGAGATCGCTCGATGGGTCGCGCTGTCCCACGCGCTCGCGGACGGAGGGGTCGCGATCGATACGGCCGCAAGCGAGCAAGCGAACATTATGCGTTTGATGCGCACCGCCACGAATTACAGCTTGGCGCGGGAGTGCGAAGTCTTGTCGGTACGCGCACTCATCAGGTTCTCCGCTGTCGGGAGCTTGCGGCCGCTGCCGCCGACGACTGGGCGACGAGGAGGATGCGCCAACGCATGAACCATCTGGCGCAAGAAGTCAGCGGCCTTGCGATAAGCGCCGGCACCCTCCGAACTCTCCGCGACGACCCGAAGCTCGGCGCTCGATATGACCCGCCCGACCCGCACTTGCACCGGATGATGCGCGGGATCACGCTGCCCTTGCCCAGCACGTGGTGGGTGCCGCTGATATGGATCGGCAGCACGTCGCATCCGCTGCGCAGCGCCAGATAGCCGGCGCCGCTCTTGAATTCCTGCAGCGAGCCGTCGGTGGAGCGGGTGCCTTCGGGGAACATCAGGACGCTGCGTCCGCCGGCGAGTTGGGCCAGCGCCTGGTCGAGCGATTCGAGTTGTGCGCGTTCGCGATCGAACGGGATGAGCGGGCTGAAGTTGTGCGCGACGAAGCGGCGGATCGGCGTGTTGAAGAAGTAATCGCGCGCCGCCAGCACCACGAACTGATCGCCCATCGGACCCAGCGCGCGCACGCACCACCGCGAAATCCAGATGGCTGCAATGGTTGGCGACCACCAGCACGTTGCGAGTTGGCGGGGACATTGCCCGCGCCCGATAATCCGCGGCGCCAGCCATCCCGAGAGCAGCGCGCGCTGCGCGCCGCGCGCCGCGGCCTCGCCCCAGCGGCGCAGCGGCGCGGGCAGCTGCGGCGTGTAGGGCTCCGCGAGATGCGCGTAGGAGGGCATGCGCGGACGGCGTCTGGCGCTTTGCGCATCGCCGGACTGGAGATCCTCGACGGTGCGCAGATTGCCCAGTTCCTCGGGCGTGATCTCGCGCCCGGTCCGCGCCGCCGACATGCTCGCCAAGTTCCGCCAGCGCCAGCGAGTCGAGCCCCAAGTCCTCGATCAGACGCGTCGCCGAGGAGACGCTGGCGCCGTCGGCGGTCACCTGCGACAATGCGTCCGCCAGCCACGGCTCGACGTCGCTCAGGCGCCGCGCCTGTCATCGCTTCGCGCGCATCATCCGGCGCAGCAGCTCCACCACCTCGGCGCGCTTGATCTTGCGCGTCCTGGTGCGCGGCAAGTCGCTGTCGGTAAAGCGCAGGATGCGGATGCGCTTGTGCGGATTGAGCCCGGCGCCGACCTTGGTGAAATGGGTGCAGAGCTGATCATGAACGGCGCGGCGGCTTTGTCCCTCGGCATAGGCCGGCACCACCAGCGCCGCGACCTGTTCACCGCCGGCGACTTTGATCCGACCACCGCCAGTTCCTTGATGTAGGCACTGTGGCCGTAGGCTTCCTCGACCTCGTCGATATAGACGTTGTTGCCGCCGGCATCGACGATCACGTCCTTGGCGCGCCCGACGATGTACAGGCGGCCCTGCTCGTCGAAACGTCCCAGATCGCCGGTATGCAGCCATCCGTCCTTGAGCGCGGCGTCGGTGGCCGCCTGATCGCGATAGTAACCGGCCATCACGTTGGGGCCGCGCGCCAGAATCTCGCCGACCTCCTCGCCGGGTTCGGTCTGGAGCTTCACCTCCACGCCCACCAGCGGCTTGCCGACCGAGCCCGGATTAAGCGGTTCTCGGGATGGGCCGACGCTCAGCACCGGCGCCGCCTCGGTCAGTCCGTAACCTTCGAGCAGGCGCAGACCGAAGTCGTTGAAAAATTCGGCGACGCGATCGGGCAGCGCGGCGCCGCCGCTGACCGCCAGCCGCAGCCGCCCGCCCAGCGCCTGATGGGCGGCGCGAAACATCAGCTGGCCGAGGTTGAGGCCGAAATCCGCGTCGCAGGCGGCGGTTGAGATCGCGCAACCGGTCGAATGCCGCATGGACCAACGGCGCCGCGCGATTCGACTTCGTCCAGGATGCGGCGATGGATCGCCTGCCACAGGGCCGGAACGCCGATCAGCGCGGTGGGCCGGAATCTGCGCCAGCGTGCTCGACAGGTTGGCGGCGTCGACTCCCAGCGGATGGACGATCTTCGATCCGCTGGCCAGCGGCAGCAGCATCCCGCAGGTGAATTCGAAAGTGTGATGCAGCGGCAGCAGCGAGAGCACCACCTCGTCTCTCGTTGAGCACGAAGACCCGCGAGAGCATCGACACCTCGGCGGTCAAATTGCCGTGGGTGAGCATCACGCCCTTGGGCGCGCCGGTGCTGCCCGAGGTGAAAAAGATTGCGGCCAGCGCCTTGCGATCGATCTCGGGTTTGGCACGGCGCGCCGCCGCGCAGCAGGAACGGGCGGGCGAGCTCGTCGAATTCGAATTGGACGATTTCACCCGGCAGCTCCGCGATGGGCTTGGAGAGCCGGCGATGGACCGCCTCGGAAAGCAGGGCGGCGCGCGGCTGGGCGATCCGGCAGATCGCGCTCAACTCCTCGGGTGAGACCATCTGATCCAGCGGCACCGCGACCGCGCCGGCGTAGAGGATCGAGAAGAACGCCACCACCCAATCGGGCGAGTTCTCGCCGATCAGCAGCACGCGATCGCCCGGCCGCACGCCGCGGCTGGCGAGCATCAGCGCGGCGCGCGCACGCGCGGTCGCGCATTTCGCGATAAGCTGAGCGAGGTTTGCTGGCCCGACTGATGATGGCGCGCCACCAGCGCGGTGCGCGAGCCATGTTTGCTGGTCGCGGTCTTCGAGCATATTCGATCAGGTTGCGATGGCGCCGCGCGGCGCGCACGCGCCCGCGGGTATGCAAATCCAGCTGCGGAAAAATATGCTCGCGCAGCCCCGGCACGTGGACATTCATCCAGTAGTCGCGCCAGTCGATCTTTTCGGGCGCGAACGGATGCTTGCGCGCGTCGGCCGCGCTCAGCCGCGCATATAGCGCGCGGATGTTGCGGCAATGAAAGGTGTAGACCAGGTCCTGGATGTAGGGCAGGTAAACCTTGACCAGTGATCGCGCGACATCGATCTGGTCCATCAGGAGCGTCCAGCCGCTCGTCAAACTGGCGGGTGCGCGCCGAATCGATGCGCGCCGCGGTCTTGGCGAAATCAACCGCCTGCTTGATGAATTGCGGCGCCGTCGGCTGACGAACTTGTAGGTCTCATTGGAGACCACCACCGCTTCCAGATGCGGCGCCAGCTTGCCCATCGTGCCGCGCCCATCCCGCTGGTACTCGCGATTGGCCAGGCCGCACAGCTCGACCAGCCGCTTCATGGTGAGCGGATTGACAGTCCGAGGAGCCGAGCTGGTAGATGGGCTCCTGGCGGCCCAGCAACAACGCGGCCAGTATCGGGACCATCGGATGGGCCACCATGTCGACCGGGACGACTCCAGCACCAGGTCGGGCGCGCGCCGGATAGAAGCGGAATCCCTCGCCCGACAGATAGGTGAGCGGGGCGCTGGTGTTGACGCCCTGGTTCCATCCCGGCCACGGATCGGTCAGCGCGCTTTCGATTACCGCCGGACGCACCACGGTCACGTCCAGTTCGCCGCGCTGCCGCCAGCACCAACTGCTCGCCCATGCTCTTGGTGTAGCTGTAGGTATTGGGCCATCCCCAGCGCAGCGCGCGCGTCGAGCCCCTCCTGCTTGAGCTTCTCCTCGACCCATCGCTTGCGCCGGCCTTCGCTGAAGCCTTCGCGCGTTTCGGCTGCCGGCGCGAGCGCGTCGCTCCGTCGCTGTCCTTGAACTCGGCGTAGTTGGCCTGCTCGCGGGAGGCGGCTTCGATCCGATCGATCGCGGCGCGCGCGTCGCGAATCTCGCGCCGGACGTTGAAATGGGGCTGGCGGTCGTCGGGGCACCAATCGATCGGGAAGTCCTCTTCGTAGCGATGGCCGTCGGCGCCGCCCGCCGCGTAGCAGGTCGAGATGTGGAGCAGCCTGGCGTCCAGCTTGCGGCAGAATTCGATTACGTTGGCGACGCCCAGGGTGTTGGCGACCAGCGCCTTTTCCAGCGAGGCCTCGAAATTGACCAGGCCCGCGCAATGCACCACCGCGTCGATTTGCCCGCGCTTGATCGGGTCGCCGCCCTTGCCGCCAGGAGGCCCTTCTTCGGAGATGTCGCCCGGCACCACGACGATGCGATCTTCCAGGTAGCGCTCGAAGCGCGCGCCCATCTCGGTCTCGCAGCGGCTCCAGCGCCGGTGAGTTGACCACCTCGCGCTGGTAGCGGTTCTGGCTGGAGCGCTTGTCGCCGCGGATCAGCAGATAAATGCGCTCGATCTCCGGATGATGACGCAGCAGCACGTAGAGAAAAGTCTTGCCCAAAAACCCGGTCGCGCCGGTCAGCAGGATGCGCTTGCCGGTCAGCACGCGCTCCAGCGTGGGCATGGTCTTGCCGCCGCGGCGCGGCGGTTCCGCCTATTCCATTTATTCGACATCGGCAATTACCAGCGGCGGCAGGTGGAGGTAGGTGATCGAGGCCGAGCGGCCCAGATCGGAGGTCGCCATCGCGATCGCCTGATCCAGGGTGTCGGCCGCTTCCCAACCCATCCGCGCCGCTACCTCCGGCTCCTCGCATCCCGCGGCGATTATCCGGCCCAGATGCTGGCGGCCGGGCTCGCCCCAATACCACATGTAGAACGGATGCACCCCGTGGTAGGCATGGCCGTAGCGGTACATGTGGATGTAGGTCGGATTGCGCGCGAACTCGGCCTCGAACTTTTCTCCAGCTCGGTGGCGTCGGTGGTCTCGGCCAGGCATCGATGGAAAAATTCGATGTAGCTCGGATGATGCTCGGGATGGAATTCGTCGCGCAGCGGATGGCAGATGATCAGGGTACCGCCCGGCCGCACCAGCGGCTTGTTGCGGTACATGTTGAACAGGTAGCCCAGCCCGGTGCATTGGACCAGCACCGGGTTCATGATCGAATTGACGTTGTACGGGCAGATGAAGGGCACGCCGATGATCAGAATGTCGCTCTGTCCCTTGACCGGCACCGCGTATTGCTGAAAGACCCGCGCCAGCGCCTTTTGATGCACCGCTTCGGTCTCGCCCGCCCACACCCCGGTCATCCCGAAGGGCGAGGTGTAGCGGCGCAGCGCCTCGCGCCGCATCCCGTCGGAGAGGTTGCGCAGGGTCCATTGGAAGGTCCCTTGAGCCGCATGGTCCCAATCGCTGAAAGCGGTCCTCGTTCTTGTGCAGGAAATCCAGCATCCCGCCGTACATGCTGTTGTTGATCGCGGTCTCGATGGTGAAAACGTTGACGTTGCGATTGATCGACCTGGCCCATCCGATCGGCGGACTGCGATGCAACGCCGAGCGGGTCGGATCCATGTAGGACTGCTGTCGCGCAACGTGGCGGGATTGTGATGGTGGCGCAGGCTCTGATACGGCGAAAGTCCCACCGCCACCGACTTGTGCCCGCCGTCCATCGGCACCAGATTGATGTTCAGGTAAATCACCAGGTCGGATTCGGCGGCGCGCTTGCTGAGCCACACCTCCTCGCCGTGGTCGGTCTTGCCCATCATCACCAGTCTCGGCGCGGTTCTCGGCGTCGAAATTGTACAAACGGTCGGGCCAATAATTGCCTTGAATGCCCTCTCGCCGACCATGCGGCGAATCTCGATCTCAGTCATCCGGCGATGCAGTGAAGTGGCGATAATCAGGTGGACGTCGTCGACCCCGTAATCGGCCAGCGTCTGCAGCATCACGTTGAGCATCCGCTCGCGCAGATCCGGACGCTGCATCGGTGGCAGCGGCAGACTGATGTCGTCGATCGCGATGGTGACGCGCATGTTGGGGTTGAGTTGGGCGAACAGCGGGTCGGCATTTTCAGGATGGAACAAGGCGTACCGAATCGCCTGATCGGGGTCGGCGAGCGGCTCCAGCGGCGGCGGCGGATAGATCACCCGCGTTCCGGGCGGCAGTTTGGCCAACAGGAAATCGTCGCCATATGCGATCAGCCGCGGCTGGGAGCGGCGATTGGTGGTAATCACCAAGTCGCTTGCGCGCGCCGATATCATGCTTCAGCTCGGCGGTTTTGAGTTCTTTCAGTTTGGCTTCAGGACGCGCCATCCAGGGTGCCCTCGACCAGGCGCCGAACATTGTCGGCGATGGAATTGTGGCGGTGGTTTTTCTCCAGTTGAATGATCGGCCACTGGCGGCTCATCGCGGTGGCGCGCAAACGCCTGTCGGGATTTACGGCGACCGGATGGCCGAGCGCGGTCAGAAAGGGCAGATCGTAATGCGAGTCGGCGTATCCCCAGCAATCGCAAAGCCTTATTCCGTGCTCGGCCGCATAGGTTTCGCACCAGGTTGCTTTCTCTGCCGTCGCCATGATCGGTTCGAGCAGGCGGCCGGTCGCGCGTCCGCGGCTGATCGCCATCCGGTTGGCCGAAAATTCGGCGATACCCATTCGACGCGCCAGCGCAGCGACCACGAAATCCGGCGAGCCGGTAACCAACACCGGCTCCAGGCCGGCCCTGCGATTTGCCTCGATGAGTTCGACGCCCTTGGGATAAAGATGATCGAATAGCACCCGATCGCAGTACTCGCGTCCATTTCGACCAGACGATCGCGCGAGATCCCCTTGAACGCCTCGAACAGGAGAATGTTCAGCAACCGGCGGTCCTGCTGCTCGGCCAGATAGAGGCGTGGAGCGCGCGCCGCGAAGGCGGCTAGATAGCTCACGCGATTGCTCCACTCACCGAGGTTCGACAGAACGTAAAGAGCGACATGGACGAGGTTGAGATCGACCAGGGTGCCGTCGAGATCGTAGAAGGCGGCGCGCCGGATAGACAGCCGCCCGTTGCGGGATGATTTTTCGCGTTGAACTGACATGTCATTCTAGTTTGGGGCAACAAAAAAAGTGTCGCCGCCAGCGCTCGCATTTTTGGAATCGCGCGCACTTCTGGAATCGCGATCGATCGCCTCGAGCAGCTCGGCCCGCGCGACTCCCCGCAAGCCGAAATCAAGAATCTCCTGAACCAGCACGTCGGTGTCTTTGGAGTGGCCGCGCGAGAGCACGCTGACGACTTCCTTGATCGCGCCCAGGATGCAGTACGAAACCGATCGCGAGTCGCACTTGCGCACCAGGTTCATTTCGATCCCGAGGTCGAGCGAGCGCTGAATCAACTGCGCGATGCGATCGTAAAATTCGCGGATCTTCGCGTCCAGTTCGCGATCGAAGCCGACCGAATGGTTGAGCAGGATATCAGTCAGCTCGCGCTCATGGAGAACGAAGTTGACCACGCGGCGCAAATTATCGCGCAGCTGATCGACCGGACTCGGTTCGCCGGGGCCAACCTTCAGGCGAAGGATTCGGGTCGAGAGTTCCGATACCACCTGCTCGAGCAGCTCTTCGAAAAGATCTTTCTTGTTCTGGAAGTAGAGATAAAAAGTTCCGCGTGCGATGCGGGCGCGCGCGATGATGTCCGCGACGTTGGTACGATGGTAGCCCTTGCGCGCGAAAATCCGCTTCGCATGGCGCAGCACTTGAGCGCGACGTTCGGTTCTTTCCATGGTTTAGGGACCGCGAAGATTTAGAGGCTAGTGGTCCGTTCAAATAGTGTCAAACTGCTAGTACTAGATACGCACACGACAACGCGTGCGGATGTTTTCGAAAGATGGTTGCTAGCCGCGCACGCGTTCGCGATTGAAGATAGCTTTCTCTTCGGCGTTCATTTTTTCCCGGATGCGCGAACCCTTGCCGAGGTGCCGATAGAGTCCGCCCTCCGAGAACAACTCTTCGTACGCCTTGGCGGGAATTGGCTCGGCGGGCGGCTGGTCGGCGATTTTTACTCCCAGCGCTTCTTCTACCAGACTGCTGTCATACATCCTGACCGCGTCGTAATCGGTAAGCAGGGCGCATACTTCGACGCAGATGTAACATCCGATGCATTCCTGAAAGCGATCCTGCACCGGCTGCACGCCTCGATTGTAGACGGTGCCCGGCTGCAAATATTCGATGCATTGCACCGGACAAAACTCAGGACATTTGCCGCAGGGAAAGCAGAGGTTCACGTCCATGAACGCAACTTCACGCGGGCGCTTTTTCTTGGCGCCGTAGTCCTCGGGGGTTTCCGGAATCCGGTCTTCCTTTAGACGACGTTTGATGATCTCGATCGCGGGCATATATCCATTGATCCGGTTAGCGTTACGAAGATCAAGTCACCTCGCGCAACGATTGGTAGACGGGGAAGCGCAAGGCCGCGAGCGTCGATGCAATTGCCGCGATGATCGCGATGCTCAACGCCATCGCGACTCCGCCAACCATCACCGGATAGGGCATCCCGATGCTCAATGCCGGTCCGAGTTCCGGCACCGCGCCGCGAAGCATGTTCAGGGCGAGCTTCGCCGCCAGCGTTCCCAGGATCGCGCCGGCGAATGCCATGATGGCCGCCTCGGATATGAATGACGCGAGGATCTGGGCATCGGCGAATCCCAGCGTCCTCAATACCGCGATCTCGCCGCGCCGCTCGCGCAACGTCATCGCCGATCCGTTCAGTATCGCGAGCGCGATCGCGATCACCGCGCACAATCCGATCAGCTGTACGATGCGTCCGAGGGATTGCGCGCGCACCAGGAACGTAACCAGGAACGCTTTCTCGGTGCTGGTTTCAGTCTCGGCGCCGGAATTGCGGAAGGTCGCATCGATTTCGGCCGCGACCCGATTCACCACCTTGGGGCTGGAGCATCGCACCCAAATGAATTCGACGCGTCCGCTATGAAGCGCTTCTTCGAGATAGTCGCGCCGGAACATAAACACGGTTGGATCGGGACCGCCGTCGTAAGTTCCGACGATGGTGAAGGTGAGCGCGATCGGAAAGCGCAGGCTCTTGAGGCTGACGTTTTGTCCGAGCTTCCATCCGAAGCGATGCATCGTCGCCGCGCCGACCAGGGCGCCGTTGCGATGGAGCTTGAATGACGCGATCGAGGCGGCATCGATGCCGTATTCGGGCCAGATGACATCGGGGTTATCGACGTCGATGGCTACAGTCGAGAACTGACGTCTCGGATCGTTATAGACGCCGCTGAACCATACCATTCGATTCACCGCGACCACACCATCGAGCTTTTCGATCTTTTGCGCGTAGGATTCAGGAAGCCCGTATTGCATCGCCGTCCGATTGGTGACCACCACACGCGGCGACGAGTCCGCCATAGCAGCGATTCGATCGGTGACGTAAGGCAGCACCATCACGATACAGAAGACCACGGTGGCGCAAGCAACCGCGAGGATCGTCAGCGCGGTGCGCCGCCGATTGCGCCGCCATAGACTCATGCGGGCGAAGGATAAAAGCAGAAACATCCCCCAGTCGATCGTGTCGATCCCCCGCGCACGTCCCCGGTCAATTCACCTGCGAAGTTTTGGTCCGACCAACTGAACTGCGGGGACTGCGCCATGATTCCCCGGAGCTAACCTTCGTTGAGATGCTATTTCACGGCGTAGACGCGGCCGTCCGCCGCCACATAGAGCACGCCGGATGCCGATATCGCGGCTCTTTCCATTTGACCGAAGCTTCGCGTCGCCCACTTCGAGGTCCCATCGGAATTGAGCATGACGCCTTCGTGTGCATCGAGTGCGACGAACAGTCCGCCCGCGCCGTCGGAGGCCAACAGCGTCGTCGGTCCCTTCGGGGATGGCTGGCTCCACCCAAGCTCACCGTCCGCAGTGAGTGCATAGGTCGCGTCGGAAGCGAAGAAGACCGGTCCGGTCGGATTTACCACCGGGCCCGCGATGACCGCCGCCGAGGTATCGAAGTGCCAAAGCTCGGCGCCGCTTGAGGCCGCTAGCGCGTAGAGCCTGCCGCTGGTGGAACCCAGATAGACGCTATCGCCGCGCACCGCGACCTCGCCCTTGAAGCCGCCGTCGGGTGAGAAACTCCATCGACGGCCCCCGTTGGAGGCGATCGCGATCACCGAGGCCCCATCGGACGCGGCCACAATCGTACCGTCATCGGCGAGCGCGGCGGAGGTAATCTCATCCGGCGCGTTGGCGCGCCATTGAACCACGCCGGGTGAAGCCGCCGCGATGAGTTGCTTGTCTTCCTGGAAATATACCGCGGCCGAGGACGCCGCCAATGGTCCCCGCGCGGACGCGGCGCTCATATTCCATAGCGCCTTGCTACGCGCGTCCAGTGCCTCCACCGATCCATCGGGCGCAAGCGCGTAGAGGACTGCGCCGGGCGATACCGCAATGCTCTTCGCATACGATCTGCGAGCCCACCGTTCATGGCCCTTGTCATCGATCGCGTGGAGAAAGCCGTCGCGGGTCGTGAAGTAGAGATTGCCGTCGGATGACGGGGCGAGCTGGCTTTGAATGGGACTCGCGCCGTTGTATATCCACTGCAGGATCCCATTGGAGCGCGCGTTCAGCATTTGCGCGGATTCGAGGTCAGGCGCCTCCAGCACAGCTTTAGGTGTGGCGGTGGGAGTGAATGCGGGAGTCGCGCACATGCAGTCCACCGGTGTCGGATCGCCAGGACTCGCAACCACGCCGACGCTGACCGCCAGCGAGGAGACACCGCCCGAACTCACCACCGCGCAGGCGCATCCCGGGTTGAGCGCCTGATACATGCCGTCCGGCCCCGGCTGGGGCGCCTGCAGCACATTGTTGTTGCTTGAGGTCCACAGGGTATCGGAACCGACGAGGTTGCCGACGAAACTCTTATGGCCTCTCACGAACAAACCCTGGGCGTTGAAATCGGCCTGCGTACCGACTGCGGCGGCGGTCGGCCCGGCCTGCGGCCCGAGAGTTTCGGTCGCGGTGGGGGTCGGCTTGGGCACGGGAGTTCGGACCGGCGTGCCCGACGGCGTGAAAGTTGGAGTGGTAATGGGCGTCGCCGGAAGCGGCGTTCCGGCGAGCATCACGATAGTTTCGAGATTGTAACCGACCCCGGGAGCCGGGCTGGGACAAACTCCCGGCTCGAAGACTCCCTGTTGATAGCTTCCGTTACAGCTGCTGCCTCCTCCGCCGCAACTGCTCATCAGCACGGTGCCCGCGACAAACAATATCACCGGAGCAACGATCAGCCATCTTAAGCGCCCTGACATTGAATCAAGACCTATGACCGATGCTGGGCCGGAGTTCAAGCCGCTGCTTGCGAATCCGTATTGCGGGCCGATGCAAACATTCGCTAGCGTCGTAACGGTTTCCCGCCATACGAATTGAAGCAGTGCAGGAGGCTCGGATGGAGTATCGACGGCTCGGAGCAACCGGTCTGAAAGTGTCGGAACTGTCGCTCGGATGCATGACGTTTGGGCGCGAGAGCAGCGAGGAGGAGTCGCGCAAAATAATCGATCGATTTGTCGAGGTCGGAGGCAACTTTCTCGATACCGCCAATGTGTACGCCGCCGGCGCCTCAGAGGAGATCCTCGGCCGCGTGCTCAAGCACCACCATCGCGACGACCTGGTTATCGCGACCAAGGTTCGCTTCAACGCCAAGTTCTTCATGGGCCAGAAGGTCGGTCCCAACGAATGGGGCCTCTCGCGCGGGCATATCATGTCGGAAGTCGAGAACAGTCTGCGCCGCCTTCAGCTCGATTACATCGATCTGTATCAGGTGCACGGATGGGATTTCGAAACCCCGATCGAGGAGACCCTGCGCGCGCTCGACGACCTGGTCCATATGGGCAAGGTCCGCTATCTCGGCGCCTCGAACTTCACCGCATGGCAACTGATGAAGAGTCTGTGGGTCAGCGACAAGCACGGGCTCGCGCGCTTCGATTCCTTGCAGCCGCAGTACAGCCTGGTCTCGCGCGAAATCGAACGCGAGTTGCTTCCGATGTGCCGCAGCGAAGGCCTCGGCGTGATTCCGTGGAGTCCGCTCGGAGGAGGATTCCTGACCGGCAAATATCGCTCGGGCGAAAAACCTCCCGCCGATTCACGCCTCGCCAAAATGGATATGTGGAACCGGCTCTCCGATGAACGCAACTACCGGACCCTGGAAGCGGTCGAGCAGATCGCAAAGGAGCGCGGACGATCGGTCTCGCAAGTCGCGCTGGCGTGGTGCAATCAGCAGCGCGGCGTCAGTTCGGTCATCTATGGAGCGCGGACTGCGGCTCAGAATGAGGACAACCTGGGCATGGTGGGATTCACGCTGGAGAAGCAGGAACTCGAGGCGCTCGACCGGGCGAGCGCGCTGCCGATCAACCGTGAGTATCCGTTCGCGATGCAAGCGCGCTTCATGGGTCCTCGGCCATAGAGGAAGAACTCCTTATCGTGGAGAAGCCAGCATGATCGAAGAAAATCTTGAAATTCGCACCGCCGACGGGACCTCCGACACGGTTCTATTTCATCCCGAGGGAGCGCGGCGATGGCCCGGCGTTATCCATCTGACCGATATCGGCGGTATTCGGCCCGCGCACACCGATATGGCCAGGCGTCTCGCCGAAAAAGGCTACGCGGTCCTGGTGCCCAACGTTTTCTACCGCACCGGACGCCCTCCGATGTTCGACTTCACGCCCGCGATGGGCGATCCGCGCACCATGAAGCGATTCGCGGAGCTGGCCGGCCCGATGACGCCCGACGCGGCGGAGCGCGACGCCGCGAGCTACGTCGATTTCCTCGCGGCGCATCCTTCCGTCCGCGAAGGCGCGATGGGCGTGGTCGGTTACTGCTTCACCGGCGCGATGGCGATGCGTGCCGCGGCGCTGCGGCCGGCGAAGATAGTTGCGGCGGCGTCATTTCATGGCGGCGGTCTATACACCGACGCGCCCACGAGTCCGCATCTGGTACTTCCGAGGATCAAGGCGCGGCTTTATTTTGGCCACGCGGTTGAGGATCGGAGCATGCCGGCCGAGGCGATCGAGAAGTTCGATCGCGCGCTCGCGGCGTGGGGCGGCAAATACAAAAGCGAAGTCTATGAGGGCGCGCATCATGGATGGACGACGGCGGGCGCCCCGGCCTACAACCAGGCGCAAGCCGACCGTGCTTTCGAAAAGCTGACGGCACTGTTCGCGGAAGCTTTGAAGTAGGGCGGTGCAGACCGGAGCGGCAGCTCCAGATCGTCAGCCCGCTCGAGAGAACCACATGGCGCAGAGCGCAATCTTCGGCCCGTTCTTCGCGACGATGCTCCTGACCTTCATCGTGTGGGTGTACATGTACATCCGGCGTATCGCTTTCATTCAGGCCAACCAGCTTAGTCCCAAGGATCTCGCGAAGCCCGGAGAGCTGGCGCGGCTGACGCCGCCCGCGGTGTCCAATCCATCGGACAACCTGAAGAACCTGTTCGAGATTCCGGTGCTCTTCTACGCGCTCGCGCTCTATCTATTCGTCACGAGGCAAGTGGATGCCACCTACGTCGATGCGGCGTGGGTGTTTGTAGCGTTTCGCGTATTGCACAGCGCCGTCCATTGCACCTTCAATCTGGTGATGCTCCGGTTCTACCTCTACCTCATCGCGACGGTCGCGGTATGGTTCATGATGTTTCGCGCGCTGTTCACCTGCTTCGGCGCCTAGCGATAGGGCGAAAGATGCTAGTCGCCGATAATCTCATCTAGACCGTCTACGATTTGGGCCAGCTCTTCCGCCGATGCGCGACCAAGACGCTGCCCAATGCGTTCGACCGAGAGCGTGCGAATCTGACTGATCTTCACCCACGAAGCTTCCGGCAACCCTTTCACGTTGAGTCCTAATGTCAGCGGAAAACCTGCGCTTGGCGCTTGGCTGGTCAATGCCATCGCGATCACGGTTCCGGATCGCTGGTTGAAGACCTCATGACTGAGCACGAGTACGGGCCGACGGCCCGCTTGCTCATGTCCTTTGACTGGGTTGAGGTCCGCCCAGACGACATCGCCCCTCAGTATTCGGGCCATTCGTTGAGCTCACGCGAGATTCCTTCCTCCGCCATCGCTTGTTCAAGCTTGCGGTCGAGCTTGGCCGATTCCCGCGCCAGCCGGCCCCGATCGAAGCGAGCGAGTTTTTCCCGTACCGCCTCCTGAATCGCTTTACTACGATTCGGAAAGACTCGCTTGCTCACCAACGAATCCACCCGTTGAAGGAGATCGTCCTGGAGGGTAATCGCCACTTTAACCGTGCTCATAGTATTACTATAAGTCATACCCGGCCCTATGACAACGAATTCCTAGAGCGTGCGCTTGAAGGACATACTCGCGACCACCAGCATGATGGCGGTGAAGACCACCAAAAACAGCAGGTCATTGCGCACCGCGCCGAACACCGCGCCCTTGAACAGAATCGATTTCAGCGCGCTCACCGCATGCATCTCGGGATTGTACTGCGCGAAGGTTCGCAGCCATTTCGGAAAACTTTCCACCGGGTAAATCGCGCCGCTGGGAAAAAAAAGGATCACGTTTAAAAATCCCGCGAAGGTGCCGACCAGCCGCGGATGCGTCGCGCGCCCGAGAATCGAGAAGGTCATCGCGAGCAGCCCGGTCGCGCCCACGATGATGATTCCGATGATCGTCAGCAGCGCCGGCAAGCCACCCTGGATGGTGCCGCCGGTGATTAGCAGTCCGATGAACAGCACCAGGATCGCGGCGGCGCTGGTGATAGTGACGCCGCTGGCGAGGATTCCGCCCGCGATTTCCCATCGCGAAAGTGGAGTCACCAGGTATCCTTCGGTCACCCCCATGAAACGGTCCATCACCCAGTTGAACACGCCCGACATCAGCGAGCCCATGAACAACGACATCACGATGACGCCGGGAATCAGCGATTGATCGTAGTCGACAGTGGTGAACAACTCGCTGGTGCGCGTCACGATCTGATTCAGTTTCGGCTCGCGCGCGGTGACGTACTCGGTTTGCAGCGTCGCCGCGGCCGCATCGAGGTCGCTTTCCAGGGTGGCCGCGCTGATGGTATCGACGTTATCGGTGAAGACGCCGATTTCCGCGACCCGGCCCTCGTTGATGCTCTTGGTGAAGTCGGGCGGAATCACCACCGCGGCTTTGTAGGTGCCCTTGCGCACCTGCTCGATCGCCTCGCCGAGGTCGCTGACATACGAGAGGGTCATCGTTTTCGGACCGGCTTCGAGCGCCTGCAGCTTCTCGACCATGCGCCGTCCGTACTCGCCATGATCCTGGCTGACCACGGCGAGTGAGAGATGCTTCAAATTGCCGTTGAAAGAATTTCCGATGATGACCAGGTACACGATCGGCATCAGGACGGTGGAGAGCAGGGTGATCGGATTGCGCGAGAGCTTCAATAAATCGCGCCGCATTATCGCCCACAACTTCATGGCTGCAATGCTTTCCTCAATCAGCGCGGCCGCGGCATCCCCGCGTCGAACAGGCTGACTTTTTTGGCCGGTTCGTCGCGCAACGAACGGCCCGTGAGCTCGATGAAAACGTCTTCCAGCGAGACGCGTTGCAGGTTGATCGAGGTTACCTCGCCGCCGGTGCCGTCGATCTCGCTAATCAACGCCGGAAGCGCGTGCGCGCCGTCGTCGGCGCGAATGGTCAGCGCGCCATCGTTGCCGTTGCGCCTCACGTCATGGATGTCGGGTCGGCCGCGCAGCATCGCGATGATCTGATCGATCGGGCCTTTCACGTCGAGCTCGATTCGATCGGAACCCTTGACGCTGGCTTTGAGTCCCTGCGGCGTGTCGAGGGCGACGATGATCCCGTGATCGACAATCGCGATGCGATCGCAGAGCGATTCTGCCTCATCCATATAATGCGTCGTCAATGAAATCGTGAGCTCGCTTTCGCTGCGAAGTTTCAGCAACAGGTCGTGCACCGCGAGGCGGCTTTGCGGGTCGAGTCCGATGGTGGGCTCGTCGAGGAACAGCACTTGCGGCGAATGGATGAGGCCGCGCGCGATTTCGAGTCGCCGGCGCATCCCGCCCGATAGGTGGCGACCAAGTCCTGCGCGCGATCGCGGATTCCGACCATGTCGAGCAGCCGCTCGGCGCGCTGACGCCGCTGGCGGCGCGGGATGCCGTAGAACTCGCCGTAGATGTCCACGTTCTCCCATCCCGTGAGATCGAGATCCGAGGTCATCGCCTGCGGGATAACGCCGATCTTCTGGCGCACGCGGGTGGGATGGCGCGCGACGTCTTCGCCCGCGACCCACGCCTCGCCGGAAGTCGGCGGCAGCAGCGTGGTCAGCATCCGCACCAGGGTGGTCTTGCCGGCGCCGTTGGGGCCGAGCAAGCCGAACATTTCGCCGCGGCGGACCTCGAAGGTGACGTCTTTAACCGCGACGAAGGCGCCGAAGCGCTTACAGAGGTCTTTGGTCGTTATTGCGGCTGAGCCGGGTTCCATCTTGCCGCCGTGCGAAAGCAACTTCCGCCGTCATTCCGGGTTTCAGTTCGCCCTCGGCCTGCAACACCTGCACCTTGACGTAGAAGGTGCGAATATCCTGGCGTCCGCGGCGCACGTCGCGTTCGGTCGCGAAGTTCCCCTCCTGACCAATCGCCATCACGCGTCCGCTATAAGTCGTCGGCGGATCGCCCGGCAGAACCACCTCCGCCGCCTTGCCGACGTAGATGGAGCCGAGATCGGTTTCCTGCACATCGACCCGCGCCCATACCGTCGATAAATCGTCGATGGTAAGAATCGGGGTGCCAGGCGTGACCCATTCGCCGACTTCGAGCGCCTTGTTCACCACGATGCCGTCGACCGGCGACACGATCGCGGTGTCGCGCAACTGATCGCGAAAGAAATCCACGTTGGCCTGGTTGCTCGCGACGGACGCCTGCGCCATCTCGTAAGCGGACTGTGCGTCGTCGCGATCCTTGACCGAAATCACGTGCTGCTGGAAAAGTTTGTTGTCGCGATCGATGGTGCGCTTCGCGTTCATCATGTTGGCTTGCGCCTGCAGCAAATCGGCCTGCGCCTTGGCGTATTGATTCTTGAGATCGATGTCCTCGATCCGGCATACGACTTCGCCGCGCGTCACCCGGTCGCCCTCGAGCAGTTTCAAATCGCTGATGCGGCCCGCGATACGGCTGGTCAGGTTAACCTCGGGCGCTTCGAGCATTCCGACCGCGCGGATGGAGCGGGTATTCGGCGCCGGCCATAGATGGATACTGCCGTACCAGTAAAAGGCGCCGAGCAGCGCGACGACCGTCAGGAGCGTAACTATCCGGCGAATGACTTTCTTCATTGCCGTTGCTCCGCGCGGCGGCGTGTATTGCTGCCGGTTTGGCCGCGAGGCTGGCCGCGCAGCATCAGGCTCTGCAGAAAAAAGTTCGCGAGCTCTTCGCTCATCGCACCAACGCTCCAGCTCGCGCCGTAATAGAGGAGCACCGAGCGAATCCCGCCGAGAATCGCCAGGGTCGCAATCCGCGCGTCGGCGGCGCCGAACACGCCGGCGCGAATTCCCTCCTCGATCAGCGTGGTGAAAAAGACGATGCCGCGCTCGCGCCAATCGTCGATCAGCCGATGGCGCTCCTCGGCCAGCCGCGGCTCCTCAGTCGCAATCAGCCGCAGCAGATCGCGGCGCTCCTCATAGAACTGGATACTGACCGCGATCGCATGGCGGAGCCGCTCGGCGACCCCCTGGCGCGGGTCCACGGTCGCCTGATAGCGCCGGCTGATGCTCTCGAGGCCGTCGCTCAGGATGCCGAGATAGAGGGCCTCCTTGGAGGCGAAATATAGATAGAGCGTGCCCTTGGCGACCCCGGCCGCGTCGGCCACGCGGTCCATGGTGACCGCCTGATAGGTCTCGTTGGCGAACAGGCGCAACGCGGCGGCGACGATCCGATCGCGCTTGTTGTTGCCGTTAAGGGCGGCATCGGGCTCGGGTCGAGGAGCGACGGGATGGTGATTCGGCGCGCGGCGGGCGGTGGCAGACTTTCGCATAGGTGAACTGACCGGTCAGTCATATTATGGCAGCATCGGCAAGGGAGTCAAATCGCGCCCCGAATGGACATCGGCGAGGGGAAATGATTGAAGGACAGATCAGTGCGCCCGTAGCTCAACTGGACAGAGCATCAGACTTCGGATCTGAGGGTTGGGGGTTCGAATCCCTCCGGGCGCGATTCAAGTATGGCGGGAATCGGCTTCCCGGACATAACAAGGCAAACATGCCTCGGCTGGCGCAGGCTATCGCTCCAATTTCGAGTCGGCGGGCATTCTACTCGTCGATGAAATCATCGTTTCGGTGGGAACTGATCTGGCCGCCTTCGAGACGGTCGGCAATATCGGCGGCGAAATCAATCTCGATACCTAGCCAACGGCGCTGTTTCGCTTCGCAGACGGCATAGGTAGTCCCGCTGCCGCCAAAAGGATCGAGTACAATGTCCCCGGGTCGAGTTGTCATTTCGATCACCCGGTCCAGGAGTTTCGTGGAAAGAGCGTTTGCGCGGCGACCTTTCGATTTGAATTTCCAATGGCGGACGGGCGGGACGTCGCTCCAAACGTCTTTGAGATTGACGCCCCTGGGATTCATCGCGTTCCGGTGCCCGCCGTAGTCCCTCACTTCGCCTCCGCAATGCCTGCATGTCTGGATCGGTACCCGAATTTTCCGGAAGGTCTTGGGTTTACCCTTCGTTAGATACAACAGACCATAGTGGCTCGGGTGCAGTCTGCCGGGAATCGGAAGGGACATGCTAATTTCGATTGCAATCCAGTGCCGGAATTGCAAACCCAACTCCATAAGATACGCGCCAAGGAGAACATTCCATTTCGGCAGATTATACAGAAAAAAAGCGCCGCCAGGCTTCAAAATCCGGACACACTCAGCAATCCACTCTTGGCACCACGATAAATACTCAGGATCGGATTTGAAATCGTCTGTATTTTGGCCGTACCGCTTCCCCAAGTTGAACGGTGGATCTGCGAACACGGTATCCATCGCGTCTTCCTTGATGGACGGAAGGATGGCCATGCAGTCGGCAGAAAATAACGCTCCGAGATTGGTCTGATAAACGGGCGCAGTTGGCGCACTCCCACCTTTGAAGAAAGGCTCAAGCGCAAGCGCGTTGGCGTCCCACTTGAACGGGCTCTGTCTCATCACAACTTCTGCACGATAACCTAAATTGGGATACGCGCGCAATTCGAGCCAATCGATATTTGAACCGCCTATCCGAGCGCGCGACCGTCGGTGCCCTTGGGTATACGTGGAACCGAGGTGCTCTCTGCGTCGTGCTCGACGACGACGATTTCGAGGACAGCATTCCGGCAGGGAATAGACTTCCACAAATCGAGATAGGGTTCGAGTTCATCGAAATTACCTATCCGATCTGTCAGGAACTTATATAGTTTCCGCGATGGTACTACCAAGGTTCCCGCGCTAAGTACCTCTTTGAGCAATCCCAACGCCATCTTGTTCAAGGCTCGATGACTTGACGAGATGTTGCCAGTCTCCCATTCCAGCGCGACCAGTTTTCCTTGGGGGGTTTCCAGCAGCGCGTCGACATTGCCCGGTCGCTTGGCCACGGCTATCGGAAGGCGTTGCTCTCGCTTCCAACGGTTCTTCACGAGGTCGTCGATCAATTCGGTCTTAATCGGTGTTACGCCGTTGCCTTTGCCTCTCCTTTTTCCGCTTTCGGGGTAGATCGTGAAGGATCTACTTCCGGGAGGCCAGCCTACCTTTCGGATTTTCTTATGAAGATCTGCCCGGATTACTTTCCAATTGGAGGAGGCCGCGAACTTTCCGACGCTAATCAATGTCTCGATGCGTACGATCTTCATACTCGGTCGGCCGCCGGATGAACTCGAAGCCGTTTGAGAAGAGTTTCGGGTCGCGCGCCCAGGGCAACAGCGACCTCCACAAATTCGATAACGTCTAGGCGACGTTCGCCGAGTTCATACTTGGAAACGTAGGACTGCGGTTTTCCGAGCTTTCGTGCTAACTGGACCTGAGTAAGTCCCGCATCCTTTCGTGCTTGAACGATCAGTTGTCGAAAACGCTCGTATTTGCCCGTAAACACTGACCGCGTCACAACGCACACCCCTGTAAGAAGGGGGATAAATAACCCTATTTTAGGATTAACCCAAAAACGGTTTTTATCGGGAAGTTGGCTAAGAAGCTGAAATCGATGGGTCTTACAACTAGTTATGCGGAATATTTGTCGCGTGTTCTTGGGAAATGGCGGCGGGAGACGTATGGCCAAACAGAGCACGAAGGCTGGACCGACACACGGGCATTTTGCAGTTTGACCAGCAGATCGAGATTGCCTTTTTGCCTGGCGAGCTCGGTCAAGTGAAACTGCGACACTCATAAGAACTCCCGTGCTCGTAACAACTGTTCAAGTCTACTTTTGATTTTTACCCTCCGAACAGAGATGTCCCGACAACCTGCGGGGTGCTCGTAATTGCTGCGCTAAAAGCCTACTATCGCATCTTCAACACTCGAATTCCGATCACCATCATCTTTTCGTTGGAGCCGGTTTGGAAAAAAGACTCAGAGAGCGTGCGCGTAAAGAGAAGCAGCAGGAAAAAGAACAACGGCGCCTCAAACGGATCGAGGAGCGCAAGAATCCGCCCGCTGCCGCGCCGCCGCACGAGGAAATGCCCGCCGCGCCCGGCGCCGAGCCTCCCGCCGGCGAGCCGGTCCTCTAGTCCGCCCGATAAATTGCCCGACCCTCGCGTCCCCTTTCATCGCTGATCCGATTCCCGATGCACACCGCTGAGATACTTTCCCGGCTAAAAGTCCTGGAGACCAGGATCGCGGGTCAGACCTTGCTCGCGTGGATCGCCTTCGTCGTCATCTGGGCGGTGGTTTTTGTCGCGCTGCGCGTACCGAAAAAAATGATCGCGCGACGCGTGACCGCGCTGGCCGCCACCAGGGAAAGTGACATCTGGAATCTGTTCGGTGAACTGGTCAGGCGCATCAGCTCGATTTTTCTCCTGGTAGTGGGACTCTACGTTGCTTCCGATGCGCTCAAACTCAGCGCGCGCGGCGAATTCAACATCGACGTCGCGCTGATCGTGGGGTTCATTTTTCAGGGCGCGCTCTGGATGGATGAGACCGCGAGCTACGTGATCGCCAAGCTGTTGCGCGCTCGGCATGGCGATGACGGCTCGATCGTTTCGACCATCGAGGCGCTGAAGTTTTTCGCGCGGCTGACGGTCTGGTCGATCGCGATCCTGCTGGTGCTGGACAACCTGAAGGTGAATATCACGACGCTGATCGCCGGTCTGGGCATCGGCGGAGTGGCGATCGCGCTAGCGCTCAATCAGATCCTGGGCGACTTCTTCGCCTCGATGTCGATTCTGCTCGACAAGCCGTTCGACGTCGGCCACTTCATCATGTTCGACAACTTTTCGGGGACCGTCGAGCATATCGGATTCAAGACCACCCGGATGCGCAATATTACCGGCGAGGAATTAATCGTCGGCAACGCCAGCCTGCTCCAGAGCCGGATCCGAAACTTCCGCCGCCTGCGCGAGCGCCGGGTGTTATTTATTTTGACCGTGGGGCACTTCGCGGCCGAGGAGCATCTGGAACAGATTCCGGCGCTGCTGGGCGAGATCATCGGAAAAGTTCCGAAGACGCGCTTCGAGCGCGCGCATCTTAAAGACTATGCGGCCGCAGTCGCTCAATTTCGAAGTCGTCTACTGGGTGGAGGATCAGGAACTGATCACCTACCTCGATGCGCAGCAGCGCATCAGCCTCGAGGTGTTGAAGCGATTTCGCGAGTTGGGCATCCCGATCACGGGGATCACGCAACCTCCGATGTGAGCGGATGGGCGCGTCTGGAATCTTCCGCCCGCGCCGCAGTTCAGATCCTCGCCCGCGCGACCGCGTCCGGACCAGTCTTCACGCCATCCAATAGAGGACTCCGAAGCAAAGCAGCATAAGCGGAAAGCCGGTGACGAGGCCGACGCGGGCCCACTCCCGGCTTGAAATCCCAAGCCGGCCGGCCGCGACGATATTGGGGATGTTTCCGGGGATCAGCATACCGCCGCTTATCAGCAGGCCCATTAAAACGCCTCGCTGTTGCGCATGAGTCAGGGACGGACCGATTTCGGCGGCGGTGAGAGTAGCGTTGTCGACCACTGCGGAAATGCTGTTGATCCAAAAGAGCGCCCACTGCGGCATTTCGCTGATGTATCGATCGACAAGCGGACGAAGCCCCCACGAGAGGCCGACCAAACCCGCCACGAAGAGGTAAACCTTGCCGGCCCGTATCGCGATTTCACTCCAGCTATCGTTGTGTCGATCCGCGTCTAGCGAGTGTCCGTGCTTGGCCGGCAACCATAGGCTGACTGCACCCACGATCAGGATTCCGGCGATTACCAACGGGCCCAGGAGCCGCACCAGATACCAGAAATCGACCTTCAGCGCCGCGATCGCTATGGTCCCGAGCGGCTCGCCAACAGGAGTCAGTGCTGCGCCGAGCCCGATCGCGAAGCATGCGAGTACCACCGCGGAAATCTCGCTATGCCGATCCATTTTGAGCATCGCGATCGCTTCGACCAATACCAGCGCTGCGATGACGGCAGTGATCACGCTGGACAGCAGGCCCAGGACTATGATGAGTCCGAAGTAAATCCAGCGCGCGGAGGCTATTTTCGTGAGGCGCTTTACCCCGCGATCAAGGGCGGGCCGGCCAAGCCTCGCGACCACGCCAAATATCAGTACCGCGACGGTGAGTGCGATCGGTTCGGTCACCGCGGCATGCAGCAAACCACGCCCCCATTGGCCGCCAATTAGCGCCGCGATCGCGCCCGACACCGAGAAAGAATACTTCGATGTTTTGCTCGATCGGCTTAACCAGCACTGGCCCCAGCAAAACCACCAGGAAAACGACCACCAAACCGGCTACCGCCATCGCTAGCTACACTGCCCCTCGCGAGGTCAGATCGCCGGATCGCCGTGCTCGCTGGTGCGAATCCGAATGACGTCAGCGACCTCGGTCACGATAATCTTGCCATCGCCGATCTTTCCGGTGTGCGCCTTGGCAACCAGAGCCGTGATGACTGAGTCCAACTGGCTGTCGTGGATCAGGATCTCGAGCTTGATCTTGGGCAAGAAGTCGACCGTGTATTCGGTTCCACGATACATCTCGGTATGGCCTTTTTGGCGGCCAAAGCCCTTGACCTCGTATGCGGTCAATCCGTGAACCCCGATCTTGCTCAGTTCCTCTTTGATTCCATCGACCGTGAAGGGCTTGACGATAGCTTCAACCTTTTTCATGCGGGGAACATCCTTTTTGACCTCACCGAGAGCAGATCATGCCTCGGGCTTGCGGCGCAGAATGAGAACGGCGGCGCCGATCGCGCCGATCGCTACCGGCACCATGGGCGCCTTGAAAAAGAACACCATTATGATCGCGGCTGTCGTGGTGGCGCCTAAGGTCAGAATCTGCGCGCGATTCTTCAACATAGTCATGGCTCGGTTTTCCTTCGCCCCAGTTTGCTGAAGTCGGGCCGCCATGCGCGCCGAGGTGCGCGCGCGCGCTCGAGCGAGAGCAGTTTCCGAACCATGTCGCGCTGCTCTTTGGTCGTGCTCAACTGCAGCGCCTGGCTGAGATACTCCTTGGCGGTGCCGGGGATGCCGACCCGCATGTAAGCCTCGCCCATGCGAAAGTGCGCGAAGAAACTTCGAGGTTGAAGCTCGATCGCGGTTTCAAACGCCGCGATCGCGCCACTCAACTCAATCGCCCGCATCAGCGCGATCCCGAGCACCAACTGCACGTCGTGTGAGTCGGGAGCTAGCTCGGCCGCCTGGCGCAACACGCCGACCGCTTCTTCGATGCGATCGTACTCGACTGCCTCGATCCCGCGAGTGAGAAGTGCGTCGGCGTCGCGGACGATCGGCGTGGGCCGCTTGTTTGCCATTTCGAGTTCCTGCGTATGGCTCCCGGTGTTCATCTTACTCCCCAGCGATTCCCATTACTCGTCGAAAATGCTTTTGCCGGGTTTGATGGTTTGCCAGAGAGCGAACACCACCAGCATCACCACTGCGAAAGCTATTTGGCCGGCCATGATTCCTCCTAATCAGTCTGCGACTTCGACCGAGCGACCGAGGCTCGGGCTAACGAGTTGAAATTCCGGATAGCCGAGCGCCCCCATTTCAGGAAGATCCAGACCCTCGAGTTCGCTGTTCGCGCCGACCCGCTGGCCGATAATCAAATCGATGATGACGTTGCCGACATAGCTTATGGTGAAGACCATGCCGATCAGAGTCGCACAACCGATAATTTGCGCCACCAGCTGCGAAGGATCGCCATAGAACAAGCCCCTTACGCTGCCGTCGACGCCGTTCCAGCTTCCGCCGTAATTGCTGGTTCCGTCTGCGAAGAGACCTACCGAGATCACGCCCCACAAACCGCAAGTTCCATGAACGGAGATGGCGCCGACTGGATCGTCTACCCGCATCACGCGCTCGATGAATTCGACACTCAAACAAACCAGCATACCCGCCATAAAGCCCAGGATCACCGCGCCCACCGTGTTGACAAAGCCTGACGGCGCCGTGATCGCTACGAGGCCGGCCAACAAGCCATTGCCGGTCATCGACGCATCCGGCTTGCCGAAGCGGATCCACATGTAGAGAATCGAGCCAAAGGAGCCTGTGCATCCGGCTAGCATCGTGTTCACTGCAATCGAACCGATACGCAGGTTGCCCGCACCAGACGCGCCCAGCGTGCTACCTGGGTTAAACCCGAACCATCCGAAGGCCAGGATGAAACATCCGAGTAGGACCATTGTGATATCGTGACCCGGCATCGAATTGGCTTTCCCAGTCTTGGTGTACTTGCCAATGCGAGGACCGATGATCATCGAAACTGCCAACGCGCTTATTCCGCCGACGGCATGGACGACGCCCGAACCCGCGAAGTCGCAGTAACCGTGACCCAGATGATAGTTGGTACCCAGTTGTGACAGCCATCCACCGCCCCACGCCCAGTTGCCATAGAGAGGATAGGTAATGGCTCCAAGGAACATGCTCGACACCGCGAACGCCGCGAACTTCCATCGCTCCGCAGCGGCTCCCGTGACGATTGTAGCGGCTGTATCCATGAACACCATCTGAAAAAGGAACATTACCATAACGCCGACATCGTAGGTCGAACCGCTTAGGAAAAATCCCCGCTGGCCGAAAATGCCCCACGATTTGCCGCCGAACATAGTGAGCGCGAATTCCGAATTTAGCGGACTCAGTCCGCCGAGGTTGGTGTTCGGAGCGCATCCACCCTGTTGAATCGCAAAACCCATCACCCAATAGGCGAACAGGCCGAATCCATACACCATGAAGTTCATCATCATGGTATGGTTAGCGTTCTTCGCTCGGCACAACCCGGTTTCTACCAAGGCGAACCCGGCCTGCATGAACATGACCAGGTAGCCGGTTACCAAGGTCCAGATGAAATTGTCCGCGATCCGATTCTGCCCGACCATATTCACCAAGTCGGCCAGCGTCAGTCCCTTTTTGCTGTCCGAGACGACGATGTCGTTGACGGTTCCGGTCAACGTGCCTCCGGGATCGCCCTTGGCCAAGTCGGCCGGTGACGGGCCGGAGACTCCGCGCAGGTCTGCGTCGGTAATCGGAACCGGGGCGGGCGTCGGGGCCGCGGCCGGCGAGGCCGCCGGAGAGGCTTGGGCGTACGCTATGACGGTCGGCATCAACAGGCCCGCGAGCCAGAGAATTGCGATCGACATAGAGACATAGCGTCGAAGTTTGAGCATCCTTGCGCTAGCGAGCATTTGCTTCCCTCTCCGATTCACTGTTTCCAGATTGCGTTTGCGTTATGCGCGGGATTTAAAATCGCGGTGATCCCGACGAACGAGACGAGAAAGCCAGCGGGCGCAACGATTAGCTGCACGCCGACGCTTCCCAGCATCACACTGCTGACCGCAATCAACCATCCGAGCAGAATTACGATTACACCTACGAGTTTCATCTTAAATTCGCCCTCCTCTTAAACCGCACGCTTCGTCGGCGTAGAAGAACCCGCCGGCGCGACCGCATGCGGCTTAGCTTCAGCGTTCCCGAACTCTAGTGGCCTGATTTGGTAAAATCCGACGACTGATACGATCAGGCAGGCAAGTCCCACCAAGGCGAACACAAAGCCCAAGTAGACCAAGCCAGCCGGCAGGAACGTGAATCCGATCAAAAACAGAAAAAGGTACCATCCCTGTTTGCTGTTCGCGCCCATCGCGCAGATTTCCTCCTTGGTCCTGGAACCCCTCGTGCGATTCAATCGCCCAAGGTGCCCGACCAGTGACGTAGTGTTTTGCGGCGTCCGTCCTCAACTAGATCGCGCCGCGCTTATATGCCGTAATGGGAAAAATTCCGCGAAGTTGCAGAGTGCAATGGACATGCCCGTCGCGCGAATTCGACATACGAACAGCGATCGTTCCGATAAGTAAATCTGATGGAGTAAGAACTCTCCATCTAAAGTACTAACCGAATAGCAACTTGTGAGTAATGGGCGACTAGAGCCGCCGGAGGTGTTCTGCCTATCTAGGCAGCAATGCTTACCCAAGCGGCATCAATCAACAAAAGTCTCTTTAGGTAATTCGTGAGGATCTCTTATGACTGATTCGAATCGCTACCCGGATCGGTGTTAGCGATTAAGCCATGACGAAGCGCATACATTGCCAGCTCCACCCGATCGCGAACGTCAAGCTTCTGGAAGACATTGTTAAGATGGGTTTTTACTGTACTTTCCGCAATCGTGAGGCGCGTCGCGATTTCCGCATTATGCAGACCAGCCGCGACACAGCAAACGATTTGAGCTTCGCGATCGGTTAGCTGTTTGACTGAAGAACTCCCCCATTGTGAAGCGATCTCCGCTTGCAGCGTCGGCGGCATCCAGACTAGCCCATCGGCCACTGCCCGAATCGCTTCAATCAGCGTCCGGATCGCAAATCGTTTCTGAACGATCGCCCGGGCGCCCGCGCGCAAGGCGATGATGGAGTTCTCCATCGTCTCATTGGCGGTCAGGATCAACACTTTAGTCAGGCGAGACAACTCCGAAACGTCGCCCAGGAGCCATCGATCCATCTGCAAATCGAGCAACAGAACATCGGACGGCGTCGCACCGATGACGTATCGCAGGTCAGCCGCATTTTCGATTTCCGCCACTACTTGCATGTCGCGATGCCGCAAGAGAAGCGAGCGCAGGCCCTGGCGAAAGAGCTCGTGGTCATCCGCGATAATCAATCGAATCGGCGCTTTCATAGCCTAGGTATCCGGGATCTCGATTTCGAGGTGAGCACCCCAAGGAGGCTCGGAGTTGATACTCACAGCGGCCCCCGAATTCGGCGACTCGAGATGCAATTGTCCAGGGCGGAGTCGCTGATCCGCCGAAGCCGATTCCGTCGTCATCGATGGTTATTTGAATCGAACTTTCCGCTTGTCGCATGTCGATGGCAGCTCGTCGCGCGCGCCCGTGCCGACGAGTGTTTCTCACACCCTCGAGTGCGATAAGCAGAACCTGTTCCACGATCAACGCGCGGGCGGCGAACTCAGCATGGATCCGGAACTCGGTCCTGAATCCATGAAAGCTCTCGCTCGAAAGGACCGGGTCAGCGTTGGCCAACGACCGGACGTAGGCTCGGACTTCATCGTATTCCCGATCGATCAGATGCTGGAGCTCGGTGATTTCCGCCAGCGCCTCCCTGGTTTGATCGCTCTGCCAGCATGTCGCGGCAGCTTTCCAGCCGCATGTTCACCCCGGCCAGCGACTGGATGTAGCCGTCATGGAGGGAGCGGGCGATGTTCTGGCGTTCGGCGGCGGTCTCGAGATTGCGCAGTCGCCTTTCAAAATTGGCCCGTTGCTGCCCGAAAAAAATAACCAGGTAGCCCGCAATGGCAAAGTACCCCGCGCGCATCAGATGGATGCTGGTCGGCGCGCGCGTGCCGAAGGCCATCGCGACCAGATACATTACGACGCAAGCGGAAGTAACTACGATGGTTCCGTTCAGTTCGCTCCAGCTTCCCGCCGCAATGACAGCAAACAAGAAAAGTGCAAACGACGGGCTGGTCTGGCCCTCGGTAACTCGAGCGAGGATGGCAGCAAACATAATGTCAAGCGCAGCCGTGACCCACAGCCACTGCCGTTTGAGGATTCCCTGGCGCACCGCAGCATAGGTACCCAGACTATACAGAAAGTATAAGAATCCGGTTATCAAGGCGTGGGCGTCAATACCCAGAAACCCGCCGACGGTTGGATCGATGTACATTGACAGGACGGCTAATATCGAAAGGACAACTCGAGCCTGGCAGATAGCCAAATCCAGTACGGCAAAGTCTGGAGCGTTCACGGCGCGTCAACCCGATGCATATAGCATGCCCTATAGTTGCAGTTTGCAACTATTTCCCGCGTCACTCATCGTGGAACCGCGCAGCGATCGCAGGAGCGGACGAGCAGGCAGGATCCGATCATGCCGGCGATCATCAGAGAGTAACCGAGGGCGAGGCGCGAGCGTGCGGCGAATGTAGCCGGAGCGGTCACGATAGGCGTAGAGGAAGGCATAGCGGGACGCATCGAGCGCGATCAGTGCACCGAAGAGCGCGCGATCAAGAGTGCGCAGAACAACATTCGAATGCAAACAGCGCTACGCGGAGCAACATCGGAGCAACATAATTGCAACATATTCAGATCGGGAAAGAGCGGGGGAGAGGTGTCGCATCGCGTTTAGTAGGCAAATCACGAGTCACCAAGGCTATACATGGGCCGCATAAGGTAGACCCTTGTGTTCATCCGCAGGCCGGTTATGATGGAGTGCTGAAAAAGGCAGCTCAGGGCGCGGTAGAACTTCCTTGCTGGTTGGCATTAGTGCGCGGGAATGCTGGCGGAAGTGGCGTGGGAAGGATCGCGCCGGGAAGGCGGATCACGTAGGCATTGTCGTCTTCGCCGAGACAATTGCACGCGGGAGTACTAGTGATGCTTTGAATTTCATATTGTTCCGGAATGGGTTGCTGGGCGCATATCACCATGATGCGGCCCTTTACCGGCACGATATGGCGCGAGCGGCACGAACCGCCGCATTCGACGGAGTTACCCGTCGCCGTGATGACCATGCCATCGGGCGGAACGTTACCGGCGCAAATGACCTGACCAGACTCGTCGGCGCCGCCTTGGGTCTGGTCCTGATTCGGCGACGGAGAAGACATCTGGGCGCGAGCTGAAATGATGGACACGAAGAAACACGCGATGAGCGGGACTAAAGTTTTAATCAATCTCGGCATCAAAAGCCTCCGACCGAGACCAGTCTGCCATATCCAGGGGGGTCTGAGAATGCGGACGCAAACGACAATTTGTTTTCTTGCGCTAATCATAACGTGTGGCGCGCTCCTGCTTAACCCCCCGGCGGCGTTGGCGCAGGATACCGGCACGCCGGGACATGGCACTGCGGATGCCTTCCAGGCCGCGAGGGGCGCGGTCGGCGGCGGGCTTACCGACGCGGAAATGCAGCAGCTCTGCGACGGTGCTGCCAAGAAACAAATGACCCCCTCGCAGGTGGAACAGTTGGGCAAAACCCTCGGCTTGTCCGCCGATCAAGTCACACAGCTGAACGACTGTCTGTCGCGCCAAGGTTCTGCCAACACTGAAAATCCCTCGAACGCAAATGCAAATATGCCGCCGCTCGAGCCTCGGCGGCGCCCGGTCGAGACTTCCAGCATCGAGACCCGCTTCCACGAGCTGGATACTCCCTACAAGCTATTTACCGCTCCGACGGCGAAATCGCTCCAGCAGTTTGGCTACGATTTGTTCTCGAGCCAGGTTTCCACCTTCTCGCCGATGGGAAGTGCGCCCGTAGGCGACGACTACATCCTCGGCGCGGATGACGAGTTGAATGTCTACATCTGGGGGCGGGTCAATCAGACCCTGCATCTGAAGGTCGATCGCGCGGGCACCGTGATGGTCCCGGAAATCGGCCCAGTGCAGGTCGCAGGCCTCACCTTCGGCCAGGCCAAAAAGCTGATCGAAGGCCGCATGGGCCAGATCACCGGCGTCGAAGTCGACGTGACGATGGGCCAGGTGCGTACCATCCAGGTGTTCGTCATCGGCAAGGTTTCGCAACCGGGACTCTATAATGTCAGCGCGCTCTCCCACGTTTCCAACGCCCTGGTGGCGGCGGGCGGGATCGCCAAGGTCGGGAGCCTGCGCAGGATCGAAGTGCGCAGGGATAATCGAGTGGTCGCGACGCTGGACCTTTACGATCTGCTTCTGCGAGGAAATACCGCCGGCGATGTGCGGCTCAACGCGCGCGACGTGATCTTCGTTCCCGTGATCGGATCGGTGGCGGGAATTACCGGCGACGTCAAGAGCCCGGCCATCTATGAGATGAAAGGCAACGAAAGTCTCGGCAATTTGCTGCGCATGGCCGGCGGAGTTACCGCTTTCGGCTATGCCGAGCGGGTACAGGTCGAGCGCGTGCATAATCATGAGAAACGAATCGCACTCGACGTAAACTTGAACCAGCGCTCTGCAGGTCGATATGCGGTGATCGACGGCGATCTGGTCAAGGTCTTCACGGTGCTGCCGAGTGAGCGCAATACCGTTCGGGTCAAGGGCAACGTCAATCAACCGGGCTCCTACGAATGGCATCCTGGAATGCGAGTGAACGATCTGATCCACGAGGCGCAGGGTCCCGGTGACCATACCTTCTTCGATTACGCGTTGCTCCAGCGGCGCGAAGGCGACGTGCGCCAGTTGAAACCCTTTGCGCTCAATCTCGGCGAGGCGCTCTCTAATCCGCTCTCGTCCGACGATGCGGCGCTGCGTCCTGAAGATGTCTTGACGGTGTACAGTCAGAATGAACTATCGCAGGTTCCAACCGTCAGTATTCGCGGCGAGGTCCGCAAGCCGGGTCGTTATCCGCTGACGCCCGGAATGAGCGTACGCGAGTTGGTGTATGGCGCCGGTGGGCTGATGGACAATGCCTCGCAAGACCGCGCGGAGCTGACCAGAACTGAAATCGCAAATGGCTCGATGGCGAAGTACATCCACATGGATGTCGATCTGCGCAAGGTGCTCGGCTCTTACGATACGGAGGATGTCGCGCTAAAACCGGGCGACGAATTATTCGTCCAGCAGGCCTCGAACTGGCACTCACCGTGGCATGTCCAGCTCGAAGGGCAGGTTATGAGGCCAGGACCGTATCCGATTCGGGAAGGCGAGCGCCTCGCCGCGGTGCTCGAAGCGTGCGGTGGATTCCGTCCTGACGCGTATCCTCGCGCGGCGATCTTCATTCGGAAATCGGTGCAGAAGCTGCAGCAGCAACAACTCGATCAGGCGCGGACCAGGCTCCAGGAAGACATCACGCGGGTTGCGTTGATGCCCAAGCAAGCAGGGCAGTCCGACACCGGGCCGGACACCCTGAATGCGCTGAGGAACGTGCTCTCGGATGCCGACGCGCAAGAGGCGGTCGGCAGAATCGTGATCCATATTTCCTCGATTAACAACCTTGAACGATCGTCGGACAATGTGGTGCTCGAAAACGAAGATCGCCTGATGATACCCACCATCCCCGCGGCGGTTCAGGTCCTCGGCCAGGTCTACAATCCCAATGCGATCGTGTATCAGCCGGGTTTGATGGTGCGGGATTATCTGCAAAAGGCCGGCGGCGCCACTGATGACGGCGATATCGACCATCTCTACGTCGTGAAAGCTGACGGCTCGGTGATGACGGATCAAGGCGTGCGCGACAACGAAAAGAACCGGCTCTTTCCGCTGCTGCCCACGATTTCCGGCGGCTTGATGGCGCAGCGCCTGGAACCGGGCGACACCATTTATGTGCCCGAGAAGCTGCTGTACATCAGCTCGCTTCAGTACGCCAAGGACGTAACCCAGATCATCGCGAACTCCGCCACTGGCCTGGCGGTTCTGGGAATCCTCGCGACGAGTCTGTAATGAAGCACGTTCTCGAAATCGCCGCGGCGGTGATGCTCGTCGCTTTCATAGCGGACGTGAACCTCGCGCGGGCTGGGGGTTGCGCGAACCAATCGCGGGTCGCGCAAAGTCTCGAGGCTGAATCGATTATCGACGACGTCGCGATGGCCCACGCGCTCGATCCGGGCCTGCTCTCGGCAATTGCGCGAGTCGAATCGAACGAATGCCCCGACGCGGTTTCATCCAAAGGTGCGGCCGGATTGATGCAGTTGATGCCTGCGACCGCTGCCGAGTTCGGCGTCGATGACAGATTCGATCCGGTGCAAAACACCCTCGGCGCCGCGAGGCTCATCGACTATCTCCAGCGCAGCCGGCCCGACGGCAAACTGGGGCTGCCCGAAACCCTTGCCGCGTACAATGCAGGCGAGGGCGCGGTCGCTCGCGCCGGCGGGGTTCCGCACTATCGCGAGACCGAGGAATACGTGCGGCGCGTGTTGTGGCTATATTTGGTCGGTCACGTTCCCAAGTCGGAGCGCGACCGCGACGCCGCCGCTGTCCATGCGACGCATCCGCGCAAGCTGGTGGCGCATAGCGCAATCAAGCGGCGCCCTACCGATGATGATAGCGCGGTGCTCGACGAGATCTCGGAGCTGCGGCGGTCGCGTCAGTCGGCCGCGGCTATCGATTCGCGGAGAACCCCGGTCGCACTCAAAACCAGCATCATTTCGGCTGATGTAACTTCAGGAACTCGCTGACCCGTTCGATCGTGTTCCTGATCACCTCGGGGCTCTTCCATTCGCGGATCATCTGCGCGTTGGGCGCGAGCTGCGCGATTTCTTCCGAGGTCTGACTCGGATGGTAATCGTCGTCCCCGCGCAGGACCAAAAGCGGCGTTTTCACGGTGCGCACGAAATCGCGTGACACGTTGAAAACGAAATCGCTGTGACCGTACATGTGATCGCGAAACGAGCGGAGCGCAGCTTCATCGAGCTCCGGCCGCTCCTTCTTCAAGGCCTGCGCCCATCCGTCGAACATTTGAAAAAACAGCTCGCGGTTTTTTGGTGAGAGGCCGATCGTCTGCTGCAACACCGCGGCGCTGACTCGATCGGGAATCGCCTTGATCAGTCCCAAACAATACGGGCCGCCGATACATCCGCCCATCGCGTGGCAGCGCTTGATCCCGAGATGATCGAGCAGCGCGACGTGGTCAGCGGTGTAAGTGTCCCATCCGTCCGAGGCGCTGATTGGCGCGCGGGATTTTCCCGCGTTGCGCTGATCCATCGCGATGACGCGGAAATCCTTGGCGAATTCGACGGTCGGGTCGAACGGGCTGTCGTGCCAGAACCCGATACTCGATCGCATCCCGCCTGGCGCGAACAGCAGGATCGGATAACCCGACCCAAATTCCTCGAAGTACAGTGATACGTCACCGCGTTTGAAAATCGGCATGCCTGGCTCTCCTGTGCGAAAGTGAATCTGGGCAAAACTACGCGATCAAATGCGCTTGATCAAATTCGGAAGATGGGGCGCAGCGATCAGATCCAATAGACCAAGACGCGCGGCTGCTCTTTGGGCGTGGGCTGGTAAGTCAAAAAAATGCAATATCAAATCGCAAAAGTGAGCGCCTCTTTGCCGCCTTCGATCGAGTGCATTCGGTTGATCATGTCCTCCAGCGTCGCCGAATCGAGGATTTTTGCCGTGGCTTCGCGAACATCGCTCATCACGAGGCGAATCGCACAGGTGCGCTCATCGGCGCATTCTTCGCATCGCATGTAGGCCGTCCTGCTGACGCACGGCAGCGGCGCGATCGGCCCATCGATGATTCGCACGATCTGTCCCGCGGTGATCAGGTTCGGCGGTTTCGCGAGAAAGTACCCGCCGCCCTTGCCTTTTTTGCTCTGCAAAAGCCCGTGATTTTTGAGCTCGAGAAGTATCAGCTCCAGGAATTTTCGCGGCATCCGATCGCTTGCCGCGATCTCCGAGATCAACACCGGACCCTCGCCATGGCGTTGCGCCAGTATGACCATGCCCTTCAGGGCGTATTTGGCCTTCTTTGATAACAAAGTCTATCCAGTTGGTAGAGTAATGATGAGACTGCGCGCGGTCAAGCTGAGCTATGCTTCAAGCGATCGCGGCCCGTCACGCTGCATGCTGCCGGATGAAGGCGCCGACCTGGTCCACCGCCTGCTCACCCTCGTCCAACATCGGCGCGAAGAAATGCCACAGGTGAATCATGTTCTCCCACGCCTCATGCGTAACGTTGACGCCGGCCCGCTTCGCGCGCAACGCAAACCGCGCGGCATCATCGAGTAATACCTCCGAGGTGCCGACCTGGATGAGAAGCGGTGGCAATCCGGCGAGGTCCGCATAGAGCGGCGAGGCGAGGGGAGTGCGCGGGTCTTTTCCATTGAGATAAAGCTTCGCCCATTCGAGCAGGGCGGGTTTATGCAAAATGGGATCGGCCGCGTCTTTGGTGGTCATCGACTCCCCGATGCATTCGAGATCGACCCACGCTGAGAGCATCACACCCGCGGCTGGCATCGGTAACCTGGCCTCGCGAATCATTACCAGCGTTGAGGCCGTCAGTCCTCCGCCGGCAGAATCTCCGGCCACCGCGATACGCGTTGGAGCTCGCTCCCAGAGCCAACATCCAGCGATAGGCCGCCATCGCGTCGTCCACCGCAGCGGGAAACGGATGCTCAGGGGCGAGGCGATAATCAATCACCAGCACGCGAGCCTTCGCCGCGCGTGAAAGGCGTGCCGCCAGCGAGCGATGGGTGTTGATCGAGCCCACGACATAGCCTCCGGCGTGGAGAAAAAGGATCGCGCGTCCAGGGTCGGCGTCCGGGGCGGAAACCCATTCGGCTTTGACGCCTCCCGCGCTTACCGGTTCGCATTTGATATCGGAATGAATGGGAAACATATTCGCCATCTGCTCGAAATTGGCGCGCGTCTCCGCGATCGAAGCCGCACCGGGGTCCGGTCGCGCATTCAAAAGGCGAATCAAACTATCGAGCTGCTGCTGTGACACCCGCGATCTCCCCTCTCCCTGGGTCTCCATCGGCGGACCGATACAGCGTGCGAGTGTATCGCGAGTTGACTCTGCGAAGTTCGCTGCGAAGCACTTATTTTGCGGTTTGATCGGCTAAAAGTCGGCGTTTCTGAGCGGGTCGACAATAGTCTCGCCGAACCTCGAAATAGGTCCGGCAGGGGTAATAGACTACATTGACTGATAGGCTGAATCGGATTAAAGACTGCCGGTAGTAAGTTAGTCTATGGGGTCAATAGGGTATCTCAAATCGGGGAGCGAAAAATGTTGCAAATGTGTTGCTCGAGTGTTGCTCGAAGTGTGATGGCGGTCGGGTTTGCGTCGCTGATCGTAGGCTGTTCGACGCTTCCGGGGTGGACTTATGCGTCCGGGCCGCACGCCGCGCCGACATCGATCCCGTATGTGCAAAACTGCGCCGTCCTCAACACCGGGAGCCCGAGCAAATTTGCCTGCAACGGGAAAACTTACACCTCGTTTCAGCTCGCGAAGATTCGCGAAGATGAAGCCAAAAAAATCGCGGCCGCCCAATGACGCCGGCGCATCATCCACTACCCGGACGGAGAATCCCGATGAAGGTTCGAACCTGGAAGCTCGCGATGACCGCCGCGATGACCGCCGCGATCCTTGGGATCACCGGCGTGCGGCCGGCGCTCGCGCAGACGCCGCCCGCGCGCGGCATCACGCTGTATGAAGACCTGAAGACCGGCGCGCTCTATCGCAAGCCGGGGCGCGGCCGCGTGGCCGTTACCCTGGGTTTCGATGAACCGGCGGCGCCTCCACCGCCGTCCGAACAACAAGTCCAGCGGCAGATCAAACAGAACAATGAGGAGTTACGCGCGGAGTTCACCGCAAATCAGCAGGCGCTGGTGCAAAAGAATGCCGCGCTGCAGGCGCGGGTGGATAAGATCGAGCCCGCGTGGACCGACTACCTCGATAATTTCCGCAATCGATTCCGCGTCGGCGCGGTCGTGTACACCAGCTACAAGATGTACACCCACACCGGATTCGGGCCGGCGCAGTTCGATAACAACCAGTGGCCCGGGCCCGGCAACAACCTCTACAACACCTTCGACGTTGACCGCGCGTACCTGAACTTCTATTTCTATCCGACCCCCGACTGGACGCTGCGGCTCACACCCGACGTCTACAAGACCTATGGTACCGCGACACCTACGTCTAACAGTCACAACTCTGCGGTAGGCAGCAATTTGTCCGGTGACTTGAATTATCGGCTCAAGTACGCTTCCGTCGAATACAACAAGATTCTCGATTGGCTTAGCCCGGCGACCAAGGGCAATGTTATCGAGTTCGGCGCGATCTCGAATCCGTTCGTCGCCTGGGAAGAGCATCTGAGCACCTTCCGCTACGTGACCTCGACCCCCTGGAACTACCTGGGCCTCTCCTCGGCGCAACTCGGCATCTCGATCGGCGGCCCGATCAAATTCAACGAGCTGACTTATGCCGACTACGGCGTCGGCGCTTTCACCAACGCGAAGTACTATCAACTCGAACAGACCAACACCAAACAGGCTATGGGTCGATTGACTCTCTATCCCTTCGGATCATCATGGGACACTCAGGGACTAGGACTGACGGGCTTCTATGACTATGGCTACAACAACACCTCGCCCGACAACGCCCCTTTCAACACCGGGTTCGGACCCAACCCCTCGGCGTTTGGACACGTGGCCAGTGCGCATCTCGATCGGTGGGCAGCGCTGGTTCACTATACCGCAGAGAATTGGGGAATCGCCGCCGAGTATGACCAGGGCCACAACGCCTTCCCTGGGGCGAATCTGTTCTCCGGCAATGGGCCGACGGTATTTTTCACGCCTCCAGCTTCGGCTTCCCCCGCCGGCGGCGCCTCGAGTCCTTATGCGGTGCCGTACTACAATTTCTCGGCGCTGACGGCCGCGCTGTTAGGCAATAGCAGGACCGTGCAGCAGGGTTTCGATGTCTTCGGCCATCTACACATTCCGGAGACCCCATTGCGTCTGATCGGACTGTTCCAGTGGTTTGAACCTAATTCGCATGTGAACCATGACCCGTTCGATTTCTATCGCTACATGATTGGGGTGGAATGGCAGGTCAATGAGTTTGTGCGGATCGCGGTAGATACGCAGAACTTGCACTTCTACCACGGCCAAGAGGCCTTCTCGACGGCGTATGCGAACCAGTTTGCCGACGTGTTTGTGCCGGTAAAAAACACCAGCGGTAAAGGCAGTCCGACTTTCGCGCCGCCCAAGTCGGTAACCAATCCGGTGCCGCGCGATACCCATGCGATCGAACTCAACCTGGAGTTCGCCTTCTAAGTCTCGCCGCTCTCTGACCGATGATGGTGGCGCGGAAGTTTCCCTTCTTCCGCGCCCACAAGCTCGGCGGTAGCTGTTTGTCGGACGCCTGAAAGCGTCGCTGAGTGTCAATCAGCCGTAATCCTCAATTGCTCGGCGGCGTGCACTTTGGGTAGAGCAGAGCGTGGAGGCTAAACTGAATCTTGTGGTCATCATCTCTTTTGCAAACTGACGCCACTTCCTCCTGGTCATACTTATTTTGCAAATCCTTCAGGTATTTGCCAGCCTGCTCCAATGCGTCTTCCTCACTGTAGCTGTCTGGTTTGAACTCCCAGATCTGACAGTCGTCCTGTTTGAAAATTACGCAATCCGGCCGGCCGGAGGACAAGACATCCTCTGCGCTGCTGCATTCCTTTTCGCGTTGCAACTCCTTGTGTTTGTCTATTCCATACTGCATGGTGGCTCTGATCATCGGATTGTTTGAGCCATTCATAGTCCCATCTTTTACGTTTGACAGCGTATCGTGGTCAGCACGGAGTTTTTCATACAGGTCGCTCAACTTCCTGGCGGGTGCTTCGATGTCCGCCAGCAGTGATTTCGCATCGTCGCTAACGTCGCTTCCTTTCTCGACCAGCGACTGCACCCGGTGTTCGAGATTCGTAACGTCATCCATGAGTCCCCCGAAGTCGCGCAGAACATCAAGACCTTCTGCATCCGTGCTGGAATATTCTCTGTTTACTTGATCAACTACTTTGTCTTTTAGCGAAGCCGCCGTTTGCATAGCCGCATCATCGTCGCGGCGAATGTCGAGCGCGCAGATTTGCGTGATCAGCGTAGCTAGTTGGTCCTTGTCCATCCGACGAAGACTAAGACTATGTTCTAGATACTTCGCCTGTTTGTCAGCTGCCTTGTCGAGCCGATCCTTTATGTCCGAGAAGTCTCTGCGGCATTGCTCCAGGTCATCCTTATCGTCCGCATGAGCGTTTGTGGCCGCGAGGATCAAAAATGCGACTACGAAGAGTTTCAACAAATTGTGTGGTTTCATCGCTACTCCTTTTCAGTGCATCGGGAAAAACAAACCCTGCCGTCGGTAAATGAGCGAAGAGCCCAAAACACTTGTTTTTTCCAGGCTTGTTCTAGCCGGGCAGCCACGCACAGGCTCGAACAAGAGCAGCGTCGGCTTTTCCGGGCTTTTATCCGAAATCTCCTTCTTTCCGCTCTGGACCGGAAGTTCCATTTTGAATACTAATTCGGGCTAGCACCGGCACCAGGCGGCTTGCAAACGCGATGTTCGAGCTCGGTTTTGTGTCCGAAGGCTTTCCAAGCACCGTGACCGGCGTGTTCTGCCCTCGCCCTCTGCACACCCTCTCGACCGCATCGAGGCTCGCGCGATAATTGTCACGCATGCGGTACCGCGTCCTCGCTGATATGGTCGTTGCCCTCCACGCGATCTTTGTCGCCTTCGTAGTATTCGGTCTGCTCGCGATTCTCGTCGGCCATCTTTTGGATTGGCGATGGATCGGCAACCTCTACTTCCGCATATTGCATCTGGCCGCGGTCGCGCTGGTCTGCGTCGAGTCGATTATCGGAATGGATTGTCCGCTGACGACGCTGGAAAACGCGCTACGCCTCGGCGCTGGCCAGAGTGGTTACGCCGGCGACTTCATCGGCTACTGGCTCGATCGATTGATCTTCTACGATTTCCCACGATGGGTCTTCACCGTGATCTACCTCGGCTTCGGCGCGATAGTGGTTTCGACGCTGTGGCTGGCCCCGCTCCAAACTGAGAAACACTCCTCCGATTGATTGGCGGCGGCGGTTGCCGGTTCTATCGCGAGCGTCTTACAGTTGCGCCAGCGGAGCGAGGTAACCATGAAGGTATCGCTGTTCTATCTGCCGACCGTCGGCAACAAGCGCCAGATCGAAAAAGGGCAGGCGGGTCTCGATGGCGAGCTCTACGATCAGATGCTGCGCGAGATTTCCGCGCAGGCCAAACTCGCCGACGATCTCGGATACGACTCGATGAGTTTCACCGAGCATCATTTTCACGTCGAGGGTTTCGAGCTTTCCAACAATCCGGTCCTGCTCGATCTCTACATCGCGATGCAGACCAAGCGGCTGCGCGTCGGTCAGCTCGGAATCGTATTGCCGACCCAGAATCCGATTCGGGTGGCCGAGGATATCGCGATGCTGGATCATATGACCGGCGGACGCGCCAACGCGGGCTTCGCGCGCGGCTATCAGCGCCGATGGGTCGATATCATGGCGCAGCAGACTCATGGAATTCATGGCGCGCAGCCGCATCAGCACGATCAGATCGACGCGGCCAACCGCGCGGCGTTCGAGGAAAATTTCCGCATCATCAAGCAGGCGTGGACCCAGGACTTCACTTCGTTTCAGGGAAAATATTGGCGCATCCCGCCCGGCGAAACTCCATGGACGCTGGAGGCGACCAAAAGCTGGGGCGGCGGAATCGAAAATGGAATCGTCAAGGCGGTTTCGGTGGTGCCCAAGCCGCTGCAAAAGCCGCATCCGCCGATTTTCCAGCCCTTCGCGTCGTCCGAGCGAAGCATCAGGTGGTGCGCGCAAGAAGGCGTCACCGCGGTGCTGCCGCCGCTCCATCCGACGCTCGAAGCGCAACTGTTCGACGTCTACGCGGAAGTCTCGGGCAAGCCGCGCGGCGAGGGGATGGGCGTCCTGCGCGACATCGTGATCGCCGACACCGACGATCGCGCGCGGGCGCTGTGGCGCGAGAGCGGATACTTTTGCGGCCACAACTGGTTCGAGCCGTTCGGATTTTCGCAGGGTCTAGTCGATCCCGTGACGCATGCGGAGGCGGACCTGTTTGCGGACGGCCTCGCGTTTGTGGGCTCGGTGGATACGGTCACGCGCCAGGTCGAAACCATGATGAAGCGGTTGCCGGTTCGCTGGATCTTCGCGTGGATGTACAACGGTCTGCTGGCGCACGATCGGCTGATGAAAACCCTGGAGCTTTTCTGGACCAGGGTTATGCCACGGGTTGCTAACCTGAGCTAGCTTGGACGATCCGGTTGCCACTACTTTGGCGCCGGACTAGCGTCGCTGATGACCTCATTGATGGAAGAGGAGGTTACAATGATGACAACTAACGACCATCCAGACCACGCGCGGGAAGAAGTCGAAGCCTTCCATGACGACGAGGTGCGCGGTTCCTCCGACCTCGGCTCGGTCCTGCTCAATGAGACCATCCGCGACGCGCTGTCCAACCCCGGACTGATTCTCGATGAACAGACCCCGCTCGACGAGGCTTTGCGGATGATGCGCGAGCGCCGTCAGGGATGCGTCCTGGTTACGCTTGACGGCAAGCTGAGCGGAATTTTCACCGAGCGCGACGTGCTGATGAAGGTGGTCGGGACCAAGATCGATCTCGCGCGCACGCCGCTGCGCGCATGCATGACGCGCGATCCGGTGCGGCTGCAAGCCGACGTGATTGTGGCGTACGCGCTGAACAAGATGGTGGTGGAAGGCTTCCGTCACGTCCCGCTGACGGACCAGGACGGGCGTCCGGTTGGGGTTGTTTCCATGCGCGATATCATCGAATATCTTAGCGGCTTCTTTCCCAAGGACGTGCTGAATCTGCCGCCGGAGCCGAGTAGCGGTTTCCGCAGTCGCGAAGGCGCATAGCAAATCGAGGAACCTATGAAAGTGTCGAGTCGATCGTCACGCTTGCGAAGGCAACGGGCGATGTGCCGAGGTGGCGCCGCAGATTTTCGAGGTCCGCGATGACGACAAGGCATTCGTCAAGGTCGGAAATCCTCCGGCCAATCTAATGGACAAACTCAGGCTCGCGGTGAAGCTGTGCCCGCGCCAGGCGATCACCATCGAGGAATAAGGCGGCTTTTGAGTATGGGAACCACCGGTATCGAATCGCTTACCCTGGAAAATCTCGACATCATTTCGCCGGAACATTACGCGGCCAATGGATACCCGCATCGCGAGTGGACCTATCTGCGAAAACACGCGCCGGTCTTTTGGTACGAGCGGCCCAACGTGGATCCGTTCTGGGCCATCACCAAGCACGCCGACATAGTTCATATCTCGAAACAGCCGAAGCAGTTTTTGAACGGGCCACGGCTGCTGGTGCTGCCCAAGGCGGATTACATCGACGGTGGCGACAATCTCTTTCGCCATCTGCTCAACATGGATCCGCCCGAGCACGCGAAGTATCGCGACCTGGTCAATCGCCGCTTCACTCCGCGCACGGTCCGCATCCTCGAACAGGAAGTCGTAGAGATTACCAATGAGGTGATGGGTGAGCTGGCCGCAAGCCATCGCAACGGCAGCTCGATGGTCGAATGCGATTTCGTGACCGACGTTTCGGCGCGGGTCCCGCTCGATGTTATCGCCGCGCTGCTCGGAGTCCCGCGCGAGGATCGGGTGCAACTTTTCAAATGGACTAATGAGACGATCGGCTCAGGCGATCCCGAGTTCCAGCAAGGCTCCACTTCCCAGGAAACTATCCAGCGCGCGCGCGAGGGCCTCTTCACCTACTTCAGCAACCTGGTCGAGCAGCGGCGCAAGGAGCCCAAGGACGATCTGACCAGCGTGCTCGGCGCGGCCAGGCTCGAGGGGCAACCGCTGCCGATTTTCGAGCTGTTGTCGTACTTTCTGCTGCTGGTGGTGGCCGGCAACGAAACCACCCGCAACGCTACTTCGGGCGGATTGCAGGCGTTCATCGACAATCCCGAACAATGGCGCCTGCTGCAAAACGATCCCGCGATGCTGCGTCCGGCGATCGAGGAAATCGTGCGCTGGACGACGCCGGTCATCCAGTTCTCGCGCACCGCGGTTGAGGACTACGAGCTGCGCGGGCAGAAAATCAAAGCCGGCGATTCGTTCGCGCTGTTCTATCCGTCGGCCAATCGTGACGAGGAAGTTTTCGAGCAGCCGTTCAAATTCGATATCACCCGCAACCCCAATCCGCATATCGCCTTCGGTATCGGCGAGCATTTCTGCCTCGGAGCGAACCTGGCGCGTTTAGAGCTCGAGGTGATCTTCCGCGAGCTGGTAAAGCGAATCGATCATGTGGAGTCGGCTGGACCGGTCGAGCGTCTGCGCTCGAGCTTCGTCGGCGGCATCAAGCACATGCCGGTCAAGATCAAGCTGCGTCAGTAGCCGGTCGCGGGTTATTCCTTCGCCGCGCGATTGAGGACCTGCGCGAGATGCATCGGCCGGCGGTCGGGGCAGAATTGGCGGATCTGCGCGCGGCATGAGAAGCCGTCGGAGATCACGATGGTGTCCGGCGCGGTGGCGTTGATCGAGGGCACCAGAACCCGATCCGCGCACGCCTTCGAGACCGCGAAATGTGATTGTTCGAAGCCGAACGCGCCCGCCATCCCACAGCATCCAGCGTCGAGAACCTGTAAATCGAATCCATCGAGGCGCGACAGCAACGCGATCTCGGTGTCGAGACCGGCGAGCGCCTTCTGATGGCAATGGCCGTGCAGCATCCCCTTGGCCTGCAACGGTTTCGATTGCGGCGGCGAAAAATCCGGGACCTCGCGCAAAATAAATTCGTCGAACAGCAGGGACCGATCGCGGAACATTTGCGCACGCGCGTTGTTGGGAAAAAGCGCGGGGAGCTCGTCGCGGAAAGTGAGGATGCAGCTCGGCTCCAGACCCACCATGTAGGCGCCGCGATCGAGCATCTGCCAGGTCGAATCCATCACCTCATGCAGCCGTTCCTTTGCGGCGTCGAACATCCCCTGATCATAGAGCGGCCGCCCGCAGCAGAGATCGTTTTGGGGAATGACGACCTTGAAGTTGGCGCGTTCGAGGACCTCGGTGGCCGCGATTGCGACCTCGGGTTCGAAATAATTGGTGAAGGTGTCGGGGAACAATAACACCTCGCGCTGAGCGCCTTTGGCAGCCGCGGGACGAGCCGCGAACCATGCCCGGAAGCTTTGATGCGCGACTCGAGGCAGCGATCGCTCCGGATGAAGCTTCAGAAGACGCTGGCCCAGCTTTGAGATCGCGCCCGCATGCGAAAGCGCGTTGGCGAGGCGCGGAGTCTTTGCCGCGCGAACCGCGAGTTCATGGATGTTGCCGAAAAATTTGGCCGCCAGCGGCCGCCGATGTTCCGCATAGTAGTGCGACATGAACTCGGCCTTGTACGCCGCCATATCGACCGATGACGGACACTCGCTCTTGCAACTCTTGCACGACATGCAGAGATCGAGCGCCTTGCTTACTGCCGGATCGGTGAAAGATCCGATCACATCACCGGTAAGGGCTTCGAAGAGAATTCGCGCTCGCCCGCGCGTCGAATGCATCTCATCGCGCGTCGCCATGTACGACGGACACATCGTGCCCGCGTCGGTTTTGCGGCAGATCCCGATCCCGACACACTTGAGCGCCGCACCCGCGAGTCCTTCATCGGCGCTGAAATTGAGATGCGTCTTTAGCGGACGGGGTTTATACGAGGCGCCTTGCTTCAGATGCGAATCGAGCGGCTCCGGGTCCACCAGGTTGCCCGGATTCAGCATCATTTGCGGATCGAAGATTTGCTTGAATTCCCGAAACGCCTTGATCAGCTTCGGCCCGAAAATCTTCGGCAGCAGCTCCGAACGCGCGAGACCGTCGCCGTGCTCGCCCGAGAGCGAGCCGCCGAACTCCGATACCGCCGCGGCGATGTCTTCCATCGCGGACCTGAAGATTGCGATCCCGGCCTTGCTCGCGAGATCGAAATTCACGCGCGAGTGAACGCATCCTTCGCCGAAGTGGCCGTAGTAACTGCCGACCTGCAATTTGTACTGCGAGAGTATCTCCGCGAAGCGGCGCAGAAACCCACCCAGCTTCGCCGGCGGGACCGCGCAGTCTTCGGCGCCGGGCCAGGTTCGCGGAGATCCGGCAAAGTAGGCGCCCGAGCCGAGCCCCGACTCGCGCAGCCGCCAGACCTCGGTCTGCTGCCGCGCATCCGCGATATAGGCGACCCCGGTACATTCGCGGGTCCGCCGCGCCTGCGCCATCAGCTTCTCCGCGCGGTCGTGAGCCTCGTCTTCCGAGGCGCCGCCGAGCTCGGCGATCAAGAATGCGCGCCCGTCGGGAAGCGACTGGACTCCGCGGAAACCTTTGCGCCGCGCCAGCGCGGGAAGCGTTTCGTCGAAACCCTCGAGCGCTTCAGCCAGGTGCGGGAGCATCCACCACATCTGATCGGCGGCGAGAAATACGTCGTCGAAACCAAGGACCACCATCGCGGTGGTTTTAGGCCGCGAAACTGCATACACCGTCGCGGACAGGGTGATTCCGAGAGTGCCTTCGGATCCGACCATCGCGCGTGCGAGGTTGAATCCGTTCTCGGGCAACAACTGGTTGAGGTTGTAACCTGAAACGCGACGCGGCAGATGAGGGAATCCGCTTCTTACGTCGGGGGCATAGCGGTCGCGGAAAGCCCGCAACTTCGAGTACAGGGCGCCGATCGCGCCGCCCCGCGCGACGATGTCCTTGAATTCGGATTCGATGGTTTTGCCGGCGGTCAGCCGCGTGCCGTCGTACAGCAACACGTCGATCGAATGGAGGTTGTCGACGGTTTTACCGTAGGCCGCCGAATGCGCGCCGCACGAGTTGTTTCCGATCATGCCTCCGATGGTGCATCGGTCTTTGGTCGACGGATCCGGAGCGAAAAACAATTCATGCGCTGCCAGCTCCGCATTGAGCGCGCTCTGGACCACGCCCGGTTGTACGGTCGCCGTGCGGCGATGCGGATTGATGGAGATCACGCGGTTCATGTATTTGGAAAAATCGAGCACCAGTGCCGCATTGGTAGCCTGTCCGCCGAGCGCGGTGCCTCCCCCGCGCGCCAGGATCGGCACGGCGTTCTCGCGCGCCAGTGCTACCGTCGTGATCACGTCGTTTTCATCGCGCGGCATCACCACGCCGATCGGAACCTGGCGGTAGTTGGAAGCGTCGTACGAATAGATCGCGATAGTGCCGTGATCGAAGCGGACTTCGCCCTCGATTGAGGTTACGAGCTTGTCTCTAAGTGCGGTGAACGACGGCATCCGGCTACTTGGGTAATGGATTGCGGAAAGCGAGGCAATGAGGAGGCGATTAAATGTCCCCTGTGGGATGTCGAGACGGCTTCGTCAGCGTGCCTCTCGAAAAGCGAAGCGGCCGGAATATCTCCGGCCGTGGTTGACCAAACAGCCCTATCTAAAGTGATACTTTAAGTAGGATTTCACTTCAGACCCGCCTTCGGCGCACCCACCAATGCCACCATTTTTCCCTCCGGCGCGCGATTCTCGTGCATGATCTGATGGCATTCGCCGATTTGCTCGAACCGGAAAGTTTTCGCGAGGCAGGGATCGATCTGCCCTTCGACCACCAGCCGGTTGAAAGCGTAGGACTGTTCGTCGTTGGCGAAATGCGATCCTTGCAGCCGCTTCTGGCGCATCCACAAGTAGCGCAGATCGGCGACCGCGTTGTAGCCGGTGGTGCCCGCGCAAATCACGACCATGCCGCCGGTGTCGCATACGAACACCGAAGTCGGAATCGGTATCTTCGCCCGGATGCTCGAAGACGATGCGCGGATTCCGCCGCTCGCCGACGATGTCCCAGATGGCTTTGCCGAAGTCGCGCGTGCTTCGCCCGCCCACTTATTGTACGTCCTCGGTGTCTTTCCAATGCGGCATCATGCCCCAGTGGGGAAATTTCTTTCGATTGATGCATCCCTTCGCGCCCAGCTTGACGCAGAAATCGATCTTGCGATCGTCGCCGATCACGCCGATCGGAATCGCGCCCTGGGCCTTGACGATTTGAATCGCCATACATCCGAGGCCGCCCGACGCGCCCCAAATCAGCACCACGTCATTCTTGCGCACCGTGTGCGGAGGCCATCCCATCAGCATCCGATAGGCGGTCGCACCCACTAGCGTCGGCGCGGCGGCTTCTTCCCACGTAAGATGCTTCGCCTTCGGCATACACTGATGCGCCTGGACGCGAGTGAACTGCGCGAAGCTGCCCCAGTTGGTTTCGTAGCCCCAAATTTTGAACGAAGGATCGTACATCGGGATCCTCGCCGTTCTTTACCGCGGGACAATCGGCGATCCCATCGCCGCAATGGATGACGACCTGGTCGCCGACTTTGACATTGTTGACATCGCTGCCGACCGCATAGACGATACCTGAAGCATCGCTGCCACCGATGTGAAAATCCGACGCGTCGTACTTGGCTTTCTGCCGCGCCGCGATGACGTTCAGCGGCGTTCCCAGCGCGGCCCATACGTTGTTGAAATTGATGCCGGCGGCCATCACGTAGACCAGCGCCTCATCGGGGCGCAGCTCGGGCACCGGAATCTTTTCGACTTGAAAGCGCGACTCGGCTCGCCGAACCGTTCGGCGCGGATCACCTGCGCATACATCTGTTTGGGAATATGCCCGACCGGCGGAACCTCGCCGATCTCGTAGATTTCTCTGGTGCTCATGTCAGCTATGCCGCCTTGAAGATGTGCTTTGGAGTGAAGAAACTAGGTACCTGTTTGGCAGCGGTTTGACAACGGTCGCGCTTCCGACGGAGTCCGAAAAAGCGAAGTCCTTTGCGATGCTCGCGACGCCCCGCGATGTAGCTTTTGTGTTGCTCGGACGTTGCTCGGGGCGGTCTCGATGTGGTCGTTGAAGCGTCGAAAGTGACGCTGATCGCGCGTCTTTCGGCATCCGAATGCGCGCTGATGGTAGGTGCACGCTTCATGCCGAAGACAAAGAATCGTTAGCCGTCACTTGCGCGACATCACGGCAATCGATTCCCGTTGACGGGGCGGGGCGAATTCCATAAAACGGCATCGGTCACCCGGACGCGAGGTCTTCGCAAGGTCTTGGTGACCGCAGATTCTGTTGGAACTTAAAGTATCAGTTCAAGTCAGTTTCTTTATCGTTCAGTCGCGAATTTCAGCCTGAGGCCACATCATCATGGCGGTGCGCAAGATCGAGCATGGCCACTACTTCGAGGATTTCGAAGTCGGCCACATTTTCAAGCATCACTGGGGACGCACGATTAACGACGGCGACAACAGCCTGTTCTCCAGCGTCACCATGAATTTCAACCCGATCTATTTCAATCGCGAATATGCGAAAGCGATGGGCTATCGCGACATCGTCGTCAATCACATGCTGGTGCTCAACGTGGTCTTCGGCCTCTCGGTTGAGGATCTCAGCGAGCGCGCGATCGCCCATCTCGGCTACGAACAGCTCAAATTTCTAGCGACGGTCTATCCGGGCGACACGCTGACCTCGCAGTCCGAAGTGCTCTCGAAGCGTGACACCTCGAGGCCCGATCGAGGAGTGGTAAAGTTCCGCACCACCGGCTTCAATCAGGCCGGCGAGAAAGTGCTCGAATACGAGCGCCCGGTTCTGATTCGCAAAAAAAATCCCGCGCAGGAGCGATAGCGTCATGCCGTTGGTTACCGAGGAGCACGAGGAGATCCGCCGCTCGGTCCGCGACTTCGTCGAGAAAGAAGTCAAACCGATCGCGAACGACCTCGACCGCCAGAACAAGGAAATCCCGGAACACATCCTTAAGAAGATGGCCGAGCTCGGCTACTTCGGCGTCATTTTTCCGGAAGAGCAGGGCGGGATGGGTCTCGATTACGTTTCGATGGCGATCGTGACCGAAGAGCTGTCGCGCGGATGGCTTCAGCGTCGGCTCCGTCATGACGCGCAATCTGATCACTGGCACTCTCATCAATGCCAACGGAACCGAGGAGCAGAAAAAGCGCCTGCTGCCGAAGATCGCACGCGGCGAGCTGATGACCGCAGCGGCCTTTACCGAGCCGGATTCGGGCTCCGATACCGCGTCATTCAAAACGCGCGCGGTGAAAAACGGCGACGGCTATCTGATCAAGGGATCCAAGATGTGGTGCACCTTCGCCAATCGCGCAAACGTGCTGACGGTGATGGTGCGCACGGATCCGGACCAATCGAAACGGCACAAAGGACTGTCACTGCTGCTGTTCGAAAAAGCTCCCGGCGACAATTTTGCGCCGCCGCATCTGACCGGCTCGCCGATTCCCACCATCGGCTATCATGGGATGCGAAGTTACGCGCTCCAGTTCGAGGATGCGTATGCGCCCGCATCCAATCTGGTCGGCGGCGTTGAGGGCCGCGGTTTCTATCAGCTGATGGCAAGCTACGAATCCGCGCGCATCCAGACCGCCGCGCGCGGCGTGGGCGTCGCGCAGGCCGCCTTCGAGACGGCGGTGAAATATGCGAAGCAGCGCACGCAGTTCGGCCAGCCGATCGGCGACTTCCAGGTGATTCGGCATAAGCTCGCGCACATGGCGGTCGAGATCGAAGCGGGACGGCAGCTCGCGTATTTTGCCGCGTCGCAAAAAGACGGCGGCAAGCGATGCGACTACGAGGCCGGCCTCGCCAAGGTATTCGCCGCCGAGATGGCGGAGCGGGTAACGCGCGAGGGGATGCAAATCCACGGCGGCTACGGCTATTCGATGGAGTTCGAGGCGCAGCGCTTCTGGCGCGACGCGCGGGTGTTATCGATCTTCGAAGGCACCAGCGAGATCCAGCTCGAGGTGATCGGGCGGCGCATCATGGAGCGCGAGGGGTGAGATGATGCTGGTCTTGTCTGGTAGGGGCGCTTCGCGAAGCGCCCGCATCGAATTTGCGATTGCGGAGGAACTTCTCGATTGCCTTTTCGTTGCGGGTCGTTCGCGAACGACCCCTACACAGAAGGAGTGGAGCGTAGTTGAGGGAAAATATTAGTGAGTATCACGGGCGACCATAATTATTTCGAGGATTTCAACGTCGGCGATACGCTGATTCATCAGCGCGGACGCACCATCACGGAGATGGACAATCACATGTTCACCTCGCTGGTGATGAACACGGCCGAGTTGCATTTCAACCAGGCCCTGATCGATCGCAACCCCGACGCGTTCGTCGGCGGCAAGCTGCTGGTCTATGGCGGCGTGGTGCTCGCGTTCACGGTGGGCCTCGCCTCGCAAGACACCAGTGAGAACGCGATCACCGAAGTCGAGATGGACAACGGGAAGCATACCAATCCGGTTTTCCACGGCGACACGATTTTTGCGGAATCGACCGTGCTCGAAAAACGCGACGCGCAACGCGCGGACGCCGGCCTGGTAAAATTCAAGCTGGTCGGCAAGAAGCAGGATGGAACGGTAGTGGTCGAAATCGATCGCACCGTGCTCATCAAACGCAAATCGCACTACCTCAAAAAGGTTCACTAACGAGCATGGCTCGAAGAGGGCGCTTCCAAGCGCCAGCGCGCAGCGCTACCCGAGGCGGAGCGCCAGCGTAGTCGAGGGAAAGCTTAAGAGGCTCATTTTTTCGATAGAGACACGAAGTGGGCGCGTAGCGCCAGCGCGCAGCGCTACCCGAGGCGGAGCGCCAGCGTAGTTGAGGGAAAGCTTAAAGAGGCTCATTTTTTCGATAGAGACACGAAGTGGGCGCGTAGCGCCAGCGCGCAGCGCTACCCGAGGCGGAGCGCCAGCGTAGTCGAGGGAGAATTAAAATGTTTGTTCTTGATAACGGTAAGCGTTTCGTAATCCCGCGCACCGAAATGACTTATCCGGGTCACAGCATGAAGCTGCATCAGAACGCGGCCGACCCGGTGAAGTCGCCGGTCGATCACGTGATGGCGGATTTCGAGGACGCCTGTCCCTACGAGTTCAAAGGCCCCAAGAGCCGCAAAGTGATGGTGGAGGCGCTGACCACGCTCGACTTCGGGAAGAAGATCGTCAGCGTGCGTCCCAACAATATCCATTCGCCTTTTTTCAAAGAGGACATGGAAGCGATCATGCTGGGCGCGCCCAACCGCTTCCACGGCATCATGCTGCCGAAGACGCGCGGTCCCGAGGAAATCCGGACAGTGGCCAAGCTGCTTGACGAGCTGGAAAAGCGCGGCGGCTGGAAATATCGGGTGCAGATCGAATCGCTGATCGAGACGCCGCACGCGCTGGTGAAAGCCTACGAAATCGCGACCGCGTCGGATCGGATGGCGGGGCTGGTATTCGGGATCGCGGACTTCGCGGCCAACCTCGGCATCCGCGACATCGTCGAAAATCAGAACATCAACTTTTTGTATTCGAAACAGGCAACCGTCGTGGCCGCGAAAGCCGCCGGGCTACACGCCATCGATAACGTGTTTCTGCGTTTGTGGAAGAACACCGACTCGCCCGAGCGTATCGCGGAACTGCAAAAGGGACTGCGCGAGAAGAACATCGGCGCCGCGAATCTCGGCATGGACGGCACCTGGGTGATTCATCCGCAGCAGGCGGAGATCGCGAACGCATGCTACACGCCGAGCCAGGAACAGATCGACGACGCGCGCCGGGTGGTGAAGCTGTATCACGAGAAGGGCGGCGGCTCGATGGCGGATCTGCAAGAACGGCGAGATGATCGATGAAGCTACGATCAAGATCGCGTTGATGGATCTCGCGAAGGGTTCGCAGGCCGGGATGGTTAGCGACGCCGAGCTGCACGAATGGTCGGAGAAGTCGAAGGCCATCACCGGCTACGACATCCTCGAGTTGATGCGCCGCACCGCCTGATCGTCTAGCGCTCGCGCGTATGCAGTGACAAAACGCTTCGACGCGATCCTCTTCGACCTCGCCGGTGCCGACGCTGTTTGCGATACACAGGCGGAAATCCTAGCGTTGATCCGGTAAAATAATTGCAAAACCGTCCGCTCGTTCAGTCCCAATAACCCTCTTGGAGGACGCCAAATGATTACCCTACGCAAAGCGTCACAGCGCGGACTCACCAGGCTCGACTGGCTCGAGAGTCGTCACACCTTTTCGTTCGGCGAATATTTCGATCCGAAGGAGAATGGGTTTTCGGTGTTGCGCGTCATTAACGATGACTGGATCGCCGCGGCGAAGGGCTTCGCCACCCATTCGCATCGCGACATGGAGATCATCACCTATGTGCTGCAAGGTGCGGTCAAGCATCGCGACAGTCTTGGAACCGAAACCGTAATTCCGGCGGGCGATGTGCAACGGATGACGGCGGGGACCGGGATCATGCATAGCGAATTCAATCCGTCGCCGTCGGAGCGGCTGCATCTGTTACAGATCTGGATTTTTCCGGAGAGTCCTGGACTCAAACCCGGGTACGAACAAAAGACCCTCGGCGATCGAACGAAAGGCCGGCTCAGTCTGGTCGCGTCGCATGCGGGGGGCGACGGCGCGCTGAAAATCAATCAGGACACGAATTTGTATATCGGTTCCATCGGTCGCGGCGAGTCGATCGAAAAAGAAATCGCGGTTGGCAGAAAAGCCTACCTGCACGTCGCCCGTGGAAAGATGAGCGTCAACGGCACGCCACTCGGTGAAGGTGACGGCGCGAAGGTCGCCGACGAAAGCCGGCTGAAATTCAGTTCCAGCGAAGGCGCCGAGGTCCTGCTTTTCGATTTGCCGTAGGGAATGCGGCGGGGAGTTTTACGGGACCGGCGCCGCGCCGAGGAGGCCGGCCGCTTCGTCAAACCCAAGCATCAGGTTCATGTTCTGAATCGCCTGTCCGGCGGCGCCCTTGCCGAGGTTATCGATCGCGGTCAACACCAGCAGCGTATTGGAACGCTTGTCGAGGCGAACCGCGATCTCGCAGAAGTTGGTCGCACGGACATTCTTCAGCTCGGGATATTCCCCCGATTTGAGCAGCCGGATGAAACGCGATTTCGCGAAACTCGCTTCGAAGGCGTTGCGCACATCATCTTCAGTGGTTCCGGTGCGCGGCCGCATGAAGATCGAGGTGAGAATTCCGCGCGAGATCGGGAGCAGATGCGGCACAAACAGTAGCGCGATCTCGCGGCCGAGCAGGTCGCCGATTTCCTGCTCCATCTCGGGCGCATGGCGATGATTTCCAACTTTGTAGGCGCGTGCGTTCTCGTTCACCTCGGCGAACAGCTGCTCGACTTGCGGTGCGCGCCGGGCGCCGGTGGTGCCGGACTTCGCGTCGATGACGATCGACGACGGCTCGATCAGATCGCGCTTCACCAGCGGAAGCAGCGCCAGCAGCGCACCGGTCGGAAAGCATCCGGGGTTGGCGACCAGGTTCGCCTCGCGCAATTGGTTCGCGATGAAACTCGCTGAGTCCGTATACCGCCCGCTTGAGCAGCGCGGGAGCCGGATGATCGACGCCGAAGAGCGCGCGATAGACGGCGGGATCGCTTGCAACCGATAGTCCTCGGAGAAATCGATTACTTTTGCGCCGCTGTGAACCAGTTCGCGCCACCATCGTGGTCCCGGCTTTTTCCGGCAGACACGAAAACACCACTTCGGCGCGGCCCTTAATGAGATCGGCGCGCAATTCCTCAAAGGGCGGCAGGTCGATGCCGGCCATATGACGGTAGACGTCGGCGACCTCGCGTCCCGCGTAGTGTTCGGAGGTCAGCACTGACAGCTCGACGAACGGATGTCCGGCGAGCAGCCGTAATGACTCGATGCCGGAATAACCGGTAGCGCCCAGAATCCCGACTTTTACTCGATTGGCCGATGGCATCAGGGGAATACCCTTGTTCGATTGCGAATTAATCCAAGCTTAACCGAATAGCATGAATTCCGAAGCGGTTGTAGGGGAGGCGCTTGGAGACCGTGCTGGAGACGGGTATCCGGTTGCGGAAAGCGACTGGGCGCCGGTGATATCCTTCGCGCGCCGCTCAGGACGACCTTCGGCCTTGCCGAAGATCACTTGGTATCGAATTCGAAGAGCATTTCGCGCGGCAGTTCCTTCAGCTCCGCGAACTTTTCCGCATACATGTGGATGATGCCATCCTGCGGATGCTCACGCTGAAGGTTGCTGAGCTCCGCGCGCGCCGCGTCGGCATTGCCCGCCTGCAGCAGTTCGGTGAGGTGTGCGAACTGGTGGTAGAGCTCGGGATCGACGCCGTCGTTCGCATGGCCGACGACCTCGACCACCGCGACCGCATTGCGCTTGCCCTTGACGCGGACTTGCCCGATATCACGCCTGACGTAGCTGCCGCCGACCGCCTTGGTGATGGTCTCGCGGCTGACCAGCAGATGGGACTTGAACTTGCGGGTGAGATCCTCGAGCCGCGCGGCGAGATTGACGACATCGCCAATGACCGAATAATCGAAGCGATTGATGCCCCCGAAATTTCCCGCGATCGCCTCGCCGGTCGCGATACCGATACCGATGTCGACCTCCTTGAAGCGTGTGTCGCTCGCGTTGAGTTTCTTGAGTTCCTCCAGCATCCTCAGCGCGACATCGATCGCGGCCTGCGCATGATTGGGAACGTCGTTGGGCGCGCCCCAGAACGCCATGATGCCGTCGCCGCGAATCTTGTCGACCACGCCCCCGCTTTCCAGTATGTGATCGGTCATCTTGGTCATGTAATCGTTGAGCATCGTGACCAGCGCGGCCGGATCGGCGCTCATGTTTTCCGAGAGTCCGGTGTAGTTCACCAGATCGGCGAACAGGATCGATACTACCCGGCGCTCGCCGCCGAGCTTGAGGTTCTCGGGATGATCCAGCACCGACGCGATGACGCTCGGATGCAGGTAGTGCTCGAAGGCGTGGCGCAGGAAGCGCTTCTCCTTGTTTTCTTCGTAGTAGCGGAATCCCGCCAGCACCAGGAAGGTGAAGAGCAGCATCGCGAGCGGATAAAGGATCCCAATCAGCCGGTGATCGTGCCACAGCATCCGTTGCGCAGCCAGGGTGTACGCGGCGCCGAGGCCGATCACCGCCGTCGCTGTGAGATTCGCCGGCAGGAACGAGGCAGCGAGCACCATCAGCAGGCCGAGGACCAGGCCGCATAGCCCTTCGAGGTTGGTATCGGCGCCGCGGACGATGACGTCATTTTGCAGGATGTCGTCGATCGCGTTGGCGTGAATTTCGACCCCGGGGAAATCCGCGCCCATCGGGGTGTTGAAGCGGTCCCCGAGGCCTCGCGCCGTGGCGCCGACCAGCACCACCTTGCCCTGCAGGTCTGAGGCGGGGAGGCGACGGTTGAGAATGTCGGTGAACGAATAGTGCGGGAAGGTGTATTCCTTGCCGCGGAAGTTGACCAACATCTGGCCGTGTTCGTTGATCGGAAATTCGGTCTGCGCGTGTGCCGTTTGGATGACGACGGTCTGGTTGCCGGCTCCGCTAAAGTTCAGATTGAGGCTGGCGTCATCGCCGGCCAGCGTTTTCAGCACCGCAAGTGAAAGCGGCACGCGATAGCCGTCGTGAAATCTCGCAACCATTATCTGTGCGCGCATCACACCGTCTTGATCGGCGTCGATCGAGACGTACCCGTTAGTGCGGGCCGCCTGGTTGAGTATCTGCAGGGGCGGACGATAAGAGGTTGCGCCGTAGAGCTTGGGCCCGAGCAGCGGCGCTACGCGAGTGAGATTGTACGATAGCGGCGGAGGCGGGATTAGAGTCTCGGTAAATCCCTGTTCCATCACGCCGCCGGTGCGGCCCGCCGCATTGAGCGTGCCGAGCGAGTAGGCGAGGACTGTTGTGCCCTGCTCTTTGATCGCGTTGGCAAACGCCTGATCGTTACCCTCGCCGAGCACTTCTTCGGCGGTAACCTTTGTCGCTCCCCATTTCTCGAGACGATCGATCAAGGAGGCGCGTTCGGTGTCGAGATTGTCCGGCTCGCTTAACAGTACATCGTAGCCGACCACCGCAACCTTATATTCAGCTAGCGATCGCTCAAACTGCGCCATTATGTTTCGGGGAAAAGGCCATTGGCCCAATTCCGCGATACTCTTGTCGTCGATGGCGGCGATATCGATCGCTCCGGTGGTCTTGGGCCTGGAATGCCAGTACATGCGGAAGTCCGAAACCGCATACTCATAGCGATCGAAGCCATGAAGCCAGTTCAGCGCCGCCATCGCGGCGACCACCGCAAGGCCAATCAGGAAGGTCCACGGCGAAAATCTATATTGGTTGGAACGGGATGGCTTGGCAGGCATACGCGTTCGCGCTCAGCATAGCGCGCGCGTCGCGCCGGAGCTATTCAGAAGGCAGGCGACTGTTCGCGGCTTACGGGCCGTATACGGGCGCTGGTTCCGCGATATCGAGTTCCTTGTACATCGTGATGAAACCATATTGATGCGCGCTGCCGTAACCCGCCTGCCCGCTGAATCCGATCTGCCACGGACGATAGTAGAAACTCAGGTCGGGTCCGCCTTCGCCATCGGTCCCTTGGATGAAACCGCCCATGTAAAACGCGCCGCCCGCACCGGCCATTATGATGTATTTTTCCGCGCGACTTGAGGATGGCCTGAAAATCGATCTCGGTGCTGGTTACGCCATTCTCGTAGTTGTGAACCGAACTGAAAGAGAAATTGATCGGATGGTAACTGTGTAGCAGCCACCAACTCGACATATCGCCCTCGATCACGGTGGCGTGGCTGTCGCCGAAGTCTTTGCCCGCGGAGATGAAGAAATGCGTGCCGGGCCACAGAGCAAGATCGAATCCGCCTTGCGCGCGCCCAAAATTGAGCCGCGCCGAATGGCCTGAGCCGGGCGCCAACGGCGAATCGAATCCTCCGCCAATCCATAGCTGATAGCCGGTCAGACGTCCGAAGACCCCGACATAGTTTGTGATGCTTTGCTCGAGCTGAAAACCCTCTTGCACCGTCCCGTACTTGTCACTTCCGTAGCCGCCCAGAAAACCCAGCACCGTGAGACGGCCCTGATCGGGGATTTTGAAAAAGTCGGGATAAGCATTATCGAGGGTGTACTGCGCGTTCGCCGCAGCGGGCATCGCGGCGGCGAGGAGCATCGCTCCCACAGCGATCAAAAGTGTTTTCACCTGGAGTTTTTCAAGTAGGCTGGTCACCCGCATTTCTCCTTCAATCAGTTCGGCACCCCTGGTGGTGGAGGAGGCGGAAGAGGCGGCGGAGAAGTTTGTACGGGCGGACAGACGGGGCAGGCTGGCGGCGGCACTCCGCCTCCCACGATGTTGACGGTGGTATTGACCGACGCGGAGGAGCCCAAACTGCGCGCGCCAGTCATCCCGATCGGGCCGGGAAGCGTTGCGTTCGCGTTGCAAGGGACCGTGACTTCGTAACCGGCGGGCACGTCGATAGCGGTGCCGGCGGCGCCGGTCGCATTTCGCACGTCGACCACGCCCTCATATACCACCACGTCGCTGAACCTGTGGCAGTCACCGTAGGTCGGCCGCGCTTGCCCCTCGGTGTACGCGGTGTCCCATCGAGTGCCGCGAACTGCCGCGACCGCATTGGGGGTGTGGACTTCGAAATTGGCCGGCCCTCCGGTGGCGCTCGCCACCGAACGCAGCACACCGCCGAACAGGCTAAGGCTAGTCGCCGCCCGTCCTCCGGCCGGCGCAAGGGACTGACTGTCGATTGCCAGGGTGCTCGACTCGCCAAGCTCGAGCTGACTGCCGTCGGACAGCGTGACGACCGCGTGTCCGCCAGGCCCGGTAATGATTCTATCGCCGACGTTCACCGGCATCCCGGAAGATATTGCACCTGTGCCGGTGGCGCGCTGAACCTGCACGCTGCCAGTGGCGGTGGAGACGGTGCCTGCAACTTGCGCAAGCGCTCGCGACCCGGTTGCCAAAGTAAGCAGGACGCCGGCAAACGCGCAGAACAGCGTCAATCTTGCGGCGTCTCTCGCGTTACATATCGCACGCATGGCGGTAGTCATCCTTGGTTTCAAAATCCCACGGTTAACGAAGGCGAACAAAAGTCAAACAGAAAGCCATCGACACTGCAAGCTAGGGTGCGGCAATGCGATCAGAGTGCGCATATGAAGAAACGGCCCGCGGGATGCCGCGGGCCGGGTTTCGAAAATCGTGCAAAATGAAAAGCTAGCGCTTCGAGTATTGCGGCCGCTTGCGCGCCTTATGATGCCCGTACTTCTTGCGCTCGACCTCGCGAGGATCGCGGGTCAGCAGTCCCGCCTTGCGCAGCGCGCCGCGCAGCGCTTCCGAGGCCGCCACCAGCGCGCGCGAGATCCCGTGGCGGACTGCGTCGGCCTGCGCCGAGGCGCCGCCGCCGTGGACCTTCGCGAGGACGTCGTAATTGCCGGTGGTCTCGGTGACCTCGAACGGCTCGAGGATGCGCATCCGCGCGGTATCGCGCGGAAAGTAATTTTCCAGCGTGCGCTCATTGACGGTCACCGTGCCCGCGCCGGGGATGAGCCGAATGCTCGCGACCGCGGTCTTGCGCCGTCCAGTAGCCCAAATCGTGTTTTTCTTGTCTGCCGATCAGAACATGCGTTACGCCTTTAATTCCTGCGGCTTTTGCGCCGAATGCGGATGCTCCGCGCCCGCGTAGACCTTTAGCTTGGTGAACAAACGCCGCCCCAGCCGATTCTTCGGCAGCATCCCGTGCACCGCCATCTCGATCAGTCGCTCGGGCTTCGATTCGCAGGATCTTGCCCGCGGTGGTGCTGCGGATACCGCCGGGATACTCGGTATGAGCGTGGTAGATTTTGTCCTCGAGCTTCTTGCCAGTGAGTTTCACTTTCGCGGCATTGATGATCGACGACGAAATCGCCGGCATCCTGATGCGGCGTGTAGTCGGGGCGATTTTTTCCGCGCAGAATCGCTGGCCGCGCGAGTCGCGACCCGTCCGAGCGCGCGCCCCTCGGCATCGATCACCATCCATCGCCGATCGCGCAGCGCGCTTTCCCTCGATACGCTTTTAGTCTGATGGTCAGTCTCAACTGATTCTCACCCGTCGCACAACGAAGTCTCCATCGCGCGGAAATCGCTGGCTAATATTCATTTTTTGGCGGGGCCGATGGGATTTGAACCCACGACTTCCGACGTGACAGGCCGGCGTTCTAACCGGGCTGAACTACGACCCCGCCCGAACTATTCTTTGTGACATTTTATCGGAGCGGGAGCAACCAATTAGACCTGAGCGAGGCTCTCGGCGCAATCACATGAGCCCCGATCGGAGGCCAAAATATGTTGCAAAAGTGTTGCTCCGATGTTGCTCGGGGTCGCGAAAATGTCGCTCGAAGATACCCCCGATGACGCTTTCGCGCGGTTACGCGGTGCTTCGAGGTTGATCTGTGCGATCGCGGACCGCGTCAGCTTTTTCCGCGCACGCCTCCATCCGGATCTTAAACATCGCCTTCCGAAAGGCGGGAACTGGGACCTTCACACTAGAGGGAAACGTGGCAAGATTAGCCTTAGGCAAATTGGTTCGGACCTCGAATTTTGGTCAGAAGAAACACTTAAATGGCTGGGTATCGAGGAGCTCCCCATCGAGTGAAATATCAATATAAGGTGTTAGAGTCATGCCGATTCAGCTTGTAACGAACCTCTTGCAGCTCGGCGATACTTTCTCGGTGAGTTGGCCAACGGAACGACACTGGCCAAACTGGTGTCGGAACGGATTGATTTTGGCCACGGACGATTTTTCTTTGAGCTGCCTGAGAAGGTCGATCAAAGCGATCTGGATTTCGGTTCAGGAAATCTGCGGACCTCAGGAAACGAAGTGATGGTCCTTGCGCGCCTGATCAAGTCTTTCATCCAGGACCCGATCTGCGCCGTACTCCTTCAAGAGACGCAAATGAACGCATCGGATTTGCCGGGGTTTGAGTATGCGACGCTGGCCACACTTTATGGTGACGAGATCTATTGGAACGTAACAGGACGGGAGTTGGCGAACGTACCGGATGACGAAATGCTCAGGATAGTATGGGGAGCGAGTTTCTATCCCTTCTCTGCTTTCTTTTACGGCAAGAAATCCGAATCCGACAAGGCCACGTTAGCATATGGCGATTTGGAGGAAATAGTGAATGCTCTCGTTGCGGTTGCCGTCGGAGCATTCGATGCTGACTCGTTTCTAGTTTGGTGGCGGGACGATTCTCGGCGGCCATTCCCACTGCCAATTTCCTAAGGACAACTGAACTGTCTCAAGGACGCCGGGCGGCCGCTACCACGGGCGTTCGAGCCATCGCTCGACCATAGTCGGTCGGGAATGTTGTAACGCCAAATCGCGGCCCTACTCAGCTCAGCGGGAAATTCCGGATTGAACGTTCATCTTTCCCTGGGAATGAACCCCGGGATGCCCGTGTTAACAACCGGATTGAGCCTGACTCGCGTAGTGATTCCTTTAGTGATCTCCTCGATGGCGTCATCGGGAAGAGCCGAGACAGCAAAATTTTGCTCGATGTAGCCGATGCTTGTAGCTGTGGTGAGGGGAGCCGTGCCGCGCTGAATCGCCCACGCCAGCAGGACTTGAGCGGGGGTTTTGTTGACGCGCTTCGCAATGCCGGCGATCACAGGATTGTCGATCAACTTGGGTTCAATACCATGACCCAAAGCAGCGAAGGCCTGCATCACGATGCCATTGCGCTTGCAATAGTCGAGCAGCTCCCATTCCGGGAGGTATGGATGAGATTCGACCTGAACCACCGCCGGCTTTATGCGCGCGCTATCGAACACCTCTTTCAGCTGTCCCAAATTGACGTTCGACAAGCCGATCGCCTTGCACCGGCCTTCGTCGACCAGGCTCTCCAAAGCCTTCCAGGTATTCGTCAGCGGCGCCGCATCGTCATAAATCACATTACCGTCCTTGTCTCTCGGGTCTTGCTCGTCCCCGGGTTTGAAAGCGAATGGAGTATGAATGCTGTATACATCGACATAGTCCAGCTGCAGTCTTTTCAGACTTGCCTCGAAGGCGGGTTTAACGCGTTCGGGACGATGATTGTTGTTCCAGAGCTTCGTACCTACAAAAACGTCCTTCCGTTTGACCTTGCCCTCCTTGAACACCGCCCGCATTGCTTCGCCCACCTGCTCTTCATTTCGGTAGCGTTCAGCGCAATCGAATTGACGAAAGCCCGCCTCCAGAGAGATCCTGACTGCCTCTTTGGTTGCGATCGGATCAGGAATCAGCGTGCCAAACCCGAGCGCCGGAATCTGATCGGAGCCGTTATTGAGCGGTATCTTTTTATAGCGAAGGCTGTCGGCGTCACTCATAAAACTATTGCCTCCGTGCAAATCGCGTTCTGAGTCGGTTATAGCAAAGCGCTCCGAGGAATGACCAATCGTTGCCGACCAATGAGCGCAGCACGCTCCACAATCGTTGGTTCAGGCCGGGAGCCTGATGATCGGACACGGGAAAGTCTTCGCGCGCCGGATCATCGCAAACCGTCTCTATAGGTTCGCACCCGCGCTGGCCGAAATCCTCCGCTCGGCACCCCGGTCGAGCTGGAAGTCATTTTCGAGGTGGCGGGATAAGCGAGGCTCCGTGATGCAGGGACCCACCCCATCGCAAGGCCCCGGCGTGGACGCGGACTCAGTTTTCGATCCGGCTCGGCGGCTACGCGGCGCTTCGGGCCTTGATCCGCGCGATCGCGGACGGCGTCAGGTTTTTCCGCGCCACTTTCAGATCGTAGTGGGTTTGGAGGTTCAACCAGAACTCCGCGCTGTTGCCGAAATACAATCCGAGACGCAGGGCGGTGTCGGCGCTGATGCGCCGTCGATTGTTCACGATCTCGGCGATCCGGTTTGGTGAAATTCCGACCGCCTTGGCGAGTTGGTTTTGCGAGAGCCCGTACTCGGCGAGAAATTCTTCCTTGAGCATCTCACCCGGCGTAACCGGCGCGAATTCATTCTTCATAAGCGTCGTCCTTCAGTGATAGTCGACAATTCGAACTTCGTGAGCGTGCCCCAGGTTCCATTTGAAGATCACGCGCCACTGGTCATTCACTCGAATAGAATAGAAGCCGTTTAGATCGCCCTTCAGCTTTTCCAGCCGGTTCGACGGCGGAACCAGCAGATCCTCCGGTCGAGCGGCGGCGTTGACCGCCTCCAACTTTCGCTTCGCCCGGCGAGCTATGCCCTGGAAGACGCTCACGAACTCGTCGTCAAACAGTGCCCGGGTTTGCCGATCGCCGAACGAGCGAATCACGGCCCATTATACCGAATACCGGTATGCGTGCAAGGCGACACGTAGTAGGCCCTTGGTTTTCTGCCAAAAGCGTCTCTTTGGCTTCTTTCAAATCGGCGGGGTCGAAGCCTTCAGTCAACCATTTGTAAATGTTTGCTAGGATCGCGCAGACAGCGCCGGGAATTATCCCGACGCTGTCCCGCTTTTTGTCCGAATGGTCTAACTGTCGCTTGCTGATGACAGCCGGCGACTTATGACCGGTTCCCGACTAGTTTATCGACTGCTCGACGTACATCGCAGAACTAACCAGGTCGGCGGCCGGTTCACGCTCGCCCGCAAGTTCCAGCAAAAATGCACGCCACTCGGGATCGGCCTCGAGCTTTTCGGCATACTCCCCGTAGGTCTTGTAGTTGGAGTTTTCGATCCCGATCAGGATCGTTCCCGCCTCGCCGCCGTTGGCGGTGTTCCAGAGTCTGACCTTTCCTCCGTCGCGGTGTACGATTTTGCTGCCCTTGGCGACGTTTTTCATGAAATTTGACAGTTGTCCGGGACGGGGACGGTAAGTAAAGACTTGTAGAATGGTCGACATTGCATAAACTCCCGCCGCAAGCCGTATAGCTTGAAGCAATTCAGGTAGATGTTGGGGTTGGTCTAGCGGAAGAGCCGTAGAAGGCTCACCGTCGGGCTCAAGTCGGACGCGATCCATTTAACGATCCCGACACTCCGACCGTCCGCTCAATCGGTACCGAAGTCAAGTCACCGGAATCGGCTGTGCTCTTAGTTCGACCGGCGCAGCGACGCCGCTTTGGAGCGATTACGCCTTCGAGGAAAACCGTCTCTTTAGGTTCGCTTCGACCATCGCTAAAATCGCACGCCTATGACTGAGCGGCTCAGCGCAAACCCTGGAATGGCTCTATTCGCTCGAAGCGCGCGGCGAAATCTACAAGCTCGAGCGCATGGAGCAGGCGCTGGAGCTGATCGGCAATCCGCATCTGCGGCTGCGGGCGGTCCATATCGCCGGCACCAAGGGCAAGGGCTCGGTGGCGGCGATGCTCGATAGCTGCCTGCGCGCCGCCGGTTATCGCACGCGGGCTCTACACCAAGCCCCATCTGGTCCATCTGACCGAGCGCACCCGGATCGACGGCGCCGAAATGCCGGCGCGCGCAGATGCTCGACTATATCGAGAGGCTGCGCGCGATCTACGAGCGGGCGCGGGACTGGCGCTGACCTTTTTCGAATTCACCGTCGCGCTGATGTTCCTGTACTTCGCGGAGGCCGCAGGTCGATATCGCGGTGGTGGAGACCGGGCTCGGCGGACGGCTGGACTCGACCAATGTTGTGCGTCCGTTTCTGAGCGTGATCACCCCGATCGGTTTCGATCATGTCGAATACCTGGGCTACACCATCACGGTCGATCGCCGGCCGAGAAGGGCGGGATCATCAAGCCCGGAGTCCGGTCGTGATCGGAGCGCGCGACCCGGAGGCGCGCGCGACGCTGACCTCGATATCGCCGCCCAGCGCCGCAGCCCGCGCATGCATGATCGATCGCGACTTCACGTTATCTTTCGCACGCCCCGGCCCATCGGCTTGACTATCAGTGGGCTGGGGATCAATATGAAGGACGTGGAGTTGGCGCTGGCGGGGCCGTTTCAGCATGAGAACGCGGCGATCGCGCTGGCCGCGCTCGAGGCTTTGCGCGCGACGGATGGCGTATGGATGAAGCCGCAGATCCGCCGCGGACTGAGGAGGTCTGATCTGGCCGGGACGCTTCGACGTGGTGCCGCGCCGCCCGCTGGTGATCCTGGACTGCGCGCATAATGAATTGAGCATCGAAGCGCTGCTCGAAACGATCGCGTTGGAGCTCGGGTCCGAAGTGAAGCCGCGGCTGGTTTTCGGCTGCCTGTCGGACAAGAACTGGGAGCAGATGGCGCAGATGCTGGGGCCGCGGGTGCGCGACGTGACCCTGACGCGGGCCAAGCCCAAGCGTCCGCTGGAACCGGAGCATCTCGCTCCGGTTTTCGCCCGCCGCGTTCCGACCCGGGTCGAGCGCGAACCGCTCGGCGCGATCGAGCAGGTGATGTCAGAGAGCGCGCCCGAGGACATGGTGCTGGTCACGGGTTCGGTGTATCTGATCGGTGAAATTTACCCTTATTTTCTGGCGGCGAGGGGCGGAGTGGCCTGTTCCCTGAGATGGCATTCAAATCGACCTCGATCGCGCTCGCGTGTATCGCACTCATTGCCGGATCGCGCGCCGCCTTCGCCGCCGGCGCGAAGCCCAGCAGTAAACTCCCGCCCGAAGTAATTTTGCAGCATAAAGGCCCGGTCGACATCACCGGCGATCGACTCGATCTACGACTCCAAGCACGACACCTTCACGGTATCGGGAACGCGGTGGTGACCCAGGGCTCGACGGTCCTGAAGGCCGATCAAATCACGGTGATGCGCAGGGAACATACCGCGCACGCCGTCGGTCACGTGCACTGACCGATCCTGAAGTGGAGGCGTGGGCCTCAGAGGGTGATTTGAATTTCGAGAAGGAAACGCTGGAACTCGAAAACGCAAAGATCCTCGCCAAGAGCAACACCTATCATCTCGAAGGCAAACGCATCAGCAAGGTGTTGGGTCAAAACTACATCATCATGAAGGGTTTTTTCACCACCTGCGGATGCGAGCCCGGCACCCCCGATTGGAGCATCAGCGCCGACCATCTGGACGTCACGCATGGGCAGCACCGGAGAAGCCAGGAACGCGAAATTCTCGGTCCTGGGCTATCCGGTGGTGCCGCTGCCCTATGCGGTGTTTCCGGCCGACACCGCCCGCCATAGCGGCCTGCTGTCCCCGCGCGAGGGCGAGTCGAACTCGCGCGGCTTTCAGTATCTGCAGCCGTACTATTTCGCGATCAACAAAAGCTCCGACGCTACCGCCGCCTTCGACGTCGAGACCTCGCAGCGAATCGGCGGACTGGGCGAGTACCGGCTGACCAACGGCCTCAACGATTATTTCTGGGTCAATGCGGCGTACTACAACGAATCGATCCGCTCCAATGAGAATCGGGCGAGCGACACTGTCGACACCCAACTCGCCGATCCGAATATTCCGATCGATCGCTACGGCATCATCGGAACGATGCGCCAGCATCTGACGCCCGATCTCACTCTTTACGGCAACGGCAATACCGTGAGCGACAGCCTGTATCTTCGCGAAGTGAACGTGTGGACGCTGTCGCCCGGGTACGGAAACAACTTCCAAGCGATGCGCAATGCCCAATCCAATCTCGGGTTGCTCGATGAATTCGACGACGGCTTCGCGCGCCTGCAGGGTACCTGGAACCAGGACCTGATCCAGGATCAACATTTCGCGCTGCAAGCGCTACCCGACCTGTGGGTGCAGGGACGCCGCGAACTGCTCGGACACTTCGCGTATCTCGATTACGATGCCGACGCGGTCGAATATTGGCGTCAGGAGGGCGTCCAGGGACTGCGGCTCAGCCTGAATCCCCAAGTCACTGTGCCGTGGCGGCTAGGAGACTACGTCAACGGATTTGTGACCGGCGGCGTATGGGGCAATTTCTACGACAGCTCAGGCCACAACGTGAAAGTCCTCCCGGTGGGATCCAAAGGTCTGTTCGACACCAACGGGGTCATCAACAGTCAAATCCTCATCTACAACAACCAACTGACCCTTAGGGGGTGCCGCGAGTTCCCGGGCGGAGTCAATGGAAAAGTGATTCCATACGTCGCGGGCGCCTCCACCGAATTGGAAAACGTTTATGACGTCAACTGGCAATCGGTCGAAAAGTTGAAGCATACGATCGAGCCGTTTGTGAACTATACTTACGTCCCGCGATTTCGCAGAGCTCGGTGCCGCTTTACGATTGGCGCGATCGGATCAACGGGCGGTCGCTGGTGGTCTACGGAGTCACCTCACGGCTGTTCGCGCGCTTGAATACTTCTTCCACCGCGGCGGAAGTGCCGGAGAATGCCGGAGCGGAGTCAGGTGCGGTGAGATCAGGCGATACGGGTCAGGGAGTCGGCGGTGAGAACGACGGCACCAGCATCTTCGATACCACCGATACCAGCGAGAGTCGTGGCCCGGCGGGCACGACCTTCGAGCTGGTCTCCATGACGATCCAGCAAGCCTACGACACCGATTACGCGGTGCAGCCCGGACAGAGCAACCTTTCCGATATCCAGGGAACCATTGCGCTGTTCCCGACTTCAATAGTTTCGTTCGGTTCCCAGTTGGGGTATGACCCGCGAAATAACCCCGGTGTCAGCTACGCGAGCTTGCAGCTGAATTTTCAGCCGCCCTGGCAGAACAACAGTCCTAATCTGTACATGGGAAAAGCGCTGCAAGGCTCCTTCCTGCAGTTCTCATACAATTTCGTGCGGCGTGCGAACACCGTCGAAGCGGGCACCTCGCGCAATGGCGGCGAGTCCTTTGCCTTCCGCGCATACTACGACTTGATCGATCGGATGGGGCTGTATTTTGCGCCCAACTACGATCTTGCGGCTTCGCGAATGCTTTCGACCGAATACGGCATTCGCTTCAAGTCGCCCTGCGACTGCTGGGCCTTCGACGTGGGAATCACCAATTCCTACAATCCCAACGAGACGTCGGTGCAGGTTCAAGCGACTCTCGGAGGTCTGGGATCGGTTGGGCAGAGTCCCTTCGGGCGTAATCCGTTCGAAGTAATGGGGCTACTGGGAAATTCCACCGGCGTTCTTCCGAACTACTGATGTGTGAAATTCGCGGCTCTAAGAATCTATTTCCGGCTTTCGACCATCAGAAACCGCCGGCCTTGGTGACCGACCGGAACTGATTGTGCGAGTTCGCTTAGGCAAGCGCGCTTGGCGTCGGAAAGGGAGGCCAAGCGATTCTCCTGGATAAGAAAGTAGTGCTTGGCACCCGAGCCTCCATCACATTGGAATTGATTGACGAATCCCACCGGGTGGGCCGAGTAGAACACAAAGTCGCAATCGGGCGCCCCGATGTATTCCAGTTCCGCAGTGGCGGGGATGATGCGATTGACCTCGGCGGCGAAAGATTTGAGCGAGCGCTGGTCCGTCAACGTGGCATCCATCGAGCCGAACCAGAACACCGTGCCGGTCAACGCAATTGCCGCCACGCCGCACGAAGCGATCCTGGAGTTTCCAGGCCACAGACCCCGCAACGCCATGATGGCGCCGATAAACCACGCCGCCGACCAGAGTAGAAATGCAATCGAAACGCTGCTGCCGAGCGAGACAAAAATCGCTAGAAAATCGCGGTCGTCGTCGTGCAGATGGCGGATCAAATGAACCGGCACACCAAAGATCAGAAGTCCGGCGCTGATAATAATGACCACAAAGGCGCCGACTCCCGTCGCGACACTGCCCATATCGAACAGCAGCGACGACAACCCACGCTTTCCATTACCGCCGGGCTGCTCGGCAATCAGCCATCCGAGCAAAGCTGCCAACGGTGGAAAGGCCGGCAAGATGTACACCACGCATTTGCCTGCGGAGCTGGAGAAGAATCCTACGATGGCCACGAACCAACACGCGGCGAAAGTCACTTCTCCTGGGAGTGACCTCCTGCGTTGGCACATCATCAACACTAGCGCCGGCAGATAGAGGCTCCACGGAAGAAACCCCGAGATCAAATGCGGTAGGTGGAAGTAGAACGGATTCCGGCAGGTGATTTCTATGCCACGTGGTCCGGGCTCGCCGCCCGTAAAACGCTGCCAGAGTCCGTTGAGCACCTGCCACTGGAAGAACTGCCAGCCGCCAAGCTCGTAGGCTGCCCAAAACCAGACAAGCGCGATCCCGACTGCAGTCGCAAAGATCGCGATCAATTCAAAACTGAACAGCTCGAGGAACTGCCGACGAAGGGCGAACAGCGACATGATGGTCAGCCCCGGCAGGACCACGCCAATCGGGCCCTTGGTCAGCACTGCCAGCCCCATCATGACCGCGGCCGCCGCGGCAAAGCCGGTCCGCCGAGGAGCCTTCCCAATCAGACTCGTTCCAGGCACACCATTGCCCCGGTGAGAAACATTGTCAGCATCTCGTCCATGCGGGGTTGGCGCGAATTGTCCACGAAAAATTTGCAGGATAGCAGGGCGGCAACTGCCCACAACGCCGCGCCGCGACCGAGCGTCGGAGCAAGCCAGGCGTAGAGAATGGCGCATGTGATCGCCCCGGTTACGATCGATGGCGCTCGCAGGCCAACTTCAGTCCATCCCAGCACCCTCACGCTTAGTGCTGACGCCCACCAAAAAAGCGGCGGGGTTTGAATCATCTTGCCACCGGTCCCGCCTGCGATAATATCCGTAATGGGGCAGGATCACGTGCCCCGCCAGAACGTCGCGCACCGCCCCTGACTCGCACACCCCAGTTCCCCCCCCCTTGAAAGAGGCGGTGGGCGCCATCAGCATCAGGAAACCCAGCGATACAAGGAACACGAGCAGCGCTTGGAGAAAAAGCCTGTCGCCGTCTATCTCGAAATCTCCTCCTGACCGATCAAAAGCCACCGCGGCTCCTTTCCCAAGCGATTCCGTAAAGCCGTACAAGGTTTGCGCGTGGCCGGCAATGGGGGGGAGGATGTACCTCACGCAAGCATGAGTGCGGATGGGATTTGCCGGGATTTGGCGGGATGAACAGCATGGAAATTCCACCGGCGTCGTTCCCAACTGCTGATCTCTCCTACCGGGAGCCGGCCCCGAGATCGCGCTACTAAATGTAGAGCAGGGCGATCTCGGTAGAATCCACAGCGCCATGCAGATCCGCAGTTGCTTGTCCTCGAGCAACACCCGAGTCGGGTCGCCCCCCTCGTTGTGCTCATCGACCAGATACAGATAGCGGAGAATTCCGAACGCGACAAAAGGCACTGTGAGCACCGCCAGTTGATGATAATGGCTGCCCAGTTTTGCCTCGATCTCGATCGATGCGGTGTAGGTCATGTATCCGACCAGAGTGGTGCCTGCGACTATCGCCAGCATCTGGTCGATGAGCCGGATGTTGTATTCGCCCAGTACCCCGCGATGCGCCTCGGCGCCGCCTCCGAGGATCGTGAGCTCGTGGCGCCGGCGCGCCAGCCCCAGGAACAAAGCGAGCGAGAATGTGATGAATACCAGCCACGGCGATACCTTGACGTGAATCGCCACGCCGCCCGCGTAGGCGCGCATCACGAAGCCCGCCGCGACCGCGATGACGTCGAGAACCACAATCCGCTTCGCCCACATCGAATAGCCGAACTGAAGCGCCAGATATAGAAATGCGATCGCCAGAAACGCCCATCCGATAGCGAGGCTAATTGCCAGCCCCAGACTGACCAGCACCAGCGCGAAGCGCACCGCGGTGCCGACATTCAGATCGCCGCGCGCAAGCGGGCGATCGCGCTTCTCCGGATTGAGCCGATCGCTCTCGCGATCCATGATGTCATTGAGCGTGTATGCGAAACTGGCGAGCGCGCAAAAGGCCACGACACCCGCGAGCGCGATCACATCATCGCGAAAGATGAACAGATGGCGGCTGAAGACGAGCGCCGCCAACAGCAGCAGATTTTTCGTCCATTGATGCGGTCTTGCGAGCCGCGCCAACGCGCCCCATCCGCCGGCCGGACTTTCGAGTTCCGCCACCCGGGTCCCATTCATGGGTAATTCTCTATTGGCATCAGGACGGGTTGCGCAAGCGGTATACGAAACTACCGGTCGGGGTAGCTAGTGTTTTAACCGGTTTACGCGAGACTCTACACATTGTAGAGGTACTTGACATGTTTTGCTACAATGCGTAGACTTTCGATATCGGCAGTATATGTGCCCAGCCGCAACCGGAATCGCGGCGAGCGGGCACATCCGATGAGGCACCTCATGCCAACCAAACCAGTCATCTTCGACATTGAGAACCCACGGGGCACGCTGCCCGGCGCCTCGCGAAAAACTCCTGGATCCGCGCGGGAACTTTCCCTGCCGGATTTCCGCTATGCGCTGGTAAGCACCCGCTTCGAGTCGGCCAAAATCGCCGTCTTCGCAATTTTCCTGTTTTCGACGGTGGCGTTTGCCGCCCACGCGTCTCATCTGACCAATCCCGACAATTCGTTCGCCGCCAATTCGGGTTCCGCGATCGGAGCATTGAAAACCTCGGTGCGCAGCAAAACGACTGCGCTCGCATCCGCGACGATGGAGCGAATGGAAGCGGCTATCAGTCATATGGAAGTGGCCTCCAAGCCGTCATCGGCACCAGTTATGGTTGCGCAAGTGCAAGCCCCGGCCGCATCTCGCGTGAGACGCGTCCGTCACTTCGAGCCATACACTGGCGTCTGCGCAGGTCGGAACAGCGGCCAACGGCGGCCGCACCACGAGTCACCTGCGTCGCCATGCGCATGGCAAACCTGCGGCGCAGCCTGAAGTCGTAGCCGCGAATTACTCAGCGGACAGCTTTCTGGGACATTTTTCCCAGTCGCTCAGTTTCGAAGGTCATAAGGCCTTCACCGGGATGACTGACTTCGTGCAAAGTATGAGTTCGGTTTCGCGGTTGCGAAGTAAGGGCGAGCAGGTGATGAGCAGGCTCGGCAGCCGCCTCGATCCGAGCAATCCCGACAATGTTCGCGATCCGATCAGTACGGTTAGCGACATCCTTCATAGCGACATCGCTATGGCTGCGGGCGCGGCCCTTCTACTTTACATGTTCTTTGTGGTGGTTCTGGTCCAGATAAAAGGCTCGCTGCGCGCGGTCGGCGGCAGCCACGCGGTCTAAAGCTTAGCCTGCTTCTGTCCTCTCCGCTCGAAGTCCCGCTACGCGGGCGCGTCAGAGCTGCAACCGTTCGCAGCACGTTCGCCATCGCTCTGCCGCGGTGCTCCGACTCAGACGGGGCACCGCGGCGGAAGCGGACCCGCGCTTCATCTTTCAATCACTACGGCGTCGATGATAAACCTGTCGCATCGTACAGTTTGCGATCAGTCTGCTATCGTGCGCAGTTTCGAAGCTGTAGCGCATTAACGGTAAAGATCCGGTGTCAGTCGCTGATTCCCCCGCCGTCGCCGCGCGCCCGGACGCACCGGCCGCCTTGGGTAACGAGGCATTCGTCCGTCAAACATTGCTGCGGGCCTTCGTCGTTCCGATAATCGCGATGCTCGGCTTCGTCGCCGTCTTAGGTCTCCAGGTCCGCCGACTCGTGATTCAGACCGCGGAGTTGGAACACACCGACCGCGTAATCAGCGCCGGGCAGAACACTCTGCGGCTGGTAGTCGACATGGAGACCGGGCTGCGAGGCTTTCTGCTTAACGGCATCGCCGCCTTTCTTGATCCGTACAGCCAGGCCAAGTCGAAGATCGGTCCCTCGCTCGCAAAGTTGAGCGCCAGCGTGGCAAATGAACCCGCGCAGCACGCGCGTATCGAAGAGATTAGGCGATTGGAGGCAGCTTGGCTGGCTCAAAGTAACGATGAGGTTGTGAGCCGCATGAAGATGGGCCGCGATAATGCCGCCGCGCTCCGGGAAAAGGCGCTGATGGACTCTCTCCGTTCAGATTTCGACGATTTTCTGCACAGCGAGGAGCTCACGCACGTGCGTTTGGCCGCAGCCGCCAAACAGACCAGGTGGCTCGCCGCCTTGTCGGCGGTCGTGCTCGCGCTGACGGTCGGTGGCTCCTTCGGTTATTACAACCGCCTGCAATTGCGGCGGCTGTCGGAAAATTACCGCGCGCAGCAGATGCATCTCGATGAAGCCCGCACCGTTGCGGAAACGGCTAACCTCGCCAAGGACAACTTTCTCGCGATGCTTTCCCATGAACTGCGCAACCCACTCAATACGCTGATTTTGTCCTCGCAATCGATGCGCCGTGGTGATCCGCTCCCGGAAGGCAAAGCTCGCGCCCTGAAGGCAATCGAGCGCTGCGTCGGCGATCTCGAGCGGATGATTGCCGACCTGCTCGACTCCAGCCGTATTGTCAGCGGCAAGCTCGCGATCGAGATTCGACCGCTCCCGGCAGGTGTCCTGATTCAAAACGCCGTCGACGCGGTTCGGGCTTCCGCCGATGCGAAGAAGATCCGACTGCTGACCGACGTGGGCCCTATCAGTGCGCCACTCCAGGTAGATCCGGATCGAATTCAGCAGGTGCTTTGGAACTTGCTTTCCAACGCGATCAAGTTCACGCCGGCGGGTGGAGAAGTCAGGGTCTCGTTGCATAACTCCGCCGAAGCGCTGCGAATCAAGGTCAGCGACAATGGGGCGGGAATCGCGCCCGAGGATCTGCCGCGAGTGTTCGGCCGCTTCTGGCAGGCTGAATCGCTCGCCGGTAGAGCGCGCAGCGGCCTTGGCCTGGGCCTGTCGATCTCGCGAAGTCTGGTGGAGCTGCACGGCGGTACCTTGAATGCCTATAGCGAAGGTGTGGGGCGGGGTAGCACCTTCGAAGTGACACTGCCGATTCACCCGGCCTGAATCATTCGCGCGCCTATTTTCACCCGACCTTCGCTTTGCTAAATGCTGGTCGCTGAGGTGACGTGGTGGCGGCTGGCTTGAACGCTTCGGGCTCCTCCTCGGCCGGAAAATCTCCCCCGGCATATCGCGCGACCGCGAAAGAAAAGGTTTACGCTTATCTTGAATCGCGGCCTGCGGGCGCCGATGCCAACGAGATCATTGGCCTGCTGCTCAGCGGCGCCGGTTCCGATCCGGATCTCGGCGCGCGCCTGGTCCGCACCCTGCTCGCGGAAGATCCCAATTTTCTTTTCGATGCTGAAACGGGACTGTGGTCCTTGCGCAAGAGCTTCGGTCTGCGCGTCCCGCTCGAGGAGGCCCGCTTCACCGTAGTCGATCTCGAAACCACGGGCGGACGTGCCGGACCCGGCACCATCATCGAAATCGGCGCCTGGAACGGAGGGTCGCCGGCTGGTGGAATCATTTCAGAGCCTGGTGCGGCCGCATCGCGCGATTCCCCGCTTTATCACCGGTCTCACTTCGATCAGCAATGAAATGGTGCGCGAGGCGCCGGGGATTGAAGATGTACTGCCAGCGTTTCGCCGATTCCTTGGCGACTCGGTGATGGTCGCGCATAACGCGGCGTTCGATTTTTCGTTTCTGGATTTCGAGTTCCGCCGCATTTTCGGAATCGGGCTCAACAATCCTGTCCTTTGCACGCTGCGGATGGCGCGCCGCTTCATGCCTTCGCTCAGGCGCAAGCGGCTCGATGTGCTTGCGGAACATTTCGGCCTTTCGACCGACGGCCGTCATCGCGGACTCGGCGACGCGCGGATGGCGGCGGAAATTCTTTTCGATCTTCATCGAGATGGCGATCAAGATGGGGCTGACGCGCCTCGATCGTCTGATCGACGATCATCAGCGCGGCGCGGCCGGGCGCCGGATCGAGCGCCATATTCCGCCGGAGGAAATCGCTACCCTGCCGGGCGCGCCGGGTGTTTACCTGATGCGCAATGAACGCGGCGATCTGCTTTACATCGGGAAGGCGCGCCGTCTAAAAGAGCGGGTCGGGTCGTATTTCAATTCCAGCGTCAGCGCCAAGGCCGCGGACCTCGTTAGTCACGTCTGGCAAATCGAAACTCGCGTCACTCGATCCTCGCTGGAGGCGGGGCTGCTCGAAGCGCAACTCATCCGTGAGCTCAAGCCGCCGTACAATCGAATGCTGAAGAGCGTCGCGCCCGCATATTTCATCCGCGTCGATTTGATGGATGATTTTCCGCGCCTGCTGGTGTCGCAAAAGATGGTCGCCCGCCGCGGCGTGATGCAGCTCGGTCCGTTCATCGGGAAACGCAGCATCGAGCATTCCGCTCGAACGCTGGCACGATTGCTAGGTTTGCGCACCTGCGCGGGCCGGCTGAAGCCGAGCGAGGATTTCTCACCCTGCATCTACGGTCAGATGGGTCATTGCAGCATGCCCTGCAACGGCAGCATCGATGACGGCGCTTATGATGATCGGGTTCGCGACGCGGTCGGGTTTCTGCGCGGGAGCGGCACGGGATCGATCCTCGGCGAACTGGCGCGAGCGCGCGACCAGGCCGCATCTGCAATGCGTTTCGAAGAAGCCAACCGCTTCCAGCGCGATCTCGAATCGCTGGCGACGTTAGCTTCACGCGTGAACCGGCTTAGCCAGGTGGTCACCGAGACAATCTCGTGATTGTAACCGGCGCCGGCAACGATCGCGCTGCGCATGTGGTGTTGTCGGGCCGCCTGGCCATGACCCGGCAATTGGACTGTGCGAACGCGGCGGAAGAGGTCGCGGGTTTCGTCGCGGAAAATTTCGAGCGCCACCGAACGCTGCCGGTCTCTCGCGATGAGCTGGAGCCGATGATGATTGTCGCCCGGTGGCTGCGTGAGCGCGGCGAGGAGGGCAGGGTGATTTACCTGCAAGGCCCGCAGCTCGACCCGGCCTCGCTATGAGCGAGTGCTGGCAGAGGCGGCAACCCGATTCAGGTTGCATTGAACGACCGTTCAATTCTAACATGAATATGCGGAATGTCTGCCGGCGTGTGAGATCCGAGTGGCGGACTCGGCGCGCATTAGCGGGGTACTAATCGACCAATGCAAGTAAGTTTTCCTTCCAGGGAATATTTCACAGCGCTTAAAGATCGGATGACCGCCGCGCAGGAGAAATTCGCGCGGCTCGGTTTTATCGATACCACCTTCGCGGTGAGCGTCGGCAGCAACGGCAAGGCGCATCGCTACGTCCTCGAATTCGAAGTTTACGATCTTAAAGATGTGCGCGAGGTCCCGTCGATCGATCTTAAGCAGGTGGATTTCTCGATCGAAGGTGACGCGCGGGTCTGGCGCGAGATGATCGAAAATATCCAGCGCAACGGGCAGGCCGATACTACTCACGACCTCAACACGCTCGCGCATTTTGGCGAGCAGCTGAAAATCGTTTACGACAGCCCCGATGGGCACGACAAATTGTATCGCTTCATGGAATCAATCCAGGAGTTCTTCGACCTGTCCAGCCAGCTCGAAATCAGCTTCAATTAACGGGGGGAGGCGCGGTACCTAATGCCATATCTGGCGACCCACAATTATCTCGACGACAAAAGCTTTGTCGACAAATGGCTCTACACGATGCGAACCGGCGAGATGGACCTCTCGTGGATGAATGCCAAGACCGAGAAGGTCAAGCCGCGTCCCCAAAACGCTCGCCGCGGACTGACCTATCGCGATCTCGACCTCGGTACTTACGGTTTCACCGACGTGCCCGAAAAAGTTCGCGACAATCGGTCCTACGCGCCGCGTGGCGCCGAAATTCCCGAAGGCGTTCCGGACGCGCAGCCGTGGGTTTCGCGTAAGAGCGAGCTGTGGGCCTTAACACTGAAAGCTACTACGAGGAAGCGGTGTCGCGGCAATGGAACGCAACCACGGACATTCCGTGGGACCGGCTGGAAGGTGTCGAACTGCCCGAGGCTACGGGCAAGGCGCTCTCACAGTTGATGACCTTTCTGACCGAAGTCGAGATGATCGCCACCGATACGCCCGCGATGTGGCTGCCACGGCTGAATCCCGATTTTATCGAAGTGAAAGCATTTATCGCCTCGCAGGCGATGGACGAGGCCCGTCACGCCGAAGTTTTCCGCAAACGCGCGCTGACCACCGGCTATGGCCTGATGGCGGCGAGCCCGATAAACGAGATGGCGCTGAAGCATCTGCGCGACGCCGATTCGTTCAGTGAAATGTCGGTCGCGCTGCATCTGGTGGCGGAGGGCAACATTCTCACCTTGTTCCGCTTCAGCGAATATCTTTCACCGACCGACGTGGACAAGAAAATTTTCCGCCTGGTGATGCAAGACGAGGCTCGTCACGTCGGCTATGGGATGCAGCATTTCAAGTATGTGCTGGAAAATTTTCCGGAGAAGCGAGAAGTCCTGCACGCACATCTGGACGAAGCCGAAAACATCTCCTTTGCGGGCGCCGCGGCGACCGAGGTCACCGAAAGCTTCATCATTCTTGCCGGCGGCGGGATGAAGAAAGAAAACATCGACGAGGGAATCAAGATCACCACCCAGTTTAATCTTAAACAAATGCATGAGCATTTCGAGCGGCTGGATAAATGCGGCATGCCGGAACGCAAGGATCGATCGAAGCTCTATCAGATGTTCCTGATGGGTAAGGCCGCCGCGGAAGCAGCCGGGATCAGCTTCTAAAGTGGCTTTTTACGCCGACAAGGATTACTCGCAGGACCAGGAAGCCCTCGAAGCGATGAACCAGGTGATGGCCGGGAACCTCGGCCTGCACTGGTACAACGCCAACACCGAAAAAATAAAAGGCAAGCCGAGCGATCCGCATCGCGGGCTGACCTATCAGGACCTCGATATCGGTTCGTACGGATATACCGATATTCCGGAATACGTCCGCACCAGCCAATCGATGGTCGCGCGCGGCAGCGATAAATCCGGAAAACTTCCCGACATGGGCTACGTGGTGAATCGGAAATCCGACGTGTGGTCGGACAACGTCACCGAACTATATGAAGAAGTGAAATCGCGACGATGGGCGCCGGCGACCGATATTCCGTGGGGCACCCTCGGCGAGAGTCCGCTCGGCGAGGCGCTCGAATCGCGTGCGCGCAGCTTTATACGTTTCTCCAGGAATGTCAGCTCGTCAGCCTCGATTTTCCCTCGCGATGGGTCGCGTTGATCAATCAGGACTTCATCGAGCAGAAGAGCTTCATGTGCGCGCAGATGCTCGACGCCTCCCGGCTCCTGGAAGTCTTTCGCAAGCGCGCGTTGTACGGCGGCGTCGGCCTGAAGCGCGCGAGCGTTGCCGCGGAGCAGAGCCTCAAGGAATGGCTGTGGGCGGAGACCTATCCGCAGGGATCGGCGTCGATCAATATCGCGCTCGCAGGAATGCTGCTTGCGATTTACCGCCAGGTTGCCGCGTTCGCGCCGAGCGAGGCCGATCGCAAGATCATGGGATATGCGATGCAGGACGCCGCGCGCTGGGTCGCCTACGGAACCGGATGCCTGCGTTATCACCTCGAACACCAGCCGGGCCAGCGCGTCGCAATGCACGAATACCTCGATGAGAGCGAGCACGCGATGCTCGGTATCATCGGAAGCCCGGAGCTGCTGGAGCCGCTGATCATCATTTCGGGCGGCGGCCTGGATGAGGGTCAGGTCAAGGCGGGGCGCGTCGCGGTATCGAAGCTGATCAAACTCACGGTAAAGGAATATTTCGAGCGCCTCGAGTATGCGGGATTGCAGGGCCGCGCGCTGCGGAGCCGGATTCCTCACGTGCTCGAACGCATCCAAACCGCCTAAGGTCGCTAGCCCGCATTCGCGGGGGACGCTTGTGCCGCCTCCGCGACGGCTCTTCTATGGCTCGCTAGCTGCTGATAAAATCAAGCGGTTGCATTCACTCCTCTCCCATTCCGCGGGAGGGGTTTTTTCGTTTGGTTCGTCGCGATTGGGGCGAGGTAGGTAGCGGGTGATGACGGACATTGCTGCGCAACGAGGTTTCTTCGAGCGGTTGTGGGATCGCTACATTCCTCGAACCCCGCTGTTTCGATTTCTCACCTTCGTGCGTCCGCACCTGTGGCTGGTCGCGGGCGGCTCCGTCGGCGGCATCCTGAAGTTTGTGCTGCCGCTGGCATTCCCGCTCGCGTTCAAATTCATCTTCGACGTCATCCTGGTTCCCCAGCCGAAGCTCGATCGGTACGACGCACAGATCAACCGATGGTGCATCCAGCTCGATCACCTGTTGCGGCTACACCCGGACGCATACGGCAAGCTGGAGGCGCTCGCGATAGCGCTGACCGCGCTGTTCGCGGTGCAAGCGGTCGCCACCTACTACCGTAACTATTGGGCCAGCACCGCGGGGCATCGCCTGATTTTCGATTTGCGATACGCGCTGTATCTCCATATGCAGCGGCTGTCGCACTCATTTTTCGATCGCAGCACTTCTGGCGGCATCGTTTCGCGTTTCACCAATGATATCGTTCTGGCGCAGAATTTCGTCGGCTCCGCGATGATCAACATCTGGATGGACGGGGCCTCGCTCGGCGTCGCCATCTATATTTTGTTCTCGCTCGACACGACGCTGGCCTGGATCTCACTCGGCGTGGTCCCGTTTTATGTAGCAGTCATCCGTTTGCTTTCTCCCCGGATCAAGGCGGCCAGTCACGAGCTGCAGGAGGTGGTTGAGGATTTCTCGGGCGAGCTGCAGGAGCGGATCGCCGGCGTCGCCACGGTTAAATCATTCGCGCGCGAACGCGAGGAGGCGGCCAAGTTTCACACTCGCACCACCGAGTTGTACGACCTGACGATCAAGAACGTGAAGCTCTCGTCCGAGCATCAGATGTTCACCGAGTTCATTTCGCGGGCCGCTCCGCTGGCGGTACTATGCGCCAGCGCCGTGATGGTGCTGCGGCATACGACGACGCTCGGAAACGTGGTCGCGTTTTATGCGTTTCTCGGCGTGCTCTACCTGCCGCTGCAGCGCTTCTCGGAACTTTCGGTGATCGTTGCGACCTCGATCGCGGCCATCGAGCGGCTGTTCGCGTTCTTCGATGAGGAGCCGGAGGTGGCGGATCGCGCCGGCGCCGAAGCGCTGAGGGTCGGCCAGGGGAAAGTCGTTTTCGAGCACGTCAATTTCGGATATCCGCCCAAAGCCGACGAGCAGCAACCGCGCATGATCCTGCACGATGTGAATCTGGTCGTCGAGCCCGGCACGACCGCCGCGTTAGTCGGCAGATCGGGCGCGGGAAAAACCACGCTCGCGACGTTGATACCGCGCTTTTATGAGCCCACCTCGGGACGGATTCTGATCGATGGCAGCGACATTTCCAGTGTGATGCTGAAATCGCTGCGCGACAGTATCGGCATCGTGCCGCAAGATGCTGTGCTTTTCACCGCGTCGATTCGCGAGAACGTGCAGTACGGACGTCCGGGCGCGCCCGATGCCGCGGTTTGGGATGCGCTCGAGCAGGCGAACATCCGCGAATTTGTCGAATCGCTGCCCGATCAGCTGAGCACGATGATCGGCGAGGAGGGTATCCGCCCCTCGACCGGACAGCGGCAGCGAATCGCGTTGGCGCGGGTATTTCTCAAGAACCCGCCGATACTGATCCTCGATGAGGCGACCTCCGGGCTCGATTCGGAAGTGGAAAATCTCATCCACGACGCAGTTCGGCGCCTGATGCGCGGTCGAACCTCGTTCCTGATCGCCCATCGGCTGTCGAGCGCGGTCGAGGCCGACCTTATCATCGTGTGCGATCAGGGCAGGATGGTTGAGATGGGCGCGCATCTGGAGCTGATCGCCAGCGGTGGGGTGTATGCGCAGCTGTATAACGAGCAGACGCGCAAACTGCTGCCGTCCTCGAAAGAGCATACAATTAGGCGGGCGGGTTCGTTAATGGCGGCGCGGAGCGAGCTCGGCACGCCCGCTAAGACGGGGACCTAGCGCCAAATCCTGCAGACCTCAGAACGAGGTGCGTTGACACGGCCTCATGGTACCGATAATTAAGGTGGTTCCGATTTCATCATGTTTGCAATCATAAAGACTGGCGGGAAACAGTACCGGGTCGCCCAAGGCGATCAGATCACGGTCGAACGGCTTCAGGGTGAGGTCGGCAGCGAAATTTCGCTCACCGAAGTCCTCGCCGTGGGCGGAGAGGGTCCGATCATCGGACATCCGTTGGTGGCGGACGCCTCAGTGCGAGCGAAGATCGTTCAGCAGCCGCGTGGCACCAAGGTCGTGGTTTTCAAGAAAAAGCGGCGCAAGAATTATCGGCGCAAGCGCGGTCATCGTCAGGAGTTGACCGTGCTCAAGATCGAAGAAATTTCCGGCGGCCCGGCGCATCGATATCGCGCCGAGAGGGCGCGCAGAGGTTCGCAAAGTGGCGCATAAAAAAGGGCAGGGCTCGACCCGCAACGGCCGCGACAGTCCAGGACAACATCGCGGGATCAAAATCTATTCCGGCCAGACGGTTCGCGCCGGCAACATACTCGTTCGTCAGCTCGGCACCAAGATTCATCCTGGCCGCAATGTCGGAATGGGCCGTGACTATACGCTTTACGCGCGCGTCGATGGCGTGGTTAAGTACGAACCATATCGCGGGGACAAGCGGCGCGTGAGTATCGAGGCGAGTCCCGCCACGGAAGCGAGCGAGGGCGCGAGCGCCTAGCGAACGCGGGAAACACAGCTTATCCAGAAAGCCTCGCGGAGTTCCGTGAGGCTTTCTCATTTTGGCGAGCAGAGAGGAGTGATTTTATGCGGCTTCGATTGATCTCCGGATATTCCGGCGCCCACATGGGTCTGCCGATGGATCTGATTCTCGAAGCCGAGAAATCGGGGTTCGATTCCGTATGGACCGCTGAAGCCTACGGTTCCGATGCGATCACTCCGCTCGCCTGGATTGGCGCACTGACCAAAAAAATTCGGCTCGGCACCGGGATCATGCAGATGCCTGCGCGCACTCCCGCGATGACCGCGATGACGGCAATGACGCTCGACGCGCTGTCGGGCGGACGTTTCATCCTCGGCATTGGGCCGTCGGGACCGCAAGTCGTCGAAGGATGGCACGGCGTCTCCTACGGGAAACCGCTCCAGCGCACCCGCGAATACATCGAGATCGTGCGCACGATTCTCGCGCGAGAAGTTCCCTCGAGCATCACGGCAAGGAATTCACCATCCCGTATACCGGTCCCGGCGCGAGTGGTTTCGGCAAACCGCTCAAGAGCATTCTGCACGGCCGCAAAGATATGCCGATTTACACGGCTTCCATCAGTCTCAAGGGCGTCGAGTTGGCGGCGGAGATTGCCGATGGCGTGATCCCAATCTGGATGAGTCCGGAAAAGTGGGACATTTTTGGAGAGCCGGTGAAAAAAGGCTTCGCCAAGTCTGGCGGAAAAAAGAGTCTCGAAAATTTTGACGTCGCGCCATTCGTGACTTGCGTGATGGGACCGAATCTGGAGACCTGCCGCTTGCCGGTCAAGGCGATGATGTCGCTCTACATCGGCGGCATGGGCGCGCGCAGCAAAAATTTCTACAACGACTACGCCAAACGGCTGGGTTACGAAGATGCGGCGGTGAAAGTCCAGGACCTCTTCCTCGGCGGCAAGCGCAACGAGGCGATGGCGGCGATTCCCGATCAATTGGTCGATGAGGTCGCGCTGGTGGGACCGAAAGAGCGCATTGTTGAGCGGCTCAAAGCGTGGAAGGCGTCGCCCATAAAAACGATGCTGATTGGGACCCAATCCATCGACGCGGTCCGCATGCTGGCGGAGGCGTGCGCGTAAGATTCGCATCAGCTCGACAGTCGTGTCTCTGTGCGCGGATGCCCCGCCGCGCGCAATACCGTAAGATATTGATCCTTAATAGATGCGCTTCATCGACGAAGCACGTGTATTCGTGCACGCCGGCAAAGGTGGCGATGGTGCGATCGCTTTCCTGCGGGAAAAATATCGTCCGATGGGCGGCCCCGCGGGCGGCGACGGCGGGCGCGGCGGCAGCGTTATTTTCGAAGTGCACGAAGGGATGTCGACGCTGCTCGATTTCAAATATCAGCCGCGTCAGATCGCCCGCGACGGCGAATCGGGGCGCAGCAAGCAGCAATACGGAAAGGCCGCCGACGATCTGATCGTGCGAGTGCCGCCGGGAACCGTAGTGATCGATGAGGCTAGCGGCGACGTCCTTGCCGATCTGGTTCTTCCCGGTGCGCGCCAGGTCATCGCGCAGGGCGGTGAAGGCGGCCAGGGCAATATGCATTTCGCGACCTCGACCCGGCGCGCGCCCCGTATCGCGACTCCGGGAACCGCGGGCGAGCAACGTTGGGTCCGCCTCGAGCTTCGTCTGGTGGCGGAAGCCGGTCTGGTCGGTCTGCCCAACGCGGGAAAATCCACGCTGCTGCGAGCTCTCACCGCTGCGCGGCCAAAAGTCGCGGCGTATCCGTTCACTACGCTGACGCCGAATCTCGGGCGAGTTTTTGTTTCCGATGAAGAAGCTTTTTCGATCGCCGATATTCCCGGTCTCATCGAGGGCGCTCATCTCGGGCAAGGCCTCGGCATCCAGTTCTTGCGTCATGTCAGCCGCACGCGAATTCTAGTCTATGTGCTCGATGCGAGTGGTACGCCGGCGGAGGATTTTCGGGTCGTTCGCCGCGAGCTTCACGCGTTCGATCCAGCGCTTCCCGACCGGCCTTCAATAGTGGCGCTGAACAAAATGGATTTGGTCGGTAAACAAGAGTCGGAGTCGATGGTGCGCGAGGTCGAGACGGCGACGCGCTTGAGGGTCATCGCGATTTCCGCCGAAAAGCATCAGGGGCTCGAGCCGTTGGTGGCCGCTATCGCGGCGCAGCTCCGAAACGTCGAGACGCAAGCCGAGTGTCACAGCTAGACTACAAGCAGGCGATTCTGAAAGGCGTCCGGCGCCTGGTGGTGAAGGTCGGGAGCGCGGTGCTCTCTGACGGCGGCGGGCTGCGCACTGAAGTCATTCGGCAACTCGCCGCCGAGATTGACGTCGCGATCCGAGGCGGATGCGAAGTCATTCTGGTGAGCTCGGGCGCGATCGCTGCGGGGCGCGCGCGGCTGGGAAAACTGAATGGGGTCACGATGGCGGCGCGGCAAGCAGCAGCGGCGACCGGACAGATCGAGCTGATGGCCGCGTGGGCGGCGGCGTTTTCCCTGCGGGACCGGACCATCGCGCAGATATTGCTGACCCACGAAGACGTCTCGGAAAGGAAGCGCCGGCATAACGCGACGCAAACTATCAATGCGATCCTGGCGTCGGATGTGGTCCCGATCATTAACGAGAACGACACTGTGGCAGTCGAGGAAATACGCCTTGGCGACAACGACATGTTGTCCTCGCTGGTCGCCGCCATGATGCAGGCGCAGATGCTGATGATTCTCAGCGACGTCGCCGGCGTGCTGACCGGTGATCCGCGCAAACGGCCCGATGCGCGGCTGGTTCCTTTGATCACGAATCCGGAAGCCGGAATGAAAGGGCTGGTCGCGGAGAGTGCGGGACCGCTCGGAAGCGGCGGAATGGCGGCGAAGCTGAAAGCTGCGCAGCAAGCGGCACGCGCGGGAATTGCCGTGATCATCGCGTCCGGCTGTGAGCCTGACACGATCACGGCCGCGCTCGACCCAGCGCGCGAGATCGGCACGCTGATCACGCCGACCGGGGTCCGTCTCAAAAGCCGCAAGCATTGGATCGCGTTCGCGCTCAAACCCTCCGGCGCTCTCGGCGTGGATCGTGGTGCGGCCGACGCGCTGCGAAAAAAAGGGCGCTCGCTGTTGCCCTCGGGAATCCGCGAGGTGCGCGGCGAATTTACCGGCGGCGATTGCGTGAGTCTGATCGATCCGGACGGAGTCGAGTTTGGGCGCGGCCTGGTCAACTACGCGGCGCCCGATGTGCTCAAGTTGAGGGGACGGCGGACGGCGGAGATCTCGAGCTTGCTCGGGTACAAAGTTGCAGACGAGATCATTCATCGCGATAATTTCGTGCTGCTCGACGAAATCGCTTCGGAAAATTAGATGGCGCTGGAAGAACAGATCGTTTTGCAACTGAAAAAGGCGCGCGCCGCCTCGCGCTCGCTCGCGCTATGTTCCACCGAGCAAAAGAATAGCGCGCTGCTTGCGCTGGCGAAGGCTATCCGAGCCAATGCGGGGGCGATCCTCGAGGCGAATCGAAGAGACCTCGAAGCCGCGAAAAGTTCCGGACGCGCCGGCGCGTTCCTGGAGCGGCTCACGCTCGATGCGACGCGCATCGAGGCGATGGCGAAAAGTGTCGAGGAGGTCGTGGCGCTTCCCGATCCGGTCGGCGAGGTCGTCGAGAGTTGGAGCCGTCCAAACGGTCTCCGGATCGAGAAGGTGCGCGTGCCGCTCGGAGTTATCGCGATCATTTACGAATCGCGGCCCAACGTGACAATCGATGCGGGCGTCCTCACCGTAAAAGGCGGCAGCGCGGTGGTGTTGCGCGGGGGCAAAGAAGCGCTTCACGCCAACACCGTTTTGGCCGCGATGCTGGCGCGAGCGCTGGAAGACGCGGGAATCGATCCCGCCGCCGGGACCTTCATTCAGACTCCGGATCGCGAGGCGATCCAGATTCTGAAGCGGCATCCTGAGGTGATCGATTTGATCATTCCGCGCGGCGGCGGCTCGCTGAAGGAAGCGCTCGCGGGATCGGCGGTACCGCTGATGCCGCATTTCGACGGCATCTGCCATACCTACGTTGATCGCGCGGCCGACCTGAAGATGGCGAGCGACATCTGCTTCAACGCCAAATGCAACCGGCCCTCGGTGTGCAATGCGATGGAAACGATGCTGGTGCATCGCGAGGTCGCCGCGGAGTTCCTGCCCGCGATGGGAACGCGCTTCATTGCCGCCGGGGTCGAGCTCCGTGGCGATGACACGACCCGCGAGATAATTCCGGGCGCCAAACGCGCGACCGAAGATGATTGGGACAGCGAGTACCTCGACTTGATACTCTCGATTAAAGTGGTGGATTCGATCGACGAGGCGATTGCGTTCATCGGGCGTCATGGCTCCGGTTTGGCCGATGCGATCGTGACGGGGGACCATGCCGCCGCGACGCGTTTTGAACGCGAAGTCGATTCGGCCACGGTTTACGTCAACGCGTCCACCCGTTTCACCGATGGTTTTGAATTCGGCTTCGGCGCCGAGACCGGGATCTCGACCAACCGGCTGCATGCGCGCGGCCCGATGGGACTGCGCGAATTGACCACCTACAAATACCTGGTCCGCGGCGCGGGGCAGGTGCGCGGATGAATTGGCACGTCAGATGCGCGTAGGAGTATTCGGCGGCAGCTTCAATCCGATCCATTTCGGACATTTGCGCGCGGCTGAAGAAGTTCGCGAGATGCTGAAGCTGGATCTGGTTTATTTTGTGCCCGCCTCGTCGCCGCCGCATAAGATCGAAGGTGAACTCGCGCCGGGCGAGCATCGCATGCAAATGGTCAGGCTGGCGACCAAGGGCAATCGTCACTTCATGGTTTCCGATGTCGAGATTCGGCGCGCCGGCCGCTCGTATACGATCGACACGGCGCGGCATTTCGCCGCGACTCTGAGACAGCAGGCGAACATCTTCATTCTGATGGGTTCCGATCAGTTCGGCGACCTGGAAAGCTGGAAGGAGTGCGACGAACTGGTCCGCCTCGCCAGCATCGCGGTCCATACGCGTCTGCGCGAAGGGCAACTGACGCCGCGAGTCTCGCTTGCCGCTCTGGATCGCTTTGGTTACAGTAAGGAACAAGATCATTACGTGAATCAGGGCGGTCAAACGCTATCTTTTGTTCAAACCACTTTCTTTCCAATTTCAGCGACTCAAATCCGCCGGAAGATTCAAAACAACGAATCGGTCAACTATCTCCTGCCCGGCGACGTAGTTGATTACCTGCGGCGGCACGCGCTCTATTGATGCAGTCTGACCCCGGAATTTCATTTGAGCCGCGCCAGCTTCAGGAATTTTTCCTCCCCCATAGATTTATAATTTGATGTCCATCGACAAGGCACTTGCCGTTGCCCAGGCCGCGCTCGAAAAGAAGGCCTACGATCTCGTAGTGCTCGAAGTCGAGCACCTTAATTCGATTGCCGACTATTTCGTGATCGCGACCGGCCGCTCGGATATTCAGGTACAGTCGATCGCGCGCGGAATCGACGAGCGGATGCATCACGAGGGACATCATGCGCTTTCGGTCGAAGGGATCTCGCACGCGCATTGGGTCGTGCTGGATTACGACGACGTCGTAATCCACGTCTTCTACGAGCCCGCGCGCGAGTTCTATCGGCTCGAGAGCGTATGGGGCGATGCGCGCGAAGTTCCGCTTCCGGAGCCGTTTCGCTCGCAAGCGCGTGATTTGCGCCTGCGCGCAAGCGGCTGAATAAAGAAACTACCGAAATCTCGTGCGTTATGAGACGCGCAGCACCGCGGCCCCCTCGATACGGTCCTGCTTCAACTCGATCAGCGCCTCGGTCGCCTCTTCCAGTCCGAAGAATTGCGTGTGCGTGCGAATCGGAATCTCGCCCGCGACCTTGAGGAACTCTTCTCCGTCGGCGCGCGTGTTGGCGGTGACGCTTCTGATCTCGCGTTCATTGAAAAGATGCCGCGCGTAATCGAGTTGCGGTATCGCGGATAGGTAGATGCCCGCGATCGCGAGCACGCCGCCGCGATCGAGTGCTTCCATGCACGCGGGAACGAGGTTGCCCGCGGGCGCGAACAATATCGCCGCGTCGAGTAGTTGTGGCGGACGCTCCTCGGCGGTGCCCACCCAATCGGCGCCCATGCTCTCCGCCAGCGCGCGATGCTTCCCGCCACGAGTCATCACCAACACCCGGCATCCCCAATGCTTAAGCACCTGCAACGCGAGGTGCGCGGAGCCGCCGAAGCCATAGAGACCCACGGTCATGCCGCGTTCGATCGCGGCGCGCTTGATCGAGCGATATCCGATGATGCCGGCGCATAGCAGCGGCGCCGCTTCTTCATCTCCGAGAGAATCGGGTATCCGATACGCGAAATCCTCGCGCACCGTCGCATACTCCGCATAGCCGCCGTCATGATCGTAGCCGGTGAACTTCGCGTTGGGGCAGAGGTTCTCGCGTCCGCGTTTGCAATAGATGCATACGCCGCAGGTTTCCCGCAGCCATGCGATGCCGACGCGCTCGCCGACGTGGAAGCGCTTCGATCCGGCGCCGACGCTATCGATGACGCCGATGACCTCGTGGCCGGGAACTACGTGCTCGCGATGGAGCGGCAGATCACCTTCGGCGACGTGCAGATCGGTGCGGCAGACTCCGCAGGTTTTTACGCGCACGAGGATTTCACCCGCGGCGGGCACCGGGCGCGCGATATCCACCGGCGTTAGTGGATGCGCCTCGATCGGCCCGCGAATATTTACCGTCATCGCTTTCATAGCGTGACTATAGAATCAAACGCGCGGAGCTGAAACTTCAGGACGCCGGGGCGGGTTGATGATCGAGGATGGTATCGCGGAGAAATGCCTCGACCGGTGGCTTGGCTTGTTTGCCGATGTCGTGGCTGGCGGTGGGAAAATACGCGGTCGAGACATGCGCGCCTCGCGCGCGAAGCGCGCCGGCGAGCTCGATTGCCTGCTTGAGTGGAGTGCTCTGGTCGCGTTCGCCATGCATAATGAGGACACTGCAATCGAGCTTGCTCGGCAGGTTCTCGACCACGCTGCGCTCCTTCAACACCCGTTTGCTCGGCCAGACCTCATGCAACATTTCGAGCTTGGTGCCGACGCGCGCTTCCGGCCACAGCTTCAGCATGTCGTAGGCGCCCGATTGGAGAATCAGACTGCGCGGGCGCTTGTCGTAGTCCATCAGCAGACCGGCCGCGACGGCGCCGTCGGCGACCCCCCACACCGCCATCCGGGTTGGATCGACGTCGCTCCGTTGCGCGAGGAGATCGAGCGCGTGGCGCGCCGCCTCGACCGCCTGTGGACCCACCAGGCGACTCGGTCCCGAAGATTTCCCGTAGCCGGGGATACTCACACAGGCGACCTGGATTCCGAGCAACGCCGCGAGGTCGCCATTTTTCGCCACGCATTGATGCGCGTCGCCCTCGCCGCCGTTGAGGATGAGCACGGCGGGCAACCGTCCGGCCTCGAGACTTTTAACCACGTATCCTTCGATCTGGTAATGATTCGGGCCCAGCGCGATTTCGAAGTTGAACGGCTGAACGATTGGCGCAGGGGGCTGCGGCGCCCGCGCGGTTTGTGGCGCATCGGGCGCGCTGACCTTAGTGCGGCATCCGGGCAGCGCCATCAAGAGCGCTAATACCGCGCTCATCAGAATAGGCCCCCGGAAATGTCGCCCCATACGGGCCAATCTAGGTTACTGCCTCGGTCCGGTAAAGCGGCTGCACCGATCCGCGTGAACCTCCGGCATCAGGGGCATGTTGAATCGCAGGTATGTTTCGCTGATACTTTCTGATTCACATGAACGCGGTGGACCAATCGTGAGCACCCCAGAGTCATCGGTTATCGATTTCGAAAAAAACGGCGGCGTGATCCCGGTTATCACCGTCAACCACGCCAATGGCCGGGTCCTGATGCTCGCCTATATGAACCGCGAGGCATTCGAGGAAACCGTCGCCACCGGCCGCGCCTGCTACTACTCGCGCTCGCGCAAACGGCTGTGGCGCAAGGGCGAGGAGTCGGGGAATTTTCAGGTGGTGCGCGAAATCCGCCTCGATTGCGACGAAGACACCGTGCTGCTCTCGGTCGAGCAGCGGGGCGACGGCGCCGCATGCCACGTCGGTTACGAATCGGATTTTTTCCGTGTGCTTAAGGATGGCGAATGGCTCACCGTCGACAAGCGTCTCGTCGATCCGGCGAAGTACGGGCCTAACTACGGACATCCTCCTAAAAATCCCGCGAAAAAGAACGCGGGCTGAACGCAGGCAGATGGCATCGGCAGAAAAAATCCTCCGCTTCGGCATCCCCAAGGGCAGCCTCGAGCAGCAGACCATCGAGCTGATGCGCAAGTCGGGATGGCGCATCACGGTCGACAGCCGCTCCTACATCCCGCGCGTCGACGATCCAGCGCTGAACCTGCGCGTGATGCGTCCGCAGGAGATGCCGCGCTACATCGCCGACGGCCATCTCGACGCCGCTATCACCGGCAGCGACTGGGTGATGGAGAACGGTGTCGACCTGGTGAAAGTCGAGAGCTTCATCTATGCGCGGGTCTCGTTGCAGCCCTCGCGATGGGTGCTGGTGGTGCCCGAGAAATCGCCGATCAAGCGCCTCGAAGACCTCGCGGGGAAACGCGTCGCGACCGAGATGGTCGGGTTCACCAAACGCATCTTTGCCGAACGTAAAGTTAAAGTAGATGTTGAATTTTCATGGGGCGCGACCGAGGCCAAGGTCGCCGACGGCTTGGTCGATGCGATCGTGGATATCACCGAGACCGGATCCTCGCTGCGCGCCAACAACCTGCGCATCGTTGAGGAGTTGCTGACCTCGAATCCGGTGCTGGTCGCGAATCCTGCATCATGGAAGGACAAATGGAAGCAGGCCAAGATCAAGCAGATCGCGGTGCTGATGCGCGCGGCGCTCGATGCTGACGCGCGAGTCGGGCTGAAGCTGAACGTGGCGAAGAAGAACCTGAAAAAAATTATCGCCGTGCTGCCCTCGATCACCGCGCCGACGATCTCGCAGCTCTATCCATCGGCGATTTTGAAGGGCGAGGAATGGGTCGCGGTCGAGACGATGATCGCGGAACACACGGTGCGCGAGCTGTTTCCGAAACTCCTCGAAGCCGGCGCCGTCGGCATCGTGGAGTACCCGCTGAATAAAATTATCTAGCGCGCGCTCTAGCTAGGCAGCGCGGCGCCATCTTTGACCAGACCTTCCAGATGGCACCTGAGCGCGTCGGCCGCCATCCGCCGCGTCTCCTCGAGCGAACGTCCGAAGGTCACGATTTCAGGAATCGCCGGGAACACAACGTTATAGCTGCCATCCACCTGCGGTTCGAAGAAAACCGTGTAGCGGTGCTTGCGACCGTTGCGTGATTTCGCGGCGACACTCGAAATTGCCATAGCTCAAGCATATACGCGTTTTCGCGTTTCCTGCCATATCGGCGATCGGTTCGAGCTAAGGTCAATCCCGCAATTCGTATCGAAACCGCTGGACAACTGCCAGTCATAAGGAAATGCTAATGAGTTATGGCCGCGCACTTTCGCGGCCCTCTCCAAGGAGGCATGCGTTTATGGCAGCGTGTCCCGTTAGTAGCGTCTCTGTCGTCAATTTCTCCCGCCGTCCGTTAGCTCTCACCCAACGCCGGCTCGAAGCCAATCGGCGCAATGCCGCTCGCTCGACCGGCCCGCGAACTTCCGCGGGCAAGGCGCGCGTCGCGCGCAATGCGATCAAGCACGGATTCTTCGCCGGGCAGGAGAAGTGGACGCCCCAGCAGCATCGCGATTTCGAGCATACGCTGGAGGGACTTCGCGACGAGCTGAAACCGCAAGGCGCCCTGGAAGAAGGCTGCGTCAGGACCATCGCGGGGTCGTACGTCCGGATGGCCGCGATGCTGCGCTACGAGAATATCGCGGCGCTTAAGTACCATCAGCGCCAGGATCGGGAGTGGAACGAGCGCATCGCGGCTGCCGATGCGCCCGAGGCAGCGCGCCTCGAAGCCCAGCGCGACGAGATGCGCCGGGCCGGCTTATGGCGGCCGACGATTCCGGGGCCACGCGAAGCAATGGCGATCATTCGCTACTACGGCAGCCTGGATCGGGCGATCAGTCGCGCGACATCGGAGCTGGAACTCTTAAGGCGGATGCGGCTTGGAGGCGCATCGTCGAGAATAAAAACGCAAAAACAAAGCCACTATTCGGCATCGCCGAATGGTGTGCTGAGGCTTGGCGAAGGACCCGGGGTCGAACATCGAAAGTGCGAAAACAAAGCCACTGTGCCTATCGAGATCCTTCGCGAAGCGCTCAGGACGACCGCTCGGACGCGCCTCACGGTCGAAACAAAGCCACTAAGTTCAATGTTTACCGGCAATCGGCATCAGCGACGCCGCGCCAAGGCGATGGCTACTCGCCGGCGGTGACGACTGCCGGTCCGAGGTCTTTGTGCCTTGGTGCCTTTGTGGTTAAGTCCGGTTCATGCCTAACTCCGCGGTTCGCATCGAAACCCGAAATGGCGTCCGGCATCTGATTCTCTGCCGCGCCGCCGAATACAACACCATCACGCCGCAGCTTCGCGATGAGCTCGGCGCCGCGATCGACGCTGCCGACGCCGACCACGAGGCGCGCGTCATCCTGCTGCGCGCCGAGGGTCCTGCCTTTTGCGCCGGTTACGGATTGGACTGGTCCACGCGCGCGCAGGGCGGCGAGCAAAAGCGCACCCGCGCGTGGGACTCGGTGGCCGATTACCGGATGATCTCGCAGTTCGTGAACGTGTACATGAAACTTTGGTATGTCAGTAAGCCGACCATCGCGGCGGTGAACGGATGGTGTATCGGGGGCGGCACCGACATGGTGCTGTGCGCCGATATGATCATCGCGGGAGAGAATGCGTCGTTCGGATATCCTCCGTCGCGCGTGTGGGGCACGCCGACCACCGCGATGTGGGTATATCGGATGGGCCTCGAACGCGCGAAGCGTTATCTGCTCACCGGCGATGAAATCTCCGCTCCCGAGGCCGCGCGCATCGGATTGATCCTCGAAGCCGTCGCCGATGACAAGCTTCAGGATCACGCGATCGCGTTCGCCGAGCGGATGGCGCGGGTGCCGGTCAACCAGCTTCAGATGCTCAAGATGCTATGCAACCACACGGCCGAGAATATGGGTCTATCGACCTCGCGGATTCTCGGCACGCTCTTCGACGGCATCGCGCGGCACACGCAGGAGGGTCTGGACTTCGTCACGCGCGCGCAGCGGGTCGGGTTTCGCGACGCGGTGCGCGAGCGCGACGATCCGTTCGGCGACTACGGCTCTGGCCCGCGCTCCAGGAGCCGCAAGAAGCCGAAATCGAAGTGACGATGCGGCGACAATCAGGGTTCAGGCGCCGCCCGAGCCGCTCTTTTCGCGCATCGAAACTTCATCCCACAGCATCACCTGATAGCCGTCGGGATCGCGCAGCTCCGCGCCGTAACCCCAATAATTTTTCCCGGGGGGCTTCTCGAATTTGACGCCGCGCGCATCGAGCTCGCGATATTTCGCATCGACGTCTTTGACTTGCAGCGTGAGACCGCACTTGGCGCCGGCGAGTTGGCCCTTCGGCTGGTAGAGGAAGATGGTGAAGTCCGCATCGTCTCGGATCGCGATCCTCTTACTAGGGTCGTCGGACACGAACTCGACCTCGAAGCCGAAATTCCTGACGTACCAATCGCGCGACGTTTCGGAATTCGCGACCGGCATCGACATGTGATCGAACTTGATCATCCAGGTGTTGGCTCCATCAGCTCGAGGCGATTACCGAACGGATCGTCCACATAGACGCGATGGTAGCCCTCGAGCGGTTCATCCTCGACCACGCGATGCCCCGCGCGCTTCAAGGTGGCGATCAGCGCCGGTAGGTCCTCGACGATAAACGCCGGATGCGCTTTGCGCGCGGCAACGAAGTCCTTATCGACCCCGAGATGGACCTTGAGCGCGCCGCGCTCGAACCAGCATCCGCCACGCCTGGCAAGATGCGGCGGCTTGGGCTGTTCCGCGATGCCGAGGAGATCGGCGTAGAACGCGCGCGCGTCGGCCTCGCGACCCGATGGCATCGCGAGCTGCACGTGATCGAGTGAGCGAATCTTCATCTCGTATCCAGATTGACGCCGCTAGATTCTGCTATAGCCGCTGCCCTTGATCTCGAAGCCGATGCCGCGGCCTTTGTCGATGACGCCATACTCTTTGAGAAGCACCTGGCTGTAAGTCACGCGGCCCGTGACCTTGTCGAGCGGTTCGGTTGCGAGGAGCAAGGTCGCTTGCGCCATCCATTCGACCGGCTCGCCGTTGGGGTCGTCTTTTCCGCTCACCAGGTGATGATGGACGGTGCCGGGCGTCGCCACCACCATCGAGGGCGATACGCAGGTGACCGAAATGCCGTACTCATAGACTTCTTCCGCGAGGCCCTGCGTCATCCGCTCGAGGGCGGCCTTTTCGGCGCCATAGCAGACTCCGCCGCGAAGGAAAGTTCCCTGCTTGTAGGGTCCCTTGCCGGGTCCGATAGCCGCGCCCGAGGAGATGTTCACAATCGATCCCGACTTGCGCGGAATCATGTCCTTCAACGCGAGCCGGCTCAGCATAAACGGGCCGTGGAGATTTACCGCGAACGATCGCATCCATCTTTTGGGCTCGAAATCTTTGAGCGGGATGAAGTAGGTCAGGGCGGCATTGTTCACCAGCACGTCGCATGGTCCGTAGATTTTATGCGTCTCGGCCAGGAGTTTCTCGCAGTCCGCTTCCAAGGAGACGTCGCAGGTGACCGCGGTCGCCTCACCGCCGTTTTTCTTGATGCCGGCCACGGTGGTTTCCAGCGAGCCTTCCAGCGGATGCTCTCCCTCGCGCAGCGTGCGCGCGCTGCATACGACGCGGGCGCCCTCGCTGGCGAACAGGTCCGCGATCGCTTTGCCGATACCGCGGCTCGCGCCGGTAATGACGGCTACTTTCTTGTTCAGTTTACCCATCTGACTTCGCTCTCCAACGATTGAATTCTCTTCGTGAGGGAAATTCTCAAACTTCTTCTGATCCGTATAGCACGACCAGCCCGTGGTCCAGCTAGCGCTCTGTGGATCGATAGAGCCTTGATGGTTCCGATTATGATTCGGGGCTGTTATCCTGATGCCGCGCCTTCAATTCCGGCGCACGTTTGAGGCTTCGAAAGTGAATCCAGCTACGCTCGATACCGCGATAATCCTCGCCATTGGCCTCGTCGGCGGCGCGGGACTGATCTGCGTCGGCATCCTGATTCAATGGAGTCTGCGCAAGGCGCGGCCTGCTCCAGCCGAGCTGCCTCGCCCGCTCGCGCAGCCACCTTCCGCCGGTGTCGAAGCCGCGCCATCGCGAAGCGAGGTTGCCGGGGAAACATTACCGCGAGCGCCGGTTGCGCCGGCGCGCGAGGAGCCCAAAGCGCCGCCGCGTCTGGGGCTCGGGCTTCGAAAAACCCGCGAAAGCTTTCTCGCTCGCGTGCGCAGCGCGCTCAGCGGCAGCGGCAAGCTGAGCGAGATTTACGAAGGTCTCGAAGAGGCGCTGATCGGCGCCGATGTCGGCGTCGATACCAGCCTCAAGCTGACCGAGTCGCTGCGTACGCGCCTTAAGAACGAGAGCCGGCCCGATGCGATCCGCGACGCGCTGAAGGCTGAGATCGCCGCGATTCTCGCGCAAGCCGAGCGCCCGATGACCGATCCGGCGGAGGGGCCGCTGGTGATCATGCTGGTCGGTGTGAACGGGGTCGGCAAAACCACCACCATCGCGAAGCTGGCGGCGCGCTACAAAGTAACGCGCGGTCCGGTGCTAGTGGCAGCCGCGGACACATTTCGCGCGGCCGCGATCGAGCAGCTGGAGATTTGGTGCAATCGGGCCGGGGTCGAGATCATCAAGCAGAAGCAGGGTTCGGATCCCGCCGCAGTCGCGTTCGATTCGGTCAAGGCCGCGGTGGCACGCGAGGCCGGAACTGTTTTGATCGATACGGCAGGGCGCTTGCAGACCAAGGCCAACCTGATGGAGGAGCTGAAAAAGATCGAGCGTGTCATCGCGCGCGAACTTCCGGGCGCGCCGCATGAGGTGTGGCTGGTGCTCGACGCGACGACCGGGCAGAATGCGATCAGCCAGGCGAAAATCTTTGGCGAGGCGGTCAAGCTCAGCGGTGTGGTCCTGGCTAAACTCGACAGCACTGCCAAGGGCGGAGTGATCGTTGGGATAGCAGGACAGCTTGGGATTCCGGTGCGGTTTGTGGGACTAGGGGAGGCTATCGAAGATTTGCGCGAGTTCGAAGCGCATGAGTTTGTAGAGGCGTTATTTTCAAGCGCGGAGAGCGACGGCGAAATGACCAGTGGCTCCTATGCGGCTTGACATGGCAGTTAATCGAAAATTAAACTAAAGGTTAAGTTTTCAAGATGGCGACGGACGTTCTCAAAGATCTCGACGAAAGGATTCAGGCATCGGTCAACAAGATTCAGCAGCTCCGGCGCGAGAACGAGCAGTTGCAGCACCGGCTGGCTGAAAGCGAAAAGAAAGCTTCCGAAATCAGCGCGCGGTTCGAGAAGTTCGAACAGGAACGGCGTCAGCATGAGTCGGAACGCACGGAGATCAAGAGCCGCATCGAGAAAATTCTGGCGCGGTTCGACGGGATAGATCTTGGCTGAGATATGAAGGGCGTCAACGTCGAGATCATGGGACAGAACCTCATCGTCGCGAGCGATGGCAATGACGATTGGGTGAAGTCCCTGGCGGGTACGGTCGACGAACGCATCAAGAGCATCCGCGCAAGCGGACAGACGGTCAGCTCGGTGAATGTAGCGATCCTCGCGGCGTTGAATTTTGCCGATGAACTCGAGCGCCTCAAACGGGAGCATCAGGAGTTAATCGACAGGATTACAGCGATGAAGGAGCGGCTGATCGACGCGATCGACGGCAAGAATGCATAGGGGACGTTGAGGCGCGGAGCCCAGAGGTTAGGGCGGCGGGGCAGTGGGGATCTTAATAAGGTACGACGCGATGTACGCAAGGATAGAGCCTGTGAAACGACTTTCGAAAAGCGCTGACGGAGCGATTAGTCGGCTTTCCATCCGGGATTCGCAATCCCTTAAGCCAGGAGTTTTCGCTTTTGCGCTGATGTCGGAGATGTGCAAGCGCCTTGGATAGTGTCTCGCCTTAATCGACCCTGCACCCGCCATTGCAAACGCCGATGGCGGATGAAAAAAAATATTTCCGCGCGATCCTGAAGAGGGCGCGCGATTCGGTCGCCACCAGCGTCGCGGCGGCGCTGTCCGCGCGGGTTCAAGCGGCAATCATCGCGGCGGATTTCTACCGCCAGTGTTCCGCCGTTCTCCTTTATTCCGCTATCGCCAACGAAGTCTCGACCGACGCCATTCTCGATGACGCGCTCGCCTCGGGCCGCGCGGTTTTCTATCCGCGCCTGGGCTGCGCGAGCAAGGAACTTTCCGTAGGTAAGATCGATAGCCGCTCGGACCTGGTACCTGGCAGGTATGGGATTCTCCAGCCCAATAGCGCGACGGCTAATCCTGCCGCGCTGGGGCCCTGCACGGTGTTGGTTCCAGGGGTGGCGTTTACCGCGCGCTGCGAGCGCATCGGACGCGGCGGGGGTCATTATGATCGTCTGCTCGCGGAGCTTTCTCCGCAGGCGATCACGGTGGGTCTCGCGTACTCATTTCAGCTGCTCGAGCACATCCCGCAATCGGGATGGGACCGGCGGCTCAATTTCGTCGTCACCGATCGCGCCGCTTATTCAGCATCGGGGTCGTTCTCGTGCGGCGGCGCTTTCGGCACAAAAGGAGGTATCCCCAGGTGAATTGGATCGTACCGATCCTGGGCTTCGTCATAGGAGCGGTGATCTTCTATATCGTCGGGCAAAGTCAGCGGCGCAAGAACGCCAAGGACAGCGCCGTCGATGTAGGAGCCGCGCGGACTGAAGCCGAGGAACTAATCAGGGAGGCTCGCGCTAAAAGCGAGCTGGCACTCAAAGAAGCGGAGGTCAAGGGAAAGGACATTCTGGTTGTTGCGCGTGCCGAGGCGGAACGGGAGATTCGCGAGCGGCGCAAGGAACTGACCGGGCTCGAAACCAAAATCGAATCGCGCGAGGAAACTCTCGAAAAGAGGCTCGAGGCTTTTGAACGGCGCGAAGCCGAACTGAACCGCCGCGACCAGAGCATCCGCACTCGCGAGAAAAACATTTCGGAGAAGGAGACCCAGCAGCAGACACTGATCGATGAAGCTCGCGCGAAACTCGAACAGGTCGCCGGCATGACCCGCGAAGAAGCCAAGCGCGGACTGATCGACGAGATGACCGGGCAGGCGCGCACCGAAGCGGCCAAGCACATCCGCGTGATCGAGGAAGAAGCGCGGGAAGAGGCCGACCGCCGGGCCAAACGAATCGTATCGATCGCGATCGAGCGGCTGGCCGGCGAGTTTGTCACCGAGCGCACGGTGGCCGTGATTCCGCTTCCCAATGACGAGATGAAGGGGCGCATCATCGGCCGCGAGGGCCGCAATATCCGCGCGATCGAAGCCGCCACCGGCGTCGATATCATCATCGATGACACGCCCGAATCGATCGTCATCTCGTGTCACAATCCGATCCGGCGCGAAATCGCGCGAGTCGGGCTGGAGCGGTTAATCTCGGACGGACGCATCCATCCGGGGCGTATCGAGGAAGTCATCCGCAAGGCCGAGCAGGAAGTTGAGGAGTCGATCAAGGAAGCGGGCCAGCGCGCGATCATCGAATGCGGCGTGCATGGGATTCATCCGGAGCTGGTCAAGTTGCTCGGGATGCTAAAGTATCGTTACAGCTACGCGCAGAACGTCCTGATGCATTCGATCGAGGCCGCGTTTATTTGTGGCGCGATGGCGGCGGAACTGGGCCTCAACGAAAAACAGGCGCGACGCGCGGCCCTGCTGCACGATATCGGAAAGGCGCTCACCCACGAGGTCGAAGGATCGCACGCGCTGATCGGCGCCGAGATCGCGCGCAAATACGGCGAGTCCGCCAAGATTGTGAATGCGATCGCGGCGCATCATGAGGAAGTAAAGGCCGAGACCATCCTAGCTCCGCTGGTCGACGCCGCCGATGCGTTGTCGGGAGCCAGGCCGGGCGCCCGGCGCGAGGTGCTCGAGAGCTACGTGAAGCGGCTGGAGGATCTCGAAGCTATCGCGAGGTCGTTCAAGGGCGTCGAGAAATGTTTCGCGGTGCAGGCCGGCCGTGAAATGCGCGTCATCGTGGAGCCGAGTCAGGTCTCCGACGAAGACAGCCTGGTGTTAGCCCGCGAGGTAGCCAAGAAAATCGAAACCGACATGACTTATCCGGGCCAGATTCGGGTCACCGTAATTCGGGAGACGCGCGCGACCGAACTCGCGAAGTAGAATCAGTTGCAGATGACGAGGCTGCTCCGATTGGGGGCAGCCTCTTTCATTTGCGATATGATAGGGGACTGCGGAGGCATGAGCGTGAGCGCTGAACCAGTTGTCCGCGAGGACCTTATAGAGAAATTTCGGCGCGACGGCTTCGTCGTGGTTCCCGATCTCCTTAGCGACAACGAGCTTGACAAGTTCGGGGCGGCCGTCGATCGCGCGGTTGCGGATCGCAAGTGCAACGACACCCGCGCGCTGGCCGAGAAATCGCTCTACGAGCAGTCGTTCACCCAATGCATCAATCTCTGGGAGGATCATCCCGACGTTCTGCCGCTCACGTTTCATCCGAAGATTGCGCAGGTCGCGAGCATTCTGATCGGCGTCCCGGCCCTGCGCCTGTGGCACGATCAGGCGCTCTACAAAGATGCGGGCGGCCGCTACACCGAGCCGCATCAGGATCAGCCCTACTGGCCGATGAACGAAGTCAACACGCTCACCGCGTGGATTCCATTCGACGGTTCGACCCGCGAGAACGGATGCATGGGCTATGTTCCCGGCTCGCATCGCGTGGGGATCAAAAAGTTCATTAACATTTTCGCCGCGGATGAGAAGGTGAAGATTCTCGAAGAACCCGCGATCGCGGCGATACCGCCGGTCTATGTCGAGGTGCCGCGCGGGAGCGTCGCGTTTCATCATGGACTGACGGTTCATCTTGCGATGGGGAACAAGAGCGATCGCACCCGCCGCGTCCATACGATCATCTACTTTCGCGACGGCGCAACACGCGCGGAGGCCTACGTTCATCCGAGCGTCGATCGCGCAGGCATCAAGGTGGGCGAGGTGATCGATAGTGATTTGACGCCGCTAGTGTGGCCGCGTGCGGCCGGCGATCTGCCGAAGCCGCCGCGCATCCCGCTGACGCCGGTGATGGAGCGGCTCAACGTATACGGCGCGCTTCCCACCGTGAAGTAGCGCTCGGGCGGATCGCATTGGCGAAGCCGCTCGCGCGCGATATCATTGGACCCGATGCCGACGACGCGCGAGGTGCTCGACACCACCATTGCTCTGGAGAAGCGCAGCATGGCCCTGTACGCGAGCTTTGCGAAGCTCTTTTCGGGCGACCGGCGGTTGCAGGAATTCTGGTTCGGGATGGCGCGCGATGAAGCGCGTCATGTGGGAGCCCTCGGTTTGGTTTCCACGCTGCTGGAGCTGGAGGGCAAACTCGATCAGCCGAGTCTCATCTCGCTGGAGGATTCCACTATCGTGCGGCTGCGTGAGGTGCACGCGAATTTTGAAAATCGCGCTCGTCCCGGCCTTTCGATCGAAGACGCGCTCAAAATCGCGCTCGAAGTTGAAGAGACCGAGCTGGAGGATCTGGTTGCCGATATGCTCAAGGCGGCGAAATCCGACGAGTACGAGCGATGCCTGCGGCTGCTGGTGCATGACCTCGGCGAGCTCAGCTACATGATCGAACAGAATTCCCAGGATCCCGACTTGCTGCAACGTTGCGACGTATTGGTGAACCGACACGCCGAGACGCTGCGCAACAACCGCGGCCACTAGCAACGCCTTTTTGCGCCAGCCCTTTTACGGTTCGAGTATGCTGGCTATAGTTTGATGCCGGTGCTGAGGAGTCGGCTAATTGGCAAGCCACCTGACTCTGGATCAGGCGATTGAAGGTTCGAGTCCTTCCTCCTCAGCCAAATCTCCCCGCAGTTTTCTACTGGGGCCCCATCGTCTAGTGGTTAGGACACCGGCCTCTCACGTCGGTAACGCGGGTTCGACTCCCGCTGGGGTCAATCAGGGCTTTTGCCTTTGAAGGGGGCTCTCGCTTCGGTTCTCCAGCGCTGGAGATACACACGCGCGTTGAGAGATAATCGGGATCGCCCGTTCGCGGCATTTGCTCGCCACGCCGCGCCACCAACCCGCATTTTTCAGTGGAGGAATTGCCATGTCCAACATTGAGAACTACGAAATTCTGGTTCTGGGTAGCGGAGGGGCTGGGAAGTTTGTGGCCTGGACCCTGGCCAAGGAGGGTCATCGTACCGCCATGGTCGAACGCGGACCACTCGGCGGCGCCTGCCCCAATGTCGCCTGCCTGCCGAGCAAGAACATGGTCTATTCCGCTAAGGTCATCTCACTCGCTCGGCGAGGCGCCGAGTTCGGCCTCAAGATGGACTCCTTGAGCGTCGACATGAAGACCGTTCAGCGACGCAAGCGCATGATGGTGGAAGGGCTCCATCAGATGCATGTCGAACAAACAACCGCGAGTGGAGCGGAACTGATCATGGGCCGAGCCCGCTTCGCGGGTCCGCGTGCGATGGAGGTCGATCTCAATCGCGGTGGGAAGAGGACGATCTCCGGCGACCGGGTATTTCTCGACCTCGGCTCTCGCGCGGCGATGCCCAACCTCCCGGGCCTCGCTGAAGCCAAACCGATGACGCATGTGGAGGCGCTCGAACTCGATCGATTGCCCGAGCATCTCATTGTCATGGGAGGCGGCTATGTGGGCCTCGAATTGTCGCAGGCGATCCGGCGATTTGGCTCGCGGGTAACGGTTATCGAAGCGGGCCCGCAACTCGCAGGCCGCGAAGATCCTGACATCGGCGCGGCGCTGCTGGACCTGTTTGTTGACGAAGGAATGGAAGTGCTGCTTGGCACCCAGGTGCGCCGGGTAGAAGGGCATTCAGGTGATCGAGTTCGCGTCTATGTAAATGACAAGCGGGGCGATCACGCTATCGAAGGGACCGATCTGCTGGTAGCTGTCGGTCGCAAGGCCAATACCGACGGCATCGGTCTCGAGCTGACCGGGGTGGAGCTGGATGACCAGGGTTATATCAAGGTTAACGAGAAGCTGGAGACCACCAGCGCCAACATCTGGGCGATGGGCGACTGCGCGGGCAGCCCGCAGTTTACGCACGTCGCCTTCGATGATTTCCGCGTCGTCTATACGAACCTGAAGGGCGGAAATCGGACCACGAAGAATCGGTTGATCCCGTTCTGCATGTTCACCGATCCGGAACTCGCGCGGGTGGGCAGAAACGAGTTAGAGGCGCGTCGCGACGGAATCGAATATCGCCTCGCGAAGATGCCGATCGCTGAAGTGCTCCGAACCCGGACGGTCTCGGAGCCGCGCGGCCTAGTGAAGATGCTGATCGGCAGTCGCAGCGACGACATCATCGGCTTCACCGCGTTTGGATTCGAGGCGAGTGAAATGATGGTGGCCGCACAGACCGCGATGGCGGGTCATCTACCATACACCACGTTGCGCGACGCAATTTTCACACATCCTACGATGTCGGAAGGATTGAACGAGCTACTGGCAAACGTTCCAGCCTGAAGGCTTCGTACCGTATTAACCTAAGGAGATCGAGATGAACAAGTTGACCGGCAAAGTGGCAATCGTAACCGGCGCGTCGAAAGGAATCGGAGCGGCAATCGCCAAAGGATTGGCAGAAGCGGGAGCCTCGGTCGCGGTAAACTACGCTGGAGGCAAAGAAGGAGCCGAACGCACGGTCGCGGAGATAACCAGCGGTGGCGGCAGGGCGGTCGCGATTCAGGCTGACGTTTCCAAAGCGGCGGAGGTGAAGCGTCTGTTCGAGGAAACCAGGAAAGCCTTTGGCGCGCTCAACGTGCTGGTTAACAACGCCGGGGTATTTCGCTTCGAGCCATTTGAGGCGATCACGGAGCAGGAGTTTCATCGCCATTTCAATACCAATGTGTTGGGGACGCTCCTCGCGACTCAGGAAGCGCTAAAGTACTTCCCGCGCAGCGGCGGCAGCATCGTCAACATAAGCTCCATCGCGAGCGAGAATCCGGTCCCTAACTCGTGTCTCTATTCCGCGACCAAAGGCGCGATAGACACGATCACAATAGCCTTGGCCAAGGAGTTGGGACCCCGCAACATCCGGGTCAATACGGTCGCTCCGGGCCAGACCGATACCGAGGGCAATCGCAGTATCGGCTTCGTCGGAAGCGAGGCGGGAAAGGCCGGTACAGACGCTACTCCGCTGGGCGCGCGGTTTGGAGAGCCGCGGGAAATTGCCCCGGTGGTGGTTTTTCTCGCGTCGGACGACGCGGCATGGTTAACGGGTGAGAGGATCAGCGCCTCCGGTGGCTTGCATTGATATGCGCCTCACTGCCCTGGTTAGCAGGATGCTGGACGGTTTCGCTCCATCCGCTCACGAGGCGTTGAACGCGCTGGTGAAGGCGAAGCCGAAATCATGGTCAGTCAGATTTGCCGGGCTTCGGTTGACGCTACGCTCGTGGCGCGAAAACGGAATTGCCGCACACGCTTTCGGTCAGCGAATAATCCAACGGCATCAGATGCTCTTCAACGAAAGCCGTCGGGACGGTTTCGACGATGATGAGTGGACGACACCGCCGGATGGTCCGCAGGCCGCCGAGCAGCGCCGGGGTCTCATAGCCCTCAACATCCAACTGGAGGATGCCCACATCGGCTGTGACAGGAACTGTCTCATCGATTGTGACAAGGCTGATCGGAGTGACGCTGTCGCTATGGCGTCGGCTGGCGGGCCGATCGTCGACGATGTGCGAGAGTCCCCCGAAAGCCCTGCCGTCCTTGCCAACTGTCTTCAGGAATGCACGCTTCGATTCCGCACCGAGGCCGGCGTTGTGTAGCACAACGTTGGTGAGTGCGTTTAGCACCGCCGTCCATTGCGCGCAGCTGAAATTTTCGGGGTTGGGCTCGAAGCCATAGATGGTGCGCCCCGATGCCATCGCCGACGCCAACCCCGGTAGAAAGTCACCGAAATACATTCCCGCATGAACGATGTCCCGATCACCGGCGTGCGCCCGCATGAAATTGACGGTTTCGAGTTCCCATACTGCGCCGCTGAGTACCGCTTGAGCGGCGGGGCGATGTTGGCTGGACTTCGGCACGCAATAGCGCCCGAAGACATTTTCGCACAAGCTGCAATCTACCTTCGTCAGCACGCGCGCTCCTTTGAGCAGCCCATATATACGATTCGATAGCGCGGGAGAAAAATCATCGACCACTTCGCGCCGTTTTCGCAAGCGCGCCGCCGCCGAGCACTGACTACGGCCTTTCTGTTCGCGATGATCCAGCGGGTCCTGCCGATAGGAAGCGGACCACAGCATCGCGCCCATTAAGCATGTCGGCGGAGTTCCAACCGCGCCCGGATGTCGGCAGACTCTATATAGTCAATGAAGCATCCAAACCTGCCTTGCGGGAGACGGGTCGCGTGAAATCCGCCGGCTCAGCAAACGAGAACGCTCTCTTCGGTGTGGCGTCCACCTCGACGTCTGCGGACCGCGATTCCGCTGGTCGCTCGACCACTCATCTGAAGCGGCCCGCATCCGTAAGGCTATTGCGAATTGCGGCCGGCATCTCGACCGTGGCTGGTCTGCTCGCCGCTGCCACGTTGCTGCTGAGTGACGTTGCTCCACGTTTCATGACCATGGTCAAGGACATCGTCACGATCGCGCCGCACGCCCGAGCCTTGCTTGGTCACTCGCCACTGTCGGCGATGCCGCTACTGTTGATCGGTGGCTCCTTCATCACGTTGCAGGGTTTGCTTCGGCCTGCGCCGATGGAGTTGGTGAAGCGGCTGCTGCTCGGATCCGCTTTCGTGTTATGGGGGATCGTTCAACTCATGCCGCCCGGCGCCCTCGCGACCGATCTTGGTGACCTTGTGATTGCTCTCTACGTGCTCGATCTCGGACTTATCATTCAGTCCGAGTTACGGGGAGTCTGAGCGTCGGGGTCAGCGTCGCGATGGCGGCATCGTGGTCGCGTCCGCTCTTCAATCTCGCGATGCTTCAAGATCGATGGTCGGGCCCTTTGACAAATGCGGCTAAGACAAACGACCCGCGTCACAAATCGCGATCGGGAAAAGCTGAGGGCGCATTCGAACGTCGAACGTCGCCGCCCCCAGCTCTTCCAGCACTAACTGTTCCCGTTGCCGTTGCGATGGAGCGGGGTGCCTCGTAGCGGCACCATCCAATCCCACGCATAGCGCTGCCTGACTTCGTCGTTCTGCACATGACTCATGATCGAATCACCGCAGTGCGCACAGAACATGTAGGCATTGTTGTCGCCGACCACAGCGCTGAGGGCGCGATCGCCGCCAGGATTGGCTGCGAAAACGTCTCCACAGGCGCTGCATCCGTCGGAAATAATCTCCGCACGGTTCACCACCAGATGTGGAACAACCTGACCATTTGACCCTGCTTTCACCTCGTCCATGATGGGACTCCTCCCGGTTTGAACTCGCCAAAACATTTTGCGGTAGTGGGCGCTTCGAGCCCTTTAGCGCGCAAAGGATTCTCGAACAGACGGGAAAAACTACCAAAATGCGAGTAAAGATTGCAATACCGCGCTACACTTTAACAAAGCCTTTACAAATCTATAAAAGATAACTAGAGCGAACAATGCGGGTACAGAATCCTACAAAATGTTGCACCATGATCCCGCGGGGTGCGGATGCCGGCGCGGCATCATTACTAATGAGTCGCGCCGGCATCGGGGGGAGCGCATCAGTTCATGCGAAGCGGCCGAGGTCGTGGTGGCGAGGGCGCTCGATGAAGTTGTAGGTGGTGGCGGATGAGTGTGGTCGGTAGAGAGCACGATATTCGCGCAGCACTTGGTCGGGAAGGTTTTGGAATGAACGCGCGACGAATTCCAGTTGCCGCATCTGCGGACTCTCGGGCGGATAGATGCGGGAAAGATATTTCGCCCCGAGCCGAATCATCTTGAGCATCTCGGTTAGCCGCGGCGCTTCGTCTGGATCGAAGCCTGACTCCCCGTGCGCACTTTCCTGGTCGGCATCCTGATAGTAGAGCGCGGAGGCATAGACCAGGTTCCACAGCTCGGAGGTGGTGAAGTCGAGCACCGCTTCGGCGGCGTTGGAGATTTCGAGCACGCTCTTGTTGGTGGTCCAATAGGCTTGCAGCTGCAAGTGGCTAATCTCCCTTACCAGGGCCGGATCGACGCAGCGCGCGGCGACCGCTTGATACTCATTGACCAACAGATCGCGCTCCTTGCGGCTATGCGAGCGCTGGACCAGACCGCCGTAGAGCATCCGCTGCAGGGTCTTGTAGATCGCGTCAGGATGCGGGACCCGATGTGCCATCGCGAAGCCGACTTGCCCGACCGGCCCCATATTGGTCAGGGCGACGCGGATATCGGCGCGGTCGTTCATCAACTGCGCGGGATCGGCGACCCGTTCGGGACTGTCGAGGAAGTCGTCGATCCAATGGGAGGCGTAGGTGAGATACGATTTGGTCTGAATTTCCTCCCATCGATCGGCCGACACGATGGCGAGGATGAAGGCGTGCCCTTCGATGTCCTCATACGGATGCACGGTGCTGGTGGCGCGGCCGTACTTCTGCAGCAAACCTGCGTGGGCCAGGGTTTCGACGAACTCCGCCTCGCCGGCGCGGACTGCGGCGAGCAGCTGGCGCCATCGCGGGACGCTGGCGTAGAGGGTTTCCAGGCGCGAGGACCTTTCCGCGCCATGATCGAACTCGAGGTCAGTGATAGCGATATTCATTGAATGATTCCTCCGCCCCGCGATTGGTATCGCAGGGCACTGAGGCGCGAAGCCGGATTCGCGCGGGTAAGACCTGGATTGCCGGTGCGCCGCGAGCGCCGCGCTCAATGCGAGGCCAGGCCATTGTGCTGGTCGCCACCCGCGCGCGCGGCCGCGATCAGCGCCGGCGGCGGTAGCTCCGCCGCCTCGGCCTCGGGCTGCGGCGCCCGCTGCGCGAACGGCTTGCTGAAACGCAGCGCACTTCCGGCGCTGTTGAACAGGAAGTCAAACCCGGCGCGGATATAGGCCTCGAGTTTGGCGCCTTCGAGAACCAACGGCTGCACGAATATCTCGCCGCCATCGATCGTTTCTGCGTACGGCCACAGCACCGGCTCAGAAGCATGAATGAAGCCGAGTTGAAGATACGGGGTGGTGAGATCTGCCGGCGTAATCATCGGATAAACGACGATCGCCTTGGCTTGCAAAATACCTGCGACGGCGGCCGATACGTGTTGCGCGATGCGGCCCATGCCTTTGGAGAGTGACCATAGTTCGCTGCCTTCGACGATCGAGCGCGCGGGGAGATGACTCAAATCCGGCTTGGGCAGGGTTTGCGGGAAACTGGCGAGGCTATGCGCGATGAAGCCCGCGACCATTCGATCCGCGGGCTCGCCTTCATTCTCGAACAGCGCATACAGATTTCCGAGCAGTATGTGTGCCCGTCCAAGCTCCGATGACAAGGTCTCTTTCCATCCTATCCCGCGCGTGCTGCGCGCTTCGCTCAGGCATTTGGCGAACACTTGCCGTTCGTATTCCGATGTCAATCGACGAATTTCCATTGGGATCCTCTCTTCTTTTGTTGCGCATGATTTCTTTCCTTCGGACGGCCGGGGATCTCGATCGGACGCGGAATGGCGGCGCGCGCGGACGAGGTTGCACGGCGAACGCACGAAGTGGCGGCGCGGCAGCTCGCGTCGAGTATGAAACGACGATTGGTCGGCAGGATCTTGAAACCGAGTGGCCCGAACAGAAGTCTTCAGATACCCGCACGATTCCCCCAGAATCGAATAGATCTCCGCGCTGTCTACTCGGTGCATACACCGTTGGTCGAGAGTCGGCCACGTCAAGTGTGCAAAGTTATCTCACAGTCACACAACCGGCGAAAAACTCTGATGCAATATGGGTGTTAAGGAAGCTCTGGAACCAGTAGGGGAGAGACAGACAGTCAGTTCACCGGGCTTGCCGCTAAACTGGTCGCGGGCGTAGTATGCGGACGCGTTGGAGCCGTGGAAATGCCCAAGAAGGCAGAAGCCGAAAGTCTCGAAGGCGTTATCCGCGAGATTTTACGGTCGGCGAAAAATGATGGCGCCAAACCCGGGGTCCGGGAGGCCGAAAGGCATTTCCGCGCCGCCTCAAAGCTGGACTACTCATCCGCGCTGCGAGGACAGTTCAGCCGGCAACAGCTCAAGGAAATCTTCGATGAAGTGCGCTCGGTTCTGCCCACCATCAATCAACAGGTGTTCAGAATAAGAGACCCCCGGCACCTTGCCAGGGTGGCTGCGGACATGGGCGTGGTTTTACAGGCGAACCCGTTCGAGGGTTCCACCGGCCGCGCCTTGCGCGGCTTCTACGTGGATGATGGAGAGTTGCTTAAACGACCGCTGATTGGCGTGAATACCGCCGGCCATCCGGTGTCGGTTGCCGCCGCCTTCTGGCACGAGATCGGACACCACCTGACCAATCGGCTTTGGGGCTGTCATCATGAGCAGCTCAATCTGAATTTTGGCATGAACTATCAAGAGCACCTGAAGGATCCGCGCGAGATCGGCGCGGACATGGTGATGGTCCTGGCGGCCTATCCCAACGCAGCCGCCAGACGGCTGTTTGGCGAGCGCGATAGCGACAACGTGGGTCCGGAGCAGGAGCAGGACCACGATCGTTTGGTCTCTAAGGTGATACCGCATTTCCGCGCGCTGACCGGGTTCGAGTTCGAAGCGCGCTTTTCGGCGAAGATAAATTTGCACTACCTCGCCGGCATCATTCACGCCGCAAAACTGCGCAGGGCCTTACTTTTGGGATTCGACATATGAATAAGAAGACACTTGGCGCCTGGATAAAAGAAGGACGCGATGCGTTGCGTATGACGCAGCGGGAGTTGGCCACCGCGGTCGGGGTGAAAGCCAGCCATATCGCGTATATCGAAAACGGCCACCGCAATCCTTCGCTCGCGCTGCTTAGAAGGCTGGCGGACGAGTTGGGACTCAATCGGCGCGACTTGCTTATCCTGTCGCATCCGGACGCAAAATACCTGCTCGAAGATACGACAATGGAGGCCAACCGCGGTTACGACGCATGGCGGGAGTTTGCCTCAAATCGCCCCGTGCTCAGACGCTACAAAGTGACACCCGCGGAACTCAGGGTCTTGAAGCGGGTGAGTTTACTCGAGCACGTAACCTATTCGCGCAACTTTCTTTTCATTCTCAACGCAATTCGGCAGGCGGGAGATCGCGACGCATAACGCCAACGAATCATGACTGACCACGTCGTAGTTGAAATAGCCGACGGCATCCTGAGCCTGCGGATGAATCGGCCGGACAAGAAGAATGCGATCCTTCTCGCAATGTACGGCGCAATCGCCGACGCGCTGGAGGACGCGGATCGCAATCCCGCCGTTCGCGTCATCACCTTGACCGGCACCGGAGACAGTTTCACCAGCGGCAATGACCTCAAGGATTTCATGCAGCGCCCGCCCGAGGGCGACAGCCCGGCGCTGCGCTTTCTGAATGCGATCTCGACCGTCGGCAAGCCGCTAATCGGCATCGTGAACGGCCTCGCCGTGGGAGTCGGGGTGACGATGCTGCTCCATTGCGATCTGGTGTATGCTGCCGAGAACGCGGCTTTCCAGCTTCCATTTGTGAATCTCGGGCTGGTTCCAGAAGCCGCTTCGACGCTGTTGCTGCCGCGTCTGATGGGACATCAGCGGGCGGCTGAACTTCTTTTGCTCGGCGACAGTTTCAGCGCGCGGGTGGCGCACGAGATCGGGATTGTGAATGCGGTTTTTCCAGCGGCCGATCTCAGCTCGCAGGCCCGGCGGAGGGCGATGGCGCTGGCGGCTAAACCGCCCGCGTCGGTCCGAATCATAAAGTCGCTGCTGAAAAGCAAAACCGGAAACGTGGCGGAGCGGATGCAGGAGGAACTCGCGCACTTTACGCGCCAGCTCGCGTCCCCCGAATGGTTCGAAGCGATGGAAGCGTTCACGCAGCGCCGCAAACCGGATTTTTCCCGCTTCTCCTAGGCGCGCGCGTCAGATAACTCCTTTCGCGCGCATCGCGTCGATCTCCGGGTCGGTGTAGCCGAGTGAGCGCAACACCTCCAGGGTATTTTTTCCGGCGTCGGGAGCGGGATTGCGTACGCCCTTATCGACGCCCGCGAGGTTGAGCGCCGAGCTCACGACTTCGGTCGCGCCGAGCTGCGGATGCGTCATTGGAGCGGCGAGACCCAGATGGCGGACCTGCGGATCGGCGAAAACCTGATCGATGCTATTGATCGGGCCGCATGGAATTCCCGCCCCTTCCAGCAGCTCGATCCAGTATGTGGCCGGTTTGGTCCGGGTAACTTCTCCGATCGCGAGATTGATCGCCTGCCGATCCGCGACGCGCCCACTCGACGACTTCCACTCGGGCTTGTCTTTCCATTCTGATCGACCGATGGCGTCGCAGAAGCGTTGCCACAACCGGTTCGAACTCGCCGCGATATTGATGTGACCGTCGCTTGCCGGAAAGGTTCCCATCGGGATGGCGGTGGGATGATCGTTGCCCGCCTGACCCGCGACCTCATGCTTCATCAGCCATCGCGCGGCCTGAAAGTCCAACATGAAGACTTGCGATTCGAGCAGCGAGGTATGCACCCAGCGCCCGACGCCGGTCCGTTCGCGCTCGAACAGCGCGACCATGATCCCGAAGGCCAACAGATTGCCCGCCGTCAGATCCGAGATCGCGATGCCGACGCGCACGGGACCCTGGCCCGGCAGGCCGGTCACCGACATCAGGCCGCCCATGCCCTGCGCGATCTGATCGACGCCGCCGCGGTCGCGGTAGGGTCCGGTCTGTCCGAAGCCGCTGATGCTGCCGTAAACGATTCGCGGATTGACCTGGCATACATCTTCCCACGCGATTTTCAGGCGATGCTTCACGGCGACGCGCATGTTCTCCACGATCACGTCGGCGCCCTTGACCATCCGCATGAAGACCTCGTGCCCCTCCGCCGACTTCAGGTCGAGGCGCATCATGCGCTTGTTGCGATGGAGGTTCTGGTAGTCGGGTCCGAGGCGCGCGCCGGTGAGCTCGTCCTTGCCCGCGTTCGGCTGCTCGATCCGGATCACATCGGCGCCCCAATCGGCCAAATGCCGCACGCAGGTCGGCCCCGCGCGTGCGAGTGTCAGGTCCAACACCTTGATGCGTGACAGCGGCAGCTCAGTTTGCGTCATCAGGCGAAGTCATAGCTCTTTTTGACGTTGCTGGAAAAGCTGATCAACAAGTCTATCGAGAGATAACTTCGCGACGGCAACTATCAGTCAATGGGCGATATCTACAAGTCTACGAATAGAGTTTAATATGTCTTACACACGACACTAAGGGCCGAGTTGGGATTGGATGCGCAGGCTCAGTGTGCGTCGGGGAGTCTGATGCACGACAAGCGCCGGAGCCTTCGCAGGCAATGGATCGACGACTGCGCTGATGCTGGCCGCGAGCGCCGCGCTGTTCGCGTGGAGCCGCATCGCGACGCCGCCGGTATCGCCTCACGCCAAAGCAAAAGCGGCGCGCAAAGCCTACGGTGACCTGCCGCTAAGTTTCGAGCAGAATCGCGGCCAAGTCGATTCGCGGGTTAAATTTCTCGCACGCGGAAACGGCTACACGCTGTTCCTGACATCTGCGGAGGCGGTGCTGAAAGTGCGCGCGCCGTCGAAGAGTTATTCGGTGCTACGGATACGCCTCGACGGCGCGAGTCCGAATCCGCGCGTGAGCGGTGTCGATCAGCTTCCGGGCACGAGCAACTACTTTATCGGAAGCGATCGAAGCCGGTGGCGGACCAACATACCGACTTTTTCCGGGGTCAGATTTCATGCGGTCTATCCGGGTATCGATCTGGTGTATCGCGGCACGCAGCGGCGGCTGGAATATGACCTCGAAATCGCGGCCGGCGCGGATCCCGCGAAGATCAAGCTGACCATCGACGGCGCGCGCAGTCTCGCGATGGATCCGCGCGGCAATCTCATCGTGCATACTTCGAGCGACGAGATCGTCGAAAATGCGCCGCTGGTTTATCAATCCATCAACGGGCATCGGCGAACGGTTGCGGGCGGCTACGTCATTCACGGAAACCGCAAGGTCACGTTCAGGCTGGGAGCGTATGACAAGAGCCAACCGATCGTCATCGATCCCTTGCTCACCTATTCAAGCTACCTTGGCGGAACCGGCGGTGACGAAGGCCGCGGTATCGCCGTCGACGGGACCGGCGCCGCGTGGATCGCGGGGAACACGGACTCTACCGATTTTCCGGTGACCTCTGATGCGCTGCAGCCGACGGCTTTCGGAAACGGCGATATCTTTATAACCAAGGTCAGCCCCGACGGGACCGCATTGATCTACTCGACCTATGCCGGTGGTGGCGACGTCGATCAGACCAGCGGCATCGCGCTCGATCAGTCAGGCAACGTATATGTGACCGGACTGACGACGTCCGTGGATTACCCGGTCTCAGTGGATGCGTATCAGACCAGTCTTGGTCGCGACCAGAGTGCGTTCGTCACTGCGCTCGACCCGACAGGAGGCCTGATCTACTCGACCTACCTCGGCGCCGACTCTTCCGCGATCGGGATCGCGGTTGATTCGTCCGGCGACGCCTATCTCGCGGGAAATACCACATCGGAGAATTTTCCGACTACCGCAGGTGTGTATCAGCCGGCGTTTATCAGCGCAGAGAACAACGCCTTCGTGACCGAACTTAACCCGAACGGAACCGGACTCATCTACTCGACCTTTCTCGGCACCTCGAACGGCGGATGGCCTTCCGCGATCGCATTGGATCCTTCGCGCGACGTATATGTCAGCGGCGGAACCGAGTCAGGCACCAATTATGACGGGTCGGGATGTATATCGAGGATCTGCGGCTCGGTGGTGAAGCTCGCCAGCGGTGCTTCCAGTTTGATCTTTTCCGATGTCTTCGAAGATGCGGCCCTGCTCGGACTGGCGACTGACGCCGCCGGCAACGCGCACGTCGTCGGGTTTCAGGGCCAGCCGATTTTGCTCAATCTGGATCCGGCCGGAACTGCTCGAGGTAGTGCCGATTACCGTGGGTGGGCAACCTACCCAGATAGCAGTCGCTCCATCATCGGGTAACCTCTTCATTGCAGGTTCGGCGGACGGCGGTCTGACGACCACCGCGGGAGCGTTTCAGTCCACCTACGGCGGGGCGGGCGATGCCTTTCTGACGATAATGGATCCGAGTGGGACGTTTACCCTCTACACCACCTACATCGGCGGGTCGGGCCTGGAGATCGCGCGCGGAGTCGCAGCCGACGCTTCCGAAGACGCATACGTGACCGGATCGACCTTGTCGGACGACTTTCCGGTTACCCCGGGTGTCTTTCAGTTCGAGCGTCCGGCGGGCAACAACGAAAGCGCCTTCGTGACGCGCGTGGTTCCGCTCGAGCTCTCGCCGACGGCGACTCCCACAACCACGCCGACGGCTTCGAGCTCGCCGATCTCGACCGTAATGTTCCCGCCGACGCTCACGCCCACGCGGACCCCGTTGCCGACGCGGACCCTGGGCGGTCCGACCCCCGATGCGACCCCCTCGGTCACGCCGGCTTCAACCGCCACGATGACTCCGGCGACGACTCCAACCGCGACGGTAATCTCGACCGCATCGGGGGCGAGCCCAACTGTCACTATCACGGCTACGATGACGGCGACCCCGACCATCACCGCGACGCCGACGGTCACCGCGACCGCGACGCCCACCCCGGTCGGTAACTTGAAGATGCTGCCCGTGCGAATGAATTTTCGCGGGGTGCGAGTCGGCAAGACCAGCGCGCCGAAATTGGTTCAAGTGATAAATCCAAAACGAAACCAGGGCGCAGTGACGATCACCGGCGTCGTGCTCGCATCGCATATCTCGGGAACGCCGAGTGGATTCGCGATCGACCTCGCCAAATCATCATGCGCGATGGGCGGTTCGATAGCGCGCGGAAAGAAGTGCCGGGTCGCAATAACTTTCGCGCCGCTCAATGGCGGGGCGAAGACCGATAGCCTGCTGATCACCGGCAACGTGAGCAACAGCGGCCAGCCGGTTTCATTGGCGGGAGTAGGGAGGTAGTGGAGCGCTTTTTGTTTGTCATCCAGAGCGAAGCCTGCGGCGCACGCGAAGGATCTCGTGGCCCCACAAAGGAAAGTCGCACCATCGACCTGCACCGTGAGCGAAGCTGCTCGACGATCGCTCGCACGCGCATGCTGAAAGCAACACTTGCAACCGACCCTCACCCGAGATCCTTCGGCATCGCTCCGCTCACCTCTGGATGACAAGGGAAAGGAACGGCGTTCGCGAACATTTGGGGTACTCCATCACCGGCGCGCAAAGAAGCGTGCGCGGCGCTCATCCGGTTGGCACAGTTGTCGCGAATTGTAAGAGCGACAACTGCGCCACCCACCTTCTCCCGCCATAGCGAGAGAAGGGCTCTGAGAAGGAAAGAGGGGCTACTTTGCGAAGTCGGCGGTGATGTAGTAGTCGCTGTCGTCGGTGGCGTGCGCCATTCCGATTCCGACCTTGGTGAATGAAGGCGACAGGACGTTCTTCTGATCGGCCGGCGTCCCCATCCAGATGTCCACGGTCTCTTTGGCCAGCTGGTCGCGCGCGATCCGGACTCTGATCACGTCTTCGCCGAGTCTTTGAGTCTTGATTCCGGTTCGAGGTCATCCTGATGACCACGCTGGGTTCGCCTGGTCCCCGGGTACTAAGGAAGTTCCCATCCAGCATCCGCTCGCTGTGCGCCTGCGCGCTGCTCGCGAGCTCCGGCGACATCGCAAATGGCGGCAGGCCGCTGGTGGCGCGCTGCGAATTTATCGCGTCGAAAATCTGGTGCTCGATATCTTGATCGGTGAGCGGCGGCGGACCAACCGGCTGGACCGGCTTATGCGTCGCGCAGGCCGTGAACAGCACGGTGAACAGCAAGGCCAGGGTGACTACGAGTATGCTTAAAAGTCTCATTCATTTAAGGCGCGCCGGCGAAGCGGATGCGGCCACCGGCGCGCGGGCTTAAGCTCGCTAGATTCCAGGGATGCTGAAATTCTTGTACAGATTCAGGTAACCGTAAGCCCCGGGGCTTCCGTAACCGAACTGCAGGTCCGCGCCCGCCTGCCAAAGCCGATTGTAAACCCCCAGGATAGGTCCGCCTTCGCCGGCGAGGCCTGAAATGAAACCGCCGCCGTAGATCTGGCCACCCGCGCCGGCCAGAAAAATCCATTCCGGCGTCTGCGTCACCACCACCCGGATATCGATCTCGCTCGAAGTCACGTCATTCTGAAAATCGTGCACCGGCGCGATGAAGAGATTGACCGGATGGTCGCTGCTGAGGAAAAACCAGGCGGAGATATCCGCCTCGATGACCCATGCGTCGCTGTCGCCGACGTCGTGGCCGCCGAGCAGGGTGAAATTGAATCCGCGGACCGGACTGATATCGAATCCGGCTTCGAAGCGGGCGAAGTTCAGACGATTCGCCGCCTGATCGTTCGGCGCGAGCGGACTAGTCGAATTCTTTTCGATCCAGAGCTGATAGCCGGTCACGCGTCCGACCAAGCCAAGCCCTTCGGTCAGGCTCTGCTCGAGCTGAATGCCTTCATCGGTGAGGTAGTAGTCCTGGGAGACGAAGCCGCCGCCAAAGAAGGTGACATCGAGATGCGGCGGCGTCGAATTGGTCAGACGCTCCAGCGAGTTGAGCGATCCGACGTGCAGATTGTTCAAGTAGGTCTGTCCGAAAGACTGGATCGTCGGCAGTACCGGAACTGCCGTCGCGACTTGAGGCGCAGTGGAGGTCTCAGCCACCGGGTTGCCCGGCGCCGGCGAGGTAGTGTTCAAAGCCAATTCTTCGCGAGGTTGCGCCGCGAGCGCCGCGGGCAATGCGCCATACCATGGACCGCATAGCGCGGCGAGAGCCAAAGCCGCGCTGGCGGTTCGGAGCTGTCGGTTCAACATTTAGTCACTATCCCCCTTTATTCGACCGCGGACAGCGATCCCCCAAAAGACCCGGTCCGCATCCGCGCGACTGGTAGTGTAGACTATTTGGTGACCGATTTCTCGAAATTGTTCAAAGCTTTATTCACCGCATTGTTGGCGCGATGCACGGAATTTTCCGCATCGACCGCCGCGTCCATCGCGTCCGCGGCGGCGTGCTGCGCCGCGTTGGCCGCCATTTCAGCCGTACTGGCCGCACTTTCCGCGACCGTCGCAGACTGCTCCGCGGTAGTGACCGCGGGCGGAACTGCGGGTGGCGGAGGCGGAACGACATTGGGCGGCGGTCCGTTGAACGGCGGCGGTGGCGGCAGCGTCGGCGGTGGCGGAGGAGTGACTCCGGTTACGCAGGCGCCCGCGAAACTCGCATAGAAAGCGACCGTGGCGATTGCCACGCCGCCGATCGATAAGATGCGGGCCAGCGGCCGGCCGAGCCGCGAAATTCTGGACCAGGTTGAAAGCGGTTTCACCGTAGTAGCCTCCTCGGAATTTTTCAGTTCCATAATTGACGCGCTATTTGTGCGGATGCATACCTACAAACCGCACGATTCCTTGTCCGACCAAATCTACCGAACCACTGATGGTGTGAGCCGATTGGCGCGACGCATTGAGCAGCCCCGCGATATCTACCACCGCCACATAGGTCCGTTTCAAATTGATGATGACGCCGTAAGCCTTGCCGTTATTCGGGCTGGTGTAGGCGGTCAAGCCGTTGGGCATATACGACATTGCCCAGGGCTTTCCGGAGGGGTCATTCGGCATTTCGGCCTGCACCCAATCCTGCATCGCAGGGAGTCCCACTGCCGGAGCTTGAGGGCAGCTGCAACGCGCCGAAGCCGGAGCTGCCAAACTTGATTTCACGGCGATCGCATACGATGGCGAGGCTTCCGGTTGGCGCGATCGCGATTCCGGTGATCCCGTTGGTCAGGTTGTACATTTCCGCAAGCGTCTGGATCTGTTTGGCCGAGTCGGACCAGGTCCCGGCGGTGGAATCGAAAGTCGCCTGCGTCAGATCGATAAGCCCGATATCCTCAACCGCGTTTTCATCGATACAGTCCGAGGGGCTGCGAAAGGTCACGTAGCCGATGCCGGTGGCGACGTCGTAGGCGCCGGAATCGGGCAGGGCGTCGCGCTGCGAAAACCCGCCTTCGCTGGTTACGCAGGTTCCCTGATCGAAAAACTCGTTGTTGTCGGACAGCTCGAAGACCTGTCCGCCGTTGAGATCGATTATCTGGAAGTGACGGTTGCCACTGGAGAAATTGTGCAGATTGAAAATCTGATAACCGGGCGAGAGGATCCGATGATTGATCGGGTCGTAGCCGAAGTTGCCCGTAATCGGGGCGCCGTTAGTCGAGAGGATCGGCTCGCGCAGGAAGGGATTCAATTGCACCGGAAGATAGCCCGCGCTGGTCGAGATGATCGCGGTCGGGCCGCCGGTCGCGGCGTCGTCGATCAGGACTCCGCAATTGGCGCAATCGCCGCCAGTGAAATGAATCCGTTTCTTTACCCCGGTCTTGAATGCGCCCGGTTTATTGCGCGGCGGCCGGACCATGACGGAGCTTCCAAACAGGCCCGAGCAGACCGAAATCCCGGTGCTCGGACTCGCCGCGCACGAATTTACGAATCCCATGTGCAAAGCGGCGGGACTCGGGAGGGTACCGTCAGCGGATTCGATCGCGGCCTCGAAGCCGCCGGCCCGCAGCGAATCATCGGTCGAGTTGGGCACTACGACGCTCACCGTAGTGCCATTGACAATGATTCCGGGGGCATTGGCGGTGGTCGCAATTTGGGCCATGGCGGAACCCTCGGCGCCAGCCAGTATGAGGCATCCCAACGCCATTGTGGCGACGATAGCGAATAGTCGGTTAAAGATGTTTATGAGCATTGGAGATTCATACAGCGTCGTGGATACTAGCAAAGCAGGCGAAAAAAGACAACATACAGGCAGGACTGACTGTTAGTCGCTGAAATCGCCTAAAGACTCGTAATCTCTGCTAATGGCCCTTCTATCCCTGCGGAACCATTACGAGACCTTCGGGATAGAGACGATCCGATCGCCGGTTACATTCGAGCACCAAACGGACGCCAAGTTGACGCCGGGAGGCCATCGAAGTGTGACCGTTTATCGACGCCGAGCTACGTCCGAGCAACATCGCGGACACATTTTGGCGTTGTTGCGTGCATGCGAAAGGCGAACGTATTTAATTACAGCATGCGTAGCATCATTACAACACTCAGTACCATTTATCCTACAATCTGACAGCTTCTAGGCGACATTCAGCGGATCGTATTTTGCTCTTTTGTCGTGTCCGCCGGACATCGAAATGTCGGTGCCGGATCACGCACGAGGGGCAAAATGTACCGGTATCTGTTCGCGGCCTTGGCCATCGCAAGCGCCTCGTGCGCATCGCGAGTTGCAGCTCCCTACGACGCGCGACCGACGACCGCCGCGACCCAAGTCAAGATCATCGCGCCGCGGCCGACACCACCGCCGGATCTCGAGACGCGCATCCTCGCGCTGGTGAATCACGAAAGAGAAAGCGCCGGTATCCGGCCGCTCGCGTTCTCGCCCGAGCTCGCGAAGTCGGCGCATCAACACACGGCCGCGATGGCGGCTCAGGATTTCTTCGAGCATCGCGGTGATGGCGAGCCGGCGCTCTTCGATCGTGTGACCGCATCGGGAATGGAGACCGACCACGTCGGGGAAAACATTTTCGAGACCAGCGAGGGCGCCTCGGGCGTGTCAGCCGCGGTGGCCGACGAATGCGTCCAGATGTGGATGCAGAGCGAGGGTCATCGCCTCAATATGCTGTCACCCGAGTTCGACAAGACCGGTATCGCAGTGGGCGTATCGCGCGACGGCCAGAACTACATCACCGAAGACTTCGCACACTAGGGTTTCCCGCTGCCGACCAGCTTCACCGTCTGCGGACTACGCTCCGCATTGTCGATAATCATAAGCGCCCCGGTCTGCTTGGCCGCCGCGCTCGGAGTATACGTCACCGAGATGGTACAAGACTGTATCGAAGCCAGGCTCGGCGGGCAGTTGTTAGTCTCGGAGAAGACCGAAGTACCGCCGGAAATCCTGATCGACACCGGCACTCCCGGATGCTTGACGTTGCCATTGTGATTGGACACCTTTACGGTTTTCACCTTGCTCCGCGTCCCGATCTTGGTCTTCGGAAAACCGAGCGCGGCTGGCCCGATCTTGAGCTTCACCTTCACCGGCACTCCGACGCCGACCGCGTAGAGAGACTGGGCGACGATATAGACGGTTCCGTCGGTGCCGATAACAGGCGAGGATCTCACTTCGCTGCTGGGTGGAAACGCCCACTTCAGTGTGCCGTTGGAGTTTAACGCGTACAGATTCTCGTCGTCGGAGCCGACGTAAATGGTCCCGTCGGCGCCGATCGCAGGCGAGGACTCCACATCGCTATGGGTTGCGAACGCCCACTTCTCGGTGACGACGCTTTGCCCGCCGTCGGTCAACGCGTACAGGTTGTTGTCATCGGAGCCGACGTAAATGGTCCCGTCAGCCTTGATCGCCGGCGAGGACGCCACCGCGCCGTGGGTTGCGAACGCCCATTTCTCGGTGACGATGCTCTGCCCGCCGTCGGTTAAGGCGTAGAGATTGTCGTCATCAGAGCCGACGTAAACGGTCCCGTCGGAGCCGATCGTAGGCGACGACACCACGCCACCGCCGGTTGTGAACGCCCACTTCTCCGAGCCGTCGGAGTTTACCGCATAGAGGTTGTGGTCATCGCAGCCGAAGTAGATGGTCCCGTCGTCACCGATCGCTGGCGAGGACTCCACATCGCCGCCGGTCAGGAACGCCCACTTCTGCGTGACCGCGCCTTGCCCGCCGTCGACTAAGGCGTAGAGGTGGCTCGCAGACGGATGGATGTTGGCGTCTGCTACGTAGATGGTCCCGTCGGCACCGATGGTAGGCGAGGACTCCACCACCCCAGCGGTGGCGAACGCCCACTTCAGCGTGCCGTCGGGGTTTACCGCGTAAAAGTGGCTTGCAAAGGGATTGGCGGCGACGAAATGCAATTCCACGTCTCCGACGTAGATAGTGCCGTCGGCGCCGATCACGGGCGAAGAGGGGCCGATCAGGCCGCCGCCGGTGGCGAACGCCCACTTCAGCATGCCGTTGGGGTTCAGGGCGTAGAGGCTGCCAGTGCCGACGACGTAAATGGTCCCGTCGGCGCCGATTACTGTGGAGGAACCCAGCGAACCGAAGGTTGTGAACGCCCACTCTGCAGGCCGGGATTGGCGCTGGTGTCGTACTCGCTCAGACCGGTGTGCGCGAGATCATGATGGAACACGGGCCACGGCGAGGTCGCCAGTTGCGCGTGCGATACGGTAGGCACGGCCATAATCGCAAATGCGGCGGCCGCAGCCAAGGTTACAATCGCGCCCAGTCGCATTCTTGCGTGAAAAACCTTCAAATGAGTCCCCCCGCTGACGATTGTGAGTATCGCCCCGAATTCACGATATGAGGTCTCGGAGAACGAAGCCAATAACTCAATTATAGGCTATAACGCAAGCGGTTGTGTCTTAAAAGGCTAATCCGTCTCCCAATCGGTGGCCGCTTTCGCTAAATCTGACGGCGGCGATGCACGCGAGCTAACTGCTTCCGCGCGGTTTCTGTTCCCACAACCAAGCCTCAAGAGACCATGACCCGGCTCCGGCGCTGATCAGGAAAAGCAGGCTCATCGTCATCGCAAAGTCCGTCCTGGCGTCGCTTACCATGAACCAAAAGCCTTGGCCGCGGAGGAACAATGCCGGGATCTTGGTCGTCGTGATCGCCGTCAGGATTATGATCAGTAGCGGGATGCTGGCGACGGCGGTGAACAGCCCGATCAAGACCAGCAGGCCGCACGCAATCTCGAATGCTCCTACAAAATGCGCGGTGTTTGCGGGGTACGGAAACCCGATTTTGCTAAAGCGAAGAACGCCCATCTGAGGGTCGACATATTTGAGGATTCCCTGGGTCACAAAGATTAACCCCACCGCCAGTCGAATGAAGATCACACTTCTGAGATTGCAGGTGGAAACCAAAAACTTGTTCATGGTCGCTCCCTATACCGTCTAGCGCTGCTTTGCGCGGCTAAGTTCAAAACCGCGTGGCGAGCACCAAGGGTTTGGAAAGGCGCGTCGGCTTTTGCGCGCTCTGATCGAGGTTGTTATCGTAGTTCGATATTGAAAAACGATGGCCAATGGCACCGTCCAATGCAATCGATTCCGGTCTGATCCGCTTGCACATCCTTTAGCATGCGTCGAAAGCGCCGATCCTCGGGTTGAGGATGGCCTGCTACCGCCACCAGAGCCAACCGCCGAGGCTGAAGGCGGACGCAAGCGACAAATTTTGGAGGTCCCGATTGAATGTCTGCACCTAGCCCGGCCCTGGCCGCATTGGTCTTGAGTCTCGTCGCGCTGAGCGGCCCCCTGAAGGCCCTGGCAGCCTCCCCAACCCCGGCCGCAGATCGGCGCTTCTATCTGCCGGGTCCGGCTGCTTCAAAGATCGTAACGGTGACGCGCCAGGGCGCAGCTACGGCCGAGCTCATCGTGGTTACTCAACCAGTCGCAATCAAAGAGACCGGACCCAAGGAAACCATCAAAGCGTTTGGTGAAGTGTATGTGTTCTCGCCCGCGTTTATCGCGGTTCATCGCGATGAGCCGACCCTGATCACCTTCTGGAATCTTCAGCCGGATGACGATCACGACTTTGCGCTGCTGGGTCCCGATCTAAGCATCTTGATGTATGTCGATCTGCCGCCGCTCCATAAGACATCCTACCTTTTCACGTTTCACAAAGAGGGCCTCTTCGATTTCAAGTGCATGCAGCATCAGCCCGTAATGGGGGGCCAATTCCTGGTGCTGCCGCCTCAGACTGGGGTCGGCGAATCACCGATGAAGTGAGCCAGGGATCGCTACGGAAAGCGGGGGACTTGCGAGAGGGGGGACTTGAACCCCCACGCCTTGCGGCACCGGATCCTAAGTCCGGCGCGTCTGCCATTCCGCCACTCTCGCGCGCTGCGATTTAGAAGGTCATTTTTCGCGGCACGCCTGTCAAGTACCGGTGGCGATGAGCCGGCATAGAAAAGGGAGATGACGATTGTGGCTGCAGTGGCGACGCGCCGCGTCAGCCATCACTAGCGCTTGCGAAGTCCGCGCTGCTCGGCGGTCGGTTGAATTCTGTTATGCGCGCGTCCGGCTTGAGATCGCGCTCCATCTGTATGCGGCTTGCCGTCCGACTTCCCATCGAGCTTGCCGCCCACTTTGGCGGCCAGCTTTCCATCGCGTTTGCCATCGAGATGGCCGTCGGTAGTGGCGGCGAGCAGGTTGGCGGAATATTGGGGGGACTTCCCGGTATCCATCCAGTGGCCGATCTCGTCGAGATCGAAGCGCCATACTCTACCGATTTTAAAGCCCGGCAGATTACCGCTCTTGAGCAGACGATAGATCGTGATTCTATGAACGTTGAGGTGATCGGCTAGTTCCGAGACGGTGAGGATTCTGCGATTTGTCATCTTGGGTCCGGCTCCGGGACAGATTTGAAGTAGGTTGCAGGTTTGAAGTGGTTGCGGGCGGACGCGCAGTGGGCTCGCCGGACTGGCGTCTCCGATTACGATAATGACAATGTAAGCCTAATTGTATCTATGTCAAGTTTAAGACAGTTCTCTTTCGCTTAAATGCTAATGAGAACGCACCAATGGGTGCGGATGCATCCGATAGATATAAGAACGAAAGGGCCATACAGGTCATCACTGGGCTAGTTTGAGATGCCCGCAGTACGATCCTCGCCGCGCACGGATACTACCGATCACCATCGATCACGACCGCCTGAAATGTTGCAAATGTGTTGCTCGGATGTTGCTCGAGGCGCGCTCGAATGTCGCCGAGGTGTTGCCGATCGGCGCCCGGGTGTAGCCGCAAGGCGTTCGCCGGCAGCTCGGATGTCGACGGTTTCAATCGTGAATGTAGCAGGCTAAAATTTGACGGATATGCATTCCAAATTTCGCGTCTCCGTGCGCCGCGGGTATGCTCTCGGCGCGCTTTCAATTTTTGTTTTGAGCGCGGGCGTGATCGCCGCGTCGCAATTCAGCGGCGCTCGCCGCCAATTCGGACCAGGTGGTAGCCACCGTCGGGAGCCATCGGATTACCGAGAAGGAGCTCGACGCGAAAATAAAGCCGCAACTGGCTTCGGTTGAAAATCAAATCTACGAGCTCAAGGTCGGCGCGATAAAATCGATGGCCGATGACTACGTGCTGGAGCAGGCGGCGAAGAAGGAAAATATCAGCCCGGAAGAATACCTGAAGAAGCATCTGCAGCCGAAGAAGATCACCGAGGCCGACGCCAAAGCATTTTACGGCGCGCACAAGGACCTGGCGGCGCGCTATCCGAAATACGACGTCATCAAGGACAAACTGGTGCAGGCGCTGCAGGATCAGCAGGACGCGCAACAGAAGGAAGCGCTGCTGGATCGGCTGCGCAAAGCGGATCCCGTCACCGTGATGCTGACCGCGCCGCGGGTTGAGGTGAAGTTCGCCGGCCATCCGGAACTCGGCGCCGCCTCCGCGCCGGTCACGATCGTGGAGTTTTCGGATTTCCAATGTCCGTATTGCCAGCGCGCGGAGCCGGTGCTCAAGCAGGTGCGCGAGAAATACGGCGACAAGGTGCGCCTGGTGTATATGGACTTCCCGCTCGAAATCCACGATCACTCGACCGACGCCGCCTCGGCCGGCCGCTGCGCGGAAGAGCAGGGCAAGTTCTGGCCGCTTCACGATGCGATGTTTGCCGATCAGTCGAAGCTCGCGCCCGCGGACCTGAAGGCGGATGCGAAGAAGCTCGGACTGGATACCGGCAAGTTTGACCAGTGTCTGGACCAAGGGAAAATACAAATCCGCGATCCTCACCGACGAGGCGCAAGGCCGCGAACTCGGCATCGACGGCACCCCGGCGTTCTTCATCAACGGACGCCCGATGAATGGCGCGCAGCCGTTTCAGAAATTCGAGACCACCATCGACGAGGAGCTGGCGGGGTCGTCGTCACAGAAGCAGGCGCGCGCGAACTAGCAGCGCATCACGTCACGGCTGTTGCACGCAGCCGTGGCAACCGCCGCGCCGCGCGCGCAGAGCAGTCGCCCTGAGCACAGCGAAGGGTCTCCGCGCAGCGATGGATCTGTGGGTTTCGCAAATTTCTCTTTCTTCTGGCCCGTTGTTTTTTGTTTGTCATCCTGAGGGTCGTCCCGAAGGACCTACGCGGAGCGATGGAGTTTTCCGTCGCCGCGCTGCTCAAACCCTCGCCCGCTCCTGGTCTCGCGGGACGCGAAGCCGCTGAGGCGGAACGCGAGTGGAGTCGAAGCGAATCATGGAGGCGGTCACGGCGCGGCGGTTGCGATGGCTGCGGGCAACCGCCGTGCCGTGACGGTGAGGGCCGCGCGCGCTTCGCGCGCGGTGATGGAACGCCACGAAGTCTCCCGATGGCCGCCGCGTCTCTTTCTGATGTCATCCCGACCGAGGCTGCCGAGCGGAGGGACCTCCGCGAAGCGACCTCCGCGAAGCGATTCGACTTCGAATCTGCACGATCCTGCAAGACGCTATGCATTCATGGAATTTGAGTCGGGCATCGAGCCTACATCAGCTCACAAGTTTTCGCGTCTCCACCTCTCTCTGCCCAGGCATGGCGATGATGTACCTGTTTCCCGTCGCGTGAGCGAAGGCCTTGCCATGTACCAGACGTTCGAGAGTCCGTTTTAGATTGGTGCGCATATCCGGACGAGCCCAAGTGTCCAATTCATCGAAAGTAGCGCCGTTCGCACCACATTGGTAAAGAAGCACAAGGCACCAATCGCCAGCATTCAGGTTTGGGTTCAGAACCTTGAGAAAACCGTCGAAGTCCTGAACGATTGGCGCGGCTCTGGCTACGATCGTTTCGACAATTTTCTTCGCCTCGTCAGCCGCGACATTGTGATAGAGGCGCAAAAATTCGGCCAAAATCCAATCGACGACACCAACAACGAGTGTCGCGTCCTGCAAATTTGGATCAATTCCGTCGGCTAAGTGTGCCGCGTCTCGTTTGTTACGGATGTCATAGACGAGTCTAAGTGCTCTCGGGATGTGGAGTCGTATCGAATCAGGATGGGTTGTCGCAAGACTCTGAAGTCGGGAGATCAGCTTTTCCGTATGGAGCTGTTTTCCCAAAGCTGTAACCGGAAAGCTTGCGCTCTGCTCAAGGAGCCGGAACGCCGCCTCACAAAATCTGCCGCCTTCAACTTCCGCAAGACGCAGTCCGCCTAAGTAGTAGTTTCTTTTGACCTCCGAGTGACCATCAAGGAGTTCCTTCACAATTTTCGGGTCGAGACTCGAGTGAAAGACTGTTCTCGATAGTAGCGCGCGTGTGTTTCAAGGGTTCTGGCCTGAAGGGTCACTAGGGTGCGAGATTTCCTACCACTCCGAGTAGCAAAAGATTGTCGTCTTATCGGAATTCTTGCCCTTTTCTCTTCGGAGCCGCTTGTGCTGACACTGCGTTTGAAGCGGCCCGCTCAAGCTCGTGGTTGGAACATGATGCCCGTGGTTTGCAAGTTCAGCTCTGACCTCGCCAATCGTTCGCTGTTGTTTGAAGAACCCGTCTTTGATCAGCTCCTCTACGTAGGAGGTGGGCCCCTTTTTAGCCTTCGGAAGATTCGAATTGCTAAAGGTGGCCCTTGAGGTCTCGTTCCGCGTTCTCGTGTGTCCGGCGTTTGCCGCCGGCGACAGCAGCCGATCAAGAATCCGTTCGAACGCCACTTTGCGTAATTCCGTATCTTTCACGGCAGCCACGGCAGCTTCGGCCTTGATCACAAGCTCCTTGTAGTCATAGGTAGTGTCGTCAGTCTTGTTGTCCATTTTCTTCACGCTTCGATTTGGTGCCTTTGATCAATTTTGGACCCGCAGAATCCCGAATGAGTATGAAGAAAGACTATTCGGCTTCCCGGTCATGACTGATCATTTGCTCGACCTCCTTTATCCCGGCCACGGTCAGCTTGTACTTCTTGCGCGCCTGCTTCGTGGTTCCTGACTTTTGTACCTGAAGGACCAATGCCGGTTTCTTCACTTTCAAAGCATTGAACGCAACTGTAATGTTTCCGACTGCGTGACCCAAGTTCTTCAACAGGTTGTTAACCTCTTGAGACGCAAAATCGGGTTGCCCCTGAATGACTTGCAGCCAATATCCGCCCACAAGTGCATCGTCGGCCTCCGTGGCCGGTGACGCTGCGCTGTGCAACTCCGCAAACGTCTCAAACGTCGACGGCAACTGCGGTCCGTTCGCAGCCTCGCGGCTCGGCCCCGCACTCGTTCGAGTGACCTGCAGTCCATATCTCCGTACAGCCCATTCAAGGACGCGACTTCGCGTGTCCGCACCAATCGTCTCCAGCGCTGCGGCCACACCTTGGATCGCTTTCACTTCTTCCTTGATATCGTCCGTTTCTTCCAAAGCCATAGTTATTCCTCGACTCTTTCAAAGCCTGACTTGATCGAGACCGAAGATACCCTCCGACTTCGGCTTAATGCAAGCGCCCATCTTTATTCCTGTCCCCATTGTTCAATATATGTCGATAATCTCTTCCGCGAACCACGATTCATCAAGCAGTCTGCGCCGCGCTGGAGGACGTGCGCCGAACCGCTGGCTTGTTCGATCGACCGGCAGTAGGCCAAAACACCGCTTACATCATACTTGAATGGCCCGCAGGTGATCAAAAGACCCCGAAGCTCTTCTCCTTGGATGTGCCATACCAGGGAACTCGCGCCAGTTATATGGCGGCGGCCACATCAGACTATGCTCAGTGGTAAGTATCAGTTAAATCGAATAGCAGCGTGGATGCACCGTTACAGTTGCCGAATCGAACTGGAAATTCTTCCCAGCTGTCGCCAAGGTCCGAATAACACTGGATAAACTGCCCAAACCCAAGGATGCGCGGCGAAGTGGTGAAGACCAATGAAGTGCCAAGTGTAGTCGTCAGGGATTTACATCAGTGATCTCTGGTGAGCAAGTGTGGCTGTAATCCGAAATGGGTGCTCGAAATCATTAAGTGCAGTCTGCGCCGCGCTGGAGGACGTGCGCCTGAACCGCTGGCTTGTTCGATCGACCGGCAGTAGCGAAAACACCGCTTACATCATACTTGAATGGCCCGCAGGTGATCAAAAGACCCCAGCTCTCTCTTGGATGTGCCATACCAGGAAACGTCGCGCCAGTTATATGGCGGCTGGCGACATCAGACTATGCTCAGTGGTAAGTATCAGTTAAATCGAATAGCAGCGTGTATGACACCGTTACAGTTGCCGAATCGAACTGGCGATTTTTCCCGAGCTGTCGCCAGGTCCGAATACACTGGATAAACCGCCCAAACCCAAGGTATGCGCGGCGAGGTGGTGAAGACCAAGTTCAAGTGCCAAGTGTAGTCGTCAGGCATTACATTAAGTGTCTTGGTGAGCAAGTGTGGCTATAATTCGAAATGGGTGCTCGAAGTCATCAAGCAGTCTGCGCCGCGCTGGAGGACGTGCGCCGAACCGCTGGCTTGTTCGTTACTCCGGAGCCAGAGCGCGATCATCGCGTCCGGTCGTGCCACCTTCCCGGGCGAAAAAAGCAGCGAAAGGCTTCGCTGAATCCGGGTCGCTTCGGGAGGTCCCTCCACGCGGCAGTCGTGGTCGGGATGACAATTTAGGAATCAGAAACGAAGGATCGGAATCTAAGCTCTCAAAG
>CAVVEB010000007.1:0-95889 GCA_963747115.1 uncultured delta proteobacterium | reverse complement strand
TTGTATCTGCGAATCAGCGTACCAAGATAATGGCGGGCGCGGCAGACCGAAGGTCCCAGGGTCGAAACAGGCCGCAGGTGAGCAAGGATCGCCGCGCCGGTTAGCTAACGCGTCCATAGCCCGAACAGTTGACTGGGCCGCGCCGAGGGCGCGAGCCCGCATTGGACAAGGAAGGGTGGGACGCCATGAAAGGAGCGGGACGATGGCAGAGGAATGGTACGTTGGGATCGATGTGAGCAAGGCGGAGTTGGTAGTGGCGGTGCGGCCTTCCGGCGAGGGGATGACGCTGGCGAACGATCGGGCGGGGATCAAGCGCCTAGTCGGTCGGTTGGGTGAACTTAAGCCTAAGCTGGTGGTGGTGGAAGCGACTGGCGGGTTGCAGCGCCAGGTGGTGGCGGCCTTGTGGATGGCGGGGATCGCGGTGGCGGCGGTTAATCCGGCGTGGGTGCGGAACTTTGCCAAAGGCCGCGGAGCTATGGCCAAGACCGATCGCAAGGACGCCGAGTTGCTGGCGCTGTATGCGGAACGGGAACGGCCCGAGGCACGTCCACCGGTCGACGCCGAGACCCAGGCCTTGCAGGAGTTGGTGATGCGGCGCGAGCAGCTGCTCCAGATGCTGGTGGCGGAGAAGCAGCGCCTGACCCGCGCTTCAGGAACGATGCGCAAGGAACTGCGCCATCACATCGCGTATCTGGAGGGACGGATCAAGGAGATCGAAGCGGGCGTCGACAAGACCGTGCGGCGCTCCGATGGGTGGCGGCGCAAGAGCGAGATCGTGCGCAGCGTGCCGGGCTTGGGCAAAACCTTCTGCGCGATGGTGCTGGCCAGGATGCCGGAGTTGGGCGCGCTCAACCGCAAGCAGATCAGCGCACTGGTGGGAGTGGCGCCGGTGCCCGATGACAGCGGCAGCCACCATGGACGGCGGGCGATCGCCGGCGGCCGGTTCGAGGTGCGCCACAAGCTCTACATGTGTGCGCTGGTCGCGGCGCGGGCCAACCCGGTACTCAAGCAGTTTTACGAGCGCCTGGTTGCGCGCGGCAAGCCCAAGAAACTGGCGCTGGCCGCAGTGATGCGCAAGCTGATCGTGACCCTCAACGCCATGCTCAAAACTAACAGCCTATGGAGGCCACCATGCCCGCAGTCGAGCCTCGCGGAAAATTAAAAAGTCGGCGGGTTGCCCACCCGTCCACAGGCGGGACGCTTACTTCGATCCCAGAGCCTGTGGACCCGGTGGCCAACCCGCCGCCACCATCCTTCAATACAGTTGCTCACCTGGTCGCGATATGAATCGCGACCTTCCTCTCCCAAATGGGCGAGGGGTCAGCGCATCTTGGTGTTCCATCACCGCGCGCGAAGCGCGCGTAGCTCTCACCCGTCCGTCACGTTTCATGCGGGCAGCCATCGCATGAAGCGCGCCGGACACCCTCTCCCGCGAAGCGAGCGAGGGGCTCTGACAAAGAGCATCACCGCGGGAGGATTTGAAGGAACCAACTTGCGAAACCCAGACTGGGTTTCGCGCTTCCTGTGTGTTCGCAACGGGAAGTCTGAAACCTCGATGAGGTTTCAGCTTCTGATCTCCGCGCGCTCCTGTCCTCAGTTCGCGAGGCTATACGCGCCGCCGCGCTCCAGCGCCTTCTTGTATGCGGGCCGCTCGTGCAGCCGCTTCATCCACGCGTTGAGGTTGGGATACGTCGGCGCGTTTGCCGAATGCGCCCGCAACCTCACCGACGAAACTCATCTGCACGTCGGCGCCGGTCGCGAATCTCCGACCAGAAATTGTTTACCCTTCAGCGCGCCATCGACGTAGCCGAGGTGGTTGGCGATCTCGCTTTCGATGCGCGGCCTGCAGCGGCGCCGCGGCCTCACCCAGGCGCGCGGCGTAGAGATTGAGCATCAGCGGAAGCATCGCGGAGCCTTCCGCATAGTGGAGCCACTGCACGTAGTCGTCGTAGGCGGGCGACGATACCGCGGGCTGCATCCGGCCGCCGCCGTGGCGGCGAATGATGTAATCGACGATGGCGCCCGACTCGATAATCGTGCGGCCGTCTTCGGTGATGACCGGCGATTTGCCCAGCGGATGAACCTTGCTCAGCTCCGGCGGCGCCAGCCGAGTGGTCGCGTCGCGCTGGTAGCGTTTGATTTCGTAGGGCACGCCGAGCTCCTCGAGCAGCCACAGGATGCGCTGCGAGCGGGAATCATTGAGATGATGAACGGTGATCATTGAGATGTACTCCTTGCGCGGTTGCGATTTGACGATAGTTATTCGGCGGCAGTGACCGGGATGAAGCCGACGGTGCCGTCTTTGAGGCGCACCTGGAGGAACTTCCCAGAGATACCGATGACGTGCACGTATTTGCGATGCTCCACGTGGCCAAGCTGGGCGCTGGTCGCATCGGGATTCGCAAACACCGGCGAATCGTGGGTCAGCCGGAAAAGCTCCGGCGGATTTATCGCTTTGACTTTTACTCCAGTGGCGGGAGCGGCAGCGGTCGCGGCGGCGGCGGGCGCGGCGGGCGTCACCAGTGACGGGTCGAGTTGTTTGGCCTGCGCATACTCAGCCTGCGCGTCCGCTTCACGGCCGGGAATCGTGGCGAGGAGATTCGCGAGCTGAAAGTGCGCCTGCGCATTTTTGGGATCGAAGCCGATCGCGGTGCGCAGTTCGGTCTGGGCGTCGGCGGGCCGGCCTTCCTTGGCGAGGGTGACGCCTAAATCAGTGTGATAGTTCGAGCGCGTCGGATCGATCGCGATCGCGGCGCGGAACTGCGACTCCGCCATCGGGTACTGCGCCTGATCGTTGTACAGGTTGCCTAGCGCGGCGTGCGCGGCCGCATCTTTAGGATCGAGCTCGAGCACGCGCATGTACTCGGGCTGCGCGGCCGCCGGCTTATGCTCGAGGATATACAGATTGCCCAGCGCGGTGTGCGGGCGGGGATCACTCGGCGCCAAATCGACCGCCTGCTTGTAGTCACCCTCGGCTTCGTCGAGCTTTTGCGAGTTGAGGGCCGAGTCACCGGCCGCGACGAAGTCCTGGGAGGTTTTGTTGTGGCATCCGGAAAGCGCCAGCGCGATTGAGATCGTGACCACCACGGCAGCCGTCATCGGCCATTTGCCGGTCGACGGCAACAGGAATCGAGTCATTGTCGAGATCCTCGCAGGTTTAGAAATTCGGGGGTTGCCTCACCGATACACGGTCATTTAAGCACAGATCGCAACGAAGGCCATCAAATTCGGCCCGCCCGAACCGCCACGGGATCGAAGCGCGGTTTGTGACTAATCGGAAGCCAATGGTGGTCATAAATAGCTACTGTTAACAGCTATAAGCAGGGGTATCTTGAATGGGCCCGCGTGCGAGCCGATAAAAGAAGGATGGGAATTGTCTACTGTTGGGCCAGAAAGCTGACTCGTATCGGTCTCCTGATGAGCGCATTTACGCTGACCGCATGTCCGGTCGGCAATTGGAGCTTCGTTCCAGAGCATTGGACCCCGCTGGTCCCCGAGGCGCGTAGCGCCTCGGACCCACATTCCGTGATCGTCACAGTGGATGGAACAAATTTCCTGATTCCTCCCGCTTGCTTGCCCGGCTCGACCGCGGCATCGAACGAGCGCGAGGCGACGGCGGCGCCCGGCGGGTTTGAATATGCATCGAGTTATGCATGCGCATTAGCCCCCGGCGGCGACGGGATCGAACTCGCAGGCATGTCGGGCACTGAGATCGTGTCAGCCTCACGCGATGGCGAATCTCTGGTGGTGTCGAGAGTTTGGGCGAGTCATTTCAAGATCTACCTTCGCTTTGCGAGCTGAGGCTGCGGCGGAAATCGCGTGAAGAGCTTGTGCATGCGCACGCAGGAGCCGATAAGAGAGATATGAAGAATGCGTGCGCGTGGGCGAGGAAGCTGATTCGTATCAGTTTGCTCGTCGGTATCGTTGGTCTGACATCGTGCGCGCAAACCAATGAGACCGCGGCGCCGGGCGGTATCACCGCGGCGCAAGGCAATTGGAGCGCGCTGATCCCCGATACCAGTAGCACCGGGAACAAACAGGCGATGGTCGTCACGATCGCCGGCGCGAAGTTCCTGGTTCCCTCGGCGTGTATGCCGGAGTCTGTCGCCGGGGCAGGGAGCGAAGCGCCACCGGTCCCGGTCGCCACTAATTACGCCTGCACCCTGGTTCCCAACGGCGAAGGGATCGATCTCGGAGGTACCAAGGGCTACGAGATCGTGACCGCTTCACTCAATGGTAATTCTCTGTCGGTCTCGCGCATTCCCGGGAATCACTTCAGGATAAACCTTCGATACCCCTATTGAGCATCGGTCTCGCGGCATCGGCGGGCTGATATAATGCATTTCTATGGACGCGTTTTTCAAAAAAATACTTTTTCCGATTCAGTTCGATCGAATCACGATTCCGGCGCTCGAGATGGTTACCAACCTCGCGCGACAGAGCGATCGCTTCGTCTATTTGTTATGCGTCATTCCCGAAGACACTCCCGAGATCAGGCAGTTGGCCAATGACGCGTTGCGCAGCGTCGCCCATAGCTGGCTCGAAGGAAAGATTCCGCATCAGACCCTGGTGCGTCTCGGTAAACCCGCGCCGGTGATCGTCGAGCTGGAGGAAGAACTCGACGTCGACCTGGTGGTGATGGCGACGCACGGCCGCAGCGGCGAGAAGTATGAGAAATTGGGAAGCGTAACTGAACAAGTCGTCCGCGAATCGACCCGTCCGGTCCTGACGATCCGTCCCACCTGAGCTTTGCCGAACAAATGCGGTCCATGCGGCCGATCTTACGCGAGGAGCTTTGCGGTGCTGAAGTTGAGGATTGGGAAGGCAATCGTAACGGGCGCGCTAGTGACGTTGATGCTCGCGTTGGCGGGATGCACGCACAATCCGCTGCTGGGGAAGTGGTCGATCGCGAGTCGCGACCGGGAAATCGACACGTCGTATATAGATGAGCTGACCGCCAACGTCAGAACCTCAACCGGCGCCACTACCATCGAGTTCCGCAAAGATTCGATCCTGATTAGCGGCGGTCCGCGCGAACACACCGAAACCGGCGTCACTTACTACGTTCAAGAACTCGAAAGCGGCGCCACCGATGTTAAAATCCTGCAGGCACGCAAGGGCGACCCGGACAACAACGATGTTGACGTATGCCACATCGATCCGACCGGTAACTCCGCGCAACTCGAATCGCGCACCGAGTTGTTGCATCTTACCCGCGCCGGACCATGACGCTTGACGATTAGCATCGGGCAGTTTTGGACTACCGCGATGAATCTCTCACCGATCTTCCACCGGTGGGCGCGAAGCGCGGCGCGCGGCGCAAGGGTCCGGAGAGCCGGAGCTACTTTTTCCGCATCGCGCGTTCGAGATGCGCATGGTTGCCGATGCACGAACCAAGATTGGTGAAAGCGTCGGGCCAGTCATGCTTGACGCAGTAGGGCAGCACCGTCATGTCATCGTCGGTGTAGCCGCGGCCGGAGAGATCCTTCCTGAGGCAGTCGCCGTGCGCTTTGTTCGCACCCGGTACGGCCGCGGCATCGTCTGCCGCCTCGAGGATGAGCGCGTCGCGCAACTCGCGCTGCATCGCAGGATCATCGCTCTTGCCGAGCACACCGGCGACGCTGCTGGACGGGCCGCAGGTAGCGATCGCGTCGACAAATGCTTCTTCAATTCCCGTCGAGGTCAGGTCCTTGGCAAAAGCGCTGCCGGCCAGCGCGAACGCAACGGTGGCTGAAATGAGAACTGGCGCGAATCGTTTCATTGGCACTCCTCCGATTGGGGAAACCTTTTCCGAACAATACCTAAACTCGCGCCAACAACAATCGGTTTGCAAACGTAGAGCTCAGGCCGCTTTTCCAGTCAAAGGCTACGGCCAGCCTGGGCGTCTCGACATGGTTCGCTTGACCTAACTGATAGATAGACCTAATCTCGCGCCAAACGGCACGACGCTGAAGAAGGTGGCCGACCTACCAAGAATTATTCCGCTGTTTCCGCTTCCGAATCTGGTTCTGTTTCCTGGAGTCGCAGTTCCATTGCATATTTTCGAGCCGCGATATCGTGAGATGATTGTCGACGTCTCGGAGTCGCACGGCATCATCGGCATGATGCTCTTGAAAGGCGAGTGGGAGCGCGACTACTACGACAATCCCGACATCTACAGCATCGGATGTGCCGGTAAGATCTCCGGACTGGTCAAGCTGCCCGATGGCCGCTTCAATCTGGTGCTCAAAGGAATAGGGGAATTTCGCGTGCTGCGCGAGATCCGCGAGCGCGCCTATCGCCAAGCCGAGGTAGAATGGTGCCCGGTCGCGCCGGAAGGGATGCAGCTCGATGCCGAGGCTATCGAAGCGCTGCGCGAACTGCTTTTCGAGTATCTGGGTGACACTGCCGCGGCGGCCTGGAAGTCGCTGGTCGAGCAGGGTCTTCGCGGCGCCGATTTGGTCAACTTCCTCTGTTTTCATATCGATGTCCCAGCCATCGAGAAGCAAACCCTGCTCGAAGCGCGCAGCGGGCGTCTCGACTGCCTTTTCGATGTCCTGACGTTCAAGCTGGAAGAGCGCAAGCTGGGCGGACCGGGACCGCATGGCGGCCCTGGAACGGTGCAGTAGGCATCAGTTTATTTCCCGTCCTAAAACTTCTAAAAATCAGGCACATCTATTGCGGCCGGATCGTGACGGCATAAAATGGGCGTATCGGCACGGATCGGAGTGCCGATAGATTGGGATTCCCCTTTTCAGAAGTCCCTGAAATCAGAAAGATGAGCGCGGGCGCTGAAAACTGTCGGGAAAGGTGCAAACCAAGCACCGATAGCGCAAATCGGCTACAAATAGGCTGCTCGCAGAAGCGCGTCGAATCGCATAATGCGAACACAATACAGCAGAAAATGCTTACAGGCCACGCTTTTTGCTCTTTCAACCTTCCTAAACGCGAAGCGACGTTTGTTGCACGCACGCTACCATTGCGGGCATAGACATTGCTTGTGATGCGGTCGAGAGCTACAAGATAGGAGTCTAGTTAGCGAGGCAAGGGGTTTCCGAGAGAACCGAGCCCGGGGGGTGCTGCGAGGCACAAGCCAAACATGGAATGGGAAAATACCGCAATCGGCAATCTGTTCGTACCTGACGTCCTTACGCCGGAGCAGTTTTACGACAGCCGCAAAGACGACAGCAACATCCGCCCGGTCAAGAAGCTGATGATGGCGATCCTCGAGGATGCGCTGCGATGCTTTCAGAACAACCACGACGCCAAGGGTGGATCGCGCAAACGTCTGTTCCAGGAAGCCGAGCACTGGCTCTGCGGTGAAGGCGGCGAAGGCCCGTTTTCATTCGAGATGGTCTGCGAGACGCTCGGAATCGAACCCAGCTTCCTGCGCAATGGATTGAAAGAATGGCGCCGGCAGCAGCTCGAGGGTATCTCGACCCGACGCCTTGCGCGCCGCTCGCCGGTAGTTCGCACCGGCCGCATCAGCGCTCCCGCGCGCCGCGACGGCAAACGAGCGCTGCAGCAAGCGCAACAATAGTCTTCGCAACATTGTCACCAGATCGAGGGGGGTGGTATGGGTCGTGGCAAGCAGCGAGGCATAGGACTGCCTTCGATCCGCGTGGGTGTCAGCTTACTGCTCGCAATCGCGGCAATTATCTTTGCGAGCAAGGCGCATGCTGCGCAAACTCTGGTCAATCCGGCGAACCTGAGTTCGATCATATTTTCCCCTCCGGTATTCAAGCTCAATAATCCCGGCTCGCAGTCGGCTGTCGGCAAGCCAGCGACGATCCAGGTCACGATGAAGGCGTACGACGCGTCGGGCAACATCATCACGCCGAGCGCCGGCAATCCGCTAAACCTCGCGCTGTTCGGCGCGCCCAGCGGTCTGATTACGACTCCCCAGATGACGATAACCGCACCGGGTCCGGTGACGTTTACATATAGCGGCGGCTACTTCGCCAATCCGGTGACGCTCGAGGCGTGGATCGGAAACGACTATGGCGCGCAGTCGATCGGAGTGACGCAGTTTCTCCCGAAACACCGCCCGGCGTGCAGCTATCTGGCGCAGAGTTCCATCATTCCTACGGTATGCGGTGGAGCGAGCAATCCGGCGGATTGCGCCGCCAACAATATGACCGGTGGTCTGCAGGTCAATGCGGCGGTCGGCTACAACACACCGGGCCCAACCAACTTTTCTGAGTACACGATCGATACCGGGTCGCTGGGCGTAATTGTGCCGGTCTCCGATCTCGGCCCCGACGCGATCGGGCCTGCGGGTCCGGGCAAGAAGTACTACAACAGCAGCGGCAACATCTTCACCGGCAACTATTATCTGGCGCGGGTGAATTTGCTGATTTCTCCCAATGGCGGCACACCCATCTTCGTGCAGACCAACCCGATAAAGGTGCTCGCGGTGAACTATGCGTATTGCGCGCCGAACGCGGCGGATTGCGCTTATCCCACGCCCTCAACCGACCCGCAGATTCACTACCTTGGCGTCGGCTTCGATCGCAATAACACGACCGCCGGCGACTACTTCGATTCACCGACCGACAATGCATTTCTCGAAGTCACCGACAGCAACAACGGCACCGATATTACGCCGGGATACGTTTTGACCGCGACCGACGTCACCGTGGGCCTGAGTTCGGCAGCGGGCTATAAGTTCACCAGCTTGAAGCCCAATCCCGCATCGGCGGGCGATTGGATCCAGATGCCGGGATGTTTCGGATTCCCGGATCTCACCAAGAAGAACTACTGCGGCGGTCTGCTGCTCGATGTAGGCATAGATCATATGTATTTCGATCTGGCGCCGGGACGACGTCCCATGGGTGCAGTAAGCGGCGACACCGTGCCGACGGGAACCAACGTTAGTATCTCGATGGGGACCGCAAAGAACCCATCCGCTTCATATCCGTTCCAGTTCGAGCCGAACAACGCGACCGGACCAGCGCCCGAAAATATCAACTGGGAAAAGAACCCGAAGATCTTCATCAACACCGGACGCCGGCCATTGATACAATTCAACTACATGTTCGATGGGCAATGCGGGCAGGTGGGCTTTCAATCGGTAGGTAACTAACGAGATTGCATAGTAGAAGAGGCGGTGCCGAGCGTGTAAACGCTCGCGCATCGCCTCTGGTTTTGTCGCTTGAAATTCCCGCGGCGGTTGATCTCGATCCGCCACCCCGGCGGAAATCACAACTGCATCGATTCTAGTGAGGTGTCGGGGCTGCGGGCGCACCGGCCGCGGGAGCGCCTGCTGCCTGCTGCGTGCCCGGCGGCGGCGGCGGAACGTAACCCTTGGGCTGCGAGGCGGTGAACTTTTCGCACGAGGCGATGTCATCCGCGGTTACATTCTCATGCGTTTCGATCGCGTCGTCGTCCCATTTCAGTTTGGTCTTTTCCAAATGAATACCTGGGCACTTCACCTGGAGGTTAAAGTCGCGGGCTGCGCTATTGTCGGCGGTCTGCGTACCTCCCGCTGCTGCCTGTCCACCGGCGGATGCTCCACCACCTCCTCCTGTACTCGCACACCCCGCAACCAGAAATGCTGCTGCTAGCCCGGAAGCTAGCGTCAAGCCAAACGCGCGTTTCATCGCATCCTCCTTCAATCTCTCGGAACTCCCCAGATACTCCCCAATTTCCGGCGTCCCGGTTTCGACCCACCTAAAGAAGCGAAAACTTGGTCAAAAATACACTAGGATTTAAAATTAGCAACCCCCCATCTGCCCGCACCTGCGCACTTATGCGGCCTGGAACAAAATGCGGCCATCGCGCTGCGTTTTTCGGGCCCGGCCCTCGCGGTAGGCGTGTTCCAGATGCGCGAGGGTTTCGAAGGTCGCCGCCATCACATGAAAAATCGGCCGCTCTTCGCTGCCGAAAACCTGTTGCGAGATGTCGAATGCAGTTTGAGCTTTGCGCCGGGTCAAGTCGAGCATCTCCGCCTCGCGATAACGATGATGCTCGATCAGCTGGTTGGCGCGATGGCGATGGTCCCGGTAGACGCCGCCGTGAGCCGGCAGCACATGGGCCACGTCGAAGCTTTGTACCTTCAGTTGCGAATTGAGGAAGTCGCCCAGCGGATCGCCGGTCGCATCGGGGTAGATTCCGACATGCGGTGTGATTTTCGGCAGCAAGTGATCGCCCACGATCATAACCTTTTCCTTGCGCATATAAATCACGCAATGTCCGGGCGCATGGCCGGGGGTCCAGATTACTTCGAACTTGCGATCGCCCACCGCGATGACGTCGTGATCGTGCAGATAGCGATCCGGCTCGGTGACCGGATTGTACGCCTGAGTGCCCATCCACGCCGGACGCATCCCGCTCGTCGAATGCTCCCGGATAGGGAAGCCGTGAAGGGAAAAAAATTCCTGCGACTCCGGACGATCCGCCGGTCCCATCTTGCCGAAGAACAGCATCCTGCTGGCGCGCTCCGCCTCGAACTGGTGCAGGTAGGTAGTGGCGTGGCTGCGGCGGCGAATCTCGCCCGACGCGCCGAAGTGATCGATGTGATGATGCGTGCCGATCAGGACCGTGAGGTCCTCGAGCTTCGCGCCGACCTGAGCGAAAGCATCTTCCAGCACGGTGATACTTTCCTTCAGGTTCATCCCGGTATCGATCAGCGCCCAGGCGCCGTGACAATCGATCAGATAAACATTGATGATGGTCGGCTTCATCGGAAGCGGCAGGAAGATTTCGTAAATTCCCGGCAGGACCTGTTTGAATGCCATCGGTTCAGACTCTCAATGGCGGCGGTTTCGCATGACTGCAATCATTGCGCTCCGCCGCGTTAGATTTTCCTCGGACTACGCTTCGCGCCACCTCGGCGGCTTCGCGGGAGCGGCTGCGCCGCGGCGTTCGCCCGCTTCGCGCCTCTCTCCGATCACTCGTGCAGCTGATCCTTCACCGCGAAGGTAAGCCTGACGCTCACTTTCCAGCGTACCACCTTGTTGTTCTCGATCACCGCGCTGGTATCGGTCACGTCGGCGGTGTGGATGCCGGAGATGGTCACGCCGGCGCGCGCGACCGCCAGTCCGACCGCGTCTTCGATCGAGTTGGCCGAAATGCCCGTGAGGGCGATCGTCTTTTCAACCATGATTTCCGCTCCTCGTTCGCTCTGATACCTGATTTGACGGGCCTGCCAGGTGGGCGCTAGGTTGGCCCCAGATTTTGCTCCCGGATTCGTGATTATCGCACGCGCGGCTGGACAAACAAGGCGACCGCAAGGAATCACCGTGGCAATTCAAATTGAAACCGTTGAGGGCGATTCCGGCTTCCTTGAGTTCATAAAGTTTCACGATCGCGTTTACGAATATCGCTCGGCCAGGTGGCCGGCGGCGACCGCGCTCCAGCTGATGATTTTGCACGGGGGCGAACCCTTCGGCGTGGGCCGCGAGGTCAAGGCGTTCGTCGCGCGTGACGCCGGCGAAATCGTCGCGCGCGCCGCGGCCGTCGTCGATCAGCACTACATCGCACATTGGAACGAGCGCATCGGCCACATCCTGATGTTTGAAGCACTGCCGAATTCCAGAGACGCCGTGAAGGCGATGATCGACGAGGCTTGCCGATGGTTCCGCAGCCATCGTATCGGGGCCATCCGCGCGGGTTCCGGATTGATGGAGTCGCCGTTCGTGATCGACGAGTACGAATTGCTGCCGCCCGCGATCGTGCGCCAGAACCCCGGCTACTATCACTCGTTGCTTAAAGACGCGGGCTTCGAAACCGAGAAGGGCTGGGTCGACTATAAGATCCAGGTCACGCCCGCGCTCGTCGCGCGCTACCAAAGCTCGCTCGCGGCGGCGCGCGCCGCGGGTTTCTCGATCGTGCCGCTGAAAGACGCCAATCCGGATTTGCGCGTGCGCCATTTCACCGCCATATGGAACGACGCTTTCAAGAAGCATTGGAGCGCGATCCCGATGAGCGAAGCCGAGGTGGCGTCGCTGTTTCGGTACTTCAGCGTCAGCGGCGGTTTCGATACCTCGGTCCTCGCGTATCGCGGCGGCGAACCCGTCGGAGTGCTGATGGTGCAGCCGGCGTCGACCAATGAGGTGATCCTCGCGCCCGGGCGGGTGCTGCATGAATCGGAGAAGCTGAACTGGCTCGGAATCGGGGTGCACGAATCGGCGCGTGGACGCGGCGTGAACCTCGCGATGGCGTCGTATGCGTACCTCGAACTGATCAAGCGCGGTGCGAAGTATCTGAGCTACACGATGGTGCTCGACGACAATTGGCCCTCGCGCCGCACGGCGGAAAAGCTGGGCGCGAAAGTCTGCGCGAGCCTGGTGGTCTATCGCCGCAACCTGAATTGATCCTCTCCAGTAGGTAGTAGAATCAGTTGCGACCATCATCGCGGCCGCGGCCGTCCCACTTCTCCTCGCTGCGCCACTGGGACTGCGGCAACCGCCGGTAAATCCCCTTGCTGCGCGAGAGCATCCGATAGCCGATCATCTCGCGGCGCAAAGTCGCGGTGTCCCAATGATGCCGCTTGATGATCTCGTTGAGCTGATTCTCGCTGTACTCCGCGGCCGCATCGAAGCGCGCCACCAGCCACTTCAGAATCGCCCAACGCTTCTTGCGCGTGGTCGGAATGTCCTTGATGTGCTCGCCGTCCATAAAGTTGCTGAGCACCTTGCGCTCCCAGTCCTCGGCATCGAGGTCGTCGGCGATAGTGGCGAGCTTCTCGCGGGTCAGCACCGTGCGGCTGACGGCGCGCAGCGCCTCGAAGTCGAGCCGGTACCAATGGGTGTTGCCGTCGGTGCGCATCTGGACCAGTTCGGCCTCGCGCAGGACCGCCAGATGATGGGATATCGTCGGCTCCTTGAGCTCGAGCAACTTCGCGAGGTCCTGGACGTTGCGCTCGGCCGCGGCCAGCAGCCCGACGATCTTCAAGCGGCTCGTGTCGGCGAGGGCTTTGAAAAAGCGGAGCAGGGCGGTCGCGGGATCCATAGTTCGAGGTCGCTCTACTTAGATATATATCTAATTAGACGATTGTCTATGCTGAAGCAAGCGGAAGGGCGTCGGGTTAGTGCTAAACGATATTCGCTATTTGTTCGGCGGGCCCGCCCCGGTGGATTTGGTTTGTCGTTGTCGCGAGCGGTTCCTCGCGGTGGGTTCGCTTTAGGCGATTTTCCGACTCCAGGTACTTCGCGAAAGGCTCAAAACACCGCTCGGCGATGCCTTTCGGTGGCTTCTCGTTTTGCGAAATGGCTTGATCCATAAGGGACATTTGGCTTCGTTTATGTAATACGAGTTTTGTGACTCGCGAGGTCCTTCGCGAGGCGCTCAGGACGCTGCGCGGCGATGCCTCGCAGTGGGTTCGCTTCTACATTTTCGTTGTCTGTTCACTGTCAGTCATAACGCCATAACTGTTGGCGTCCGACCTTACAGCTTTACAGAGTTCGAGGCGTTTGAACAGACCTGACGACGTGGCGAGCGAAACGGCGCCGCAGCCGGATCACTTCGTGTAGGTGACGACTTCGAGCTTGAGTCCGTCGGGGTCGGAAAAAAATACTGAATAATATCCTGGCGCGTATTGCGGATACTCTTTTGGCGCGTCGATAACCTTGCCGCCGTTGGCCTCAACCTCTTTCGCGACCGCATCGACCTGCGCGCGGCTGTCGGCGCGGAACGCGATCTCCCGCAGTCCGACCCGGCGCTTGTCGAAGTTATCGCTGCGCAAATTCGTGGCCGAATTCGAGAGCCACAGGCTGCCGCCCGGTCCGTAAAACCCGGTGACCGGATCCTCGCCGGCATACTCATGCTTATCTGGGTAGCCGATCTTCGGCATCAGCCACGAGTAAAACTTTATCGATTGCTCGAACTTGTTCGCGTTGATCATCAGGTGGTCGATCCCGGCCATGTGAGTCCTCCCGGTTAAACGGCTGCCGCTGGAGATCCTTGGCGCAGGCTCGGATAGCCGCTCGGCGTTGCCGCGCGACTACTTTTTCAGAAACTGCACGATGCGCTGATGGATTCCAACCGGGTCCGCCGCCTGAAATGCGTGTCCCGCGCCCGGAATCATGTACAACTCGGCCTGCGGTATTTGGCTTTTGATGATCCGCGCGTTCTCGGGCAGAATCAGCACGTCCTCTTCGCCGTGAACGATCAGCACCGGACATTTTATCTGGGCGAGGCGGTCGTAGGCGTTGAAACTTTGCATGCCCGGTCATCGCGCGATCCGCAGTCGCAGGCGGCGTCGGCGGCATCATTGAGAGAGCAGCCATCATCAGCTGTTTGATCTCCGGATGAGTCGCGATGAACGCGGGCGGGTATATCATCGGCAGCAGATCTCGAAACCGCGCTCCGGATTCGGAGGCGATCAGCCTTGGTCCCTCCATCAGTTTCATCACCACTTCCGGCGCCGCCAGTTTGGAATCGCGCCGCCCGGCATCGTGCATCCGAGCACGATCTTTTCGACTTGCTCCGGATGGCGGATGGCAATTCCTGCGCGATCATTCCGCCCATCGAAACGCCGAAGACTTTCGCCCGTTGGATTCCGCAGCGCGGTGAGCAGATGGCTGGCGTCATCCGCCATCACTCGGCGGTGTAGGGCCCTCCGGTTTGTCGCTACTGCCGATGCCGCGATTATCGAAGTAGATGCACTTGAATCCGCCCAACATCGGAAGCAACGGCAGCCATGCCACACCGGGCATCCCGAATCCCATTATGAGGAGCAGCGGATCGCCCTTGCCGTAGATCGTCATAGTTGATATTCGATCGATCCGGCCTTGACTTTTGGCATCGGCAATACTCCTCAATTCGCGAAAAATAGTGCGCGACCAACCCCGGCCGACGCCACACCATAGCACTCAATTTCGCTTCGCCCCCACGCCGCGCGGCATGGTCAGCTAAGCGATCTTCAAAATGCTTTCGGGATGCTGTTCGTTGGGATCGACGCCAGGCGCCATCTCATACACACCGATTTGTCAACCACCAGTTCGCCGTCGTCGCCCACGAGATCTTGAAGCGATCCATCGGCCGCGGCGCGGGTCCCTCAAAATTCAACCCGCTGATGTAGTAGCCGGAGCCATGACACGGGCACTTGAATTTCTGCTCCGCCTTGAGCCATCGCGGGGTGCATCCCAGATGGGTGCATTTGGCGAAAATCGCGTAGAAGCCCGCCTTGGTGCGGATGATCCAGGTACGGAATTCCTGCTTGAATTTCTCGCTGACCTCGCCGACGACGTAATCATCGGGAAGCCGGCCTTGAATTTCGAGGGCGGCAAAAACAGCACGCGCGGAAATGCACAGCGCACCGCCGCCAGAAGCCCAATATCGAGAACACCGCGAAGCCGCCCCATCCGAGCCGCCCGAGAAAATCGCGCCGGCTCCACAGCGAGCCGACCTCGGGTTCGCGCTTGCCGAGCTCCTTCAGTTGCGGATTTGTAGGGGCCTTTCCCTTTAGTAGCGCAGCCATCTAACCTTAGCGCCCTCCCCGCGAGCGAAGTCCAATATTAGCTATCCATAACTGACGAGACGCCATTGGATTAGATTGATTGTACAACCCGAAGCCGCATCGCATCAAGCAAAGGGCAGGCAAACACGCCAGCGCGGCGGCTCGCGCATGAATCGGCAGTGCGAATGAGGCTAGTGGACGATGACCGGTTGGCCCTGGCCGCTCTGCCCGGATGTACCACTCGTCCCGGATCCAATGCCGGTCGAGGGAGCGCGGGTATCCTCGCTCCTTTGCGCCTGGGCGCTGGCATGGCTGCCGTCAGAGGGGAAGCGCGACGGATGCGGCGGCTCATCGCCTACGTCGTCGAGCGGAATGTACGCGGTCGCCGGCGGATGGAATTCCGGTGGGCGGGTATCGCTATTGAAAACCGGCGCGAGGAAAGTATCGGTGGCGATATAGTGCATGGGCCGTGCGATCCCCCATTCCAGCGCGAACCCGATCGGCGACACCAGATAGGCCAGCATCCGCAGCGGGTTGGAATCTTCGTCGGTGTATTCCTTGGGATTCTGGTTGTCAGTATCGGAATATTGCGCCCGCGCGAGATTCGGAACGCCCAGAATCAAGGCAGCACTTAAACCAATAATCGCTCGCCACATGCTTCAACTTTTCACCTATATAAGGGGGCAAGTCAACGCCATAGCTGGGGCTGTGCAATCGCGCTTGCGTTGGTTCGATGGGCCGCGCAATCCTTAAGTGCGATGCGCCCGCGATCCCGCTCCTCGATTTGCAGGACTCCAAAAACTTCGAAGACCTGGCCGCTTACCCTCACCCTTTGCGCGCTGATGATCGTCGCGCCGATGCTGCGCGCCCGGCTTTCGCACGCGGCCGAGCGTGGCGCCGCACGGATCGCGATCGTCGGCACGGACGATCAGATTTACATTTGCAGCGGCGATTGCGCGAAATCCGAATGTATCACCTGTCCCGTAAACGGTATCGAGACGCGCCGCGAGCTGGGAATCCGGCCGGCCGTACTAATGAGCAGCGCGCACGATAACTACATTCGCGACGCGCAGGTCGAGGGTCCAAATCAGCCGCGGGAACGTCCGTTTCCGCCGCTGACAAAATACAATTTGCCGACCTTCTCGCCCGACGGCGGCAAGCTGGCGTTTTCATGGAGCGGCCGCGGTCCCGGCGGCAACAGGTTCGGCATCTCGGTTTTCGATTTCAAAAAGTATGAGACCACGCCAATTTTCGCGAGCCGCAACGAGCAGATCGATTACATTTTCTGGAAGCCGGACGGAAAGAGCGTGTCATTTTTGCTCAGCGAGCCCGATGGCCTGAGTCTGGCCGAGGCTGAGGTCGGGGAGAAGGCGCCGGTGCGGGTGCTGCTCACCGGGGTGCCGATTTACTACGACTGGAATCGCACCGGCGATCGGATGGTGGTGCATACCAACAACGGGGAAGAGAAGCTCACGGAGAAAATCGCGCTGATGAGCGTCAGCGCGACCAGTCAGGACGTGGTGCGTTCGCTCTCGCGCGGGCGGTCGCCATTTAAAACTCCCTGCTGGTCGGCGGACGGAAAACATCTAGCCTACATCGCGAATAGCCACGCCGAAGCCAGCCTGATCGTAGCCGACGCGGACGGAAGCAACCCAAAATCGATGGTGAGTCTGCCGATTGGCGAAAGCAGTTTCATATGGTCGCCCGACTCCCGCCACCTCGCCTATTCGAGCGAAGTCATCGGCGCCGATTCGATTCTGCATGGCATTCGGGTGCTCGATATCTCCACCGGGCAATCGCAGCGCCTCACCGGCGAAGACGTGGCCGCGTATTTTTATTCGCCCGATGGCCGCTACCTCGCGTATATCGGAGTGCCGCCCGCGCGTCCGTTTTATGTTTGGGAACTAATCGATCTCAAAACCGGCAAGACCAGGAAGCTGGACAATTTTCTGGCGACCTCGGAGGAATCGCTCTCCTATCATTACTTCGATCAGCTCGCGCTTTCGCACACCATCTGGTCGCCGGATTCGAGTGCGTTCGTGTTTGCCGGCGTGCGCTTGCTGGTCGAGCCGGACAAAGCCGGCGGATTGACGCCCGCGCCGCAGCTCTGGATCGAGCCGATCGACGGCAGCAAACCGCATTCGGGACACGCCGGCACCCTCGCGTTTTACTCCCCGGCCTCGTCGTAGGGTTCGCTTCAACGCGAAGTGGACGCTCTGAGCGGCGTTGACTTCGATTTGGTTCGGAGTTCTTCGCGAAGCACGCGACGAAAGGTTTGTTCCATCGAGCCATGTTCGATAAAGCGCCGGAGCGCGTCATTGATCAGAGTCTGATAGTTGCCTCCGCCGGCGAGGTGAACCTGAGATCGAAACCAATTCAGGATATCGTCGTCGATACGGATGGTAATCCTCGTTTTCCCCGAACCGAGCGGCGCCACCGCGCCACGCTTGCCTTTGCTGAAGTCGTATTCTTTTTTCATCGTTTCTGGCTGTACTCCTGTGATTCCCGCGCAGTCGCTTTGCGCGCGGAAATAATCCGGATCACCTGACCGCGTGGCCCGAACGCGACGACCAGTACTCGGCCCATAAGGTCGGAACCGAGAGCCACAAATCGCTCCTCACTCGGATGATCGTCGGGAACCACGATGGCGAGGTCGTCGTTCAACACCGTGACCGCATCCGCGAAGTCGATCCGGTGCTTGCGGAGATTGACACGCGCCTTGCGCGCGTCCCATTCGAATGTCATCTCGACCGGCTAGTATGCACACTTGTGCATACTAGCGTAGATGTCCGGAACGAACAACCGGCGGATCGAACAGCTCACCGCTTGAGCGCGTGGACGATTGCGATCAGCACGATCGCACCGACTACCGACATCGTCAGGTATCCGATACGGCCATGCGCGCTTGCACCGATGAAGCTGAAAATCCATCGGCCGACCACGGCGCCCACCAGGCCGATGAGAATGTCGGCGATCACGCCGAAGCCCGACCCGCGCATCACCAGACCCGCGATCCATCCCGCGATCAATCCAAGAACTATGGTGCCGATCATTCTGAATCCTTTCGTGAAATCTTTTGCGCGGCTGGACGTCAGCAGCCGGGCGCGTGATGGATCTTCGCGCGCGCATACGCGAGGTTCTGCAATTCCTCGGCGAGCTGGATGGTTCGCAGTCGAGCGGCGCGCGCGAGCGCCTGGGAATCGGCGTCGATCGCGAGGTCACGCAGGAACTTCACACCCATCTCATGATGGAAGCGCTCGTCGGGCTCGATAACCTCGCGATAGAGCCTCGCCGTCTTTTGGTCGCCGGCGGCTTCGCATAGCTCGATGAACTGCGCGTTCTTGACCACCGCGATCGCCTCGCGGGTGAATTGTCCCGCGGCCACGCGCTCGACGTCGGTCTCCAATCCTTTGAGATAAAGGAACAACGGACTATAGCCCGCCGCTATCGGATTGAATCCGGCGAGGTTGTCGCCGAGGTCGTGCAGTCGCTCCTCGATGCGCGCGTAGTGCCTGGCCTCGTCGCCGGCTTGGCGCGCGAGCGCCAGTTTCAGCGCGACGCTTTTGGCGCTGCCGATCCACAACGCCGCGATTTCGGTCGCCTCGATTTCGTTTTTCAGCGCGACTCGAAGCAGCTTCACTGGCGCGAGGTCGCCATCGACCTCGGCGGCGAGAGCCGCGGCGGGCGCCAGACGCTCCAGCATTTGCTGATTGTCGCGGATCAACTCGGCGACGAAAGTATCAGCATCCATAGCCGAGTTCCTCGGTTTACGCGCCGCCCGCGGTCATTTCTTTTGTTCCATCGGGACGCCGCAACATTTCAGTTGTCCGTTTCCGCCCTTGGTGACGATCACTTGAGAATTGCACTTGCCGCAGATGTAAACTTTGCCTAACTGATTAGCCATCGCTTCCGCTGCCGTCTCCTGTTGCCGGATATTCTTTACGCGCCCTTAAACAGCGGCTTACGTTTTTCCAGAATCGCCCGCACGCCCTTTAGCGCGGTCGCCGGTGGTTTGTAGCAGGGCATAGAGATCTTCTTCAAGCCGGATACCCTGTTCGAGTGTCATATCGTATCCCTTGCGGACCGCATCTTTAACCATCCGCAGCGCGATCGGCCCGCGACTCAGTATAGCCTGCGTGACCTCGCCCACGCGCTCACCGAGTTGCGAGGAATTTTTCGCGAGATAAGTCACCAGCCCGATGCGCAGCGCTTCCTCGGCATCGATACTTGCGCCGCCGAGCAGAAGCCGCATCGCGTTGCCAATTCCGACGAGCCGCGGGAAGCCGCTGGGTGCCGCCGAAACGCGGCATCGCGCCGCGCGAGGGCTGCGTCAAGGCGAACCGCGCGCCGGCGATCGCGATTCTGATATCGGCGGCCATCGCGAGTTCCAGTCCTTCATCGATAGCGTCGCCATTGAGTAGCGCGACGGTGGGCTTGGAAAGCAGCGCCAATGATTCGACCAGGTTGGCATTCACCTCGGCTTCGAAGCCGCCGCAGAAGATTCCCACGCCGCCGCCGATCGCGAGCATCGCGATTTCGTCGTCGTCCTCGACCCGTTCGAATAGCGCCATCAGTTCGTCGGCCATGGCGACGTTGACGCGATTGCGATGTTTCGGCCGCGCGAGCGTCGCCGTGACGCATCCGCGCGCGGTGGCGATTCGACGCTTCCCGCTTTGGAGGGTACTCGTGCGAGAGCCGGCGATTTTCTCACCGCGCACCCATAGATGACCTCAAAGCCGTGCGTGCAATTCCTTGCGGAGGATTTTTCCGAGCGGATTCTTCGGCAACGCGTCGATGAACTCGATCGATTCCGGACATTTGAAACTCGCGAGGCGCGTGCGGCAGAAATCGATCAATTCCTTGGCGGTCACTTTTTCGCCGGGACGCAGCACGACGTAGGCCTTGACGATCTGGCCCCATTCGACCGAAGGAACACCGATGACGGCGGCCTCTTCGACCGCGGGATGGCTCATCAGCACCGTTTCGATTTCGGCGGGCGCTATATTTTCGCCGCCGCGGATAATCATGTCGTCCTTGCGGCCGGCGAAGAAACGTAACCTTCGTCGTCCACCCAGCCGAGGTCGCCGGTCGCGCGCCATCCGTCGGCGAGCGCCGATATCATCTTTGCGGCCCGCGTAACCCTTCATGATGCGCGGGGTGCGGATGATGATTTCGCCGACCTCGCCGGGGAGGAACTTATTGTCGTCATCACGGACTTTGATTTCGACGTCTGGCAGCGGCTTGCCGATCGAATTGAGCCGCCTCAGCTTGAATTCGACCTCTCCGGCGTACCCTGATACGATGGTCGTCCGGGCCAGAATCGTCAGTGAGGAAGTCGTCTCAGTCTGGCCGTAGGCGTTGACGAAACCGACACTCTTGGGGAAGGCCTCAATCGCGCGGCGAATCACCGCATCGGCATCGGCGCGCCGCCGTACGCCAGATTGGTCAGGCTGCGAAAAATCGGTATGCTTGAACGAAGGCTCGTCGAGCAACTGCTTCATCATGGTCGGAACGACGAACGCGTGTGTGACGTGTTCGCGCGCGACAGTTCAGCCAGGTCCTGCGCGCTCGAACTGCGGCATGACGACGACTTTTCTGACCGGCCCAGATGTTGGTCATCATCGCGGTGGTTCCGGCGATATGGTAAAACGGCACGCACACCAGCGCTACTCCGCGATCGGTGCCATCAGCCATCTCGACGTTAGCCGTCACGTAGGCCACGAAATCGCGAAACCTCAGCATCACGCCCTTGGGCAGCGAAGTGGTTCCGCTGGTATACATCAGGACCGACACATCTTCTTCTCCGATTTCGGCCTCGTGTTGGTCGGGATCGGTGCGCCGAGCCAATTCCGCGAGCTGATGCATATTTCCGTCACCGGTTCCGAGCGCGACCACTTCATTCACGTTGAGCCGCGGTCTGATACGGGTGACCAATTCCAGATAGCGATCGCCGACCAGCAGTACCTTGGCCTGGGCCGTGTTGATCATATATTCGAGCTCGGGATCTTTGGCGCGATAGTTCAGCGGCAGGAACGTCAGTCCAGCCTTGGCGGCGCCGTAGTAGGCGGCAATATAACGTTCCGAATTGGTGTCGAGAGTAGCGATTACGTCTTTGGGGGCGAGTCCGAGTTGTTTGAAGACCGCGCAATATCGCGCGACCATTTCATTGAGTTGCGCGTAGGTAAGGCGGTGATCGCGAAAGACCACGATTTCGTGCTCGGGAACGATCGACGCCGGAATCGTGACAAAGTTAACGGTGTTCACGGTCCGCGGACCTCCCTGGGTGCGGCTGCTTGTGGCGACTGTCGAGGGAACTGTTTCGCGCCCGCTTCGAGCTCGAAGCCGCGCGCTTTTTTTCAGCGACGACATAATTCTGTATCTCTTGGCGAGGCGCCGTTCGAGCGCGAAGGCGTCGCGCATCGGCAATTCCAGTCCCTCCCATACTGCGAGTTTGATCAGCGCGGCTTGTTCGCGCGGCCGCCTGCCCAGCGCGCGCGCCAGTTCGAGAGCGCGGCGCTCCAGACTCCCCAACGGGACGACTTCGGCGACCAAACCTATTAGTAACGCCTCGCGCGCGTCAATCCAACGTCCGGTCAGACATAGGTCCATTGCGCGTCCGAACCCGAGGCGCCGCGCGGCGGTCTGGGTGCCTGCGACCCCGGGAATCATGCCAACTCCGGTTTCCGGCAAACAGATGCGGGTGTTGTCCGCCGCGATTGCGACATCGCAAAGAAGCGCCATCTCGAGTCCGCCGCCCACTGTGAAGCCGTGGACCGCGGCGAGCGTCGGAATCGGCAGCGCGCGCAACCGACCCCATACGTCGCGCCGGAAGCGGGCCCATCTCGCAATGATAGGGGAGGGCGCGCTACCGAATTCGCTCAAATCGCCGCCGCTGGAAAATGCTTCGCCGGCGCCGGTCAGCACCATCGCGCGAATTTCACGGTCGTCATGAATCGCGCTGATGACTTCGAACAGATCGTCGCGCATCGCAACATTGTAGGCGTTGAGTTGATGCGGACGATTGAGCGTGACCCATGCGACGGCGCCGCGCTTTTCGAACAATACCGTGGAGAAGCCGCCGCCCGGCGATCCCGATGTGGTCTGCTGAGGCATCTGTTTTCGAGCGCCGCCGCTTCAGGAACTGGAGTGGAGGTCGGCGCTGTCGCTATGCGCGATTGGGGGCCGGCCGCGCTCATAAACTATGCGCCCGCCCACCATCGTTACGTCAACTGTGATGTTCATCAGGTCAGCCGGCTTCACGGTCAACGGATCCCGCCCGAGGATAACCAGGTCCGCGAGTCTGCCCGGTTCGATCGCGCCCGCGACCAGACCGCCAAGCTGCGCCGAGGATTTGGTGAACAGCGCGAATGCCGAATGAATATCGATCCTTTCATCGAGGTTAATCGGGTGGCCTTCGAGTGCGGTCCGCGACAGGGCCGCCGAAATCGCGGCCAATGGCTTCGCCGGCGTTACCGGCGCGTCGGTTCCCGCCGCTAGCCGGATTCCTGCTTCGAGCAGAGTTCGCAGGCGGTACAGATAGGGAATCAGCCCCGGCTCCGCAAGGTACTTCGCGCCGCGGTAATAGGCGAAACCCGGATTGGTTACGACCCATGCGTTGATGGCACGGAGCCTGTCTATGTAGTTGGGCGGGATCATCGCGCCGTGCTCGATCCGGAACGAAACCGTCTGCTGCTGGCGGGGCGCGAGTTCGGGGTAGGCGATTTCGATCGCGCTGAGAGCGGCGTCGAGCTCCTCGACCTCGGTCGCGTGAAACGCGCAATCGAGTCCGAGGGAGGCTGCGTAACGAACCTCACGCGCCAGTGCGACAGTCTCGTGCCCACCGTGCGGAATAAATTTGGCCCCCGCGATTCTGATATTGGCACTGCGCGCGGCTGCCGACGCCGCCGGGATCGCGTCGAGATGCGTTCCTCCGAGCATGATGCCGGCGCGCTGGCAAATCGCGCGCGACGTGACCAGCTTGGCGAAGAGTTCCACCTGCGCGGCGTCGTTACGTGGACTTGCGTCGGTAAACGCGGTGACTCCGGCGGCGGCCAGCTCGCGGCTGAGGATGCGTGCGCGGGCCTCGGTCTCGGCGGCGGTCACCAGCGGAAGTCTGCTCGTGATCCACTCTTCCATCCCGACCACCAGGCTGGTGGCTTTTCCGGTCGCATCTTTTACCACCAGCGAGCCGTCGGGACCGCGAAAATCGGGCTGCTCGATTCCGAGCGCGGCGATGGCGCGCGAATTCAACCACGAGGCGTGGAGCGTAGAATGACGCAGCCGCAGCGGATTCTTCGTGACCGCGGCATCGAGCTCGTCCCTTGTCGGTCCGCGCCCTTCGTAGAGCAGCGCCTCGTCGCATCCGAAGGCGCGCAGCCAGTTTCCCGGCGGAGTTTTGGCGGCGGCAAGGCGGAGTTCGGCGAACAGATTATGGAGGTCGCGGCATTTCCACACGGCAAGGCCAGTCGCGGCGGCGGCGGCTTCCATGTAGTGCAGATGGGAATCGATAAGGCCGGGGATAACCGTCCGCCCACCCATCTTCAGCAGATGAGTGCGCGGACCGACCATCGATTTCAACTCAGTGAATTTTCCGTGCGCGAGGATCGAGCCCTCGGAAATCGCGACCGAGTCGCTTTCCGGATGTTCGAAGACTACTCCCTCGTGAAGAACCAGATCGGCTTTATCAACCGCCATCTACGTTTCGCGCCATCTGTCAATCTGAAGAGGGAAGCGGCTTCGCCTCCTTGATCTTCATCGTAACGTCGCAGCATTCGACCTCGCCGCTGCCGGCCTTGTTGCAAAGTACCTCGGTGCCGCACTTTTCGCACTGATAGCGTTTTCCAAGCTGGTTCGCCATTGCTCCTCCAGATCAAATCAAGGGCGGATACTATCCTAAAATAGACACGATTTACGATTGCGCGCGTAGCGGGATCTCGCTCACCACCGCGTGGATATCACCGCCGCCGTCGCGCGCGATGATCGCGGTACCAGGCGCCCACGCGCTATGATGAAGGATCGCGAGCCCGATCGCGCCATAGCGGGGCGATCGCACTGAGCTGCCGACGCGCCCGACCTCCTTGCCATCGAGGAAGAGCGCGGTTCCGGTGGCCGCGAATTTTTCGAAGCGAAGCCCCATCATTTTCTTTTTCAAAGCCCCACGCGCCGTAGCGCGTTCGACCGTCTCTTGTCCCAGATAGCATCCCTTGTCAAATGAAATCGAGCGCTCCAGCCGCGCTTCGAGCGCGATAGTTTTCTCGGAAGTATCGAGGCCGATTTTCGCGATACCATGCTCAACCCGAACCACCTCCAGCGCACTTTCGCCTACAGCCATCGCACCGTTTTTATGTAGGCGATCCGCCACTTTTTCGAGGTTTTCGCGATCGCCCAGCAATGCGTATGCGTCCCCGCCGTAGCGAGGCATTCGCGCGAGGATTCCATCGATAGATTTCGCGTAGGTCCACGGCTTCATCGAATGCGCACCGGCGATGCCCGCCGCCGCTAATGCGTCCGCGGCGCGCGGCCCCTCGATGTGCATTACGCCTACGCCCACAAGGGTTTCCATCTCGACGTCGTCCGCGACCAGCAGCTTTTCGAGGTGCGCCTGCTCGCGCGGCCATGCTGCCGTTTCGGTCTCGATTAGCAGCGAATTCTCCTCCATCCATATGAAGAAATCGCCGATAATATGGGCATGCTCGGTGAGAAAAAGTGTTGCCAGGATGTTGCTCGGACGTGCACTTTTGACGTCCGCCGTGCACATCCCGTGCACAAATGAGAGCCTGTCGTCACCGGTTACGCGTACAACCGTGCGTCCGTGTAGCTCGCGATAGCCCACCCCCTCGGTCAGCGCGCGATACTCCTCCTCGAGCGAAATCGCATCGGTCGCTTGCGCGTCAGTATCAGAAATAGTCACGGGAGTACGCGGCATATTACTAAAGATAGGGCCTGATCGGCTACCGCGCTCGCCTCCTCGGCGCGAGGCTAGGTGTAATAAGCCACTTCAAACCATGCGTAAATAGGTGTTTTCAACTTGAAGCAAAAAGGCGTATGATTCCGCCCCTGACGATTATGGTGACGGCGACCCATCGTTATCGGCCTCGATTTACCCGCGCGATTCTGATCGTCATCGTCACGATGCTCTCCAGCTTCAATCCGATTCGCGCCCATGCCGACGATCTGCAGAATTCCGCGCAGCAACTTAGCGACGAGGCTTTTGCGATCCTCAACTCCATCAGTAGCGATAGCTCGAAGGCCGGCGCTGTCGATGTGATGAGTTCGATCGCGAGTTTCGCCGGCGACGCGCAAACTCTTTCGACTTCGATCGCCAAGGGCGATCGCAACGGCGCCGGCAGCGCGATGACGGCGCTGATTTCCGATCGCCGCGCGGTAGATGAGGCGCTCGAAAAAAATCCCGGCGCGATCGACTCCTCCAAATGGGCGCCGCTGAAGGCCGAGCTCGCCTCGCTCCAGACCCGCATCCCGAACGCGAGCTTCGCCGCCGCGAGCACCGCCGCCGAGTCGCATCTCGAGGTCGTCAAGCCGCCTGCCGGTGAGGCCGTCGCGAGCGCGCCGCCCGCATCGGACGAGCCGCGCGTGGAAATCACCAGCCGCGTCTCCGATGACACCGGTATCCATATCAAAGGATATCTGCAAGGCGCCGATCTCAAATCGGCCGGCATCTATGACGGCGACGCGATGGTCAAGCAGATCGATTTGTCGCCCACCCCCGGCACGCAGCGCGTGATCCTCGATTTCCAGCTCGAACAGGTTTCGCCGGGCGAGAGCATTCGCGTGACCGATAGCATCGGACGGATGGCCGAGGCGCGCATCGCCAGCGATTCCACTCCCGCGGTTGAATCCGGCGGGCATGAAAAGATGATCGAGCTCGGGATGGGGATGGGTGCGACGTCGAGTGAAGAAGCGTCATCGCCGGCGGGCTCCACGTCATCAAGATCGTCATCGTCGATCGGATCGACGGACTCGCCCAACAACATCGCCGAGATTCCGAGCGAGTCGCCGCCCTCGCCGTCACATCGCCATATGCATACCTCGCTCGCGCCGCTGACCGGCGTGCAGATAAACATTTTGGGGATTCAGCAGAACGCCGAGAGCCCGAACACTTACGGCATCACCGGCCAGATCTCGGGCGCGGGCGTGCGGCGCGCGGGAATCTACATCGATGGCAAGCTGGCGAAGCCGATTCCGCTGACTGCGGGCGACGAGGACAACTCGTTTAACGTATCGTTCACGATGTTCGGTGAAGAGGCGAGCATCCGCGCCTACGGCAACGGCAGCAACTTCGTCGAATCGGGGCTCGATCTGACGACCGCCAACGGCACCGTGTTCGGCGCCAATCCGCCCGCCACCACTTACGCCTATCCGATGAGTCCGTACGGCAGCCCCTACGCGCGCAGTCCCTATGGGTACCCGCCGAGTCCTTACGGCGCGGCCAATCCGTATGGGCCGCCGGCATATGGCTATCCTCCCAATGGATATCCTCGCGGATATTCCCCGAATGGGTACCCGCCGAATCCGTATGGGTACAGCAATCCGCCGCCGAACAAACCCTGGTGGCAAAAACTCCTCTGATTTCTTTTTCTTGATGTCATCCTGAGGGTCGTCCCGAAGGACCTACGCGGAGCGACCGCGAGGCGTGCCCGAGCGGTCGCCCTGAGCGTCGTCGCGAAGGGCCCCCGCGAAGCGATGGATTTTCCCCTCGCCTATTTGGGAGAGGACACGCCATCTTATGGCGCAGGTGAGGCACCGCTAGAACTTAGGTTCCGATCTTGCGCAAATCAGACACTGAAACCTCATCGAGGTTTCAGACTTCCCGTTTGACTAACCCAGGAAGCGCGAAACCCAGTCTGGGTTTCGCAAGGTTGTTTGTTCAAATCCTCACCCGAAACGATGCTCTTACCTCTCGCCCATTTGGGAGAGGACTGAGCCATCTTATGGTGCAGGTGAGGGACCGCTAGAAATTGGGTTCCGATCTTTTTATTTTGTTTTTTAATGTCATCCTGCGCGAAGCCGCTGAGGCGGAACGCGAGTGTAGTCGAAGCGAAGATTGCAGTCGTCCCGAAGGACCTACGCGGAGCGATCGCGAGGCGTGGCCGAGCGGTCGCCCTGAGCGGAGCGAAGGGCCCACGCGGAGCGATGGATCTTTGGGTTTCGCAAATTGTCCCTTCTTCTTTCCCGTTGTTTTTTATTTGTCATCTTGCGCCAAGCCGCTGAGGCGGAACGCGAGTGGAGTCGAAGCGAAGATTGCAGTCGTCCCGAAGGACCTACGCGGAGCGATCGCGAGGCGTGGCCGAGCGGTCGCCCTGAGCGAAGTGAAGGGCCCACGCGGAGCGATGGATTTCCCCTCCCCGCAGCGATGGATTTTTCCCGAGCCCTTCTCCCGCTGGCGCGGGAGAAGGTGACCAGCGCGATGGTCGCTATTTGCCTCGCGACCAACGTGCCGGACGGATGAGAGTCGCGCGCGCCTCGCGCGCGGTGCTCGCACGCCACGCATTTCCCCGCCAGCAGCCTGCGCTGGCTTTTCAAGGCGGTCGCCGGAGCCTAAAGAATCCACCGACCATGCTCGGCGAGCGCATTGAGGACTCAAAACGAAGCGGGAGGTTTACGGTCGCACCGGGTAGGGACGTCTACGGCGAACTCACTCTTGCCGGACGGGACACTTCCCTCTATCTCCACGACAAGGACCCTTTCAACACGCACGCCGCTCCCGATTGGTGCCTGAAGGGTGTCCTGCTCGATCTAACGAGAATCACTTTGGTCGATTGTATTACGACCGAAGGAACTGGCTCCGCCACTAAGGGAGATGACAGGTACCATTTCGCAAAAGTCTTCCCCACTACGTCGTCTACGGTGACCAACATATTGCGCCAGCCGACAAGACGATTTCAGAAGTTAGCTTTGTAGTGGATGACGCGAGCACACTGTTCTATGATTTCGATGTTTTTGGCAGCGTCATTGACGCGCGACCGTTCATAGACCAGATCGCTCATGCCAACAGAGTTGACCGCGAAATCGCAACGGGGCCTAATCCGCAAATCCTCTATTACACCGGCAAGAGGGAAATATTTGCAGCCGACACGACGCTGGGGCGAATTTCCGCTTCGCACAATCCCACCCACAATCTGGGCGGTCCTGATGGCGTGCGGGTGGACGACACCATCTCGGTGAACATCAATTTCAGGGAAGCGATCGCTTTTGAAGATGTAATCCTACGTACGTATACGTTAGTCAGATATCTGGGAATGTTGGCTGGTCGCCCGCAGAATCTTCTAAAGATGAGTGTACGCGTTCAATCCAATATCGAAATCCCAACCATCCTTCAGGTTTTCTGGAGCATGCCGCCAAAACGTGAACTGCCTGATACAGGAAATAGGCCGCATCCTACAGAGGTCCTGCTGAGATGCCGTGAAACGACCGGAAGAGTATTCGCGGGTTCTGACGAATTGGATGGATCGGCAACAATCTTGGAACGACGCTCGCTCAAGATTCTTCAATTCCTTCGCCGAACAAACTAACTACGGCGTCAACCGATTGATCGGGTCCGCAAACATGTTCGACATTCTTCCAAGCTCTGCGGTGCCGTCGGAGGTGGAGCTCTCGGAATCGCTGGAAGGCGCAAAACAAGCCGCGCACAAAATTTTCAAGGACCTACCGAAAAGTGAAGAACGGGAGGCTTTTCTGCGGGCGCTGGGACGGATAGGGAAGAGCGGCCTCAAGCAGAAAATTCGTCACAGGGCCCGACAGCTTCTTGACGCCGTAGGCGCACAGTTTCCAGAGCTTCTAACGGTAACGGATGAGGCGGTAAATTGTAGAAATTTTTTCGTTCACGGCGGGAAGCCTCGGTTCGACTATGATGCAAATCCGACTTGTTTTAGCTTCCTCGTCGACACTCTGGAATTCGTCTTCGCAACGTCAGATCTTATCGAAGCGGGATGGGACGTAAAGACTTGGAGCACGATCCCGTCAGGCATGTCCCATCCTTTTGGTGGGTTCCGCGTAGATTACCGCGCCAAGCTGACGAAGCTGAAAGCGCTTCTTTAACGGCCAGACTCCCGCATTGCCATCGCATCATCGGAGCTGGACGTGGCCCGGTCGATTTGGGAGGACCCGCTAGGATCTCTATTTTTCCTTCCTTGGCGGCGGCGCAGGACGCGGCGTCACGGGACGTTGACCCTGCTGGGAATTCGGGACTATCCGTTTCCCGTCATACGATTGAATACCGAGTTGCGGCCCCTTGCTATCGGCGCCGGTCACAACGCCTCTTACGGTCTCTGCTGTCGTTCGCCATCTCCGTCTCCCCTTCATTTCCTGATATTGAGACCGTGACATTTGCGCAATCCTCACAACCGCGACCACTCATTGAGGTAGAGTTCGGTCCTAGCCTTTCGGCTTCTTCACAGGTGGATCCGGTCGCTTACTTTTTGGCTGTTGTCCGGCTTGAGACTTGATTAACTTGTCTGCGATCGGGACCTTTTGTACCTTGTTTTCTTCTGTCACCTTCCCGTCTCCTGCGTTGACCAATTCTATTCGCAATATTTCTCCGCCGCCCGGGATGAGGACTCCTGGGCCGTCAACTAACCGAGTTGAGCCATCCGCCTCCTCTACGAGGGCGTCCGCCAAAAATAGCCCTTGCGCGTTCGGATCGTCGGAGAAAAAGCGAGTCCATCCGGTGACAGCCGTATTGTCTTTGAAACAGACGCGACACCACTCGCCTCGGAATTCCTTGAACACATCATACCACACATCGAGTTGGCTATGCTTCTTGGTAAGGCCCAGGCGGCGAAACGTGATCTCCAGCCAACCCTTTTCCTCAATCTCTGCGGCGACAAGACCGACAACAATCGAAAGAACAACTAGACATGCGAGCCCCTCAACCTGCTGACCGGTCATTCGGACCTCGCCAGTGCGTGATAACGCGAGCGGGACAAGCGGCAGGCGCGGAAATGGAGAACCGGCGACAGTGCACCGCTGCCCAATGAGCACCAAGCCGCCGTATAGAAGATAGTTGAGGAGCGAAAAAATCAGCGCGTCTCGTATGTTTCGGCCTCGTTTGAAGTTCGGTAGACGGCGAGCCAACCCAGTATTTTCTGTGATACAAATCCGGGAAGGAGTACAGCTAGTACGCTGAGTGCTGAAACCGATTCAGGCATTTGCAGACTGAGGATGCTCGCTCCCGCAATCCGTTTCAAGATTGTAGTGTGAACACTAAAAGCTAAGTGGCGTGCGAGCACAGGCGGCGCGACCTCATCCGGCCGGCACGCTGGGCGCGATCCGAAGAGCGACCATCGCGCCGCCACCTTTTCTCGCAGAAGAGCGAGCGAGGGTTTTGGAAGGACAGCGGTTCGCGGGTGGAAAATCCATCGCTTCGCGTGGGCCCCTCGCTTCGCTCAGGGCGACCGCTCGGCCACGCCTCGCGGTCGCTCCGCGTAGGTCTTTCGGGACGACCCTCAAGATGACATTAGAAAAGGGGAAAGAAGAAAGGAAAATTTGCGAAACCCAGACATCCATCGCTTCGCGGAGACCCTTCGCTATGCTCAGGGCGACTGCTCGGGCACGCCTCGCAGTCGAACCAACCTTGCGAAACCCAAACTGGGTTTCGCGCTTCCTGGGTTAATCAAACGGGAAGACCGTCGCTGCGCGGAGACCCCTCGCGACGACGCTCAGGCGACTGCTCGGGCACGCCTCGCAGTCGGTCTGAAACCTGGTGAGGTTCAGATCTCCGGTCTGCGCGGGGCGGGGGCGCGGCGTGGTTCTCGCTCCCTGATTTGCGAGAAGCACGCCGCGCATGTGCGCACATACGGGGAACGAGGGGGGACATCTGGGATCTCCAGGGCGGTTGCTCCGGCCCCCTCGCGCAAGTAACATCTAACGTTCTCTTCACGAGAAAATTATCCATCGATGCTGATGCGAAAACATAGAACCGTATGCTGATTCAAGCCACGCAACTGCGCCCCGGGATGGTGCTCGAATACAACAGCGACCTCTGGCGCGTGATGACCATCACTCATATTACCCCGGCAACTGGCGCGGCATGGTCCAGACCAAGCTGCGCAACGTCAAGACCGGCACCCAGACCGAAAACCGCTTCCGCTCGGAAGATCGCGTCGAGCGCATCATCCTGAGCCAGGTGATGATGCAGTTCCTCTATCAGGACGGCGACGACTACCATTTCATGAACACCGAGACCTACGAACAGATCACGATTCCGCGCGATCTGATCGAAGACGTGGCCGGCTTCCTGACCCCGAACATGGAAGTGCAGGTCGAGTTCTATGAGACCACGCCGCTCAACGTCACCCCGCCCAAAACCGTCGATCTGAAGGTCGAGCGCACCGATCCGGGAATGAAGAATGCCGCGGTCACCAACACTCTGAAACCGGCCACGATGGAAACCGGCATAATTGTTCAGGTCCCGCATTTCGTAAATGAAGGCGATGTGATCACGATCAACACTGAGACCCACGAGTACGCCGGCCGCGGGAAGAAATAAGCTCTCGTGCGCCGCTCGCGCGAGCTCGACCCGAGGGCACCGCGCGCGCCCGCGGCAGGCTGCCACTCGTAAAGAACTCCCGATCTTCCGAAGGATGGAGCGAAGAAATTCGCCAAGCATCGCGCGTCCCGGATGCGGCGGCGGCGCGCGATGCGCCTCGCAACCGCGCATCCGCCGCTGTAAGCGCCGGACCCGGCGTCTATATCGTGCAGACGCAGCCGGGCTTCGAATCGATCGCGTGGAGCGAGATCGCCGCGAAGATTCCCGAGGCGCGCAAAATCGGCGTGCGCACCGTGCCCGAGCGTGCGGGAATGACGGTGTTCGCGGCGCCGCGGCCGCATCCGCTGGGCGCGCTGCGATGCGCGGAGGATCTCTTCTCGATCATCGCGTACCGGCGCGGCCTCGATAACGACAAAACCACGCTGGAAAAAGTTCGCGCCACCGTGCGCGGCACCACGCATCTCGATGAGGCGCTGCGGGCGCGCGTCGCCGTGGTGGCGGGCGCGCGCGCGGGAAAGAAGCTGCGCTTCAAGGTGATCGCGCGGCTATCGGGGGAGCACGAGTTCCGCCGCGTCGATTACAAACACGCGATCGAGACCGGCATCCTCGAGCGCGGCGATCACGCATGGCGGCTCGAGGAGCATGACGCGGAAGTGGAATTCTGGGCCACGATGCTGCGCGACGAATTCATCTTCACGATTCGGCTCAGCGACGACACCATGCGCTTTCGCGAGTACAAGATTTCGCATCGCCCCGGATCGCTGCGGCCGTCGGTCGCGGCGGCGCTCGCGATAGTGTCGAAGCCGGCGCCGGGCGATGTGTTCCTCGATCCGCTATGCGGCACCGGCACCGTGCTGATTGAGCGCGCGCATTGCGGGCGCTACGCGATGCTGCTGGGCGGCGACAGCGATCGCGACACGCTGGAAGCGGCGCGCGAAAATATCGGGCCGCGCTACAAGCCGATCGAGATAAAAATGTGGGACGCGACGGCGCTCCCGCTCGAAGCGGCGAGCGTCGACAAAATCGTCAGCAATCTTCCGTGGGGGATGAAGCACGGATCGCATACGGACAACCGGAAATTGTATCCGCGGCTGATCGCGGAATTTCGCCGGGTGCTGAAGCCTGCGGGCACGATGGTGCTGCTGAGCGCGGAGATGCGCCTGATGAGCGAGGTGATGGCGAAGCAGCATATGCGGCCGGCGCAAATCTTTCGCGTGACCGTGCTCGGCGCGCCCGCCGCGATCTATGTGTGCGAGGGCGCCAGCGGACGCCTCGCCACCGCCTAGCTTCATCGCGCCGCGCCTCGATGCGGATTACGACGCGATCGCATCCGTGGTATCCAATTCAACATGAGTGGCTTCGTTGCGTTCGGCGGCGCGCGTCCGACTCGGCGTCACGAGGACGTCGCGGCCGCGCCCGTCTCCCCATGGAGTCCGCTGCGGCGGCGAGTATTTCTCGCGCTATGGATTGCGGCGCTCGCCTCCAACCTCGGGACCTGGATGCAAAACGTCGGCGCCGCGTGGCTGATGACCTCGCTCTCGAAATCGCCGCTGATGGTCGCGCTGATTCAGACCGCATCCAGCCTGCCGATCTTTTTTCTCGCGCTGCCCGCGGGCGCGCTCGCCGATATCGTCGATCGCCGCCGCCTGCTGATCGTTTCGCAGCTGTGGATGCTGCTGGCCGCGGGCGCACTCGGCATCCTGACCCTGCTGGACATGACCACAGAATGGACGCTGTTGGGGTTCAGCTTCATGCTCGGTATCGGTTCCGCGCTCAATGCGCCCGCGTGGCAAGCGATCATCCCCGAGCTGGTGCCGCGCGATGAGTTGGCGCCCGCGATCACTCTCAACGGCATCAACTTCAACCTCGCGCGCGCGGCGGGTCCCGCGCTGGGCGGGTTGGTGGTTGCGTGGGTGGGCGCGGGCGCGAACTTTCTGCTGAATGCGGCGTCGTTCCTCGGCGTGATGATCGTGCTCTACGGATGGCGCCGACAGCGGCATCGCGCGGTACTCCCCGCCGAACGCGTGGTGGCCGCGATTCGCGCGGGTGCGCGGTACGTGCGCTATGCGCCCGCGTTGCGCGCGGTGTTGGTGCGCACGGTCGCGTTCGTGTTCGGCGCCAGCGCGATGTGGGCGGTGTTGCCGTTGATCGCGCGATGGCAACTGGGCATGGGCGCGGCGGGATTCGGCTTGCTGCTCGGATGGTTCGGGCTGGGCGCGGTGATCGGCGGCGCATTGCTGGCGCGAATCCGGCAGCTGATCTCTCCCGACAATATCGTGCACGGCGCGACCGTGCTGTTCATCGCGATGACGCTGGGGCTGGCGTTCACCCACAACGCGATTGTCGCAGAAGCGTTGCTCGCGCTCGGCGGCGCTGCATGGGTCTGCGCGTTTTCGATCTTGAATGTCGCGGCGCAGCTCGCGGTGCCGCAATGGGTGCAGGGGCGCGCGTTGGGCGTCTATCAAATCGCGGTGCAGGGCGGGCTGGCTGCCGCGAGCGTGCTATGGGGCGGAGTGGGCGAGCGCTACGGTTTGAAGATCGCGCTATGCTACGGCGGCGCCTCGATGCTGGCCTCGCTCGCGGCCTGGCGCTATCGGCTCGAGCCCGCACTCAGCGCCGCGACCGATCTGGTCACCCGGCCGCATCCGGGTACCGCGGTCGAAATCAATCCCGACAGTGGTCCGGCGCTGATCGCGATCGAATATCGAATCAATCCCGCGCGTACCACGGAGTTCATTGCCGCGATGCGTGAAATGCGCCGGATTCGGCAGCGTGACGGCGCGGTCTTCTGGGGCCTGTTCTTCGACGCCAACGCCCCCGATCGTTTTATCGAGCAGATGGTCACGGAAACCTGGATGGAGCATCTGCGCCAACATGACCGGGCGCTCGCGGCGGATCTGGTCTACGAGACCGAGGTGCGAACATTTCATTTGGGGAAGGAAGAGCCGCGCGTGACCCATCTGATTTCCGCGGATGCGTTCGCGATTCAGAATGCGGAATATTTCAAGAGCGTTTGCAGGGAAGAAAACCTTCCCACCGAGCCGAGCGAAGGGCCAAGGAAAGTAAGGTAGTTTCCCGAAGGGGGCGCCGAAGGCGCGCGGCGCAGCCGCTCGCGAAGCGGATTCGCGTGGTCCTGAGGCCGAATCGAAATTCAGATGCCGCGGAGCGCAGCGTAGTCGAGGAAAATTATAGCGACCTATTGCTTGCGGGGGCGGCCGCGTCGGCGCCGCGGAGCCGATGGCGGTTCCCCGCCTTCGCCCTCCTCGGGACCGAACGGGCTCAAGTCGGACAGCGGACTGTCGTCGTCGCCGGCGGCCTTGGGACGCCGGATCGGGTCCACGGAGTCGTCGCCCGAAGCGAACGGTTGATCGTCCACCGGCAGCATCCGGCCCTCGCCGCGAAAGCGCGGGCTGTTGCGCTTCTGCTGGCAATCGACGCAATAGATCGCGAACGGCACCGCCATCAGACGCTCGACCGGAATCGCCTCACCGCATTCGGCGCAGGTTCCGTAGTTGCCGCGTTCGAGGCGGCCCAGCGCTTGGTCGATGTGACGCAAGCGCTCCTCGGCGCGTTCGATGAGGTTGGCTTTGGTCTCGACGTCGGTGCTGAGGCGGGCGACATCCATTTCATCGCCTTGCTGATTTTGGGCGTTGCGCTGATCGCGGCGGAACTCGGCGACGCGCTCGAAAGTTTCATCGCGAATCTGCGTCAGCATCGCGCGCAGCATCTTCTGCCGGCGATCTTCCGACACCTTGGTTTCGGTACGCATTGGTTCAGGGCGCATAGCAGTCTTACGTTTGGCTTTGGGTTTAGCTTTTGGTTTCGCTTTTTGTTTTCGGGCGGCCATTTCCACCTTCTGAGTTAGTCGGCTCAGCCGCATGCGAGGCCACGACAAGAGCAACGTTTGCGCCATCGATGCGGAGGCCAAATGACTTCGGTTTTCACGCTCGCGAATCCGAAGGAAGCAAATCGGAGAAACGCGAGTGCTTAAAAAGGATACGCCTTTAGAAAAATTGGACAATATGGGTTCGAAAAAACTCTCAACCGTATTCCGGTCATCGGTAGGGCGAGGGACGGGTTCTTAATTCTTGATGGCTTTTATTCCTCGCTCGATCCAGGCTGGGGAGGACGCGGCGGATCCACCCGCCGGAAACCAGGGAGGCGAGGAGAACTACGATGACGCACCCGATTCGTTTTGGAATTCAAACCGGCCAGCAGGACGTCACCTGGGAGCGGATGCGCGACTTCTGGCAAAAGGCCGACGCATGGGGCTACGACTCGCTGTGGGCGTTCGACCACTTCTACCCCATCTTCGTGCCCGACCCGAGCGGACCATGCATGGAGAGTTGGACGCTGCTCGGCGCACTTAGCCAGCACACCAAGCGCGCGCGCATCGGCGCGCTGGTCAACGGCAACACTTATCGCAATCCGTGCCTGACCGCGAAGATGGCCGCGACGCTCGACCAGATTAGCGGCGGTCGCCTCAACCTCGGCCTGGGCGCGGGATGGTTCGAGCTCGAGCACAATAGCCTCGGCTTCGATTTCAAAACTGTCCCGCAGCGCCTCGAAGCGCTCGACGAGTCGTGCCAGATCATCAAGGGGATGTTCACCCAGGACAAAACGACGCTGAAGGGCAAGCATTACAACGTCGTCGATGCGGTATGTAATCCGAAACCGATTCAGAAAAATGTTCCGCTGATGATCGGCGGGCACGGTGAGCGCGTTTTGCTCAAAATTGTCGCGAAGCACGCCGATATGTGGAACATGACCAATGCCGACGCGGCCGAGATGAAGCGTCTCATCGGTGTTATCGAGCGTCATGCCGATACGGTCGGTCGCGACGCCGATCAAATTGAAAAAACTATCGCGCTCGCGATGTCCTACAAACCGCCCAAGCAGCGCGACGAGATGCTGACCGGGCTGGTCGCAATGATGGCTCAAACGACGCCGGAAAAAGCCCGCGATCGAATTATCATCGGCAACAAGCAGGAGTGTATCGACAAGATCGACGGCTTTCGGAAAGCGGGAGTCACGCATTTCATCTTCATGCAGATATGGCCGATGATCGCGGAGGATGAGGTGCAGGCATTCGCGGAGGAAGTGATTCCCGCGTTTCGCGCTTAGCCGCACGAGGAGAATGGAATGCGTGTTTTCTTGGCCAGAGCAACGGGCTTAAGAGGTGAAGCAATCCCGCAGGACTATATTCACAGCGGGGCGCCAGGTGCTCGGCCCCGGCGCGCAGCGCCGCCGCGGCCACTTCGCGGTAAAGGCTCATCGAATGGCAACAGGGGTTCGAAAGCCCACTGGTGTGGTGTCTTTTGATTGCGAGAAGAGCTTATTTTGTGGTGCGCCTTGAGGGATTTGAAGCGGCTACAAAGGATACGCTTTTAGAAAAACTGGAAAATATGGGTTCGAAAAAAATACCAACCGCATTCCGGTCAGTGGCGGGGAGGGAGGGGGCGGACGCGCGCCATTCGAGTTGTCGATTAGCATTCATACGCGGTGATAAACTTGCTCGGGTATCGTGGATTCCTGAATCAGCCAGATTTGAGTAATTCCGCTTCTCCTTGGCACGGAGAGCACATTCAGAGCCGAGCGAAGGGCGTGGAGGTCAAAGTCCTGTGGGCCACTATCCTGGACTAGCTTAAAATAAATGTCCCGAAGAAGATTTAAGTAAACTAGCAGTCGCGTGTCCGACGAATAAGCCTTCTGGAACTTCTTGCTCAGTGCCTCCTTGATATGCGCGACAATCTCCGATTCGTAGTTGGGTCCGGGTGCCTCAATATCGATTGCGGTTACCCCGGATTTGAGTTCGTCGCCGCGCCGGCGGCCCGGTTCTAGAATCTCAACAACCTCGATGCCACAGACTCTCGAACGCGGTGAATCATCGCAGTAGATGTCAAAATCCGGGCCTTCTCCAAATTCGACGTAGCTTGGTTCTGGTTGCCAACCCTGTTCTTGCCGATTCGTCAAAAATTTATCCAAAACCCAAAATTCGCGGTCTTTTTTGAATTTCTCAGCGGTAAGGAAATCTCTGGTCGCAACACCCAACATTTCGGCGCGGAGTTGTGAAATCCCTTTTCTATTGTTCATGATGTCCTCGCCCAAGCAGTTTGCTATCGCTTCGCATCGGACAAATCGATTCTGGTTGGTCGCAGTTACCAACGCAAGTTTTTGAAACAATCGAGACGAATTTTAGCGCCGCTATATTCTAGGCCACGGGATTCATGGTTAGGTCGTAATGCCAGGAGGTTCAGGCTGGTGAGTCGACCGAACGAATATTACGCTGTCAAGAATGCGAGTCCTCCTATTTGGTGCGGGCGCATCGTTGAAAGCAGGATATCCGCTGGCGAAGAACCTGATTAATGAGATTGAAAAAGAGTCTCGTGATTCCTTCATTCGAAATCTCTCAAAAGCGTGGGCCGAGTGGCAGTTCTGCGTCGACAATTCATCCGGGCTTGCGAGCTACCTGCTGAGCAACTCGAATCCGGAGGTCGTTCTTTCGCTTCTCGACCTCTGCGAGTTGGCGAAAGAATCCGAAGATAGAGAAGCTTTCGGTAAAGCACGGCAGATACTTTTAACCGGCTCGGATGATCCCGGCGACATTTGGATTCACCTAGAGTCCGAAGGGCGTAAGTTCGCTAACCAAGCGACCGTTGCGCGAGAGCGTTTTCGTGTTTGCCTGGATCAATATTTCTAGTACAAGCATTACCTCGACTCGAAGCCTGAGAACAAAGCCGCGCGCGAATATCTTAGGCGACTTCTTGGAAGACTCGTTGCAGGGGACAAGGTTATAACGCTGAATTGGGATACGACCGTGGAAAGAACTCTGCTAGAAGATGATAGATGGAATCCCATGGATGGGTACGGCTTTACGAAAATCTTGTACAGGGCGTTTATGATGGACCGTCCGAGCCGCTGGACTTCGAGGTACCCGAGTCCGAAGTCCTCGTCCTTAAGCTGCACGGCTCTGTCGGATGGCATCGAACGCGCGGTGGAAGTTTTACTTTGCAGAGCGACATGGCTTCCTGCGATATCTTGAATATCGACATCAGCGTGTCGCGATCCCCCTCACCGATCCCGAGCCAATACCTATCGGACCCCCGGACGGCTTTCTGCTTGGGTATCCGTCCTTCCTGAAACAGGTACGTGGGCAGGAGATGCAGTCAATCTGGTATCAGGCTGCCGAGGCTTTAGATGACGCGGAGTCGGTGGAGGTCTGGGGATATAGTCTGCCGCAGAGCGACACCGCCGTGCGTACATTGCTCAACGACCTTCGATTCCGATTGGCTCGCGGTGAAGTCGGAGTCCGAGTCCACGAGAAGATTCCCGAGGTGCAGGAACGTTGGCGAGAGTTTTTGGGAGAGGCCGCTGAAATTGACGATGCACTTCTGGAGTGACCAACACCCGCGCCTAAATCTTTTATCACGTCCCGAGTCCCGCGATAACATTGGGCTGGGTGAGTGCTTCTTTCAACGACGCTCAGTCCCAGGGAGCTTTTTCGCGAAACAATTCCACTAGTCCGGGAGACGCCGTGGCTCTGCGCCTCAATGACCTGTCGACTTGCGCCCAACCCAGCCGATCGAGCAAAAAGGTTCGACCATCGAGCAACGCACTCTCGGCCGACCGGCACGCGGACTCCAAAACAAAATCGCTTACCGACTTGTGTTGAGCGTCGGCGGCACGACGAATCAGAACATTCTGCTCCGGCGTGGTCCGAAGACTAATTCGCACTACTTTGCGGGAAGCCATGTGACTGTATGCTGCCTAATGTATGTACAAGCAAACTGCGGGTCGAGACGATCCATAGGCATCAAGCTAGGAAAGTGGTGCGCCTTGAGGGATTTGAACCCCCGACCCTCAGATCCGTAGTCTGATGCTCTAATCCGCTGAGCTAAAGGCGCATCGAAGAGATTGGACGGTAGAGTCTAAAAGAACGGTGGTGCGTTCGCAACGCGTTGCGGGACCCAGGCTGAAGCCTGTCACCTTTCCCGCGTCATTCTGAAGTGAGCGATGCGAAGCTGAAGAACCTCGGTGGAGAGTCCGCATCGAGGGTTGCTTCCAGCATTCGAGTGTACGCGACGATCACAGCATCGCTCACGGTGCGGATCGATGGTGCGACCTTTCTCGGTGGGGCCACGAGATCCTTCAGCCGCGCTGCGCTTGCCTCTGGATGACATGAAAAAAAGCGCGGCGGGGCTGTCGCTCTTTCTATTTGCGACAGCCGTGCCGCGCGTACTCCGCGAGCGGATCAGGAAGCGGCGGGGCGCTGTGCCGCGTTGGTGTTGAGCGAATCCATCACCGCGGCGAGATGGCGGCGCAGTTCGGCCGGCACACTGGCGCCGATCCGATCGAAAAATTCGCTGACCGACGCGGTCTCGGCTTTCCATTCCTCGGGCTTGGTGACAATCGCTTCGCGCAGGTTGTCGGGCGCGATTTCCAGCCCCGTCAGATCGAGATCGTCGGCATAGGGCACGCCACCGGCGGCGGTTTTGCGCGAGGGCACCCGGTCCTGAATGCGATCGAGCATCCATTTGAGCACGCGCAGATTTTCGCCGTAGCCGGGCCACAGGAAATGTCCGTCGGTCGTCCTTCCGGAACCAATTGACCATGAAGATTTTCGGCGGATTCTTCATCAGGCCGCGCATCTGCAGCCAATGCGCCCAGTAGTCGCCCATGTTGTAGCCGCAGAACGGCAGCATCGCCATCGGATCGCGGCGCACGACGCCGACCGCTCCGGAAGCGGCCGCGGTGGTTTCCGATCCCATCGTCGCGCCCATGTAAACGCCGTGGTGCCAGTCGCGGACTCGAGCACCAGCGGCATCGTGGTCGCGCGCCGTCCGCCGAAGATGATCGCGGAGATCGGCACGCCCTGGGGGTCGTTGGCCCTGGGCGAGAGCACCGGATTGTTCGCCATCGGAGTGGTGAAGCGGCTGTTCGGATGCGCCGCCTTGGCGCCGGACTTGGGATCGAACGGTTTGCCCTGCCAATCGATCAGACCGGCGGGAGGCTGCCGCGTCCATTCCTTCCCACCAGACGTCGCCGTCGGAGGTCATCGCGACGTTGGTGAAGATGGTGTCGTGCTCGACCATCTTCATCGCGTTGGGATTCGATTTGAGGCTGGTGCCCGGCGCGACGCCGAAATATCCGGTCTCGGGATTGATCGCCCACAGGCGGCCGTCGGGACCGACGCGCAGCCACGCGATGTCATCGCCGAGGGTGAAAACTTTCCAGCCCGCCTTCGCCATCGCGGCCGGCGGCTGCAGCATCGCGAGGTTGGTCTTGCCGCAAGCGCTCGGGAAGGCGGCGGCGACATAAGTGGTCTCGCCCTTGGGATCCTGCACACCGAGGATGAGCATGTGCTCGGCCAGCCATCCCTCGGTCTTGCCGACCCAGCTCGCAATCCGCAACGCGAAACATTTTTTGCTGAGCAGCGCGTTGCCGCCGTAGCCGCTGCCGATCGACCAAATCGTGTTGTCCTGGGGAAAGTGACAAATCAATCGGCGCTCGGGATTGAGGTCGAGCGTGCAATGCAGTCCGCGGTTGAAATCGTCGGACGCGCCGAGCTGTTCGAGGGCGACGCGCGCCCATCCGCGTCATGATGCGCATGTTGAGCGCGACGTAGATGCTGTCGGTGATCTCGACGCCGACCTTCGAGAACGGCGAGCCGAGCGGGCCCATGATGTAGGGGATCACGTACATGGTGCGGCCGCGCATCGAGCCCGTGAACCATCGGCGCATCTTCGCGTAGGTCGCGGCGGGATCGCTCCAGTTGTTGGTCGGGCCGGCAGCTTCTTTGGTCGGCGTGCAAATGAAGGTGAGCTGTTCGGTGCGCGCGACGTCATTCGGATTGGAACGATGCAGGTAGCAGTTCGGACGCTTCTTCTGGTTCAGCGGGATCAGAACTCCTCTCTGCACGGCCTGACTGGTGAGGCGCTGGCGCTCGTCTTCGGACCCGTCACACCAGACGACGTGGTCGGGTTGCGTCAGCGTCGCGCATTCGGCGACCCAATCGGCGAGCGCGCGACTCTTGGTGGGAGATCCGTTACTACCGTTCAGACTGTGCGGCATCCTGCATCCTTGGGGACACAATTATCTGCACAATAGCGCAACAAACGCGCACGCCGGGCCCCATCGGCGTCGCGGCAGACTACATCCGAGCTACATAAAAGCAACACTACGGTAACATTGAAATTAATAATCCTGCAACCAAAATAATCACGTATAAGGCTGCCTTCTATAGCACGGCGCAGGGAAACGAAGCATAGCGATCCGGCGCGACCCCGACAAGGTGCAGAATCTAAAGTGCGACTCTAACTAGTAAGCGGCGCTTTTGCGCGCCGATTCCACCAGCCGCTGGATCTCTTCTTCGGTAAATCCCGCCAGCAAACGCGCATCTTTTGCGATAGTCAGGAACACGCCGTCGTCGCGCTCGAGGTCTTCCTGCGCGCGGCGCCCGCCGCGGAAATTGAACACCTCGTCGACCATTTCCTGAAACGCAAGCGCGCGCTGCAAACGCTCGGGGTCACCCTCGGTCAGCTTGCGCATCCACTTGGAACCCATGCGCACGTGCGTGATTTCGTCGGCGAGCACATAATCGACCGAGCGCTCGATAACTTCGTCACCGTTTTTTTGCGCGATGCGGATCAGTTGATCGAAGACGTCGCACGCGAGTCCCTCGAGGCCGCGATTGATGCCGGCCACGCGCGCCGCGGGATCTTCCGCCTGCGTGCATCGCCACAGAATTTCCGTCTCGACATAGTCGCCCGCCTTCCCACCCATGTATTCGAGCAGGCGGTTGAAAATCTCGACGTGACGCGATTCGTCCCAGACCTGGCGCGCCATGTCGAGCTGGAACTCCCACGGCGCATCGGGGAAGTCGAACAGCGTGCGCCCCGCCGCTTCCATCGCTTGATATTCTCCGGTCATGATTCCGTGCAGGCGCGCGCGCAGCGTTTCCTCATCGAAGGGCAGGGGGCGTCCTTCGAGACCCTGCTCCTCGCGAATCTCCCGTACTTGCCGACCACGCATGACGACCCAGTAGTCCGGCCGCGCGAGCTTATCGACTGGAATGAATTTTTGCATATTTTTATTTCTCGCTTGTTCAGGCGGCGGTTAATACGCGGCGCTTTTGCCCATCCCTTTAATCAACCGCTCGATTTCCTCTTCGCTAAAGCCGGCCAGCAGGCGCGCGTCCTTGGCGATGGTCAGGGTCGAGTCGAACTGAACTTCCTTTTCTCCGAGTTTCTGGGCGACCTGCGCGGTATTTTCCTGGGTGGTGCGACCGCCCTGGAAGTTGAACAGATTATCGATGTTGTCCTGGAAAGCTTGCGCACGCGCGAGGCGCTCGGGGTCGCCCTCGGTCAGCTTGCGCATCCACTTCGAGCCCATCCGCACATGGGTGATTTCATCGGCGAGGACATAGTCGACTGATCGTTCGATAATCGGATCGCCCATCTTCTGCGCGAGCCGGATGAGCTGCTCGAAAACGTCGCATGCTAACCCTTCGAGTCCGCGATTGATTCCCGCGACCCGGCACGCTGGGTCATCGACTTGCGTACACGACCACAGAACTTCGCTCTCGGGGAACTCGCCCAAATATGAACCGGCGTATTCGAGCAGCTTCATATATATTTCCGCGTGACGCGATTCGTCCCAAACCTGGCGCGCCATATCGAGCTGAAATTCCCACGGCGCATCGGGGAAGTCGAACAAGGTGCGTCCTGCCGCTTCCATCGCCTGCAATTCTCCGGCGCAGATGCCGTGCAGGCGCGATTTCAAGAAGTCCTCTTCATAAGGCATCGCGTTGAAGGGAGTAAGCCCCTGATCCACGCGTGCCTGCCGGATGCGGTCGAACGAGACCATCACGTAGTCTTCGGGCCGCGCGAGTTTATCCACCGGGATAAATTTTTCCATGATGCCTGCTCCCTACTTGGTCCAACCCGATTTCGCATCGGTCAGGTTGGCCGCTTCCCAGATGATCCATCGTCCGCTATCAGGTCCCATCCGCAGTTGGATCACGAAAGGCTTGATCCCGGGACCCGTCATTTTCGCTTTCACCCAGTAATGCGCATTGATCCGCGCCACCGCGAGCACCCTCTTATCATTATAAGAGCCTGCCTTCGCTGCCGAAGCCAGCCGCGCGCTTTCGTCCTTGGCGGCTTCAGCGGCCATTGCAGCGACCTGAGCGCTTTTCCCCTGCGCGAGAAGATCGAGGATGCGTTCGACGGTCGCGACGAGATCCTGCGGGATCGGTTTCCGTTTCCCGATCGGCTGCGGGCCCATCACGTTGTCGCGATATCCTAAATCAGCCACGGTGATTTCCTGCTCGCGCGGCCGCGAGTGTTTCGATGTCGCTCCACGAGGAACGCTTTCCGCTGAGATCTTCGGTTCGAGGCGATTTGCCACTTGCCGTTTTCCTGACGCCATCGGTTCAGCATCAGCATCGGTTCGCCGCCGGTCAGCAATTGCACTTTCGACATATGGTGAAACCCGATACGCGCCCGCCCCAACGCGGTAAATCCTTTGAGCTTAACGCGGGAAGTTTTCGCGAGGAAATCATCGTGCGATGAGCGCCCGGCGCTGGAGAGGAAGGCCTCGGCGGTTCGACGATCAGCCGCGACAACAGCGCGCGCGTGCACCTCGATAGCCTGATCTAATTCCGGAAACTCTGCATGTCCTTTCATAACAATCCGCTAACTGCGGCCGACCTTGCGGCGTTGCCCCTCTTCTTCCTCGGTGGCGAAGCCGGTTACCCCGCCCGAGGCCGCGAGCAACTCCTCGAGATGCGCCTGCCAGTCGCTCGCGCGGCGATGCTTTTCCGCGCGTGTCCAGTAAATCGCTGAGCAGCACTGAGCCGCGCTCGACGTGAAGTTTCTCTTCCTCCACCATCCGCTGCAGGATTCGCGTGGTGGGCGGCTCGTACACCGGATTGGTCGCGGCGACATGCGCGCTGTAATGCGAGACCAGATGCGGCTTGAGCACCCGGTAGATTCCGACCAGCCGTTCGATGGTGTCCTCCCACTCTTCCTTGTCTTCGATCGCATTCATCAAGGTGACAAACTCCGGTCGTTAGGAGGCTTGGATGCGGTCTGGCGCGCAGCTCGGGCAGACGCTTGCCGAGCGCGTCGGCGTGCAACGCATCCTCATAGACCTGACGCGCCATCTCGAGTTTCACCTGGATTTCGGGAGTCAGCGCGATCCAGCCCGCCATCATCCGCATCATGCGCTCTTCGGCATAGCGGTAATTGGAAACGTAGATAGCGCCTGGCGAACGCTGTAGACGCCGTCCATGGTGCGCCGATCGTAAAATGCCATCGCTCAAATCTCCTGCAAGCTAATTGTCCGCCAGCCCGGATCTTTCGTTCGGCGGCACGAAAAAGCGGCCCTCGATAATCGCCGCGATCTCGCGCCAATAAGTTTCCTTGGAGGTGTTCTTCAAGTAGTTGCCCGCCCATCGCCCACCCCGCGCACAACATATGGATCGCATGCACGACGCTGCGCAGATCGTCGAAATGAATCACGCCCCCGTTGCGGCCGCGCTCGAGCGCGCCGCCACCGCGGAATGATAGTCGTCGACGATTTTGCCGAGCGCGCGGCGATGCTCGGGGCGGCGCGCGAGGTAGCGCACCTCATGATTCATCACGGTGAAGGCTTCGCGGTAGCGATCGATAACGTCGAGAATGGTGCGCGCGATTTCCAGCAGCTCGCCGCGAGGATCGCCGCCCACCCGCAGGTGAATCTCGGGCAGGCTCTCGACCAACTCGGCCACCATCGACTCGGCCATCAATATAAGAATGTCTTCCTTGCCCTGGAGATAGACGTAGATGGAACCGGCGGCGAGGCCCGCTTCGAGTGCGAGTTCCTTGACGCTGGCTTCATGAAAAGATTTGCGTGAGAGGACACGGCACGCGGCGAGAAATATCTGGCGGCGGCGGGCGCGCACCAGCGAATCGTCTTGCGGCAGTGTCCTTGCGGCTTCAGGCATGAATGGCGAATGAATGAACGTTCATTTTGAGATTATCGTAAGATCCTGCGATCGTCAAGGGAAACTAGCAGGCGCTAGCGCTTCAATAGTTCGGGAAGGCGCGCGGTGAACTCGCTGCGCGAAAGCGTCTGATCGAAGCCGGCTTCGCGCGCGGCCTTGAGCGGCTTCAGATCGACGTGCGAGGCGAATCCGATCAGCTTCGCATCGGGCGCGGCCTCGCGAATCTTCGATGCGGTATCGGCGGCTGGAAATGCGCCGTCGGAGAGATCCGCGAATACGACCGACGGCTTCTTCGCGGTCGCGCGCCGCGAGGCATTGGCGAGATCCGATGCGTACAGAATCTCCGCGCCGAGCGACTCGGCCACCGCGTCCATTTTGGAACGGAAGAACAGGTCGCGGACCAATGCGAGTGCGATCATCGGCATATTAATACTTAAACCATTGATTTAACTGAGAAGGGCGCCTTGATCACCCCGGATTGGAAGCGCGAAGGCGCGAAAGGTGCGAGGTCCAGTTTCGGCGCGCGCCCCTGCACCAGGTCCGCGATGATCTCTCCCGTGATCGAGGAGAGCAGGATGCCGCTGCGGAAGTGTCCGCACGCATAAAACACGTTCGGTATCGAGGGCGACGCGCCAAGCACCGGCATCAAGTCGTCGGTAGCGGGGCGCAATCCCGCCCACGCCTCGCGGAAAGGCAGCTCGGCAAGATGTGGTGCCAACTCGCACGCGGCGCGAAGGATGTGGGTCATGCCGCCGAGGGTGAGAGTTTTGTTGAATCCCGCTTCCTCGAAGATGGAGCCAGCTAACAGGCGGCCGTCGCGACGTGGAATCAGGATGCCGCGCGCGGAAAAAAGCGATGGCGCGATAGCGCCGGGGCGCGAATCGAAGCAAATGATTTGTCCGCGCACCGGAAAGAAGCGGATGTTGTCGGCTTCAAGACCGCGCACCTCGCTCGCCCACGAGCCGGCCGCATTGATGACGACATCGCCCGCGATGGTTTCGCCCTCGTGCGTAACGACGCCCGCCGCGCGCCCATTTTTCATCGCAATCGAATCGATGCGCACGCCCTCGTGAAACTCAGCTCCCGCCTTCGCTGCCGCGCCGACGTAGGCCTGCGTGAGTTTGCGATTGTCGGTGCGCCAGTTGGTCGGCAGATGAAGCGCGTAGGTGATTTTCGGCGACAGCTCCGGCGCCAACTTGAGCGCTTCGCCGGGCGAGAGTTCCTCGACCCGGCAACCCGCCGCGCGTTGCCATCGCGCGCGCGCCGAGAGTTCCTCGCGCTCATGCTCGGAAAACGCGACGTAAAGAATCCCGTCACGATCGTATTCGGGATCGACGCCGCTTTCTTTCGTGAGGCGGTCCACCGATCTATCAAATGATTCTTTTCCCGCGAGGCAGAGATCGAAAAACGGCCCCGGCGCATCAGCCTCGCCTTGCGGTCCGATGAGTCCGGCTGCCGCCCACGAGGCTTCCTGTCCTAGGCGGCCGCGCTCGAGCACGGTGACCACGACGCCATCCGCTGCGAGCCGCCACGCGCACGACGCGCCGATTATTCCTCCACCGATGATGAGACCGTTCACAGGTTCTCCGATCGCTCAACCTTACACGACAGGTGCGACGAAGTTCCACGCACCTCTCTGGCGTGGTCTATTAGGGGAGCGACTTCATCTGCCGTCGATGGGGTGACGGGAGGCCGAGCGTGACATCCAACGAGGACTTCGAACCCGCCCTCGATTCCGGATAGCCAATGGCTTCGGTTAAGGGTGACCGATTTTGGGCGCTAGCGGTGCCGCCAGAAACGGGGTCACGATCATTATTGGTTAGCCATCATGGATTAGCCATCCTGTTACAATAGCGCACATGGACCGCCAGCTGCGGTCTACGGCCCTCGTCAAATGCTCATCTTTCGGGCAGCAGCGTTTCAATTTAGTGACAGTTCCGCAGGCATTCCAATTGCTTAGATGTGGTTGAAGGCTCGGGCCTTTAGGGGGGAGATTGGCCGCTGCGCCCAAAATTGAATCGGACTCTCGTCGCGAGAGTCCGACCGTGCAGGAACCTGACCGGGAGTCTCCCACATCTCCCGAGCCCAGTTCCGGACCCTCGTTCACCCCACCCACGACAAGCGCCCGCAATACCATTGCGGTGATTCGGACCGCGGCGTTGTTGCTGGTTTGTTTCCAGGTTGTAGAAGTCGGTGAGGAATGCTTTTCGGCCTCTGGTGCCGCTGCACTGCGGTTGCCGCTGCATCTGCTCAGCATCGGCATCGGGGTGCTGTTCCTTCTCTACACGTACCAGTTCCGCACCAAGGAGCGGATCACGGAATCGGAACGGGAACTACGCGAGAGCGAGCAGAGGTTCCGAGCCATTTTCGAATCTAATCCCGAAATAGTTATCGTCAGCGACGCGGCGACGCATACCTTTCTCGAGGTCAATGAACAGTTCGTTCGCCGAACCGGCTACACCCGTGAAGAGACGATCGGCAGGAGCAACGACGAGCTATCGCTGTGGGCCCACTCCAGCTTCTTCAAGGAGCTGACTGACGGGGGACGGTTGCGCGGTATCGAAGCCAATCTCCGGTGCAAGGACGGTTCGTTAGTACCGACCCTGGCCTACTCGACCACCGCCCAGCTGGCCGGCCGCGAATGCGCGGTCACAGTTATCCGCGACGTTTCGATATTCAAGGAAACCGAACAGAAACGGCGCGAGAGCGAAGAGAAGTTCCGCCAAATCTTCGAGAAGAGCGCGGACATCGTAGTAGTCCTCGATCTCGACACCGGCGCGGTGCTCGAAGTCAACGATCAATTCGTCATTCGCAGCGGCGTGGCGCGGGAACAGGTGGTTGGCCGCAGCGATCTGGAGTTCGGCTTTTGGAACGACCCTTCGGACCGCGCGGAATTCATGCGGGAACTTCTCGAACACGGCGAGGCGCGCAATGCGGAAGTGCAACTGCGCGGTTTGGGCGACGCGGAGCCCTCGCCGGCATTGATTTCCGCGGTGCGGGTCGGCCTCGGTGGGCACAACTGCGCGATCGCGGTGGTGAAAATGATAACCGAGATCAAGCAAGCCGAGCGAAAGGTCCGCGAGAGCGAAGCGACCCTGCGCAAAATCTTCGACGCCAATCTCGACGGCATCTGCATCACCGACGCCGACGGCCGCTACCTCGATGTCAACGACGCGTACGTGCGCGCGACCGGCTATAGCCGCGAAGAGAGCCTCGGTAAGACCTCCTGGGAAGTCGGCGCGTGGAACGATAGCGCCGAGATAGCGGAGTTCTCGCGCGCTTTGAAAGAACACGGCGAAGTTCGAAATCTGCAAGTGAACTTCCGGCTCAAGAACGGAAGCACGCTGCCGTGTCTGATCTCGGGAGTGATGGTGGAGCTCGACGGCCGGCTCTGCTGCATGGCTATCACTCGCGACATTTCCACTCTGAAAGCCGCAGAACTCAAACTGCAGGAGAGCGAAGCGAGCTTGCGCAAGATCTTCGACTCCAGCCTCGACGTGATCACCATTACCGATTTCAAAGATGGAAGCTGGATCGACGTAAACCAGGAATTTTGCCGGCTCAGCGGATTCAGCAAAGCAGAAGTCATCGGGCGGCCCTACACTGAAGCGGGTCTGTGGACTGTCGCCGAGGAGCGATCTGAATTCGGGCGGCGGCTGCGGGAGAGCGGAAGCGTGCGCAACCTGCTGGTGACGCTGCGGGCGAAGAATGGTAGACGGATCCCGAGCTTGCTTTCAGCCGCGGTGGTGGACCTCAACGGCCGCTCCTGCTGCGTGACCATCGCGCGCGACATTTCCGAGCGCGAAGAGCAGGAGCTGAAGCTGAAGCATAGCGAAGAATATTACCGTTCGCTGGTCGAGTCATCTTCGGATGTCATCCTGGTCGTCAACCCCGCGGGCGAGATCAAATTCACCGGCGGCGCGGGACTCAAGAACTTCGGCTATGAGCCGGCCGAGATGTTCGGCCGAAGCTCCCGGGAGTTGATCCACCCCGATGATATCGCCGACCAGGCGAAGAACACGCGACACGCCTTCGAGCATCCGGGTGAAGTCATTCGCTCCGAGATCCGGGTTGCGCACAAAAGCGGTTCCTGGGTCGAATGCGAATTCATGGGCCGCGCCACCACCGATCCCACGGGCAATCGGATCCTGCTGGCCACGGTGCGCGATATCACCAACCGCAAGCGCGCGCAGCGGGCACTGGCGGACGCCAGAGATCAGGCCCTCGCGGCATCCAAGGCCAAATCCGAATTCCTTTCCAGCATGTCGCATGAGATCCGCACCCCGATGAACGCCATTCTTGGAATGTCCGATCTGATGTGGGAGACCGATCTCAGTCCCGAACAGCGCCGCTACCTCGACACCGTCATCAGCAATGGCAACGCGTTGCTCGAGTTGATCAACAGCATCCTCGATCTCGCGAAGATCGAGAGCGGTCGCCTGAGTCTGGAAAAAGTGGAATTCGACGTGATCGAGCTGACCGAAAAAGTGATCGACACTCTCGCGGTCCGCGCCCACGGAAAGGGCATCGAACTCGCGATGCGATTCGCGCCCGATCTTCCGAACGTTCTCATCGGCGATCCGTTTCGGATCCGTCAGGTCTTAGTCAATCTGATCGGAAACGCCATCAAGTTTACCGAAAAGGGACACGTGCTGGTTGAGGTTGAACGCAACTCCGAGTCCGCCGGCGCCGGCAGTCTCAAGTTCTCCATCCGTGACACCGGTGTAGGCATCGCTGAGGACAAGCTCGGCACCATTTTCTCGGCCTTCACGCAGGCGGATTCCTCGACCACGCGACGCTACGGCGGCAGCGGCCTGGGCCTCGCAATAGTGGAGCGCCTGGTCACGCTGCTGGGGGGACAAGTACGCGCCGAAAGTGTTCCCGGCGAAGGCAGCCTGTTCTCTTTTACCGTCGAACTGGACGCGCCCAGTGCGCCGGTTTTGGCAGTGAGGCCGATAGACGACCCGCATCTGTCGGGAGTTCGGACGCTGGTCGTCGATGACAACACCACCACTCGCGCTATCGCGCGCGAGATGCTGGCGGCCAAGGGTGCCGAAGTTTCCGAGGCCGGCTGCTGCGCCACCGGGCTGCAAGCTATCGATGAAGCGGCACGTGAAAGGAGACCGTTCAGGCTGCTGTTGGTCGACGCACAACTGCTGGAGAAAGACGGCGCCGCGATGGCGGAGCGGCTCCCGCAACTTCAGTCCGCGTAATACCGCCGTCATCATGCTGATGAATTCCATCGGCCTCACCACCAGGCTCACCGCACTGAGAGCGATCGGCATTGCGCACTACGCGGTCAAGCCGCTGAAGAAGCGTGAACTCTACGGCGCGATCTGCGCCACCCCGGCTTTCAGTTCGATGACGCCGGCGGGAACCTTCAGCGCCTCGCTTCCGCTTCCGATGTCCGAGGCGGAGCGGCAGCAAAACGGAAGGCCGCTGCATATCCTTATCGCGGACGATTCGCCCGACAACCGGCTGCTGATCAAAGCGTACCTGAGGAAAACCGCGCACACGATGAAAGAGGCGGATAACGGCCAAGTCGCTTTGGATCGCTTCTTCGAAGGAAATTACGACCTGGTGTTGATGGATATCCAAATGCCGATTCTCGACGGCTACACGGCGGTGCGCAGAATTCGGGAGTGGGAAACCGATCACCAGCGCAAGCGCACTCCGATAATCGCGCTGACGGCTTCGGCACTGGATGACGCTGTGCGCAAGGCTAAAGACGCTGGCTGCGACCTGCACGTCAGCAAACCGGTAAAAAAATCGACTCTGCTGGACGCGATCTCGCACTCGGTCGAGATAGCGGGCAGGAGTGTGAATCGATGAGTACATCGTGGAGAAAAATGGAACGAGTTAAGGTCGAAGTAGATCCCGAACTGAAGGAATTGATACCCGACTTCCTGGAGCGAAAACGGGTTGACGCGAAGACCATCCAGACCGCCCTCGAGCTGGGCGATTTCGCCACTATCGCCAGCATAGGACATCGCCTAAAGGGCGAGGGCGGCAGCTTCGGATTCGATGTCGTAAGCGAAATTGGCGCAGCGCTGGAGCTTACCGCGAAACAAAACGATCCGATATCGACGCGCAAGCTGATTCTAGATCTTTCCGAGTATCTGGAGAACGTCGAGGTGGTATCGGCGCCTGAATGATGGCCTCTTGCGCTAATGCGGTCTCGGGTGAAACCTTGTCCACATGGAGGCCGCCGCTCGATTCGATTTCGCAGCCGCGCTGCGCCATCATGATGTCGCGTCACTCACTCGACGCGCACCGACTATTCTCCAGGTAAATGTTGGCAAATTATGCAACCAGGCCTGTCATCACTGTCACGTCGATGCGGGTCCCACGCGCACCGAGAAGATGCAGCGCGAGACCGCCGCGCGCGTTATCGAGGTTCTCTCGCATAGTCCGTCTATCGCGACTGTAGATATCACTGGTGGCGCACCAGAGTTAAACGACCACTTTAGATTCCTCGTCGAATCGGCCCGCGATCTGGGCCGCGAAAGTCATCGTCAGATGTAACCTGACTGTTGTTTCTGTGTTGCATATGGCGTGGCTGCCGTCGTTCTACCGTACACATTTGGTGCATTTGGTGTGCTCTTTGCCATGCTATACGGCGTCGAATGTGGACGCGCAGCGCGGTTCCGGCGTCTTCGCGAAGAGTCTGGACGCACTCCATCAGCTCAACGATCTGGGCTACGGGATGCCCGATTCGAACCTCGTTCTAGACCTGGTTTACAACCCGGTTGGCGCGTTTCTGCCGCCGGCGCAGGCCAAGCTCGAGGCGCGTTATCGCGAGGAATTGCGCCGCGGCTTCGGCATCGAGTTCAACCGATTGCTCACGATCACCAACATGCCGATCAAGCGCTTCGCCGAGCAGTTGAAACGCCTCGGCAGCGAGGGCGAGTACATGGCGCTGCTGGTGAATCATTTCAACCCGGCGACGGTCGCGAATCTGATGTGCCGCGAGCTGGTCAGCGTCGGTTACGAGGGCACGCTCTACGATTGCGATTTCAACCAGATGCTCTCGATGCCGATAGCCGACACGCACGGCCGCACGCGGACTATTTTCGACCTCGATGACGTGGCCGAATTGACCGGCGCGGAGATCGCGACCGGCTCGCATTGTTTCGGATGCACCGCGGGCGCCGGCTCGGGATGCTCCGGCGCGATCGCCTGATTTTTTCCTACCTCACATATCATCGCACGTTCGGTACATGCGGCTCAACCTGAGCGGCGACACGCCCGCCAGGTAGAGTAATCGGATCGTCCACATCTGGAGCACGGTTCTGAGGATTCCGCGATCGCGCCAGCGCCGCGCCGACGTGGTCACGACGCTGCGCAAACACGCGACGCGGCCTGCGCGTTTAGCCGCCGGGTGAAATCCAGATCTTCGCAGATCGGAATGTTGGCGAAGCCGCCGAGCGCCGCGAAAGTTTTCCTGCGCACGAAGATCGCCTGATCCCCCGTCCCGGTTTTGCTGATGCGCGAGCGAAGGCTGATCATCGCGCCGATCAACCCACACAGCGGATGCGGGTCGTCGAGGCGCACGTCGAAACGTCCGCCGACCACCGCCGCATCCTCGAACGCCGACTCGATATCGCGCCCGAAGCTCGCGGGCACGATCGTGTCGGCGTGAACGAACACCATCGCGTCCCCCGAGGCGCGCGCGGCGCCCGCGTTCATCTGCGCCGCGCGCCCGGGTGGCGCGACGATCACCGCGTCGCATCGCGATCTCGCGATACGGACGCTGCCATCGACGCTGCCGCCATCGACGACGATTATCTCTGCCACCGGCGCGCCGGCGCGGATCGCGTCGAGGGTCGCGGCGATCGCGCGCTCCTCGTTCAGCATCGGCACGATCACGGAGAGTTTCAATGCCGTGCCCATCGCAATGTTTTCTCGATGCGCTTCAGGACCGCGGCGGTGGCAGGGCAGGGATGCGGCGTTCCGAGCGCCATCGATTTCGATGGTCCCCCGAAACCGCGCGCCGGATTTTTTAGATGTGCCATGAGTAACTCCAGGTCGATCGGACGATCGACGTCGTACCACCACGGTCCGAGACAGTAGGGTTCCCGCGCGGCGCGGAGCCGCGACAACGTTTGGGCGAGCACGGTGGAGCTGCCCCATTTCAGCGGCGCGAAATCCCGGGCAGCGCGCCGCGCGCGGCAACAAGGTAGTAGCCGCCGTTGAGGCTCGGCGCGAGCAGCGCCGGATAGTTCTCGAACAGGTCGGCGCTCTCCGCCAGCAGCCGCATCGGCAGCGAGGGCGTGTCGGTGCCCATCAGGAGCGCGCCGCCGGCACCGAGGAACGGGCGCATTGCCGCGGCCATCCGCGTGCCGAGATGCCCCGCGCCTTGATCGCGGAGCGTGGCGCCGAACTCGCGCGCGAGGCTTTTGAAATAGCGGCTGCGCGTGGCGCCGCCGACTGCGCTGCCCGCGATCACCAGCCGCGCCGGCGCGAGTCGTTTCGCCTTGGCGATCGCGTCGCGATTGAATGCGTCCGCGAGCGCGGCCGCGTTCTCGCTTCCGATCGCCGGAATCAGGCGCGTCTTGGTTTGCCCGCGCGACGGGTTCGCGCGCGAACACGATGACGGTGATGGGGCGCATCGGCCAATCCTCACATCCTCGGCGATGGGACGCGAGAGAGACCCGCGCGCCGTCAACGTTTTTCGCGTCGGTGTCAGGGGTTGGGGATAATTTTCTGCGATGGAGGAGCCGCGCACGGCGCGGGTAGATTGGTGGCGTGGTCGCTGATTCTATTGTCTGCGTGTCCGCCCCAGCATGGAACAAATTGATGTTTCCAGTACGTGAGACAATCGACAGTAGGATGGGGCTTGCCCGAAGCATCCAGATAGGTGAACGAGAATTGGACGTAATAGGAAGCCAATCCCTTCGCTACATCATCGAATGTCGGCGACAATCCAAAAACTTTTCGAGCCTCAAGCGACTGATTCATTTTTCGATTTACATCTTCAAGGGAATAAGTGAACTCTCTGGTTTCGCCTTGGGCTAGCGCGAAACCTGCCTTGCTCGGGGGATTCGATGCTGGAAGCCAGTCATATGTCTGACGGTCGCCAGGACCGTAAGCACTTTGAGAGGGCCCCTTCATTTGTTTGAGCCAGCCCGAAGAACTCAGACTCATTCCACCTGTTATTTCGGTGGCCGTTGTCTGGCCGGAATTTTTGAGAGTGAACTTCAACACTGGATGTCTTGGAAACTGTTCAATACGAGAATTCAGGTCGATTCAGTGGCGCGCTGTACGGTTTCCATGTCATCAAGTTGCCGTTTCAAGTTAGTATTTTGAGCCTGCATGAGTGTGGTCTGAGTGGCCATACTATGGGCTTGGTCGGACATAGCTTCCCATTGTTTCGCAGAGTAATGGACGTAAGCGCACGTCAGAAATACGATTACAACGGTAGCCAGAGCGGCGAGACACTCAATGTAGAATTTAGCGGCGCGCCAACAACGTTCTCGGCGGCGACGCGCCGCGATTGCCGCTATGCGTTGCTGGCGTTCTGTTTCGGGTTGATGGGCAGCGGTTTGGTTCTGTTCTTGAGAGGATTTCTCTGCGATCGCTGGTACTACGGAGTGTTGAGCGGATTCTGCACTCTTGGATTGGTCGCTCTGTCGGCGATTCTCATCGGTCATGCGCTAGACCTTGTCGATTCGTCTTACGCTTTTTCATCTTGAGGCGCGATGCGAAGTCTGGCGGTGTTCGTGGTTGCTGGCAGTCGGTCGGGGGAATCCCTTACCGTCGGCTTTCGATTCCTCGCCTTCTTTGATCATAACCAACTCTACAACGTGTAACCCTCAATCCATCTCATTTCGCCATTAGTGGTAGTTCCGCACGGATGAATTTGCGATACGCGCGGGACCACGGACGAACGACAAATAAAGGGGATGGAGTTTATAGTCAACAATGGTTCAGTCGTTTGAAGCCCGTTTGGAGCGTGCACGCCATTCGGACCCAGTTGACTTACTGTCAAGCTATTGATATCGCATTTGAACCCGACTTGTTCATTGTACTCCAACTGTCGCAACGTCTTGCTATGCAGCGTAACACTATTGAGATCGACCTCTGCATTGTCGCCGACGCCTAACCGAGAACCGCCAAGCGTACATTTGATTGACAAATCGTAGAGTGTGAAAAAATTCTCGTTAGCAATCACGAAGGGGAATTTAAGCGGGTCCATAATGTCCGATTCCGTAGCGGAGATATGCGGCTGTGCTAGATACAATTCAAAAAAACTCCCGAAACTCCCAGAGCGGCAAACACAAACGCTACGCTTCGTGAAAGAAGTATTTTTAGGCGACGATGATTTGCTTGCCATCTCGGCATGGGCACCGTTAGGCGCCGTTGTAGCCGCTCTGTTGGTCGTTTGGACAATGTGTTGATGAGAAAGGTAGCTCCATTTGTTTTGGTCTGGCTTCGAGAAGCTGAGGTTCCCGCCGGTGAGGCTGCGGCTGCCCCAGCATCCCGCTATCGCTTTGCCAATATCTTGGCCTCTTTATCTATTGTTGAATCGGAATTGGAATTCCGCAAGATAAAGCGGCAGATACTCCGCGCACCTGATGATAGATCCCTGCTTGAGTCAACAATCTCGTTGATGATTAGCAGCTTATAAGCGTTGACCGCGCGATGCGCGGTCTGGCGGTGTTCGCGGTCGCCTAGCGCAGCGAAGGGTCTCCGCGAAGCGATGGATCTTCCCGTCTTATTCACACAGGAAGCGCGAAACCCAGTCTGGGTTTCGCAAATTAATCCGCTCCGATTCTGCCGCTTCCGCTTTCGGTTGCAGCCCCTTTCAGTGGCACCGGCTTTAGCCGGTGTCTTTTCCGCCTTTCGCATCTGACCGTCGGCTGCCAGATTAAGTCTTGGCCGATATGAACGTCGCATTCGTAGTCGAAGAGCATTCCGATGAGCATCGCGTGAGCACCGCGCCGTGGATCTTCTATCGCGAGCGGCTCGCTGAAGCCGGAATCGCCATCCAGGTTTTCGACGATCTCCGCAAAGCGTGGCGGCCGTTCGATGCGATGATCCTGATGGTGTGGCTGGATCGGGACAATCCGTACCGCTTCAAGCCCGAGCGAATCATCCCGGTGATGGAAAAGTACTCCGCCTACCGCGCGGCCTTTCCCGAAACCACGCAAATCGTTCTCAATCACACCGACATGGGCCGCCACGCCTACGCCGCACCCTATTGGCGCATGGGCGACCCAATCCTGTTCCGCACTCCCGCCTATGATCGAAGCGAGCTCGCGCCGTTTCCGCCGATCAGATCTTTGCGTTGAATACATCCGCGGTGAAGTGCTGCCGCCGTCTCCAATCAAGTACGCGGCCGGTTTTGTCGGGACCGCGACCGGGCCGGCCGGCTATCGCGATCGCGTCGCGGCGGAAACCGCCAAGGTCGGTCTCGGCAGATGTCTCCCAGCGATGCTTCCCAAAGCGGAGTATGCGGCGATGCTGGCGAGTTGCCGTATCATCGTGTGTCCGCGCGGATGGGGCGAAAACAGCGTGCGGCATTGGGATGCGTGGCGGTCAGGCAAAGTCGTATTGACCGATCGCGAGTGCGACAGCGTCGAGATGATTCCGGGAGTCAGGCTGCGCGACCAGATGCACTACCTGGTCTATGACGATCCGCGCGAGATTCCGGATCTCGTGAGCGATTGGAGCAGGCCGGGACGCCGCGATGATTTGGCGCAGATCGCCGTCAACGGCAGGAATGCCGCGCTCGGCTACGATGCGTATCAGCGGATGCTGGATTTGTTTGTTAAGTTGCGCGTGGCTTGATTTGCTTTCGACCAGGGCCTTTTGCTTCTCACGGCTGGCCTGCTAGACCATCCGCATGAAATTCCGCCACGCCGCCGCACTCTCCTGGGCTTCTCTGGTTGTCGCGCCAATTCTGATGATGCCGATCGCGCCCGCTCGCGCCTCCGACGTAAATGCTTGTATCGACAGCTGCTTCAGCAGCTTTAGCGGTCCCAACCAGGAAAGTTTGCGGCAGAACTGCGTGAATGGATGCCCGAATCGGGTGAACTATGGGGCGATCGCATACTCTGTGAGCGACGATGCGTACGGCTATTCGTTCGCCTACCACAACGCCGGCGACGCCAATCAACGGGCGCTCAGCGACTGCAGTGCGCAAGGCAACGGTTGCAAGGTGGTCCTCACCTTTTCGGAGACCTGCGCCGCCCTGGCAGCGGGTGACAACAAACGCTTCGCCGCGAACACCGGCGATGGCGCCGGCGACGCCGCAGGCCAGGCGATGAACGCGTGCAATCACAAAGGCGGCAAGAATTGCTCGATCAGGCTCTCCACCTGCGCCCGCGACTAGACTGAGCGAATCGCTCGGCGCCTTTGTTTGTCATCCAGAGCGAAGCCCTACGGGCGCACGCGAAGGATCTCGGTGAGTCATCGAACTGCGCGTGCCACTAACCCGCACCATGAGCGGTGCCGACAGCGGATTCGCGCTCATTCGAATGCTGAAGCAACATTCGATGAGGTAGTCTCCAACGAGATTCTTCAGCTTCGCTTCGCTCGCTTCTGAATGACAAGGGGAAGAGGGCTGCGCTCCGCCCTAAACGGTAGCGCTACGCTGAATTCACGACGTTGACGGGATGGCCGTCCAGAAATGCGCGCACGTTGGCGACCGCCGTATCGAGCAGCCGCGTCCGCGCTTCCTTCGATGCCCAGGCGATGTGCGGTGTCACGATGCAATTCTTCGCCCGTAAAAGCGGATTGTCTGGGGATGGCGGTTCGCTCGAAAGCACGTCAACCGCGGCGCCCGCCAAACGCCCGTTGTTGAGCGCATCGGCCAGGTCCTGCTCGATGACCAACGGACCACGCGACGTGTTGATGAGAAAGGCGCCCGGTTTCATCATAGCCAGGGTTTTTGCGTTGATAATTCCCCGGGTCTGTGGCAGCAGCGGGCAGTGCAGGCTCACGACATCGGCTTGCGGCAGCAGTTCATCGACTTCGCACCATCGAAAGTTGGGCCAGTCGGGAACCGGCCTTCTGACCGCATCGGCGGCAATGACGCGAATTTCGAATGCCACGGCGATCTCGGCCACGCGCCGCCCAATCTGACCAAAGCCTATTATCCCGATCGTCTTGCCGGCGAGCTCGACCAATGGCGTTTTCCAGAAACTGAAATCCGCCGATCGCGACCATTCGCCGGCGCGGGCCGCCTCGCTGTGAAGGGCCACGTGATGGCACAGCTCCAGCAGCAGCGCAAAGGTGAACTGCGCTACCGAGGCCGTGCCGTAGGTCGGAATATTGGTGACGGAGATCTTGAGCTCGCGCGCCGCCTCCACGTCGACGATGTCGTAACCGGTGGCCATTACGCCGATATAACGGGTCTTTTTGAGCTGCCGCAGTATTTGCGCGGACAGCCGGGTCTTGTTGGTCAGCACGATTTCAGCGTCCTGCGCGCGCGCCACGATCTGATCGTCTGCGGTGCGGTCGAAGACCTGCAGCTCGCCCATCGCGCGGAGCGCATCCCAGCTCAAGTCGCCCGGATTCAACGCGTAACCATCGAGAACGACTATCTTCATTTGCCCTCGACTACGCAGTAGCTCCGCCTTGGGCGCGCTACGCGCTGCGCTTGGAAGCGCCCTAAGATTTGCCCTCAACTACGCGCCTCTGCTGCCGTGCCGCTACACCGGGTCCTTCTCGAATGACGGACCCGCGAAGCCGCCCGGTATCGTCGGCATCTGACCCGCCTGCTGCTGGCCGAAGATCGCGCTTCCCGCCGTGAGGCCGCCGTCGACCACCATCGCGGCGCCTGTGATCCATTCGGACTCGTCGCTGGCGAGGAACAGCACCATGTTCGCGATATCCTCGGGATGACCGGTGCGCTTGATCGCCTGGATCTGCGACAGGAACATCTCGGTTGTCTGCTGTCCGCCCGGAATCCGATTGTAGAGCAGGGGGGTGTTAATGGCGCCGGGGCAGATGCAATTGACCCGAATTTTGTGCTGGCCCACTTCCAACGCAACCGAGCGGGTCAGATTGATCACGGCGGCTTTGGCCGCGCTGTACGCGTGTGGGCCGCGCCCGCCGCTCAGTCCTGCGACCGACGCGGTCGAGATTATGGAGCCGCCGCCGGCCTTGCGCATCTCGGGCACGGCGTATTTCATTCCCAGGAAAACCGCCCGCAGCAGAATCGATTGCGTTTTATCCCAGTTGTCGGCGCTGATCTCCTCGATCGTGCCGACCGCGCCGCCCAGTCCGGCGTTGTTGAACATGATGTCGAGTTTGCCGTACTCGCTGACCGCGCGCGCGATGAGCGCCTTGATTTCGCTCTCGGTCTGCACGTTACACTTTTGGAAAACCGCGCGGCCGCCATTTTCCTTGCATTGGCGCACCGCGGCCTCGCCGCCTTCCTGGTTGAGGTCGCCAATCACTACCGCTGCGCCTTCTCCGGCGAAGCGCGCTGCGGTGGCTAGTCCGATTCCACTGGCGGCGCCGGTGATGACCGCGACTTTCTTATCGAGTCTGCCCATGAGAACTCCTTAAGGTCTGGATTGGTTGACTCTAACATCCGTTAGGTTGCAGATGAAGTGGTGGCGAGGTGATTGAATCCGATACTGTCTTCATAATGTTTCTCGACTACGCCAGTAGGCTCCGCCGAGAAAGCGGCTACGCCGCTGCGCCAGGAAGCGCCCTGAAATAGATGTCCTCGAAACCTGATCGCACCCCGATCGAACCTTCCGAACAGCTATCTCCACCGCTTTACGATACCGCAGCGGCCCGCACTCGCGCACGGCCGGTGGTTATGCTCGCGATGGCGATGCTGTTTTATCAGGGCTACATCTCCGCCATCGTACCGATCGCATCGCCGTGGATCGCGCAGAGCTTCGGTCTCGATCAGTCACAGATCGCTGCGGTGTTCGCATGGCTCACGCTGGCGTATCTCGGCGCGCTGGCGCTGTCGCGGATGGCGGACAAGGTCGGTCGCCGCCGCGTGATGATATGGTCGATGACCGCGATGCCGATTTGCGCGCTGGGCGCTGCGCTCTCGGCGCGCCTCGCGCCATTCGTGCTGTTCGCCGTCCTGCTCAATGCTTTTGGCGGCGGGGTCCTCGCCTCGGCGATCGTAATCGTGGCCGAAGTTTTGCCGATCGCGCGGCGGGCGCAAGGTCAGAGCTACGCGGGCCTGGCCGTGGCCGCGGGCGGCGGTTTGTGTCTGGTGATCATGCCGATGCTGGTCCGCGACGCGATCTCGTGGCGCTGGCTGCTGTGGATTGCCGCGGCGAGCATCGTGATATGTCCATTCCTCGCCTACGCGCTGCCGGAAAGCCCGCGCTGGGAACACGCGGCCCAAGCGGGAGATACGGCGCGCGCGAAATTCTACGACATCTTCGTACCGCTCTATCGAAAGCGATCGATCTCACTCACCATCTGCACCATCTTCGCAACCTTGTGCGGTGAAGGCATCACCAGCTGGGCGTACTTTCATGCGGTGTCGGTGGTCGGACTCACCGCCACCGCGGCGAGCGTGATGATGTTTCTCGGCGGTGGCGTGGGAATGATCGGATTTCCCGCGGGCGCATGGTCGTCGGAAAGATTTGGACGAGTGCGAACCATCGTGGCGACCGGAATCGCGGTCGCGGGCGGCGGACTGCTGTTCTATTGGGGACCGCCGATGCGCTTCGCGTGGCCCGCGACCTGGTTGTGCGCCGCGTTTTGCCTGTTGAACATCGTGAACAATGCGGTCACGGTCGCGACCAACGCCGCCCTCACCGAGCTTTATCCGACCGCGCTGCGCGGCACCACGATCGGATGGTTCGCGTTGATCGGAGGAGGTGCTTCGCTCAGCGCGGAAGGCGCCATCTCGACCCTCGCGCGCCCGATGGGCGGGCTCTCGAATGTCGTGGGATGGCTGGCGTTGCTCGCGATACCGGGCGCGCTGCTATTTGGCCTCACCATCGACGAGACGCAGGGTCTCTCGCTCGAAGATGCCGCCCACGAGGAAGCATTCGACAGTCGCGCGTAGGCCTATCGAATCGGGATCAGCAGATCGGTGATCAGTTCATTCGCCGGTGTGTCGTATGGGTTGTTGCGATAGATCTCCAGCGCGGGGCGATCGTCGGGAACGTGGCCGCTGCAAGGAAGCCATTCGCCATAGAGGCGCTGGAATGCCGGGTGGATGCCGTCGTAGCGGCCGACGAGGCGATAGCTCGCGTATTTTCCACCCGGCACTTCAAGTATTTCGACGCCGTCGCCGGCCTTGACCGGCTTTTCGAGGACGACCCCCGCGAAGTAGCGGAAATTCTCGTCGTCATCGGAATCGTCGCCATAGAAGAGTCCGATCGCTTCTTTGCTGGTGCCTGCAACGCCGTGGTCGAGTTGCCATTTCCAGAGCTTGGCGAAGGTCTCACTCGCCTTCGTCATCGGGCCATGATGGCGAATTACGTGCGCGCGCATGGGACTGCACTGGACGATATCAACTTTCATTTCGAGACCTCCTCGAATTGGTTGTCGGGGACCGCTGACCAGCTCTGAGAGCCGAATGCGCCGTTTGCGAAATAATTTTGGAGCCAGGGTCGTGAACGATCTGAATGCTCGCGAAAAGGTCTGCACGCTTTCGTAACCAACCTCCATCGCGATTTCGGTGATTGGGAATTCACTGGTAGCCAGAAGATGAGCCGCGCGCATCAATCGAAGGCGTCGCGCGGTCTCAATCACGCTCTCGCCGGTCATCGCGCGATAGACGCGATGGAAATGGAAGCGCGAGAAGTGCGCCCGCCTGGCCAACTCTTCAAGCGTGTGGTCGCGTGCCGGATCATCCGATATCGCACGAATGACGCGATCGATGCGGGCTCGGTAGTCGGCTTCGGTGACCGGCTTCACACTCGCTACTCTACCAGTACGGGCATCATATATACGTTGCCGAGATTGCTAAATTGCGCGTGACCTTTTCGCGTCCCGGTGGTTTATACAGTTAGAGGCGAAGGTGGCTGGAGTGTCCCCATTGAAGCGTCGTCGACCGGCGCGCGGCGCCATCCGAGGCGTAGTAACCGGAGCCGCCGATAAATCAAGAAGCGGCGCCGCCGAGCGGCGTCTGATCGAGGCCGCACAGCGCGACCCGAGCTGCTTCGCCGAGCTCTACGAACGGAATTTCGAGCGGGTTTACGCATTTATCGCGCGGCGCGTGACCGACCGCGATCACGCTCAGGATTTGACCGCCGACGTCTTCCATAGCGCGCTCAAGAATCTCTCGCGCTTCGAATGGCGCGGCGTGCCGTTCGCCGCCTGGCTGTATCGCATCGCCGCCAATGCGATCGCGGATCGCAGCAAGCGCGCGGCGCAACTCGAAGCGATAAAGCTGCGCGAGATCCGTGAGCCGGAAGCGTCGAGCGACGCGGACCTCGCGGAAGCCGAACATCGCGCGCGGCTGTTCAAGCTGGTGGAAAAACTTCCCGACGATCAGCGGCGGGTAATCACGATGCGCTTCGCGCATCAAAAGAGTATCGCCGAAATTGCCAGAGATATCGGACGGAGCGAGGGCGCCATCAAGCAGCTTCAGTTCCGCGGCCTGCAACGGTTGCGGATGATGGTGGGTGAGCAGTGAAACGAGCGATGAAAAAAACAGCCGCCAAACCCGTCCGGCTCGCGCAACAGCTCGACAAGGCGGTCGACAGAATCATGACCGATCGCGAAACCAGGCTTTCGCGCGCGGACTCCCGGATCGCCGCGATTCTGCGTGTCGCGGCCGATCTTCGAGATCTTCCGCGCGAGGACTTCAAAGCGCGCCTCAAAGCCGAACTGATATCGGGCGACCGGCCGCAACGCGCTTCCGGCAAGGAGGAACCAGCGATGGTGAAATCTATTCCCGAAGGTTTCCATAGCATCACGCCGTATCTGGTAACTAACGGCGCGGCGAAGCTGATTGAGTTTCTGAAGAACGCGTTCGGCGCCGAAGAGATTTTCCGGGTTCCGCGCGGTGCTAAGATCGCGCACGCGCAACTCAAAATCGACGATTCTATGATCGAAGTGGCCGACGCGATCGACAAGTACCAGCCCAATCCGACCGCGATTTGGTTGTTCGTGAAAAACTCTGACGCGGTCTATGCTCGCGCGCTCAAGGCTGGCGCGACCTCCATTCACGAACCAACCGATCAGGACTATGGCGACCGCGAGGCGAGCGTCAAAGACCCGTTCGGCAATCATTGGTATATCGCGACGCATCGCGCGGACGCCGAGCCCCTGCCCGACGGGATGCACAACGTCACGCCGTATCTGCATCCGAAGGGCACCGCGAAAGTGATCGATTTTTTGAAACAGGCCTTCGACGCGGAGGAGGTGTTCCGTGCGCAGGATTCCGGCCGGCACGATCCATCATGCGAAGATTCGGATCGGAGACTCGATCATCGCGATGGGTGAGGCGCACGGCCCGTATAAGCCAATGCCGCCCGCGCTACATCTATACGTCCCCGACACCGACCGCGTGTACCATCGCGCGCTCGCGGCCGGTGCGATCTCGATCGATGCGCCTGCCGACCAGCCATACGGGGATCGCTACGCTGGGGTGAAGGATCCATTTGGCAATTCATGGTACATCGCGACGCATCTCCGTGATTTCACCGTTCCCGCGGAACCGCCGCAAGTATCGGAAGTCGAGTCCTTCAGGCGGCCCGGCTCGATCATGCCGTTTATGTTCAACGATGATCCGCAGGCGGCGTTCGAATTGTACCGGAAGATTTTCGGCGCGACTGAGGTGCATCGCGTGACTCAGCCGAACGGCAAGCCGAGCCACATCCAGATCGCGATTGGCGAGACCCACGTTATGCTGGATGATGCGACTGCGCCCCATGCTGCGGAATATCGCGCGAAGGGTTTCGCTGGCACGCCGCGCGATTTCGGCGGCACACCGCTGCATCTATATATCTACGTCGCCGATGCCGACGCCGCATTCAAACGCGCAGTCGAATTGGGCTCAAAGATCGTCGATCCGATGGAAAACAAGGAGTGGGGTGATCGATGCGGGGGTGTGCAGGATCCCTTCGGCCACATTTGGTACATCGCGACGCCGCTAAAGAACGCATCGCACTAACGCGCGGAGGACGACATGGCCGTCAAAGCGGTTCCGGAAGGTTGGCATAGTGTAACGCCGCGGCTGTTCGTTCACGACGCGGCGAAGCTGGTCGAGTTTCTCAGACACGCGTTCGGCGCTATCGGGAATTTCCGCGATGACGGCCCCTCGGAGATCCATATTGGCGATTCGATCGTGATGGTCGCGGAGGCGGGTCCGCGCGAGGCGATGCCGGCATTCCTTTACCTTTATCTCGACGATGTAGATGACGCCTACCGGCGAGCGCTGGAAGCTGGGGCGACTGTAATCGAGGAGGCGCAGGACATGTTCTATGGCGACCGCCGCGCTACGGTCGAAGATCGGTTCGGCAACATTTGGCAGATTGCCACTCACAAGGAGGACCTGTCACTCGACGAAATCCGCAAACGTGCCGCGGCCGCTTCGCCGCGCTGAGGATTTTAACCATGAGCAATCCTAAACACATCCAGGAAGGCTACACGGCCATCACTCCGTATCTCTACGCGAAGCTCGACCTGATTGAGTTTCTGAAAAACGCCTTCGGTGCTGAGGTTACGCATACTCCGACGCCCGACGGCTCGGGGAACTTTCATGCCGAAGCGATAATCGGTGGTGCGCACGTGCTGCTCGGCAGCGGCTACTTCAGCGATCGCTCGATGGCGGCGGCGATCTATCTCTACGTCCCCGATGCGGACGCGACCTACAAGCGCGCTCTCAGCCTCGGCGCCAAATCGGTAAGAGAACCGAAGACCGAGACCTGGGGCGATCGTGTCGGCGGCGTGAAAGATACCTCGGGCAACACCTGGTGGATCGCTACCTACAAAGGTCCTGGGTGACGCGGCGCGGACCATGGCACACCCACGGATGTACGACGATGCGAATCCCGCGATAAAACGCCTGCGCGAGGTCTGCCTCGCACTGCCCCAGGCATTCGAGAAAGAGGCGTGGGGCGAATGCACGTTTCGCGTCACCGGCGGCAGCATGTTTGCGATGACGGATAACAATCATCACAGCAGTGGCCACGTCGCGGTATGGGTGAAGGCGCCGCCGATGGTGCAGGAGATCCTTGTAAACTCCGACGCCAAACGCTTTTTCGTGCCGCCCTACATGGGTCCCAAGGGATGGGTCGGTGTGCGCCTGGACTACAAAGTCAAATGGGATGAGGTCGCCGCGCTACTGAAAGATGGCTATCTAATGTCGGCGCCGGCAAAATTGCGCCGCGGAATTCCCGCTCGCCTCGACGCGTTGACCGTTTCGGCAGGCGGTATGAAGAGCACCGCGCAGCCCAAGCGGAAAGGGAAAGCAGGAAGGCCTGCGGCGTGAAGGACTCTTCGGCAACACTTGGTACATCGCGACCTGAATCGGCTGAGATCGCGCATCTTCGCGGCTGGCCGAAGGTGACGCGGCTGGGATACTATCGTGATCCGCCCACACCTCTCACGATAAACAATCCAGCGCGCCGCGCGCCACGAAAAAGGACCAGGTGCATCGATGCTCGAAGCAGGAAAGCCATTCCCTAATTTTTCGCTTCCCAATCAGGACGGCAAAGTGATGAAGCTCGGCGACTTCGCCGGCAAGTGGCTGGTGGTCTATGTCTATCCCAAGGACGACACGCCCGGATGCACCATCCAAGGGAAATCTTTTACCGCCAGTAAGGCCGATTTCGACGCCGCCGGAATCAAAGTGGTCGGCGTGAGCGCGGACGACGTCGCTTCGCACAAGAACTTCTGTAACAAGTTCAGCTTCACCATCGATCTGCTGGCCGACCCTAAGGCTGAGCTGCTCAATGCGATGGGAGTGGGCCAGAGCGAGTTTCACGGCAACAAATATTGGGACCGCACCAGTTTCGTGATCGATCCCAAGGGTATCGTGCGAAAGGTTTACCTGAAGGTTAATCCACAAGGTCACGAGAAGGTTCTGCTCGAGGACATCAAGCACCTGCAGCATTAGCCGCGAAGCAAATCGTGCATCGAGACATTTTCAGCGCTGCTCGAATTGAATTCAGATGACCCGCGCCGGACAACGTCAATGCCGGCGCGACCAGATAACCGCCTACCACGAGGCCGGCCATGCCGTTATGGCGGTGCTTAACCGAATGCCGCTGCAGGGTGCGAGCATCCTCGCCCGTCACTCCGACGAAAGCGCGGGTCGGACCCGGTTGAGCACTTCGGGCGTCATCAGCAAAACTTTCGCGAGCGGCCGCAAGCTGGGCGAACGTGAATATCGCCAGGTCCTGCGCGGCGCGTGTTTCAGCCTTGCGGGCGAAATCGCACAGCGGCGATTCGCGCCGCGCGACCGACGGATCGATCATTCGTGGAGCGATTTGGAAAACGTCTCGCGCTTGCTTCATGGGATTGGATTGTCGGGTGCGAAACTTCGCGCGGTTGCCAAAGCTGTCGCGGTTCAGGCCGACAGGGTGCTTGAGGCTCATTGGTCACGAATCGAGGCGGTCGCCAATGCGTTGCTCGAGCGGGGCAGCCTCACCGGCGCACAAGTCCGCCGTATCGTGAAAGATGCCGCACCTAAAAGCTCGGTGCCGCATCCGCGCTCGAAATCGGCATAACCCGCGACGATCATCGGTGGGAAGGAATCGCAAGCCGTGCAATTGCCGCGTCGGCTTGGCACGCCTAAGATTGCGCCTATGTCGGAAGCTCTGTTCATGCGCAGCCCATGGAATCCGCTGCACATCGTACGTGCCGAGGGTGCGCATTTATATACGAAAGATGGCCGCAAGCTCCTCGATGCCGGAAGTGGCGCCGTCGTCGTCAATATCGGGCAAGGCCGCGAGGAATTGGCAAAAATTGCGGCGGAAACCGTCCGCCGCCTCAACTACGTCGTTCCGGTCTGGGTTACGACCGAGCGCGAGCGACTCGTCAATCGATTATCGGGATGGACACCACCCGGACTGAACCGTTTCTTCTTTACTAGCGGCGGCTCGGAGGCGGTGGAGATGGCGATAAAGTTCACGATGCTCTATCACAAGGTGAACGGCAAACCCTCCAAGAAAAAAATTGTTTCGCGTCAGTTCTCGTATCACGGCAATACCCTGGGCGCGCTATCCGCGGGCAGCAGTCTTCGGCGCGCCGACTATGAACATGTGCTGTTCGATTGGCCGAAAATCCCGCCGTCGTATTGCTACCGATGTCCGTGGGACAAGACTTATCCGTCATGCGATATCGATTGCGCCAACGCCCTCGAACAGGAGATCGCGAAGCAGGGCGCCGATAACATCGCGGCCTTCCTGGCGGAGCCGATGATGGGTGCGAGCGGCGGCGCGGTCCCGCCAGTCAAGGAGTATTGGCCGCGACTGCGCGAGATTTGCGATCGCCACGATATTTTGCTCATCGCGGACGAAGTGATGACCGGCTTCGGCCGCACTGGCCGGCGCTTCGCCGTCGAGCATTGGAACGTGAAACCCGACATCATCGTCGGGGGCAAAGGACTTACTGCTGGTTACATGCCGATGGGTATGATCGCGGTCGACGAGAAAATCGTCGAGCGATGCGAGGACGCCCACGCCGACTTTATGTTCTTTACCTACAGTGCGCATCCACTGGCGTGTGCAATCGCCGATGGAGTGCTGGCGATTCTCGAGCGCGAGAAGTTGGTGGAACGCGCCGCGCAAGCGGGCGCGCGTCTTGGCGCGCAGCTCAAGGAAGAACTGTCGGGACACCCGATGGTTGGCGACATTCGGGGCGCGGGTTTTTTCTGGGGCATCGAGTTGGTGCGCGATCGCGAACGTCGCATCCCCTATGCTCCCGAGTTGCGCACGTCGAACCGGGTGCTGAGCGCCGCGGTCAAGCGCGGCCTGTTCTTTTACCCGGCGAGCGGAATGGCGGGTCCCGCGGGCGGCGATGCGATGATGATCACGCCGCCATTCATCGTCGATGACAACGATATCGATTTCATCGTGCACACGGCACGCGCCGCCCTCGACGACGTGGAGCCGAACCTGCCCTGAAATCTAGGCTGGAGTGACGATTGGCATGGCGGAACGCATCATCGGACCGACTTCGCATTACTTCTATTCGCAGCGACTCAAGCTCCACTACGTAGATTGGGGCAATCCGGAAAAGCCGCTGATGATCCTGGTCCACGGTGGCCGCGATCATTGCCGCAACTGGGATTGGACCGCGCTGGAACTCCGCAAGCACTACCATGTCATCGCGCCGGATCTGCGAGGACACGGCGATTCAGATCACGCGATCGGCAGTCCCTACTCAATGATCGACTATGTGGTGGATCTCGCCCAGCTGATAAATGCGCTCGGCAATCACCAGCTGACGTTGATCGGACACTCGCTCGGCGGAGGAATTGTACTGCAGTACACCGGCGTCTTCCCAAAATGGTGAAGCAAGTGGTGTCGATCGAGGGACTCGGTCCGCCACCTTCAATGATCCGGGAGACCCCGGCGGATCAGCGGATGGGAAATTGGGTGCGCGAGATGCAGGCGCTCGCACGGCGCAAAGTGCGCGAGTACACCAGCATCGACGAGGCCCTGGCGAGGATGCGCGAAGAGAATCCTCATCTGACGGTGGAGCAGGCGCGTCATCTGACGATTCACGGGATTCAACGCAACGAGAACGGCACCTACTCGTGGAAGTTCGACAACTATGTTCGCGCCACTACTCCGTATCAATTTAATCTGAGGGACGCATCGGAAATTTGGGGACGCATCGCATGCCCCACATTGTTGATACGCGGCGGGGAGTCGTGGACTGGCGACTGGGAGAAGGATGGCCGCACAAGTGTATTCAAGAACGCCGAGATCGTCACGATTCCAAAGGCCGGCCATTGGGTTCATCACGATCAGCTCGAGGAATCGCTGAAATTGATTACCCGGTTCCTGAACATTTAGTCGCTCGCACTATGGCTGCTCTGCTGTGCCGGGAAAAAAGATAGATCCAACCAAGCCGAAGCTGGGGCTGCAGGCCGACCAGTTTCAATATCTGCAGATGATCCTGCTCGCCGCGTTGGTGGGCGTGCTGGGCGCGCTCGGGAACCTCGGCTTCCGGGTTTTGATCGAATTGTTTTCGTGGCTGTTTGGCGCGCTCGAATGGCACGCGCTGGGGATCTCGACTCACGTCACCCGGCGGATCTTCATTCCGGTCGTGCTTGCTACCGGCGCGGCGGGAATGCTGGTTCTCGATCGGTTCTTTCACGGCGACGTTTTAGGCTATGGCTTTCCGAATTTTCTGGAGCAGGTAAATCTCGGCAACGCCCAGATCAAGCGTCGATGGATCGCAGTCAAAGCGCTAGGTGCGGCGCTCTCGCTCGGATCTGGATGGTCGGTCGGACGCGAGGGGCCGATTGCGCAAGTTGGCGGCGCGATCGGATCCGCGGTCGCTCGATTGCGCAAGCTGGGGCCCGAACGGGCCAAGGTGCTGGTGGCGGCGGGAGCGGCCGCGGGGATCGCGACGACCTTCAACGCGCCGATTGGCGGACTGATGTTTGCACAGGAGATCGTCCTGCTCGGCCACGCGGAGATCGCCAACCTCACCTTGTTGATCGTTGCCACCATGAGTGCCGTGATCACCTCGCGCGCGGTCATGGGCAACGCCGCGGTTTTTCAGGTGCCGCAGTTCGTGTTGCGCAGCTATTGGGAGATGATCACCTATGGTCTGATGGGGGTGCTGTTCGGCGTGCTCTGTGCCGGCTATATCCGTTTTTTCATGCGACCGCGGAAATATTTCGCCGGCTGCAAATGCCCGACTGGCAGAAGCTCGGCATCGGCGCCGCAATCGTGGGCGTGGTAGCGATAGCGCTACCGCAAAATCTCTCCGATGGTTATCCCGTCATCAACGCAGCGATGGCGGGCGAGTACGAACTGGGGATGCTTGCGGCGCTGGTTCTCGCGAAATTCTTCACCAGCAGCGTGTCGCTGGGATGTGGCGCGCCGGGTGGCGTCTTTGGACCGATCTTTTTCATCGGCACCATGGCGGGTGGAACGATGCAGCGATTCTTCGCGCTGTTCGTGCCCCATTTGACCGGACCCCGGGGCTCCTACGCTTTGGTCGGTCTCGGTGCTTTCCTGGCGGGCGCCACTCACGCGCCGCTGACCGCACTATTCCTGCTGTTCGAGATGACGCAGAACTACACGGTCGCGCTACCCGCAATGATTGCGACGATTGCCGCGCTGATAGTGGCCCGGCAGATCGAAAGCGAATCGATCGACACCTATCGGCTGGCGCGTGAAGGCAAGACCCTTCACATCGCACAGGAACGGCTCGCGCTCAGCCAGATTCCGGTCGCGGCTGTCATGAGCAAAGACGTCACCACCGTCGCTGAAAATACTTCGCTCGAGGAAGTCCTGCAGATCGCCGGCGAAACCTCGCAGGACACGCTGCCGGTGGTCAGTAGCGAAGGAACCTTTAGTGGCCTGATCGTGACGCGCGATCTGCTCGCGCTCTTGATTCGCGACAAGGAACTGTCGCCGCTGATCAACGCGTTCGACATTTGCTCGCCCAACCCGCCGCTGCTGCGGCCTAACGCCAATCTGGATAGCGCCAGCGACCTGATGGAATCGGAGGGACTCGATGAAATACCGGTTACCGATGGACGCGACGGCGGACAGTTCCTCGGTCTTGTTACGCGGCAGCATATTGCACAGGCGTTGAATCGGGTGGCGGTTTCGCTGTCATCGATTGCGCAGGGCGACACCAACATTTTTTGGGCGACAGGGTATCGGGTGACGCGCCTCGAGGTGCCGATTGCGGCAGCGGGTCAGACCGTTCGGCGGCTCGATCCCCGCGCGCGATTTGACGTTACCGTGCTTGCACTTCGCGAGGTGGAAAATCCGGCGGCAGGGTTCGTTCCGATTTTACCCGACCGGGTTCTCAAGGCGGGCGATCTGCTGGTAACCGCGGGGCGGGCGAGCGATATTCGGCGCTTCGCGCGTGCCCTGGCCGACACGACCGGCAAATCCGCCACCACATAAGTTTGCGAATCCGGGATTAAAGGGCGGGTGGGAAGCGATAGGGGCGAGCACGGCCCGCGCGAAGCTCCACGCACAACTCTGCCACATTCCTGACGCCGCGTTCGAGTTCCGTGGCGCAAGTGAGAAACCAATGCGGCGACGCAAAATGCGCGTCGCTGCCGCTAAGCGGCGTCAGGCCAAGTTTTTCCGCAGCGGCAAGAGCGAGTTCATTCTCGGCCGGCGAGTTCTGACCGTTGATCGCCTCGATCGCGGGCAAAGCCTTGCCATGCTTGGCCACCAGGTCATCGAGTCTCACGCCAAATCCTGAATCGCGAAAGGGATGCGCCGGAATCGCAATGCCGCCTTCGGCGTAAAGGAACTCGATGAGCTTTTCACTTTTGAGCATCCGCTTTTCCGGATCGAAGCGGCGAATCACTTCGTCAGTCGAGCCGAACAGCAGAAGATGACCGAGATCGGTATCCGCCTCGATTCCCTTGAAGATCAGGATGCCGTGGTTCTCGGACAATTCGACGTAGCGCCGATCGAGCTCCGGATCGCTCGGAAAGCGCCGGTGCTCGGTAAAACAGATCGCATCGAGACGCGCGCCGGTTTTGACTATGGCTTCCAGATATTGCTCGGGAGCTGTTTTCGAATCATTCGAGAGATGCGTGTGGACGTGCAGATCGACGATCATCGTAAACGCTACTCGCTTCCTGCGTAAGGATCCGGACGGATCACAATGTGATCGATAACGCTGGTCGCGCCGGTCAGCATCGTGGCCTGGCTGCGCACCCATTGCCGCTCAAAGTCGTCTCTTACGGTGCCCCACAAGATGACTGTGTTGCCGTTGAGGCTGAAGTGGACGGCTCCATAGCCCTGGATGTTCAGGAACTGGCGCAGAGTGACGGCCGACGCTGAGGTATACGCGGGATCGGGAGTGTCCGGCCCTGGATTTTCCAAATCCGGCGGAACGTACGAATCGCCGGGAGCTGATCCTTGGGAGACTCGCTGGACGTAGTTGATGACGCCGGTCACCGTGATTGCCACGATGAACAAGCCGACGACCAGCGCCACCGCGAAACGCCACGCACGCGGGTCGCGCCGCGCCTGTCTCCAGTTGCCGTGTCGATCGATGGCGCGCGGGCGGTCCGATGGCGGTGGCATCGCATCGCGCGATTGCAGCACCGTGGTTGCCGATTCCGAATTGGCGGCGGCGCCAGCGGCCAGCGCAGCCAGATTCAGATCGGCCCCGCAAAACGAGCAGAATCGCGAGTCTGCAGGAATGCTCCGCCGGCACGTGGAGCATTGCGCATCGCCGGCTCCGAGCATGACGGTGGCCGCCTCCGGCGAGGATTGCCTCTGCGAGCCGCCGCTCAAGGGTATACGGGAAGAAACTGTTTTGCGGTTGAGTCCCGATGGACGTGTCGTCGCTCCCGATTTTATCGCGAGCAGACGTTCCTTAAACTCGGCCGCATCGGCCATCCTATGCACTACATCGTATTGCAGCGCCTGATCCACCAATTCGGCCAGCGCCGGATTTTGGTTTGGGCAGAGTGATTTGAGTTTCGGGAAGCTAAACGGCGGTTCGGCGGCGGGATCGCGGCCCGACAGCGCGTGATGCATCGTGGCGCCGAGCGCGTACAGATCCGATCGCGACTCGGCGCGGCCTCGATACTGCTCCGGCGGCGCGTAGCCCTGGGTGCCAATCATGGTGGCGTTGCTCTGGGGCAGAAAAAATCTCGCGATGCCGAAATCGATCAGTTTGACCTGGCCGTCCTTTGTCAGCATCACATTCGACGGCTTCAAGTCGCGATAAATCACCGCCGGCGACAGATTGTGCAGATAGTTGAGGGTGTCGAGTATCTGCAGTGCGATATCGATTACGCGCGACTGATCGAGCTTGTCTCCGCTTTTCTTCAGTTCGTCCTCGAGCGTGACCCCGTCCACATATTCCATCACCAGGTAATGGCGATTCTGTTCGCTGAAGCGATCGAAGACCCGAGGAATGTGTTCGTTGCTGAGTTGCGCGAGCATGTCGGCCTCGCGCTGAAAGGCTGTGACCGCCTGCTGCTGCATGTTCGGATCGGTGAAGCTGTCGACCATCTCGGCCAGGGCGCAGGGCCGCGAGGCAAGGCGCAAATCCTCGGCGAGGTAGACCAGTTTCATGCCTCCGCCGCCAATCGGCCTGCTGACGCGGTAGCGCCCGCCAATTATGGAGTTGGCGGCTATCATCTAGCTAGGTCCCGATTTTTCGACGCGCAAAGCGCGACACCTGCGGTTCTATCGAGCTTCAAAAGCGGGCGGATACGCGGCCTGACTCGCGCCGGCCGCGTCGCCTCCATGACGGTTCGCCGGGTGACCCGTAAGACGCTGCGTTTACCGCGCAGATCAAATGTATCAGATAACCGATCGACCCAGCGCCATAGGCTACTGCAACGCCGAAGAACCACATAATACCGCGTACTAGATGTCCCTGGTATATGTGACCGAGCCCGGGAACGACGCTCAACAGAAATGCGAGGGTCCGTCGCGAGCGGAGATCGCGCGCGAAGCTTCCGCCTGCTTCGAGCGATGCGCCGCAGTCCTTGCAGAAGGTTGCTCCTTCGACGATTACCGGTTGTCCGCATTGGGAACAGAATCGCGGCTTGCCAAAAAAGTCGGCGTCAGGCACGGAAGGTAAACGCAGCGTCGCCGACTCGCACCGAGTCCCCATCCTTTATTGCCGCGTCGCTTATCCGTTCACCCGCCACGAAGGTCCCGTTCTGGCTGCCCAGATCACGCAATCGAAAGCCGCCATTACCCGACTCGATTGCGGCATGATGGCGCGATACGGAGGAATGCCCCAGCACGATTTCGTTGTCGAGCGCTCGTCCGATCCGTGTTTCGTTCCCCACTCGAACCGGAAAGCTCTGGCCGGCGTCGTTGACCAAACAGGGACCCGAGTGCGCGGACAATCCCGGCATCGACGACGGCCGCATCGGTGCGGATACGTAGGACTGCGACGCTTCTGATTCGACCCTGATTGATGGCCGTACCCCGCGAAGATGAAAACTCAATTCGTAAGATCCGATTCGGATCCGATCACCATCGCGCAGCGTTGCGCTCTCGATTCGTTCGCCATTTACAAAGGTCCCATCCGCGACGGCGAGGCCGCGCAGGAGGTAATCCTCGCCGCGCCGTTCGATTACCGCGTGACGCGCCTGCACGCCCGTGTCGCCGAAGAGTCCGACCGGATTTTCCTCGGCCCGTCCTATGGAACAGACTCCGCCTTCCAGACGATATTGGCGTCCCTTCAGGCGTCCCGCTTCGACCGTTAGCCATGCGGCCTTGGTCAGCTCCTGAACCAGCCCGATCAGCAATCCGATTGCCAGACCTATGAGGCTGAGGCCGATCAGCCGCGAGGCGAGGCCACCACCTGTTCCATAGTTTATCATGTCGAAGGTCAAGCCACCGGCGAATCCGCCGATCCATCCGCCCGCCGCACCTTTGATGATGTTGATGGGCGGAAAATTGGAGGGTCCGACCAGCGTCCGGAGCGAGGGAATGGCAAAGCCCAGGAATCCCGCTATGCCGACACCGGCTCCTAGCATGGTTCCCATCATCATCCACGAGACCACGCGGCCCAAGACCAAATAGGCGACAGAACCCTGATGACCGAGGCCCCATCCGCCGTAGTTCAGAATTTCCGAGAACACGATGTTCGAGTAATAGTTTGCCGGTATCGCGAGGATGAAGCATACGACGAAACCGAGAACGAACCGGTTGCGCACGGTGGGCGTGACTTCCAGCTTCTGTTCGTCAGAAGCGAGAATGAACGCGCCGATCAGCCCGGACAGAATCGCCATCGAGACGTATGCCGCCACGACATCGCCCGTCGTCATCACGTCGGTGAGATTGCGGCCATGGCTGGCGAGTTCGACCGGTAACCATCCGAGCGCTCCGCCCGCCAATCCTGCGATCGCTTTGAAGATCAAGTCGCGCTGATTGATCGATCTGTTCATTTGACGGAATTATCTATCCTTCGACCTGGCACTCTAACTGTTAAAGCGTGATCCCCAAATCCAGCAGCGATACCGAAGACATAATAACCCGCGCCACAAAGTCGGCCAACGCCACCCGACGGCTGCGGCATAGCGATTCAATTCGAGGCCCTGATGGGACGCGCGCAACTGTTTTCAGGGGGCGATTGCTATAAGATGGCCCGTTGTGAATGAGGCCAATACATTTCCGAATCAGATCGGTGCGGCGGCCGGCCCCGCGATGCCTGATATCAGGGAATTGGGCCTCGAGGAGCTGGAGAGGGTCGTGGCCGATGCCGGAGAGCGGTCATTTCGCGCGAGGCAATTGGCGGGGGCGATTTTTGGACGCGCGATCGAATCCTTCGACGCGATGCTGGAGCTTCCGCAGAACCTTCGCGCTTATCTAAAGGACCACTTTAAGATTGGTTCTGGGGCGGCCATCAACATCGCGCGATCGGAAGATGGTACTCGCAAACTGCTGATCGGGATCGACAGTGGGGAGGCGATCGAGAGCGTCATAATTCCGTCGCGCGAGATCGAGGCGACCTCGCGCGGCGAAAACTTAACCCAACGCATTACCTTGTGCATGTCGAGCCAGGCCGGATGCGCGATGGCGTGCGAATTCTGTGCGACAGCGCGAATGGGACTTCGTCGCAATCTGACCACGGGCGAGATTCTGAATCAGGTTTTCCTCGCGCGGCGAGAACTGACGCCCGACGAGCATCTGACCAACTACGTTTTTATGGGTATGGGCGAACCGCTGGCGAATTATCAGCGGCTTATAAAGGCGCTCACTATCATGACTTCGGAGTGGGGGATAGGGATTTCGCCCCGGCGGATCACCGTCTCGACGGTAGGAATCGTACCGATGATGGAGAGGCTGTTAACTGATATCCCGGTAAAGCTTGCGGTCTCAATGCATGCGGGCACCGATCAGCTTCGCGATCGGCTGGCACCAATCAACAAACGCTATCCGCTCGAGGTTCTGCTGGAAACTTGCAAGCGGCTACCATTGAAGCAACGCGATCGCATCACCTTCGAATACGTAATGCTGCGCGGAGTAAACGATTCGATCGACGACGCAAGACGGCTGGTCAAATTGCTTGGGCCGATCCGCGCCAAAGTCAATCTGATTTTCTTTAACACCTTTCAAGACGCCGGTTTCGCAAGGAGCGCGCGACAGACAGTCGAGGACTTTCAAGCCATCTTGCGTAAGGGTAACCTGACCGCGACCATTCGGGAGAGCCGGGGAGTCGATATCGCAGCGGCGTGTGGACAGTTGTACGCCGAGCATGCCGCGCATACGAAGACTGGCTGATAGTTCGATCAAAAGTTCAATCGGGTAAATGCCGGGGAAGCGCGCAGAGCGCCGGAGTAGTCGAGTTCCGGCGGCGCGAAACTTGTAAGTGGCGAAAAACATTCTAGGCGTGATCGGCGGGAGCGGCTTCTATCAGATGCCGGGGCTCGAGGCGGTCAAGCAGGTCGAAGTGGACACTCCCTTCGGACGTCCGTCGGATCCCTTTTTCACCGGGCGCATCGGCGAGCTGGAGGTGATCTTCCTTTCGCGTCACGGCAAGGGTCATCGCATTCTACCCAGCGAATTGAATTATCGCGCTAACATTTTTGCGATGAAATTGCTCGGCGCAAACCACTTGGTCTCCGTCAGCACGGCCGGCAGCATGAAGGAAGCGATCAGGCCGGGTGATCTGGTCGTACCCCATCAGTTCATCGATCACACCCATAAACGGCCCGCGACATTTTTTGGCGACGGCGTCGTGGCTCACGTCTCGCTCGCCGATCCGGTTTGCGCGGTTCTCGCGTGCGACCTGACGGCGGCGGCACGTACGGCGGGCGCGACGATACATGAAGGCGGCACCTATCTGTGCATCGAGGGGCCGCAATTTTCCACTCGAGCCGAGTCCCACCTTTATCGGAGCTGGGGTGTCGATGTGATCAGCATGACCGCGATGCAGGAAGCTCGGCTCGCGCGCGAAGCGGAACTCTGCTACGCGACGCTGGTGCTGGTTACGGATTACGACTGTTGGCATCAATCGGTTAAGGCGGTCGACATCGCGGAAATCCTCCGCGTGATGAATGCTAACGTCGCGTCGGCGCAAGGCGCGGTTCGCAATCTCGCCGCGGCGGTCGCCAAACGCGATCGAAACTGCGCATGCGGCAGCTCGCTTAAGGATGCGATTATCACGGACCGGTCGGCGATTCCGGCGCGACGGATCGCGGAGCTGGCGCCGATCGCAGGAAAATATTTGTCAGGCGGAGAATCAAACAAAACATGAGCATCGTGGTTGTTGGGTCGGTGGCGTATGACACCATTGAAGGCGTTGGCGGCATCAAAAGTGACTTGTTAGGAGGCGCCGCGACTTTTTTTTCGGTGGCGGCACGGTTCTTTGCGCCGGTCGGTATCGTCGCCGTGGTCGGCAATGATTTCCAGCCGGAGCACGAGCGGATGCTGGTCGAGCGCGGCATCGACCTTCGCGGTCTTGAGAAACGCGATGGCAAAACCTTCCGCTGGCATGGCCGCTATCACGAGGACATGAACAAACGCGACACGATCAATCTCGCGTTGAACGTCTTCGAAGGATTCGATCCCACGCTGCTGCCCGATCAGCAGCGTTGCGATTATCTGTTCCTCGGGAATATCTCTCCGGAACTGCAATCGCGGGTGCTTGCGCAAGTTAGCAGTCCGAAGCTGGTGGCAGCGGACACCATGGATTTCTGGATCCAGAATGCGCGACCGCAGCTTTTGAGGCTGATTGAACGATTGGACATTCTAACCATCAATGACGAGGAGGCGCGCCAACTCAGCGGCGAGCATAACCTGGTTAAAGCGGGCCGCGCGATTTTGAAAATGGGTCCGAAGTCGCTGCTGGTCAAACGCGGCGAATACGGGGTGCTACAATTCAGCAAAGAAGGAATGTTCGCGGTGCCCGCCTACCCGCTGGAAAATGTGATCGATCCGACCGGCGCGGGCGATACCTTCGCCGGCGGCTTGATGGGATTTCTAGCGCGCAATGGCAGGCTCACCGAGTCGATCCTTCGCACCGCGGTAGTTTATGGCTCTGTGATGGCCTCCTATGTGGTCGAACAATTCTCTATGGATCGTTTAATTGATCTGACTTGGGAAGAGATCGATCGGCGTTATCGCGCGTTCATCGAACTCACCGATTCTCATTCGACCCGATGGAACTCTCCGTCGTGATTCCACTCTTCAACGAGCAGGGCAATCTGGCCCCGCTCCACGAAGAGCTCAAACAGGTCCTTAGCACGATGGATGTTTCGCATGAGATCATTTTCGTAGATGACGGCAGCACCGACGGGAGTGTGGACGAACTGCGCCGAATCAAGGCGTCAGATCCGAACGTGCGCGTAATAAGGCTCGCACGCAACACCGGCCAGACGGCGGCGCTCCAATGCGGTCTGTCGAATTCAACCGGAGATATCGTTGTGGCTCTCGACGGAGACGGTGAGAACGATCCCGCCGACATCCCGCGCCTCGTCAGCAGATTGGAAGACGGACTTGACCTGGTCAGCGGATGGCGCACCGAGCGCTGGAAGGGTGCGGCGCTGACTCGCAGGCTTCCGTCAATAGCAGCCAACCGTTTGATTTCGCGCATAACAGGCACCGTCCTGCACGATTATGGATGTACGCTGAAAGCATATCGCGGCAGCCTGGCGCGGAGCCTCGCGCTATATGGCGAGATGCATCGCTTCGTGCCGGCTATCGCGGCGGAGCAGGGCGCCCGCATCGCGGAGATGGAGGTTAATTTCAGACAGCGTCGCAGCGGCGCCTCGAAATATGGCCCGGGAAGAATAGTTAAGACTTTTCTCGATCTGATGACGGTGAAATTCCTCTCGGGCTATTCGACGCGGCCAATCCAGGTGTTTGGCGCGATAGGACTGCTCCTTGGAACATTAGGCGCGATGTGGACTGCGATGCTCGTCTTCGAAAAAGTGTTTCTGGGAGCGCACCTCGCGGATCGTCCCGCACTGCTGCTGGCGGTCGTGCTGGTCGTCGTAGGAGTACAGTTCGTCAGCCTCGGACTGATCGGTGAGATGATTGCGCGCACCTATCACGAATCGCAGCACAAGCCGATTTACCTGATCAAGGAAGAGCTTTAAGGGTATCGCCGATGAACATCGCAGTAATAGGAACCGGCTATGTCGGCCTCGTCAGCGGAACCTGCTACGCCGAAAGCGGCAACGAGGTCATCTGCGTCGATATCGATAAAGCACGTATCGATGACCTGAATGCCGAGAAAGTCAAAATTCCAATCTATGAACCCGGCCTCGAAGAGCTGGTCCGCCGCAACGTCAGCGAGAACCGCTTGAGCTTCACCACCGATACTGCCGATGCGGTGGCGCAATCGATGGTGTCGTTCATCGCGGTCGGCACCCCGATGAGCAGCGACGGTGCCGCCGATTTGCGCGGGGTACTGAAGGCGGCCGAAGATATCGCGAAGACCGTCACCGGCTACCACGTCATCTGCGTCAAAAGCACGGTGCCGGTCGGCACCAACGATAAGGTGCGCGAAATTGTCGCCCGGGTCGCGAAGCACAAAGTTGATGTGTGTTCGGTGCCTGAGTTCCTCAAGGAGGGGTCGGCAATCGAGGATTTCATGCGGCCCGATCGCGTCGTGATCGGCAGCCTCAGCGATCAAGCCACCGCGATCCTGCGCGAGCTGCATTCGCCGTTCACACGCACTGACAACCCGATCCTCGTGATGGACCCGAAATCGGCGGAGATGACGAAGTATGCGTGCAACGCGATGCTCGCGCTGCGGATTTCGTTCATCAATGATATCGCTAATCTGTGCGAGACCGTCGGCGCGGAGATCAACAACGTGCGGCGGGGACTCGGGAGCGACCGCCGAATCGGATCGTCGTTCCTGTTCCCAGGTGTTGGATACGGCGGTTCATGTTTTCCCAAAGATGTGCAAGCTCTTATTCACACCGCTGCGGCCAACGGACTCAAGTTCGATCTGCTGCAGGCGGCGGAGAGTGTCAACACGCGTCAAAAGCGTCATCTCGTATCACGGGTGAAGCAGCATTTCGGCGACGATCTCGCCGGCCGCACATTTGCTATCTGGGGGCTCGCGTTCAAGCCGCGCACTGACGATATGCGCGAAGCGCCGTCGCTGGTGGTGGTCAACGAGCTCCTGAAGGCGGGCGCTATAGTGCGCGCACACGATCCGGAAGCGCTCGACAACGCGCGGCGTATCTTCGGCGACCGGATCAGCTATCATAAGACCAACTATGAGGCGCTGAGCGGTGCCGATGCACTGATTATTCTGACCGAATGGAATGAGTTTCGGCATCCCAACTTTCAGCGCATCCGTTCCATGCTGAAGCAGCCGGTCATTTTCGACGGACGCAATTTATATGATCCCGATCTCATCAAGGCCCTCGAGTTCAAGTACTACTCGATCGGCCGAAGTCCGGTTTAGGAGCATGATACCGCGATGAAGATTCTGGTTACCGGAGGCGCAGGCTTTATCGGTTCGCATACCGTCGATGCGCTGGTGGCGTTGGGCCGGCATCAGATTTCCGTCATCGACGATCTATCGAGCGGCAAGCGTTACCAGGTCAATGCGGGCGCGCGGTTTCATCAGACCGACTTGCGCGACGCCGATGCGGTACGGCGGGTGATCGCGAGCGAGACGCCTGAAACGATCGTACATCTGGCCGCGCAAATGGATGTGCGCAGCTCGGTCGCGGATCCATCGCACGATGCGCAGGTAAATGTCGTCGGCTTTTTGAACCTGATGGAAGCAGGACGGCGGCATGGGCTGAAGCGGGTAATATTCTCGTCGACCGGTGGTGCGATTTACGGTGAGCAGGAACAGTTTCCCGCCACCGAAGAGCACCCGCTGCATCCGGTTAGTCCTTATGGGGTGGCCAAGCTCGCGACGGAAAACTATCTGTTCTTCTACAACGTTGAATACGGAATCGATTATACGGCGCTGCGCTACGGAAATGTTTATGGACCCCGTCAGGACCCGCATGGTGAGGCTGGCGTGGTTGCAATCTTTTGCGGACGCATGCTGGAAGGAAAACCCTGCACAATTTTTGGCGACGGCAAGCAGACCCGCGATTATGTTTTCGTTGGCGACGTCGTACGCGCCAACCTGGCCGCTATCAGTAGCACCGTCTCAGGGCCGGTCAACGTCGGGACTGGGATCGAGACCAGCGTGAACGACCTCTATCACACGCTCGGCGCTGTGGCAGATGTCACCAAAGGCGCCGAATACGCGGCCGCGCGTCCAGGCGAGCAAAGCCGATCGGTGATTTCGCCCGCGCGTGCGGCAGCGGTGCTGAACTGGCGGCCGCAGGTGGATCTCGCGTACGGACTCGACCAGACCTTCAGTTATTTTAAGGAGCGTGCCGGCAAATCCGCTTGAACGGAACTCCGGAAGTTGCTTCCGAGCACAGCGCGTAACGCTGCTTGCTACAGCGTAGTCGAAGCACAATATAGATGACCGAGCCCGCACTTATCCGCAATTTTTCGATCATCGCGCATATCGATCACGGCAAGTCGACGCTTGCCGATCGCCTGTTGGAGCGCACCGGTGCCCTGTCCAAGCGCGAACTCAAGGATCAGTTCCTCGATTCGATGGATCTCGAGCGCGAGCGCGGCATCACGATCAAGGCGCGTTCCGTGCGGCTCAACTACACCGCCAAGGACGGTATCACCTACGTCCTGAATCTTATCGATACTCCTGGACACGTGGATTTCGCCTACGAGGTATCGCGCAGTCTGGCCGCCTGCGAGGGCGCATTGCTGGTCGTCGATGCGAGTCAGGGGGTCGAAGCGCAGACTCTCGCCAACGTGTATATGGCGCTGGATCATGGCCTCGAAATAATTCCGGTTGTCAACAAAATTGATTTGCCCGGCGCCGATGTTGAGCGCGCGCGGCGCCAGATCGAAGAAACCATCGGGCTTAACGCCGAGGACGCGATCCTCACGAGCGCCAAGGAAGGTATCGGTATTGAGGATGTCCTCGAAGCTCTGGTGAAACGCGTTCCGCATCCCAAAATTCCCGCCGATCCAAGTCTGAAGGCGCTGATTTTCGATAGCTGGTACGACGTTTACGAAGGCGTGATCGGCTTGATGCGCGTATTCAGCGGAGAAATCCATCGCGGGATGAAGGCGCGCCTGATGGGCACCGGAAAAGATGGCGAAGTGATGCGGCTGGGGCATTTTACGCCGCACGAAAGCGCCACCGAATCGCTCGGTCCGGGAGAGGTTGGCTTCGTCGTCGCCGGCATTAGAAGTGTGCAGGACCTGCGCGTCGGCGATACTCTGACCGATGCGGAACATCCTGCGGCGATGCCGTTGGAGGGTTTCAAGGAATTGAAGCCGATGGTTTTTGCCGGTCTCTATCCGACCGAGGCCAACCAATATCCCGCGCTACGCGATGCGATCGAAAAACTTCGCCTCAATGACGCGAGCTTCATCTGCGAGCCGGAAAACTCACAGGCGCTAGGGTTCGGTTTTCGCGCGGGTTTTTTGGGCCTGCTGCACATGGAGATCACACAGGAGCGGCTCGAGCGCGAGCACGGCATCAACCTGATCATTACGGCGCCGACGGTCGCCTACCAGGTTCGCACCACCGATGGCGCGGTCGCGATGGTCGACAATCCGTCGCGGTTGCCCGACGAGGGCCGTATCGAAGCGATCGAAGAGCCGTTCATCCTAGCGTCGATCCATATGCCCGATGAGTTCCTCGGCGCGGTCATGTCGTTGTGTGAAGATCGCCGCGGGATGCAGCGCGATCTGAAGTATCTCGATGAACATCGTGTAATTCTGCACTACGAACTGCCGCTGGCCGAGATCGTGTTCGATTTTTACGACCGCTTGAAATCGGTCAGCCGGGGCTATGCATCGCTCGATTACGAGTTTCTGGACTTCCGCGCCGGGCCTCTGGTTAAATTGGATATCCGCATCAATGGCGAGGTAATCGACGCGCTCTCGATAATCGTGCACCGTGACAAGAGCTATGAACGTGGCCGCGCGCTGTGCGAAAAGATGCGTCAATTCATCCCGCGCCAGATGTTCGAGATCGCAATCCAGGCCAGCATTGGAGCCAAGATAATAGCTCGCGAAAGTGTGAAGGCATTGCGGAAGAATGTTACCGCCAAATGCTACGGTGGTGACATCACCCGCAAACGCAAGCTCCTCGAAAAGCAAAAAGAAGGCAAGAAGCGAATGAAGCAGGTCGGAAAAGTCGAGATACCGCAGGAGGCGTTTCTCGCCTTGCTCAAGGTCGGGGAGTGACGGACGGCGTGGCGGAACCAGCTCGCAATCTTTCGAAACCCGCCAACGAGGCGCCCGGAAGCGAGGCCGTGCGGCCGCGGAAGTCGGCCCTGCGCGAATATGCTGAGGCCTTCGGCATTGCGCTCGTCCTCGCGATCGTGATCCGGACCTTTTTCGTGCAGGCCTACAAAATTCCGTCCGGGTCGATGGAGCCGACGCTGCTGATTGGCGATCACATCCTCGTCAACAAGCTAATCTACGGACTGCGGGTGCCGGATTCGCTTTTCGGAATCACCTTTCCCGGCGTCCCATGGGGTCACTACCTGTTCCGGCTCGAAACTGTGCACCGCGGCGATGTCGTGGTGTTTGTGTTCCCGCCCGATCCCAGCAAGGACTTCATCAAGCGCGTGATTGGGGTCGGGGGCGATTCGGTTGCGGTGAAGGATGGAGTGGTTTATCTGAACGGCGCAAAGATGGACGATCCGCACGGTCATTACGAAGTCAGCGAACAGGAACGCTCACCGCTTAATCCGCGCGACAATTTCGGACCGGTCACGGTACCCTCTGGCATGCTTCTGATGATGGGGGATAATCGCGATCGCAGCTATGATAGCCGCTTCTGGGGATTCGTCGATGCCAACAACGTTGAGGGACGAGCGATTGTCATATATTGGTCGTGGGATAACGACGGCTCCGGTATTCTGCCGATTCGGTGGCGCAGATTCGGTAGACTGATTTACTAACCGACGTCTTTTGTGATGGAGAGTTGGGTGGCTGACGAAGGGCTGAACAAAATCGGTACGATGCTGGAAGAGCTGGGTGCCCGGTTTGAGTTGGTGGTCGAAGCTGTCACCGGTTTCGGCGGCAAATTTGATAAGCTTAAGGAAGAAATCTTCGGTCAGTTTGCCGAGGTCGGCAGTCAGATCCGTTTTCTGTCCGATCGGATCGGCGAGAACCGTTCCGGATTGAGTTCGTTGCACGCGGATTTTGGCGCCGAGATGATTCGGTTGAACGAGGCTATTGGCAGGACCAGGGTCGAGTTCCGCGAGCAGCTCGCCGTTTCTGAAGCGAATCTTCGCGGCGAGATGGCGGCCGAGTTCGAGGCGACCCGGACTGCGGTTCACCATGAAGTCACGACTCCCGAGGCCGTCGCGGCGCGCAAAACTTCTTCTGCGGATACAGCCGGGCGTGAGGTCGCGGAGAATTTGAGGAAGCTCGGGCTCGAGATCAAACAAGCCAGCAAGGCAGTCGCTACGCTCAGCCGAAAGTTCGAGCGCTTCGACGATCGGATGACGGTGCAGGTGAAGGATCAGGATCAGCGTCTGAAAAAAGTCGAAGCCGCCGGCCGCCACAGGTAGACCTTGATCTGGTCCGCGCGCAGGTGTAAATGAAAACGTGCCTTTAACTTCACTCCTGCGAGGGTGAGAAGGGATAATGATAGAGTTTTGCATTTACCATCCCGGTCGTAGCGACGGCCGGGTATTTTTTTGTTTGCCGCGATGACGCCTGCAGGCACAGTCGCCCTCGATGCCGACGCGGTCGCGCGATCGGTCAAGCGCCTCGCCCACGAAATCGCCGAGCGCAACAACAGCGCCGAAAAACTCGTGCTGGTGGGAATCGTACGACGGGGTGCCGCGCTCGCCGAGCGTCTGATTGCCGCTCTGAGAGAGGTGCTCAAGGCTGACGTTCCCGTAGGCACCCTCGATATCTCCTCGTATCGCGACGACAACAAGGGCTGGCCGAGCGGCCCGCGTCTGCTCGGCCGTGACATTCCGTTTTCGCTAAATGGAAAGCGGGTCGTTCTCATCGATGACGTTCTGTACACGGGACGGACTGTCCGCGCCGCATTGGAAGCACTTTCGGATCTCGGACGTCCGGAATCGATTCAGCTCGCGGTGCTGGTGGATCGCGGCGAGCGCGAGGTCCCCATTCGCGCAGACTACGTGGGCAAGAATATCCCGACTCCCGGTGGTCAGCGGGTTTACGTCAAGTTGAACGAAGTCGACGGTTTCGACGGCGTGCTGATAGGCGAGTCGAAGTGACGATGGCGCGGCTGCCGAAATATGACGTGGTTTCGATCGAGGATCTTGCGATCAGCGAGATCGAACGCATATTCGCGCTAGCCGATCAGTTTTCCGGCGCGCTCGCACACGCAGAGCGCTGCACCCTCGCAGACGGACTGATCATGGCCACGTTGTTTTATGAGCCTTCGACCCGCACGCGACTCAGCTTTGAATCCGCGATGCATCGTCTGGGTGGCGCCGTCATTAGCTCGGCCGACATGCACGCGAGTTCAGCCGCGAAAGGTGAGAGCCTCGCCGATACCGTCCGGGTAGTGAGCGGTTACGCAGACTTGATCGTTCTGCGTCATCCGCAGGACGGCGCAGCGCGTGTCGCGGCGGAATATGCACCCTGCCCAATCATCAACGCGGGCGACGGCAGCCGCGAGCATCCGACCCAAACGCTCTGCGATCTGTATATCTTGCGCAAAAAGAAAGGCCGGCTGCGGGGACTCACCGTTGCGCTATGCGGCGACCTGAAATATGGGCGCACGGTCCATTCGTTGATATACGCGCTAGCGCGATTCGGCGCGAACATCCTTGCGGTGCCCACTGGTGGAATGGATGTTCCCGACTACGTGCTCGAACGCGTGCGCGCGGAAAGCAAATATCGATTTGCGACCGTCTCGATGGACGAACTCAAGTCGGTGGCCGGCGGCCTCGACGCGCTTTACCTGACTCCGCGCGGACCGCATCAGATGGCGCTTTTCACTTCGGACATGCCGCTAGAAAAAATTCCCGCCGGTCAAGCGCCCAAGGCCCTGGACGCCTTTTACGTGACCCGTCTTCAGAAGGAACGCCTTCAGAACAAGAATGCGGAAGCCGGCGAGTATGTCCGCTTCGACGCGCGCGCACTCAAGGGCAGCCGCACGCACGAAGCGGTCGTGATGCATCCGTTGCCGCGAACAACAGAACTCGCTTACGAGCTCGACGCGGATCCACGCGCGGTTTACTTCGAGCAGGCCGCCGCCGGGGTTCCGGTTCGGATGGGACTGATTGCGTGGATGCTGGAAAATGGCGCGCAAGCGGTTGAACGATCGATTCCCAAAGCGCTGCCCCCAATGCGGTTCAAGCCGGAAACAGCGCCGCGTTGCACCAACGCGAACTGCATCACGCGCTTCGAAGGCGCTTACCTGAAGCCGCGCTTTCGCCTCGCGCGCACCAGCAGCGATTCCGCACTGGTGCTGCGATGTGACTTTTGCGAGCGCGAATTGCCGGTCGAGTTTGTGGGCCACGCTCGCACCCGACGCTACTATCGCTACGACGAGAACCTTTCCGATTACGTCACCAATTGGATCGCGGAAGGTTCTCTCTCGGTATTCGACAGCGTCAAACAGGCTGAGGAAGCCGGCTATGAACCGTACCGGCGCGGTCCGCAACGCGAGATTATGGGCGCGGCCGAGATCGCGCATGCGGTCGAGACGCTGGCGGATCAGATAGCGACGGACCTCGGCGATATCAGCCTCGTCACCATCATCGGAGTGGTGAGCCGCGGCGCGCTCCTCGGAATGCGAATCGGCCATCTGCTTGAAACCCGCGCCGGCATCAAGGTTCCCTGCGCGTTGATCGATGTCTATGGCGCCGGCGATCCGATTCACTCTATTGATGGTTCCGACGAGGAATTCACCACCGAAGGCCGCGTCGTTGTGTTGGTCGACGATGTGTTTAACAGCGGGTGGACTGCGCAACGCGCGATGGACCTGATTTGGCGCAGCGGCAGGCCCGCCGCAGTCAAGCTCGCCGTGCTCATCGATCGCGGCCATCGCGTGCTTCCGATTCGACCTAACTACGTTGGAAAGAATATCCCCACCTCGCGTTCGGAACGGGTCCAGGTCCGGCTTGGACTAGCGGACGCAGCAGGCCATCACAAGGCGCACGATCGCGTCACCATCTATTCGATGGTCGATTCGATGAAGGAACCGGCGGCCGTGCGGTGAATTCGTTTCTTCTAAAGAACGGCCGCGTGATCGATCCAGTTAACTCCTTGGACTCTATCGCTGACGTGCTGGTGCTGGAGGGGAAAATCCAGGCCGTACAGCAAGCGGATCGGCTGCGCATTCCGGACGGAGTGCCGACGATCAACACGGACGGCTGCTGGATCATACCGGGCTTGATCGATCCGCACGTACATCTTCGCGACCCGGGTTTTCCGGAAAAGGAAACCATCGCGAGCGGCCTTCGGGCTGCCGCAGCGGGGGGGTTTACAGCCGTCGCTGCGATGGCGAATACGTCGCCCGTCAACGACCAGCCGGAGGTCACGCGCTACATGCTCGATCGCGCACGCGCGGTCAGCTCGACCCGGCTGATTCCGGTTTCCGCGGTGACCAAGGGACTGTGCGGGACCGAGCTGGTCGACTTTGCGGCGATGGTGCAAGCCGGGGCGCGACTTTTTTCTGATGACGGTATTCCGATCGACGACCCGGTTATCTTGTCGCGCGCGTTCGAGCAGTCGGGCAGGCTCGGGTTCGCGATATCGCTCCACGAGGAAGACCGCGATCATTCAAATGGTGGCGTGGTCAACGCCGGCGAAGTTTCGCGATACCTCGGTGTGAAAGGTTACCCCACGATGGCCGAGGCTCGCCGAATTCGCCGCGACCTGGCGTTGGCGATTGGCGCCGAAGCGCCCGTGCATGTCGCTCATCTATCGTGCGCCGAATCGATCGAGCTGGTCAGGCACGCGCGCAAAAACGGTGCGCGCGTCACCGCGGAAGTTACTCCACATCATTTCGCGCTCGATGAGCGTTCGGTATTGCAATGGGGTCCTGATGCGAAGATGAATCCTCCTCTGCGCAGCCGTGCGGATGTCGATGCGATTCATAGCGCGATGGCCGATGGAACTATAGATATGATCGCGACCGATCACGCGCCGCACGATCCCGCTTCCAAGCAAATCGAGCGACTCGCAGGATGCTTTCCACTCAATGGCGCCACAGGTCATTGGTCGGATGATGACGCGAAACTGTTCGCGAGCGCCGCCAACGGCGTAATTGGATTGGAGACCTCACTAGGCCTCGCGATGGCGCTGGTTCACGAAAACCTGATTTCCGCGAGCAGGCTGGTCGAGCTGATGTCGGTCAATCCCGCACGCCTGTTGAGACTCGAAGCGGGCGCGCTCTCGCCAGGATTTGCGGCGGATGTCAGTATCATCGATCCCAATCTGGAATGGACGGTCGCGCCCGCAAAATTTTTATCAAAAAGCCGCAACACCCCGTTTGCGGGTATGCGGCTGCGCGGAAAAACCATGTTGACCATCGTCGGAGGTGAAGTCGTGTACGACGCACGCGGAGGATCACGCATCTGATGGCTAAGCGTGAAGCCATATTGGCGCTCGCGGACGGGAGAACTTTTCACGGCCACGCTTTTGGGGCCATTGGCGAAACCGTCGGCGAAGTCGTCTTCAATACCGCGATGACCGGCTATCAGGAAGTGCTGACCGATCCCTCCTATAAGGGCCAGATGGTCTGCATGACCTATCCGCAAATCGGCAACACCGGAATCAATCGTGAGGACGCGGAATCCGCACGCGTTTACGTTGAAGGCTTCATCGTAAAGGAATATCTGCCGCGCCCTTCCAACTGGCGCGCGGAAGAATCCCTCGGCGATTATCTGAACCAGGCTGGGGTGGCCAGCATCGAGGGAATCGATACGCGCGCGCTGGTGCGGCACATCCGCATGCATGGCGCGCAAGAGGCGGTACTTTCCAGTGTCGACGCGGATCCAGATGCGCTGGTAAAAAAAGCGACAGCCTCGCCGGGGTTGATGGGCCGTGACCTCGTGAAAGAGGTCACTTGCGCAGAGCCGTACGATTGGGAACTGGGCGAATGGAAACTCGGCAGCGGCTATCGCAACCTCGCGAACGAACTGCGGGACGCGCCGCTAATTGTCGCGCTCGATTACGGAATCAAGCTCAACATCCTGCGCCGGCTTGCGTCAACCGGCTTTCGCGTGAGGGTGCTGCCGGCAGACTCCACGGCCGACCAGATTCTCGCCCACGTTCCCGATGGAGTTTTTCTTTCGAACGGCCCCGGCGATCCGGCGGCGCTGCCATACGCGTGTCAGGCGGTGCGCGGTCTGCTCGGCAAGAAGCCGATCTTTGGAATTTGTCTAGGACACCAGATTCTCGGCCTCGCGCTTGGCGGTCAGACCTACAAACTTAACTTCGGACATCATGGCGCGAATCATCCGGTCAAGGATCTGCGCACCAGCAGGGTGGAGATCACTTCGCAGAATCATGGTTTCGCGGTGGACGCGGACTCGGTGCGCAGCCGCGCCGAGCTCTCGCACGTGAATCTGAACGATAACACGGTCGAGGGATTGCGTGGCGTTGGGGTGCCGTTTTTCTCGGTCCAGTATCATCCCGAAGCGTCGCCTGGTCCGCATGACGCTGGGTATTTGTTTGCGCGATTCCGAAAACTGGTGGAAGCGTTCCCGCGTTACGGTGCCGAGTCGCTCGATCGAATAATTGCCGACGAGACCGCCGCGCGATGAACTCAATCGCCGATCCGGATGCGAGACGTGCCGCTTAGAAAAGACTTGAAATCCGTTTTGCTTATCGGCTCCGGCCCGATCGTGATCGGGCAGGCTTGCGAGTTCGATTATTCCGGGACGCAGGCGCTCAAGGCGCTACGCGAGGAAGGTCTGCGCCTGGTTCTGGTCAACTCGAACCCCGCCACGATCATGACCGATCCCGAACTAGCGGATCGCACCTACATCGAACCGATGACCGTCGCGACGGTCGCTAAGATCATCGAGCAGGAGCGTCCCGATGCGATTCTGCCGACGGTCGGCGGGCAGACTGCGCTGAACCTTGCGATTGAGCTCGCGGAAACCGGGGTGCTCGACCGCTTCAAGGTCGAGCTGATCGGCGCGCGGCTGGCTGCGATCAAGAAGGCTGAGGATCGGGACCTGTTTAAGGCCGCGATGATCAAAATCGGTCTCGAGGTGCCCGCCTCCGAGGTTGCACACTCACTCGAGGATGCCGACGCCATCCGCGAGCGTCTGTCGCTGCCGCTGATTATTCGGCCCTCGCGCACACTCGGCGGGACGGGCGGTTCGATTGCGCGCGCGCCCGAGGAGTATCGTGGCAAAGTCGCTTTCGGGCTCGATCTGTCGCCGAGCCACGAAGTGCTGATCGAGCAGTCGGTCGAGGGGTGGAAGGAATTCGAGCTCGAGGTGATGCGCGACAGCGCGGACAACGTCGTAATCGTTTGCTCGATCGAAAACCTTGATCCCATGGGTGTGCATACCGGCGATTCCATCACCGTCGCTCCTGCGCAGACCCTGACCGATAAGGAATATCAGCTGATGCGCGATGCGTCGCTGCGAATCATCCGCGAAATCGGGGTCGATACGGGCGGCTCGAATATCCAGTTTGCGATCGAGCCCAGTACGGGGCGTATGGTGGTCATTGAAATGAATCCGCGGGTGTCGCGCAGCTCGGCGCTTGCTTCAAAGGCGACCGGATTTCCGATTGCCAAAATCGCGGCGCGTCTCGCGGTTGGGTATACGCTCGACGAGATTCCCAACGACATCACCAAAATGACGCCGTCATGTTTCGAGCCAACCATCGATTATGTGGTGACCAAGATTCCGCGTTTCGCTTTCGAAAAGTTTCGCGGCGCGGTCGATGAGCTCGGTCCGCAAATGAAATCGGTGGGTGAGGCGATGGCGATAGGCCGCACCTTCAAGGAATCGCTCCAGAAAGCGTTACGCTCGCTGGAAATTTCCTCGTGGGGACTGGAGAGCAAGGTTGCCGGGCTCGCTACTGAAGCCGCGCTAGCGGAAGTACGCGCGCGCCTCGAAACCGCGAACAGCTCCAGGATTTACTACCTTGCCGACGCGCTGCGGCTCGGTCTCTCGCACGAAGAAATTTACCAGCTCAGCAAAATCGATCCATGGTTTATCGATGCAATCGCGGAGATCGTCGCAACCGAGACGCGCGTGCGCCGGGGCGAGTTGACGCCGCAATTCATGCGCGAATTAAAAGCCATGGGGTTTTCGGATCGCCGAATCGCGGACCTGCGCGGCGCCGATGAGATGACGATTTTTAACCAGCGCCGCGAGCTGGGCGTGACTCCGGTTTTCAAACTGGTCGTCGTCACTCATGACGCCGATGGATGTGATGCCCGCCTGGCCTGCCTGCCCCGTTGCCGCGAGAGCAAGTGGGTGGCCTGCGTGGTGTTTCTCTGGGTGGCTGTTCAGGCGGTTGCCTCCGAGCCCGACATCATCCGCGTACAGGCTCCTGCCGGGGAAAACCTCGCAGTGGTTTCTGCCTGGCACCGAACTTCGTGTTCTCTCTGCCGAGCGGTTCGAGTCGCTTGCCGCGAAGGCCGCACTAGGATCCAGGCGGCAAGGTCAGGCAGAGCCGCCCCGTTTGCTTTGCGCTTCGCACCGTGCCCGCTGGGACGGACGGGTCCTGGCCGGGCAGAGCGGCTTGGTCGTGGAGAAGTCGTCGCCGGCCGCCGTCGATTACGTCCTCGACCCGTGGTCGCCGGCGGTGCTGGGGGCGGCGGCAGTTCCTCTCTCGCCCGAGCGTCGCATTCGAGCTTCCTCTCAACCTGTTCGCGTTGCCCGAACAGTCGGTCCATCCCCGTGCCGTCCAGCAAGCCAGGTTCCGCTCTGGAGCGGTTGTTGGGTGCTCTAAGATTCGGGCAAGCAGAGCATCTGGATCGACGGGCACTCACGGCAGAAAATCCAGATCTCCTGGATGCTCGACTGTGCAGCGGCGCACTGCGCGGACGCGGAATCCACCTCGCGCTTCCGGGCGAGCCGACAACGGCGCTTGTGCTCGAGATTCCCAAAGGATGGATACCATCGGTTCGCCTCGGGCGCAGGTGCGGGCCGCTGCCGGCGAAATCGGCGGCAGAGGCCCTGTGGGAGAATAGACGCCGAGTCGAATCGCCCATCGACCGGCTTGCTCCATCCCGAGCAAGCAGGTTCGCCCGCGGGGTCGGGAAGCTCCGGGTCTCGGGCACGAGCCAGCTCGACCCGCCGCGGGGCGATCGCCGTCGCCAGCGGCCGCCTGTGAACTGGATGACCGAGTGGGTGCTCGAGCTGGGGACCTGCGCAATCCCCAAATCGCTCGAGGTCGAGCTTGACATGCATGCCCAGCTGCTCGACGTGCAGGGGCCGGGCGGGACGGGGTTTCGCATCGAGCGTTCCAGCGGTGCCGCGCGTGTGATCGTGACGCTCGGCGGCGATCTCAGGAACGCGACCGAGATCCGTTTTTCCGCCCACCGCTCGCGTGCCCGATCTGGGCCGCTGGCTGATTCCGGCGATCCGGCCGCTGAACGCCACCTGGACCGGTGGCACGACGACTGTGATCCTCGACTCGCGCCACGTCGTGGCGGAATGCGTCGAGGCCCGTGCCGGCCGCCGGCTGTTCGGGCCGCTCGAAGAGGGAGAGCGGTCTCAGACGGCTCAGCTTCCAGGTGGTGGCGCCGTGGCCGGTCGCCGAGCTTGTCTTCGCCAAACCCGCGACCGAAGCGTCGTGCCTCTTACCGCGGGCAACTCTTCGTCTCGGGATCGCCATGCCGGTTGGAATGCCAGTCTACTGGACCGCCTCGGCCTGCGCTCGACCCCGAGGTGGAAATTGACCTGAGCCCAGGCTGGACCGCCGAACGAGTGGTCATGTGCGCGGATCAAGCGAACCTCTACAGTCGCATGCCACCGTCCTGCCGACAGGGATCACCAGGCTGCAAGTGGTGATTCCCGCGAATGGCGTCTTCCGGGCAAGGAGCTGTCGTTTCTCTATAGGCGCACTCGCCATCCAGACTCGCTTGCTGGGCCCCCTCGATCTTCCCCGCGTTAGCGTCGGGGGCTGCCACATGGAGGATGGCAACGTGTGGGTGGCGTGGGCCGACTCCAAGGGACGCTCATCCGGCCCTTGGCGGCGAGCGGCCTGGCCTGGCTCGATCCGGGCCAGGTCCCCGGCCTGCTGCCTCCGCGTGCGCCGCTTCCAAACGTGGCGAGGTGCTGGGCCTGCGCCCGGACTGACCAGGGCGGCCGCGGCGGGTTTCCCGCGAGCCGATCGAATCCGAGCCGGGAGCTTCCATCGTGATGAAGGTGCGACGGTAGACCCGCTTCAGAAATGCTCTCCGGCTCGATGGACGAGTCACCATATTCGCCGGCGCCCTCCCCGATCCAATCGGTCCCGATCTGGGTCGAGCGTCCGATGGGTTCGCCCGACGTGCTGGTCCCGATGAGTGGGTGCCGGGCCAGCCGAAGGTGCCGTTCCTGGACGGGTCGAAGTGCGCGGTGCTGGGCTTGCCCGAGGGCGGCTACGTGCTTGTTCCGCCCGCCGAAGATCGCCGGCCAGAGCCAGCAAACATTCTCTTTTCATGCGGAATATCCCTGGACGTCCGGGCTGCCGATTCCGATGATCGCCGTCTTGTGCAAGTTCCGCCAGCAGGGGTTGATCGTGGTCAAGACTCCGCTGGTGGTGCGTTCGCGATTCCAGGCGACCGGGCTACGTGCACTTACGGTCGCGTGCCCCGCTTGAACGGCTTGGCCCGCTCGTTCGAGAGGAATCACCGGCCGGTATTCGGCTCGAGGATGAGTCAGGTCTCGACCGCATGTTCTCGTTCGACGAGCCTGTGCATGGCTCGAGCTTAACCACTGAGCCGCTCGAACGGCTCGAGGGAAGGGGCGCTACTCGCGGCGATGTGCTGCTTTCCCACCACGATCGAACCCGAACGGTGCGACGCTGCATCGATTGCGGCTGCTCCCGTACACGCTGGCACCGCGCGATGGCTCGACATGGTCCTTCCCTCCGAAGCGACATTGGTGCGTGTTCGTCGCGACGGTGTGGAGGTCGCCCCGGTCGAGACGGCGAAAGGCCTGTCAATCCCTGTTCCGCCCCCGGGACAGGCCTCGCGGATCTGCACACTTACCCTCGATCAGACCTGCCCGTGCACCTTGCCATCGAGCTTCTGGCGGATCCGCACCTTGCTTCCGGTCATCTCATTTCCCTGCCTGTCGTTCACGTGGGAGCTGGTTGCTCCCAGCTTGTACCAAGCCGTCGATTGCGGGGCTGGAATTGTCGCCGTGGATGGCGAGCAATCGGTTGACTGGGCTCTTGGCGGCTCTGATCTCTGGCGACGCGGGTGGGATCTGGTGTGCGCAGTGGCGAAGCCGCCAGGATGAGCAGGTGATCAAGACACTCGATGAGGGCCGGAAGTCTGAGCGGCGCAGAGCTGACGCTAGCGGAATGGTTTGCCCGGTGGGATGCCGGCCCGTGCCGCCGTCATCGTCGATCGCGTCGCGGCTGGCGAGGGCCGGCCTCGGTCCGAAGTCGTTGTGCGTTCCCCGTCGTGCACGGCCCATCGGCCGCGGCATTTCGCTCGAGACGCTCGAGCAGCACGGCCTCGGAATGGTGATTTTTCCCTACCGCGATTCTCTTGATCACGACCGCGGCCGACGTGCCGGCAATCGAAGACCGGCAGCGGTTCAGTGCCGCGGTTGCCGAGGCTCTCAACTCCGGGCGCGGATCGGGGCGATCGGTTTGAAACGGTCCCCCGCTACAGGGGCGAGCCATCGCCCAGGGGCGCCGTTCCCGGCTGGGCGGCGAAGCGGTCGGAGCGCGTCAAGGTTCTGGACGGTTGGTCGACCCGGCGATTCACCGCCGCGGGATGGCCAGGCAAAGAAGCGTTCGTCTATTTGAGCGACGGCCGAATTCGCGTCGTTTCGGCATG
>CAVVEB010000006.1:0-245037 GCA_963747115.1 uncultured delta proteobacterium | reverse complement strand
CCTACGCGGAGCGATGTCTCTTCGTTCTTCGCGATTTAAGCGGAGGCAGAGCGTTGTACCGCTTGATCGCACGCGCGCCTTCTTCGCCAACGACACTAGCGAGCCCCCGAACTCCGACGCCTGAAATGACTGAGCAACGGATAAAGAAGCTGCGTCGCATTCCGGCCAAAGTCCTTGCGCTCAAAGGTAGGAAGTGGGGTTTCCGGCGCAGCGAGGGCGCCGAGATACTCGACGTCCCGGTGCTGATTGGCGGGTGCGGAGACGGCGACTGGTATCAGGGACTATACCTGACCGTGCGGAGACTTACCGACGCTTGCGCGAGTCGAGGGTACATTAGATGCGGTAGTCCGGGGCCGCGCGAAAATCGCACGGCCCTTTTATCATCAACACATTTTGTTTGTCATCCTGCGCGAAGCCGCTGAGGCGGAACGGCTAAGTGGAGTCGAAGCGGAGATGGTAGCCGTCCCGAAGGACCTACGCGGAGCGACCGCGAGGCGTGCCCGAGCGGTCGCCCTGAGCGAAGCGAAGGGCCCACACAGAGCGATGGACGGAAAATGCGCAATAGCTACTTCGTTTATATCCTGACGAATCGCACGGCACACCCTTTACATCGGAGTGACGGACGATCTTGAGCAGCGGCTCGAGGAGCATCGCCCCGGATCTGCTTCGGCGTTCACCGCCAAGTACAAGATTCATCGCCTGGTCTATTTCGAACAGTTTGACTACATCGTTGATGCCATCGCGCGAGAGAAACAACTCAAGGGATGGCTCCGGCGAAAGAAATCGAGCTGATTGAGGGTATGAACCCGAGATGGTCTGATCTGAGTCTGGAATATTTCCCCAGCGAATCGCTCCGCGGAGGCCCTTCGCTTCGCTCAGGGCGACCGCTCGGGCACGCCTCGCGGTCGCTCCGCGTAGGTCCTTCGGGACGACCCTCAGGATGACAAAATAAAAATCCGAAAAAAGGAATTTAATTTTCTAAAGGTCCCTCGCCTGGGTCATTTAGCCTAATTCGCTTCGGGCTCCGCCTCAGCGGCTTCGCGTCCCAAATGGGCGAGGAAAGAAATCGCTACGCGGAGGATTTGAAGAAACAACCTTGCGAAACCCAAACACCCATCGCTGCGCGGAGACCCTTCGCTGCGCTCAGGGCGACTGGCAGGCTGAAGCAGCCTGCGCCCTCACTCTTGTCTCTCCCAGTAGAGAGAGAAGGTGAAGGACCGCAGCCAGATTTAGGACCCTGCTAAGATACGCCTCGCAGTCGAACTGGGTTTCGCGCTTCCTGTGTGACTGCCTGGTAGGGGTGTTCGGGAAGGTGAGTATCCGGAAGTTGACGGATACCGCCTTCGCCGCTAGGCTACCCTTATGCGGTGGGAGCGCAAATCTCACCGTCAGGGGAAGGGTCGCATGGCCTCAACTGAACCAAATAAAGCGGTCGAGCGGTTTCTCGAAGCGTTTGGCGGCATCATGATCGCCGCTGGATTTGAGTGGCTCATTTTCGTCGAGCGTCCGAGTCCCGTTATCGTTACTGGTTTTATCGCGGGGGGCATCGGGGTGTTCTTCAGCGGTGCCTACTGGCAGTCGATAAAGCTCCATATTCCCGACCGGCTAATTCAGTCGGTTGAGGCCGTCGCCTTGGATTTTCGATATTGGATGGCCCTCGTTCTATTAGGTTGGCTATCCCTGCTCTTTCTATCCATCGTTCAGAAAATGCGCGTAAGCGACTCGGTAGCTACGATTAACGGCAACATAGAATCGCTTCGCGCAGACGTGAAGCAAATTCGCACGGACATGAATCGCTATGTGATGCCGCGTCATCTAAGCGATGAAGCGTCCAAAAAAATTAGCGACTATCTTTTGAAGTATGAACCTAAGCAACTCACTATTGTTTTTGTGACCAATAGCGAAGAAGCAGGCGAATACGAACTCGATTTTGAAAGAGCGTTCAAAACAGGCGGGTGGAAGGTGGACAGACTCCCCGCTGATAAGTTTCCAGACGGATTATCGCTGCCCGAGGGCCTATCAACGTATTTCCGAGGCGAGCCCACTAAGAAAGCGGACCATGACGATAAACATCCCGACGCAGATTCGCTGCTTAACGCCGCACTTCGGCAGGCGAATATTGAACCGGAATCAGGCAGCGGGGGCGGCGCGGACAATGGCACCGGCACGTATAGCTTGTGCTTGGGCATTAATCGCAGGCGCATGGATGATGGCCCGATACAGGCGAAAAAGCAGGCAATAGAACAACTGCGCAAACTCGCAGATCAACCCGACTGACGCGACTTTGCGAATGGCAATTCCAACTGAATCGGCTCGCTGGCGACGTTCTCAGATAGCTGAGACGGTCGCCAGTTCCCACGTCTCAGCACCCTGCTATGGCCTTCCCAAAGATGTCGGCTTCGTGGCGATTGTTGAATCGGAACCTGAACTCCTCGAGGTACAGCGGCAGATATTTCTTGCTCACGTTGTGATAGGTGCCGATGATTCCGCGCTTGAGCAGCGACCAGAACGATTCAATCGTGTTCGTGTGAACGATGCCGCGCACGTACTCGCCGTCGCGATGATTCACGGTTTCGTGCGGAAGTCTCTGCCAGCGCGATCAAGTACTGATAGCCGTCGTGCTCATCGGTCGCGACCAGTTCAACCTTGTCCTTGTCCACGACTTGATGAACGAACCGATGCATCGTCGGCATATCGGCGTGTTCGATCATCTGGCAGACTACGTTTCCCTTGCGAGCTGATCGCGCCGATGACGGGTCTTGTCGCCAGTTCCGCGATGTGGCGCTTCTTGTCCCAATGGCGATTGTCGTCTTTGCCGCCGATGTAGGTCTCGTCCACTTCCACGATGCCCATCAACTGCCGGAACTCTGGATCGTTCAGCGATGCGCGCAAGCGATGGCACATATAGAAGGCCGTGCTGTACGAGCCGGATCCGATCATCCGATGGATTTGGAGCGCGCTGATTCCCTTCTTGCAGGTCAGCATCATGTAGAGAACCTTAAACCAAATGCGCAGCGGGTATTTCGTGTTCTCGAAAATCGTCCCGCGATGAGCGAGAACCGATAGGCATTTCCCTTGCGGCAATCTGGATTGGCGCACTCCCAGTGCCACGGCTTAGCAATCGAGTAAACGTGATCCTGTGTGCTGCAGCGCGGGCACGCCACGCCAGTCGGCCAACGCGATTCGCGAGGTAAGTCCGGCACGCATCTTCGTTGGGAAACAGCGCTCGAACTCTCCGATGGTCATCTGGCGCGTGAACTTTGGATGGTGCGAATCGTGCTTCTTTTCTTCATGTCAGACAGAATAGCGCAATCCTACTTATCCGTCAAGTACCGGATACTCACCTTCGCGAACCGCCCCTACCAGATAACGCGCGGGCCGATCCCGCACACGCGCCGCTTGAGGCATCGCGCGGGTTCTGTTACTTGCGCCCTATGCGAATCGATATCGGCGGGATGCGGATGTTCTTCGATGTCGAAGGCGCCAAGCTGCGGCCCGACGGGCCCCGAATGCGCGAAGTCCCGACCGTGGTCCTGCTGCATGGCGGACCGGGCGGCGACATTCGGGGTTCAAGCCGCAGTACGGACAGCTCGCCGACATCGCACAGATCGTTTATATCGACCATCGCGGCCAGGGCCGCAGCGATCGAGGCATGCCGGAAAATTGGAACCTCGCGCAATGGGCCGACGACCTCAAGGCGTTTTGCGACGCGGCGGAGATCGAGCATCCGATCGTGCTAGGCCTCTCGTTCGGCGGATTCGTCGCGATCGCGTATGCGACCCGCTATCCCGACCATCCCTCGAAGCTGGTGCTATGCTGCACCCGCGCGGGACGCCCCGATCCCGAGCGCGAGGCGGCGGTGTTCGAGCGGCTGGGAGGCGAGCAGGCGGGAATCGCCGCGCGCGGTTACCTGTGCGCCGAGAATCCCGATCGCGAGGCCCTGCGCGAGTTCATCAAGCATTGCCGGCCGCTCTATTCGCGCGCGCCGTATGATCCCGAAAAAGACGCGCGCCAGTTGTGGCAGCTCGACGTGCTCAGCGCGTTCCGCAAGGGCGAGGATTACACCTTTGACTATCTGGCGGATCTGGCGCGAATCAAATGCCCGACGCTGGTGGTGGCCGGCGAGGACGATCCGATCACGCCGCCGATCTACTCGGAGCAGATAGCCGCGGCGCTACCGTCAAACCTGGTGCGCTTCGAGCGCTTCGCCAACGCCGGGCATGGAATCGCCGCCGACGCGCCCGAGCGCTACTTCGCGGTCCTGCGCGAGTTCATCGGGGGGTGAGGGGGCGGCGGGGGCGCGGCGTGGTTCTCGCTCCTGGAGTTGCGAGAACCATGCCGCGCATTAGGGGGAGAGCGACGCGCTGCGCGGCTCTCAAGCCACGCAGCGCGTCGGTTCATTGCGAGACCTAAGTACCGATGCGATTGTAGCTGTAGCTGTCGGAGCGATGAGTCATCGCGGATGTAGCAGTGGAGTGACATCGCGCGGGCGTGAGTCACGGCGATGCTCTCGGGGGCGGAGCCGGAGAGAGCTAGCGAGACGCGCTCAGGCGTAGGCGACCGCGGCCCATAGCAGCGCGGCGATCGCTGCCGCGCCCATCATTCCCGCGATCCAATCGACGTTTTTCATCGTGACCTTTCGCGCCGCGATTCTCGCTTGCGCGCTGATGTGACCGCGCGCGCAGCCGGAACCATCGGATGTCACCAGAGGCAACAAATCGCGGACCAAAGGCGTGAATTTGATACAATCAGACCACAAATGTGTGACCGCGGAGCGACGACGAGCTACATCGGAGCAACACTTTGGCAACATTTCAGGCGAGTGGAGAGTTTCGCGAAGACAGGCTAAAGCATCCTCGCGGGGGCAAAAAGCCTAGGAAGAATGAGGCATTTTCGGGGACCTAGCGCGACGCGAGGCTTGTAGGTACCTTTAACGACGCACCGCCACCTATCGCGGGCTTATCTGTGCAGTAGAGGAGAAGTTCTTATGGCCGCACGACCGGTAGCAGCAGGCTCGATCTCCTTCGGGCTGGTATCCATCCCCGTCAAGCTGTACACGGCAACCCGACCCAAGGCGGTCAGCTTCAATCTATTGCACGCAAAAGATAAGAGCCGCATCCAGCAGAAAATCTATTGTCCGGTCGACGACGCGATCATCGATCGGAGCGAATTGGTCCGCGGATATCAAATCGAGAAAGGTGTTTACGTTACTTTTACCGACGAGGAACTCGAAAAACTTGAGGCGCAGCAAGACCATTCGGTCGAGATCACCGAGTTCCTTCCACTGGCGCAAGTGGACCCGATTTTCTTCGAGAGCTCCTATCACCTCGGATGCTCGCCGGAGTCGGCGCGTGCCTACCGCCTGTTAGCCGATGCTATGACCAAGAGCCAACGGGTCGCATTAGCCCATTTTACGATGCGTAACAAAGAGCACTTGGTGATCGTGAGGCCATACGAGGGCGGCCTGATGCTGCATACGATGTACTACCAGGATGAAGTCGTTTCGGGCGCCGAGGTCGATCGCGGCGAGAACGCCAAGACCACCGATCGCGAGCTTACGCTAGCCCAGCGTCTCATCGATGACCTAACCCAAAAGAAATTCGACCCCTCCAAATACACCGATAACTATCGCGAGCGCGTGCTCGAAGCCGCTCAGCGCAAGGTCCAGGGCGAGGAAGCCGTCATCACAGGGCCACCCGAACAGCCGCGTGGTAAGGTCATCGACCTGATGAGCGCGCTGAAGGCTTCGCTGGAAAGGAAAAGCGGCAAGGCAAAAGATGCCTCCTCCTCGGAGCAGGAAGCAGAGGTGCCCGAGCAGGCTGCGGCTTCCGCCGGCAGCCGCTCTGGAGGCCGTAGCGTGGGCACTTCGCGCTCGCACAACTCCGCCAAGACCCGCAAGCGTAAGTAGCTCTATCGGCTTAGCTATTGCGGGTGGACCAGCTCCAGCGCGAAAGCGGTTAGCGTTGCTCATCTCGTGAGCGTGTAACCTTCACTTCTATCTCTGGCAATCGTCAAGCCGTCGGTGATGTGCTCGGCGAAACGTTTTTATTCGCTCGAGATCGCCCATAGCGCGATGAACGGCGTTACCAGCGCTCCTTCCAAACCCGCGAAGACCGCTTTGAATACCATGAAATGCCGAAGCGACAAGCTCGCGATGCCGCCGAGCTTGAGCGCCAGTATCGTCATCGGCCCCAGCACCGCGAGTGACACCGCGCCAATCAGTACTCCTCGCAGTAGCGTGTTCCGCGGCAGCCATCTCATTGCCGCGCCGCCGCGCAGCCCCGCCAACCGTCCGGATCGCACCTGCGCGCGGGCAAGTCGGGTGACGATCAGGCAGGTTATCAGCGGGAGCAGGAAGACGGTGAAGAGGGTATCGCCGGCGATGCTGGGTTGGCCCCATAACGGAACCCGGCTTAGGCCTCTGAAAAAAAGCCAGCCGAACCCAAGCGCGATGACCACGTTCACGATGAACGCGCCGATGCCATTGTCGATCAGCGCGAATCTTTTTTGCGCTGGCGTGAGCGGCTCACCCATCAGCATTTTGCCTATCTCCTATCTCGTGGCACGACGTGCCACAGCGAGCCTAGTAGGCTTTCTCGGCAATGAAAATGGCGTATTTTCCCAGCTTTTGCCTCGCGCTACACCCAGTAATAATCCTCTACACTCGGGATTACGCCGATGTTAGAATCAGCTTCGTGAAGTCGAAGCCTTCGCGTATTACGCTTGCGTTGATCGGTGGATTATCGGCGCTCGGCGTCTCCGGATGCTGGGCCGCCGCGGTACAGTTCATTCCACCGGCGATTGAAGCGGCGGGCGCGATGGGCACCAGCGCCATCTCGTGGGCCGAGAGCGAAAAGGCCCCCACGTTGGGGGTGATCGAGCTGCGCGAGAGCCCTGGCGGCAGTCCTGAATATCGCGAGCTGCGCATCGCCGTTACTTCCGACGAGGAGCGATGGACGCCGGTTGTCGATAAAGAGACCAATGCCGACGGATGGCGTCCGGCGGTAAATTTTCTTCAGATGAGTTTCACGCCGCCGCTTCAGAAGGCGTTTCCCGAAAACGGGAGCACTTATCTGGCGTACGCAGCGACCGACCCGGACTCGCAGGACGGGCAGAACATGCTCCTCGCTTTCAAAGCGGATTTCGGGAACCCGGTCGGAACCTTTGTTTCCGACGGCCACCTGTACAGCTATTCGCTTCCGCGCACCTTGCCGGCACCGGCCTCGTCGGGCGACCAGTCAGCCGCCGCCTTCGACTAACGCGTTTCGCGCTCAGCACTCGCGAGCTCACTCGAGGCCCGCGGCCTTATACTTCGCCGATAGAATCTTGAGCGCGGGTTCGAGGCTCTGCCGATCGGTTATCGCACCGATAAATGGATCCTTCTTCAGCCGCGACATTCGCCGCACCATGTTCTTGATGGTGAAAATTGCGGGGTCGAGATCCGGTTTCAGCTCCGCCATTCGAATCGGCGCCGAGACCGGCGCTCCCGGATTAGGCCTCGCAGTATAGGGCGCCGCGATCGTCTTTCCATGGCCTAGCTGCAGGTAGTCGATATAGACCTTGCCGCCGCGCGCGCTCTTGTTGCGCTCGATGGTGCATAGATCCGGAATCCGGCTCACCACCAGCCGCGCGACGATTTCGGAAAAGTCACGCGCCTGCTGATAGGTGTACGCGGGCTTCAGCCCCGCCATCACGTGGAGGCCCATTTGCCCGGAGGTTTTGATCGCGGACTTGAGCCCGATTTCGCTCAGCACCTTTATCGTCTCGCGCGCGGTATGCACCGCGTTTTTGGTGGTCGAGCCTTTCGGATCGATATCGAAAAGCAGCCAGTCAGGATTCTCCAAATGCCCGATGCTGGACGACCAGATGTGGATCGGAATGGTGCCGAGGTTGGCCACATATGCGAGCGCGTCCGCGTTTTCGATGACGAAATAATTGATGTCGCGCTGGGTATCGTGCGCGTAAATTTTCACGGTGCGAATCCATTCCGGCGCGAACGCGGGCGCGTCCTTCTGGTAGAAGCTCTTGCCCTCGATACCGTCGGGATAGCGCACGATCATCACCGGCCGGTTCTCCAGGTACGGCAGCATCCAGCGCGAAATCTTGCGGTAGTAATCCACTAGGTCAGCCTTGGTGAAGCGCTCCTTGGGCCAGAAGATTTTTTCCGGATGCGTGATGGTCACGTCATGGGACTTGTTGCCATTGCGTTTGCTGTAGCCGGTCTCGATCTTTTCCAGTGGCATCGCGGTCTGCTCGCTCGCGGGCGAGGTGTTACCGGTTCCGCCGAAGGCCGCCTCCCAGGTACAGGCCTTCGGGTCCGCGTCCCCCAGCAGTTTCTGAAAGCTGGCGTGACGCGCGCAGCCTTCGCTGGTGACCTCAGCGAAGCGCACCTCCGCCACCAGCTTCGGTTCGACGAAATGCGCTCCGCGTTCCGGCAGCACGAGATCCTTGCCGGTGCGAAACGGCGAGGTATCGAGCGCGAGCGGTTTCAGCTTTTCGTGAATTGCGCTCAAGCTGTCGCGATTGAAACCGGTGCCGACTTTTCCAACGTAGCGCAATTTTCCATCGGCCTCGTAAACCCCGAGCAGCAGCGCGCCGAAACTGGTGCGCGTGCCGTCCGGGCTGGTGTATCCGCCGATCACGAAGCTGCGGGTTCGGGGAGATTTTATCTTCACCCATTCGGCGGTGCGGGCGCCGCGATAAGTCGAGCTGCGCTTCTTTGCCACCATACCCTCCAATCCGGCACCGGAAACCGCCTCGAAGAAATCCTTGCCGCGGCCGATCACGTGATCGCAGTAGCGGATCGGTCCCTCGCCGCGGACGATCCGGCGTAAAATCTCCTTGCGGGCTTCCAGAGCCATCGAACGCAGGTCGAAGCCGTCGAATGCGAGCAGGTCGAACACGAAATCGACTGTGGGAACCGAGAAGCTGAGCCTTCGCGCGGCCGCCGGATCCTGCACGTGCATCCGCGTTTGCAGCATGCCGAAATTGGGCCGGCCGTCGTCATTGAGCGCGACGATCTCGCCGTCGATGACGAAGCGATCGAACGGCATCGCGTCGAAGGCGAGAGTGATTTCGGGATAGCGCTCGGTGACTTCGGTTCCGCTGCGCGCGTACAGGCGGACATGATTGCCGTCGCGCACCGCCAGCGCGCGCACGCCGTCGTATTTTATCTCGAACAGCCACGCCTCGCCGTCGAACGGACGGTCGCCCGCCTTCGTGAGGTTGAGCGGGAACGCCTTCGCGTTCAGCTTGCCGGAAAAACGCGCGACGCTTTTCTCTTCGAGCTCGGCGGAAATTTCACGCCCGATGGCCGAGCTGTCGCGCATCTCTTCGATGGTCAGGCCGGAGAGTATCGACCGCGGATGCTGGCCGGTGAGGTCCTCGTCGGTGGCGAACTGATCGCGTTTTTTTATCAGCAGCCAGTTTTGCTGCTTGCCGTTTTGCATATGCGTGCGCACGAGTGTGTACGCGCCGCGCATTTTGAAGCCGTGCATCTCGATATCGAGTTTGCCGTCGCGCACCGCTTCGGCCGCGTCCCCGTCGGGCGGATCAATTACCTTGTAGACGCCGCGATCCCATACGATGACTTCGCCGGCGCCATAGTTGCCGTGCGGGATCACGCCCTCGAAATCGCCGTAGTCGATCGGATGATCCTCGACCATCACGGCGAGACGCTTGTCCTTGGGATCGAGCGAGGGACCTTTCGGAACCGCCCACGAGCGCAAGACGCCCTCCATCGCGAGGCGAAAATCATAATGGAGCCGGGTCGCCGCGTGTTTCTGAACCACAAACATCCCGCCGCTTCGCGAAAAGACGGCGCGCGACGAATCGCCGCGGCCAAAAGGTTCTGGAGTGCGTTCGGGGTCGCGTTTATGCCTATAGTGGTCGAGTGCCATGGAGATCGGTGGGGACTCCGTAGCGATAAATTCGAATAAAAAAGCTTACGCGAAAATGGCAACGCCGGTCATCAGCAGGCATCGCTTGCCAAATGTATGCGCTCTGGTCAGCCAGCATGAATGTGAGCAGTTTGCTTACTTGACACACGTGGCAACAACGAAAAACATAGAAGATACCGCCAGCGTCAAAATGGATCTCACGACTATTGCCCGGGGGGGTAAGAGAAGATTTCCTGATGCCTCCTGATGAGCAAATATTTACCGTCACCGAACTCTCGGAGCACCTTCGCGTACATCCGACCACAGTTTACCGATTGTTGAGGCGCGGCCTCATTCCGGGTTTCAGGGTCGGCAGCACATGGAGATTCAGCCGCGATGCGATCGAGCAATGGGAACACAGCCAGGGTCTCGCCGAAGCGATGGCGGGGGTAGAACAGCCACGCCGCGGCCGCAAAAAGGCCGCCAAGTAAGTTACCAACTTCTTGCACGGTCCGCTCTGCCCACAGCCTCCCTATGGGGCCCAAGTTCACCCGGGAAATAAAATTGGCCGCTAATGATCAATCGCTCACCCGACGCCCGCGTTCGAGCGTCGCGGAATATTTCGCTCAAATCGCGGAAAGCTACGGCGACGGCGAATACTACATCCACCGGCGCGGCGCGGTGGTGTGTTCGATCGCCGATGAGGTCGCGCGAGCGCGGCGGATCGTCGACCTCGGATGCGGTAACGGCCGCTATCTGCGCGAATTCAAAAACTCCGCGCCCGGCGCGATTGCGGTCGGCGCCGATCTCTCCGCCGAGATGATCGCGCAAGCGCGAATCCGCAACGGTGCGGGCACGCCGCTGCTGCGCGCCGACGCGACGGCGTTGCCAATTCGTGACGGCACCCTCGACATCATCTTCGCTAGCCACGTTTTGCAATTCGTCTCCGACAAAAACGCGACGATGCGCGAGCTCGTGCGATGCCTCGCGCCCGGCGGCGCCGTCATCGTCACCGTCGGCGGCGCGGGAATCAGGCAAACGCTGCGCGGCTTCATGAGCGACGAGCAATGGAGCCAGGTGGCGGCTGGGTTTGGCAGCAGGCGCAGTATCCTGGCGGCGGAGGCCGAGGAGCCGAATCGCGCGGCGATGAGCCGCGCGGGCCTCGCGATCGAAGTTCGTGACGCGCGCTTCACCGTCACGTGGGCCGGCATCGTGGAATGGATCGATCTACGATGGGGGCCGTTTATGGATGAGGAGCGGCGCCGAACGGTAACCCGAATCCTCGACGAGATGACGCCGCAGCTTTCCTCGCGCAGCTTCGACCTCAGCGATCGCCTGCTGATTGGCCGCAACCCCCCGCGTTGAGTTGATGCGCCAGTCGGCGTTTGACAACTCGGCTGCGAACCGACTAGCTAACCGTGAATTGAGGTGAGCGCCGAGGCTTCGCGATCGATGCCAACCAAGTACCTTCACATCAACGGACACGCGATCTACTTTCACTATGCGGGCCCGACTACGCTGCCCGAGGTGATGCCGGATTTTTCCAAGGGACGCATCGTCGTCATGATTCATGGCGCTGGCTCCAACGGACATATCTGGCACAAGCAGATCGCGCATCTCGCGTCCTCGCACAGCCCGGTCGCCGTCGATCTTCCCGGTCATGGGCGATCTTCAGGAGTCGAAGGTCTCAAGTCAGTGGGTGACTATGCGGACTTTCTCGCGCGGTTCCTTGATACGCTCGGGATCAAGTCGGCGACGATCGCGGGCCATTCGATGGGTGGCGCGATCGCGATGGACTTCGCGTTGCGTCATCCGGCGCGGGTCGATGCACTGATGCTGATAGCGACCGCCGCGCGATTCAATTTTCCGCGCGAGCGTCTCGATGGGCTACGCGCCGTCATGATGGGCCGCGCGCCGCAGGCTTTCACGACCGATGCGTATTCGCCGACTACGGTGAAGGAAAACTTCGACGTCGTCCGGGAAGGCTGGATGGAACAAATCAAAACCGATCCGCGCGTGCGCTACAGCGATACGCTCGCGTGCGATCAAGTCGATCTTCGGGGCGAACTGGAAAAGCTCTCCCGGCCGACGATGGTTTTGGCGGGAGTTGACGACGCCACCTGCACGCCGGCCGACGCGGAAGTAATCGGCTCGAAGATCAAAGGCGCTAGGATCGAAGTGATCGCCGACGGCGGTCATGCGCTTCCATGGGAGCGTCCGGCCGAGGTCAACGCCGCCTTCGAAAGTTTTCTCTCGAGACTGAAATAGGTATTCACGCGATGAGTCTCAGCCGGAAAACCGCGGTGGCCGGTGCCTTCGAACATCCCACCCGTTTCGCACCCGACAAAAGTATGTTCCAGATTATGGCCGAGAGCGTCCGCGGCGCGCTCGATGACGCCGGCCTCACTATCAAGGATGTCGACGGCTTATGCACCACCGGCATGGGCATGGGCGGGATGGGGATCATCTCGTTCTGCGATTATCTGAACCTGACGCCTAACTTCGTCGATTCCACCGCGATTGGCGGTTCCTCATTCGTCGCCCACACTGCGCACGCGGCAGCTGCGATCGCGGCCGGACTGTGCGAGGTCGCGGTAGTCGCTTATGGATCGACGGCGGCGTCTTCGCGGTTCGCGATTGGCACCGGAGGCGGCGCCGGCAGCGGCGATCCGTGCGATCAGTATGACATGCCGTTCGGCCCCACCACGGTCGGCGCCTATGCGATGATCGCGCAGCGCCATATGCACGATTACGGCACTACCTCGGAGCAGCTGGCGGAGATCGCGGTGACGATGCGGTTGCATGCCTCGATGAATCCGGCGGCGAAATATCGCGACCCGATCACTATCGAAGATGTCCTCGCGTCGCGCATCATTTCCTCACCGCTGCATCTGCTCGATTGCTGCATCATCTCCGACGGCGGCGGCGCGCTGGTAGTTACTTCGGCCGAGCGCGCACGCGATCTCAAAAAAAAGCCTGTCTATATTCTCGGGACCGGAGAAACGGTTCGGCACGCGGCGGCGGGTCATCGCGACTATCTGGAGATTGCCGCGGCTCAATCGGGACGGCTCGCATTCGAACGCGCGGCGGTGAGTCATGCCGACATCGACATGGCGATGATTTACGACTCGTTTACCATCACGGTGCTGGCGACGCTGGAAAATCTCGGCTTCTGTAAACGCGGTGAGGGCGGCGCATTCGTTGAGGGTGGGCGTCTGCGCTTCGACGGCGAGCTGCCGATCAATACCGATGGCGGCGGGCTGTCGTCGAATCATCCGGGCATGCGCGGAATCTTTCTCGTCATCGAGGCCGCCAAACAGCTTCGCGGTGAATGCGGTCCGCGCCAGGTGAAGGATTGCAAGACCGCGCTGGTGCATGGGACCGGCGGCGCGCTGGGCACCCGCCATTCAGGGGCGACGCTGATCCTTTCGGATCAGTGAGGCGAGGAATCCAATGGCCGAAAATCAACCGCAAAAAAAATACGCCAAGCCACTGCCACACCTTGATGAAGAAAGTCGTCCGTGGTGGGAAGCGCTTCAGCGCCACGAACTGTATATCCAGAAATGCCGCGACTGCGGTTTCACCCGATATTATCCGCGCGCGTTATGTACCAACTGCCTCTCATCGAAAACCGAGTGGGTGCGATGCTCGGGGCGCGGAAAAATTTACACTTTCACGGTAACCTATCAGAACCAGGCCGCAGGTTTTCGCGAAGCGCTTCCCTACGTGATGGCTTATGTGGAGTTGGACGAGGGCCTGAAGATGCTCACCAACATTGTCGACTGCGCCCCGGATCAGGTTAAGATAGATATGCCCGTTGAGGTCGTATACGAGGACGTCACGCGTGACGTGACCCTCGCGAAATTTCGCCCGGCGAGGTGAGGAACAATTTATTCGTGGCCACTATCCTTGATTTGCATGCGCATAGTGAAGCCTCCGAAGACAGCCGCGCACCGGTAGAGGCGTACCTCAACTGGATTAAAATGCGGCGCGCGCAAGTGCCGGTCGATGGAGTCGTACTCACCGAGCATCGCCAGTGGAACGGCAACGCGGATTACCGCGCGCTGGAAGACAAGTTCGGCGTCATGGTGCTGAAAGCCGCCGAGGTGGAAACCGACTACGGTCACGTCTTGGTCTTCGGCGTCACCGATGAGATGGCGCGCCGTTTCGATTTCACCAACATACGCATTCACGCGCAGGAACTCGTCGATGAAGTCGCGCGGATGGGTGGGATTGCGGTGCCGTGTCATCCGGGCCGCCCGAACATCGGACTCTACGAGCACTATCTGAAAAGGCCGGTGCTCGAGAACGTGATCGCGGTGGAACTGCTCAATGGCGGATCGCGCAAGGGTGAGAACGAACGCGCGGCCGAGCTGGTCGAGAAGTACGGATACAAGGCGACCGGTGGATCCGATAGTCATCTGGTCAGCCTGATCGGTCTTTGCGCCACGCGCTTCGAGGCCGACATAAAAAATATCGAAGAGCTGGTGCGCGAGCTGAAAACCGGCACTTACGCGGCGGTCGATTTCCGGCCCAAGCGTAAACCGGTGCCGCACGCGATACCGGCGGAAGCGAAGCTAGTTATCGTGGTTGATTTCGATCCCGCAGTCATCAACAGAAGTTTTGAAACGACCGAGCCGGTGCCCGTCACCCAGAAAAGATCCGCGAGTTCTGCGCGGTCATCGGGGAGACCAATCCACTTTTCACCGACGACGAGGCGGCGAAGAGGGGGCCGTACGGCGGCGTCATCGCGCCACCTTCGTTCGCGACCACCTTTCGCAACGGGCGGCATTTTTTCCAGCACGTGCCGCGCTATGGACGCGCGGGTTTCGACGCCGGCAAGGACGTCGAATTCCTGGCGCCGATTCGTCCCGGTGACCGCATCAGCCTCAGCTCCGCGGTAAAAGAGATCTACGACAAAACCGGCCGCAGCGGCACGATGGTGTTCGTGGTGGTGCGTTCAACCTTGCGCAACCAGAAAGACGAGATCGTCGCCCACATCGATCATCGCTTCATGAACCGGCCCTAACAAGTCCGAAAACTGCAATCTCTCTCCCGATTGGGAAAGACAAGAGTGAGGCTGGAGAGCAAACCGACTGAAAACCAAGCTATGAAATTTGAAGACGTTCAGATCGGGACTGCGATCGGTCCGCAAGAAATCTTTATCAGCAAGGCTCAGGTCCGCGCCTATGCGCACGCTAATGGACTCGACGCGCCACGTTTCACCGACGATGAAGGCGCGAAGAAAGAGGGACTGCCCGGAATGATCCTGCCCGGCAACATGAGTCTCTCGTTACTGACCAAACTGGTCACCGATTGGATCGGCGCCAACCATGCGCGAATGGTGCGGATGGGCACGACCTATCGCGTTCCGGTGCTGCCGGATCACACGCTCACGCTGCAAGGCTTCATCACCAACACCTATCCGGAAACGCGACGGTGCGAGATCGATATCTGGATCGAGAACGAAGAATCCGAGCGCCTGGTTACCGGTACCGCGACCGTCGAATTTTCCAAGTAGCATTTTGCTACAACAGGGCGCCGCGGAAGGGCTCATCGCGGGTCGGCGGATATTGCAGCAGGTTGATGGCCCACTTGCGCGCCTGCCGTAGCGCCTCTTCGGCTCGCCGAAAGACCCGCTCGCGATACATGGTGCCCCATACGTAGGCGTCGACCGACGGCTCGTCGCCGAGGGTGACATCGATCATCCAGTCTTCGAGTTCGGGCCCGCAAATGAGCAGCCGCACGAGGCGGCCATGATCGATGACGATGCCGCGCGCTTCTCGTGGCAAACGAAATTCATCTTTGATCCGCTTGATCAGATTCGGGGGATAGTGATCTTCGGTGAACGGCAGGTAGACCCAGTCGCCCTGCGGAGGATTGGCCGCGCGCGCGATGCGTAAATTGTTATCGGTAAGGTCTTCCTTGGCGCGGTCCTGATCGTAATCGCGAGCGACGGTATAGAAGGTCATGGCGATCGGAAGCTGCGGCATTTCCTGTTCGGATTTTTGCTGCTGCTTGCGCGGCTTCTTGGTGGTCTCGACCCACCAACGATTTTCGACGTTAGGCTTGTTCGCCATCGCGCATCTAATGTAGCAGCATCGGCGCGTCCGCGCGCTTACGCGCGGCGGCGTCTCTTTCGACGCATGCTTCTCGCGATCGCGCGAGTTCCCCGCAGCGGCGGCACAGTATCCTTGCGTCCACTGGCCGCGGCTTTGCGGCGGGTGGGAAGTCCGCGGCTCGAACCTCGGGCCGGCTTGCTGTTGCGCCGAGCCTGCGCGCGAAGCCCCAACACCATCCGGCGCTGGAAGGCGTCGGCCTTGCGTTCGGCATCGGTCCAAAAAAGATAGTGACCCATTTCGTGATAGAGAGTCTGCACCCACATCCGCTCGCTCTTGTGGATGCGGCATCGTTTCCAGTTTTCGGGATGAATCAGGTGGATGCGACCGTCCTCGTAAGTCTTGCCCGCGGTCTTACCCCAATCGATGTATTCGTACCATTCAATCCGGGGCAAGCGAACGTGGTAGTAGCGGCAGAATCCCGAAATCGCGCGCCGGAACGACGCGCTACGATGGGTCCGAAAAAACTCGGAAAGATTGCGGTCGATTTCCCTTCGAAATGCGACCGGGGAACCACCATTCGCACGACTCAGCCGTGACCTCCGATTCGGAATGATCAGATTGTATTGGCCCCCGTCAGTTGGCGTCAATTTGAGATCATTCGAGGTCGAAAAACCGTCGAAATATTTACGCTTTTCCGGTCTTGGAGGCGCTCCGCCATTTGTTCGCTAACGATATAGCGTTGGCTACTCCGAAAGGTAGCGGAAGCCAGCAACACCTTGAAAATAAAGGAGAAAAAGTCGGTGAAGCGATTACTTCGCGGATGCCGAGAGCGAAAACTCAGCGCTCGGCGTCGTTACGCTGATCTCCGCCCGAGCGCGCGCCGATTTGAGCTCGCCCCGCGTGATGCCAAGGCTGCGCAAAGTCGAAAGCACCACGCCCTCCATGAACTGTCGTGCGGTGATTCCGCCACCGCCGGTTTTGAGGCGCTCCTGGTAGCGCGGGACCAGCCCGTCAGCCGGCATTTTGAAGTTTGCCAGCACGTGCGCAAAATCCGACACAGTGCCGCCCCGATCGTCAGCCATTTCGATCTCGATTACCTTGCGATAAAAGCCCGCGTGCGCCGCTTCGTCGCTGCCCACGTGGGTGAAGATAGTCTTGAGTACGGCATCGCCTTCAAGATCGGCCTTTTCCTTTTGCGCCTTGTATGCGAGGTAGGTGGCGCCTTCCTGCAGCGCGCCGTAACACGCCATCCGCCGGACCGTTGCGAACGGCGGTTCCCAGCAGCTCGAGAAAACCATCTTCTCGATCGACTCGAACTGCGTCTCGGAGCGCAATCCGGAACGGGTCAGGTACTCGCGAAAGACCAGTCCGTGGCGGGATTCTTCAAAACTCCATCGCGCCTGGAACCACCCGGTCCCAAAGCAATCGCGGGTCATTCTGGCGCCATGGGCGGCGTAGTCGGGAAGGTACATTTCCTCGGCGCAGTAGGTTTCGATGCAGATAGCCTTACGGTCGGAATTCTGCGCGGAGTCGATTTTTTCCCACGGAACGTCGCCAAACAAGCTCCAGTTGCGTTTGCGTTCGGCGACCTCGAGGAATTCCATCGCGGCGCGATAATACTGGCCGCGCTTGTTACTTTCTGTGATCATTCAGTGCGTCGCCATCCGGAGGAGGCGCAGCGCTTTCTTGCGGGAGAGGTAGACCATTGTGCCATGGAATAAAGGTATTCCCGTGATGGCTATTAAGTCCATCACTGAGAGTTATCTTCGGCATAATTATTTTAACGTGAGGCAGGTTTGAGTAAGCATTGCTACTCAAAACGACCTATCGCGCTAATGCAATTCTCGAAATTTAAATTCGGTATAATGCGAATTTTGCGGGGTTCCATTCTTTAGCGGAGATTGCTAAACGATCGGTTTGTTGAGGTGAGCGTATGAAGTTCGGTCTCTTTTACGAAATTTCCGTCCCGCGGCCATGGACTCCAGAAGCCGAAAAGACCGTTTACGATCGATGCCTTGAGCAGGTGAAACTGGCTGACGAACTGGGCTTCGAATCCGTGTTCGCCGTCGAGCATCACTTTCTCGAAGAATATTCGCATTGTCCGGCGCCGGAACTTTTTCTCACTGCCTGCGCGATGATCACGAAGCGGATTCGGGTCGGGCATGGAATCATCGTATGTGTCCCGGAGTTCAACCATCCGATCAAAATTGCCGAGCGGACTGCGGTCCTGGACATCCTCTCGGGAGGACGCCTCGAGGTTGGCACCGGGCGATCAGCGACCTGGACCGAGCTCGGAGGCTTCCGCGCCAATCCCGACGAAACCAAGAAAACCTGGGACGAGTTCGTGCGATGCCTTCCGCAAATGTGGACCCAGGAACGCTATTCATACCAGGGACGTTCGTGGTCGATGCCGCAGCGCACCATCATTCCGAAGCCGTATCAAAAACCGCATCCTCCGATGTGGGTCGCGGTGACGAGTCCCGGTACCGAGATCGATGCGGCCGAGCGCGGAATGGGATCGCTCGGCCTGACCTTCGGCGGATTCAAGGAACAGGAACAGAAGGTTAATACTTATCGCAAGATCATCCGCAACTGCGAACCGGTCGGCAAATTCGTCAACGAGAAAGTCGCCACCGTGAATTTTCTCTACTGCCATAACGACGATGCCGAGGGGATCAAGACCGGTCGCCGCCTGACCGGCACCTTCAACTATCTTGCGTCGCAACTGCTCGCCGTGCGTGAGTCGTACCCGACCAAGTCGTACCCGTCGCTGGGATTGTTGCCGGCACTGCGCCAGGAAGCGTCGGGACCCGGCGACGAGTCGGGCGCGCCCGAGGGAATAGCGATCGGAAATCCCGCTCGTATCATCAAGGCAATCAAGACGTGGGAATCGACCGGCGCGGATCAGATCAATTTTCTTCTCAACGCGCTCGAAGTCGTCCCGCAGGAGCAGGTGCTGAACAGTCTGCGTCTGTTTGCGAAAGAAGTGATGCCTCACTTTCAGAAAGGCGGCGCCGATTCGGCCACTGCCGCCGCGGGAGGAGGCCGCTGATGCCGCCCCGGTTTGGAACTCTCGATCTTGCGAAGTTCGCCAACTCGGCCGCGACTATCAGCGGTTACAAGACCGATGCGCTGAGCTTGAAGGGCGCGCAGATTCTCGAACTGCACATGGAGATCGATGACGACGCGGCGATCGGGTTGTTGCCGCGCACGATGCATCCCTCGATTCCGCAGTATGCGATTTTCAACCTCACGCATTTCCCCAACAGCGAATGGGGTCCGTTCAGCATCGCCGAAGTTCGCGTTGCCGGCCGCACCGGTGTGCGTCCGCGGGGTTTCGTGCTGCGCAGCTATATCGACAACGACCAGGCGGCGAAAGAACTCTCCTCGCGATGGGGTTTTCCGGTCGCGAAGGGGGACGTGAGTTTGCGCGTCAATCATGATCGCGTGACCGGCCGGGTGAAGCTCGGCGGCAAGACCATTTGTGAAATCGAGGAGCTGGATCGCGATTTGATCGGCGGCGGCGACATCCAGTACATCGCGAGCATGCACCTCGCGCGTAATCAGCAGGAAGACAAGCTGGTGCTGGTGCAGGTCGATCCGGAATACGTCTTCAGCAAGGCCGAACGCGGAAAGCCCCGGGTGATGACGCTTGATGCTGAGGCTTTCGGCGCGACCGCGGCGACGATGCGGCTGACGAATCCAATCAGCGCAACCTTCACGACGGCGGACGTCACGCTGCCTAAGCTTCGCTACATCTGCAATCCCGAATTGCCGGCGCTGGCTGGAACCACCAAACTCGCGGCCTAGACGCACGTCGCGTTGACCAACCGCATAAAGAATCGCCGATGTCAGAGCCGTGGCATTTCGAGAAACTGAAACTCAAAAGCGGACTCAATATGCAGGTCGCGAGGGCGGGGTCGGGCCCGCTGATCGTAATGCTGCACGGATTTCCCGAATGCTGGTACTCCTGGCGCCATCAGCTTCGCGCGCTCGCGCCGCATTTCGAATGCGTCGCTCCGGACTTGCGCGGCTATGGCGACACTGATGCACCGGTCGGGGTCGCGAATTACACGCTCGACAAACTGGTCGGCGATGTTGCGGACTTGATCGAGGCCTGCGGGCATCAGCGCGCGGTCGTGATCGCGCACGATTGGGGCGGCGCTGTTGCATGGGCGACCGCGATGCAACGTCCGGAGGTCGTGGAACGGCTGATCGTGATGAATTGTCCGCATCCAAAAAAATTCGAGGAAAACCTGCGCCGCAATCCGCGCCAACTGCTGCGCAGTTGGTACATGTTCTTTTTCCAAATTCCATGGCTGCCCGAAGCGCTGCTGCGCGCGCGTGATTTCGCGATGCTCAAACGAACGCTGAAGGACAGCGCGGTGCAAAAGTCGGCCTTCAGCGATGAAGACCTCGCGCATTTTGGCGCGGCGTTCCGCAATCCATATTCGCTCACCGCCGCGATCAACTATTATCGGGCGTTGTTTCGCGACAACCTTCGCCGCCGGCGCGTGTCCGACAACTGGATCGAACGCAAGATTTCCGCGCCCACGATGCTGATTTGGGGTGAGCAGGATGTGGCGCTCGGCAAGGAGCTCACCTACGGCATGAACGAGCTCTTCAGCGGATCGTTCGAGATCCATTATGTGCCCGATTCGGGGCATTGGGTGCAGCAGGAAAAGCCGCAGGAAGTGGATAATTGCTTGTTAAAGTTTCTTTCGCCTATGATGAGGACGGCTGCCTGATTGCGCCCTACGTGGCTTTACACAGTCATACGGTAGAGTATCCTTTTAGGAGTACGCTCGGACCGCCCTTATCGCGCCGCACCCCCAGATCCTTGGCAGGGTCCCCCGTTTAAGAGCTTCCGGCACCACATTCAGAAGGAGGGCTCCCATGCCCAGCAAGTTGTACGTAGGTAATCTCGCCTACGCAGTCACGAATGATGACCTGATGGAGTTGTTCGCTCAGGCCGGTTCGGTCGAGAAAGCTGTCGTAGTGACAGACAAGTTCTCCGGCCAGTCACGCGGGTTCGGGTTCGTCGAGATGGCCGACCAGGAGGGCGCCACCAAGGCGATCGAGACCCTCAATGAGACTGATCTCAAGGGACGCCGCATTAAGATCGACCAGGCGCGCGACGGCGGCGGTCCGCGTGGCGGAGGCGGTGGTGGCGGCGAGCGCCGTGGTCGTCCGGGTGGCGGTGGTGGCGGGGGTGGAGGTTATGGCAATCGTGATCGCGGTCGCGGCGGCCAAGGTGACGGCGGCGGCAACCGCTGGTAACCGCTTGACATAGTAAACCGAGGCGGCGCAGATATCCTGCGCCGCTTTTCATTTCGATTATCAATTGCGCGATGCGCACAAGTATCAGAAAAGAGTCGGGTCGCTGCGCTATCGGCCGCATTTCGCGGCGCGGCGAGAGTGTCGCGAGAAGTGCCCGCTCGCCGAAGTCAGATGCTCAGTCCGAAGCAAGTCGCCATCGTTCCCGGCGCTTGATTTGTCTCGCCGACGCGGATACCTAAGAATGTTCCTGCTCGTCTGAAAGTGCTCCCCGGTAGCTCAGTCGGTAGAGCGGACGGCTGTTAACCGTCATGTCGCTGGTTCGAATCCGGCCCGGGGAGCCATCGCCCTTCGTGTGCAGGATTGGTCACAAATCGATGCCGACTGGGCGCGAATACAACGATATGCGCAAGGGAACCTGGGTCGGCGACCTCGGCATCGAGATCGTCAGCGTCGAGCCGGGATGCCTCACAGGCCTGGTCACGGTGCGCAAGGAACTCCTCTCTCCCAATGGATTCCTGCATGCCGGATGCGTCATCACCTTCGCCGACAGCATGTGCGGTTCGGGCGCGATGGAGAATCTGCCCAGTGGCGCGCGTGGCTACACCACCATCGAGCTCAAGGCCAACCTGCTCGGAACCACCCGCGACGGCCGCATCGAATGCGAGGCGACGCTGGTGCATGGTGGCCGCACAACGCAGGTATGGGACGCGAAGGTGACCGCGAAAGAATCGGGCAAGACCCTCGCCCTGTTCCGATGCACCCAGCTCATTTTGTATCCCGAGCCAGTCCGCGCTAAGTAGTTCGCTGCATCTTTCGAGACGAGGTACCAGGATGACCGCTCTCGCAACGACAAGGCGCGGCGCGATTTCATTCGCGGCGTTGGTGCTCAGTTTGATGTTTGCTGTTGCGGCGCATGCCGATCCGGTGGCGGATGCAAAGGCCGTTAACGAAGCCTTCTCCAAGGCAACGGAGGCATGCGACATTCCAGCGATCATGGATCTCTACGAGAACAACGCGGTCGTCATTTGGCCGGGACAGGGCGAGTTTACGATCGGCAAGACCGCATTCGAAAAAATCGTCAAGGCCTATTGCAGCGGTTCCACCAGGCTGTCGATCCAAGTAATCAGCAGCGACGCGCGGCCGGTCGGCAGGAACTACATCATTCATTTCGGGCAGCTTGACGTCACCATGACGGGTCCGGACGGAAGGTCCGTCATGCGGCGCTTGCGAACCACTGAGCTGCTGCATAAGTCAGGCGGCAAGTGGCGCTATGAAGTCGATCACGCGTCGGTCGGGCTCCCGCAGCCTCCGGCTGCGGATGTCGGCAAAACCCAGTAGCTCCGAGCACGCGCTGCGCTGCGGTAGCTCGGGGGAAAACCCGATGCGGTTAGGTCGACTACGTACGGGGAAACTGTCCGCGAACGGAGAATCGCGTCAAATGATAACGGACCGAGGACATCGCCGAACGCTTGCGTTTGCCATCGCGACCCTGCTGATCGCGACGCCTGCGCTCACCGCACCTTCGATGGTTCCCAAACCACTGCCCGCTCCGGTGACCTCGCAGGCACCCGGAATCCATCCGCTTGGCCGCGGCCGCGATACGCTGTGGGGTATCCACATTTACGATGCGACCTTGTGGATCGTCGGCGCTCGATTCGCTCCCGCTGAGCCGCACGCGCTCGATGTTGAGCCCGGCAAGAGCGTCAGCGCCGAGACCCTGGTGAGCACCGCGGCGGACGAGATGCGCAGGCTCAATCTCGGTGACGGTTCGCGGCTTGCGGCATGGCGCCTCGAGATGACGCGACTGATGCCGAGCGTGAGGTCAGGCGACCAAATCGTGGTTTTCTGTCCGCGCGACGGCAAGACGCTGGTGTATTACAACGGCCGCATCCAGGGCCAGGTGGATGACCTGACCCTATGCCCCGCTATCATGAACGTGTGGCTTCATCCGCAGAGCAAGCGCAAGGAGCTGCGAAAGTCATTGCTGGGGCCGTGATCATCCCACTATGAAACCGGCGCCGAGACATTTGCCTCGGCGCCGGCGAATGCATTCAATGGTCCCAGCGGCGAAACAGGTTCGCAGCGGGTGCATCCTCGATAGCCTAGCTCTGTGCGGGAGTCTTTCCCTGAAGCTGCATCAGGCGGGTCGAGATCTTGTTCGCCCAGTAGTCCATCGCATTTTCGGAATCGCCCCACTGAAACGATGCGGCGCCTTTCATTCCCACGCCGCCCGCGCGTTTGTCCACCGCTCCCGCGAGGAACTCGCCGGTGATCGAATCCGTACCCTTCATCTCGGCTTCGGCCGAGCCCACAAACGCATAGCTGCCAGTGACCAGCGATTGGGCCATGTTGATGATCTTCACCTGCGGAACTATCACCGAGACACTGCGCAGAACCGGAACCGCGGTCGTCGCATCCATCAGGGCTACTCTCAGGGTTAGAACGTCAGGTCCGGTCGAATCGACAACCGTGTAGTTCTTTTGCAGGTCGGTTTTAATCGCATTGTAAAAGTAAGTTGTCAGCGTCTGCTGATCGGAGGTCGAAACGGTGGAATCGGCAGCCGCCCAGAACTCTACCGGCAGCAGCTGTATCTTGGTGTACTTGCTCCACTGAGCACTAGGACTGATATAGACCAGCGCGGCGCCGCCTTCCGGTCCCGGGGCGAGCTTGGACGCGTCATCGCCGAAAAATCCGGTGACTGCGGGCGGGAGCGCTTGGCCCTCTGCCTGCGCCTTCGCGGCCTCAGGCTTTTCCTCGACCGTAGTCGCGCAGCCCGAGATCAGCATCAGCGCCAGCGCTCCGGCAGCGAGGGCGGGCACAGCTTCGCGAATGGAATAGTTCCTCATGGTGAATTTTTCTCCTCGTTCTTAAGTTTCGAGCCGGTCTATCCGACTACTCTGTCGCGTCAGCCTGGAACTGGCTCTTGAGATGCTGCCGTGACCGCTTTTCTAATGAAATTGGACCTTAGTCCCATTCGGGGTTGTATTGCGAGGGCAGCGCATTTGGTGTGTAAGAGGGATCAACCAAGCCACCAATGGATCGTCGGCCCATACCATTCGCATTCGAACGACTTCACCAACGCGTGCTGCCACGCCGGCAATTCTTGTGGCGCCTCGGCAGATGGACCGCAGTCGCCGGTGCAATTGTGGTCATCTCGCTCGCTGTCGGAATGTGCGGCTATCATTTTCTGGAAAAGCTTCCGTGGATCGATGCGTTACTCAACGCCTCGATGATTCTGGGCGGCATGGGCCCGGTCGATCCGATCAAAACCTCCGCGGGAAAACTCTTCGCGTCGTTCTACGCGCTTTACAGCGGACTGGCGATCATCAGCATCGCGGGTCTTTTGCTCGCGCCCGTGGTGCATCGCTTCCTGCACCAGTTCCACGTCGACAGCGAGTAGGGTTTTCCCAGTGGTATTTTTCGCCTGACTGTTAGTCTAGAAACACCTACATAGAGTGCGGATTTTGACCCTTCGCCAGATTCGCCTATCGCTTGCGCTGATTTGTTTGCCGCAGTTACGGTAGGTCCCGGCGGGGGATAGATGCCAATAATCCAGGACCCTGAGTGGCGCGTGCAAAAGCCGCTGGTCGTGCTGGTCGATAGCCAGCCGGCTTCGGCCAGGCAAACCGTCGCGGCGCTGATGGCGTCGGGCTACCAGTGCAAAACCTTCACCGAATGCGCCGCCGCCCTCGCGACCCTGCGAGAGACGGGCGCGGACGTCATAATTGCCGACTATTCAACTGATCGAAGTGCCGCCGACCTGATCCAAAAGGTTCGCGCTCATTCGCCTGAAACAGCGCTGGTCCTGATGGTTTCGAATCCCGCCGTCGCAGCCGCGGTGGCAGCGGTGCGCCAGGGCGCGTTCGACTACCTGACCAAGCCGATCAATCCCGACGAGCTTGCCACGGTCGTCGGCAAGGCGCTCGAGATGGCCGCGTTGCGCCGCGAAAATCGCCTGCTTCACGAACAGCTCGATGTCGCCAGTATGGCGGCAGCGTTTATCGCGGAGAGCGCCTCGAGCCGCACTCTGGCGGCGACTATCAGGCGCGCGGCCCCCGCAAGCGCTCCGGTCCTGATCGAAGGTGAGAGCGGTACCGGCAAGGAGTTGGTCGCGAGGATGCTGCACCATTGGAGCAGCCGCGCGCAGGGGCCATTCGTCAAGGTGAGTTTCAAATCGTTCGGTGGTAGCGACCCTTCGGCTGGGATCTCCGCCAGCCTCCAGCCTGCGCAGGCTGGAGCGGCGTCGATGCTCTCCGAGTATGCAGAACGAGCTATCGGCGGCACCTTATTTCTGGATGAAATTTCCGAAGCGGCGCCCGAGTTTCAATCCGCGCTGCTGCGCCTGATCGGCGACGGCGAGCACCGAGGATACGGCAACAGCCCGCGCACTTCGGGCGTGCGGATAGTGGCATCGACCAATCGGCCGTTCGCGTATGAAGTTGCCGGCGGGCGGATTCGTCCTGATCTATATTTCGCTCTCAACGTCATCTCTATTCAGATCGCGCCGCTGCGCAAGCGTCCCGAAGATATCATGCCGCTGGCGCGCCATTTCCTGGCTCTCCATGCGGCGGAGACGGGCCGCGCTTTGGTCCTGACCCCCGATGCCGAAAGAGCGCTCCTCGCGCATGCATGGCCGGGCAACGTGCGCGAGCTGGAAAACATTGTCGAGCGAGCGGTGGTGATGAGCTCCAGCGAACGTATCTCCGAAGAAGCGCTGATGATTCGCCCGGCCGTTAGCGTGGACGCCACCTCATCGCCGCTGCCACCGCATAAGCCGCCGGTACAGTACGAAACCGCGAACTTGAACGCGGTCGACGAGGACGCTGAAGACGAAAGGGCAGCGGCAGAACCGGCCGCCGGTGGTCACGAAGCGGGGGCGGAATACACCTTTCCTATGGACGGCACGCTGCAGGAATTTCTCGATAGCGCGGCGGCGATTCGGATCAAGAAAGCGATCGACGGCTCCAAAGGCAATCGCAACGCGGCTGCGACCGCGCTCGGAATCGACCGCACCACCCTCTATCGCTTGATGCGGCGCCTGGGTCTCTAGCTAAAGTTAAATCACAAAGTGGGGGAGCGCCCCGGGCCGGTACTCCGAAAAGTACCGACCCGGGACGGGTGAGGCCGCTTGATGCGCGCTCAGGAAGTAGCGTTCCCGCTCAACGTATGCAGGATCTGGATCATTGCCGGACCGACGATCACCATGATCATCGCCGGGAGTACGAATATGACCAGCGGGAACAGAATCTTGACGGTCGCCTTTTGCGCGGATTCTTCCGCGCGCAGACGCCGGCGCGTGCGCAGAGCGTCGGAGCTGGCGTGGAGCGCGGGCCCGATCTGCGCGCCCAGCTGTTCGCTCTGAATCAAAGTCGCCGCCAGCGGTTTGATGTCATCGACGGCGGTCCGTTCGGCCAGGTTTCGCATCGCCTGACCGAGGCTGGCGCCGGCCGAGATTTCCGCGGATACCAGACTGAGTTCGGTTCCGATTTCCTGTTTCTGCCGCTCGGCTTCAGTACCTACGACTTTGATCGCTTCGTAGAGTCCCAGCCCGGCCTCGACGCATACCACCAGTAAATCGAGAACGTCAGATAGCTGCTTTGCGATAGCGGCCTGACGTTTACGCGCGCGGCGGCTGATGTAGAAGCTGGGCAGGAAAAGTCCGACCGCGACGCCGGCTATGGTGAAGATGAAGATGCGGCCGGTGTCCGAACCCAGCACCATCGAGATGAGAAAGCCGGCCAGACCTCCGCCAACTCCGCAGAAGACGCGAATGACCTGGAAGATCTGAGCCATACCCGATTTGATGAAACCGGCCTGCGCCAGAGTATGAGCCAGCTTTTCACCCTGCGGGCTGTTGAGGTCGGGCGGTGGGATCCGCTTGGAAGCCCACTTGAAGATCAGTTTTGCGATAGTTTCCTGCTGCGCCTCATCGTCGAGTCCGCCCTGCGCGATGCGCATTTTGAAGGCGAGGTCCGTGAAGCGCTCCTCGATGATGCGGTTTTTACCGAAGGCGGCGAGATACACGCCGAAAGCGGTGGCCGCGAGCAGACAAAAGAACATTATTGAGACTAAGAGGGAACTCATTTTAGTAGTCCACCCTGAGTAAGCGTCTGATGGTAAACAGCGCCATCAAGTCCATTCCAATCGCGCCCTTCAGCATCATCTGACCGCTGGGGTCGTGGAATAGAGAGTTAGTGTAGCCAGGCTGAATCAGGCTGAAGATGCAAAGCACGACTGCCGGAAGCAATCCAACCACCATTCCGCCCATGCGCGATTGTGCGGTCAATGCTTTTATCTGCAGGCGCAGGCGCTGGCGGGTACGGACGATTTCGGACAGCCGCTCGATAATCTTTGCGAGACTGCTGCCGATCTCGGTCTGCACTTTGACCGCGACTACCAGCAGCTTGAGATCATCTTCAGGAACCCGCTGCAGCATGTCTTCCAGCGCGCGTCCGAGCGGGAGGCCGATGCGGGTCTGCTCCAGCACGGTGCGGAATTCTCCGCCCAGCGGATCGGCGAATTCACCGATCAGCACTTGCAGCGCGCGGGGCAGGGAATGGCCCGCCTCCAGTGAGCCCTTGATCAGGTCGAGCGCGAAGGGCAACTGGTTGCCGAATGCCTTGAGGCGCCGTTTGCGGCGAAAACGAATATAGACGATTGGCAGCACCGCCAGTCCGACGCCGACGCCGACCGCCATCCAGAAGTCTCCCCAAATGGCTTCTCCACCGGCCCATCCGGCGACGAAGAGCAGCAGGATGAAGAGCAGAACGTCGGAGACGCGCCAGTAGATCCCGGCCTGCCACATCATCTGTTCGAGATTCTTGAGGAAATTGAACTGGCGAAGAACGATCGCCAGCGGACTCTGATGATCCTTGCGTTTGCGCGTGATGTCGACGTCGCCGCCTTCACCGTCCTGCGGACGGCCCATCATGCGCGAAACAAATTCCTTTTGTTCGCTTCCGCCTCCGCGCTGGGCGAGGACCAGAATAATCACCACCCCGAAGACGGAGGCGAAGATCGCACCGGCCATTACAAGATCCATGTTACTTCTCCCCCTGCCTGAAAACCTTCGCGTCGAATTTGAAACCGGCTTGTTCGAGCTGACTGGTGTAGGCCGAACGAATTCCGGTGGGACCGAAGCTGCCCAGGACCTTACCGCTGGAACTCAAGCCCTGGCGTTTGAACTCGAACAAGTCCTGCATCATGATCATCTCGCCTTCCATCCCGGTGATCTCCGAGATCTTCAGGACCTTTCTGCTACCGTCGGAGAGCCGGCTGACGTGGACGATCATGTTGAGTGCCGAGGCTACCTGCTGACGCATCGCGCGCTGCGGGATCGAAACTCCCGAGAGCAGCATCATCATTTCGAGACGGCTGAGACACTCGCGGGGATTGTTGGCGTGGATGGTCGCGATCAATCCATCGTGACCGGTGGACATCGCTTGCAACATGTCCATGACTTCCGCGCCGCGGACTTCGCCAAGGACGATCCGGTCGGGCCGCATACGCAGCGAGTTCTTTACCAGATCGCGTTGCGTGACCTCGCCCTTGCCTTCGACGTTGGAGGGCCTGGTTTCCAGTCTCACCACGTGCGGCTGCTGCAGCGAAAGTTCGGCCGAGTCCTCGATGGTGACGATGCGCTCGTCGGTCGGAATGAACGCGGACAGACAATTGAGCATGGTGGTTTTGCCGGAACCGGTGCCGCCGCAAACCAGGATGTTGAGCCGGGCCTTGACGATGGTGCGCAGAAAATCCACGCAATCCTGGGTGATCGACTCTTTCTCGACCAGGTCGTCGATCGAGTAGCGGCGCTTTCCGAAACGCCGAACCGAGAGCGACGGCCCGTCGAGTGCCAGCGGCGGGATGATCGCATTGATACGCGATCCGTCAGGCAGCCGGGCGTCGACCATCGGCGACGATTCGTCGACTCGGCGTCCCACCTGCGACACGATCCGATCGATGATCAGCATCAGATGCTGATCGTCCTGGAACTTCACCTCCGTGGTGAAGAGCTTGCCTTGTCTTTCGACGTAGACCTGATGCGCACCGTTGACCAGAATATCGGTGACGGTGTCGTCCCAGAGCAGTGGTTCCAGCGGTCCCAGCCCGAGAAGCTCATTTTTTATCTCCTCGATCAGCCTGGTGCGGTCGGCATCGGTAAGGAGACGCCCCTCTTCGTTGAGGATCTCGGTGATCGCGCCGGTTACCTTCTGCGAGGCCAGGTTGGCCTCGAGACTTTCCAGACGCGACACGTCAAGCGATTCGAAAAGGCGGTTGTGGACCGCGAGCTTGAGCTGTTGAAAGCCTTCGGCTCCGGGATCCTTTCTGGCCTTTTGTCCATTGACGGCCAGGGCCCGCTGGAAGCCCGGCGCCGGTGTGTTGCTGGCGTTATTTTGAATCTTTTCCTGCAGCTTCATACTGGATGCCTCATCCTCGCGACCCGAAAGAACCCAGCAGCCGCGAAACGATGGAGCCATTGCTGGCAGAGTCCTCGTCGTCCACCCCCTCGAGCTTGCGGGCCATGTCTTCAACCCCTCTGGTCAAGGGCGAGTTGGGCGCCACCTGCCACAGATCCTGCGCACTCAATTGCACCCGCTCCAGCACCTTCTCATCGCGCGGAATCCTGGCGTAAATCGGCTGCGCGAGAGTGTGGCTGAGCTGATCTTCGCTAATCGGATGATTGGCGATGAAGCGGCTGATCACGAAGGCGGGTTCGACGTTGTGGAGCCCGAGCCGGCCGCATAGATCAACGAAGCGCCACGCGCATCGCGCGGCGCCAATCGACTGATCGAGCACATAGAACAAGTGCTGCGAGCCTTCCCACGCCGCGACCTTGGTGGCGTCAATGTGGGTCCCGCAGTCGACGATCACATAATCAAAGAGCTGGCGCAGGATCTCGATTGCGCCCCCGACCGCCACGTCGGTGACCGACTCGCTGTCTTCAATTCGCTTCGGCGCCGCGAGCAGATAAATGCCCGAGGCATGCTTGCTGAGCGCGCCTTCGAGCTGGATCGAATCGATCTTCTTGTCGCCCTCGCACAACGCCATGATGGTGCGATCCGGTTCCACGTTGAGAAACACGGAGAGCGCGCTGGCCTGCAGATCGAGGTCGATCACGGCGACGCGCTTGTTGAGGACGTAGCTCATTGCGAGCGCCAGGTTTCCCGCCAGGCTGGTCACTCCGACTCCGCCCACCAGGCTGACCAGCGAGATTACCTTCCCGCCTTCGACTGCATCTTCACGTCTGCGCGATTCACTGATTTTGAGGAGCGCGCGAGTCGCGTCCTCGGTATCCAGCGGCAAAAACAGAAGTTCGTCGGCGCCCGCGCGCAGCACCCGCTTCATCAGTCCGGGTGAGCGCTCCTGCAGCAATGCGAATATCGCGGGGCGCGGCTCCTGCTCGCCCGCGCCCTGCAAGTAGTTGAGCGACTCGTCTTCGTCGCCGTGGAACACCACCATTATTACATCGACGTTGCTGCCACTATCTTTTCGCTGACCATTGCCGGATGCGCCGAGCGCATCCGGCGATTTGCCGGTTATATCCAGCGGGGGCTCTGGCAAGGCCTGAAGTGACTCCAGCACTTCGTCGCGATGCGCGTCGGGCGCCACTAACAGGACCTTGAGCGCTCCCCGCTTCCCTTCACCCTTGTTCAGTACGGACACTGGACACTCCCCCAAAAAGAGACCTACGTGCTTTAGAACCTTGGCCGCGCCGCATCCGGAGCGCTCAGGCGCTGGGTCCTGATTTCCGCATCGGTAAGCGGCGGATGCACCGTCGGCAGGAAGACATCACTACCGGTCGGCAGCGGACGCACGATTTGCGGCGTAACCGTCATTACGAGGTCGCTCTCGGTATCGTTCCAACTGGTGTTACGGAACAGACCACCCGCGTAGGGGAGGTCGCCGAGATAGGGAACCTTCTGAATGACTTCCTGTTTTTCGTGCAAAATAAGTCCGGCCACGATAAAGGTCTGATTGTCACGCAGACGGACCTGGGTCTCCGCTCGGCGCGTAACGAACGCGGGAACCGTGAATCCGAACAGCTGGACTCCGTGCGCATAGTCGGGATCGGAAACCTCGGGCTGAACCAGCAACTCGATGTCGTTGACGCCGACCACGGTAGGCACAAAGGTGACCTTGGTGCCGAACTCCTTGAACACGATCGAGGTGTTAAGCGCCTGTGCGACGACGATCGGAATCTCACCGCCATCCAGGAACTTCGCCTTCTCACCGGTGTTCGCGAGTAGCCGCGGCTGCGCGAGAATCTTCGCCATGTTGTGATTTTCGAGGTACTGGAAGAACGCCTGCGAAGAGACATTCGAGTTCTGAGCTGAAAGGCCGTAAGTCATTCCCTCCGAAAGCAGCAGCGGAATGAGCGAGCCGGCAGTCGGCAGGATACCGGGCTGGCTGATGGTCGTGCCCAGTAGGTTCGTCGACGTAGGTGTAACGGGTGAAGACGGCGAGTAAGGAGTGCCGACCGCACCGGGCAGTCCAACCGCCGACACCCCGTAACCCGGGAAGGCGAGCGAGATGTTGGTGCCCTGGTTCTCGATTTGTCCGCGATTCAGCTCCGCGACGATACAGTTAAGCAATACCTGCTGCTTGCCGTTGGGGCTGATGCGCACCTGACGCTCTTCATAGTGACCCTGGCCGGTCCACACCGTAAGTGTAGTGAAGCCCGGTTTGTGCCCAATCAGGTTAAGTTCGAAAGGATTTATCACTTGCACATCGGCGACTTCGGTATCCGCGATCGATACGCGGCGCAGGCGCTGCGGGAAATCGATCACTTGCGAAGAGCCGTTCATCAGCGAGAGTCCGTCGGCCGGCAGAAAATGCGATCCACCCGAATCGGCAACTCCATCGGTCGAATAGGGATCGCCGGAACTGGCGACACCTGGATCGCTGGTGAACTTGGCCGAGTTAGCAGCCGCCGCGGACGCGGTCTGACTGGCAACTATGGAGTTGCTCTTGGAGCTCGAAGCGATCGGCGTGGCTTCACCCATCTTGGAGGCCTCGTCCGTCGCATGCTCGGCGGCTGCCGCTTTGGGCGAAGACGCCAATGCCGAGGTATCGTTGCCGGCTGCCGCCGCGCTGGCGACCGGTCCCGCGCCACTATCGAGCGCCGACGCCGGTGCCGTCGCTGAAGCAATCTTACTCGAAGAATCATCGTTGAGCGCGGCCGGTGCGATTCCGGGGTTCAGAGGCGCCGCCGCGTTATGGATCGAGTTGATGCTGACGTTGTAGGTTACCGCCTCGCCGTCCTTGAGCTTCAACGAAATGTCCCACTTGCCTTGTTCGGCGCCGAGCAGGACCAGCTTGGAAGGATCTTCGTTATGCACCACCAGGGCGTGCGGATTATCAATGACTTTGATGACCGGCTTGAAGTCAGGGTTAAGGTTTTCGATTACCTGAGTCTCGCCGGCGTTAAGAGTGATGGCTTGCTGACGCGCCGCGGCGTCATCGGCCAGGACCCGGACTGGTCGCGCGAAGAGCAGACTCATCGCGATGATCAGCCAGGGAAGTAAATCAATGGTTCCACTACCACGACGTATATTCATTGTTGGATACCTCATCTCCCCGCTATGCCTCTACGGGATATCGATCGTTCTGCCCTTGGGGGCGTAAGAGGCCGATTCTTCATCGGCATCAGATGATGGAGCGGCCGGCGGCGTCACACTGGTCGGTGCGGGCGCGGTGACCGTTTCATCTTTAGCCGCGGAAGTATCGGTTCTAGCCGCGGAAGCATCGCTTCCAGCGCCTTCTCCAGCGCCATCGTCGGGGATTGTGGTCTTGGCAGGCTCTTTCGGCGGCGGCGCGGTAAACGCTTTGGCCGCGGTCGAATGATGCTGGCCGGAATCGGCAAGCGACTGACTCACGAAGGAGACTGACTCGCTGCTCTTGCCGTCACGGTAAATCTCGACCTGGAAGCTGTTCGGCTGACGAGCCGGCGCTTCCGAAGCCACACGCTGGACCGCCAGGATCGGAAGCGGAGCAGAGCTGTACTGACGCAGCAACTGCTCGACGTCGGTGCCGCTGGTGAGCACAATTTTGCTGTCGGTATAGTTGCGCATCGCGAGATGAAGGGTTCCCTCGCGCGCGGCCAGCGCCAACCGCTCAGCATCGGCCGGGGTCACCAATACGGTGACGACCTTGACCAACTCGGGTTCGTCCTTGGTTTTTTCGACTTCCTGTGCGACCGCGAGAACTTCGACGTTCTGCAGAACGATCTTGGAGAACGGTTTCTCGGCGCCGGGCTGCCCAGCGCTGGCGACTGCCACCAGAAGGTCGACGTGAGTATGCGGCAGAACGAAGCCGGCGATATCGCTGACCTCGTCAACCTGGACTGAAACCGCACGCATCCCGGGCGGAATCAACAGTGGCATGACGCCCGCCGTTTTTTGCCCCAGAAACAACTTCGTCGCTACGATCGGCTCGTTCGCGACGAACTGGTTTTTCACGAAGCTTCCGGTCACCTGGCCGGGATTCGTGAAAGCACCATCGGGCAATGCATCGGCGGACCACCGGGCCAGTTTCAACTGACCTGGATCGATCTTGGTCCCGAGCGGCAAATCTTGTGCGGCGACGACGATATACACCGTCTTCGACATCGCCTTCTGAACCTCGGCCTCCCTCTTTTTGAGGGCGCTGTACACGACGACCGAGGCCAGCATCGCCGCCAGACCCGCGAGCGCGACAAAAATAACTGGCCGTTTCATTTTCTTCTCCCCCGCCGGCCCGGTTTCGTGCGGCCGGTCAATTCCGAAGTAATTTTCAGCACCAACTCAAGTGACTCTTGGCTGTGCCAACGGCGTTCAGCCTTGGGCGGGAAGTTTTGCCACCCCACCACCTTCTCACCTCGCCCCTAAGGGCTGGGTTTCCACTCCACTCGGGACCTAAAGCAGAGGCGCGACCTGGTTCACCAAGGTTTTCGCGATGGTGGCGCCAGTCCCGAACAGCCCAACCACCACGGCGGCAATCGCGCTCAGGATGAGCACGTATTCCGTCATGGTTTGGCCACGTGAAGGCCGTAGCCGCTGAAATAGTTGGTTTAGCGAATGCATAGGGTTTTCTCCGCGCGGCCCACCGTTTTACTCAATGCCGAACCATGGAAAGAGGCCGCTCTGACCAAGGTTAAAGGCGTCTTCACTCGCGATTGAGACAACTCCTTACTGAACCCAAAGAGATGCTCACTGCGGCCGCCGTTTTGCTCGGCGTACCCAGTCATCATCTCCGCGGTGTTTGATCTCAATTCCATCGTTGAATTCGACCCTAACCTCATTCGCTCTCAGCAGCTTCCCATTCCACCATTCGATCTGGTTTGCCTCGCGAGGTTACCGCCGGCAGCGGTGTGTTCGGACGAGCCGCCGCCGGCGTTTCCCCTGTTATGATGTGCTGTTTGACCTAGAGCTGGCTGTCCACGCTGGAGAGCAGGCTCGTGATCGTGGTGCCCATGGTCTTGTAGCCGGCGTACACAACGACGGCGACCGCCGACAGAATCAGAGCGTACTCAGTCATCGTCTGACCCTTCGACCAGTTCTGAGCCTTCACAAACATCCTGGTTACGAAATCCATTCCCGTGTCCTCCCTTTACGAACGTTAACGTTATGGCCTTTATTGGCCGGTTACCCTTTTCAAAAATTCCGCGGGTCCCCCCCGGAAATCGTCTGGCGCGGCATCACCTCGACCTTCGTCGCGTGGATGCACAGGAACTCCAAACAGGGACGGATTGAGCACGTCCCATGCCAGCTTAAGCGTGATAAAAACCGCAGTAATCGCTAGATGCGAGAATTTCGAGGCCAACCGGTCTGCAACTGAGTTGCGCCGGCGCAACAAACTTCGAAACGCATCCGAAGAGCAGCAATTTGCGTACTTAGAACGACATCCGGGCAACCCGCGGACCAACGCGAGCAACACTCGAGCAACACTTCGGCAACATTTTAGGGGCCCGGCGGCCTCGGATATTGTGCACGCCATCATCGCGCCGGGAGGTGAATAGTCGTTTGACGGCGGGGCTATTTAGGACGCATGCTGCAAAATACGGCTATCTTGGCGCAGTACAGCTAGGCAAAAGGGGTTGAGCGGTCAATATCCGGCAAGTAATACGATGACGGACAGGAGCACCCATAGACGAATTCGAATCGGCGTACTGGGCGCGCTGATGGCCTTGGCGGCTTCCATGGCCATCGCGGTGATGGCATCGATGCCGGGGGGCTTCCGAACAGCTTACTTGGCCAGGGAAATTTCCAGGAGGGCCAGCCGAACTTCATCAATCGTTCCGGCTTCGATGGCCCGGTCGCCATTGCGATCGACACCAGCGCCACGCCCAATCACGTATACGTCGCCGATCGCAACAACAACCGAGTGCTGGCGTGGCTCGATGCGTCCGCGTTCGTCAGCGGTGGCCTCGCGACACTTGTCTTCGGCGAACCTGATCCCGGCGCGACCACTGCCTACCAGTCCGGGTTTACCAACAAGACGCTTTTTCATCCGAGCGGAGTTGCGGTCGATAGCAGCGGGAATCTTTTCGTCGCTGATAGCGGGGCCAATCGGGTCCTGGAATACGATTCGCCCTTCAATGAGGATGACGTTGCGGATCGCGTCTACGGCACCTGCGGCAGCTTCATCGGCGGCACCTGCGCTGGAATGACGGTCAGCAACGCGACCCTGAGCAATCCGACTTCGGTGGCGATCGACGGCGGCAACAATCTCTGGGTCGTCGACGCGGGCGACAATCGCGTCCTTGAGTATGTGAACCCGATCGCGGGCGGAAGTTTGACGACGGCCAGCCTCGTCCTCGGCCAGCTCGGCATTTTCTCAAGTACGGGGTGCAACCTCGGTGGCGCGTCGCCAACCGCCGATAGCTTATGCTTTACCGGCTTCGATTCGGGCGTGGTGGTCGATACCGCCGGAAACGTCTATGTCGGCGATTCCGGCAACAACCGGGTGCTCGAATATTTCAGCCCCGCGCAGTCCGGCACCTCTCCCGGCACGCCCGGCTTAGCGGCGGACACAACCGCCGACGTGGTGTACGGGCAAAACGGATCCTTCACCAGCAATTCCTATCAGGCGAACAATGGCGAAAGTGGCGCGAGCTTGTCCGCTCCAGGAGCCGTGAGCCTGGATGCCTCGAGCGATCTCTATATCACTGATGCTGGGAATCAGCGGGTTCTGGAATTCACTACCACAACCACCAATCCGCCCGCGGCCGCGACCCAAGTTCTCGGCCAGTGCAATTCTTTCACCGGCAGCGCGTGCCCTCCGGCGAACATCCAAACCACGCTGTCGGAGACTCTGAACCTGGCCGTCACTAATCCGTCCGGCGTCGCCGGTGGTCTCGCGATCGACGCGGCCGGGGAGCTTTATGTTGCGGATCCGTTGAACAATCGCGTCCTGGTATTGCCCTCGCCGACGTCGTCGTCCACTAGTACCTTCTCCGGCCGTGTGCTTGGGCAGATTAGCTTTATCCACAATCAGGCGGACTTTGTTGACGGCGAGGGTTACGACATCGCATGGGGAGTTGCGGTCGATACCAGCGTGAGTCCCAATCGGTTGTGGGTGGTGGATTCGAGCAACAGCCGCGTGCTCGGGTACAAAAACGTAACTGCGCTGAATGATCTCAATCCTGCCGACGTGGTGATCGGCCAGCCGGATTTTTTTTCCTATTATCCGAATCAGTTCGACTCGACGGCGAGCAACTCGCCAACCGCCGCCACCCTGGCGCTTCCGACCGCGGCGGCAGTGGATGCGAGCGGTAATTTATATGTCGCCGATACTGGCAACAGCCGCGTGCTGGTTTACCTCAATCCGTTTGGTAAGGGGCAAGCCGACGGAATCTCGGCCGACCTCATCATCGGGCAGAACGGCAGCTTCACCGCCGGCACTACATCCGCCGCATGTGCAACGACCCCGAGCGCAGGCACTCTGTGCGCCCCCAACGGCCTCAGCCTGGACCATTCAGGGAATCTCTACATTGTCGATGCCGGATTCAACCGGGTGCTGAAATTCACGTCCCCGGCGGCCAGTCCAAATCTGGCTCAGGTTTTGGGGCAGCCCGATGCGATGACCCTGAACACATGCTCGATGTCGGTACCCAACCGCCATTTGCGCGCCCAACGGAGGCATCGCGTTCGACAACTCGGGCGCGTTGTACCTCGATGGGGCGGGCGCGGGGACTGGCATCGGCATCTACAATACTCCCGCGTCGGAAACGGCTCCCGATGTAGTACTGCCGACGCGGGCCTTCGGTATTGCGCTGACTTCGGCACGGCAGCTGTACATCAGCCAGGGTAAGGACTTCGCCGGCAACAGCTCGACCTTGGTCGAGTACGAGCCGCCGATTACTACGGCGTCTCTTCCGGATCTGATTTTTGGTTCGAACGTTCTTCCGGTTTCGCAGCAGACTTTGGCCTATTCGTATGGCGTCGCATTCGATGCGAACCAAATCCTGTATCTCGCCGACAGCGGCGACAGCCGCGTTCTCATTTACAACCACGCGGTGCCGACGGCGACTCCAACGGCAAGACCCACTCCGACCAAGGTCCACAAACCGACCCCGACGCCTCGGGTCACTCCGACGAAAAAACCGACGCCAACGCCCAAAGCCACTCCCACCAAGGTCCCGAAGCGGACCCCGACTCCAACCGCAACCTTGACCCCAACCGCGACGCCGAGCCCGGGCGCGCTGCCGGGGCATCTAACCTACGCGCCCAAACGCATCGAATTTCCAACGCAAATCGTGGGCGCCTTGTCGACTTCAAGTCCGCCAAGAAAAATCGTTCTCAAGAACTTCCTCGGAGTTCCTTTGATGATTGCTGGAATCGTCCCGAGTGCCGGATTCACAGAGACCGACGATTGCAAGCCGAATCTTTGCGCCACATACCAGTTGTACGATCAAGGTGACGTTTACTCCTACTTCAACCCAAGTTGGAATCACCGCTGGGACTTTGCGGATCAGTGACAACCTCGAAGAAAGTCCGCAGATCGTGACACTTGGCGGCAAAGGTGGCGCCGGAATCGTCAGGATGAGGCCGGGGGCGATCAACTTCGGGAAGAAAGCGATCGGAATTACCAGCCCAACGCATACCGTGCACTTGAAAAATCCATACATTGTACCGTTGAATCTCGGCACTATAGCGGCGAGCCCGAACTTCCAGGAAACCAACACCACTTGCGCGGCACAGCTCCCACCCTTGGGGCAGTGCACGGTCTCATTGACGTTCACACCCGAGACCGCTGGGAAGACAATCGGCAGCATGACGATCTCTGGCGCCGGAGCAGCGCCCACGAAGCCGGCACAAGTCAAGCTCATTGGTACCGGCGTTCAGAATTGAGATTCGCCGCGGATCGGATGCCTCATCGCGCGTGACAGGCACGTAACCGCATCGCGGGATTTAGGCCTGTCGCTGGGGATACCTGTTTTCATTGCCGCATGGCGGGTTTTACTCGGCGGTGAAAAGAGCATAGGGTGTAAGAAACCGCTCGGACGCATCCCTTCACTTAAGCGCCGGAATTTCTCCCCGCTTTTCTGTTCGCGAGCTTCCCAGCACAAATGCAAGGAGGGCCTTAAGTGCCCAAAAAGTTGTACGTAGGCAATCTTGCCTACTCAGTCACCAATGACGATCTGAAGAACCTCTTCTCACAGTCCGGCACGGTCGAGAGCGTTGCGGTTGTCTCCGACAAGTTTTCCGGCCAGTCCAAGGGTTTCGCTTTCGTCGAAATGACGGATTCCGGCGAAGCCGCCGCGGCGATTCAATCGCTCGACGGTACGGAGTTCATGGGCCGCAACATCAAGGTGAACGAGGCTAAGCCTCGTGAATCTGGCGGCGGCGGAGGCCGCGGCGGAGATCGCAATGGCGGTGGCGGCGGTGGAGGCCGCGGAAACCGCTGGTAAATCCGACTCTGAAAATAAAGATGCGCCTCTAGGGGCGCATCCGAACTCTTTCACGGCGGGAAGCGGATCTGAATCTCTTCCCGCCGTGGATTAAAGCCGGTGGCAAATGCAATCGCTTCGAGCCAGGAACCCTTGGGATAGCCACGATTGGAAAGTTAAAACGCTCGAATCGGTGATGTCGGGAGGCGGCTCACGGCTAGCCTTCACCTGCCGCAGTTGCGAGCGGAAGTTCAGCTACACCACGGGCAATAATCGAGCTTGGGCGACCAGCAGCGACGGCACTACCCTCGCCGATGAAATCACTTCCCGATGGCTCGCGCAGCAGTGTCCCGGGCGTCCCGGCGAGCTGGACGGTCAGGATCGCCTGGTGCTCAAGTATCCCCCCAAGCCTGTGGCCGCATAGCCGATTGACTCAAGGGAGGGGTCCCCAAGACCTCCGTGGCGTTGGCTTCGATACCGGATCTTGCGCGTCACTTTGTCATTCCACGAAGACCGCATGTCCTGCCCACAATTCGAATTCTTACACCCCGCACCAGCGCGGCCTTGCAATTGATTTTTGACTAGCTATTCGCACTATTACTCTTTGTTCAGCTTTTGGATTTTGGAATACTGTGTCCGCGCTACCGATTTACTAATGGGTAACCAACCAGACTAAGTGGGAGTCGAGGTCATGAAAAAAGTTCCGATTGCGATCGCGGCAAGTTTGATCGGTCTGAGTACTGGGTTCGCCATGTATAGTCCGTCGGCCTATGCCGCGGCGAAATCCAAGGTGGATTGCGACGCGGTGATGCAGGAGGTGAATGGCGGCAAGAAAGCCAAAGAGGTCGCCAAGGATCTCAACATCTCGACCAGCAGCGTTTATAAGTGCAAGAAGAAGGCGAAGGCAGCCGCGAAAGCGGGCGCCCCGGCCGGCGCTGAAGCCGCTAGCCCTGTACCCGAAGCCGCTAGCCCCGTACCGGCACCAGCTGCTGCACCAAAGCCGTAAGCATCGGATTTTTTCACGAGACAGCCTCGCGGCCGATGTGCGCGCGAGGCTGTTCCATCCGAATACGGGCGGGCTACCAGCTAATGGCTAAATGCGATCTGTGCGAGTTGAAGCATTACACTCCCTGGTACTGTCAGTTTGAAGTACCGTTCAAGTTCGCGATTCTCGATTGCGATTCATGCGACACCCCGATGGCGGTGCTTGGCGAGCATCGCGCGATTCCTAGCGAAGAAGAAAAAACTTTCATGCTCGAGGCGCTCTCGGTGGTCGCTCGGCGCAAGTACGGCGCCGATGGCTTCGTCATCGACGACGTGATGCGTCAGATACCCGACCACTGTCATATTCACGCGCGGCCGATTCGTCGGTGGTCCGCGTAGTACACGCGGCCAAGGTCACGCCCGCCAGACAATAGCGCTTTCAATACTCTTCGATACTCCGCTGTCACTTAGATTAGTTAAAAATTGACTACTCGGAATAGTAGTTAATTTTGCGTTTGGTTTACGGCGGGCGCATATGGTATATGCGCGCGTTGCCTCTGTTTCCGCCTTCCACCGGCGGACGGGCTTGGGGTGACCGCGGGACCAGCGAATGGTCTCATTCAGGAGGTTCGGGGGAATGGCTACTACGGGTACTGTGAAATGGTTCAGTCCCAAGAAGGGATACGGGTTCATCACCATGGAGGATGGACAGGAAGTGTTTGTCCACTATTCCGCGATCGATGGCAACGGCTTCCGCTCTCTCGAACAGGGCGAACGGGTTCAATTCGAGGTATCGCAAGGCCCCAAGGGTCTGCAGGCCGCTAACGTCATGCGCGCGTAGGTGTTTGGTTCCGGCGTACCTGACAACTTTGTCAATTACGCAAATATAGTTACCTCGGTTCATCGGTAAGATCCGGGGCAAGCTCGCGGGCAAGGTCCCGGATCTCGCCGCGTCTGGCTGGGACTGGCAATATCGCGCAATGGATTTCGATGCGCTGACCGAGCGCGCCAGCGGATGGCGCCTCGCGCTTGAATCCGCAGCCGCTTTCGCGGTGTCGCTCGCCTTTCTGCTCGCACTCTCACCCGAAGGTCCGTTCAGCAAGGAACTCGGCGTATGCGAATCCGGGGCGGTTCGCGACGTACTCGCGGGTAATTTCATCCTGCCGCACTACACTCCCGGCATCCCGGTTCAGGTGCCGCCGATGTTCTGGTGGGGAGCGGCATTGGCAGTCCGTTGGTGGGGATGGAACGAAATCGCGCTGCGAGCGCCCTCGATTGTCGCCACCGCGATCACCGGCGCAATCCTGTACGCATGGATGGCCTCGGCGCTGAACCGCACAGCGGCGCTGTGGTCGATGCCTGCGCTGCTCTCTTCGCAATACGTCGCGGATGCGGCTCGGCAACCACGGATGGACGCGGTCCTGATGATGTTCCTCACCGCCGCAACGGTTTGCCTGGAGCGTGCGCTTCCAATCCGCGCGGATTCGGCAGCCGGAGAGCAACGCAGTTCCCGCAGACTACAGTTCCTCGCGATGGCCGCGCTCTCGATGGGCGGTGCGATCCTGACTAAAGGCCCGCTCGGCGTGATCTTGCCCGGGCTAGCGCTCGCGATATTTCTCGCGCTGAAGGGTCGGATAGCGGAACTATTTCGTCTCGAGATGATAGCGACTTTCACCGTCGCCCTCGCAATCGGTGCGGCGTGGTACCTCGCGGCCTTTCAGGCGGGCGGAAACGCATTCGTCGAATTTCAAATCGTGCACGGATTGTTCCGGAGGTTTCTCGGCGCGAGTGCCGGCATCGTGGGTGAGTGTCAGAACCCGTTTTACTATTTCATTCCTCGTGTGGTTTCCGGATTTCTTCCCTGGAGTCTCTTTTACCCCGCGCTCGCATTCCTGATGTGGCGCGATCGCGCCATTCTTCCGCAGCCCGTGACATTTGCGTTCTGCTGGTTCATCGCGATTCTCGGATTTTTCTCGATTTCTGCGGGCAAATGTCTGGTCTACATACTTCCGCTTTTCCCCGCGCTCGCCGCACTGACGGGATGGCTGATCGCTAACGCCGGCGAACGCCCGCGAAATTCAAACTTCCCGGCGCGACTATTCGATACCGCATCGATTCTGATCGGAGGCGGTGTGCTGACCATCGTCATCGCATTGTTCGTTTTGTTCTTTTCAGGATCGGGCGCGGCACTGGGCGCGTATCTGCATCGAAGTGACAAACGATTTTTTGAAGTCTTCATGTTGGCGGCATCGCGCGGCTCACCCCGATTGCTGTTGTGGGCCGCGCTATGGACCGGCGGCGGCATCATCGTGGTGATTTCAACGGTGCGAGGGCGCGCGCTGGCGCAGTCGGCTGGCATCGCGCTAATCGCGATGGCGGGCGCTTTGTTCTGGTATGGGCTGTTGAATCCCGCGTTGGCCGGTGAGGAGACCCTGAAGTCATTTGCGCCGATCGTCGATCGTTTAGTGCCGCCCGGAAATCGTGTCGGCTACATCGGGCAATTCGACTGCGATCTCGGATTCTATTCGGATCACGAAATCACCTCTTCGAAGCATTTCAAATGCGGGAACGAATCGAGCGACGCGTATTTCATCGTTTGGCAGGATCGTTTGAATGGTCTGGAACCCGCGCAAAAAAGCTGTCTGCAGCCACTCGCACAATCCGCGCCCGTCGACAGCCACGGCGCTCGCATCCTGATGATCGAGAAGAAGTGATATGCGTATGCTTTTAATCTGCGACGCCCGGCTGGCCGCACAACGAGATTGGAGCAAAGGGAAGTTCATATGAGCGACGCACTTCCACTCAACACCCGGATTAGATTTGGAACGATGGCTGCCGCGGTCGATCGCGAGCAAGCTCTGAGGACCGTCAACTCGCTTTCCGGCTTGGGCTACGAAGTGATTTGGTCTGGCGACCATGTTGCATTCACCGGCCCGATTAGCGACCCACTTGTCCAGCTCAGCTATCTTTCGGCGCTCAATCCAAATCTCACCTTCGGCACCAGCATCTATCTGCTACCGCTGCGCCATCCAGTCACCGTTGCGAAAGTTGTTGCCACGATCGATCGCTTGATGGGCGCGGGACGTTTCATTTTTGGAGTCGGCGTCGGCGGCGAATTTCCCTCCGAGTACGAGGCGTGTGGAGTTGCGGTGAATCAGCGCGGCGGGCGTGCCAATGAAGGAATTGAAATCATCAAACGACTATGGACCGGCGAGCCGGTGGAATATCGCGGAAAATATTTCAGCTTCGGCAAGGTCACAATGCTGCCGAAACCTGCCTCGCTCGGCGGTCCCCCGGTTTGGGTGGAGGACGTTCCGAGGCCGCGCTGAAACGCGCGGCGACTCTCGGTGACGGATGGATGCCGTATGCCGTTACCCCCAAGCGCGTCACCGACGGCCTCGAGTTTATCGCCCGCGAGGCGCAAAAGTCAGGGCGCAAAATTGAGCGCTTCGGTACCTCGATACATCTCTTCACTACGCTAGGGGCGAGTTACGAAAAAGCGCTCGACGTATCGGCGAATCATCTGAGTAAACGGTACGCGATGGATTTCCGCGAACCGGCAAAAAGATACGCCGCCATCGGCAAGACCGCGGACGTGGCCGCGCGAATCGCTGAATTCATCAAGGCGGGGATCCGCGACGTCGGGATCGATGTCATTTCGCATCCATCGGATCGCGACGGACAGTTGGAACAATTTGCAAAAGAAGTAATACCCCTGATTCGCAGCTAGCCGCAAAATCAGAAGCGGACGATTCAAACGATCTCGATTGCAAAGCCCGATGAATCTGTGACCCGCCCGATCGCGCACGCTTCGCTGACCCCGGCGCGGTGAAGCTCCGCGACCATCGGTGTCGCCTCATCGGCGGGAACCGCAATCAAAAGTCCGCCCGAAGTTTGTGGGTCGAAAGCCATCGCGCTCATTTCGTCGGAAACTTCTTCCGAGATTTTCACCTGAGGCCCATAAAATTCGCGATTGCGTGTAGCGCCCCCCGGTATGAAGCCGTCGCGGCAACATTCGATAGCGCCGGGCAAAAGCGGTAGGTCCGATTCCTCAAACACGAGCGTGACGCCGCTGCCATCGGCCATTTTGGAAGCGTGCCCGGTCAGCCCGAAGCCGGTAATGTCGGTCGCCGCGTGCACCTGGTACTTCAGCATCACTTCGGCGGCGCGCGCATTCAGTTGCAGCATAGTCGCCACTGCGGAATCGTAATACTCACGAGCGAGCCGATCGCGCTTGAAGGCCGTCAACAGGGTGCCCGTGCCGAGCGGCTTGGTGAGGACGAGCGCGTCGCCAACTTTGGCGCCGACATTTCGAACAACGCGCTTGGGGTCGATGACGCCGGTGACCGCCATCCCATATTTCACTTCCTCGTCACCGACACTATGACCGCCGACGACCAGCACGCGAGCCTCTTTAGCCTTTTGGCTTCCGCCGCGAAGAATCTCGTTCAACATCTCGCGAGGCAGACCGGATTGCGGCCAGCACACCAGATTAAGCGCGGTGATGGGACGCCCGCCCATCGCGTAAACGTCGGACATCGCGTTGGCAGCGGCGATCTGTCCGTAGGTGAACGGATCATCGACGACCGGAGTGAAAAAATCCACCGTGCTGACGATCGCGAGATCGTCGTTGATGCGATAAACTCCGGCGTCGTCGCCGGTTGAGATTCCTACCAGGAGATTGGGATCGGTGGCCACCTCGAATCCGGCCAGCATCGCGCCGAGGTCCGCCGGACCCAACTTGCCGGCGCAACCCGCTGCCTTGCAGCGCTCAGTTAGCCGAATGATTTGGCCACGGCCCGCGTTGCTATTGTCCTTTTCTGCCATGCGTGTTTATACACGATTCAAACGGGTTTTGCTCGGAGTTTGCGGCTGTCGCCCACCCGCGTCGTCACGCCCGTATGATCGAAGTAGTCGAGCAGCGCGATCGCAAATTTTCGCGACGCGCCGAGAATGTCGCGATAGGCCGCGGCAGTGACGTCGGAGTGCTTTTGCAGATGTTCGATGAGTTTGATGCGCGCAGCGTCCGCCGCGTCACGTGCGAAATAAAGATCGGTCGCTATTTTGAAAACTTTTCCTTCTCGCTCGAGTGCGGCGAGCAGGCTGCGAAGCTTTCCGATCTGGTTCGGCGCAAACTTTAGCTCCTGTGCGAGTTGCTTAAGTTCCGGCGGCTGGAATCCGGCGCTGCGCAAGCGGGTTTCGACCTGCGCCACCAGCTCTCCATCGCTTTCTCCCGCATTAACCCGATGAGGTTTGAGGCGCAGCTTATGTTCCTCGCGCACTATTTCAGTATCCTGTGCAAGCCGATCGACCACAGCCCGGTAGTCGCGCGCACCGACTTCGTATGGCAGACGTGCTCGAAGAGCTTCCATCTCGATTCCGGGTGACAGCGGCTCTGCGGCATGATGCTTCATGACCGCGGCGAGCGCCGCGGTTTTCACCTCTGCCCATTTGAGCCCGGTGGTGTAGCCTCGCTCATCGCCGATCGGTAGCTTCACGAAGCGAGCGTCTTTCAACGCGGTTTCAACCTCGGCGACGGGACGATTCAAAAGTTGAGCGATATGAACCGGCGTGAGTGCGAGAACTTCCTGCAGACTCAGCAACGCCTCGATCGCGCCGGCATCCGATCCGGATACGAGTGTGTCAAGATTGTTTCGATAGGCGTTGAGCGGCTTGCGGAATTTGCGCCCGATCGGATTCAGCACCATGCCGCCGCCGAGTGTACGAACGTTGGTTCGATCGCGGATGATGAATCGATCGCCGGAAAGCGCAACCACTGTTTCGTTGAGGACGAGTTGGACGAGGCCGCGCACTTTGGGAGCGATCGCGCCGCGCTCATCGAGGACAATAGCGCGTCCCAAAACCTCGGCGGTTCCGATGAAGATGCGAATCCGTTCGTTGTTCTTGAACGGCCGTTTCACCGAAGGGCGAATCTCCACGATCGCATCGAACCGCGCAGTCGTGAGTTCAAGACGCTCATCGACGAGGACATCGCCGCGCTTCAGCTTGATGTTTTCTGCGCCGGTCAGATTGAGCGCAACCCGCTGACTCAGCTCAGCCTTTTCGACTGCTTCGCCGTGTACCTGAACCGAGCGCACGCGCATCTCAGTGCCGCCCGGTAGCACGCGAAGTTTCTGTCCAACCGCGACGGTCGACCCCGTAGCGGTTCCAGTTACCACGACGCCGTGTCCCCTAATGACGAAGGCCCGATCCAATGGCAGCCGGAAAATTCCGCTCTCACGACGCCCTTCGAACCCGCTGAGCTGGCGAATTATTTCCGCACGAAGATTCTCCAGTCCCGATCCGGTAATAGAGGAAACCGCAATTACCGGCGCGCCCGCGAGCGTGGTTCCCTCACAGAACAGCCTGATCTCGTCGCGCACCTCGGCGATTCGGGCGCCGTCGGCCAGGTCGGCTTTTGTGATCACGAAAATTCCCCGGCGGGCGCCGAGCAAATGGAGAATGTCGAGATGTTCCTCGCTTTGCGGCATTACGCCGTCGTCAGCCGCGATCGCGAACAGCACGAGATCGATCCCGTGGGCGCCAGCGAGCATGTTACGAATGAAACGTTCGTGCCCGGGAACGTCGACGATACCGGCGCGGAAACCGCCTGGCAGGGTGAGATAGGCGAATCCGAGATCGATCGAGATCCCGCGCTCCTTTTCTTCCTTGAGCCGATCGGTATCTTGTCCGGTCAGCGCTTTTATTAGCGCGGTCTTGCCGTGATCGATATGACCGGCGGTGCCGATGATCGCGCGAGTGACCCGCGAAGACATTCCAATATCCAGCGCGGGAACCTTATGCCATCTGCCTGGTCCACGATTGGAGGTCGAAGTAGTCGCGCCACAAAGTGATTTTCCCCCCGCGTACTTCAAAGACGCCTGCGACCGCAAGCTCGATGCGCTTTTCGCCTACGTCAAACATGTCCATCCGTTCATTGAGGACGATATTTCCGTTCGACGCGGTCTTCATGATCTTGAATTCGACGTGCGAAGCCATTGGCAAAAAAGTGTTGAGAGTCTTCCTGATGGCGTCCTTACCCTTGGCCGGCTCCATCGGCATGTTGTGGTAGACGGCATCGTCGGTGAAGTAGTCCATGATTTCTTCGAGGTTTTTGCGCTCGAATGCTTTGCAGAATTCGTTGACGACTTTTTCGGCATCGTTGCTCACGGCGGTTACCTCCTGAAAATTATCTGCGCCGGAATCATTCGTGATCGAGGTAGAATCGATCCTCATCCTTGTTATAGCCGAAAAGCTCCGCATAGCGTCCCCAATTTACAATGGTGTTGAAGAGCTTCTGCGGACGTTCGTTGGGCAGAAGTATCGCCAGATGATCGAGCACAACTTCCTTCTGCATGGAGTGACCTTCCTGCCCGCGCAGCAGGGCGACGAAATAGGCGAACAGCGAGAGCTTCTTGAGCCGCTCGCGGACCAGCAATTTTCGCTGATTGACATCGAGCTCGAGAAGTTTCTTCCCCAGCGGCTCCAGCACCACGTCACCTTCCGGCGTGCTCACGAAGCCGAGGATTTCGGCCGCTTTCATCACTTTCAGAAGATCCGAAAAGTTGAACTGGAGATCCCGCGCGATTCTATAACCATCGTCGCGCCCGCCGCGATCTTCGAGCGTCTCGAGCAGGCCGAAGACCCAGGTCAACTGGCAATCCGGAATCGGATTGATCGACTGGGGCATCAGGCGCGCTCCTCGATCAGCGAGAAGACCTTGTCAACCAGCTGATTGAAGGTGTCGGTGCGGCGATCACGCGGGCGCGGAATTTCGACTTTGATACCGGCGGCGACGCGTCCCGGATGCGACGACATCACGATAATCCGATCCGCCAGTTCTACCGCCTCCTCGATAATGTGCGTGACCATCACCAGCGTGTGTACCGACATATCGGGCGAGTGCCAGATATCGAGGAGTTCCTCACGCAACGTGATCGCGGTTAGCGCATCGAGTGCGGAAAAGGGCTCGTCCATCAGCAGAACCTTGGGCTCGACTGCGAGCGCGCGCGCGAAACCGACCCGCTGCTTCATGCCGCCTGAAAGTTCCCTTGGATAGGCCTCTTCGAAACCGTCGAGCCCGACCTTGTCGATGTAGATACCCGCAATGCGTTCGCGCTCCGGAGGATTGATGCCGCGCGCCTCAAGTCCCATTTCCACATTGGCCTTGACCGTCATCCATGGCATCAGCGCGAACGATTGGAACACCAGCGCACACTCCAGGTTGATTCCATCGACCTGTCGCCCGTTGTAGAGAACTTGTCCCGAAGTCGCCGGCACGATTCCGTTAATGATTCTTATCAGCGTGGATTTGCCGCAACCCGACGGCCCGACGATCGCGATAAACTCGCCTTCCTCAATGGAAAATGAAATGTCTTCGAGGACTGACAGCACTCCTTTGCCGTGCGGGTAGCCCTTGGAGACGCGCTTGAGATCGAGCAGTGCCATAGTGGAGGTTCCGTCTCGCCCATTTCCAATAACTCGCCGACCTCAGGGTCCCTTCAATAGTCAATGCGGTAGCGTTCTGCCGCGAGGTCGTACATTCGCCGCCATACAAAGTGATTCAAGAATAACACTATCGCGATCATAGATAGCAGGCTCAGCAGGATCATCACGCCGTTGCCGGTCTCATACGTAGCCACGTCGAGTAGGGCGCCGAGACCCATCACCTGATAGGTGTGACTGCGATAAATGAAGTACTCCGAAAGTATCAGTGCGTTCCAGCCGCCGCCCCATGCGGTGATACTGCCGGTTATCAGTGACGGCGTCAGCGCCGGAATGGTGAGCTTGCGCCAGGTGGCGACACGGGAAAGTCCGAAAGCGCGCGCCGCCTCCTTCAAATCCTCGGGCACCTGATTCACACCCGCCAGCAGGTTGAACATCAGGTACCATTGCATTCCGGTAAGGATTAGCAGGATCGAGGCGAGATTCATTCCGCCGGTAACCTTGATTACGAATACCACGATTACCGGAAACAAAGCCGTTGCCGGAAGCGAGCCTACGATCTCCGCGACGGGAGCGATCACGCGTTTGAAACGAACACTGTCGCTCGCGGCGAGCGCCACCGGCAGTGTCCATGCTAGCGAAATCGCATACGCGACCACCATTCGCAGCGAAGAATAAAAGGTGGCTATCGGAATCAGTCTCACCTGACGAGGCCACGGCTGCGCGAGCGTATGAATCAGCGCCATGATTCCCTCGCCGATACCGTATATGAAGAAAAGCGCGACCCCGGTGACGATTACTATTCGACTAACCGCAGCGAGGTGCGCTATCGCAGGCATCTCGTACGTGGCCGGTAGGCGTGGCACCCGCGCCGTCAGGTCGGAAATCGCGCGTGTAACCGGTCGTAGGAAGGTGCGCAGTGCGCGGGTAACCTCGGGACCGATTGCGCGGAACACCTCGGTCATCCCAAACGAGACAGCCGGTGCAGGCGATGCGGCAAATTCGTAGCGAAATTTTTCCGACCAGGAGGTGAGAGGTTGCCAAAAAACTACATCCATCAGCGTGATTATTATGAGCAGCGTGATCAATCCGCTGAGCAGGTTCAGGTTCTCACCGCGATCCGCGGCCTCCATCAGGTAGCTGCCGAGCCCGGGAAGCCGATAGTGCGCGGGACCAACCGTGATGATTTCGCACGCGATGAGGAAGTACCATCCCGCCACCCAGGACAGGATGGAGTTGTAAACCAGTTTTGGAACCATCGCGGGAAGAAGAAGGCGCTTGAGGCGAAGCCATCCCCTAACCCCGAAGGCGTCGAGCACTTCGACCGAGTCGCCCGGAATGGTTCTGATCGCCTCAAACACCCCCAGCGTCATGTTCCATGCCTGGCTGGTGAAGATCAGAAAGATGGCGGCCATCTCGATGCCGAGCCGGCTGCCGTGCGCCAACGCTACGAAGAAGTAAACCGCGGCGGGGAAGAATCCTACTACCGGAACCGATTGCGCGATATCGACCGCCGGAATAAGTACTCGCTCCCACAGGCGGCTGCGGGTCGCGGCGAGACCGTAGACAATCGAGAAGACCAGCGAGATGACGTATGCCGCCAACATCCGATAAAAAGAACAGAACGCGTAGTACGGAAGATGGCTGATCGAAACGCTGAACTTCGGAGGGTGACTAATCGATACGCGATGACGAAATTCGAAGAACAACGCGATTATCGTGGCGAGCGCGACAAATGACAGAATTCCGTTTATGGTTCGACGGGTGTTGGTTGTCCGTTCGGCCATCGTACGCGCGCTTGACGATCAGAGATAGAAAACTGTTGACCAAGACTCCTAACAATGAACCGCTGGCGATGAATGCTCAAGGTTCCCGTCGTAGTTTGGTTTAATATTTTACATGCTCGTAAAACCACCTATTGTCCATGCCTGATCAGATCCATCGCGATATTGATGAATGGCGGTTGGGCATCGAGTCCGGCGAGCATCTGCGCCCCGAAGCGCAGCCGCCGTCCGCGATTGGCCCAGCCGATCTGAGCGTCGACCGCCTCGATGCTCCTCTGTACGTTGTCACCGTCGACCGTCTCGGCTGGGCGGTAGTCGCGCTGTACGCGCTGATCACCAGGCTGGGCGTGCTCGGGCTCCGTCCTCTCGGTTCCGCCGAGGCTCGCGATGCGCTCTGCGTGAGAGATATCGCGCGCCACGGCTTGGAGGTGCTCGCGTCGAACCCGCAGACGGGATCGGGATGGCTGGAACCGTTGAGGGCGGCATTCTTGATTGCCTTCGGTGCCAGCGATTTCAGCGCCAGAATGATTTCCGCGCTGTTCGGTCTGTTTCTGATCGCCGCCGCGTTCGCTATGCGACGGCGCCTCGGTCGGGCAGGCGCGCTCGCGTTCGCGACGATGATGACGCTCTCGCCGACGGTGACCTACTTCTCGCGTTCTACCTCACCGGTAGTGCCGGCCGCCGCGCTGATCGTAATCGCGATTGCGGTCATGCTCGCGCTCATCGGCAATGCCGACACGGGCAAAGTGATCGGACTCGCGTGTGCAATCGCACTAGCGCTGTCCACCGCGGCAGTAGTGGTTCCAATTGCGGTGATTCTTGTGCTGATTCTTATTCTGCTGGGAATATACGAGTTGATTGTTGGCCGCAATCCCACGATCCGGTTTCGGGTTTGGTGGGAACGGCGTTCGGCTCAGTTCCTCTTCGCGGGTGCGATCGTAGTTGCACTCTTTTTTGCTTTCGAATCCGCTTTCGGGCGGCGCAACTTTTTGGTCCCAGTACTTGTTGGCGCGGCGCAGGATTGGCTTCCGGTCGTGCATCCTGATTTTCACGGCGGGGTCGCTTACTATTTGCCGGCGCTCGTCTTCTATGAATTTGGCGTCGCAATAGCCGCCCTATTCGGCGTGATCGCTTTTGCCGCGTTCCGGATCAGATCGCGATTGGCCGTGGTCAGTTTTCTTTGGACTATTTTGGCGGCAAGTTTTTTCCTCGCCAATCCCACGCGGCATACCGAGTGGCTGGTGATGATGATTGTGCCGGCAGCGCTGATCGGAGCGGCGGGCATCGATTGGATACACCATACGCAAGGGTGGAGATTCGTCCGCTATCCGCTCGCGGTCCTCGCGGTCCTTTCAATCTATGTTCAGCTGACCGTCATTTTCGTACGAGTCGCTCCCGACCCGAGTGAGGCATCATGGTCGCGGCATATGCTCCTTTACTGGACCGATGCTGCCACCACCACTGAGGCGCAACAGGAATTCAGCCACGCCGAACGCGCGGTGACGGATCGCGGGGCGGTATTTTTCGCTGATGATAGTCCGGCTGCGGAATGGTATCTGCGAGGACTGAGGGTGGCAGACAATATCTCAGATGCCGAGTTGATTGTTTCCCAGGCCGGCACCAACAAGGAGGCGAATCTGCTCGAAAGCTACGATTTTACGCTCGAGGAACGGTGGGACCCGACGCTCGCCAACCTGACTGCGGCAGCGGCGGTGCGTTACTTCTTCACTCAAGCGACCTGGAGTGGCGTCTCAGGCAACGATCTCCGCATCGATGCACGCGCGCTGTCTCCCGGGGTACCTCCTGCGCCCACTCCAGCGCAGACTCCGGCCGCCGCGGTGACCGCGAGCGTTTCTTCGCCAGTATCGACGCCTTCTGGGGAGCCGACAGTTTCGGCAGCTTCGGGGCCGACGCCGGCTGCCACCAACGTTTCGTCGCCGTCGCCCACCGCGTCGTCATCCGCGATGCCCTCGGCGACGCCGACTCCTGCGCCTTGAGTGTGGCATACCGCTTTTTTGGCCGGTCCATCCACACTATGATTCGGTTTCTTCGGGTGAATTGCGATTTGCGTGGGAAAGGTTCCCTCTGCAATAAAAGAGAACGGATTTCAGTAATGGCCGAATGATCCGCCGGGCGCATATATTGCCACGGGCGGCGACGAACAGGAGCATCGCTATCGATGGACGCTATTCTCGCGGACCTGCAACGTTGGGATCTTCATCCGGTCGTTGACCATTTTACGGTCAGTCTGCTGCTCGTCGGCATCGCGATCGACGTCATAGCCAGTGCTGCGCCTACTCGCATATGGCTCCGATATATGGCGCTCACGCTCATGATCCTAAGTGCGATCGCCGCCGGATCTTCTTATTTCACCGGCGACATGGAAGGCGACCGGGTCTGGAAAACAATGTCGCCCGAGGCGAAATCGGTACTACATTGGCATGCGATGCTTGGGACATACATGGCGGTCGTCTTCGGCGTGCTGGCGGTATGGAGAATTCTGATTCAGGGAATCGGATTCTTCGCAGGTTCGCGGCCAGTTTACCTTATCTTCGCCATCACATCCGCGGGGATCCTGCTCTACATCGGCCATCTGGGTGGCGAAATGGTATACACCTATGGAGTTGGCACTCGAATGACCGCACCTGCTCCCTCCGAATCGGAAGCCGTACCCGCTGCAACTCCCACCATTCCCGAAATGAGCAATGAGGCTCTTCCCACTGTCTTAGCGCCAACGGCTACGCCTCCGGCGTCCACTTCAACGCCAACCGCAGTCGCAGCGCCGGCGGCTTCGCAGAAGGCTGCCGCGACAGCGACAACGCCATTCTGCAGAGCAACTTTGGGGTACTAGCCGCGCCCGAAGTGGACGACTCGGAAGCTGGAGCTGCGAATAGCGACCGGCCGCAAGGACATGGCGCACTTGGCCAGCCCTTGTGCGCGAAGAGGGTTTTCGGGCAACTTCGATACTCCTTTCATGAAGTCGCGAGGAAAACCAGCGGCAAAAGCCGGGGCGGGCAATCTGCTTCGAGGCCGCTTCGGCACAGGACGCCTGTCGGAAGTCGAGGCCTATACTGCCTCGTTGTCGCTCGACCGCCGGCTTTTTCGACACGACATCCGTGGCTCGATCGCTCACGCAAACATGCTCGCGAAGGTGAAGCTGATCTCGCGGCGCGAGGCAGCACAGATCGGCGAGGGCCTGCGCCGCATCGAGCGCGAAATCAAGACCGGGAAGTTCCAATTCAATATTTCCGACGAAGACATCCATATAGCGATCGAGCGCCGGCTGATTGAGACCACCGGCGCCGCGGGCAGAAAGCTTCACACCGCGCGTTCGCGCAATGATCAGGTAGCGTTGGATTTGCGACTTTTCCTGAAGGAGGAAATCCCGGATGTCATCACGCTCATCCAGGATTTGCGAAGGGTTTTGATTCGGGTCGCGAGCGATCATGTTGACACCGTCATGCCGGGCTACACGCATATGCAGCGGGCACAGCCGGTCTCGCTCGCGCATCATGTTCTCGCCTACGTAGAAATGTTCGAACGCGATAGCGAACGTTTCACTCAAGCCCTCGACCGTACTGACGTCATGCCGCTCGGCGCGGGAGCGTTGGCAGGCACTACACTCCCGATCGATCGCGACGCCGTTGCGCGCGAGCTCGGTTTCAGGCGCATTTCGCAAAACAGCATGGACGCCGTCTCCGATCGGGATTTCGCGGTCGACTTTCTGTCCGCAGCGGCCTTGCTTGCAGTTCATCTTTCGCGGATGAGCGAAGAATTGATTTTGTGGACGACCTCCGAGTTCGGGTTCGCGGTGCTGCCTGACGAATTCTCGACCGGCAGCTCGATGATGCCGCAAAAGAAAAATCCCGATTTGCTCGAACTGATCCGCGGCAAAACCGGACGGGTGATCGGCGGCTTGGTCACGATGCTTACCATCCTCAAAGGCCTGCCGTTGACCTATAACTCAGATTTGCAGGAAGACAAGGAATGCGTTTTTGACGCCCTCGACACTATCAAGCCCGCCCTCAGCCTGCTCTCGAAGCTATGGCCGCTGATCACATTTGACCCCGCTGCGATGAGCGCCGCGGCCGGCGGATTTACGCTCGCCACCGATCTCGCGGAATATCTGGTTGCGCGGGGCCTGCCGTTCCGTGAGGCCCATGAAATCGTCGGCTCGTTGGTGCGCGATACTATCACCGCCGGCAAATCGCTCAGCGATCTCAGCATCCAGGAGTTTCGCAGCTATTCGGCGCGTTTTGACGGCGACGTAATCGAGCTTCTCGATCCCGAAAATTCGATCAAGGTCCGTTCCGTGATTGGCGGGCCGGCGCCCGGACTCGTCCGCCAACGTATCAAGAACCTGCGCGAATGAAACGGCAAGCTCGTATCGCGTCGATCTTGATGGCGATCATCGTAGCGCCGATGCTCGGGATCGGATGTGGTGCGAAGTCACCGCCAATTGCTCCGCAATTAGCGGTGCCCGAGCAAATCACCAGTTTGAACGCGATCGCGGAGAAAGACGGCGTTAGACTCTCATGGGATCGTCCGGAAGATACCGCCGGCGGTCACAAGATGAGCGATCTCGGGAGTTTCGAGATCGATCGCGCCGAAGGCAGCGGTGGATTCCAGCCGCTTGCGGAGATTCCGGTCACCGATCAGGATCGCTTCCAGCAGCAGCATCGCTTCACCTATCTGGACAACACAGCCGTCATCGGGCGTCACTATCGATATCAGGTGGTCTCGGCGACGCTGGACAACTACCGCAGCGAACCTTCCGACTTGGCCGAGATTTCCTACGAGACACCCGCGCCTCCTCCCAATCCTGAGAACTACCAGCTACCGCAGCCAACGCCGCTGCCGTGATTACCGGTCGAAGCTATGATAAAAACGACCCCTACAGATGCACTATTTCGAATATAGGAACCACGAGCTGTTTGCCGAGGACGTCCCGATTCGCGACCTCGCGCGCCGTTTCGGCACGCCGGTTTACGTCTACAGCGCGCGCACTTTGCGTCGTCATTTCAGAGTGTTCGATGAGGCGTTCGCCGGCACCGATCATTTGATCTGCTATGCGATGAAGGCGCTTTCGAATCTTAGCATCCTGAAGTTGTTCGCCTCGATGGGATCGGGATTCGATATCGTGTCGGTCGGCGAACTGATGCGATGTGTCCGGGCCGGCGCCGACGCGCGAAAAATCGTTTTTTCCGGGGTCGGCAAGACCGACGAGGAGATCGCCGCCGCCCTCAAGCATCAGATCCTCATGATCAATATCGAGTCGCGTCCAGAGCTCCATCGCGTCTCGGAAGTTGCGGGACGAATGAAACATCGAGCGCCGATCAGCCTGCGAATCAATCCGGATCTCGATCCCGGCACCCATCCGCACATTTCCACCGGCCATCGCGACAGCAAGTTCGGAATTCCACTTTCGCAAGCCGATGAGTATTACGCCGAGGCGCGGACGCTGCCGAGTCTGGAGCTGGTGGGATTGAGCACGCACATCGGGTCGCAGATTACCGACACGGCTCCGTTCACCGAGGCGGGAAATAAAGTCGCCGCCATCGTGGGCCGGCTTCGCGCCGACGGCGTCGCGCTGAAGTATCTGGATATCGGCGGGGGTCTGGGCATTCCGTATCAGGAAGAGCCTCCGTCGCCATCGGAATATGCCAAGGCGATCCTGAAACCGATCGCGGGTTTGGGGCTGAGAATTATCGCGGAGCCAGGCCGCGTGATTGTAGGCAACGCCGGCGTTTTGGTCACCAAGGTTCTGTATCTGAAGGAAACCGACGTGAAGCGCTTCATCGTCGTCGATGCCGCGATGAACGATCTGATCAGGCCGGTACTGTATGAGGCCTATCACGCGATTCAGCCGGTCGTGAAGAAATCAGCCGCGCTGAATGTCACTGCCGATGTGGTTGGCCCGGTCTGCGAAAGCGGCGACTTTCTTGCCCGCGAGCGCGAATTGCCCGAGCCCGCGTCAGGCGACTTACTTGCGGTGATGAGTGCGGGTGCATACGGCGCCGTGATGGCGTCGAATTACAACAGCCGTCCTCGTGTGGCGGAGATTTTGGTTGATGGCTCCGAGGCGCATGTGATCCGCGAACGCGAAAGCTTCGAAGACATTATTCGCGGTGAAAAGATCGTCGAGCTGAAGGCCCGGTAGTTCACGATGGCCAAACTCGAATTCACCAAGATGCAGGGATGCGGCAACGACTACATTTTCGTCGTCGCGAATAAAGTCCGCCCCGCGGACCCAACCCAGCTTTCGATCCGGCTCTCGGATCGGCGCTTCGGGGTCGGCGGCGACGGACTGATCATGCTCGCGCCCTCCAGCCAGGCCGACATCAGAATGGAAATGTACAACGCCGACGGCAGCCGGGGTGAAATGTGCGGCAACGGAATCCGCTGCCTCGCGCGGCTCGCGTACGAGAATGGCATCGCGCACAAAAATCCGATCGAGGTCGAAACCGATTGCGGCATCAAAACCGTCGCGCTCACCTTCAGCGAAGGCAAAGTCGATGGCGCCACAGTCGACATGGGCGAGCCGATTCTGGAGGGTCGCGAAATCCCCGTCGATGCCGACGGCACCATCGTCGACCAAAAGCTCGAAGTGGGTGGACGCAGCGCGAAGATTACCGCGGTCTCGATGGGCAATCCGCATTGCGTTGTCTTCGTGAATGACGACACCATTTCCAAGCTGGATCTCTATGAGTTCGCCAGGCTCGGCCGCCAATTCGAGCATCATCCGTTCTTTCCAAAACGCGTGAATACCGAATTCATCCTCCCGCTCTCGCGAAGTCATCTGAAAATGCGGGTCTGGGAACGCGGCTCCGGTGAGACGCTCGGGTGCGGGACCGGCGCATGCGCGGCGCTGGTCGCGGCGGTCTTGACCAAAAGATCAGATCGGAAAGCGACCGTCGAACTGCGTGGCGGAAAGCTCGAAATCGAATGGCGCGAAAGTGGCGCACACGCTAATCACGTATTCATGACCGGAGACGCAGTGGTGGTCTTTCGCGGAGAAGTCGAACTCGGGGCCGGCGAATTGATCGCGGCTTAAGCTCTCGTTGGAATCGGCGGAGGCTGAAATGTTTAACGGTGCTCTATCGGCGCTCGCAACGCCTTTTCGCGATGGAGAGGTTGACGAACACTCGCTGTGCGAACTCATCGAATGGCAAATCCAAAGCGGCATCGATGGCCTGGTACCGTGCGGTTCTACCGGCGAGTCGGCGACGCTGACCCATGCGGAACATGATCGCGTCATCAAAATCACCATCGAACAAGCGCGGCGGCGGGTACCGGTAGTCGCGGGCACCGGCTCGAATTCCACTGCCGAGGCGATTCGGCTCACGGTCGCGGCGCGCGAAATGGGCGCCGATGGGGCACTGATAATTTCGCCCTACTACAACAAACCCACGCAGGAAGGGATTTTTCGCCACTACAAAATGATCGCCGCGGCAGTTGACCTGCCGATGCTGGTGTACAACATCCCCGGCAGGACCGCCTCCAACGTTGCACCCGAAACCTTCGCGCGGCTATGCGAGATTCGCAACATCGTCGGCGTCAAGGACGCCTCGGGCTCGATGGATCAAATCTCCGACGTGCGCCGTTTGTGCGGCGATCGGCTGACTATTCTCGCGGGCGACGACGCGATGACGCTTCCGATGATGGCGCTGGGCGCCAAGGGTGTCATCTCGACGATCAGCAATGTAATGCCGCGCGAGATGCACGACCTCGCGGCCGCCGCGCTGGAGGGAGACTTTACGCGCGCGCGCCAAATTCATTACCAGATATTGCCGCTGCTTCGCACGCTCTTCATCGAAACCAATCCGATCCCGCTGAAACTAGCATTGGGATTGATGGGTAAATGTACCGGGGAGCTTCGCATGCCGCTGACTCCGATGTCCGCGCCCGCCGGGGATAGACTCCGTGCCGCAATGAAGGAAATGAAACTCATCTGAATGGCGTAACCCGCTCGATGGTTTCGAATCGCGCCGATTCCGATTGCCGCGGCTGACATCCGCGGTCTCTTCGTATAGCTTAACGGGCTCGCACTTAAGGAGATATTTTTTCCCATGGCATTTATCGTCTGCGATGACCATAACTTGAGCGTCGAGGCTGACGCCGTCGACCCCGCGGCCGCCAGGCAGTTGATGTTCGCCGAGAACAAAACCGGCGCCACCAAGGATGAGCAGGACATCATCGACTTCGGCAAGCGGCATCGCGAATGCAACATCCGAATTATGGCCGGCTGAATGATCTTGGGCCGCGCGAAGAGGTGGGCGTGAATTACGACGCGATCATCGTGGGTGCGCGATGCGCGGGATCTCCTGTAGCGATGCTACTTGCGAGGCTTGGCTATCGCGTCCTGCTGCTCGATAAGGCCACATTCCCGAGCGACATCATGTCGACCCATTTCATCCACCTTCCCGGGGTCGCGAATCTGAAGCGATGGGGTCTGCTGGACCAGGTGCTTGCGACGAACTGTCCCAAGATCGGGGGATTCCGAATCGATATCGGAGTTGCTTGGGTCGAGGGAACACCGCCAGATCATCAAGGCATCACATTCGGATTGTGTCCCCGCCGCATCGCGCTCGACAAGATCCTGGGCGACGCGGCAATCAAGGCGGGCGCCGAGTTGCGCGAGAGCTTCTACTTTCTCGGAGTCACGGAAGAAAACGGCCGCGTCACCGGAATTCGCGGGCGCGATGCTCATGGCGCCGAGGTCGTCGAGAAGGCGCGAATCGTGATTGGCGCCGACGGACAACATTCGGCGGTCGCGCGCGCGGTTGGGGCCGGGGAGTACCGCGAGGTCGAGGCGCGAGGCTGCGCCTACTACAGCTACTTCAGAGACGTGCCGATGAGGTCGACCGAGATCTACCGCCGCGAGGGCGGCGAGATCCTCGCCTTTCCCACTAATGACGGCAAAGCCTGCATCGCCGTGTATCGTCCGCACGCCGAGTTTGCGAAGTATCGCGCGGACGTGGAAGGAATCTTCTTCGGCGACCTTCGCGAGTACGCGCCCAGCCTCGCCGAGCGGGCGCCTGCCACTTCTCGCGACGAGCGTTGGATCGGAACCGCGGACACGCGAAACTTTTTCAGGAAGGCTTATGGTCCCGGATGGGCGTTAGTCGGCGATGCCGGTTATCACAAGGACCCGCTCACTGGTTATGGGATCATGGATGCATTTCGCGACGCGGAGCTTTTGGCCGCCGCGATCCACGCCGGATTCACGGGCGTCTATCTTATCGATGACGCTCTCTCGAAGTACGAACAAACTCGAGACAGGGTTGCGGGACCATTGTACGAGGCCACCCTGCAAGCCACCCTGTTGCTATCGCCCGAACCGATGGCGCCGATTTTCAAAGCCGTAAATCGCAGCCAGGAACTGAAGAAGGCTTTCTTCGGAAACTTCACCGGCGCGGCTTTCACATCCGAACTGCTCACGCCGGAGTTTCTCGATCGAACATCGCGCAATTGATCGACAATTTCGGTTGCGATCGGGAACTGTCAACCCTGACGATCGCGCAGAAAACCGCGATTTTACGCGCTCTTTCGCGCTTCACCTTATTGACCATCGTTGTCCGCGGCAGTTAGTATTCCGACGCGGGGTGGAGCAGTCTGGTAGCTCGCCGGGCTCATAACCCGGAGGTCGAAGGTTCAAATCCTTCCCCCGCAACCATTCAACTCTCCAAGCGCCGCGAGAGCTCCGGTCGCGCACTTAGGAAAGCTTCTTAAGGCCCAACTTGTTGATGCGCGCGCTGAGCGTGGTCGCCTTCATACCGAGCAGCTCGGCAGCCCCGCCGGGTCCGTAAATTCTGCCATTGCTACGTTTTAGCGCCGCTATCAGGTTTTCGCGCTCGCGGCGCTTCATTTCCTCGGCTGTGAAGATATCTATCGTTTCGGATGACGGACTCTTGGCGTGCGCCGGCTCCGCCGGCGGCCGTGCTTCCGTGCCTTCACCGATGTCGAAATGAAGTGAGCCGAGACGGGCCGTTATTACGGCGCGATCGATGACGTTCTGAAGCTCCCGAACGTTCCCCGGCCAATCGTAATTGAGCAACTGACGGAGCTGGCCGTCAGTCAATACCAGGCCAGCTCGATCGAAGCGTCTGCATGCCGATTCAAGGAAAAATTTTGCGAAGATAGGGATGTCCTCCTTGCGCTCCCGTAGCGGAAGCACCTCGATTGGGAACACGCTGAGGCGATAGTAGAGGTCCTCGCGAAACTGTCCCTCGCGAACCGCTTTCCTGAGGTCGCGATTGGTGGCGCCGATGATGCGCACATTGGCGCGGTGCGTCTTGTCGTCGCCGATGCGCTCAAACTCGCCGTCCTGCAGGACGCGTAGCAGCTTGGGTTGCATCTCCGGTGGCAGATCGCCGACCTCGTCGAGAAACAGGGTGCCACCGTCGGCCAGTTGAAAGCGGCCGATCCGGTCTCGCATCGCTCCGGTGAAGGCGCCCCTCACGTGGCCAAAAAACTCACTCTCGAACAGCTCGCGTGGGACGGCTGTACAGTTGACCTTGATCAGTGGATGATCTTGCCGGGGGCTGCGCTCGTGAATCGCGCGGGCGATCAGTTCCTTGCCGACGCCGGTCTCGCCAGAAATGAGTACGGTGGCGTCGGTCGGCGCGACCATCTCGATGAGCTCGAGCGCGCGACGAGTGCCTTCGCTGTTGCCCAGTATAGTGCTACTGCCTGAAGCTTCCTTGATCTCCTCGCGCAGATAAGCGTTCTCCGACTCCAGGCGCTCGCGCAGTTTGTCGATCTCTTCCAGTGCCCGTCTGAGCTGCAGGTTGGCTTCCGTCAGTTCCCGAGTCCGTTCGGCGACCCGCTGCTCGAGTTCGTCATTGAGCCGCTTTATCTCGGATTTCGCTTGCTTGAGCTCGGCGGTTTCGACCACCTCCCAAATTCCGTGTCGCCGCGCTACCGCAAACTGATGCGTCCGCGTCACATCGAGGACTTCCGCCGCTCCGCAGGTCTGCATTGGATAGCTACAGAGGCAGATCATGCGCCGATTGACCATCGATTCGTTGAGCTCTTTCTCGTATTCGGAGAAGTCGTTCCAATCCCTTTTTCCAAGCCAGGCAGTATTTCCGGCCACCCTCAGGCCGTCGAAGCCGCTCGCCAATGCATGCTTGAGTTTCTCCTCCCAACCCAGCGCGGTTCGCTTCAGATTGAGCACGCCGTCGTTGAAGTACCAACCTCGGTCGCCGAACACTTCGATACGCCGCTCGCCAAGGTACTTGTCAAATCCTGCCAGAGCTCCTTCCATGGCATCGCTTATCTCCTGCTCAGTCAGAGGCTCGGAGAGCACCCATAGGCACAGCTCGTTGCTTTCTAACCCGGCCTTGAAATAGGGAACCAGAGTTTCGAGGAGATCGTCCTTGGTGTTGTAGAAGTGGCAGAAATGCGTGCCCCAGGCCATGTCGCCCACCACGCTGATTCCTGTCCGCCTCGCGGGGCTTTCCACGATAGCTCTCGCCATCCTTCGCTCAGGACTGGTGTCGCGAATCCGGCGAAAGTGCGTCGTTGCCGGTATCGGTCGTCTTACAAAGTTGTCTTCATGTCAACAGTCTGCTCACATGCCGCCACGGCCGAACCGTAGCACGACGGTTAGGAAATGAATAGCGTCAATCAAGCTGACAAAGACAAATATAGCTGGTCGACAGTGTGTGGAACGTAGCGCCACCAAAATTTCGCCGTATCGACAACGTGATGTTGGAGTCTCAACCAAACACAGTTGCAAATTGCGACTTCGTGCCGTGCGAGAGTCTATGTTTTCTCGCATTTTTGCTGACCGAGGGTTGGCATCGGTGCTGCTAAAGCTGGGCAATGATACGCAATCCAAGAGAAATAGAGGTGTTTACCGTTCCATGGTCCAGAATGCTCAACCCAGAACGGATCCCGTTGATAAACGGGCTGCCCGGTCTGTCAGCTTGGATATCAGCCCCAGACTTGAGCGCAAGTGGTTCGAGTTCGACCGCAGCGTCGTGCTCCGTCAAATCGATACGATTCAAAACGCAATTGACCAGAACGCCAAGGAACTAGGGATGGTTGCGGTTGAGGGAGTATTCGAAAAGTCACTTTCCTACGAACTGTCGCGTACGTCGCGATCGTTGCTGGCGACTGTGCAGAAACTAAGTTCGTTGCGCGCCCTGGTCGCGCGGGCTAAGGGTTATCCGAAGGCCAACAACAAACAGTCTTGAGATAGGCGTGTCTTCATCTGGAGCGATTGCAGGGCTCCCTCAGTTTAGGCATTTGTCGGACCGTCGAACGACCGCGCCCGCTCAGAAAGCTAGCGTCGGGTTGGGATGGCCGTTCTGAAGGCGCGTTTGGCGATCCGCGCGATGCGCAACTGTGAGCCTTCTCCCGCAACCATTCAGACACACGGCGCGGTCTCTAGAGAAAGAACGAATCGGGCGATAAGCCCAGAAACAGCTTTCCCGCCGTTTCGTAAACGCTGCGATTGACCATCACGTGCTGGGTGATGACGTGGACATCGCGGAAGCATCGTTGAATCGGATTGCTCGAATGCACGACTGATCCGCCGCCCATCGAGTACATCTGATCCACCGCTTTCACCGCTTGCCACGACACATTTGCAGCCGCGAGCCGGATATCGCGGCGCATTTCCAGCGAGGGATCTCTGCCGGCCGATGCCGCCTCCCACGCGGCGCCAATCGCCTCGAACAGGAACGCTCGTGATGAGCGCAGCGCGGCTTCGGCCTCAGCCACGCGCTCCTGTACGCGCGCCGATTGCGCGATTGGGCGGCGCTCCCAGGTCGGAGTTTTTTTGTTCGCGAGATCGATGAACTCATCGATCGCGCGCCGCGCGATGCCGAGCGACACACCGCATACTCCAATCGCGAGCAAACCGATGAAGGGGAATCTATAGAGCGGAGTTTTTACCACGGGAGGCGCGACGCCCAGCGCGATCGATCGATCGGCCGGCACGAACGCGTCTTTTACCTGGAAATCATGACTGCCGGTTCCGCGCAATCCCGATGAATCCCAGCTATCGAGAATCTCAACCTGCTCCGCCGAAAAGAGCATCAGGCGGATCTCGGGATCGCCGCTCGGATAAAGTCGCGGCTGACCCCCTTCAAGGACCAGCGACCCACCGACGATCCAGTTGCAGTTCTGGGTTACGCTGCCCCACTGCCAGCGCCCGTTCACGATATACCCGCCGTCGGTGGTAACTGCCCGTCCGCTCGGAGCTACCGCGCCGGCGGTTATCACCAATGGATCGGATCCATAAATTTCGCGCGCCGATTTTTCAGGGAGAAAACCGGAAAGCACTCCAGTCACGCTCCCGATCATGACGCACCATCCTACCGACCCATCGGCGCGAGAAACCTCTTCGATCAGACGAATCGAGTCGGCGGGAGTTAGCTCCGTGCCGCCATATACTTTCGCGATCGCGCTTCTGAACAGCCCGGCCTCGGCCAGCTTGCGCGCGAGATCGGCGGGCAACCGGCGGACCGACTCGAACTCGCGCGACCGCGAACTGATCTCCGGCGCCAACGCCGATATAGCTGCCATTTCGATAAGCTTTTCCATTGGAAATCGACCATAAAGCGAAAGTGAAGTTTGCGCAAAAGAAACCTTCCATCGGATCGTGCGGTAACTCTACATATCATTGGTAGACATGCGAAACTTCACGTAACTCCCTCTTGACGTGTTTACCTACAAAGAGTCATACTGTGGCTATGTGGGCACGTCGGGGCGCGGCGGGACGCTGACCCCCCCAGCGGACCAATGCTGCGTTGACGCTTCCCCAGGCGTGAAAACCCGACGTGCCCGCCCTTCCTGGAACATCGCTTCACACGCACGCCTGGCAGCGGTTCATCGCAACGATTGTCTGCTGGGGAAAAGGAAAACGCCGCCGCCCGATGGCTGCGGCGCTCTCGCATGAGCGTGGATCTTCAGTCGAGCAGGGCGCGCGCGACACTCTCCCGATGCACCGGCGCATTTCCCAGGTTCGCTTCACCCGCGAGCGCGCGGCGATGGAACAGATGCATATCGTGCTCCCAGGTGAATCCGATGCCGCCGTGGACCTGAATCGCTTCCGAGGTCACGTTTTTCGCCATGTCGGAGGCGTACGCTTTCGCCATCGGAACCGCGGTCGCGGCTTCCGGGGTTTTTTCGTCGACGGTCCAGCACGCGTAGTAGGTGAGCGAGCGCGCGTTCTCGACCGCGACCATCATGTCGACGCACTTATGCTTCACCGCCTGAAATGAGCCGATGGGCTTGCCGAACTGCACCCGCGTCTTCGCATACTCGACCGACAGATCGAGCGCCTTCTGCGCGGTGCCGACCATTTCTGCGGAAAGCCCGGCCGTGGCGATATCCAGCACGCGGCGCAGAATCGGCCAGCCCTCGCCCTCTTTGCCGAGGGTGCCGGCGGCTTTCACGTTGTCGAATTTCACGTGGCACAGGCGCCGAGTCATGTCGACGGTTTTGAGCTGGGTGATGGTGACGCCCTTCGCATTAGTCGGCACTATCACAATCGTGATCCCTTTTTCGCCACTGCCGCCGGTGCGTACCGCGACCGCCATCCCGTTTGCGACATGCGCATCCGGCACGAAAAACTTCTCCCCGGTGATGATGTAGTCGTTGCCGCTCCTGGTCGCCTTGAGCTGAACTCCTTCCGCGTCAAAGCGGCCCGCGGCCTCGGCCAGCGCCAGCGTCCCGATGAACTCGCCCTTGGCCATCCGCGGCAGGACGTCTTTCTTCTGCTCCTCGGAGCCGCCCTCGAGCGCGAGCGGCACCCCGAGCAATGCCGAGGTGAAAAATGGGCCCGGCACCAGCGCCTTGCCGGCTTCCTCGGCGATGACGGTCATGTCGAGAAAGCTTCCGCCTTGTCCGCCGAACTTTTCCGGGATCAGCAGTCCGGGCCATCCGAGCTCGACCAGCTTTTTCCAGAAATCCTTATCGTGACCGGTGGCGTCCGCCATCATTTTGCGTACGAACGTGGTGGGACAATTGTCAGCCAGAAATCGCTTGGCCGCATCGCGCAACATTTCCTGTTCTTCTGAAAATCCGAAATCCAACTTGGTATTCCTCCATTGATTTCCGAGGCTGGAATCCCGCTGGGGTGAGCCCGGCTCGAATCTATGTCTCAGCTACCATTAACTGCTAAAAGTGCGCAAGCTCAAAGACCCGCGCGGCGCCCGTGGCCATCGCTCAAATTCGCGTTTTCGCTTGATGGGCGCGGGTTTCCGCACCACAATGAGGCGTCACCCAGGAGGAGTTTCTCGCATGGTTTCTGAGCGCTCGCCTTCCGACTCGCAGCACAAGGATTTGATCCGCGAGGAATTCACGCGGCAGGCCGATGAGTACGCTGCCTCGCCCGTCATCCGCGATCTCGAGCACATCGAAAGGTTGCTCAACGCGATCCATCCGCGCCCGGAGGCGCGCGTGCTCGAAGTCGCGACCGGTCCCGGTCATGTCGCTATGGCCTTCGCGAAAATCGCGCGCGAAGTGGTCGGCGTCGATTTGACCGAGGCGCCGTTGAAAATCGCCGAGCGGATGCGCGATGAGCGCGGCCTCAAGAATGTGAGTTTCAGAATTGGCGACGCGGAACATCTGCCGTTTGGCGACAATGAATTCGACGTGGTGTTCTGCCGTTTCGCGGTTCATCATTTTCAAAACCCGGCCGCAGTCATCGCCGAGATGAGCCGCGTCTGCCGCGTCGGCGGCACGGTCGCGGTCGAGGATTTGATCTCGAGCGAGCATCCGCGGCGCGCGGAATATTACAATCGCTTCGAGCGGCTGCGCGACACTTCGCATACGCGGGCGCTGTCGCTTAGCGAGCTGGTGAAGACGGTGGCCGCGGCCGGAGTGGAGATCACGCGCTTCGAATCTTCGGTCATCAAAAATCCGGTCGAGGCGTGGTTCAAGTCGAGCCATACGCCGGACGACCGCGCCGCCGAAGCGCGCGCGATGATCGAGCGCGACCTCGCGGAGGATCTGAGCGGTGCGCATCCGACGCGAATCGATGGCGAATTGCACTTTACCCAGCGCCTCGCGATCGTGGTCGCGCGCAAATTGCAGCAGTAGGGGTGCTAGCTTAAAGAAGCATTAACATCTATAAGACAGCCATTTTTACTGGCTTTATGAACCTTTATCGTGCATTCGGGCGCGCCGATGTTGCTCGGATGTTGCTCGGGTGTTGCTCGGGGTCGCTCGGGTGTCATTCCGATGTAGCTCGAGTTTGCCGCACGGTAGGATTTATGTCACCGTCTGTAGCGCCGAGGTAGCGGCGTGATGGCTAAACGATCGGGAATGAAATTCGTCGTCGACAATCGGAAGTCACCTTCCGTCGCGGTGTCCACCAAGCCGATTCCTGCCGCCGTCACCCCCTGGTATTCGCCCGGTCAGGCGACCCGCGCGAACGGTACTGCCGACGCGGCCGCCGAATCCGATCCGAAGTCCACCAGTCGCGCAAAAGTAATCCGTCGCGCGCCCGAGGCCCGCAAAAGTTCGAAGCGCCCCGTCATTTTGATCGCAACCTGATCTGATTTTTTTCGCTTCCGGAATTTTTTCTCAATAGCTCGCGATCACCGCTACTATGCGGCGGCGCGGCGGCGTTGCGATGTGCGAGATCGCGGGACTAAACTTCTCGCACTTTCGATGCGAGGTGTTTCCGGTGGCGAGCGTTTCCAGCGAACAGATCTACCGAGGCGGATGCCATTGCGGCCGCGTAAAATTCCAGGTCACCGGCGACTTGCGCAAGGCGAGCGAGTGCAACTGTTCGATCTGCGTGAAGAAGGGCTATCTGCATTGGGTCGTCGCGCGCGACGCGTTCCGGCTGCTGACACCGCCCGATGACCTCGCGACCTACACCTTCAACACCGGTGTCGCGAAGCATCACTTCTGCCCCACCTGCGGCATCGCGTCTTTTTATATTCCGCGCTCCGATCCCGACAAGGTTGACGTCAATGTGCGATGCCTCGAGGGCGTTGATCGCAAATCATTGACCATCGAATTTTTCGACGGGCAGAACTGGGAAGCTAATATTTCGGACTATAAGGCGAAGCGTCAGAAATAGGGGAGCAGGGTTTTGCCGACCGTTGGATTCAAGCCGGGTGACTTCGCGATTTTTTCCGTCGATGAGTTCAGCGCGCGGATGGGCCTCATCTATCGGCACATTCGTCCGCGGCTGGTGAAACTCGGCAAAGAGCTCGCGCCCGAGCTGTCGCGAAAACTTCACGTCGAGTTTTTTCCGCATGTCGCCAAACACGCGCGCCGCACGGTGAATCCTCCCGCTGAGACCTGGGCGGCCTTCGGTCCCTCGCCCAAAGGTTACAAGCGCTACGGGTATCTCGCGCTATGTATTTCCGGCGCCGGCTTGCACGCGCGCGCGGTGGTGAAGACCGAAGCGGACCATCGTCCGGAGATGGGCACGAAAATTCGCGCGAAGGCCGCGGAGCTGGCGCGATCGTTTCGCGGCACCAAGATCTCGCACTACGAGAAATGGGATTTCAAACGACTCCCGCCGACCGTCGCGGCGGACCAGAAATTTTTCGAAACTGTCGGTGAGGCCATCGATAAAAAAACCGGCGTCCTCGATGTGGGATTCGGTTGGAGTGTGAGGGATTCTGTGCGACTCGATCGCGCGGAACTGCTCGACGCCTGGAGCGAACTCGAACCGCTGTATCGGATCCTCCGCTCGGTTTCTTAACGGCCGCGCTAACTCATGAGCGAAACCGCCTTGACCCATTGTGAAGCGCTCACGCCTGGCGCTGTAATTGCGCCACCGGCTGCCGGCGCCTTATAATAATCTGATGAGCAGTGTTCCGCGCGGCCTACGGCGAGAAGGGCGCGATGAGCGTTGGCGGATGTTCATCGAGGAAAAACTCGCAAGCCTGCAAGCGAATCTGCCGAGCGGTTCCGATAGTTGGACCGCGCATCGGCCCGCCAACGATGTGGTGAAGACCGCTAAGGAAGTCGCGGAGCGATTTGTCACGTCCGTTCGCAACCCGTTACCGAATCCGTTGATTGCCGCCACCTCGGAAGGTGGGATTCAATTGAAATGGAGTAGCGGCGGACGCGAGTTCTCGCTGTTCGTTTATCCGGATCAGAGTATCGAATATCTCTTTGTCGGCGCTGACCCATCGAAAGTGAAAAGTGGTGGTGTAAAAACCCTTCACCAGGTCGCCGCGCTGGCTGATTTCCTTCTCGAATAAAAACATATTCAGAATTGAAGGATAGGCGGGAGACCGTTATTGGGCGGTGGCGCGGTCGCATCCGGCGAGAAACTGTGGCGAATGCTGCAAGACGATTGGTTTCCAGTCGATGCTTCAGGCCGGCGAACTACCATCATGGAAGCGGCCTTCATCGGACAGGTTTCGCTGGTTCGAGCATCGTTGGTAGACGAAAAAATAGTGGACGCTTACCTTGATGCCAACTTGCAAACCAAATTCGTAAACCACGGAATTGTCGAACTTGATGCCGACGAAACCGTCAAGCGAACCGGCTGTACGTTCGATAGCGATCCCGATCCGAATTGGCCACCCGGTGCTCACGTCGTGCTCAGGCGAAGCTCGGGAGGTAAAAATCTCAGAGCGACGCATCCGGAAGTCCTGGCCTTAACGACTCTTGCAAACTCCAGCCGGATCGTCAGCCTTCCGAAGTAGGACCTACGCGGAGCAATTTCGCCAACTCATGAACGACACCACCACCATCCTTGGCGCAGGGGCGTGGGGGACCGCGCTCGCGGTGATGCTCGCGCGCGGCGGCCATCGCGTCGTGCTATGCGTGCGGCGCGGCGAGTTACTTTGTCAGATGATCTCGGCGCGGGAAAATCCCGCCTACCTCCCCGGCGTCGAAATTCCCGCGAGCGTTGAGTTGACCGATTCATGGGGTCAGGCGGTCGCGCGCTCGGCCGTCGTCGTGATGGCGGTGCCGTCGCCATTTGCGCGCGCCGCGATCGAGGGCATCGCGGGCGCGGTTCGTCCCGAATCGATCCTGGTCAGCGCGACCAAGGGCATCGAGGTGACAACTCTCGCGAGCATGACCGCGATGCTCCGCGAGACCGCGCCCAACGCGCGCGCATACGCGGCGCTGTCGGGCCCCGGTTTCGCCGCCGAAGTCGCGCGAGGAAAACCCGCGGCGCTGGTCGTTGCGTCGAGCGACGACGCCGCCGCGCGCCGTGTGCAAGCTATGCTGGCCGCGCCGACGCTGCGCGTCTATCGCAGCTCCGACGTGACCGGCGTGGAACTCGCGGGCGCCGCGAAGAACGTGATCGCGATCGCGGCCGGCGTGAGCGACGGCCTCGATCTCGGATCGAGCGCGCGCGCGGCCGTCATCACCCGCGGACTGGCCGAACTCGCGCGGCTGGTCGAGGCGGCCGGCGCAAAGCGCGAGACCGTGATGGGTCTCGCCGGCCTCGGCGATCTGGTGCTTACCTGCACCGGCGATCTATCGCGCAATCGCAGCCTGGGATTGAAGCTCGGCCGCGAGGGAACTCGCGCGATGTGCAGCATATATGATGATAGCGGCGCGGTCGCGGAGGGTGTCGTCAACGCGCGCTCGATAAAAGTGCTCGCGAATCGTCATCAGATCGAAATGCCGATCGTCGATGCGGTCTATCGCGCCCTCTATGAAGGAGAGCCGGCAAAAGCTATGGTCGATGAATTGCTCAGCCGTACGCTCAAGGCTGAGTTCTAGTTCTCCAGGAAAGAAAATATCGATGGCAACGAAGCAAACTTGCAAAGCTAAAGATTGTGGACGCGAACTATTCGCCAAGGGCTACTGCCGCAAGCACTATCGCTTATGGAAGGCGGGCGAAATGCCGCGCCCGCGCTACAAGATCTGCACCTTCGAGAAATGCCGAAAGCCGCGCGGCGCCAAGGGCAGCTTGTGCGATGAGCATTGGACGACCGCGCACAGCAAGGCGCCCGAAGCCGGTGCCGCCGCTGCGCCAGCGCCCGCTGCCGAAGCTCCCGCGTCGTGATTCGAAATATCTGATCGCGGATCGGTAATCTCGCGATGGCCAATCTGATCGTCGCCGGAGCCGCGGGCAGGATGGGCAAGATGCTCATCCAGCTGATCGCGCAGAAATCTGCGAGTGACCCCAGGCACAAACTGGTCGGAGCGCTCGAAGCCCGCGGCGTTCCCGCGTTAGGCGCCGATGCGGGCGCGCTCGCGGGGATCGAAAAGATCGGGGTCGCGATCACGGAGGATTACGCCTCGATCGCGCGGCCCGATACGGTCACGCTCGATTTCACCAGCGCCGCCGCCTCGCTCGAGCATCTCGAGATCGCGGCCAAAGTCGGCGCGGCGATCGTGATCGGCTCGACCGGCTTCACGCCGGAGATGGAAAAGCGCGCGAAGCAACTGGCTGCGAAAACGCGCACCGTGATCGCGCCCAACATGAGCATCGGAGTGAACGTGCTTACGAAAATCGTCGCGGAGGTCGCGGCGATTCTGCGCGATTTCGACGCCGAGGTGATCGAGATTCATCATCGCACCAAAGTGGACGCGCCCAGCGGAACCGCGCTCGGACTCGGCCGCGCGATCGCCGAGGCGCGCGGACAAAATTTCGCCGACCAGGCGGCATACGGCCGCGAGGGAATTACCGGAGTCCGTCCCGAGGGACAGATCGGAGTGCTCGCGATCCGCGCGGGCGACGCGGTGGGCGACCACACCGTGATTTTCGGTGGTAACGGGGAGCGGCTCGAGCTGACGCATCGCGCACAGAGCCGGGAGTCACTCGCGCGCGGCGCGATCCGCGCCGCCGGATGGCTCGCGGATAAAAAACCCGGCCTCTACACGATGCGCGACGTACTCGGAATCTGAACCGCTAGCGCCGCGGCGGAGTCGGAGTCGCGGCCTCGTCGCCCTCGCTCTCAAGCGCGGCCCATCGCTCCTGGAGTCTTAGGATCACGCCGCGATGGGCGTGCATCTCGTACGCAATCATTCCGATCAGCGCGAGCACATTGGCGGCGACAATCTTCCACCATCCGAGCTGCTGGAGCAGCGACGAATCGATCAGCGTCACCCATCCGAAGAAGAACACTTCGAAAATCGCGAACACCACCAGCGCGCCGAGCGCGATCAACGGCTCGCGATCGGTGGCGGCCATTAAAATGGCGACCGCCATGCCGAATCCGATGAACGCGAGAAAATGGATCACGGTGTATCCGGCAATCAGCGGCACCATCGTGTCGCGCGTCGCGGGCATCGCGTTGTTGAAGATCGCTTCGCCCAACAGCAGCGGAGTTTTGAAAGCCTCGCCCATCGCGAGGTCATAAGCCAGGAACCATGCGGCCACGATCACCGCGCCGATCAAGCCGGCCGCAAGGCCTTCCTGAAAAATGCCGATCCACGGCCCGAGGAGATTTCGCGCGAGCGCCGGATGCCGCGCGAGAAAGTAGTAGAGCATCACCGCGGTCGCGGTCAGGTTGGCGACGACGATTCCCCACCAGGTGACTTCGTGCATCACGGCGGGTCCCAGGAACATGACGACGCCGATAAAAAAGATATCGAACGCGCCCAGGAATACCATCAACGAAACCAGCAGCATCGGTTCGCGCTCGGCGGCTTCGAGCAAATGCGCGCCGACAATTCCGGCGATGATGAACGCGATAAAATGCAGTGTCGAGTATTCAAGGATCAGTTGCGCGGCGCTTACACCGGCGGCATTAGAGCCGTGAAGAATCGCGGCCGCGAGCATCACCGGGGTTTGGAACGCATGGCCTCGCGCCGCATCGAAAATCAAAAACCACAACGCGACGACGCCCGCGCCGAGCAGTCCAGCGATCGCTCCGTCAAGGGTTATCCGGGTTCTGGAATGCTGCATGTTCGACCGCTCCCGAATCAAAACTACTAACCCACCAGAGTCATGCCCGGCAAACGCTCCGATAAGTTTGCAAGCAAAACTCCGCAACGGATTCTAACCCATCGCGCGCGTGGTGTTTAGCGTGACGGTTCGCGTAGATTGTCACTGGAAGGGCCCGAGGGGTTCTCGACGCCAATGAAATCGCTGACGGAATTTTTGACCGCTGACCATCAGCGCCTCGACGCGCTGATCGAACGCAGCGGTAGTTGCCGAAGCTCCGACGAGCTCGCGGCTTACGACGAATTTCGCCGCGGAATTCTGAGGCACATCGGCATCGAGGAAAGAGTCCTGTTCACAGCGGCGCAGCGGCTTCGCGGCGCGCCGCTGGAGCAAGCTGCACGCCTGCGACTCGATCACGGCGCGATCGTGTCATTGCTGATGCCGATTCCGACCCCGGCGATCGTTCGCGCGCTCAAGACCGTACTCGCGGCGCACAACCCGATCGAAGAAGGTGCCGACGGGGTCTATGAACAGTGCCAGAAACTTGCCGCATCGGAACTCGAGGAGCTGGCGCGCAAAATTCTTGCGGCGCCGGAAGTCCCGACCACTCCGAATGCGACGACTCCGCGAATTATCGAGGCCGCCAGGCGAGCGCTCATCCGAGCGGGGTACGATCCGGCATTGCTCGACGACTAGGGCGCTAGGCGCGAGCGCGCGGGGAGATCGCGCGGATTTTCGGAGCTGGCGGTTGATCGATGATTGGCATGTCGCTGTCATCTTCACGCCGCGCCCACTGATAAAAGATCGCGGTGAATACGCACATCAAATAGGTACCTTGCCCTATCCACATCAGCAGGCCGCCGAGAATTTGATCGTCCATCGCGGTCAATCCCCACGGATGCGGACCTTCCAGGTACCATGGGTATACGACTGAGTATGCGAGTGTGATCGGCGCCGCGACCGCCGTCATCGGAATCATCAGCAGGAACAGGTAGAGAATCTGCATTGGGTAGGACAGACGCGGCAGCTCCGGCAGTGGACTGAGTATTGGCCACCACATGACTACGCCGCTGACCATGAACGCGAGATGAATCGCGATGTGGACGTTCTCGTCGCGGCACATCAGGTTGAACACCGGCGGGTCATGCGCGATCACGAATACCGCCGTGAAGGTCAGGAATGCGATCAGCGGGTTGGTGAAGAACTTCGCGAGAGGAAGCACCCGCTTGCTCAACACCCACGGCCGCAGCATCGATCCGGGAACCGCAAGCAGCATCAAGGGCGGAATGACGAAGGTCTGGCTGAAGTGCTGCAGCATGTGCATCGTAAAGCATCGCCGCTCGGCCCACTCGTCCACCGGCCCCAAAGTAAACACCGTTACGGCCACCGCGATCACAAACCAGAACCAGTGCCGCGGCGTGACGCGGTGATTGCCGATCGTCGCGGCGCCGACGTACAGCGCAATCAACGCCGCAATGCCTATAGCTACACTGGGATGTATGTTGGTTATGAAATCCACAACTGGACTACCAGGTTAGTAGTAATGAATACCCATAGCTGACGCCGACGCCAGGTGGTGCGACAGAAAAGTGAATAGTCCGAACAGCGCCAGAAACGCCCCGAGCGCAATAGTCAGTGGAAATACAAACATAGTATTGAGTACCCATTTCTCATATCGCAGATGCATGAAGAACATCGCGATCAGCGCGAATTTCGCAATCGCCAATACCACCAGCAACGGCACCATCACCGGCCTCAATGCGTGAACATAGGACACCGTGATCTCCATCGCGGTCAGCACGATCAGGAACGCGCCCACGATCAGGTACACCGTATTGCTGATGTGATGCTCCGGCTTGTCTTCGTAACGGTCGTCGCTCATGCGCCTTTAACCTGCTGCATCAGATAGACGAGGGTGAAAATTATCACCCACACTATATCGACGAAGTGCCAATAAAGTCCGGCCATCTCGACCGAGAGCGCTCGCGATTTGTCGAGTTTGCCGGTGAACGACGCCACGATCAGAACCATGATCCACAGCAATCCAATCGCGACATGGGTGCCGTGCGTGCCGACCAGCGTATAGAAGCACTGCGAGAACAAATCGGTCTGAAAAGCCATTCCTCGAGACCAGAAGCCGTAAAATTCATGCGCCTCAACGCCGAGGAAAATCAGCCCGAACGACGCGCATCCGATTAACCAGATCCGATTCCATCGCTGGTCGTCGCGCTGAATCGCATTCAGCGCCAGCACCATCAGCACGCTCGACATCAGAAGAATGAAGGTGCTGAAGGAGGTCAGCGGCAGTTCGAGCATTTCCGGCCCGGGCGGACCCGGGTTGCGAGACTTGTACACCACGTAGGTCGATATCAAAGTAGCGAAAAAGAGACACTCCGATCCGATAAAGGACCACAGACCGATCTTGCGGATGTCGGCGCCGACCGAGCGCGATGCTTCCTTAGTTTCGTGAGTCTCTTGTCCGAAAGTTGGATACTCGAACGCCATCCCAACCACGCCCATGAACATCGCGAGCACGCCGAGCGCTACCAACCGCCACCAGAGCACGATCCATCCGAGGCCCATCACGAAGAGCCCAGCCGCTATCACCAATGGAAAAAATGACGGCGCCGGCATATGAACGGGCTCCGTCGGCATCTCCTCCGGCGCCGGCTTGGGAATCTGTCCCGCCGCATACATCGCGATGCCGCGCGATCCGGCGCGTCCATATTTCGAGATCCAGAATGCATCACGTCCGCGCACATTCGGAATGTTTGCGAAATTGTATGGCGGGGGCGGCGAAGCGGTCGCCCATTCCAGACCGCGTCCATCCCACGGATCGGCGAGCGCACGCTCTCCGTTGATCAGACTCTTGATGATGTTGACGTAGAAAATCAAAAACGAAAGTCCAAGGATGAAGGCGAACACCGTCTCGAACTGGTTGAGAAAGGTCCATCCCATATCGGGAGCGTAAGTATAAATGCGCCTCGGCATCCCCCATTCACCGAGGATATGCATCGGAAAAAAAGTCCCGTTGAAACCGATGACGGTGAGCCAGAACTGCCACTTGCCCAGTCGTTCGCTCATCATCCGTCCAGTCATCTTCGGCCACCAATAGTAAAATGCGCCGAGGATCGCGAAGGCCACTCCGCCGAATAGTACGTAATGAAAGTGCGCCACCACGACATATGAATCGGTCTGCTGCAGATCGACGGGCGGACTCGCGTGCATGATTCCGGACAAGCCGCCGATGGTGAACTCCAGAATAAACGCGAGGCCGAAATACATCGCAGTGGTCATGCGCAGCGAGCCGCCCCATACGGTCGCGATCCACGAGAAAATCTTGATGCCGGTGGGAATCGCGATGAGCATCGAGGTTATCGCAAACGCGCTGTCCGCAACCGGGCCCATTCCGGTCGCGAACATGTGATGGCCCCACACTCCGTAAGAGAGAAATCCGATCAGGATCATCGAATAGACCATCATCGGATAGCCGAACAGCGGCTTGCGCGAGAACGTGGGAAGCATTTCCGAAATCATTCCGAAGGCGGGCAGCGCCATGATGTACACCTCCGGATGTCCGAACAACCAGAACAGGTGCTGCCACAGGATCGGCGTCGCGCCGGCCATTGCCTGATAGAAGTGTGCGCCGAAGAAGCGGTCGAGGAACAAAAAAATCAGTCCGACTGTGAGCGCCGGAAACGCGAGCAGGATCAGAACCACCGTCACCAGCATCGACCACACGAAGAGCGGCATCCGCATGTAGGTCATGCCGGGCGCGCGCATCGCCACGATCGTCGCCAGAAAATTTACCGCGGTCATAACCGTAGCGACGCCCGCAATGATGAGCCCGATGTCCCAAAAATCAATGTGCAAGCCGGGCGAGTAAGGACGCTCGGTCAGGTTCGCGTAGCCGAACCATCCCGCGTTGGGCAGGCCTCCATTGTGCCAAAAGAAACCCAGGTGCAGAAAAATTCCGCTGAACAAAAAGATCCAAAAACTGAGGGCGTTCAGCCGGGGAAATGCGACGTCGCGCGCGCCGATCATCAGCGGAATCAGAAAATTTGCGAAAAATCCAAGCAGCAGCGGCATCACCACCAGAAAAATCATTGTGGTGCCGTGCATCGTAAACAGTTCGTTGTAAACTGCCGCCGAAATGAAATGATTGTTCGGGTAGAAAAGCTGAGTGCGGATCAGCAACGCCTCGATACCGCCGACCGCCATAAAAAACAGCGCGGTGAAGCCATACAGCATGCCAACTTTTTTGTGGTCGACCGTATTGAGCCAGCTAATCGGCCCGCCTTCGAGATAGCTCGGCGTTTCTATCGGCAATACTTTTGGTTGCGCAGCCATGACCGAAGTGTCCTCTTACTTGAGCGTTTCGAGGTACGCGACCAGGTCGTTGAGCTCATCGCCACTTAGTCCGAAGTCTGGCATCTGGGCGCCGGGTTTGATTTCCGCGGGATGCTCGATCCATGCGGCCAGGTCTTTCGGATCGTTCGTGAGAATTCCGGCGGCAATGGTTGTGCGGCTCCCAAGATGCGTCAGGTTGGGGCCGACGTAGCCCTTCGAAGTTCCTGCGACGGTGTGACACGCGGTGCAGGGGCTGTTCGCAAAAATCTGCGCGCCGCGGCCGGCCGGTGTTCCGTCCGCGGGCGCCACGCCGGGCATCGCCTGAGCTTTTTCCCACATCGCAAAATCGTCGGGCGGGTCGACGAATATTCTGAAACGCATGTTGGCATGCGACAGTCCGCAGAACTCCGCGCACTGACCGTAGTATTCACCTGGAACATTCGAGACGAGATCGATCTGGTTTACCTGGCCGGGAATCACATCGCGTTTTCCGCCGAGCCGCGGTACCCAGAAGCTGTGAATCACGTCATTGGATACCAGCTTGAGATGAATCGGTCGGCCCGCGGGAATGTGCAATTCGTTTGCGGTCGTTACGTTGGAGCCGTCGTCATAGCGGAACTCCCACCACCACTGATGCGCGATAACAGTGATCGGAAGTTCGTTAGCCGCCTCGGCGCGCGGCTGAGTGCGAAAGATGAGCCGGACGGTGGGGATGGAAATCATTAGAAGGATGAGAGCGGGGCCTATGGTCCACGCGACTTCTAGTCCGAGGTCCGAGCTAACGGAAGTTGGAGGTCCCGCTTCTCCAACTCGCGTCGAAAAAAAGAACACCGCTAAAATAAAAGCGACGGTCACGATCGCGAGGATCATCAAATCCCACGCCGTGATTTCCATGAATAGCCCGTAGCACCAATTGGCGAGATCCGATTTTGGCGCCAGCGCGCTCATCGGATGCACGCGATCTTCGCTCCTGCAACCGGCGATCGCGGCGACTATCGCAAACCGGTACGGGGCGAACCTGAAAGGCCAAATCTTGCGATTTCGAGTCTTCATTCTTCAGCCGCCTCCAGCACTTCGGGCGAAGTCGCGGCGGCGATCGTCAGTTTCATTCCTGGAATTGCGCAGAGTCCAAAGATACCGAGAAATCCCAGCGTGATCAGAAACTCGATCCAGTTGAACGGGATATAGCGCGGGGTGATCGAGGGCACCACCAGCACATAGCGCTCGAGCCACATCCCAACCAGTCCGAGAAAAGCCACGCTGCCGAGAATCGCCGGCGTCTTCTTCGGCCTCACGCCCATCAGCATTACAAATGGGACAGCCCACACGAGGATCGGCACCAGCCACGTCGGGATCATCCACGGGGTGTAGCCGCTGGGCGCTCCTATGATCGCGCCGCGGACGACCAGAAAAAAAGTTTCCGCAGGAATGTCGCCATACCAGATCACGATGTACTGCGCGAATAGCGTGTAAGCCCAGAACACGGAGAACGCGAAGGTGAACTTGCCGAGATCGTGCATGATACTGTCGCGGGTAAACAGATTTCCCGGAGCAAGACGGCTGCGCAGCGCGACCGCTGTGAGAGCCATCGCAACGATTCCACTCCAGAACGCGCCGGCGAAAAAAAAGACGCCGAAGAGGGTACTCTTCCATTGCGGCGCCAGCGACATGATCAGGTCGAATGCGATCAGCGACATCACCGCGGCGTAGGTGAGCGCGAGCGCCGGGGCGACGCGGCGAATCGCAGCCGGCGGCATCTCGATGTTGTCATTCGAGAGTGCCCACTGACGGACATCGACGCGCTGCGAGATACGGATGAACCACAAATCCAGCAATGTCAGGGCGAGCAATGCCAACCCCTCGCGCGCGAAAAAAAATGGAGTATTGAGCCAGGTGGGATTTTTCGCGACCGGCTTTGTCACCCACGGCCATAGTTCGGCGCGGCCGAAAAATAATACCCAGAATAAAACGAACGCGACCGGAATGAAGACGTAGAACGATTCGGCGAGCCGATAGGCGCCCGGGCCGCCCCATCGCGCCTGGGTCAGATAAAACGCGCCGGAGATCATCACGCCGCCCTGCGCGACGCCGAAGAAGAAAAGAAAGTTGACCAGAAATGCCTGCCACGCGTGCGGCTCGGTCTCGGTCATGACGCCGAAAACAAAACCCACGACGCCGAGAAGCGTGAGCGCGATCAAAATTGCGATCAGCACCATCGGAGTGCGAACGCCGCTCGCGCCCGGGATCGTCTCGGGAGCTCTGGGCCTCATGGATGCTTCAGCTTGCGCGCTCATTTGTCGCGGCCCTGATGGTCGACCAAATCCTTCGCCGAGGGATCTTCGCGGACGACATCTTCAGCGCCCGCCTCACGCATCAAGGTTTCGATTTTTGCGCTGTCCGCTTCATCGCATGCGACCGCGATCCCGAATCGATCCGCGCCGAACCTTTCCGAGTAACCCGCAATCGGATCGAATTGCGGCAATCTCGCGAAAAAGAAAAAGCTGAGCGCGGCGGACAACCCTCCGAACAGGATCATCAATTCGAACATGATGATGATGAATGGCGGCATCGAGATGACGGGCTTGCCGCCGGCGACCAGATTCCATTCCAGCGAAGTTCCCGCGGTAACCGCAAATCCGGTCAAGACGCCCGCGATACCCCCCATCAACACGAATGCGCGCACCGGACTTAGCCGGGCGCCGATCGCGTGCAGCAGGTGTTCGCTCGGAATCGGCGAGAACGCGCGGAATGCGATACCGCCGCGTTTCAGCGCACTGGCCGCGCGCACGCATTCCTCTTCTTCGGCGAAAGTGCCGACCAATTCGATTTCAGCGGTCATCGGACGCTCGTACAATACCCGGGTAATAGTTGTCGCGTAGCGATTGACGGAGCCACTTGATGCCTTCCTTGAGCTCCGTGTTGGAAATGATCGGCAGATATCGCGTGAAGAGCGAAAACAGCATCACGAACCATGCGAAGCTGCCCACCGTGATCATGATTTCGGTAATCGACGGATGAAAAAAACCCCACTGCGACGGGGTGAAGTTGGTAGCCAGTGATCCCGCGATGATCACGAAACGCTCCAGCCACATCCCGATGTTGACGAAGATCGTGACGATGAAAAGCGGGATGGTGCTGCGCCGAATCCGCGGCGAGAACAGTACCAGCGGAAATACGCAGTTGCCGAACACCATCACCCAGAACAGCGGGCCGTACGGACCGAAATAGCGCATGTTGAAGGTCACCACTTCGAACGGGTCCTGCCCGTACCAGGTGATAAAGGTTTCAGTAATGTATGAGTAGCTGACCACCAGCGAGGTCAGCAGGATCACCTTGGCGAGGTTATCGAGATGCCACGGGGTGATGAATTCTTCGAGGTTCAACAAGCGGCGCATCGGGATCAGCAGCGTCAGCACCATCGCGACGCCCGAAAGGATTGCGCCCGCGACGAAATACGGCGCGAAGATCGTGCTATGCCACCCCGGTAGCTGCGCCATCGCGAAGTCCCACGACACCACGCTATGCACCGAGATGACCAGCGGCGTCGCCAGGCCCGCAAGCAGCAGGTACATCATCTGGAAATGCCGCCACTGCTCATCGGTCCCACGCCATCCGAAGGAAAGGATCGAGTAGAATGTTTTGCGCAGTCCCTTGGCAGCCGCGTCACGCGCGTTGGCCACGTCGGGAATTAACCCCATCAGCAGAAAGGTCGCGCTGATCGTCAGATAGGTCGAGACCGCGAAGGCGTCCCACACCAGCGGCGAGCGGAAGTTCGGCTGCAAGTCGCGCTCGTTCGGATAAGGCAACAGCCAGTAGGCATTCCATACGCGCCCGAGATGGACCAGCGGAAACAGTCCCGCCGTCAACACCGCGAAGAGAGTCATGGTCTCCGCGAGGCGATAAACCGCGGTCCGCCACCTGGTGCGAAAGAGATAGAGAATCGCGGAGATCAGGGTGCCCGAATGCGCGATTCCGACCCAGAAAACAAAGTTCGTAATGTAAACCGCCCACATGGTGGGCTGCTTCAGCCCGGTGACCCCGAGGCCCTCGTAAATCTGGCGCGTCCACAGCGCGGCCGCGGTCGCCACCAGCGTCGCGCAAAAGCCAATCCACGCCCAAAACAACATTCCCGGCGGCTCCATGATGCGATGCACGCCGCGATCGATATCGGCGTAAGTGGGAGCGGGATTGATTGGTTCGACGGCGGCGGCCACTTATGCTTTTCCTCGCGCGTGATAGACGTTGCGCAAATACATGATCGCCGGCTGGGTGTTGAGTTGCTCTAGCGACCGATAGCCGCGATTTTTGTTTACCTCGCGACGCCGCATCATCTCGCTACGGGGGTCCTTCATATCCCCGAATGAGATCGCCTTGCTGGGACAGGCCTGCGCGCACGCGGGAATTATCTCGCCGTCATTCAAATCGCGCTTCTCGACCTTCGCGTTGATCTCCGCCCCGACAATCCGCTGGATGCAAAAAGTACACTTCTCCATCACGCCCATGCCGCGCGCGGTCACATCGGGATTGAGCTGGAGGTTGAACGGCTCCGGCCACTCGGGCACGAACCAGTTGAAGCGCCGCACTTTGTAAGGGCAATTATTTTCGCAATATCGAGTGCCGACGCATCGATTGTAAATCTGCCCGTTCAGGCCTTCGTCCGTATGCACCGCCGCGAACACCGGGCAAACCGGTTCGCAGGGCGCGTGATCGCACTGCTGGCACAGCATCGGCATCAGAGAGAGTTGCGGTTGTGGCTGCGGCCGGCTGGGCTCCGGAAAATATCGATCCATGCGGATCCACGACATGATGTGGCCATCCGCGACGCCTTCCTTTCCGACGATCGGAACGTTGTTCTCCGCGTAGCACGCGGCTACGCAAGCGCTGCATCCGGTGCACGCGTTGAGATCGATCGTCATGCCCCACATGTGTTTGCGATTGGGCGCGAACGATTTGTACATCTCGTAGGGTGCGTCAGGAAGCTCTTCCTCTTCGTAGCCGGGCGTCACATTGTTCGCGAGTTGCTCGACACTGACCGACTCGGCAAAGGTACGGCCGAGCATAAAATCGTAGCCCGCGGTCGTGACGTTGCTTTGCGACACGCCGGTTGCGCGCGCGGTGACCTCGATTCCGAAACGCCGTGGCGGCAGCGCCGCGAAAGCGTTGGCGCCACGATTCTTCGCATAGCGCCCCATCGAAGTGTGACCCTGTCCCAGTGGCACCGCGATGACTCCTCGGGCGACGCGCTCGGACACCAGCGCCGGCGCTCGTATGACTCCCTCGGTGGAGCGGATCTCAACCACCTCATTTGAGGCGACGCCGATTTCCTTCGCGGTATCAGGATGAATCTCCGCCCAGCTATCCCACACGATCTGGTTTACCGGTTCGGGAATTTCCTGCAGCCACGGCTTGTCAGCGCCGCGTCCGTCGTAAAGAAAGGGATGCGGATAGGTATGCAGCGAGAGATTGTGGATCACGCGCAGCGTGGGCCCGCTTTTGAGCGCGTCACTATTGAGCCTTATCGATGCCGCTTTTGCGGAGTTCGCTTCGGCAAACGTTCCGCCCTCGGTCAGCGACTTTACCCAAAATTGGTTCGCGGCAGATCCAGTCGCACCCGAGCTCAACTTTACCCATTCGGTCTTGACCGCGTCGGCAGCGTCCTTCCAGGCGAGCGGCGGTGCACCACTTTGATTCGCCAGTGCGATCAGAATGTCTCCGAGCGGCTTGCTCGCGAAGACCGGCTGCATCACCGGCTGTCCCAGGCCATGCACTCCCGCGCGAGGGAAAATATCCCGCCACGATTCGAGCGGATGATGAATCGGCAACAGCAGATGGGCGGCCTCGGCGGTTTCATCGGGAACCGTGCCCGCCCATATGAGGAACGGAACTTTTTTGAGAGCCTCGTCGGCTTTCCACGCGGGCGGCATCGAGTAGAGCGGGTTGGAGCCCGCGATAACGAGCACATCGATGTGGCCGCTGCGAATCGCGTCGAGCGCCGCGGTTACGTCTTCGCTCCTGGTTACATCTTCGGGCGGTTCGCCCTCGTTGAACTGAAGCGTCCGTCCGAGATTCCCGGTCGCCGCATTCAAAATGTAAGCGGCAGCGTGGACCGCAGCATCGCCACCGCCGGCGAGCGCGAGTGCGCTATCGGCTTTTCCGAAGTGCTCGGCGATTTGGTTGATGCGATCGGCGGAAATGCCGGCGCGCTCGCTCACCGAAGCAGGATCGTATGAAGCGACAAAACTCTTAAGCACCGCGACGTCGACCGTGCTGTTGGGCGCTACCCAACCTTGCGCGAGGATCACGTTCAGCACGGACAGCGCGATCATCGCCTCGGCCCCGAGCGGGGTCGGAATCCATTCGTCGCACCTGGCGGCGGTCATGCTGAAGCGAGGACCGACGTAGATCGCACGGCCGATCGTGAGAGCGCCACTCCGATTCTTCGGAGCGCGAAACTCCGCGTATTGCCGCGCCAGCTCGACCGGCGAGCGCCAGGTCTCGAGGAAATCCGCACCGAACGAGATCAGCACCTGGGCCTGATCGATTCGGTACGAGGGCAGGTCGCGGCGCCCGAAGACGATCTGCGATGCATCGCGCGCGGGCCCGTCATGGAGCGGTTCGTAGTAGATTGCGCGGCTGGATTTATAGGACTCGAGAAACGCCGCGGTAATTTTCTGCCGCGTCGGCCCCCGCGGTGCGTCGATCATCGCGATGCGATCGCTGCCTTTGCCTGCCGCATCCTTGAGACGATCGGCGAACTGCTTGAGCGCGTCATCCCAGGAAATTTTTCCTAGTTTGCCGTCGGCGCCACGCAGCATCGGCGCGCGCAATCGATCCGGATTGTAAAGTCCCTGCAGCGCAGCCTGTCCGCGCGCGCATATCGCGCCCTGGCCGATCGGATCGCCCGGATTGCCCTCGAGCTTGATGACCCGGCCCTCGCGCACCTTCGCGATAATTCCGCATCCCGCGGAGCACTCGTTGCAAGTCGTCGCGTAAAATGTCGGCACCCCTGGAATTATGTTCTCGTCGGGTACGACGTAGGGGATCAGCTTGCGGGCGGCCGGTTGGCATCCGGGAATCGCAGCGGCGGCGCCCGCGGTCGCAGCCAGCTTCATAAAGGAGCGTCTGGAAAACTCGTGTGACATTTACTTTTCCGCTCCTTCTAGTGATGGCAAACCGCACAGTCGGTCGTGACTTTGCGCGTCGTGTGACAATCGATGCAAAAGCCCATGTTGATCTCATGGACCGGAACGATTCGATCCATGGTCTCGCACATTGCCGTGACATTCCTGGCACTTAACGCCTGCATTGATATGGGGCTTATGGGTGAAGCGAACGAAGTCAGGAAGCGTGTAGACGCGGTTCCATTGGATCTCGAACGGCGGCCGCTTCTCATCGGTCCACGGACGCGTCACCGGCTTGATGCCACCGACCAGACTCGCGCCATGACATCCGACGCATCGCGCGACCGGTGGAACGCCCGCGGTCTGCGACCGTCGCGCATACTCATGACAGTACTGACAGGGAATGTGATTGACGCCGGCGTGAACGCGATGACTGAAAGGAATCGGCTGCTCGACATCGGAGCGCGGCGCCCACGGCCGCTGGGAAACAGCCAGGGTGCCGAGTCCGATGACCAGCAATGCGATCGCCAGGGGCAGCAGCGTCCGGTTCACTGAAATGCCGAGGCTCCGGTCCGGTTGAGGAGTCGATTATCGAGCCGCGCCGGGAGCGGATGCTCAAGAGCATTAGTCTTCCTGGCGACAAACTTCCAACGTTAGTACTTTAAATTATCTAACATTGCGATTTTGCACTATCAAGCGCACCTAATGATACGTGCCCGTATAGCGTCGTCTTAGGTGAAATAAAGCAATGGCGGATGCGACCTTTTTGTTGCCGATCTGTTGCTCCGATGTAGCTCCGATTCGCCCGGATGTCGTCCTGAACGAGCGTTCCAGCGCATCCCGCGTAGATTCGGAGTGAACCTCGCGCGTCATTTGTTTCGAAACCCGTACAAAATGTGTAAGTTACGGTTGAAGTCCTATTTTTGAGAAAAAGGGATCAAGTGCAGATCAAAACCGCCTCGAGACTCGGCCTCTTGCCCCCCTATCTCTTCGCCGAACTCGACCGGCTGAAGAAGGAGGTTCAGGCCAAGGGCGTCGACGTCATCAGCCTCGGTATCGGCGATCCCGACCTGCCGACTCCCGCGCATATCGTCTCGAGTATCAAGCGCGCTGCCGATGTCCCGAAGAACCATCGCTACCCCGATTACGAAGGGCTGCCCGAATATCGCCAGGCCGCCGCCGGATGGTACAAGAAGCGCTTCGAAGTGGATCTCGATCCGCGCACCGAAGTCTGCGCGCTCATCGGTTCCAAGGAAGGCATCGCGAACTTCGCGACCGCCGTCGTCGATCCCGGCGACATCGTGCTCATCCCCGATCCCGGCTACCCGGTCTACTACTCCGGATGCGTGTTCAATGGCGGCCAGCCGTTCTTCTGCACTTTGCGCAAGGACAACGGTTTCAAACTCGATTTCAAATCGATTCCGATCGAAGTCGCGCGCCGCGCCAAGTTGTTATGGCTCAACTATCCGAACAATCCCACCGGTGCGACAGTCGAGCTGGATTTTTTCAAAGAGGCGGTCGCGTTCTGTCTCAAGCACGACATCATTCTCGCGCACGATAACGCCTACTCCGAGATCGCGTACGACGGTTATCGCGCGCCCAGCGTTTTTCAGGTGGACGGTTCCCGCGAATGCGCGATCGAATTTCATTCGTTGTCGAAAACATTTTCGATGACCGGATGGCGCGCCGGCTTCGCGGTCGGCAACGCGGCGCTGGTGGGCGCGCTCGGAAAAGTCAAAACCAACTGCGACTCCGGCGTTCCGCAATCGATTCAGGAAGGATCGATCACCGCGCTCGACGGCGGCGACGGCGATCAGCTCGCGGCCTATTGCGCCATCTACAAGCAGCGGCGCGATCTTCTGGTCGGCGCACTTCGCGCGATGGGTCTATCGTGCGATCTTCCGCGCGCAACTTTTTATATATGGGCCGAGGTGCCCAAGGGCCACACCTCGATTTCGTTCACTGAGCGCGTGCTGAAAGAAGCGGGCGTGGCAATTACGCCAGGCTCGGGATTCGGCAAGGGTGGCGAAGGGTTCGTTCGCTTTTCTTTGACGGTGTCGAGTGAGCGATTGAACGAGGCGGTGGAAAGGATAAAGGCGCTTAAGTTTTAGCGTCAAGAAATGCCCCATCGGGCTTTCATTGGAATAGGCAGCAATCTCGGCGACCGAGCCGGCAATTACCGGGAGGCGATCCAAAAGATCGCTGCCATCCCCGGTACGCGCGTCGTGCGCCAATCCTCGATCTACGAGACCGAACCGGTCGGCGACGAGCTGATGCTCAAGTGGCCGTTTCTCAACGGCGTCATCGAAGTCGAAGCCGAGACCACGCCCGAAATTCTGATGAAGCGGCTGCTTACGATCGAGCGCGGGATGGGCCGCAAGCCGTTCAAGGGACGCAAGCCTCTGCGCGGAAAATATCGGCCGCGCATCATCGATCTGGATCTGCTCTTCTACGATAAAGAAGCGATCAACACGCGCGCGCTCACGATACCGCACCCGCGCCTCCACGAGCGCCGCTTCGTGCTGGCCCCGATGGCGGAGTTGGCGCCGACGCTGATCCATCCGAAGCTGAACTCGTCGATTTCCGAATTGCTCGCCGCGATAAAGTCGCCGCATCGAGTGATGCTCGCGCGCGCCGATCTGCTGCGCCCGCCGCAGAAGCGCCCGGTTCTGGTTCGCTAAGACTCCTCGTCATTCTACCATGCCGGGCTATAATGCCGGGGCGATGAAACTGCGGCTCGGATTTATGGCCTCGCACGGCGGCAGCAACGTGCAGGCGATTCTCGACGCCTGCCGCGAGGGCAGGCTCGACGCCGAACCGCGCGTGGTCATCAGCAACAACTCAGATGCGATGGTTCTCGATCGCGCGATGGCGGCGCGGGTTCCCGCGTTCCATCTGAGCGCGCACGTTCATCCCGATCCGGGTCGCCTCGATGAAGCGATCCTCGAGACGCTCGAAAAGTATCAGGTGAATGTCGTCGTCCTCGCCGGCTACATGAAAAAGCTGGGGCCGAAAACGCTCGCGCGTTATCGCGGCCGCGTGCTCAACATCCATCCCGCGCTGTTGCCGAAATTCGGCGGCAAAGGAATGTATGGAGAGCGCGTGCATGCGGCGGTGCTGGAATCCGGCGACAAGGAAGACGGTGTCACCGTTCATCTGGCAGATGCGGAATACGATCGCGGCAAGATTCTGGCGCAAAAAAAAGTTCCGGTGCGGCCCGGCGACACCGTCGAGACTTTAGGTGCGCGAGTGCTGGAAGCCGAGCACGCGATCTACGTGGAGACTCTTGGCCGCATCGCGGCGGGAGAGATCAAGCTGGAAGGCCTTTTTTAAGGCCGGATTTCCGTTTTCTCCGTGAAACACTAATCTCAATAGAGTAGCCTAATAGCGGTTTGATGCTGGCATCACAGCTGCCAGAAGCGTTTCTATGCGAACAGACTCGGATCCGAATCAGAAACAGCACGAACTCGCCGTTTTCAGATGCTTCATCGATGCATATCCCTCCTTCGGAGATCGGATGGAGGCTTACGGACCTGCGCCCAAAGAGCCGGCGGATGTCCTGGCGAAGCTTAAGAACGGAGGCGAGATAGGATTTCAGCTAGGCGAATGGCTTGAGCCGTTACAAGCGGCGACCGCAAAGCGAAAAGAGAAGCTTCGGAGCGCGCTTCAAAGGGTGTTCTCGGCCTCCTCAATACCGGAACCGAGCAACTTTGCTTACGTGATGATCCAGGTCAAAGAGGTACGGTTTCGCGATAAAGATATGGACGTCTTCAAGAATGAATTTGGGCGCTTGACCGCAAAAATCGATCGAAACTGTAGTGAACTGTTCGAACACGGTAATTGCTACTTGCCACTAACCGAGTTCGCTGAATACCCCACTCTTCAAAAGTACGTCAGGAGTGCCCTGTTCCTACCTCGCGATTCGTATCAAGAGAGGGCAATCGGTGAGGCTATTGAACGAGCTTGGTCCGATCCCGATTCGCAGGGTCTCCTTCGACAATTCCACGAAGACGTCAAAGTTTGGGCTGAAGCGCAAGGAGTGAATATTTTGCGCGAGGCTCAGGCACCGAGTTGGACCAAATTTCCGGCCGACGGCGGCGCCTATTCCTCAGAAAACGCCGTACGGGCTCTTAAGAACATATTCGACAAGAAAATCTGCCACTATGGAAAGTCCGAGAGCAGCGACATAAGGCTCCTCATCTACTACGACGACGCCGTGCTTTATAATTCGCCGTACCATGACCTAGCGTACGAAACGTTCGAGAGTATGGCTCGGGAAGCTGCGCGGTTTTTGGCAACAAAAACCCCGATCCCATTCACGAAAGTCTACTTGGTAAATGCCTTGTCGCCCGGTCCGGAAGTTTTCGAAGTTTGGCCGACATTGGCGAAATGTGGGTGAGAGTTTCGGCACTGGTTGAATTTTGATGGGCCTACAGTCTTTTGCTGTGATTCAGAGCCACGCCGTCTGCGGCACAGACTGTCGAAGAATCCCGACGATGTTTTTGAGGTGACACCATGAAGGACTTTAGGATCGTTCAGAATGGAAACAGACTCGACTATTCGTGCGAAAACCATCGCTTTCGAACCAACATCAACAAAGGAAAACCGCACCGCACGTCAGCAACAGGTGGGAGCGTATTCGACAACGCCCTCATCGCGGACGGCTCTTCCTCACTTTGGCTCGAACACGCGTTCGATAAGCAGGATAACCGCGAGTGTTACTGGCTCATGTGGTATGACAACGGGAAGCCAACGATTCCTTTGAGCGGTGTCTTCGAAAGGGCGGACATTGAGCAAATGGTGGGGCGTCTTGCTAGGGAGTTCCTGCCCTAAGCAACGATCAGTGCAACATCCCGTCCGCAGACGTGTCGTCGGCAAGCGTCAGAGGATCGACTGGACGCCGCCGAAGCTCGATAGTCAAGCGATGATCCGAATCCGGTGCGGCCCGGCGACACCGTCGAGAGTCTAGGTGCGCGGGTGCTGGAAGCCGAGCACGCGATCTATGTGGAGACTCTCAGCCGCATCGCGTCGGGAGAGATCAAACTGGAAGGGCTATAAGGCGCTTCGCGAATTCTGAGAAAAACCAATGTTACAGGCGTGGTTCGACGAGAGTGGACGAGGGCTCGATCCGGTTTTTGTTTTGGCCGGATACGTCGGTTTCGCGGATAGAATTAAGGACTGCGCTGGGGAGTATCAGGCAGTCATGCGAAAGTCGCCTGAATTGCCATACCTAAAGGGCATAGCAGCAAACGCGCTAAAGTACGAATTCGCTGGTTGGACAGAAGCCGAGCGAGACGCAAAACTGTGCGAGCTGATCGCCGTTATTCGTAAATACGAACTTATCGCGCTCTCAGTAGCGATTGACTCTCGCGCGTTCAAGAAAGTTCTGCGACAGCCGAAAGGGATAATGAAAAATCCCGACGCGCTAGCCTATTGCCATATCGTTACATGGTTGCTTCATTCGGCATCCGTAAAACAGCCGCCAGAGCAGATCGAACTCATCTTTGATCAGGGCGTGCTCTCGCGAGAGAAACAGATCAGCGAGAGTTACGACGGCATGCGTTCGCATCTTCCAAAAAAACTGTCGGACATGCTCGTTAGCCGACCGCGCTTTGAGAATGACAAGGAGAATCTACCCTTACAGGCCGCCGATCTGTTTGCGTGGCACACTCGGCGCGATTACGAGGAACAGCTTCTACATAAGCGCCGCTGGTCCGCGCGCGTGTGGGACGAGCTTAGAACGGTTCGCGGCAAATCTATATTCCTTGGGCCGAAGGAATTATCTGCGTTTCGGGCGCAGTACGCGAAGCGGTATTGGAGTTAGGGGTCGCCTGAACTCCGCGTCGCTGCGAGGTTATCTAAGCCAATGCCAGTCACTATCGTCGTCGCTCTGTTCATATATCCCAGAAGCGCGCCCGAGTTCGATAGGAGTTCGAGGCGGCGCCCTAACGTCCGTTAGGGCGGGGTCCTCTTTTGGAGGGGATCGACGCTCCGTTATCGTGTTGATATCATCGGGAAGGCGCCCAGTCGCGCCCTACAGTCATGGCTCCGAAGACACGACAACACCCCGACGACGACAAGCTCCGAGAGCTGATTCTGTATTTGGCGTCTCTGTCTTCCAGAGACGAAAAGTTCGGCGCGGTCAAACTTAACAAACTGCTTTTCTATTCCGACTTTCTGGCCTACCAGAGATTCGGCGCCCCGATCACAGGTCAAGAGTATCAGGCATTGGCTCAGGGTCCTGCTCCGCGCCGGCTAAGGCCCGTAGTAGACGCCATGAAGCGGGCGGGCGACCTGACTGAGCGACACGAGAAAAGATATCGTTTCACTCAAATCCGGCCGGTTGCGATCAGGACCGCCGACATTAGCAAGTTCCGCCGCGAAGAACTCGATTTGGTCGAAGAAGTTGTCGGACGGTTTTGGAAGATGAATGCGACCCAGATCAGCGACGAGTCGCACTTCTTTTTGGGCTGGAAATTGGCGGAGGAAGGCGAAACGATTCCGTATTCCGTCATCCTGATCGGGAACCGTAAGCCAACGGAGGCTGAACGGCGCAAAGGTCGTGCGCTTCAAAAGCTCGCCAAAGAAGCGCTATCTGGCGCACATCGGTAGTTCTTGCGCACCGTTGTCAGAACGCATGCATTCGAGGTGCAATTGCGCGACCTGACGACAGGCGGAGCCAGGGCGGCGGACGAATTTATAGAAGCGACCGAGTGGGCGTTGGCCCGTCAGCCTGAAATTGGTTCGCCACTAACAACCGACGATCCGCCGGTCTGGTTCCTGCCGACTGTAGACGTGGGGCGGCTAAGCCCGCTGACCGTTTATTATACATTCGACGCGACGCACGTTTACTTGCTCTCGATCCAAATCACGACGCAGAGCGCGAACTGAACTCGAAGGGCTTGCCTGAATTCCCCATCGTCGCGAAGTTCCCACATCAACTCACACCATAGCGCGTTGGCCCGAGGTCCGATTGCCAAGAGACGATGCAACGGCGCACAATCGCACGCCGTTGGCCATCCGTGTTCAACGGCGTGGGATAAACCATGGAACCACAACTTGAGACCAATGGCAGGCCGGTGGCCGGCAGCCAGATCAAGTCGGCCCGCGCGCGCAAGCTGGGAGAGGACTTTTTCGAGCGCAAGCGGCTCTCGCCGCAAGAGCGCCGGGCGGCCGGCAAGGCGTTGCGCGAAAAGGTTCCCCGTGAGAGCCACGGCAAATGGAAAGAACGGCGCGACCGGCCCGACCCTATCGACATCCTGATAGCTTCCAACAAGGGGCGCATTCCGGAATTGGTGCCGATCCGGCATGGCCGGATGCTCACGTCGCCATTTGCCTTTCTGCGCGGCGCGGCCGCGGGGATGGCCGCGGACCTTTCCACCACTCCGGTAAGTGGGATTCGGGTCCAGGCTTGCGGCGATTGCCACATGATGAACTTCGGCGCTTTCGCCACTCCCGAGCGCAACGTGATTTTCGATATCCCCGACTTTGACGAGACCCTGCCCGCCCCGTGGGAGTGGGATTTGAAGCGCCTCGCCGCGAGTTTGGTAGCAGCGGGGCGCCATATCGGTTTGAAGGAGCGCGAATCGCGGGCGGCAGCACACGGCGCGGCACGCTCATACCGGCGCTGGATGGCGCGTTACGCTGACCTGCGCGCGATGGAGGTTTGGTACGACCGCGTCGACGCCGAGAGGCTACTACCCGAGCTTCCCGTCGCGGCGCAGAAGCGTTTTCGCGCACGAATGGATGAGGCGCGCACCGCTCCGACCTCGCTGGATCATGATTTTCCAAAACTGGTCGAGAGTAACGGCAAGAGCCCCCCACGCATCAAGGATAATCCGCCGTTGATTTTTCACGAGCAACGGAGCCGCAGCAAAGAAGCCCGTGACAACGTGCTGGATGCGCTGAACATGTATCGCGGCACGCTAGCCGATCCTTACCGAGTTCTGCTCGATCGTTTCCGGCTTTACGACATCGCAATCAAAGTCGTTGGCGTCGGCAGCGTCGGCACCTTCTGTGCGGTGACCTTGTTCATGGCCGCTGCGAACGATCCACTGTTCCTGCAGGTCAAACAGGCCAACGCCTCCGTGCTCGAACCCTACGCGGGCAAAAGCGTGTACTCCAATCACGGGCAGCGCGTGGTCATGGGTCAGCGCCTGATGCAGGCGGCCAGCGATATCATGCTGGGCTGGACCGAAGGCATGTTGGGCGGGCGGCATTTCTATTTGCGCCAACTGCACGACGTGAAGCTGTCGGTAATCATGGAAACGATGGATTCCGAAACGCTGCGGGCCTATGCAAAGCTGTGCGGTTGGACCCTGGCGCGAGCTCACGCGCGCTCGGGCGACGCCTCGATGATCTCAGGCTATCTGGGCAACAGCGGCGTCTTCGATGAAGCGGTGACAAAGTTCGCGGTGGCCTACGCCGACCAGACCGAGCGCGACTACCGGGAACTGCGCAAAGCGGTACGCGAGGGCCGTCTACAAGCGGCCACCGTGTGAATGCTGGAAGCCGAGCACGTGATCTATGTGGACACTCTGAGTCGCATCGCTGCGGGAGAGATCAAACTCGAAGGGCTTGCCTGAATTCCGCATCGCCGCGAGGTTCTCATGCCGACTCCACTCACTATCGTTGCCGCGCTATGCATCCACCCCTGTCGGGAGCGCGAGTTCGCAGAGTTCGAGGCGGCGGCGGATGCGATCATGCGACGCTACGGCGGCCGCATCGAGCGCCGAATCGGTTTCGCCGCGAGCGCAGATCCCGATCAACCGCACGAGGTCCACATCGTCACCTTTCCCGACCCGCAATCGCTCGAGCGATATCGCGCCGATACCGACCTGCAAGCTCTCGCGGAACTGCGTAATCGCGCGATTCGTCAAACGACGATCTGGATCGGCCGCGACCTCATTGCTTGATCTCCGCCGCTCATTTCGATGACTACGGTGAGACGTTTCCCAGATCGATGTAGATAATACCCTCCGGCGGCATTTTGTCGCTTCGCTCCGCGTCGAGGCTAAGTGGAGGCTTTCTCAGGGCATATACCAGGTGGTCGGTTTCAGTATTCACCACTTGCACCGTCAGGTCGTACATTGATGCGGTTGAAAAAATGACGACCGTCGTAGGGTCCGCATCAGCTGGCGCTGGTGTGTGTTTGGCGATAGACGCGCCGCAACCCGCCCGTTTTGCGATCGCCATAAATTTATCCCGGAATTCCTTGTTGCCCGGACTGGCGTTCACTACGACCTGACACCCGTTGACCCAAGGCGCCGGGTGTCCCTTGCCGATTGTATGCGCAAGATCTCCGAAGGCGTCCTTAATTTGCGCGATCTGCGCATCACTCAGAGCATGCGGCGTTGCGGCCTGCGCTGCGGGCACCAGGATGCAGGCTATCGCAAAACCTATCAGCACCTGCCGCAACCCGCGACCGAGCCAGACCGTATGATCCCCAATTTGATCGATGTGGATTTTCATTTTTCCCCGCAAAAGAGTAGTGCGCCTCCCGGCAATCCGCCATCCCGCTTGAATCGGTAATCCCCAAGCGCAAGAAATCTTTCAGATTCGGTGCGAACACCGCATAGCCGGGGCCGGCGAGCGCCCGCATCCATCGCAGGCCGTCCACCCAAAGAAAAAGGGCCGCCGATATCTCAGCAGCCCCTTCGGTTCGCGAAATTCATTTCCTTAGTTCAGGACGGTGCGCTCGGAACGCGACTCCTCGACCTGCGCGGGTTCGTCGACGCCGCGCAATGCGTAACCGAGAACCTCGTCGACGGTATCAACGAAGTACATCTTCAGCTCGCGGCGGAGTTCCTCGGGAATATCTTCGAGGTCGCGCTCATTGCGCCGCGGCATGATGATCGTCTTGATTCCCGCGCGGCGCGCCGCGAGCACCTTTTCCTTGATTCCGCCGACCGGCAGGACTTTGCCGCGCAGCGTGATCTCACCCGTCATAGCAACCTCGGGCCGGCATGCACGCCCGGTCAGGAGCGAGGCGAGCGAGGCCGCAATCGTGACGCCGGCGGACGGCCCATCTTTGGGAATCGCGCCTGCGGGAACATGAACGTGGATGTCCGATTTATCGAAGAAGTCCGGCGGAATGCCGAGCCGATCCGCGCGCGAACGAATGTAGGACAGCGCCGCCTGCGCCGATTCCTTCATCACGTCGCCGAGCGAGCCGGTGAGAGTCAACGCCTTCTGCCCGTTCATCCGGGTGCATTCGATAAAGAGGATGTCGCCCCCGCTGGCGGTCCACGCCAGCCCGGTTGCAACGCCGGGATCCTGCGTGCGATCCGCGACTTCCGAAAAGAAGCGGGGCGAACCGAGATATTTGCGCACCAGCTCGGGCACGATTCTGGTCGGCGGCTGCTCGCCTTCAGTGATGCTGCGCGCGATCTTGCGGCATACCCGCGCGATCTCGCGTTCGAGGTTTCGCAGTCCGGCCTCACGCGTGTAGTTGCGCACGATCTCCGAAATCGCTTCGGGCGTGAAATCGATCGACAGATTGCCCAGCCCGTTTTCCTCGAGCTGTTTGGGCACGATATGCCGCTTGACGATTTCGAGCTTTTCTTCCTCGGTGTAACCCGGCAGCTCCAGCACCTCCATCCTGTCCAGCAGGGCGTGCGGGATGGTGTCGAGCAGGTTGGCGGTGGTCAGGAACAACACATGCGACAGATCGAACGGAACGTCGAGGTAGTGATCCTGGAAGGTGTTGTTCTGTTCGGGATCGAGCACCTCAAGCAGGGCCGAGGCGGGATCGCCACGGAAATCGGCGCCCAGCTTATCGACCTCGTCGAGAATGAAGAGCGGATTATTGGAACCCGCATTGCGGATACCCTGGATGATGCGGCCCGGCAGCGACCCGATGTAGGTGCGGCGATGTCCGCGGATCTCGGCTTCATCGCGGATGCCGCCGAGCGAGAGCCGCACGAACTTGCGTCCGAGCGCGCGCGCAATCGAGCGTCCTAGCGAAGTCTTGCCGGTTCCCGGCGGACCGACAAAACATAGTATCGGTCCCTTGGTATTTTTTTTGAGTTTGCGCACCGCGAGAAATTCGAGGATGCGCTCCTTGATCTTTTCGAGATCGTAATGGTCTTCGTCGAGCACGCCGCGGGCGTGTTTGATGTCGAGGTTATCCTCGGTCGAGATGCTCCACGGCAAAGTCACCAGCCAATCTAGGTAGGTGCGCACGACGGTATGTTCCGCCGACTCGGGCGGAATCATCTTGAGCCGCTCGAGTTCCTTGTCGGCCGCCTTACGCGCCTCTTCGGGCATCTTGGCGGCTTCGATTTTTTTCTCGATATCTTCGAGCTCGCTGGAGCGCGAATCGCCTTCGCCGAGTTCCTTCTGAATCGCTTTGAGCTGCTGGCGCAGATAGTACTCGCGCTGATTTTTGTTGAGCTCGGTTTGAACCTGCGATTGAATCTTGTGCCCGAGTTCGAGCAGTTCGATTTCGCGAGTCAGGATCGCGATCAACTTCTCCAGCCGTTGGCGGATATCGGTGCTCGAAAGGAGATCCTGCGCTTCTTCCACCGCGATCTTCAGGTACGACGCGACCAGGTCGGTCAGCCGTCCCGGCTCGCGCACCTGCATCGCAATGCCCTGTAATTCATCGGGCAGATAAGGAACCAGCGAAACGAATTTGGAAAATTGGCTGACCAGGTGCGCTTGCAGAGCCTCGACCTCTTTATCCGCAACCAGAGTGTCGGCGAGGCGGCGCACATTGGCCTTGAAGTAAGGTTCGCGCTGGGTGAAGTCAAGCAGTTCGAGGCGCGCGAGACCCTGCACCAGAACCCGCACGCTTTGATCCGGATAGCGCAGCATCTTGAGGATGCGAACCGCCGTGGCGCGCTGAAAAACTCCCTCGGGACCCGGATTTTCCTCTTCCGGATTCCTTTGCGCGGCGAGCGCGATTAGCCGGCTGCCCTGGCCGACGTCATCTATAAGCTTCAGCGAGGCTGGCCGCGAAACCAGGAAGGGATGAATCTGGCTGGGAAATATTACGATCCCGCGCAGCGGGAGAACGGGCAGGATATCGGGAATCTCGACCCGGCTAAGATCCTCTTCAACGTCGAACTTTTTCTCACCTTTGGGCTTATCTGACATCAGCGATTAATCACCCTTGTGGAGAGAACCTCAATGCTTACGCCGCCGATTCTTTCGGCCCGCACAACGTTTACCGTAGTATACGGGTACAAGGCAGACAAGGTAATCTCCTCGGATCAAGGTAAGCATGGTAACGGCGAGACGCTACTGGCAAAAGAATTTTGGATAGGCATCGATTTGACAAACTATTTAGCGCGGCCGAGGCCAATGAGCTGATCCCGCGGCTCGAGATCCTGATTCGGGATCTCCAAATCCAGGCGAATGCGCTGCGTAAGCGCGTCAGTGACATGGCGCGTTTTGACGACAAGCTGGCCAACCTCGATCTACCCGACGTGATTGCGCGCTATCCCGAGCTTCAGCCGATCGCCGCGCGAATGAGTGAGGTTGCGAGCGAAATCGAGGCGACGGGGTGCTTCCTCAAAGATGTCGACCAAGGCCTGATCGATTTTCCCTTCCTGGTCGAGGCCGCGGAGGCTGGCGAGGAGGATGAAGTGGTATTTTTGTGCTGGCAATTTGGAGAACCGCACGTAGTGGCGTGGCATAGCATCAACAGCGGATTTGCGGAACGCCGTCCGTTGCCAGGCACTCCCAGGCCGCTGCTCAATTGATAAACGCATGATCGTCATCATCTTTGTTTATCTGCTGGCGATGGTCTGCTGGCTCGGCTCGGTTATTTTCTTCTCCTTCTTTACCGCGCCGGTGGTGTTCACCGTGCTGGCGCGACCGGATGCGGGAAAAGTCGTCAGCGTCATCTTCCCGCGCTACTACATCCTGGGATACCTCGCCGGAGGGCTCGCCTTCGCCGTCGCGATCTACCTGCTCGCCATTAGCAGCGGCGTCCGAGGATGGTGGGCCGGAACCGTAGTCGCGATCGGACTCGCGCTCGCGTGCACGCTCTACGCGGGCACGGTGGTACGTCCTCGCGTCGACGCGATCCGGATGGTCTCCGAGGAGGCCAACCCCGATCCTGCCACCAAGGCGGAATTCGACAACCTCCATCATCTATCGGTGATGCTGAACGGCGCGGTTCTGCTGCTCGACCTCTTCGCGTTGTTCGGCACCGCTGCCGCCCTGGCGCCTCGTGGCTGAACACACGTTCAAAGCGGTCGTTCTTGATCTGTTTGATACCTTGGTCGATTGGGATCCCAATCTGCTTCCCGTGATGGAGTGGCACGGGCGCGAGCTTCGTTCGACCATTCCATGGATTCTGCCGAAACTCGCTGACGCGCTGGGCGCGAAATATGACCGCGATCTCTTTATGACCTGGCACGGACGCGTGTACGAAGAAATCAACGCGCAGCGCGAGCGCGAGGGTATAGAGATCACCTGCGTCGAGAGGTTCCTTCGCACCCTGGCGCGGCTCGGGATGGAGGACAGCCCGGAGCGGCAATCGTTGGCGCAAGAGCTCACGCGAATTCATATGAAAGGGGTGCGCGAGGCCACTGCGGCGCCCGCCGCCCGGATCAACGCGGTGCATCGGCTCGCGAAAAGGTATCGCCTCGGACTGCTGTCGAACTTTGACGACTCGCAAACCGGATGGCAGATCATGGCCGATACTGGTGTGAGCGAGATGTTCGAGGCGATCATCATCTCGGCCGACCTCGGTCTCAGAAAACCCAATCCTAAAATCTTCCAACGGATGCTCGAGATGCTGAAGCTGCCGGCGAGTGAAGTGCTGTTCGCCGGTGACACGCACGCCCACGATATCGCGGGAGCCAAAAGCGTCGGCATGCACACAGCGTGGGTCAACCGCCACGGCGCCGCGGTCCCGGAAGGCGTCGCGCAGCCGGACTACATCATTGGAGATTTGAGCGAACTCCCTGCCGCGCTGGAACGGTCTCAGAATAGGACTCCAGCGGCTAGATAGTTCGATTATGGTGAATTTCGGCACTTTGCCTTCGTCTATCCATCTACGAGGGCGCGTCCCTTTGTACTGCGTTCGTTTGGCGCATCGCCTCTCAAACGATGGAGTGATCAAATGCTGCACTACGCGTTAGTCTTTCTGGTGGTCGCGATTGTCGCGGGAATTCTCGGCTTCGGAGGAATCGCTGGCGAAGCTTCACAAATCGCCAGGGTACTGTTCTTTATCTTCGTCGTGCTGTTCCTTGTAGGTCTGGTCACCGGCCGAAGAGCAGTCTGAGCCCCGAACCCGGGACTGCCAGGCGCAGCAGAATAAATTCGCGTCAATCTGAATTGTGTCGGAATCGCGCGGGGCGCGAGCCTCGCGCGATTCTTTTATGTTAGAACTTGATGAGTGAACTCTATACTGAGCGCGATCCGCTCCGCCGGTGCGAAAAGCGGGTTGAACCTCGTCGCCGCGACCGCGGTAGGGCGCTATGACGCCACGGTAGCGCCGGCATATCGGGCGAGCGCGGTTGCCGCCGATGCGCGGTCGATCATCGTGATCGGCAATGGAGGCGGCGCATTCTGGAGCGCATTCAAACGCCACCTCGATGACCATCCCGGATGGATGACTCGCGACAATCCTCTCGATGACTTTACCCGCCTCGTCGTCGAGCGCGACATCGACGCTGCTTTGGCGCAGTCGCAAGTTGTTCGCACTATCGTTTATCCCTTCATGAACAATGGGCCCACGCTCAACTTTATGGAAGCTGGGAAGGCGGCCGGCCTCAGCGGCCCGAGCATCCTCGGCGTCATGGTGCATCCGACCTATGGACCATGGATCGCTTTTCGTGCCGCGATTTTGATCGACCAAGCTCTCGACGCCCCCGGAGAGGCATTCGGATTCGATCCATGTCCCTCATGCACCGCGAAGAGCTGCATCCCCGCGTGTCCAGTCAACGCAGTGAGTTTCCCCAAAGGATGGGACATTACAGGATGCGTGATTCATCGCGTCGAGGCTGAACCGGACTGCACACCCCGATGTCATGCGCGAGCGGGATGTGTACTGGGGCCGGAACATCGCTATCCGGACGACGAGCTCGCGTACCATCAGATGCGCGCGCTGCGCTCGATGCGCGCGTACTATGAAACCCACATCAAACCGGGAAGATAGAAAATCGGGACTGCGGACTCACCAGAGATTCGGAATCAGCGCGTCGCTCTCGTCCAGGTAGTGCGCGTACTCCTCGCCGTAGCGCTCGTGTAACTCTTTCTCTTCACGCCGGATCGCGCGGCGAATCACGACAGTGCCGATGACGATCGTGAGGATCGCGGAAATGGGCGCGCCATATGCGATCGGCCATGCGATGAACGCGAGGAAGAGTCCCGCATACGCCGGATTCCTGATGAATCGATAAAACCCGCGGCGAACCAGCACCCGTTGCTCGATACCGTCGCGCCGCTCCCATGAGAAAAAGCCCAGCTGGATGCGCGCGCCCAGCGCGATCCACAGACCCGCCAGCTCCATCGCGAGCGCAAGCGCACTGATCCAGCGCGGGGCCTCACCACCGTAAAAATACGTCCGCTCGAATGGCGCGGCGAAAAAAAGCAACAGGACCGGAATCTGATCGGAAAGGCGTTGGGTCAGAGACTCGGGCGAAGGGTCCGGAGCATAGTCTTCGCGCACCAGCAGATCGGCGCATCGAAAACCACCGTACGCGAGCAGGTAGGCCCCGATATAAGGGTGCTCGGTAAAATAACTGGTGATGGCCAGACCGAGCGCGACCGCGCCGACCACCGCGACCATGAAAATCAACAGCTCCGCGAGGCGCATAATCAAATTGCGGTCCGGAAGGCTCGCGGGGATCGGCTCAACTTCGGCCCGGTCGATCGATGCGAGGGGTCCGGTGGCCGGCTCGACCAGTGGTCCGGTCGACTTCTTCGGCGCCTCACTCGGATTCACATTCGCGCCATCAGCCATTGTGAAAAATCTCTCAGAAGCTGGATCCTAAAGATAGCGGTCTACACCGACGTGTTAGCAGTAATCGCGCTGCAGTCCAGAAGCTGCGCATTTCGCGAACTGCGAGAGTTTTTGCGAAGCGCGTCCAACTTCATTACCTCCTGCAAAACGCGAAAAAGCCGCTTGCAGGGCAAATATCCTTTAATTTCAAGCCAAAGATTACCAGAAACCGGACTCGCCTGCGAATTTCGCTTCAATATTCCATTAGTGAAATAGGTCAGTCTTGATGGCATCTGATTTGCTTTAAAGTCCCTCGACGAGATTGACCGAGGAGGCTGACATGAACGCGAATATCAATGAAACCACGATTTCCGGGTTCGGGAGAAACGACGAGCAGGTTGGCGAGGCGATGCATCGCGCCCAGTACGCGATGTTGAACGAACTGCCCGGGGTGGTCTTTGGGCTGCTGACCCTGGCGTGGATCGTTACCGCTCTATTCGGTCTTGCCTAAGCGGTACTGAATCGGCGCCATGATCGCCTCCGGTTGATTTACCGGCACGATCAGTGCGTCGGCGGAAGCGCTTGCGGTTTCGCTTACCGCGCGCTTCATGAAGGTAAGAGAGACAAAGATGACCGCGGCGGTGAGCAAGATTGTGACCCAGATCATGGCGCGAATGCGCGCCAGCATGGAGTTCAATCGCTCGACGGAAAATGGCTCGCCGTCGCCATGCGCGGCAACCTCTTCCTGCCGCCCTATCCTGAACGCCAGCCCGAACGTGATGTAGGTCTGGATGAAGATGAGCAGAAAGGCGAGTCCCAGTTTCAGCGACAGCGCGGCCCAGATACGGCTGAAGTACTCGAACTTCATTTCGGCTTTAACGTCGGTCAAGCGCATCGCACCGGTTACGACCACAATGCCGAGCATCGCGATCGTAAATGGATTGTAGAATTTGAATCCCGTGATCAGCGCGGTCCGGCGCTGAGCATCATTGCCCGACTGTTCCGCGACCGGCAACAACATGTAGATGACGGCGAATTGCACCCCGAAGTACGCCGACATCGCCAGCACATGAACCCAAATCAATAAACTGGCGCTGTCCATTTGCGACGGTTCGGGCGGTCGTTACTCGCGCGAATCCAGATCGAGGACGTTGGTGCGAGCGAGTTGCGAGTACCAGTAACCACTTTCCTTCACGGTCCTGGCTAGCGATTTGAAATCGCAATAGACGATTCCGAATCGTTGCGCGAAACCCTCGCCCCATTCGAAGTTGTCGGTGAAGGTCCAGTGGAAGTACCCGCGGACATCGGCGCCCTGCGCGATTGCGCGCCCCATCTCTGCGATATATCCGCGCAGGAAGCGAATTCGGCGCTGATCGCGAACTTTTCCGTCGGCCTCGGGCGATTCGCCATACGAGCAGCCGTTCTCCGTGACATAAATCGGGATCTCGGGGTACTCGCGCGAAATGCGCAGAATCATTTCCGAAAGCGCCTTCGGATAGATCTCCCATCCAAAATCTGTCTTTTCGTTCTCTTCGCTATGTCGGGCAGGATGCGTGCCCATCATCCGGTCATGCGGGTCATGCGCGATCGTCATTCGGGTGTAGAGATTGATACCGATGAAATCCAGCGGCGCTTCAACGATTTGCATATCGCCGGGCCGAATATCCAGCCATTCCTCGGTACGTCCCTCGAGGAAAATTTCCGGGTAGCGGCCCTTCATCACCGGCTCGAGAAACCAGATGTTGTTGAAGCGATGATACCGTTCGGCGGCCTTGCGATCCTCGGCGGAATCGGTCTTCGGATGAATCGGCTGCATGCTGAACGCGGTACCGACCATCGCGGGTTTGCTGTTGTCCCGGATCGCACGCACCGCGAGCCCCTGCGCGAGGTTGACTACGTGCGTCGCTCGCATCGCGGCGTGGCGATCGCGATGTCCCGGCGCGTGGATGCCGATCAGGTAGCCGAGTACGGTAAATACCCACGGCTCGTTGAACGCCATCCAATGCTTCACGCGATCGCCGAAGCTCTTCGCGACGATTGTGGCATAGTCGCCGAAATACTTTGCCAGATCGCGATTCGGCCAGCCTCCGTGATCTTGCAGCGCTTGGGGAAGGTCCCAATGATAGAGGGTGACGAAAGGCGCAATGTTGTGCTTGAGCAGTTCGTCGATGACGCGGTTGTAGAAGTCGATCGCTTTGGAATTGACGGCGCCAGTTCCACCCGGAATGATCCGCGGCCAGCTGAGCGAGATTCGCGCGGCGCTCAATCCCAGTTCAGCCATCAAGGCGATATCCTCGCGATAGCGATGGTAGAAATCGCACGCGACGTCGCCGGTGTCGCCGTTCTTTATCGTGGAGGGCGTGTGCGAAAAACGATCCCAGATCGATTCGCCCTTGCCATCGTCATTCCACGCTCCCTCAATCTGATACGAAGCGCTCGCGGTGCCCCACAGAAAATTTTTGGGAAAGGTGATCGATGCCATAATCGCGTACTTAACCACACGACCATGCGGCCTGGAAACCCGCCTCACGCGCTCGGGGAGCTTTTACTTGACCGCGAAGCGCCGGGTTCCGCAGTGCCACGGCGCCGCGCCAAGGCTGCCGCCACCATACGCGTGTAACGCGAATCGTCGTCGGCGAGGGCGCCGCGCATACGCTCCTGCTCCTGCAACACCTGGTCGATGGAGTCTGCATCTACGCGCATCGCGCTACGCATCACGATCGCGGGCATCGAACCGCAGGTTTCGAGCGGCTGACCCATAAGAATCCTCAGCATGGTTTCGCCAACGGCGACTTTGAAATGCATCAGGTGCATGAACATCCAGTCCGATTGCGAGAACTCGTTATAGCCGGAGAAATCCAGGTAGGGGCCGATCGTCGTAAGCATGCGCTTCCAGTTCCGAAACTGTTCCCATCGGCCACTCTGGCGGATCATCTCGAGCTCATATTGATTGAGCGGTGGCACGAACATAATCACGCGGATGCCGCGTGCGCGCGCGAGGTTCACGGTGTCGCGGAACATCTCGAAAAATTGTTGCGAGAATTGATAGTTCGCGTAATTGGGGACGTCGTCGGTCAGCTGATGCTGAATCGCGGATGGCGCGGTCGAGACCAATCCTGCGTTGTGGCTGGCCTCGAAATCGCCGCAAATGAGCGCGGGTGGCCATGGAATGTCGGCGGTCGACGTGCGCGGCAGATCTGCGCGGCCGTCGATCGCTCGCTTCAGGTAGTTGCGGCTATCGTTGAAGGCCGAGGCTGAGATAATCGAGTCTTCAAGCTTTTGTCCGAGACTGTTTCTGATTCTCAGATCGAACTGCGGATCGTCTTTGTTCCAGTTTTTGTCGAAGACAAAAAAATCGACGCCCCATATGATTTCCGTGAGCTTCGGATTTTCGACGGCGAGCCGGATCACGGCGCAAAGTTGCTCCATGGTGCCGGCGGCAATCGCGGCGTTCATCACTCCGTCGCGCACCCCTTGCGGAATCGGGATTCCCATCAGTACCCGCGAACTGCCGATCAGAAGAGTGTCAGGCCGCGCGGTCCGGATCAGATATGGAGTCACCAGCCGTTCCTGCTTGATCTTGCGAAAGATTGGGCTGAAAAGCTGGATCGGGAACGCTCCGTATGGGTTCACGAGGTAGTTGCTAGTTGCGACCAGCGCCACGAGAACCGTCGAAGCGGCGAACATGAGAGCGAGGCGGCGTCTCACAATCGCGGGCTCAAGACTAAAACTGGAAGTAAATGAATGTGGGCGGATTCGCCATACTCATGATGCTGACGACCGCGAGCATCCCGAACGCGAACGCATAAAGGTAATCGCTCCTCCATTCCGCGCCTATAATCCGTTGCCGGTTAGGGCAAAACAGAGCGATTGCCAGCCCGGCGACAATATGGCGCAACTCGTTTCCTCCGATGGATCTTCGGCCCTGGTTCCACCCGAAACCGGACAGTCCGGCCATCGCGCGAAGAAACGTACCGGCGCGCGAAAAATCCGGCGCGCGAAAAAATACCCACGCGATCGTCACCAGAATGAACGTCAGGGTCCATCCGACTCCGGGCGGTAGCGTGCGCTTCGATTTGCTCCACACATGATTTATCGAAAGGAAAACCCCATGCAGCGCGCCCCAGATTACGAAGGTCCAGCTCGCCCCGTGCCACAAGCCCCCCAGCAGCATCGTGATGAAGAGGTTAAGGTGACGGCGCAGTTCACCGCTGCGGTTTCCTCCCAGCGGTATATACAGGTAGTCGCGCAGGAAGAACGAGAGCGTCATGTGCCATTTGCGCCAGAACTGGATCACATCGCGTGATTGGTACGGAGAATCGAAATTTTCCGGAAATTTGACGCCGAACATCCGGGCCAGACCGATAGCCATATCCGAGTATCCGGAAAAATCGAAATAGATTTCGAGCGAAAAAGCGAGGAGTCGCGCCCCACGCGTCGAAAAATCGAAAGGCTCGGTACCTTATCGAATAGCGGATTGACTATGACGCGAAAATAATCGGCGATTATCACCTTCTTGAAAAGGCCGATCGCGAAAATCATTAGCCCCGCGGAAAGATTGACCGCGCTCAGGGTAAATTTCGTATCGCGATTGAACTGCGGATAGATCTCCTGGTAGCGAACGATCGGACCGGCAATCAGATGTGGGAAGAACGTAATGAACATGCAGTAGCTCAGGAAATCGCGCGTTCCCGGCGCACCTTCATAGGCGGTCTTCAGATAGGTGATCTGTTCGAAGGTGAAGAACGAAATTGCCAGCGGCAGCACGAGCGGCGGCAATCTCCAATCATGCCCGGCTGCCGCACCGATGCTACCCACCACGAAGTTTCGATACTTGAAAAATCCCAGGATCGCCAGATTGACCGCGATTCCGATTCCCAACCGAAGCCGCCGCGATCTAACGGAAGATCCATCGCCGTCCAAACCAGGGGTTAAGCGCGACGCCCACAGAAAGTTGAAGACGATCGAGAAGCCAAACAGGAACAGATACCGCCAGTCCCAGTAAGCGTAGAAGAAAAACGAGGCGAAGATCAAAAAGACGCCAGCGCCGCGCCGCAGGTCCGTCACCGCCAGCAATCCGAACACGATCAGAACAATGGGAAGAAACCCAAAACTAAACTGATACGAGTTGAACAGCACGATTACGTCGCGTCTCGCATTGTCAGTGCATCATGGAAGGTTTCGCACATCGACGCGGATGTGAGCGGAGATTCTCTCGCGACGAGATCACCCATAGAGCAGTTTACGAAGGTCGGGCCGGATTGAGTCGCCGGTGGCGCGAAGGTTGCGCGGGTTGAATTCCGGATGTTCCACCGCTAACACCAGGTCCTCGTCGCGATGGTTCCCCGGAGTTGCAAATGCCGCGATGCCCGCGGCCGAAGTGAGACGCTCGCCGATAGTGCGTCCTTCTCCATCGAGCAGCTTCACGGTCGCGCCCTCGATCGGTGGCCGTTCGCCATCGACTGCCGCATCATTTGCGAGAACCACCACTCGAATCGTTCTTCGATCGTTGGCGCGAGTGCATTCAACCGCAAGATCGCGCAGATAGATCATCGGCTCCGTGAACACGCCCTTGATTCCCGCTTTCACCGGTTCGACCGTCGGATTCGCCTTGAGCTCGATCCGTTGCGCCGCCATTCCGTGATCAGAGGTGACCACGAACAGCGTCGATTCTAAGCGGCGGCGCGCACGGATCAGTTCGAGCACATTTCCGATTCTCTCATCGGTGCGATACAGCGCCTCGCGCAGGCCCTCGTGATGCGGACCATAGTCGTGCCCGGCGCCGTCAGTCAGCACGAACTCGTGTGCGACGAACATCGGGGTGTCGTCGCCGCAATGCTCCATGAGATTGATTAGCTGCGCCATTCCGCGAATGTCGACGACCTCCTCGCGATGCATCGCGGGTTTTGCATCCGCCATCCAGCGCGGACTGATACCCTCCATCAGCTTGATCGTGAGGTCTTTGAGGCGAATCTTGTCGCCGACGATGCGCTTCTCGAAAACGTTGTGGTCGGCACCGCGTCCCTGCGGCTCGTGAATCGAAGCAGTGATCGTACCGGCGCCATACACGCGCTTGAACGCCTCGTAGAGAGTCTCGACTTCCGGGTTGAGAAAGCGCTCGGTGTCGAACACCATCCCTTGCACCGGCACCGTCTCGCGGCGCTCGCGTTCGTAGTAACTCGGATTCACGATGTCGTGATGTCCGCACCAGGAGCCGGTCAGAATCGTCGAGTGACTCGGCCACGTGATACTCGGAAAGTTTACCGTCGATCCATGAGAAAGCATCGCGCCGGTTTTTACCAGGTGCGCGAGGTTCGGGATCGAAGAAGGATTATTTTCCAACTGATGAACCAATTCCGAATGCGACAGGCCGTCGAGCAGGATCATATAGACGGCGCGCGGGCGCTTTGGCTCGCCGCTTTCGAAAATCTCCAGTAACGGCCGTCCGTCCTGGCGCGGCAGATAATTGCCCGCGGCGCCATCGCGCTTAACTCCGTCACGGCCACGGCTGGCGATTTCGGGAAAGCCCATCCGATGCGCAATCGTCGGCGCGACATCCACGTGCCGCGCTGCTACTCGATGACGGCCGGGTCGCACTCCGGGACCCGAAAAAATCAATGGCGCCCGCGACTGCACGACATCCAGCGCGCCATGCTGTCCAGGCTGCACGCCGTAGGCATACGCCTTGGGGCTGACTATGAGGTCGGGACCGCGCGGGCTGTCGAATAGTTGCGCGATTCTTTCGTAAGCGAACGGGTGCGTGAGCGTATGCGGCTCGAGAAAAGCGAAGTTGGGATCCTCGGATGGATAGCCGCTCGCGGCGCTGGCGCGGAGCTCGTCTTCAATCGTGGACACGGCGAACGGATCTTGATTCCCGATTGGATTTTCCCCGATCTGCTCGACGACCTCGAAATGGAGATTGCCGGCGTCATCGGCATAGCGCTTGAAACGGATCATGCCGCGACGCGCCCACACCTCGAAGGCATCATCGCGCCAAGTGGCGACGATATCTACCTGGTCGCGCGCGGGAACGTTGCCAAGTAGGGCCGCGATGGTCCTGTCGCCTGATTCGTACTGATTAGGATCGAGTCCCTGGCCTGCGAGGCGTTCTGGTCCGTATTCTCTCACTTTAGTCTCGCTTCGACTCTGTTAGCGCCATCTTGACCCACCAACGTTATACGCGCAAAGGTCTGTTTGCGCCGCTGTCCCGGAACTGAGCGTCGCGCTGGGGGGAGAGGGTGGACTTATGAGTACCAATGGCGAGGCGTCGGTCGAATCCAGAATCGGTAAAGGCGCCAAGGTCTCTGGAAAGCTCTTCTTCAAGGCACCCGCACGGATCGACGGTGAGGTGGATGGAGAAATCAGCGGCGACGAAGTCCTGATCGCGCCGGGCGCCCTAGTAACTGCGCGAATCACCGCGGCGCGAATCTCGATTGCGGGAACCGTGAGCGGCGAAATCGTCGCGCGCGAACGGGTGGAACTGCTGTCTACGGCGCGGGTGCGATGCACCATCAGCACGCCGAGCCTGGTGCTTTCCGAAGGCGCCAAGTTCGATGGCGATTGCAAGATGCCTCGCGATCGGATGGCGGCGTAGCGATTCCTGACGCTATTGGTCATTCGGCCGCGTGGGTTTTTAGCGTAATCCGATTTCCGCTGTTGTCGTCGATGCGGACGATACGTCCCAATTCGTCGATCTCCATTTCTTCGGAATCGCCCATCCGTGGCTCATAGATGAAGACGCGATTGTGCGTGTCCTTTCGGCGCAGCGTCTTTTTATGCGTTTGCGCCACCAGCGTGCTCGGATCAATCGAAGCTACCCTGCTGGTCCATCGCGTCTGACCCCGCTCGCGCATATGCGCAATCATCAGCGCCTTGAACAGCACTAGCCCGCAATCGACCTCGCGATAGCGCCCGAGCTTGGCTGTCTCGACCGTGCGGCCGCCCATCGCGCTCACGGTGCCTCGCATGAATTCATTGTTGGCCTCATAGGCGGCGCTGCGTGAAAACGGCCCGCGGCTGTAGCGCGCGGTGACGCGTGCCACCATCCCGTTTTCATCGAGAGTCGCGGTAGCTTCGAATGAGTCGGAACCGGCGGCCGCTCGGCGCACGCCGTTTATTTCGCCATTCGAAAAGCGATCTTCCTCAATGGCGACGAGATCCCGGTCGCGCCGAATTTCGTAGTGATACTCACCGGCGGCAATCATGTGAGCGGGACTGTCCACCTCACCGTGTTTCTCCTATGGCAAACCTTTGCACAACTCGCCGCAAGATTCCTCTCCGGCGGACTCAGCGTGCTTTCGGCAGCAGGCGATCGAGAGGATTTTCGAAGCCCTCCAGTTCGTCCCATCGCGCGTGGATCGTTTTGCGGCGCTCGAAATGATTGACGATCTCGAGCCTGATCCCGTCTGGGTCGGAAAAGAAAACCGCATAGTAGTCCGCAGCATATCCAGGCCACAGCCTCGGACCTTCGACCTCGACGCCTGCCGACTTCAGCGCTGTCGCCGCTGCATCGACAGCGGCTCGGTCGTTCACGCGCATGCATAGGTGATGCAATCCGGGCGCATACGGATCGTGCGCGACTGCGTGGCGCGCCGGACGAATCGTGAGCTGAAATTCCCGGCAATAGTAATGGCGATGCGGATCGCCGCCGATCGGACTGTTGCCGCGATGGAATCCGAGCGCGCGCATCGCGCGATCGTAAGTTCCTCGGATCGGCGGAAATCAGAGACGCTTAGATAGATATGATCGATGCCACGAAATTCCACTGCCATGGTATCTACAATTATCGTTTCTGATTCCGCTGGCGATACTACGGTTGGGTTGGTGGATCTAGAGCGCGCCAGTCAGCAGTTCGCGCAGGCGTATCGCGCGATCGGGCGCGTGCGTCTCATGCTTGAAGAAAACATAGATTTCGTCCGACTCGGATGCCATCGCGGAGATTCGATCCGCCCATTGCTTCAGCCCCGCCTGATCGTATTCCTCATTGCGCAGACGCAGATACACGAACGGCGCAGTGCGCTCGATGGGGCTGACGATCGTCTCGCTCTCCGCGATGCATAGCGCGGCGCCGCCGTCGCGCAGAGTCTGCAGGACCGAATCATCAAACCATGACTTGTCGCGAAACTCGAAGGCCGGGCGCAGCTTGCCGTCGAGCATCGCGAGGAAATCGCGCAGCAATGGCTGGTCGCGCTTGAGACTGGGCGGTAACTGGAAGAGCGAGGGGCCCAAGCGCGCACCCATCGAAGATGCGACCTCGGCGAAGTGCGCGACCACGTCATCGACGCCCTTGAGCTTCGCGAAATGGGTGATGCGCTGGGGCGCCTTCAGGGCGAAGCGAAATTGCTCTGGAGTCTGCACGGCCCACTTTTCGAGCATCTCGCGCTTCGGCATCGCACGAAAGGTGTAGTTGACTTCGACGGTAGGCAGGCGCTGCGCGTAGTGCGCGAGCATCTTGGGGCCCGGCAGTTTCTCAGGGTAGAAGCCGCCGAGCCATTCCTTGTAGCTGAAGCCCGAAGTCCCGATGCGAATGGTGGCGCTCATCTATCTCGAACGGTAGTTCGCCGATTCCGGATGGACAAGTATCGCCGCGCTTGATAAACGGCGAATCCTCTCAGTCTCGAGGACATCCAGAATGAATTGGCAGGAACAGTATAGTTCGCGCCGGATCTCGACCGAGGAAGCCGCGGCATTGGTGAGGCCCGGAATGCGAGTCAATTTCCCGCTCGCGGGCGGCACCGTGATGCAGCGCGCGCTGGGCGCGCATGCCGACAAAATCGGCGGCCTGGTCGACCTGCGCCTGTCGTCGCCGCTGGTCGATCCGGGATGGTTCAGCCACGACCTGAGCGCGATATTTCGCATCGAGTTCGAGATTTTCATCGGCAATCTCGGACGCCCGGTTCACGATGCGAAAAAGGCCGCCTACCTTCCCAATCTGCTCTCGACTGGTTTCAAGGCGCACGATGAACGGCCCGGCGAAGACAAACCCATAGACATCACTTTCGTGAATACCACGCCCCCCAACGCGCATGGCTTCGTCAGCTTCGGACCCCATCAGTGGAACAAGAGGATGTATGTGCGGCGCGCGAGAATGGCGGTGGCCGAGGTCGATCCCACGCTCACCCGGACGCATGGCGACGTTTACCTGCACGTGAGCGAGTTCGACTATTTCGTGGACGCTACGCCGCTCCGGATCGATCAGGGCGCCGTTGATCGGGAACTCGAAAAAATGGACGTGGCGAAGCGCGAGGGCGTTAAGAAAGTTATCGAAGAAGTTGGGGTCGAGCGCATCGCGCCGCTCATCAACTACCTCGCGCGGATGTCGCTGAATGACTTGCAGGTACTGGTGGGAGTCAGCGCGCCGCCCGAGGAGTATAGAGAGATCGCGCGGTACCTGAGCGAGGTCCTCGAGGACGGCGCGACCATCCAAATCGGGGTAGGCAACCCGTCGTCCCAGATGCCGCGGCTGGGAGCGTTCGACAACAAGCACGACCTCGGTCTGCACACCGAGATGGTCGCACCCGGAATCGCCAAACTAGTGGACGCCGGAATCATCAACGGCCGGCGCAAAACCATCCACCCCCGCAAAGCCATCGCGATCGGCTGGTCAGGCTCCGATCCGGACGACCTACGCATCATCGACGACAACCCCAGCTTCGAATTGTACGACCCCGAGCACGTCCTGGACATCGGAGTGATACGCTCGAACTACAAACAAACGTCAATTAACAACGCTCTCAGCGTCGACCTGAGCGGCCAGATCAACTCCGAAACGGTGACCGGAGCCCGAATGATCAACGGAACCGGGGGCCAGCCCGAGACTCATATCGGGGCCTTCCTGAGCAAAGGAGGCAGGGCGATCACGCTGATGTCGTCCACGTCACTAGCGGGCGGCGTGTCGCGAATTGTGCCACAGCTCGAACCGGGTGCGCTGGTGACGATACCGCGTTACTTTGCCGATACGCTGATTACGGAATTCGGGATAGCGAGGCTGCTCGGCAAGAATCACCGGGAGCGGGCAGCCGAGCTGATCGCGGTGGCGCATCCCGATCATCGCGAGGAGTTGCGTTCAGCAGCCCAACGTTTGTTCGGTTAGGCATGCTTTATGTCCAAAAGATTCAACACGCACGCTATGGCAAAGATTGTCTCATTATGGTACACATATGCAGATCTAGGCTCTCTTGAAGAAAACCTGGGTGGGGTACGGCGGCGGCGCATTGAGCCAATGGAACGCTATGCCGAGCTTAATTTACGTTGAGAGGGGTAGAAATACCTAAAGGAATCCACCGCCTATGGCCGCCGCGCCTAAAGTATTAACTGTCAATGAATTGGCCGATTATCTTCGAGTTCACCGATCGACAATCTACCGTCTTCTGAAGAAAGGTCAGCTACCAGGCTTCAAGATTGGCAGCGACTGGCGTTTCAACGTCGAAGTAATTGACGAATGGCGTCTAAAGCAGGGTGCCGGCTTGCTCGAAGAGGCAGCCGCGGAAGAAGCTCCAGCGGTACAGCACGCGCAGAGGCGGTAGCCTTTCACGACCCGGCTACTCGGCCCGCATTTCGATTTCCGAGGGTACGTTGTCCGCAGCCTTGAGCGGCGGTTAAACTGCCCTCATGGCAACTGACGTCTCTCACAGGACCAGATTTTTCACCGAATCGGTGATCCGCGAGATGACGCGGCGGGCGCTTCGCGTCGGTGCGGTGAACCTAGCCCAGGGCTTCCCGGACTTTCCAGCTCCAAAAGAGCTCAAGGAAGCCGCCAAACGAGCCATCGACGAAGATTACAACCAATACGCGATAACCCACGGCTCGCCGAATTTCCGCACCGCGATCGCCGACAAAGTTCGCTCCTATAACAAGATTGAATGCGATCCCGAGCGCAATGTGACAGTCACCTGCGGCGCCACCGAGGCGATGATCGCGACCCTGCTCGCGGTGATCAATCCCGGCGACGAGGTAATCGTATTCGAGCCTTTCTACGAAAATTATGGCCCTGACGCGATTCTTGCGGGAGCGGCTCCCCGCTATGTGACTTTGCGCGATCCGGATTTCTCCTTCGATCCCAAAGAACTCGAGGCCGCGTTCACCAAACGGACCAAGGCGATAATCGTCAACACCCCGCATAATCCGACCGGCAAGGTTTTTTCCCGAACCGAGCTCGAGATGATTGCCGAACTGTGCAGGCGTCATGACACCTTAGCCATCACCGACGAGATCTATGAGCACATCGTTTACGGCGGTGGGCAGCACGTTTCGATTGCAAGCCTGCCCGGCATGGGCGATCGTACGGTTACCATCAGCGGGCTTTCGAAGACCTATTCGATAACCGGATGGCGTCTGGCATACACCGTCGCGTGCGAGCGGCTGACTTCGGCGATCCGCAAAGTGCATGACTTTCTGACCGTCGGTGCGCCGCATCCGTTGCAGGAAGCCGGCGCCACCGCGCTCCGAATGCCCGAGGCGTACTATACGGACCTGACCGCGATGTATGAGCGTAAGCGCGCGACACTTTTCGACGCGCTGACCGGCGCCGGATTCAAATGCCGCTCGCCGCAGGGCGCATACTATATCATCGTCGAGATTGGCCATCTGGGCTTTGCCGACGACTTTGCGGCTGCGGATTTCATGCTCGATCCGGGCGGCGTGGCGGCAGTTCCGGGTTCCAGTTTCTATCGGCATCCCGATCTCGGACGGCGCAAGCTTCGTTTCACCTTTTCGAAGAGCGATGAAACTCTGGCCCGCGCCGCCGAGCGGCTTTCACAGCTACCGGAGAAGATTCGTGGGCGGCGCGTGGTTGTAGTGTAGCCCTGAGCGATGGGGAAGCCCGATCAGAGCGGCTTCCCGCCCCGAATTGTGCGCAGCTTGGGCTTTTCGATGCCGCCGGAAATGTAGACCAGCACCGTCCACGCGCTGCGTGAGAACGGATAGAAGACCAGCACGCTAGCGACTGCCAGTACCCCGACAATCGCTATCTGTACCGCATCGGAAAGATGTGTGGTGAAGTCGAGAATCAGCCACGCGATCAGAAATGTGACCGTCGCGACGGCATAGTCCACGTACATCGCTCCGAGTGACTCGCCGGGATCCTTCCAAAAAATCACGTGGCAACTCGCGCAGTTGCTATTCATTCGGAAGTGACTTTTGAAGATAGCGCCGCGCCCGCACACAGGACACTCGCGACGAATCGCCCTGCCGATCAGTATCGATGCGGCCGGCAAGTCCGTTTCCTCATGTTCGACCTTGCGCAAACTACTACCCAAAGAACGCAACTCAGTGCGGCGCCGCAGTTGCCGTGGCGGGTTCGAGGCTTGGGGCGGGCGTTCCCTGCTGCGAGGTGAAGCCATTGGGAAAATCGCGAACCGGGATGATCTTGATTGCCACGACTTTCCCGCCAGCGAATTTTTCCAGAGTTGGCCTGAAGAATCCCACTCGCGCCTCCCAATACTTTTGCGGATAGTCCGCGACTATCCGGTTTAAGACTGTCGGATCGTTGGTGATTTCGGCTTTTCCGATGAATGCCGGGCCGTCTTTTGATCCAATCCAAATCAATGCGGGACTCCCGCGGCGGATGCGTTTTGCCTTCCATGAGTCCGGACCGGTTTCTATCAGGAGCACGTGGTCGTCCGTGGTGGTGAACCATACCGGGGTCGAGCTGCTCTGATTGCCGTCCTTGCGAACCGTCGCGATGTAAATCAGCGAGGCTTGTGAGAACGCATCGATGTCGCGCGCGGTAGCTTGAGCTAGCGCGCTGCTCTCGACCGTCAAGACGGTGAGCATTAAGATCAAGATCGATAGGCAACTGAGCAGACCGAATCGTCGCATCATTGATTTTCTCACCACCCTCCAATCAATCTCCGAGAAAACGCCGCCTGACGAACACCTCGCCAAGGAACAGCACGATAGCAAGTGGCAACAGCAGAGGCTCGGCGCTGCGATGCGCCGTGATCATCGCGCCGGTCGGCTTGAGAATTTCCGCTGGCGAGGCGTTCATCGCGCCGCCCGTCGAGCGCGCCAGTCGATTCAGAAGTCCGAGATTGCGCGGACGGATTCGCACTTCGTCCGCGTCGTCTGCGGGCCGCCCGGTCGAAGCGAATTCGCGATGCATAAGCACCCGCTCGGTGTCGCCGGCCTTGATCATCAAGGTGCCAGTATACTTGCCCCTCGGCAGCGGGCCGAGATCGCCGTCATAAAGTGAGGTATCGGTCTGCGTGAGCGGAACATCCATCGCGCGGCCGTCACCGCTCACCCGCACCACCAGGTTGGAAACCGGATTGGTATCCGCCTTCTCGGCCTCTATTCCGAGCGTTCCATCCGATGCCGCCACCACCCGCATCGAGAATGGTCCACCATCCCCTTGTCGCATTGTCCAGTTGATTAGTTGCGACCAGAACTGGGTGTAACGGTTCCATCGAATCCAGCTGAGCGTCGCGAGCGAGTCCGGATCCGCAGTGAACACGACCGCGCGTCCAAGCCCATATTGCCACGCGGCCAGCAGCGGCGAAGAACCGTCGCGCCGCGCGATCTTCAGCGGCACTTGCGCGCCGTCTTTGGGTATCGTCGTCGCGAAATAATCGATCGGGGGGATATCGCGCAGATCGATCCCGCTCAGAATCGCGCTCGGTCCCCCCGAGACGAGTTCCGTCCTGCCCTGCTTGCGCCGATTCATCGCCTCGCGGGTGAGGCCCACCAGCAGCAGCGGCAATTTCTCGATGTCCTGAACGCGGTAAAAGGTGCCGCCGGTTGCCTGTGCGAAGTCTTGCAAAAGCCGCAGGTTAGCCAAATCAGGACCAATTCGAATAGTGGACACGGGGATGTGCTGGGCGGCGAAATCCGCGATCAGCGCATCGTGATCGTGATACTGGCGGTTGGTATCGCCGTCGGTGAGCAGAAAAATCTGCCGCACCGGGATCTGACTATTCAGAATCTCGCGCTGCGCTATTTCAAGCGCGTCCTTGAAGTCGGTTCCACCACCGGGCTCGAGCCGCTCGATTCGATTTTCCAGCTCGGCGCGATCTTCGCCGAGCGGTTCGAGATGACCGAGTACATAGGGCTGCGAATCGAACGCGATGACGCCTGCAAAATCGCTGTCGTCAAGCTGGCGCAACAGCGCGATCGCCGCAGTCTTTGCATAACGGATCCGTTCGCCGTCGCGAACTGCCGGGTAGCGCGAGTCGTAGCTCATCGAGTTCGAGCGATCGATGCATAGGAACACCGCAATCGGCTCGCGCGAGGGCGGCGGCGGTTGCGGCTGAAATTTTATCGGCAGCGTCTTTTCCAAGGGCGTCCCCGCGAAGCGATCGTCGCGCAACGTCTCGCCGGTCACAATCAGGCCGCCACCGTAGTCCGAGACATAACGATTGAGCGCGGTAGCCGCGCCGTTGCTCAGCGTATCGGTCGTGGCATCGGACAGAATCACGGCTTGGTAGGGCAACAAACTTTCGGGCTGGGTCGGGAGACTTCGAGGCGAGACGACAAAGGTCTGATAGTCGCGAAGCTGGAGCGCACGCAGCAGGCTCTCCGGGGGCGCGCTGCCCGCGACCAGAATTTGCGGCGCCGGAATTACCGTGAGTGCGGTTTCCGCTTTCGAGTTAAGCGCGATCAATGGCGCGGGTGTGCGAAGCCGAAGGCCCATAAGATATGCACCAGGGGGCACCACGCGGTAAGGCAACTCGAAGTGATTGAGGCCGGGCTTCAGCTTCACGCTTTCTCCGCCGACCACGTTGCTGTCGCTCAGTAGCTCGAGGTTGAGGTTGACGGGACCGGCGGCCTCGCTTTCCATAGAAATGTTAAACGTGAAGCGTTGATCGGCGCGGACGGCTCCAGGAGCCTCGAAGCTGGTAAGCGCTATCCGCGCGGTTCCGGAATCCGGCACCGCGACTGGAAAAACCCTGACGTTATTCTCGACCAGTGCGGGTAGTTCCGCCGCCGCGTCACCGACGGTCTGATTGCCGTCACTCAGCAGGAAAATTCTCTTGTCGGTATTCAGCGAGAATAGGCCGTCGGCCGCGGCCAGCGCCTCGCCGATATCGGTCGCCGCCGGATCCGCCGAGAGCGGCGGAATTGTCATAAGACGCGGATCGCCCATCGGCGAGAGCAGCCGGACCTCGCGCCCGAACCCGAGAACCGCAATCCGATCACGAGAGGAGGCCGCGCGCGCCAATTCGCGAACTCGCACGCGCATCCAATTCTGTTGATCGGGCGCGATCGATCGCGACTGATCCATGAGCGCGACCACTTCAACGTGGCGCGACGCGGCTTTGGTGCGCAGCCCGAATCCCGCCAACGCGAAGACCAAAGCGCCAAATGCCACGACTCGCAGCAGGGCCGCACAGCAGCTCGCGACCAGGTTCCCACGCAAAGCGACCAGCGCCGGCATCGCGACCAGCGGAAGCAAAATCAGGAGCCACAAACCGAGTGGACGCTCAAACATTGCCACTCCCCCAACGGTTTGCGCGTCTCAGCAGCAGGCCCGATTCGAGCGCAATGGCGAACAGCGCGACCGCGATCAAAATCGCCGAGAGAGGCTCCAACAGTGGCGGTCCGGAAATGGATTGGATCGCGTCCGAAGATTTTACCGACGGAAAAGCTGATGGCGACGAGCCAGCGCTAAGATCCGATTCGGCCGCGTCGTAATAGTTTGAATAGACGTCGACTTTTGCGCTGCCGGATCCGATGGAAAAATGCCCGGTCTGCAGCGGTCGAAAGCGCAAACGTCCCCACTGGTCGCGCGAGGCTGAGACCACCCGTCCGTCCGGCGCGACGACCTTCGCGTCTTGCGCGGCGGGAATCGCCAGAAAAGTCCCGGTCGGCACGACCTGAAGTTGCATCGGCGCGGTCAGCTCGCGCACCAGTTCGACCATCGCGATCAGCGCGTCGAGGCGATCGGGATCGAGCAGCAGATGGTCGCGGATGTCAAATGAGATCAGCCCGAAACTTCCTTCGGGTAAAAATCCGATCGCCGTTAACGGCAAAGTGTCATGAAGGCCGGCGGCGACCCCGGACGCTCGCGGCGTCATCCATTCAGGAACGCTCACAATTCTGGTTGCTCCAAGAGCGGTCGGAGTCGTGCTCGAGTTGACCCGTTCTCGGGTTATCATGTGCGCGGCTGCCACGGTGCCGGTCGCTCGTAGATTCGCGACCGGAAGTGAACTGCCTGACGGAGGAAACACCAACAAAATGGATCGGGCTTTTACCAAAGCGTAGCAATCGTGCATCACGGCGAGTGAGTATTCGTCCGCACTGGAAAACTTTGCGGGATCCGCGACCGTCACAATAAAGTTGCGATTCACGGCGAGCAGCACTCGCGCAATGTCGTCCCGCACCGCGGGATCGGGCGACAGAACGATGACATGGGACGGATTCTCCGCGGGCGCATACGCATAGCGCTCATTGTCGGCTTCGAGTGCGTCGGGACTGAGTATTCGCGCACGTACAAGGCCGCCGGTAGTCAGCGGACCGAAGGGAACCGTCACCTGCTCGGTCGGTTCAAGTATCAGGGTTTGATGGAAAACGGTTTCGCCGCCGGCGTCAATCGCGAGCTCGCAGACGCGTGGCTGGTGCGCAAAACTCTTCAACACTACACGACCTTGCGCGTTGTTCGGGATTCCCGGGTCGAGGGAGACCAGCGCGAGGTTGTCCGCTGGCGATCCGGCGCGGTGAAAATGAAAGTGCGAGCTCAAACCGGCATCGGCAATTATCGATGAGGGCGGCGGCCGATCCGCGAACAGGTCCACCGCTCCCGCTGCGCGTGCTCGCATCAACGCCGCCGCCTGTGCGGCGCCTCTTCCGGCGACCGCCATCGGCTGCATGGCCAGGATTGCCTTATCGAGTGTCCTGCGATTCGCGGTCTCCGAATGAATCAGTTCCGCTTCCAGCGCATAACCGATCACGCTGAACTGATCGCGATCGGGTGCTGAATCGATTATCGCGATCGCGTCTTTCTTCGCTCGATCGAGCCGCGTTCCGCCATCGTCACGCGCGTTCATACCGGCAGCGAGATCGAACACCAATGCCCGATTGTTCCCCTGCACCGCCACTGGAGGGGTGCGAATATAGAGTCCGGCGAGCGCGAGCGCGAGTGCCGCGAGGATTCCCGTTTCAAGCCAGAATAAGGCGTCGATGTGCGGACGCCGGACCCGCGTGACCGGCGCTGGCGCCTGCTCGAACAACAGCAAGCTCGATACTTCAAGGGTTGGACGCGAGCGCGAGCGCAAGTAGACCGCAAGCAGAACCGCGATGCTAATCGCCCAGAACAGGTTGTTGGGATTAAGCAGACCCACTATAGAATCATCCCGCTCTAGCGAATCACTCCCATCCGGGGAAGTTCGCGTTCCAAAATCGCGTCAAGATTGCGCGCTCCGAATGCCTGCGCATACACCATTGCGTGGCTGATGCAGAAATCGCGAACCCGTTCGGATATCGCCGCCGCGCGGCTTCTGCAGGTTCGCGCCAACTCGGGGCCGAAGGAGACCTCGAGTAGCTCACCGCTCTCGGAATCGCGAATGCGAAACCGGCCGGTCGGGTACGATCCCTCCGATTCTATCTCGCCCATGACGTGGACCAGTTTTACTTCGTGATGGGCACCGATGAGATGAAGCATCGCGGCTTCGAAATCGGTTTGAGCCATGAGGAAATCAGAAATGAGAATCACGACGCCGGCGGAGCGGCGCTGCAAGAGCAGTTCTTCGACCGCGGCGGCAAGAGGAGTACTGCCCTCGCATTGGAGTTCGATAAGGACCGGTTTGAACAGCTGATATTGCTCGCGCCTACGATAGAAAGGAGTCGTTTGAAATTTGAGGCGGTTGCGATTGGATCCAAATGAGACGATTCTCACCGCATCATTTTCCGCCATGCCCACGTATGCAAAAGTTCCGGCAAGCACCCGCGCCAGACCGAATTTGTCGTCGCGTTCTGGCAGCCGCATCGAAGCGCTCGCATCCAGCATCACGGTTATGTCGACCTGCCGCTCCGCGCGGTACGTGCGGATAAGAAGATCGTCGAGGCGCGCAAAAGCGTTCCAATCGAGAAACCGGAGATCGTCACCCTCGGCGTATTCCTTGAAATTTTCGGGCTCGATACCAAGTCCCTGTGCGCGGCCGATGGTGCGTTGTCCCGAACGCGTGCTGCGGGCTCGTTTGATTCCGAGCACCAGACGATCGAGTCGCCTCAGGAAGTCAGGCTCGAATGCGCGAGCTTCGAGCATAGCCGCCCCTAGGCGGGCCGCGCTGAATGAAGCGATTTCACCACCCGTTCCACGATCTGGGTGCCATCGATTCCATCGGAGTGCGCGGCGTAGTTGAGCATTATACGATGCGCGAGGGCCGCAGGCGCGATCGCCTCGAGATCTTCGCGCGCGACATTGGCGCGTCCGTCAAGGAGTGCGCGAACCTTGCCTCCGAGGATCAGCGCCTGTGCGCCGCGGGGACTCGAGCCGAACATTACATAGCGAGTCACGGCTTCCTCGTGCACGGCACGCGGCGCGTCTGACATAAACTTTGAGTGCGCCGGTTGGGTGGCCCGAACCATTCGCGCGGCATACCGCTCGATCGCCGGCGCGGCGATCACATTGCGCACCAGCTTCTTGAGCGCCTCGATGCGCGCGGCGGCTTCATCTTTCGAAAACGCGGGTTCCACCCCGGCCTCTTCGGGCCCGGTGGTAGTCGAGATGATCCTGACCAACTGCTCCTCGTCTGGATAGTTGAGCCGGACCTTGAACAGGAAACGATCGAGCTGCGCCTCCGGCAGCGGATAGGTACCTTCCATCTCGATCGGATTCAGCGTCGCCATCACGAAAAACGGTGGCTGGAGCGGATAAGTTTTCGCCGCGACGGTAACCTGCAATTCCGCCATCGCTTCGAGCAGTGCCGATTGTGTTTTCGGGGTGGCGCGATTGATTTCGTCGCCCAAGAGAATGTTACAGAACACCGGGCCGCGTTGGAATTGGAAATCGCGCCGCCCGTCTTCGCCAGTGATGATCACGCGCGTGCCGGTGATATCCGCCGGCATCAAGTCGACGGTGAACTGGATCCGATTGAAGCTGAGGTTGAGCGCGAGGCCCAGGGTTTTCACCAAGGTGGTCTTGCCGGTGCCCGGCACGCCTTCGATCAGAACATGACCGCCGGCGAACAGCGCCATTAGCAATTCCTCGACGGCTTTTTCATGTCCGACGATAACCTTGTGAATCTCGCCCTGGATTCGCCGGAAGATGCGGGCGAAGTCGCCCACCGTCGGCATTTCGAGAACGCAAGGTGCGCTCATCGTTCGAAGATTCTTTGGATCGCCGCGCGGTCTGCTTGCGGCACTGACGCACGAGCGATCGGTTCATCGGAGTGCTGGTTTGGATTGAGCGGAGTGCGCACCTTCGGAGGCAGGTACGCGTGCCCCGACGCATTGGGACCCTTGATCTCCGATCGTGCGTCTATGGATATTTCGAATCCATTGCCGCCGAGTCGGGGATTCGAAGTGGGACCAAAAAGGCTGTCGGGGTCGGCCCCGACTCCATGCGCAGAGCCGCCGTTGCCCCCCTGATCAGTGGCGGATTGGTCCGAAGATTTATCCGCGGAATTTTCCGAGGCATTCGCGCGCGGCTCATACGTATTCGCGTCCGCGGAAGCAGAGTCGTCGCTACTCTCCGTCTGGCTGGAGTTATGCGCCAGATTTCCCCGCTTTGAAGCGGAAGAGTCATCGTTGGAATCTTTCTCGTGTTCGAAGTGCGCATCAGCGTCTTCGTCATTGCGCGAGCGATTTGGATTGATCTGATCGCGCGGCCTTGGCGACCCTTGATCGCTCGAGTTGTCCGCCAGCTTCAAGGTGATTCGCGGGCGAGTGCTGGCGCGTCCAGTGACCTTCTCCTGCAGGCGACCCGCGAGATTCTTCGCGCGATTCATCATCTCGTTCAATGGAGTGTCTGACGATGGTCCGTTAGAGGCAGTGCCTTGGGAGGCGAATTTCTCTTCAAGTCGGTGCGTCGTTTGCGCATCCGCATGAACCTCGACCCCATCGCCGGAATCAGAATCGGCGCGCAGATGGAGATCGTTGAGGTCCATCGTTATCTCATCTTGAGTTGCTCGCACCTGAAGTAATTTTCCGTGCAGCCGCGCGACCAGCGGAAAAATCGCGGCCGCGAGCGCCAGCGATCCGATGAGGCCATAAATCGCGCGCGACACTCGCCGCGCTTCTATGTGCGCCGGCGCGAAATCGTCTTGTCGGTTGAGAGTGTCCTCGATCAAATACGACCATAGAAGCGGATGCGCCTGCGGATGACCCAGCCTAGCCACTTTCAGACGCTGTCCGATCTCAACGATGGTCTCGAGCCGTCCCTTCAAATCAGCGCGCCGATCCGCAATCAAAGCCGCTGCGCTCCGATTCACGTGCATCAGCCACGCCGCGCGAAGACTGTTTGCCACTCCCGCGACTGCTATTACTCCGAGCGTCATCGACGTTATCAGGAAGGTCAACGGCTTCAGGTAAAACGCGCCGAGTGCAACCATCGCAGCGAGGCCAATCGTCCATCCGAGCGCGCCGAAGAGGCCTCGTTGCCAAGCCAACGAATTCAGCCGAAACCGGACGGCGCCGATTTGGTCAAAAAGCGTCGCGAGTTTCTCTTCTGCTCTGCGGACCTGATGAAGGGAAGACATTTAAACAACGTCGGGCGAGCAAACCGAGAATAGTGCAACGCCCAAGTATGTGCAACGAGGTTTCGAGTCCAGTGGCAATGGACACGATTGTTATACAGACTAAGGAAGGCGGGTATTCAATGACGAATTCAAATCAGCTTTCGCCCTATCGATGGGTTATCGAGATCCTGCTCCTGCTGGCCCTCTTCGCGCAGTCGTTGATCTGGCTGGCGCCGGCGCCGATCCTCGGCCCAATCATCAAAGACCTCAAGATCTCGCTTGGCGATGCCGGCCTGATCATTTCAGTCATCGCCCTATGCATCGCCATCTTCTCGATGGCTGGCGCAGTGGTAATGGAAAAGATGGGCGCGATGCCCGCCATGCTCCTGGGTATATGGCTGATGTCGATAGCTGGAATAATGAGCGGCTACTCGGGAAGTTTCTCCCAGTTGCTTTTCTGGCGAATCCTAGAAGGTATCGGCTACGGCGTGATCATCGCGCCGCCGGGCGCGCTCACGATGCAATGGTTCGGCGAGCGCGAATGGCCGTACATCAACATGATCAACGCGCTCTGCTCATACGTCGGTCTCACGGCGGTATTCTCGATGACGGCGCCAATCTACCTCACGCTGGGATCTTCATGGACGCTGGTCCTGCGCGACTATGGGATCGGATGCGCGGCCGTCGCGGCACTATGGTCGATCTTTGGATATGAGCGCCGCCGCTCGATCGTCGACGCCGCCCTCACTGCATCGAAACCGAAAAGGTCAGCACTCGCCGAAGTCGCGAAGATGCGCGAGGTTCTGCTTATCGCGGCGGGGCTATTCGGTGGAATGTGGGTCTTCCAGCTCTATACCGCATTCCTGCCTCAGTACTTCAGCGCATATCGCGGCATGAGCCTGAGCGACGCCTCCGCGATGACCGCGATACTCCCGCTCACCGGCATCTTCGCGGCATTGTTCGGAGGATTGGGCACCGGCGTTACGGGGCTGCGAAAACCATTCACATGGCCCGTAGCGATTTGCACGTTACTTGGATGCGCGGGCGCAATCATGTTTGCGGACCACATAATGATTCGACTCTCGCTCGTGCTGGTCGGCATCGGCGCCGCCGGCTCACTTGCCGCGCTCGGAACCATAGTAATGGAACTGCCGGAAATGACACCCGAAAAGATGGGTGCCGGACAGGCCTTCATCTGGTCGGTGGGGTATGCGGGCGCATTTATCGCTCCGTTTTTCGGCGGGGCGCTGGCTGCGTCGATCGGACTGAAGCGGGTAATGATTCTGTTCCTGGCGTTCCAGCTTCTGCCGATCTGCATGATGTATTTGCTCCCGGAAACTGGACCGGGACGGCGCTCGCGAGTACCGGTAGCAACCGCCGCGTAGTGATCTCGACACGCTAGTTTTGCGGCGGATTACTGTTTCGATGCGGTGCGACTTTCATTAGTTGGTCGTGCAGGATTCCGTTGGAGGCGATGAGGCCGGCGCACTTGGTTCGTTGCTGATTGAACTTCAGCGGATTGCTGTCGATATCGGTCATCTTCCCTCCGGCTTCCAGGATCAATGCGGCGCCCGACGCGATGTCCCATTCGTTTTTCGGCGAGCGGGTAAACGTGGCGTCTGCTTTCCCTCCCGCGACCAGCGCGAGCTTATAGGCGACGCTGCCGGTTGGCACCGCCTTCAGGATTCCCTTGAACACGTCCCATTCTCCGCGCGCCGTTTCGCTGCGGCTCGCTAACACGCTGGCACTCCGAAGCGTCCTGGTTCTGCTGACTCGAACGCGAGTCTTGCCGAGATGGCATCCCGTTCCGCGCGCCGACCAGAACATCTGGCGCGTGATCGGATTGTAAGTGACACCGACCACCGGCTCGCCGTGATCCACCAGCCCGATTGCCACGCAAAATTCCGGAATATTAGTGATGAACTCTTTCGTGCCATCGAGAGGATCTACGATCCATACGCGTCGCTTGCCGAGACGATCCGCATTGTCGACGGTCTCTTCGGAAAGCCATCCGTAGTCGGGAAAGGCGCTGGTCAAAATCGATTTGATCGCGGCGTCGGCCTCGGTATCGGCAATCGTGACCGGGTTGTCGCGTCCCTTGGAGCCGACTTTGTATTTGCCGCCGTAGTAACGCCTCAGAATCTCGCCCGCCACGAGCGCGGCCTTGCGTGCGTAATCGACTTCGCGGGTCAGATCGTAGAGCTCTGGCGCGACCTCGCCTTTGATCGATCGGATCACTCTTCCCGGCCTTCTTGGATCACTGATGCTTTTCATAACCAACGATCACGACTCGCCACGCGCGAGCCGTTGTTTTCGGACTTTCTGATAGGCCGAGGTCAACTGCGAAAGCATTTCGGCACGTTGCTCATAGAGGCGCCGTGGGTTTCTCGGCTTTCGCTTGTTTAGCGCGTACGCGGTGATTAGTGGGAGCGCGACCGTACTGTCAACATAGCAGACCACGGAGTCGGGCAGTTTGTCAGGATCGATTTTTCCCCAACTCACCGCTTCCGATGGAGTCGCGCCCGAGAGTCCACCGGTGTCAGGACGCGCGTCGGTTATCTGCAGAAAATAGTCATGGCCGTTTTCTGCTACGCCCATCACTTCCTGGATCTGCGGCTCCGTTTGCAACACAAAGTTCTTGGGCGAGCCGCCACCGAGAATGAATACCGCGCTCTTGCCGCCGGTCTTCTTCGCCGCATATACGATCGCCGCCGTTTCATTCACATCTGCCAGCGGATCCAGTCTCAAATCTGATCCCTCGAGTTCGAGCAGTGCAAGATTCATCCCGATCGACGAATCACCGGGCGACGATGTGTATATCGGGACCGCATGCTCGTAAGCTGCCGCCAGCAGCGAGCGCCGCTTGAGCTTCAGCACGCGCTCGCGCTCGGCCACGTAGCGGCCCGCGCGATAGTGAAACTCCGCGCTACTCATCGGATGCTGGAACTCCTGGTTGCGCGCGACTTCCCGAAAAAAGGCGTCGGTTGAGAGCAAGACGTGATAGTCAAAAAAGATGTCGTAGATGCGCACCACACCCGCATCGCGCAGCGCGACGTCGTCGGCTTCGGGCGAGCCCTGGAACATCTTAAGACCGATGCCGAAGTGAGTGTCGTGATACAGGTTCGCGCCGGTTGAGACGATCCAGTCTACGAAGCCGTTCTCGATCAGCGGAATCAGGCACGACATTCCAAGACCCGCCGGCGTGAGCGCGCCGGTGACGCTCATGCCGACGACGACGTCTCGCTCGAGCATCTTTTCCGCGTACAGGCGGCATGCCTCGCGCAATCGCCGCCCATTGTATGCGAGGAAAGCGCTGTCGATGAGTTCGGCAGCGCTCATATCGCCGCGCACCGCCTGCGGATTTATTTGCTGGCCCCCAAGCAGGCCCGGACGTTTCATTTTGTGCGCCATTATCACTCCAGCTCGCATACGGCATCGAAGAGTCCGCGACGAAAGACGAGCGACCGCCGAAATCCTACTTATACCGGGGCAGGCTTTCCACCATTCGGTTTGCACGAAGCGAATTTTGCATCCTAAGATTGCGTTGGGGCTCGATCTTCAACTCCGGGGGTATTGCGATGGCCGTAATCGCGATCAACCAGCAACTCGGCAGCCGTGGCGACCAACTCGGACGGCTCGCCGCAGAGGCGCTCGGCTACCGGTTTTGGGGACGCGCCGAATTGGTCGGCGAGGCGTCGCGAGCTTACCGAGTCGATCCCGATCAGTTCCTCATTATAGACGAGCGCCAGCCCCATTTTTGGGCGCGCCCGAAAGTCGATACCGATCGATTGCGGGCGTTTCTGCGCGCCGTGATGTTCAAACAGATGGCGCAGGATCGGCTGGTATTTGCGAGCAGCTCGGGCGCCCAGTTGATGCCGGGCAACGGATGTGGCTTGAGAGTACGGGTGATAGCCCCGCTTTCACAGCGTGTCCTGGCTATCGCCGAGCTTGAAAAGCTCACTCTGCCAGTGGCCGAAAAACGCGTTCGCGATCACGACCGCGAGGTGAAAGCGCGCGCGCAGACGCTCTACAGTTTCGATATCGATGATCCGGCGCTCTACGATCTGGTCCTCAATACCTCGACTCTTTCGCTCGATACTTTGGTCGCGTCGCTGAAATCATGCGCCGAAAAGGTCGATGGACGCGCTGACCGCAGCGGCTGGCAGGATATTCGCGACGCCGCCATCGCGGCTCAAGTGCGGGCGGCGCTATTGGCGCATTCGAAATTCGGACACGCCGAAATTGGCGTCGATTGTGTGCTTGGCGTCGTACGCATGAATGGAGCCGGACTCGTGGCGCCGTGGGACGATCTCGCACGCCGGGTCGCGGCCGGGATCGAAGGCGTGAAGTCCTGCGATATCGGAGCCGAAGTCCCGCCGATGCCGCCTCGGTCCGCGTAGAACAATCGCCAAATCGCTTACCGATATCGGCAGAGCGTGCTATCGTCGCGGCTTTGCCGAACACTTAATGCGTCAGCTGATCATTTTTTTTGCGACCGGAGCCTATAGCGGCTACTCGCCGGTGGCTCCAGGAACCGCGGGCTCGATCGTCGGACTCTTCATCGTCTACTTCATTTGCGCGTCCACGTGGCAGCATGAACCGCTGATTTTCGTCGCGCTGTTCGCGATGGTCTTTGCAATCTCATGCTGGATTGCCGGCCGCGCCGAGGAAGTCTTCGGCGAGCACGACAGCTCGAAAATCGTGTTGGATGAAGTGCTCGGCATGATCGCGACCATGTTTATGAATCCGCTTGGATGGGGATGGCTGCTCGGCGGGTTTCTGATTTTCAGGCTGTTCGACATCATCAAACCGTTTCCGGCCTCAACGATCGACAAGCGAATGCCTGGTGGACCCGGAGTGATGCTGGACGATTTGTTTGCCGGTATTTACGCAAATATCGTTCTGAGAATTGTGGGTCACCTGCTATAGCCCGGAATCGGTCTGCGGCGTACGACCCCCTTTGAGGAAACTGCGATGATTCAGAAAGCGGTCATTCTTTCCACCGGCGACGAAATCACTACCGGGAAGATTCTGGATAGCAATGCCAATTTTATAGCCGACAAACTTCATGAGAATGGAATCGATCTGGTCGCAGTGATCACGGTCGGCGATGTGCCGGAACGGCTCGAATGGGCCTGGCGTACCGCGATTCGCATGGGCGATATAGTCATCTCCACCGGCGGTATCGGGCCCACCTCGGACGATCTCACCACCGAGACTATCGCGCGCGTAGCCGGGCGAAAGATCGTCCGCGACGAGGCGAGCGTCGAGCATATACGGCGACTGTTTGCGACGGTCAACCGAACCATGCCGGAAAACAATCTCAAGCAGGCGGACTTTCCCGAAGGGGCCGAAGTGATTCCCAATCCGCTCGGAACCGCGCCGGGATTTCATTTGCCGGTGCGAAGCGGCGATCGCGAAAGTCATTTGATAGTGATGCCGGGCGTGCCACGCGAGATGAAACCGATGATGGAGAATTGGGTGGTGCCGTGGATCGCGAAAAATCGCGGCAGCAATAAACTCTTCGCGGTGCGAATTTTCCAGACTTTCGGCATCAGCGAATCCGGGCTTGACCAGGCGGTCGCCGGACTCATCAGGCCGGAGGAAGGACGCGTCGCGTTTCGCGCCAGCTTTCCGCAAATCTCGATGAGGATCACGGTGGAGGGCGAGCCGGGCGCGGCTGAACGCAAACTCGAGGAACTGAGCGAACGCGTGCGCGCGAAAATCTCGAACCATCTTTTTGCGGAGGGCGACGCCTCGATGGAAGAAGTCGTCGGCAGGTTACTGATCGCGCAGGGCCTCAAGCTGGCGATCGCGGAATCGTGCACCGGTGGCCTGATCGGGCATCGCCTCACCAACGTTCCCGGGAGTTCGAAATTTCTGAAAGCGGACCTGGTCACCTACTCGAACGAATCGAAAGCCGCGATCCTTGGAGTATCGCAGGAGACCCTGAAAGCTTTTGGCGCGGTAAGCGAGGAGTGCGTGCGCGAGATGGCGGCCGGCGTGCGCAAGCGTATTGGCGCCGACTTAGCGATCGCCACTTCAGGAATCGCCGGGCCCGACGGCGGCAGCGTGGAAAAACCGGTCGGCACTGTGTATATCGCGCTCGATTCTGAAGAGGTTAAAACCGCGCACCGCTATCAAATGCGCGGCACTCGCGATTGGATCAAGCTGCTCACCTCGCAAGTCGCGCTAGACTGGATGCGCCGCTTTGCGTTGAAGATCCCAATCGAGGAATCCCAACTCTTCAAGCGCTAGGGCGTCACTTGACCCGGGCGTACGCAACGAGGTCGCTGCCCGTACCTGATAGCAAAAGCGATCCGGGTGATGACGTGCATCGGACCGGATTCGCCGCCGTGTTGTCGCTGCATAGGACGACGTCGTAGCTACTGGTGAAGCATGGGTCGCTCACGGTCGCGGAGCCATTGACCAAGCTCACTTGTCCGTTACAGGTCCCGCCGGAATTAAGCGTGAAGCCGCCGGTCGGTCCCCATGCGGACATCGTGGTCGGAGGCGGTGGCGGCGCAGAGTAGGTAAAACATCCCGCCGCCATCAAGCCTCCGAGAGCCAGAACGATCATAGGAATGCGCATCAGCATGCGAATGCCTCAGTTGCGCGCGACGTGAGGATTGCCGTTCGCGCCATTTTGCGTGAACACATCCATCGGAACCAGGTCGCGCCGCCGCCGCTTCATCTCTTCGAGTTCCACCGCGGCTTTCGCCTCCGCGCTGCGTTTGCGGATCTCGCTGAGCTTCTCGTCGGCCTCGGCGCTATGCAGCTCGCGATTGACTCCCGCCTGCGCGAGCATCCGCGCGATCGACTCGCGAACCTCCTCGAGCGAACGCACGTCCTCATCATAGGAGAGACTTTCGAGCGCGTGCTGAATACGCACCCGGGCTTGCGCATTGCGTAGCCGCGCCATCATCCGCACCTTTTCTACCTTCAGCTTTTCGATCTCGTTCTTGAACGCGACCAGATTTTTCTTCGCGTCCTCGGCCTCGATGGTAAGCTGCGTAAGCTCTTCCTTGAGCCGCTCGCACTCGGTTTCGAGCTCGTGCTTGCGATGAATCAAAATGAGCGCGCACTGGTCTTCGTTCATGTCGGCGGCCTGGACCGCCTGTTCGGCGACCTCGGCCAGCTCGGAATTCTTTTGCTTGAGCTCGCGCTCCAGTTTGCTGCGCATATAGATGACGCCGGCAGCAGCGCTCTTCAGTTGCTGATAGCGCCGCACCCGTTCCTCGATCGCCGATTCGTACACCGCCTCAGGATCGCGGGCTTCACGGGCCTTTACCCATCTGCGGAATTTGCCGCCGAACAAACTGAATATCCTCGAGATAAACATTTCACTTCTCCTCGAATCGCGTCGTTGGTACGGCCCGATTCTGTCAAATCATTTCAGAGCCAGCGCCTGACGCGCGTTTTGTAGTCTGAGTACGACGCGCCGAACAGCCGTTCCATGTTTGCTTCTTCGAGCGGAATCACGGTCCTGTCGATCGCAATGAAGAATGCGAGTGGAGCGAGCAGCATCACGATCGAGGTGAAAAACACCGCGAGGCCAAACAATACGATCGTCATCCCGAGGTACATCGGATTTCTGGTGAAAGTGTAGGGCGCTTCGGTGACGAAGCTGGTGGCCTCGCCTTGCGGATTCTTGGTGGTGCCGCGCGCCTGAAAAATCGCGGCCGCGTAGAAACAAAGACCGACTCCTCCGGACACAATCAGCAAGCCGAGAATGTGATGCGCGAATACCTGGCGCGGACCCGGAAACGCGATGTGAATCACGAGCGCGCCCGCGAAACAGAGCAAGGCGAGCAGCGGCGGCGGAATCCGCAGCGTGTTAGGCGGTGGGACATTCGCACCCATTGAAGCGGTCGCCGAGCCGCTACTCGAAGAGGTCGTGTCAGTATCTTCCGTCATTGCAGCCTCACTCTTCCTCGGCTTTCAGCCCCAGCTCGGAGACGCTGATTTCGAGCTCACGCATCTTCTGTTGAAAGCTCTGCCGATACATTCCGACCTTCTCCGCCGCTCGCGAGATATTTCCGTTGGTCGCGCGCAACGCGCGAACGAAATATTCGCGCTCCCATTCGCTGACGAACTTTTCCTTGGCTTCACGGAACCTGAGTCCCGCGCTTCCGTTCTCACCGATTGCTTGCGCGTGATGGTTGATCTCGGCGGACGCGGTCGAGCTGGCTTCCAGAGCCGGCCTGGCGCTTGCTTCGGGGGCGGCTTCTCCGAACAGATCGGACGGTGCGATCGCGTCTCCGGCGGAAAGGATTACCGCCTGCTCGATTGCCGACCGCAGCGAGCGCACATTGCCGCGCCACGGATTCTCGACGCACGCGCGCATCGCCTCGGGCGTAAGTTGCTTATGGATTTGCTTTTGCGCGGTCCCGAAACGCTCGCAGGCTTCTTTCAGAAAATGCTGGACCAGCCGCGGTATGTCCTCACGCCGCTCGCGAAGCGGTGGCACGCGAATCTCTACGACCTTGATTCGATAGTATAGATCTTCGCGGAAACGTCCCTCGGCCACCATCCCTTCGAGGTCCTGGTTGGTTGCGGCAATGATTCGAACGTTGGCGAACAACGTTTGATTGCCGCCGATTCGCTCGAATCGCTTTTCCTGGATGACGCGCAGCAGTTTGGCCTGCGTCTCGAGGTTCATGTCGCCGATTTCATCGAGGAACAAGGTGCCGCCATCGGCGGCCTCGAATTTTCCTTCGCGGCGCGCGATCGCGCCGGTGAAGGAACCTTTCTCATGACCGAAGAGTTCGCTCTCGACCAACTCCCGCGAGAACGCGGCGCAGTTGACCGCGACGAACGGGCCGTTTGCGCGCGGGCTTCTGAAATGGATCGCCTTGGCGACCAATTCTTTGCCGGTGCCGGATTCGCCGCGCACCAGCACGGTCACGTCGGTCTGGGCGACTTTTTCGATCGTCTCGTAGACCCGCACCATAGCTAGCGAGCCGCCGACCATATTGGCAAAACGTCCCGCATCGCGAGCGGCCAGCTCGGTTAACTGCTGATGCGCGCGGCGCAGAAGCTGCGTCTCCATGACCTTGCGCACCTTGATTCGCAGCTCGTCGTTGTCGAACGGTTTGGGGAGATAATCCTCAGCGCCGGCCTTCATCGCTTCGACCGCGATGCGTTGCGATCCGAACGCCGTGATCATCAGGACCGCACAGTCGCTGTCGAGACCCCGCACCGCGCGAAGCAGATCGAGGCCGCTCATTCCCTTCATGCTCAAATCGGTGATGATGACGTGGAACGGCGCCGCCTTTACTTTCTCGAGCGCCTCTTCACCTGACTCCGCGGTTTCGACCTCATAGCCTTCCTTCGAGAACAGTCCCTTGAGCGCGATTACGATGCCGCGCTCGTCGTCGACGATGAGTAAACGGCCTTTCATTGACGACCCCTTGCCGAGTCGGCCGCGCTCAATGCTACGGTCGCGCTCGCGTCCATCATGGTGGTGGGAGCGGAACCTTTTCCGTTACTCACCGGCGACATCACAGGCTCGGCGCCGGAGGCGATTCCGTTTTGACTGGAGACCGCCGCGCCATCTAGATCCGCGTTGATCCACGCGCGCGCGGCGTCCGCCAGTGGAATCGAGATCGACAGTTCAGTGCCTTCTCCGACCTTGCTGCTCAGCTCGATTTTGCCGCGATGCGCATCGACTACTTTCTTCGCGATCCCCATACCCAGCCCGGTGCCGTTTTGCTTGGTGGTGTAAAAGGGATTGAAGATCTTCGCGAGCTTCTCTTCCGGGATTCCGCATCCGTTGTCGCGAACCGCAACAGTCGCCATGCCGGGATTCGGGCTCCGGATGGTGAGATCGAGATGACGCTCGCCGGCATTAGCGTCCGTCGCGTCGATGGCGTTGTCGATGACGTTGGTAAAAACCTGGCGCAGCTTGTCGGCGTCGGCGCGAACCGTCGGGCCTCCGATATAGTTGCGCGAAACCGATACGTTCTTCGTTTCCAGTTTGGCGCGCATCTGGGTCAGCGCCGCATCGAGGATTGAGGCGAGGTTCACATTGTCGAAGCTGTAATCCTCTTCTTTTGCGTATTTCAAAAGATGCGAGACGCTGCGTTCGACCCGCTGTAGCTCGTCCAGCGCGACTTTCGCGTACTCGACATTTTCCTGCGAAGTTGGATCCTCGCCCATCTGCTGCACGAGGCTCTTCGCGGCCGCGATCGGATTGCGGATCTCATGCGCAAAGCTGGCGGTGAGCTCGTCGAGTGAGGCCTGCTTCTCGGTCGCCATCACTTCTTTTTCCTTGGTGACCTCTTCGCGCACCTCGCGTGCAATCGCGGGTTCGAAGATGCGCTGGCGGATGACTTCCCATCCGTAAACTGCGGCGAAGTGGCTCACGATACCGAAGCCCCATCCGAGCGCGGGCCAAATCCACCACCACGGACCCAGCGGCGTAGTGAACATGTTGATCAGGAACAGGAATCCGATGACGATGCCGTACCACATCAGATGAACGTAAAAACCGGCTTCTCGGGTGGCTTGTTTGCGCGCTTGCAGATACGCGCGACGTTCTTCGTCGGTCTTGAATTTGGGATCGTCGTTGGGAGCGGACTCAGACGCAGCCGCCGCGGCGGTGTCTGCTGTGTCCGCTGTGTCAGAGGTCTTGCCGCTAAACCTCGAGGCTTCACGCTCGATAGTGTCGTGCAGCTTGCGTTGGAAATCGCGTGCCGCGGTCTCGATATCTTTAGCGCCGCCTTTCCAATCCTGCTTATGGGACCAGGTCTTGAACTCCTTCCATTCGGAGCGGCCCCAATCCTCTATGTCCTTCGACCACTTGCTCCATTGATCGTAATTGACCCGGTGACGCTCCGATCGCCGCATGTGCCGGTCCCATTTTCTCGACCACTTATCGAAACTGTTGTTGTTAGCGCACATATCTCGACGCCTGCGCCTTTGGATCAACGCGAATATGATGATCGCAGCTATTAGAAAACCCATATTTCAGACCCGGCCGCTCGAACGCCGTCTTGCGATTTTTGGAGGATTGGCGACGACATTCTTGCAGCTTAATACTCGTGCTCTGGTAATGGGAGCAAGCCGGATGCCATCGAGTTCGGGTCAAATTACGTCGAAAAACCTTGCTTTCTTGATGGCCGCTAGCAACGCCGCCCGCCTGCCGCAGTGCATCGACTGCATCGAACCGACTGCGGAGAGGCGTTGGTCTTTCGAATCGTAACCAGTAGATTTCGGATGCGTGTTTGAGATTCTAGTTGGGCTGTTCGCGCTTTCGATCGGCGCCGGATTTATCGGCGCCCTATCGGGCTTGGGCGGCGGCGTCTTCATCGTGCCGGCGCTGGTCGTGCTCGCGAAGATGCCGATGAAGGTTGCAGTCGGCGCGAGCCTGATTTCAGTAGTCGCGACCAGCGCGGGCGCCAGCGTCGCATTTGTGCGCGATGGATGGACGAACCTCAAGGTGGCGATGGTGCTCGAATGCGCGACCGTCACCGGAGCAGTCGCCGGTGCGTACCTCGCGGGCGTCGTCCCCACAGTGGTCCTCGAACTGCTCTTCGCGCTGATGATGTTGCAATCGGCATACTTCTCGCTCAGCAAACAAGAGGATGTCCTCGTCGCGGAGGGTGACCCGATCGCGAAGCGGCTGCATCTGGGAGGCGAGGTTGAGGACGAAACCGGAACACTCGTGCATTATGAAGTTGTGCATTTTCCGGAGGGCGCGGGGCTGATGGTCGTCGCGGGCATCATGTCGGGGTTGCTCGGCATCGGCTCGGGCGCGCTCAAGGTGATGGCGATGGACTACTTCATGCACATCCCGCTGAAGGTCTCGAGCGCGACCAGCAACTTCATGATCGGTGTAACGGCGGGCGCGGGAGCGCTGGTGTTCCTTTCCCGCGGCGATGTGTCGACCTCGATCGCGGCGCCGGTCGCACTCGGCGTCACGGCGGGTGCGCTGGCTGGAAGCAAGCTACTACCGCATGCGAATGTGAAAGCGTTGCGGATGGTGTTTGTCGTCATCCTGGTTTTGATCGCGATCGAAATGGGATGGCGCGCGCTCAACGGAATCTGAATCGTGGAATCTGAAGTGACTACGCAAAGCGCCGAAGAAGATCGCATCCTGCGCGTATGGACGCCAGTGCTGCTGCGGACGATTCTGATCGCCGCCAGCGCAGTCCTGGTGTGCGGCCTGTTCCTGATGGCGACCTACGCGCCGGGATTTTACGTGGAGCGCTTCCGCGCCGTGCAAGGTGGCCGCATGCATGCGGCGGAGAGTTTCGCGCAAATCATCTCGGGAGCACTCGCGCGCGATCCTCATTCGGTAATGACGCTCGGATTGTTCATCCTGACCCTGGTGCCGCTCGCGCGAGTGGCGTTCTGCTTCGCGCTGTTCCTCAAGGAGCGCGACTACGTTTATGTCGGCCTCACCGCATACGTTCTGATTGGGCTAGTCGCGGGCGTGCTGCTCGGGAAAATCGGCTAGCCCATCGCCCTTGAAAAGATCGGTGCTTTCCCGCTACGCAGAGAATCAGGATCACGCGAAATCATCGGAGCAAAAATGGAAATCCGCGGAAAAGTTGCCGTCATTACGGGAGCAGGATCGGGAATCGGACGCGCGACCGCATTGCGCCTCGCGCACGACGGAGCCTCGATCCTGGTCGCCGATGTCGATGAAACGGGCGGCGTCGAGACGGTCAAACAAATCGAGCGCGACGGCGGCCGCGCGATATTCGTGCGCACCGACGTCACCAAAGAAGAAGACGCACGCAAGATGATCGATACCGCGGTCGGGAAATTCGGCGGCCTCGACATCCTCTACAACAATGCCGGCGTCGGGACCGGTTTTCCCGGATTTCCTCAAGCTTCACTTCCGCAATGGCGCCGCGTCATCGAGATCGATCTCACCGCGGTGATCATGGGCACCTGGATTGCCGCGCCGATCATGGAAAAACGCGGCGGCGGAGCGATCGTCAGCACCGCCTCGATGGCGGGGCTGTATCCGCATCGTCAGGATCCGATTTACGCGGCGGCAAAAGCGGGGGTCGTAAATTTCACCCACTCGTGCGCCCCTTGGGCATCCGAAAAGAAGATTCGGGTCAATTGCGTATGTCCCGGAATCGTCGATACGCCGATGGTGCGCCGCGGGCTCGAGGCCGCGACCGCCGCCGGTATGAAGTCGTGGATGCCTGCAAAAATCCTTCAGGCCGACCAGATCGCCGATGCGGTTGCGTATCTGATCGGTGACGACTTGCTGTTCGGATGTTCGCTGGAGGTGCGTCCGAGCGGCCGTCAGATCGTCGATCCGCGTCCCGCGCCGGGCGTCAGGCGCTAGGATCTCGATTATCTGACTGGTGCGCCATTCGGAGTGTACGCGATCGGCTGCTGACACGCGCCGCCACCGCCGTTGTAATCGTAAACCATCATGCCGCCGTAGTCGGCGCCCTTGGTCATCAGCGCGATCATCAGCAGCAGGCCGATGAGGAAAACATAGCGCGCAGTGATCGGCATCGGACGCTGGACGGCCGCCCATACAGTTAGCAATCCCGCCGTGACGCCGGTTGCGATCATCAGCCGCATATGTGGCTGCAGGACGTTCTGCTTGACCGACGGATCGAGCATGACGCCGCCGGCCGACCACCACCCGGTCGCGATGGCTACGGCGGCGGAGATCAGCCCAAGGAACAGGAACCAGAAAGCGACCCACGCGATGGACTCGCGGCGCGTGATCCACGCGAGGAAATACAGGAGCGCGGCGCCATACAGAAACGCGATCGGGAAATGCACCACCAGCGGATGCGGGTTCTGAAGATGTTCCGCTCCCGGAAGAAGTCGGCCGAGCACGCTACTTCACGGACTCGACCTGCAGGAAATTAGTACCGTTCTTCTCGTAAGCTTTGCCGGTGACCGTGACCTCGTCTTCCATTTTGTCGATGACTTCCTTCGGCAGAGCTTCGTCATTTTTAGGAGGGATGAGCACGTAGCTCTTCTTGGTCCCCTTCTCGACCATCAAGACCGGAATTCCTTTCATGGCGCATTCCATCGCGCATTTTTTGTGGCTCGCGCCTTGCGCTCCCATCGTCGTGTAGCAAAAGCTGTCCCGGAGATTGCCGGTGACCGATTTAGAGGTGGAGTCGTCAGCCGCCATGCTCAAACCAATCATCGTGAGCGAAAGGACCAGCCCCATACCAGCCGAAATAAGTTTCCGCATTGTTGCCTCCGAGATATAGATTACGTTCAGCCGTTCTAATGAAGAAAAGAGCGAGTCTCAATCGCTCAACCACGTGATTATTGGCAAAAAAAGCGCGATTGTTAAACCGCGAATTCGCCTTGGAGAACTGATGTGGAAGTAATCGGCCGAGTGATGGAGTTGTGGCGCTATCCGGTCAAATCGATGGGTGGCGAAAAGCTGACCCGCGCCAGTGTCGGCGTGCGCGGGATACCCGGTGACCGCGGATGGGCCTTGCGCGACGAAACCGCCGGAGAAATTCGCGGGGCCAAGAAGCTGCCGCTATTGATGCAATGCATGGCGCGATACCTTGCGGAACCTTCGGCGCAAGAAATACCTGACGCGCAGATAGAACTGCCCGATGGATCGAAAGTTCTGGCCACGAGCGCGGACACTCCCGCGCGACTGTCAAAGTTGCTGGGGCGCCCGGTAACGATATGGCCGCTGCCAGCCGCCGAGTGCGCGCGAGCACTATCGCCGCTCGGCACCCGATAATCCCGATATGGTTGCCGAGCTCCGGCAAATCTTCGGCAGGACCGAGGACGAGCCGCTCCCCGATCTCAGTCAGTTTCCGCCGGAGATCATGCAATTCACCTCGCCACTGGGGACCTACTTCGACGCCTTTCCATTGCACCTGCTAACGACCGCGACGCTTGCGGCTCTGGCACAAAAGAATCCATTGGCGCGATTCGACGTCCGCCGTTTTCGCCCCAATGTTTTGATCGATACCTCGAATAAAATTACCGGACTTGCGGAAGCCGGGTGGGGCGGCCGAACCATGACGATTGGTGACGCGGCAATCAAAATTGAAATGCCATGCACGCGATGCGTAATGACCACGCTCGATCAAGCTGATTTGCCGAAGGATCCGTCGGTCCTGCGAACGATCGTCCGCGACGGCAATCAGAATGCCGGCGTTTACACCACTATCACGCGGGGCGGAGAAATTTCGATCGACGATGAGGTCAAGCTGGAGTAGGCGGCGCTATCGGCGATACGGACGCGGCTCGGCGGCGGGCTCTTTTTCGCCACCGAGAGCCTCGCGCCATCGAGCCCCAATGGTGCGTCGACCCCGTATGCCAAGCTGTTCGAGGTGTCGCTCGAGGGTTTCCCGCAGCTCATTGCTGAGGCGTTCGACCTCGATCTCGTCTGGGGTTTTGGTTCCGCCCAACAGGTTATCCGGTGAGGCCGCTGGACGACGGCGGCCATAGAGCTGCTGCATCCGTAGCTCCGCCTTCGCCATCGTCTCCTTGTATTTCACGTCGAGACGGCTGAGCGACATGGAGAGATCGCTTAACGCAAGGAAACGCCGCCGCAGCATCCACCATTCGAACAGCGTCAGCGCGGTGACTCCGAGCATCAGCAAGGCGGCTGCGCCAACCCCGAGCGCCATACCGCGCCACCACGGCATTATCTTTACCGATTCCTTGAGCGACGCATTGTCCGCCGTCAGCTGCGAGTTCGAGCTGCTGAGAGACAGCACCTGCTCTTCCGCCTGCTGTAGCTTTTGCTGGGTGGCGCGGCTTTCATCGGAAAGGAGATCGACCTGGGTCTCGAGATTTCTTTGCGCGGCTTCGAAGGGATTCGGAATCTTGAGCAGTTGGCCGACATTCAGGACGTCGTCCTCGTGAATCTTGTTCAGCTTGGCCAGGTCGGTTTTTGAGATGCCGAAATAGGTTGCCAGCGTGCTGAGTGTGTCGCCCGAACGCACGGAGTACGGGAAGAATTTATGCTGTTTTGCTGGCACCTCAGGTTTTTCTTCGGAGCCGGACGCCGCTGGAGATTGGGTCGAATCTGTCACTGAACCGTCGGTTGGGGCCGTCTCCTCCGCCGCGCGCGGGGCGGGAGCACTTGGCGCCGGTCGCGCATAGGATTCGGACTGCGCGGGAAGTTCGTTGGGCGACGGCTCAGATGACGCGTCGTTGGGGTGCCCCTGATGCGCCGGTGCCGGGGATAGCGGCGCCGAGGGACCGATAGTCGTCTCGCCAAGTTCCTGCGCAAGGGTGAGCTGCGCGCCAATCAGAGCCAGGACGCAAACTAGTGCTGCACACCGGGCAGAATACTTTAAGACGCGCATAAGAAACGGGCTCGCACCGAAAATGACGGCGACATTGCCCGCTACAATAGGGTATTCGATTTGGGGGTCGGAGTGAATGCCGCCCACCGTCGATCGGTGGTCACCATAGACGGCAGGCCGCTAAGAAGCAGATGGAAGTGCGCCAATGCTTCGATAAGAATAGTCTCTATGACAACCGTTTTGCTGCTATTCTGTTCAAACACTTTCATGACCATCGCTTGGTACGGCCATCTGCGATATCGAGATCGCCCGCTTCCGCTGGTTATCGTCGTAAGCTGGTTGATCGCCTTTGCGGAATACTGCTTTCAGGTTCCCGCCAATCGTATCGGTTACGGGGAGTTCACCGCCTACCAGCTCAAGATCATTCAGGAGATCGTGACCCTGACAGTCTTCGCGGTTTTTGCGTACCTCTATCTGGGGGAAGCGCCGCGATGGAACTACCTCGCGTCATTCGTATGCATCGTGGGCGCGGTGATGTTCGCTTTCTGGGGAAGAGTTTAGGCGCGGCAATCGGCGCTGCTCGATGAACCTTCCCCTACACCCTGGTCCGACGCAACCGCTATCGCGCAAGCGTTGGCGTTCCGCTGATTGTATAGGACCCAGCGCTGAACGAAGCGACGGATTCCAACAAACCAGGGCTCGCCAAGTTTTGCATGCCTACAAAAGCGGAGTAGTCGAGCCTTTTAGCGCGCGATTTACAACGCGCGTACCGGGGAGCAAACTAGCGGCTATTCGCCAGATAAGGAAGGCGCGATGCCGCAGGCTCGAATTCGGGACGTCAATCTACACTACGATGTGTATGGACGCGGCGACCCCCTGCTGATGATCATGGGTCTCGGCGCGAGTTCAATAGCGTGGGATCCGGCATTGGTCGAGCAACTGGCGAAATCCTTTCGAGTCATCACGTTCGACAATCGTGGGACCGGCCAGAGCGACAAACCCGACATTGCATACACGATCGAGATGTTCGCACATGACACAGCGGGCCTGCTGGAACATCTCGAGATACCGACCGCGCACATTTTCGGCGTCTCGATGGGGGGCATGATCGCGCAGGAATTCGCGCTTCATCACGTTCCGCAGACACATACCGTCACGCTCGGATGCACCACGGCGGGCGGTGCGCATTCAGTGCCGCCCCCGCTCGAATCATTGAAGATACTCACGGCGCCGCGCGAAGGCCTCCCCCCTGAAGATGTCGTTCGTCGTTCATGGCCGCTCACCTATACGCCGGAATACATTGCCACCCATCGCGCCGAGCTCGAGGCTGCGATTCCGCGCCTGCTCAAGCATCCCACACCGCCATTCGCATTCCAGCGTCAGCTGGAAGCAACCTACACGTTGCAGACCTGGGATCGATTGCCGCGGATTAAGGCGCCGACGCTGGTGATCACAGGGACGAAGGACGTGCTGATTCCGGCGAAGAATTCGGAGCTACTCGCATCGCGTATTGTGGGTGCAAAACTGCATCTGATTGCGAATGCGGGCCATGCCTTCATGACCGAGGGACGCGAGGAGTTCCTGCGCGTATTCCTCCCGTTCGCGAAGTCGCATCCGATCGGAAACTGAGCTCATCGGTCACGTTCGTGGCTCCGAGCCTTTGCGGCTAATATCGGAGGGTGGCGTCGTTTCAGGAATTCGCGGAAGTCTGCCAATCGCTGAGCCAGACCGGCAGCCGTCTGCAGATGGCGGAGACCGTCGGCGAGTTTCTTGCCCGTCTCGAAGTCGATGAGGCCGAGATCGCCGCGCGCTTCATGGTCGGCCGTTCGCTCGCTCAGGGCGAAGAGAAGCGCCTGCAGGTGAGCGGGCGTGCAATCTGGAAAATCGTCGTCGCGATGACTGGTGGCGAGGATCAAGGTGAAGATATCTACAACGCCGCTGAAGATTTCGGCGACGCGATCGGAATGCTGCTCGACTTGCGTTCCTCGGAGCCCGAACCCGGCCTGACCATACGCGAGGTGGCCAGGAAATTTGCCGAGGTTACGGAAATCGAAGGGCGCAACTCACGTGCGCGCAAGGTCGCCGAGTTGCAATCTCTGTTTGAACGCGCCACAGCACTCGAAGGGAAATATCTCACCAAAATCCTGATTCGCGAGATGCGCCATGGCATGAGCGACGGCATCATGCTCGAGGCGATCGCCAGAATGGCGGGCCGCCCGGTGAGCGAGGTGCGCCGCGCGCACATGCTTGAAGGCGATTTGGGCCGCGTCGTGCGCGACCTGCGAGGTGTGTCGGAGCGCGGCGGAGGTGAGCCGACGCCGGCAGCGACTGTAGCCTCCCGCGCGCATGCGATGAAGCCGCTCAAACCGATGCTCGCGCAGCCGGCTGACGAAATCGCCGACGCCTTTTCGGTTCTCGGCCCAGACGTCGCGCTCGAACATAAACTCGACGGTGCGCGGGTGCAGATCCATCATGTGAACGGCGTCACGAGGATTTTCTCGCGGCGTCTCAATGAAATCACAGCGAGCCTGCCCGAGGTCGTCGAGCAGATGAAGGCGCTCGGCGATCGAAGTGCGATCTTCGATGGCGAAGTCGTTGCGGTGGATGCAGAAGGTAACATGCTGGCCTTCCAGGACTTGATGCGGCGCCTTGGCCGCCGACGTGAAATCGACCGCGCCCGCGCCGCGCTCGCGATTCGGTTGTATCTCTTCGATCTTCTCGCGCTCGACGGTGAATTGTGGATCGACAAGTCTTACGCCGAGCGGAGTGTCAGTCTCGACGAAGTTGCTGGAGCGGCAGGCATTGAACGGGTCGGGCGTACTTTTCCGAAATCAATAGCCGAGGGACAAGAATTTTATGACCGAGCGATCGAGGCAGGATTCGAAGGCGTCGTCGCCAAATCGATCGCCAGCAAATACACACCGGGCGCGCGCGGCCGCGGGTGGCTCAAGATAAAAGATCTGCACACGTTGGATCTGGTGATCGTCGCGGCGGATTGGGGCTACGGGCGGCGCAAGGGATGGCTCTCGAACTATCATCTGGCTGCGCGGGACGAGCGCACGGGCGGGTTCGCAGAAGTCGGCAAAACTTTCAAAGGCCTCACCGACGCGCAGTTCGAGACGATTACGGAGCGCTTGCTCGCGCTCAAGATCGAAGACGCGCTTGGCACCGTGACCGTGAGGCCTGAGATCGTAGTCGAGGTCGCCTACAACGACATCCAACGGAGTCCGCAATATGCGAGCGGGATGGTGTTGCGGTTTGCGCGCATCGTCGCGATTAGAGATGACAAACGCGCCGAGGAGGCCGACACCGTCGCGACCCTTGCGCACGACTACGATCGGCGGATGATTAAGCCGAAAAGCTGAGATCAGGCACGATATTCCGGCCTCACTTCGATCCGCAGTTTCTCCGCTCCACGAAGAATCGTGATGGGAGTGTTTACATCAACGCGCTCATCGCTAAGAAGCTTGTGCAGCACATCGATGGTGGCGACCGGATGCTCGCCAAATCCGATCACGATGTCATTAGCGCGAATTCCGGCTTTTTCGGCCGGACTACCGGGCTCCACCGACGCGACCATTACGCCGCGCTCGACCGCAAGGCGATGAAAGCGTACCACCTTGCGCTGAATCGACACGTTCATTCCCGCGACTCCGAGATGCGCGCGAATTATTCTTCCGTCGCGCATCAAGCGCGCCGCGACAAACTTCGCGGTGTTGACAGCGATCGCGAAGCAGATTCCCTGTGCCGGCAAAATCACCGCGGTGTTGACCCCGATCACCTGGCCTCGTGAGTTCACCAGCGGTCCACCCGAGTTGCCGGGATTCAGCGCGGCGTCGGTCTGGATCACGTTATCGATCATTCGGCCCGATGCGGCGCGCAGCGATCGACCCATCGCGCTAACCACGCCGGCAGTCACGCTGTATTGAAAGCCATAGGGACTTCCGATGGCGATCGCTACTTGCCCCACTTTCACCGCGGCGGAGTTTCCCAATTCCGCGGCAGCCAGGTTCATCGCACCGATACGCAGCACGGCAAGATCCGAATCAGCGTCGTCACCGATAACGTTAGCTTCGAACCGCCGGCCATCGAGCAGGGTTACATGAACCGTCGATGCGCCGTTGACAACGTGGCTATTGGTCAGAATGAAGCCGTCAGGAGCGAAGACGAAACCCGAACCGGCCCCGGCCAACGAACGGCCGGTAGCAGCGGAATTCGTGACCTCGACATGGACCACGGTGGGGCTGACCGTCTCGGCCGCACCCGAGACCGCGGCTGAGTAGGCGTCCACTAGCTCGGCATCATTACCGAGTCGCGCATCGGCGGGCGATTCGATTACTTCGCTGCCGGGTGAAGACGGTTTTGGGTCATCGTTCAGAACGCGGCGCAAACTAGCCTTCATACCCTTTCCTCGCGGCCAGCCAAGTGACGACAGCAGACCGCAAAGGTAAACCTAACCATTCTTCGTCAGTTTGGCGGAGTGTGAGTTTGCCACGCGTATGCCGAAAGAAGCGAACTAGTGGGTGTTGACCGGATAAGGGAACATCGGCATGAAATCGGTTATCCGTGGATCGACGCCGAACTGCGCGAGCATCGCTGTGACCTGACCACGATGATGGATCTGATGATTGAAGAAGTGGGTTACGGCAACGCAGAGCGGTACGTCCCAATCGCCGCCGTCGGACATCGAATGATAGCGCATGTTACCGAGTAGCCATTCGGCGCTGATTTTCTCGGCCCAATCCTAGATCAGCTTATCGGTGGCAGCGCGCTCGTGGCGCAGGATTTCGAAATCCGAATAGAGCTCCTGGTTGAGCGACTTCACCGCGATGCGCTTTCGGTCGGCGTCGTACGAGACGTTTTTATCGGGCGGCCGAGCTGGACGCGATCGGTGAGCAGCAAATGCGATAGGGTTCCGTGGATAGATCGGAAGAATGCGCCGACGTCGCGCTTCCGATCGTCGTCGGATAGCGTCGCGGCCAGATCGTAGAGGTTCTTGTTGATCCGGGAGTTGTAGCGCGCGAAGGCCTGATATTGAGTCCCGAGGTCCAAAAATGAAAAGGGCTTTGGAATTCCATTTGGTGCGCGGGGCGGGACTTGAACCCGCACGGTATCACTACCACCAGCCCCTCAAACTGGCGTGTCTGCCATTCCACCACCCGCGCACATAATCAAGCCTACGATGGCATGAGGGTTACTTGTCTTTAAGGAGCCGGGACCGCAGGCACCGGTGCGCCGCTGTTAGGCTCCGGAACCAATGGATTCGTATTCGGCTCCGCGTTCGGCACCAACGGATTCGAATTTGTGGCCGGGTTCGCCGCTGCGGGGGCTTTCGGAACAACTTTCGACATCACGCTCGAGGAGCCGGCGCCAAAAATGCTGCCGCCCGCCCGCTGTGAAGACATGAAGGCAAGATATAACGAGGTCGCGAAGAACAACACTGCTAGTGCGCTGGTGGTCCGGGTCAACATATTGCCCGCGCCACTGGCGCCGAAGACAGTGTTGCTACCGCCGCCGAAAACAGCGCCGACATCGGCACCTTTTCCCTGCTGCAGAAGGATTATGATCACCAACGTGACACACACCGTACAATGAACTGCGATTACAGCCGCGACCATCAGGAGTCCTTGCCTATGCCGCCCGTACAAAAGATTTTGACGCACAAGTCGGCGTTTAAGCTTGCCCCGCCGACCAGAGCGCCGTCAATATCAGGTTTCGAGATAAGTGAGTCAATGTTATCCGGTGTGACGCTCCCACCATACAGGATGCGGGTTTTTTGCGCTGCCGCCATACCCCATAAATCGCTCAAAATTTGGCGGATCGAACCGTGAACCATTTGCGCGTGCTCCGGAGTCGCGGTTTTGCCGGTCCCAATAGCCCAAACCGGCTCGTATGCGACAACGACTTTTTCGGCACCGTCGGCTGAGATCCCGGACAAGCCGGCTTGGGTTTGACGCACCACCACTTCGAGCGTTTTTGCCTGCTCGTGCTCCTGTGAGGTTTCGCCGATACACATGATTGGGGTGAGGTTGCGCCTTAATGCCGCCGCCATTTTTTTGTTAACCATGGCGTCAGTTTCGAAGAAAATGTGGCGCCGCTCGGAATGTCCGAGAATCACGTGGCTGACGCCGAATGCTTTCAGCATCGGGGCGGAGACCTCGCCGGTAAAGGCGCCATGGTCCTCCCAATGCACATTTTGGGCGCCGAGTGCGATAGATGAACCCGCTAGCGCCTGCGCGACGGCGGGAATGAGCACGGCGGCGGGGGCGATCAGCAGATCGCGATCTTTTGCGAGCTGGGCCGCGTGCGGATCGATCTGCCTTCGCAGTTCCGCGATCACAGCGCGCGCTTCGTTGGCCGTCAGATTCATCTTCCAATTTCCGGCGATTAGCTTTCGTCGCATCTCAGGTCCCGAGCGCTTTCACGCCGGGCAGCTCCTTGCCTTCCAGAAATTCGAGCGTGGCGCCACCACCGGTAGATATATGAGTAAATCCGGACGACCACGGCTGATGCCCCACGGCGGCCGCGGTGTCGCCGCCGCCGATGATAGTTTTGACGCCCGTCATTTTCGCCAGCGCCTCGCCAACGCGCATGGTACCGGCGGCGAACGCCTCCTGCTCGAAGAATCCCAGCGGCCCGTTCCAAATCACTGTCTTCGCGGTGGCGAGCTTCTCGATAAATGCCTCGATGGTGCGCGGACCGATGTCAAGGCCCATCATATGGCCCGGAATATCCACGACTGTCTGCGCGGTCTCGGGCTGGTCGGGCGCGGCGGCAACAACATGATCGATCGGGAGCTGTAGAGTCACTTGGTGCTTTTCTGCTTCGGCGACCAACTGCCGCGCGAGTTCCAGCTTATCTTCTTCAACGTGCGATTTTCCAATCGGAATTCCGGCAGCCTTCAGAAACGTGTACGCCATCGCACCGCCGACTAGAATCGCATCGACCTTCGTCAGCAAATTGCGGATGACCGCAATCTTGTCCAAAACCTTGGCGCCACCGAGGATCGCAATCGAAGGATGTGCGGGATTCTCGGTTACGGCGCGCAATGCTTCAAGCTCGCGCAGCATGAGGAAGCCCGCCGCGCGCTCTGCAATGAATCTCGTGACGCCCACCGTCGAGGCATGCGCGCGATGCGCGGTGCCGAAGGCGTCGTTCACGTAGGTGTCCTTCGCGCGCGCCAGTTCATGCGCGAAATCGCGATCGTTGGCTTCTTCTTCCTTATGAAAACGAAGATTCTCCAGCAGGAACGCGTCGCCCGGCTTCAGCGCCGCAACCATCCTGCCGGTGACGTCACCGATACAGTCCGGCGCGAGCGCGACCTTGCGCCCCAAAGCAGCGGTCAAATATTCCGCGATGGGTCTGAGACTGAGCTCGGAGGATCGTTCTCTGGGCCGGCCCAGATGCGAGCATAGAATCGCGGTACCACCTTGCTTCAGGATGTAGCGAATGGTCTCGAGGCTTTCGTCGATGCGGGCCGGATCGGAGATTTTGCCGGCGTCGACAGGAACGTTGAAGTCGCATCGTACGAGCACCTTCTTGCCGGCGAGATGGAGCTCGCTGATGGAGAGGACGGGCATCTTCCAAATTTCCGGCGACCGCGGTTGAACTACAGACGCCGGGCGACGTAGGCGGTCACGTCGGCTAGCCGATTCGAGTAACCCCATTCGTTGTCATACCAGGAGAAGACTTTGACTAGCCGCTTATCGAGGACTTTTGTTAGCGGCGCGTCAAAAATCGACGAATGGGGATTGCCGGTGAAATCGATCGAAACCAATTGCTCCTCGGTATACTGGAGGATGCCCTTGAGCGCTCCATCGGCAGCCTTTTTCATCGCGAGGTTGACGGATTTCTCATCCGCGTCTTTCGCGACGACGGCGGTTAAATCTACCACCGATACGTTCGGCGTCGGAACGCGCACCGCGATCCCATCGAGCTTGCCTTTGAGTTGCGGCAGCACCAGTCCGATCGCCTTCGCTGCGCCGGTCGACGTAGGCACCATCGAGAGCGCGGCCGCGCGGGCGCGCCGGAGATCCTTGTGCGGTCCATCCTGGAGATTCTGATCTGACGTGTAGGCGTGCACCGTCGTCATCAAGCCGCGCTCAATGCCGAAGGTTTCGTGCAGCACCTTCGCGACTGGCGCGAGGCAGTTGGTGGTGCACGATGCGTTCGAAATAATCGAATGTTTCGCTGAATCGAACGCTTCTTGGTTCACACCCATGCACAGCGTGACGTCCGCGCCGTCGGCTGGCGCGCTGATCACTACCTTCCTGGCGCCCGCGCTCAGATGCATCGAAGCCTTTTCTTTCGAGGTAAACAGGCCCGTCGATTCGACCACCACCTGGACGGCGAGGTCTTTCCACGGAAGCTTCGAGGGGTCCCGTTCAGCGATGACCCTAATAGCCTTGCCGTCGATTGTGATAGTGCCGGCACCTTCGGTGCGAACCTCCTGTTTGAGAGTTCGATGAATCGAATCGTACTTGAGAAGATGGGCGAGACCGGCGGCATCGGTGATGTCATTCACGGCCACCACTTCCAACGCATCATTGTGATGGAGCGCGGCACGGAAAAACATTCTGCCGATCCGGCCAAAACCATTTATTCCTACCCTAATCGCCACCTGTCGGGACCTCCTCTATCGGCGCAACCCGAAAAGACCCTTAATAGTCCACGCACCGCCAAAACTGAAAGATATCATAATTGGTGCAACGAGCACCTTTTCCCAGAGTCTTGATGAAGACGGTTCTGGTGGGTTTGGCGCGCCCGAAAAGCCGTATAGAATCTAGCTGGAACCTCGTTTGGAGAACCTATGACCGGTGATGGCGGATTGAGTGTGGTGGGACTCCTGCTCGGGACGGGACCGGTCGTTCAGGCCGTCATCGTGATCCTGATAGCTTTCTCCGTCGGAAGCTGGGGGATCATCCTCTACAAGATTGTCCAGACCTCCCGCGCACGCCGGGAGTCTGATCGCTTTACGTCTATTTTCTGGGAGTCGAAAAATCTCGCCGCGATTCACAACGCGAGCGTCGGATTGGTGAACTCCCCGGTAGCGCAGGTTTTCCGGGCCGGGTACCAGGAGTTGCTGCAGCTTACGCGGGCGAAGCGTCAGGTCGGCGGCGGCGAAGATCGGATGAGTGCAGATTTTGGCGGTATCGAAAACGTGACGCGCTCGATGAAGCGTCAGCAGAATGTCGAGCTGACCAAACTCGAATACGGGATAACCTTCCTCGCGACTACCGGATCGACCTGCCCCTTTGTCGGACTATTCGGCACCGTGTGGGGCATCATGACCGCCTTCCTGGGACTGACCGCAGCGCATTCCTCGAGTATCCAGGCCGTTGCCCCCGGAATCGCGGAGGCGCTCATTACCACCGCGATCGGGTTGGTCGCCGCGATTCCGGCGCAGGTCTTCTACAACTATCTGACGGGCAGGGTTCATGTACTCGCGACCGATATGGAAAACTTCATCAGCGAGTTTCTCAACATCGCGGAACGCCACTTCCTTTCCTAGTGATATATGGCTTTTGACGCAGGACAGCGCGGCAAATACGTATCGCAGATCAACGTGACGCCGCTGGTCGACGTGATGCTGGTGCTGCTCATTATCTTCATGGTGACAGCGCCGATCATTCAGCAAGGAGTTGAGGTCTCTTTGCCCAAGGTCAAAACCTCAGCGCTCAAAAGCAACGAAGAGGAGTTTGTTGTATCAATAACTCGCGACGGCGACACTTATCTGAACGACCTTAAGCTCGCGCCCGCGGAGTTGACCGATAAATTGCAGGCCGTTTCGCATACCCGTCCCGATCTCCAGGTGTTTATCCGCGCCGATGAGCAGGTCGCCTTCGGGCAAGTGATCCGCACCATGGCGGCGATCAAGGCGGCGGGTGTCGAGAACGTCGGGATGGTAACGCAGGAACCGAACGCCGGCGAAGGTGGCGTTTCGGCTCAACCGGAACATGGCAATATCACCCCATAGCGATGTCGCACGGCCCGGATGGTCCGGCTATGTCGCAGCAGTCGTGGTTTCCGCGTTGGCGCATGTCGGCTTGCTCACTTTTGCCCTGTTCGTGATGCCGCAGTGGTTGCATTCCGCGACGGTCGATAACCCGGCTATGACGGTGAAGATCGTCGATAACATCCCGGCCGGAGATTTGGGGACGCATCTGCCAAAACTTTCGGGGCACAACGAGCCCGAGCAAGTGGCGAGGGCCGACATCAAACCCGATCAACCCAACGACAATCCGCCTCCCCTAGAAGCGACATCTCCGCCGCCGGCGAAACCCGATGAGGACAAGAGCGCGGTGACGCTCAATTCGCCGGGAGCCACTCCCACATCGACGCCCGAGCCGACCCCGACGGCGATTCCCGCGACCCCGGAACCGACTGCAACGGAGACGCCGAAAAAGATTGCCGAGCCCGAGCCGACTGCACCGCCGCTGCAGCATCGCGAAAAAGTCATCGTGCACAATCTTCCAAAGGCAAAGAAGACGCCGGTCATGATCGCGAAGGCGGAGAAAACTCCGGATGTGCAGCAAGAGTTTCGCGAGTTGCGCCAGCAACTGATGAAGCAACGTCTTGCCGAGGCGAAGAAGGAGGCTGCGGAAGAAGACAACGACAGCGATGACGATACGGATGAGAACGAGACGGCCAGTGCGAGTCCGTCAAATGGGGGTCCGGTCGTCTCCACGGAAAACTCCGGTGGCAAGGGTTACGGCATCGGAGCCGGCGCCGGCAGTGCTGGCGAACTGCAGGATCTTCAATATTTGCTTTATTTTCGTGCGGTGCAGCAAAAGATCAAAGATGCGTGGACTTTTCCCGGTGGCTCCAATTCCTTGAGCGCGGATGTACAGTTTTCGATCGGGCCCGATGGTGTGCTGAACGAAGCCAAAATCGCCAAGAGTTCCGGCGATGTGGCCTTCGATGAATCAGTGCTGCGGGCGTTCAGACGCGCCGCACCGTTTCCTCCGCCACCGGAGAAATACCGCTCGCAGTTTGCCGGCGCGACGGCGACCTTTAACCTGGGCCAATTGAAATCCTGAATAAGCGATGGTGTGCGTGCGGATCGTCGGCGCAGCCGGTATCCTTTTTGATGAGGTTGATGTGCAGAGAATCATGAGGCGCCTTTCATCGCTTGTTTTTGCGGCAATCGTTATGTGCGTCGTAGGCATTCTTCCGCACCGCGCGGCCGCGCAAGTCCACATGAACATTACCGGAGCCGGTGGCCAGACGTGGCAGATAGCGGTTTCCGGGCTCAAGAATCTTGGCGGTGATGATTCGCAGACTCTCTCCGCGAAGTTCGACCAGGTCCTTTCGCGCGACCTTCAGCTCTCCGGCTATTTCACGATGGTCGATGCCCACACCTTTATGGAGGATCCGCAGAAATCCGGCTACGACCTCGGCCAGTTCAACTTCGCCGATTGGAGTTCGATCCGCGCCGAACTTCTCGTAAAGGGAGCGATCCAAATCAGCGGGGATAAAGTTCAACTCACGGCGATGCTGTTTGACGTCTATCAGCAGCGCCGCTTGATGGGTAAGACTTACAACGGCAGTTCCGTCGAAGTGCCGCGGATGGCGCGGCGTTTTGCCGACGCTATTCTGAAGACCCTCACCGGTGTTCAGGGTCCGTTCGACACCAGGATAGCGTTCGTCTCCACCCGCGCGGGTCGCTTCAAGGAAATCTACACGCAAAGTATCGATGGCGGAGACCTTTTTCAGGTCACCAACAATCCTACTATCAACCTGTTCCCCAGCTGGGACAGAGACGCGAATCAACTTCTATATCTGTCCTACAAGTCCATGGCGCCAGCGCTCTACCTCGCAAATCTGAGCAGGCGCAACGAAAGCAAAATTGATACACGCCACGGCCGTTTCATCGGTGGCTCGATTTCGCCGGATGGACAATCGATCGTCGCCGCAGAAGAGAATGGCGGTGCGACAAATCTGTTCCTGCTCGATTATCGGGGCCGCGAAATCCGCGAGCTGACGCATACCGGCGGCATCAACGTAAGCCCTAATTTTTCGCTCGATGGCCAAACGCTCGCGTTCACCTCCGATCGTTCGGGAGCGCCGCAAATCTACACCATGAGTAAAGAGGGCGGGACGCCGACACGGATCACCTACTCCGGCGATTACAATACGACTCCCGCGATCTCGCCCAAAGGCGATATGATTGCGTATCAGAGCCGCAACGGCGGCCGCTTCGACATTTACGTGATTCCGATTGGCGGCGGCTCGCCTACGAAAGTGACCGACGGAAGCGGCTCCAACGAATCGGCTTCATGGTCACCTGATGGCAGATACCTGCTCTTCAGCTCGACTCGTGGCGGCCGGTTGCGCCTATACATTTTGCAAGTTGAATCCCACAAAATCATATCCGCAGTGACGGAGGACAATGGCAATGATTCGAATCCAGCGTGGTCGTGGTGGTTCGGTGACTAGGACCGTCCAGGTCTCACGCATCGTGGTGCTGGCGCTGTTCTGCGCCGCGCTTGGCGCAGCGGGTTGTGCGTCCAAAAAACCTGAAGCTGTTACCGATACCGGAGCGAGCAATTCCCCGTTGGGCACGGCCACCACCTCCGACAGCTCGCTCAGTCAATTTCAAAAGGGCACTCTGGGTGGTGAAGGTGGTCCGCTTAGCGATATTCATTTCGGGTACAACGATTACACCGTTCAGCCGCAGGACAGCGCGGTTCTACGGTCGAATGCGAGCTGGCTCCAATCGAACCCCAACACCAGCGTTCAGATTGAGGGACACTGCGACGAGCGCGGCTCCGAAGAGTACAATATCGCGCTTGGCGCCAAGCGCGCGCAGTCGGCGAAGGATTATCTGGTCACGCTCGGAATATCGCCCAGCAGAATTTCAACCATCAGCTACGGTAAGGAATTGCCGCTTTGCCAAGAGCACGATGAGAGTTGTTGGCAACGCAATCGCCGCGATCACTTCGCGGTCAGCGGCAGCCAAGCCAATCCATAGGAGCAAACAGGTGCGCTCTAGTTCGTTCGCCATCGGCACTTTAGTGATCGCCGTCCTTGCCCTCTGTTCCGGATGCTCCGATCAATTGGCCGGCATGACCCAACTCAACCAGAACGAGTTCGCTCTGCGCGGGATGATCGCGAGCGATCGCCAACAAATCGACGCATTGAAAGTCGAACTCAGAAGAACCCAGGATCAGATCGACGAGATGAAGCATACTGGCGTAGGCGCAAGCGGCGGCTCGTCCAACGTAGACACCAGGCTCGCGAAACTGGAGTCCGAGGTTAACGCGCTGCAATCGACAGTGCCGACGCCTCCCGCGCCGAGCGCCACCTCGGAAGCTCCACCGCCGAACAGCATTTCGAGTACCGAAACGACTACCAACCCGAGCGACGTCAGTGCTCCGCCACCTACCGCGGGCGAGGCGCCGGCCGCCGGTGGGGGTACGGAACCCGCGCCGACCTGGCCGCAGGATCTCGACAAAGAGATCGCGGCAGCGGCGGACTCTAGGGACCCGGGCGCGAAAATTTATCGGAAGGGCCTCGACGCGATGAAGACGGGAAATTATTCGGCGGCGATCGTCGAATTTGCCAAGATCGAGCATAGCTACGCGAAATCTCCGCTCTCGGAGCCTGCGCAGTACTTCACGGCCAATTCATTTTATGAAAGTGAAAAGTATGAGCAATCGATCTTGCAGTTCAACGATCTCGTAATGCGCTTTCCCAATGGCCGCTACACCTGCCAGAGTTTGCTGCGCGAAGGTCAGGCCTTCGTGCGCCTCAACGACAAGATCGACGCGCGACTCACCCTGCAGAAGCTGACCGGCGACGGATCTTGCACCACTGAATCGGTGGTCGCCAATAACATGCTCAAGAGTCTCGCGACCGATTAGCCAGACTTTCGTATGGAGATAATCCGCGATCTCGACGCGCTTGCCCGTCATCCATATCCGGTCGTCGCGCTTGGTAATTTCGACGGAGTTCACCTCGGACATCGTGCGATCGTCAAGGCCGCGATGGATCGTGCGCGGGCCTCTGGCGGAAGCTCGTTCGCGCTGACTTTCGATCCGCTGCCGGCCAAGCTGCTGTTTCCCGATCGCGCCCCGAAGCTGCTCCTGCTCCCGGAGGACAAGCTTGAACTGCTAAGGATTTCCGGAATCGACGGGGTGATCGTGATCACTTTCACCCGGGAATTCAGTTTGGTAGAACCGCGAGATTTCGTGCGCGACTATCTCGTCGGAAGAATCGGTGCGCGTGAAGTGGTGGTCGGCCACAGCGTCAATTTCGGCCATCGGCGCGCCGGCACCGCGTCCGTGATGGTGGAGCTGGGACGCGAGTTCGGCTTCGATACCACTGTGGTCGGACCGGTCAAGCAGGCCGGGATGGAAGTCTCGTCGACGAAAATTCGCGAACTCATTGCCGCCGGAGAAATGCGCGTCGCGTCGAAGTTGCTCGGCCGTTATCACTTCCTGCACGGGCCGGTGGTGCGCGGCCGCGAACGTGGGCACGCTATCGGATTCCCTACCGCGAATCTCGCCAGCGAAACCGAATGTATTCCACCCGATGGCGTATATGCGACGCGGGTGGGACTCGATGACGGTCACTATGCCTCGATCACGAACATCGGGATGCGTCCGACATTCAACGAGACCACGCGCTCGATCGAGGCGCACATTTTTGACTTCGATCGCGACATATACGGACACCGGATCAGACTGGAGTTGATCGAAAAGATTCGCGGCGAAAAGAAGTTCGCTTCCGCCGCCGAACTCAAGCATCAGATCGGACTAGACCTCGTCCGCGCCAAAGAGATCCTCGCCAGCGCATAGTCGGCGTCCGCAGCCTTTTGCAGCTTGACGAATTTCAGCTTGAAGCGGTCAGTCTCGCCGCGCTCCTCGAATACGATCCAGGTGCGATCGTCTTCGGGATACCACAACGCGCTCGATGCCGCCGCGAGTTTGGCCCGGTCCTCTCAACCTCGGCTTGTTCGCGGCCAGCACATTTCTAGGCCGGGGGGGTCAATCGAAATGCCGTTTCTCGAGGACGATCGTCAGGTCTACTGATTTACGATTTTGACTGGTACGAGCGCCACGTCCGCATACTCCCATTGCTTGCGAAACTCGCCTTCCACCTGCGTTGCCTCGGCGGCTTTACCCTCGCTGCGAAGGCATTCGGCTAGCCCGAACAACGAACGTGGGTTTCCGGGATTTCTGTTCAAATCGTCGCTATAGACTGCCTCCGCGGCCGAGATCTTATCATCCGCGAACAACTCCGCGCCGAGCGACTCGCGCACCGGGTAATACCACGATGGAGGCTCGTCATATCCCAGCGCATCCTGTGCACGGACGGCCTCGGTGAAATCCCGGATCGCTTCATTGTGATCTCTTTGAGCGCTTGCGATGGCGCCAGTCAGAACGACCGAAGCGATCCTAGTTAAATCGCGCGCATGATTATTCGGGCCCGCCATCATATCGGTAGACACTGCGGTCGCGCTCGCATCGAGCGCCTTGCGTTCCGCAATGGCGTCATCGAATTTGCGCCTGGCGGCGAACGCCAAACCGCGTGCGTAGTGCCACATCGCATTGGTAAACGCGAAGTCTGCGGGTGGCGCAGGCGCCGCCAGGATGTCATCCCAGTCGCCGAATCGCGCCATCGCGAAGTACGTGAAGGGCCAAAAGACCTCGACCATCGGCATGGCCCGCACGGCCTCGAGCGGCACCGTGCGCCTGATATCGCGCGCGCTGTTCAGCGCGTCGCGCTTGCGCCCCTCCATCATTTCCGAATAGCAGAGAAACTGGATGTTGTGGGTTAGGTACATAACTGGATAGACACCCGTTTCGTGAGATTTTTCCAGGAAATATCGGTCGACCCTGATAGCGGCCTCATTCGCCTCGGCGGCTTCGTGGTATCTCCCGGTACGGATGTAAATGTGCGACGGCATATGCAGCAGATGCCCTTGCATCGGTGCAAGAGTGGCCAGCTTCCGCGCGCTCGGAAGCGCTCGCTGCGGATCGTTCGATGCCTCAACCGCGTGGATGTAGTAGTGATTTGCCCCAACATGATTGGGATACTTTTGCAGGGTCCGTTCCAGCGTAGCGACCACCTCGAGGGTCTCGGGCCCGGGTTTTCCATCGCCGGTCCAGAGCGCCCACGGATGGAGATCCATCAGCGATTCGGCAAACAATGCCTGTGCGTCGGGATCGTCGGGATACTTTGCCGCGACGCCGCGCATCGCATCGGCGTACAGTTTTTCCCGCGCAGGAGTTTGCTTGCCGTCCGGCCCGTAACGTTTCGCTAGCGCTTCAATGAGGGCCTTTTCTTCCGGCGTCGCGGAGTCCTCCAATGACTGTGCACGCCGGATCGCGCCATAAGCTATTTTCATCCGCTCGTCGTTCCCGGGCAGGTTGTAGTTGGGGCCGAGCACCAGCGCGATACCCCAACTGGCCATAGCCATTCGTTGATCGATATGAGCGGCGGCTGAAAAAGATTGATACGCTTCGTCATGATTGAACCCATAGTCGAATGCGAGTCCCTGATCGAAATACTTTTGCGCCAGCGGTGATGTTGTTGTCACCGGATGATGTACGTCGCCGAGACCGCTGTAAAGTTGCTCGTACGCAGGCTGCTCGGGACGTGGATGTGGCATTTCGTCGGCGAAGATTGCTGCGGAGGCGAAAATTGCCACCCCAAGACCGACTATAAGCGCGCGGATGATCATAAAATTAGAGAAGGCCTCGACTGGAAGTGGTAGCAACCGGACGCGGCAAAGCAAAGGAGCGTTGATGCGCCTGGACTTGGGCGATGGGCTCCGGACAAGATAGGGTTGGATTGGTCACTTCGATGGAATCCGAAACCCTGACCTCCGGGCAATCAGCTAATTTCAACGGCTTGCGAGTCATCGCGTTCGAAAGCCGGATGGCCGCCGAGGCCGCTAAAATGATCGAGCGGCTCGGAGGAAAGGCCACCGTTGCTCCCGCGATGCGCGAGGTTCCGCTCGAAGACAACCGTACGGCGCTCGATTTCGCCGATCGTCTACTAGCGGGCGAGTTCGAAATAGTGATTCTCCTGACAGGAGTGGGTGTTCGCGCGCTGTTTCAGGTAATGGAGACGCGGTACAAGCGCACAACCTTGGTCGCGGCGCTGGGCAAAACCATCATTGTGGCGCGCGGCCCCAAGTCGGCGAGAGCCATCCGTGACCTCGGTCTGGAACCGTCGATCTTGGCGCGTGAGCCAAGCACCTGGCGCGAGTTGCTCGAGGATTTGTCGCAGCAAACCAGTCTGGCGGGCAAGAGACTCGCGGTGCAGGAATACGGAATTTCCAATCGCGATTTGATCGCGGGTCTCGAGGCTCGCGGAGCGACAGTCACGAGGGTCCCGGTATATCGCTGGTCGCTACCCACCGATCGCGGACCGGTTAGGGCCGCGCTCAAAGCCATCGCGGCGCGGGAAGCCGAGATCGCTCTGTTCACCAGTGCCAGCCAGGTGGTGAACCTGATGCGGATCGCTGAGGCGGACGGTATCGAAGCAGAAGTCCGACGCGGATTCGCCACGATGGCGGTGGGATCGATTGGCCCAGTCTGCTCCGCCGAGTTGGCGAGCAACGGGATCAATCCGGATTTCGAGCCAACCCATTCAAAGCTCGGACATCTGATACGAGACGCTGCCGAAAAGGCCTGCGCGATTTTCAATGCGAAACGGGACCTTGGGTCTGGCATCGAGGTGACGACCCCTGTACGAAAAAAGAGACTCGATGCTGGGAACGTTTCCCGATCGCCGCGATGGGATCATCCCTTCATGAAGGCGTGCCGATGCGAGCCTGCGCCATACACACCGATTTGGTTGATGCGACAGGCCGGACGGTACATGCCCGAGTATCGTAAGCTTCGCGAGCGTCACGGCTTTCTCGAAATGTGCACACGTCCCGAACTCGCCGCGGAGGTGACGGCGTTCGCGGTCACGAAGCTCAAAGTTGACGCCGCAATTATTTTTGCGGATATCCTGCTGCCGCTAGTTCCGATGGAAATCGGACTCCACTATGAGGAAGGTGACGGGCCGCAGATCGATCGGCAGATCCGCACCGATGCCGATCTCGATCAGATACCCAAGGTCGATATCTCCGCGCTCTCGTTCGTCGGCCAGTCGATCAAGCTAGCGCACTCGGCGCTCAGTGGAAAGATTCCACTGATCGGATTCGCGGGAGCGCCCTTTACGCTCGCCTCCTACATGATCGAAGGTGGCGCCTCACGCCAATATCAGGCCACCAAAACCATGATGTACAACAGTCCCGAGACGTGGCATCGCCTGATGGAGATGATTGCGCTGGTCACTGCGAACTACCTGAACATGCAGGTGGACGCGGGGGCCGACGTGGTGCAGCTATTCGATTCATGGGTCGGAAGTCTAGGCCCCGACGACTATCGCCGCTTCGTGCTGCCGCATACGGCGTCGATTATTTCCGCGATCAAGCCAGGAGTTCCGGTGATTCATTTTGGAACCGTGACCGGCAATCTGCTCGAGCTGATGCGCGAGGCAGGAGGCGACGTCATCGGGCTCGACTGGCGCGTCGACCTCGCCGAGGCGTGGGCGCGGCTCGGCTACGACGTCGCGGTACAAGGCAACCTCGATCCGATCGCGTTGTTCGCCGAGATCCCTGAAATTCAAACTCGGGCGCGAACGATTCTCGATCGGGCCGCAGGGCGCCCCGGTCACATTTTTAATCTCGGCCACGGAATTCTGCCCGAGACGCCGGTCAATCACGCGATCGCGCTGGTCGATGCGGTTCATGAGCTGAGCAGCGCGCGCGCAACTATATGACTCAAAGGATCGACGCGGTCCTGCTCATAGGTTTTGGCGGGCCGACCCGCAGCGAAGATATACGACGCTTTCTGGATCAGGTCTTGCGTGGCCGTCCAGTGCCGAAAGAGCGTTACGAAGAAGTCGTTCATCACTATCAAGTGATGGGCGGGCGCTCACCTTACAATGATCTGGCAATGCGCCAGGCGGACGCGTTGCACGCGCATCTGAAGCGGGACGGAATCGAAATCCCGGTAGTGGTTGGTATGCGCAACTGGGATCCGTATCTGCTCGACACGATTCGTGAGGTTGGCGGACCAGGACGCGCGCAGGGTTCTTGGATTCGTTCTGGCAGCGCATCGATGCGAGGCGAGTTGGGAGCGCTATCGTGGCACGGTCAACGATGCACGATCGAGAATCGGAATGCACGCGCCCGAAGTCGAATATCCGCGGCCGTGGCATACCCATCCAAGATTCGTCGAGGCCGTTTCCGCCCGCGCGTGCGAAGCTTTCGCGAAACTCGATCAGCTCGAAAGGAAAAGCGTGCACCTTATCTTCACCGCGCATAGCATTCCCACGGCGATGTCGGAGGCGAGTGGCTACGCGGATCAGATTCGGCAGTCGGCCCGTCTGGTGGCCGCTCAAATCGGGCAGGACTCGTGGACGCTCGCGTTCCAGAGCCGCAGCGGCAGTCCTAGCGATCCGTGGCTGGAACCTGACATCGGCGACGTCATTCGCAAACTCGAGCGGCGGCCCGCGCTCGTGGTGCCGATCGGATTTCTATGCGACCACGTCGAGGTGCTGTACGACCTTGATGTCGAGGCGGCGAAAATTGCGCGCGAGTCCGGAGTGAAAATGGTGCGGGCCGCGACCGTCGGCGAACATCCGGCATTCATCCGGATGGTGGCCGACATCGCGCGGCAGCATCTCGGACGCTAAAACCTTTCGAGGGGGTGCGCGGACGAACGCGAAGCGAAAAATTCCACATCTGGTGGTGATCGGAGGCGGTATCACAGGCCTCGCAGCCGCCCATCGCATTCGCGAACTTGCCATGGCGCGTGAAATGCCCGCCGAGGTGACGGTATTCGAACGGAGCGACCGGCTTGGCGGGCCGCTTAAGACGGTGGCGCGCGGCAGCTTTCTGATGGAGACCGGGGCCGACTCCTTCCTCACCGAAAAACCCTGGGCTGCGCAACTCGCGCGTCGCATCGGCCTGGAATCGCAACTTATTCCGACCCGTTCGGAGTTCCGTAAAACCTATGTGGTGCGGCGTGGACGTTTGGTTGAAATCCCGGCCGGGTTTTCGCTGCTCGCCCCGACGTATATGCGGCCGGTCATCGCGAGCGCGCTGTTCTCGCCCTGGGGCAAGCTGCGAATGGCGCTGGAACCGTTGATTCCAACGCGAGCCGACGCGAGTGACGAGAGCCTCGCATCTTTTGTAACGCGAAGACTCGGCCGCGAAGTGCTCGATCGCGTCGCCCAACCGCTCGCGAGCGGGATCTACACCGCCGATCCAAACCAGCTCAGTATGGCGGCCACGATGCCGCGGTTCCTCGAAATGGAACGCCGGCACGGCAGCCTCATGCGCGGGATGCGAACGGCGGAAGCTGCGCGCGCTGCGCAGGAAAGTGGCACCAGCGGCGCGCGATGGAGTCTGTTCCTGACCTTTCGCGATGGCGTGAGCACGCTCGTCGATGCACTCGCATCGCGGCTGAAAAGTTCGACTAGATCGAGTGCCGACGTAACTTCACTCGAACGCGAAAACGCGCGCTGGCGCGTGACGCTTTCCGACGGGTCGCATTTCGAGGCCGACGCCGTGGTCTGCGCGGCGCCCGCCCATGCCGCAGCCCGATTGATTCGCCGAATCGAATCGCGTGTTGCGGATCATCTTGGCCATATCAGCTACGCATCGGCGGCGACTGTGAACTTGACCTACAGGGCGAGCGATTTTCCGAAGCCACCGGACGCATTCGGCTTCGTGGTCCCGTCGATTGAACGGCGCAAGATTATCGCCGGCAGTTTTTCCAGCGTCAAATTCGAAGACCGGGCGCCGCAGGGATTTGTTCTCGCGAGAGTCTTTCTCGGGGGGGTGCTGCAGAGCGAGATGCTGAATCTCTCCGACGCAGAGATGATCGCCGCGGCGCGCGATGAGTTTAGCGATCTGCTCGGCGTCACCGCAGCCCCGGGAACCACTGAAGTTCAGCGCTGGCCGGCCGCGATGCCGCAATATGCCGTCGGTCACCTTGATCGCGTCGCAAAAATCGAGACGGCGATCGCCGACATTCCAAACTTTTTTTTGGCTGGCGCGGCATATCGTGGGGTTGGTATTCCCGATTGCGTACACAGCGGCGAGAACGCGGCCGAGGCGGCTTTCGAGCGGCTCACTTCCGGTGTCTAAAGTCTTTCGCGATGGAAACTTCGATCGATAGCCTGCGATGGGACCGGGTCATCGCGCATGCCGACATCGACGCTTTCTACGCGGCGGTCGAGCAGCTGGATAATCCCACTCTGCGCGGGCTTCCGGTAATCGTCGGCGGGCGCAGCAATCGCGGCGTGGTGACATCGGCGTCTTACGAGGCGCGAAAATGCGGTGTGCGTTCCGCGATGCCCGGTTACGAGGCGCACCGTTTGTGTCCGGACGGAATTTTCGTTTCGGGACGAATGGAACGCTATGTCGAAGTGTCCCGAGCGGTGCGCTCAGTGTTCGAAAGCTTCAGTCCTTCGATCGAACCGCTCTCGCTCGACGAAGCGTTCATCGATCTTGCCGGGACCGAGAAGCTGCTAGGCAGTCCACTTGAGGTGGGCCAAGCGCTGAAACGGACGGGTCCGCGAGGAAACAGGACTGATCGTCTCGGTTGGAATCGCACCGAATAAGATGACCGCGAAAATTCTGAGCGATATGTGCAAGCCGGACGGTCTGCTGGTGCTAGGCCCTGAACATTTGGGCGAATTTCTGTCCGCGCTCCCGGTGGAGAGATTGTGGGGCGTCGGGCGCGTGATGCTTCAGCGCCTGCATGAGCTGAGGATTCACAGCGTTGGAGAACTCGCGGCGCGTGACGTGGCTACTATGAGAACCGAATTCGGCTTAGCCGGAATGTGTCTGCGGGAACTTGCCAATGGTATCGATCCGCGGCCGGTGATTGCGGATTGGCAGCGCAAATCGTACGGCGAGGAAAATACTTTCGATCGCGATCTCGATCTCCACGGACTGGAACTGCGCCGCGCATTGATTGCTCACGGCGATGCGATTGGGCGTCGACTGCGCGCCGACGCGGTTCGCGCGCGAACCATTACCCTCAAGCTCAAGCTCGCGCGTCCACTCGGCCATGGACGTTTCCCGATCGTGACGCGAAGCTCGTCGCTCGAGCATCCCACCGATGACAGCGCGGAGATTTCCAAGCGCGCGATCGAACTTACTGCAAAGGTGAAGGAGAAGGATCGGATACGGTTGGCCGGCGTTCAAGTCCACAAGCTCGAACGCGCGGATGAAAAACAGCTCGGGCTTTTCGACGCTACGCCCGGGTCCAATGCCAAGCGCGAGAAGCTAAATCGCGCACTCGACGCGCTGGCGGAGCGTTTTGGCGACGAGGCCGTGACCCGCGGCCTTGCGCGCGCCGAACGAGCCTCGCCCACCCATCGCATCAAATAGATCTACCCGCGCAGAACCTTTTCGTTCCAGTCCGGATATCTCAACTTGCCGGTTTGACAAATACTTAACCTAAGTTAATAATATACTCTGTGAAAGTAGTCCGTAAGGCCGCATCTCTGACGAGTCAGGCTGAGAAGACCCGGCGGATTCACGAAGCTATCGAGCACCTCGCGACGCTGGCCGATGTGTTTGAGCGCCGCCGCGAAGTACTGGCTTCGGAGGCCGGTATTACGGTCGAGCAATGGCGCGTGATTGAGGAAATCGCGGCGCGGCGATTCATGCCCTCGATGTTCGCGCGACGGCGCGAGAGCTCGGCTGCGGCGGTGTCGCGAACCCTGCGGCAACTCCTCGAGGCCGGACTGGTGTCGGTCGCGATTTCCCGCTCTGACGGACGCAATCGCGAGTACCGGCTGACGCCGTCGGGGGCGCGAGTTCTGGCCTGCTTGAAAAAAAGCCGCGAAGCGGCGATTCAGTCGGTCTGGATGACGCTGGGTTCCTACGAAATCAAGTCTTTCAGTGAATTCGCGAACAAGCTGGTGCAGGCGATTGAAGCATATTCGGGACGCGTGGGCGTGAATCAGAACGGAACGCCCGCGTTGCGCACTTCATGATTACGACTCCAGACGAGTTAAGTGAGCCTGGGTTTGGGGCATGACCCGCGCAAAATCTAGCAAGGAAGTGGAAACGCGATGCCGGCGCTGACTCTTTTCGAAAAAATCTGGAAACAACATTCGGTGATGGAGAAGCCGGGCCAGCCGGCCCTCCTCTATATCGATCTCCACCTGATTCATGAAGTCACCTCGCCCCAAGCGTTTGAAGCGATACGGCACGCGGGCCGCAAGGTTCGCTCGGTCGGCCGCACCTTCGGGACGCTCGATCACAATGTGCCCACGGTTGCCCGAAACTTGCCGATCGCCGACGCCGATTCTTCGATTCAGGTCGAGATGATGAAGAAGAATTGCCGCGAATTCGGCATCAAGCTTTTCGATCTGGCCTCTCCCGATCAGGGAATCGTACACGTGATCGGCCCCGAGCTTGGTCTCACTCAGCCCGGCATGACGATCGTATGTGGAGACAGTCACACCGCGACCCATGGGGCATTCGGTGCACTCGCCTTCGGAATCGGAACCAGCGAGGTGGAGCATGTACTCGCGACTCAATGCCTGTGGCAGGCCAAGCCGAAAACTCTTTCGATTGGCGTCGATGGAAAGCTGCTTCCCGGCGTCACCGCCAAGGATATGATCCTGACGATCATCGGCAAGATCGGCACTGATGGTGCGACCGGGTGCGTAGCCGAGTATAAGGGTTCCGCGGTCGAGGCGCTTTCCGTCGAGGAGCGGATGACAGTTTGCAATATGTCGATCGAAGCGGGAGCGCGCGCGGGCATGATTGCCGCCGATCAGAAGACCATTGATTATCTGCGCGGCCGCAAGCACGTTCCCAAGGGCGCAGACTTCGAGAAGGCCGCTGAAAAATGGTTGGAGTTCAAGACTGACGACGGCGCCAGGTTCGATCGCAGCATCCGCTTCGACGCGGGTGACATCGCGCCACAAGTCACTTGGGGCACGAACCCAGGTATGGTGATCGAGGTCACCGGCAAAGTTCCCGATCCCGCAAGCCTGAAAGACGAAACCTCGCGCAAAGCGGCGGAACAGGCCCTCGAATATATGGCGCTAAAGCCGGGAACGAAAATCGCCGATATCAAAATCGATCGGGTGTTTATCGGCTCATGTACCAACTCACGACTGAGCGACTTGACCAACGCGGCCAACGTGATCAGGGGCCGAAAAATTTCGAGGAGCGTACGTGCGATGGTGGTGCCGGGCTCGCAGCATGTCAAGCGTGAAGCCGAAAAACTCGGACTCGATAAAATTTTCACCGACGCAGGATTCGAATGGCGCGAGTCGGGATGCAGCATGTGCCTGGGAATGAACCCCGACTTCCTGCAGCCCGGGGAACGATGCGCAAGTACCTCAAATCGCAATTTCGAAGGCCGTCAGGGCAAGGGCGGACGCACGCATCTGGTGAGTCCCGAAATGGCCGTGGCCGCCGCCATCGCGGGGCATTTTGTCGATATCCGCGAGTGGGCGAAACACTAGTACCAACTGTTCACCTTTGAAGAAAGCGAGCAGCTGAGATGAAGCCGTTCAAGAATTTCACCGGATTGGTGGCGCCGCTGGATCGGTCTAACGTTGATACCGATCAGATCATTCCCAAGCAGTTTCTCAAGGCCGTGGTGCGAAGCGGGCTGGGCAGGGGACTATTTTTCGATTGGCGATTTCTGCCCGGCGGAAAAGAAAATCCTGAATTCACTCTCAACTTGCCGCATCACAAGGGCGCGGAGATTCTAGTCGCGCGCGCCAATTTTGGGTCTGGCAGTTCCCGCGAGCACGCGGTCTGGGCGTTGCAGGATTATGGATTCCGCGCGGTGATCGCGCCGTCATTTGCCGACATCTTTCACAACAATTGTCTCAAGAACGGGTTGCTGACGATCATCCTTGCGCCCGCAGAGGTCGAGGCGATTTTTCAGGCGATCGCGAAACGTCGCGGCTACAAACTGTCGCTGGATCTCGAAGGACAGAAGGTCGCCGATGACTCTGGATGGTCGGCTCACTTCGAAATCGCGCCGCACCCGAAAAGATTTCTGCTCGAAGGCCTCAACGACGTCGCGCTTACTCTCGAACACGAAGACGCGATCGAGGCCTACGAGAAGGTGCATCCGGTCCCGTACCGATAAACGGTGCGTGGGCCTGCTTCGGTAGATGCTGGCAGACCTGAAAGTCGGTCTTGCGCACGAGCGGATGCGGCTGGATATCTTCGTGTCCATCTCGCTGGGTGCTGAATACACGCGCTCGCAGGTGGCGCGAATGATCAAGGCCGGGCTGGTGACGGTCAATGGTGAACCCTCGCGGCCGTCGATTGCGGTGCATCAGGGCGATCGCATCGATATCGCGGATCCGTCGCCGCTCGCCCCGCGTGAGGTTTTCGCGTCGGCGCCCTCGATCGACGTGCTCTACGATGACGATGAACTGATCGTTGTGAACAAGCCCGCCGGTATGACCGTACATCCCGCGCCGGGGCATCCGGACGAAACCCTGGTCGACGCGCTCTTGGCGAAATTCCCCGAACTCGCGACGATGGCCGAGGCGGGCGGTGTGTTGCGTCCGGGAATCGTTCATCGGCTTGACAAGGAAACTTCCGGAGTGATGGTGGTGGCGAGGACGCCGTTTTCGAAGGCGGTGCTCTCCGCGCAGTTCAAGGCGCGCACGGTCAACAAGATTTATCTGGCGATCGTTCGTGGTATCGTCACACGCGACCGAATCACGATATCGCGTCCGCTCGGACGTCATCCGGTCGAGCGAAAGCGGATGTCGGTGAACTCCCGCAACGCGCGCGACGCGGTGAGCAACGTGATGGTGGTCGAACGTCTTCGCGAATCACCTCAGGCGACGCTGATGATGGTGATGCCGGAAACTGGCCGCACGCATCAGATACGCGTTCATCTCGCGTCGATCGGACATCCGTGTTTGGGCGACGTGTTGTACGGTGGCGGAACGAAGAACAACCGGGTTGGCGAGAGCCGCGAGTTTCAGCGTCACGCGCTGCACGCTATGTATCTATCGATCGTGCATCCGCGCACTTTGGAGCGGCGAGTTTATTTTGCTCCGATGCCTTCGGATTTCACGGATTTTCTCGCCGCGCGCGGTATTGAAAGCGAACGATTGACGATCGGGAAGCTGGCTAAAGAAGAAGTGCGAAGCCGTTGACAGCTTTTTGAACCTTGGATAGCGTGATCTCTAGCTTCCGCACTTTGGGACGCTGGGCGGAGACGAACTCTCTGCGGCCATTTCACGGCCAGCCTTCACACCCGAGACACGGCGTTATCCTTATCCGAATCCCGATCGCCAAGGCTTAGGTGGATCTTAATCCTGTAAGACTGCCGCGATTCGAGCGAAATCAGTTGTACGATTCCAGTCGCCGCTTGTTTGAACGAACGTTCAGGACGGAACTCAGATTAAATGGAGAATCCAGAAGAGAGAGTTAGCGGGATGCGGGGGAGGCATATGGCCAAAGGCAGAGGGGCAGCGAGACATCACGAAGTCCACGACCGGATGGAGGACGCGAACTCCGAACCACGCCGGGTTGCGGAGCGTCCGGAGGAACTGAATCCGTCGGCGGATCCGGTTCAGGTAATCGCCGATGGAGTGCTGAACCTCAAAGCGCTCAAGCGCGCCAAGGTTACCGAACTGGCCCAGACCGCGCGCGACTTCGAAGTCGAAGGCGCGGTCAACATGCGCAAGCAGGAGATGATCTTCGCCGTCCTGCAGGCGCAAGCGCATCGCAACGGCGCCATCCTCGGCGAGGGGGTGCTGGAGATTCTGCCCGACGGCTTCGGGTTCCTGCGTTCTCCCGACTACAACTATCTTCCCGGTCCCGACGACATCTACATCTCGCCGAGCCAGATTCGCAAGTTCAACCTGCGTACCGGCGACACCGTCTCCGGTCTGATTCGGCCGCCCAAGGAAGGCGAGCGCTACTTCGCGCTGCTCAAGGTGGAATCGATCAACTATGAGGATCCCGAGAAGGCGCGCGACAAGATCCTGTTCGACAACCTGACGCCGCTCTATCCATCCGAACGAATCAAGCTGGAATACAACCACGAAGATTTGACCACCCGGATAATCGATTTGGTCGCGCCGATCGGCAAAGGTCAGCGCGGACTCATTGTGGCGGCGCCATTTACCGGCAAAACCATGATGCTGCAGGCGATCGCCAAAGCAATCGCATTCAACCATCCCGAGATCGTCCTGATCGTGCTGCTGGTTGACGAGCGACCCGAGGAAGTCACCGACATGCTGCGCTCGGTGCAGGGCGAGGTGGTCAGCTCGACTTTCGACGAGCCAGCCACCCGCCACGTACAGGTAGCCGAGATGGTCATCGAGAAGGCGCGCCGCCTGGTCGAGCACGGCCGCGACGTGGTGATCCTGCTCGATTCCATCACCCGCCTCGCGCGCGCCTATAACACCGTGGTGCCTCCGTCAGGAAAAATCCTGTCGGGCGGCGTCGATTCGAACGCTCTGCACAAGCCGAAAAAGTTCTTCGGCGCGGCGCGCAATACCGAAGATGGCGGCAGCCTGACGATTATCGCGACTGCGCTGGTTGATACCGGCAGCAGGATGGACGAGGTCATTTTCGAAGAATTCAAGGGTACCGGTAATCAGCAGATCGGACTCGACCGGCGCCTGCTGGAGAAGCGCATCTTTCCGACCATCGATATCCAGCGTTCCTCGACCCGTAAGGAGGAATTACTGCTTGCGCGGAGCACCCTTAACCGGGTCTGGATCCTGCGCAAACTGCTCTCGCAGCTCAACGCGGTAGAGGCAATGGAGTTCCTGATCGACAAGATGGAGAAGACCAAGACCAACGAGGAATTTCTCGAGTCGATGAACGCCTGACCGAAATTCGTCAAATTGAGGGGTTTGGAACGGAGCGTGCAGCTTGCTAAGTTGGTGGGCTACGCTCGCTAAAACTGAGGACCAAGCAGAACTTATGACCGAAATTTCTATGAAGCAGTTGCTCGAGGCCGGGGTCCATTTCGGTCATCAGACCAGCCGCTGGAACCCGAAAATGAAACCGTACATTTTTGGGGCCCGCAACGGAATCTACATTATCGACCTGCAGCAGACCGTGAAGATGTTCCGCGCCTGCTACGACTTCGCACGCGACATCGCCGCGCAGGGCGGCACTATGCTGTTCGTCGGCACCAAGAAGCAAGCTCAGGATATCGTCAAGGAAGAAGCCGAGCGATGCGGCATGTTCTACGTACAGAATCGATGGTTGGGCGGGATGTTGACGAATTTCCAGACCATCCGCGCTTCGATCGAGCGCCTTAAAAAGCTTGAAGACATCATGGCCGATCCTGAGATGATCAATGCGCTCACAAAAAAAGAGATGAGTGACAACGGGCGCGAACATGCGAAGCTGATGCTGACGCTCGGCGGGATCAAGAACATGCGCAAGCTTCCCGATGCGCTCTGGGTCATCGATACCAAGAAGGAATATATCGCGGTTTCCGAAGCGCAGCGCCTGAGCATTCCGGTCATCGCGGTGGTCGATACGAATTGCGATCCGGATCTGATTTCGTATCGCATTCCCGGCAATGACGACGCGATCCGCGCGATCAAGCTATTCACCGCAGCGATTGCCGACGCGGTCATCGAAGGGAAACGGATCGCCGAAGAGCGCCAGAAGGGCATCGATGATTCGAGTAGTGTGAACGACGGTGGAGCTTCGGAATCGCCGCAGGCGGTCTGAAGCTTTCGAGATCCCGAGGCCGCGTTCCCAGCCGGTGAGAAATCGTGCCGGGAGCAATGTGGACTCGGGTTCGTTTATCTGGAGAATACTTTTAGCCGCGGCATAGAGCAGGTGTGATGGACGTCAATGCCAATATCGTAAAGGAACTGCGCGAGAAGACCGGCGCGGGCGTAATGGATTGCAAGAAGGCGCTCGCCGAAAGCAAAGGCGACCTCGAAAAGGCCGTCCTTTGGCTGCGCGAAAAGGGCATCGCCTCGGCGGCAAAAAGAGCCGGGCGGACCGCCTCGGAAGGCTCGATTGGCAGTTATATTCATGCTGGCGGCAAGCTGGGCGTGCTGGTCGAAGTCAACTGCGAGACCGATTTTTTCGCCAAGGGGCCCGATTTTCAGAACCTGGTAAAGGAAATCGCGATGCAAATCGCGGCCGCCAACCCCCGCTGCATCCGGCGCGAGGAACTTTCTCCCACGATGTTGGAGCAGGAGAAGCAAATATACGCGTCACAGGCGGCTGGAACTGGTAAGCCGGAGCAGGTTATCGCGAAGATCGTTGAGGGCAAGATCGAAAAGTTTTACAAAGAGGCGTGCCTGCTTGAGCAGAGCTGGGTGCGCGATCCCAACCGCACCATTATGGATCTGATCGGTGAGCATACCGGCAAGTCTGGTGAGAAAATCGAGATCCGGCGTTTCGTCCGGTTCCAACTCGGCGAAGGTATCGTGAGCAAATCCGAAGACGGCGCCAACTCCTGAAATAACTGCGGTGGCAGGCGGGGACATTCCCAACGCTGGCGGAGGGTGAAAACCGTTTGAATCCCAAACCTCGTTTCAATCGGGTCCTCCTGAAGCTTTCCGGCGAGGCTTTGGCACCGGCCGGTAGTAGCGGAATCGATCTCGATGCGCTCGCGGAAATCTCCCTCGAAATCAAGGAAGCCTACGACCTCGGAATTCAGCTCGCGCTGGTAATCGGCGCGGGCAATATCCTGCGTGGCAGCGAATACGAGGCGCGCGGGATGGATCGCTCGACCGCCGATCAAATGGGAATGCTGGCGACGGTCATCAATGCGCTCGCTTTGCAGCATGCACTGGAACGCAACAAGGTTCCAACCCGGGTGCTATCGGCTATCGCGATGCAATCGGTCGCGGAGTCATACATTCGTCGGCGCGCGGTCCGCCATCTCGAGAAAGGCCGCGTTATCCTGTTTGCGGCCGGCACCGGCAATCCCTACTTCACCACCGATAGCGCTGCCAGTTTGCGGGCGATGGAAATCGACGCCGAGGTTATCCTCAAGGCGAGCCATACGGTAGATGGGGTTTATGACCGCGATCCGCTGAAGGAGCCCGGAGCCAAACGCTTCGAGCGCCTGACCTATATAGAGGTGCTGAATCGAAACTTGAAGGTTATGGATGCCACCGCGATTTCGATGTGTATGGATAACCATCTGCCCATAATCGTGTTTAACCTTCGTAAACCCGGTAATATAAAGCGGGCCGTAATGGGCGAGGCGATTGGCACCTGGGTCGGGAACGAAATCTAGGGACTGCGGGATTTTTCGATAGTCGGCCAAGAGGGTTGCGATAGTGCAGGGCGAAGTAATCGATCTCGCGCGGGCAGAGATGGAAAAAGCTGTCGAAGCATTCCGCCATGAATTGACCAAGGTCCGCACCGGACGGGCTTCGACCGCGCTGGTCGAGGGGCTTCAGGTGAACTATTACGGCGCCAAAACTCCAATTCGCCAAGTTGCTTCGCTGGCGGCGCCGGAGCCGCGGCTTATCGTGATCACTCCCTACGACAAGACTGCGTTGCACGAAATTGAGAAAGCGATTCAAAGTTCCGATCTTGGTTTGACCCCTCAAAACGATGGCAAGATCATTCGCATTCCGATTCCCGAACTTACGCAGGATCGGCGCAAGGAACTGGCCAAGCACATCAAGAAGATGGCCGAGGACTATCGCGTTTCGGTGCGCAATCATCGTCGCGATGCCAACGACATGCTTAAAGATCTCCACAAAGACAAGAAGATCACCGAAGACGATCTGCGCGGCGCGGAGGCCAAGGTCCAGCAGTTCACCACCGAGTTCATCGAAAGACTGGACAAGGTGCTAGCCGCCAAAGAAGCGGAAATAATGGAGGTTTGACCGCGCGGCGCCGACGCGCATCGCCGGGGCAGGGGGTCGCATCTCGAAGTGGCTATCTCTCTACCAACAGAAGAGTTTCCCAACCTGTCGCTGGATCCGGAGCGGTTGCCGCGCCACGTTGCCATCGTCATGGACGGCAATGGGCGATGGGCGCAGCGCCGCGGCCTCAGCCGCAACGAGGGGCATCGACGGGGCAAGGATTCCGTCCGCGCGGTGGTCGAGACGGCGCGTGAACTTTCGATTCCATTTCTGAGCCTGTTCGCCTTCTCGCATGAAAATTGGGGCCGCCCTTCGACCGAAGTAAATTTTCTGATGCGGCTGTTTCATCGCTACCTGCTGACCGAGGGCAAGCGGTTGATGAAACGCGGGATTCGCGTGTTGGCGCTGGGAGAAACCGCACGCCTCTCTCCACCGCTGAGACACGCGCTGGAGCAGACGGTCGAGATGACGGCGAACAATCAGGGAATGACGCTGGGCCTCGCGCTGCCGTACAGCGGACGCCAGGATATCACTCATGCGGTGCGAAAGATCGCCGACGCTATCGCGGCGGGGAACATTCGGCCCGAAGACGTCGACGAGGCCATGGTAGCGAGATCGCTCGCCACCGGCGCGATGCCCGACCCGGATCTCTTCATTCGCACCTCCGGCGAGCAGCGCGTCTCCAATTTTTTCCTCTTTCAGCTCGCTTACACCGAATTATATTTTAGCCAGACCTTATGGCCCGATTTCCGTGAGCGCGAATTTCTGACCGCATTGTCTGCGTATCAGGCGCGCGAACGCCGATTCGGCGGCGTCATTACCGACGACGACCACCGGCTGCGTGCTCAGAACTAGACTCGCGACTGCGGCGGTTGCGCTACCGCTGTTGCTTGCCGCGATCGTTTTTCTACCCGATCGGGGATTTTCCATTCTGATTGCGATGTTTGGATTAGGCGGTCTGTACGAGATCGCGGAGATGACGCGCCTCAGCTCGGCGGCATCGATTATCGTGCTGTTGCTGGTCGGTCTGCTGCCAATGCTAATGCTGATGGCAGCGCCGCTAGCCGGCGGGAATCCTCCGCCCGATCCTGATCGCTTCAGAGCGGCAATCATCTTGGTCGCGGTGCTGGTGGTCGCGATGGCGAACGTCGTGGTCGCGGGAGTCCACGGACCGGATGCGATTCCTCGCGGTCCGCTATTGGTCGGGATCGGTGCGCTTTATGTTGGACCGCTGTTCCCGTTTTTTGCGCTGGTCAGAAACCGACCCGAGGGGATCCGGTTAATCGTGCTGATGCTGCTGCTGGTCATCTGCGCGGACGCCGGCGCGTATTTCAACGGACGCGCGATGGGCAGGCACAAGCTGGCATTCAGAGTGAGCCCTGGAAAAACTGTGGAAGGCGCGATCGGTGGGATTATCGCGTCGATAATCGCGGGCCTGATCCTTCGAGGCTGGTTGGTTCCGCAATGGCAATTGGGCAAGCTGGTTTCATATGCATCGATGGTCGCCATTCTTGCCATCATCGGCGATCTCGCGAACTCAGCCTTCAAGCGCGCCGCCGGGGTCAAGGATTCGGGCTGGATTTTTCCAGGTCATGGCGGGTTACTCGATCGCACTTGTTCACTGGTCTTCGCGGCTGTTTTAACCTACTATTACTCGCGATGATGCGGCGCTACGAGCCTTTGCATCACGCCTATTCCGGGGGATTACTCGCGGGGGACGTTTCGAAGGAGCGCGTTTTGCTGACCTCAATAGTCGCGACCGCTGTCATTCTCGCCGTCTTAATTGTCGTTCATGAGGCCGGACACTTCGCGATGGCGAAGCGTTTGGGCGTTCGGGTGATTCGCTTCTCGATTGGGTATCCACCCAAAGTCTATGGGGTGCGTCGAGGCGAGACCGAATACGCGTTTGGACTAACTCCCTTCGGCGGATATGTCCGAATGCTGGGCGAGGAAGTTGGCGAGGATCCGCACTCGGAGGAGTTGCAGACTTACGCACACGAGTTGGGTCTCGACGTAGCCGAGGCTGCGGAAAATCACGGCTGGAGTTCCCCTTCGGAAGATGTCGACGAGAAGATCCTCGCGCTCGCCAAGCGGCTAAGTTCAAACGGCGCCCGCGGCAGTGAGATTATGGGGCGCGAACTCAAGCCCGAGGAAGCCGCGGTGATGAAGGCGATCGGCGAGCACGAATCGGTCGCGCAAGCACAAACCAGCCTCGGCGAGCATCCGCCGGTCGTCCTCGTAAACTCATTTCGCAAGCGCTCGTTTCCGACCCAGCATCTCTGGAAGCGCTTCGTCATCGTACTGGCTGGCCCGCTAATGAACATCATCTTCGCGCCCATTTTGATGACGATCGTATTTCTGTGGGGCGTGCCGATGCTGCTGCCGGTCGTCGGTCAGGCGAAGGAGGGGTTGCCTGCGTACACGGCGGGATTGCGCCCGGGCGATCGTATCGTGTCGCTCGACGGAAATCCGATCTCGACCTGGAACGATTTCTCGTTAGGGATCAAAAGCGGAAACGGGTCGCCGGTGAAGCTTGGAATCACGCGCGGAACCGGCACCGCGATGCAGCATCAGGATCTCGTCATCACACCGAAGCGCGAGGATGAAACTTCAGTTTACGGGAACAAGGTCCCGACCTGGATCATCGGCGTACTTCCGCGTGGCGACGACGAAATAAAGCGCTACGGACCGATCGGCGCGATCGCGCACGGTGTCACCGGAAGTATCGCGATGACGGAAACGCTGGTGGTCGGTATCTGGGAGATCGTCAACGGATCGACTCCGGTGCGCCAGGCGTTGGGCGGTCCGATCATGATCGCGCAGATGGCGGGAAAGGAAGCGCACGAGGGGCTTTCCGCGGTGCTGATGTTCATGGTGATGCTGAGTCTCGAGCTTGGGATCATCAACCTGCTCCCGGTGCCGCTGCTCGACGGCGGCCATTTGCTCTTCTTCGCCTGCGAGGGAATCCGCGGCAAACCATTGAACCTCCGCACTCGTGAACTCGCGCTGCAAGTAGGATTGGTTTTGCTGGTGGCTTTGATGGCGTTCGTCATCTTCAATGACATCTCGCGAATTGTTCAGGGCTGATCGGCTGCTCGCGGCCGCCGCGGCGACGGGGCCGGTGATGGGCCTTGATACCGCGAGTACGACCGCATCGCTCGCGATCGTCTCCCACGGAAAGATTTTTGCACAGGTCACGCGCTCGACCGCCTCACATGGCGCCGAGCTTCCCGATGCGGTCGCAGAACTGCTCGCGCAGGCCGGCATCGGTCTCAAAGATTTGAAAGGCATCGCGATCGGGCTCGGGCCGGGTTCCTTTACTGGCTTGCGGGTAGGGTTAAGCTATGTAAAGGGACTCGTAGTGGCACTTGGATGCGTTTTGGTGGGTATACCTACCTTTGATTGTATGGCGCTCGCGGCGCTTGAACGAAGTCCCTCGGCAACCGAGGATACGTTAATCTGTCCGATTCTGGATGCGCGAAAAAACGAAATCTACAGCGAATTCTACCGAATCGGTGCCGATACGCTGGACAAAATTTCACCTCCCTTGGTATTAAGATTAGAAGAACTTTTCCCACAACTTTCGGACGGCGTTATATTCATCGGAGATGCGAAAGCTCGGGAGGCATCATTGTTGCTCAGTGAGCGGGGCATCCGATCGACGGTTTTGGAGGAAATGGAATTTAACTCGCGCGGCCGATACGTTGCCGCACTAGGAGCGCATCGGATTTCGCTAGGCGAAACCGATGAGCTGGCGGCCCTTGAGCCGCTCTATGTGCGCAGCGCCGAGGCCACGTTCAGACCAGTGACGGTACCGCCAGTAGCCGCCACCAAGGAGAGGCCATGGAGAGCAGAGACGAAGAACTCGTCAAGCAGTTGCTGAATCATGATGATGAACTCAGGGCTCTGTATGCCGAGCACCAGGAGTTCAAACATCAGCTCGAAGCCTTCCGGGATAAAATCCACCTAAGCGTAGAAGAGGAAATCGAAAAAAAGCGAATCCAAAAGCTCAAGCTGGCCTCCAAAGATAAGATGATGGAAGTTCTCCACCGTCATCAGAACCATCACGAGGCACACTGAGCCGCGGATTCGGTGATGCGCGCTCGAACACCACCGAATGCCAAGCCACACAATATCCGTTCTGGTCGAAAACGAATTCGGCGTGCTGGCCCGCGTGGCCGGCCTATTTTCCGGACGCGGCTTTAACATCGAGTCGCTCACCGTCAACGAGGATCCCCTCGATCCGACGGTTTCGCGCATCGTGCTCGTCTCCTCGGGGGACGACACGATACTCGAACAGATCAACAAACAGCTCAACCGCCTGGTCTCCGTCATCAAGGTGACGGATTTCCAGGGCGTCGAAATCGTCGACCGTGAGATGGTGATGGTGAAAATCGCGGTCGACGAGCGCACCCGCCCGGAACTCGATTCGATCGTCAGCGCTTTCCGCGCTCATGTGATCGATATCGGCCGCGCCGCCGTCACCGTCGAACTCACCGGCGATGAAGAAAAGATCAAGGCATTCATCGCGCTGATCCGCCCGCTTGGAATCAAGGAGATCGTCCGCTCGGGCAAGATCGCGATGGCGCGTTCGGCGCAACTCAACGAAAATCATAATCGGCGCGCGGCGCAAAAGTCAGGAGATTAAACGGGATGCAGGTTTATTACGATCGCGACGCCGACCTGAGCCTTCTTCGTCCGTTGAAGATTGCGATCATCGGCTATGGAAGCCAGGGACACGCGCATGCGCTCAACTTGCGCGACAGCGGAATGGACGTGCGGGTCGGTCTGCGCAAAGGCAGTCCCTACCGCGGAGAAGGCGCAGAAGAACGGTCTCAAAGTCTTCGATACCACCGAAGCGGCGAAACAGGCCGACATCATCATGATGCTGGTGCCGGACGAGATGGGTGGCGAGATCTACGAAAAGGAAATCGCGCCCGCGCTCAAGCCGGGAAAGTATCTCGCCTTCGGCCACGGCTTCAATATCCATTTCGGGTTCATCAAGCCGCCTGCCGATGTCAATGTTTTCATGATCGCGCCGAAAGGTCCCGGCCACCTGGTGCGCTCGGAATACGCCAAGGGACGCGGGGTTCCGTGTTTGCTCGCGGTGGCGCAGGATCCTTCGGGCAACACCAGGAAAATTGGCCTCGCGTATGGGGCCGCGATCGGCGGGACGCGCGCCGCGGTCATCGAGACATCATTTAAAGAGGAAACCGAAACCGATCTCTTCGGTGAGCAGTCGGTTCTATGTGGCGGACTGACGGAGCTCATTCGCGCCGGCTATGAAACCCTGGTCGAGGCGGGATACGCGCCCGAGATGGCGTACTTCGAGTGCCTGCACGAAGTGAAGCTGATTGTGGACCTGATTTACGAGGGCGGTATCTCCAACATGCGCTATTCGATCAGCAACACCGCGGAATATGGCGACATGACGCGCGGAAAAAGAGTCGTCGGCGCAGATTCGCGCAAGGCGATGAAGCAGATCCTCGCGGATATTCAGTCGGGCAAATTCGCCAACGAATGGATCAACGAGTATCGCGCCGGCAGCCCGCATTTCAGGGAACTGCGCAAAGAAGGCGAGAAGCATCCGGTTGAGGAAGTCGGGCGCAAGTTGCGCGCATTCATGCCGTGGCTGGCAAGCGATCGCCTGGTCGACAAAGCGCGGAACTAAAGACCTGATTCGTGATCCGTGGCCAACGCGACCGGGAAAACACAATCAATAGAAAAGGCAGTACAATGCTGTCTGATTCCGTTATCCCCACCTCGAAGGAGCCTTCTAGATGTCCGGACGCCTCGGAGCTTTCATTCTCGGCATGATAGCCGCCGTCGTGATTCTTTTCATCGGTGGATATCTCTTCATCACTGCCGGGGGAGTTCCGATGGAAACCACCGCGGCGCCGCTTCCGCTCGAAGAAACCGTCGCAAATCTCGCGCTGAAAGCCAGTCTCCGCGGTGCGGCGGATCAGAAAGATCCTTTGGCGTTGAATGACGACAATCTCCTCGCCGGCGCCAAGACCTTCAAGGAGCACTGCGCGCCATGCCACGGCATTCCGGGACACCGCGCCGACGCGATTGCGAAGGGCATGTTTCCTTCGCCTCCCCAGCTATTCGAGCACGATGAAATGGTGACCGACGATCCCGAAGGCGTGACGTTCTGGAAAGTAACCCACGGGATACGGCTCTCAGGCATGCCGGGGTTCGCGAACATATTATCCGAACAGCAGCGTTGGCAAGTAACGATGCTGCTCTCGCAAGCCGACAAGCTTTCGCCCGCGATAGAGTCGGCCCTGAGTGCACATTAGGTTACGTGGAGTCTCGGTTTCCGCGCCGAGGTAACCAGCCTCGCTCTAGCGTCAGAACCACACCTCGCGATGCTGCTTCACGGAACGCGGCAGCTTGATCTTCCACCGATAACGGCAACACGGAGAGGCGCGATTTATCTTTCAATTCATCGCGCTGCCGCAATCCACGTTGATCGTCTGGCCGGTGACCCCCGCGCTCGACTCGGCAACGAGGAACAGCGCCGCGCGCGCGACTTCCTCTTCGGTCGCCATTCTCTGGAGCGCCGCCTGCCCTACGAACGCCGCCTTGACGGCTTCATATGGCTGCTTGAGCGACTCGGCCCGCGCCCGGATTACACGCTCGATACGGTCGCCTTCGATCGCGCCGGGGCAGATGCAGTTGACGCGAATTCCGCGCTGACCCCATTCGCCGGCCAGCGTTTGCGTCAGCCCGATCATGGCCCATTTCGCGGCCGCATAAGGCGAGCGTAGCGGATAGCCGCGGCGTCCGGCCCCCGAAGAAATCATCAAAATATTTCCCGCGCGATTTTTGTCCATCTGCGGGATCACCGCGCGCGACGCCAGCCACGCGCCGGTCAAGTCGATATCGATCACCTCCTGCCATTCGGCGAGGCTCATATCGGTGATGCGTTTGGTCGGCCCCGCGATACCCGCGTTGTTAACCAGGATGTCGATCCGACCGAATGCCTTGACGGTTTCCTCGGCCATATGCGCGCATCCAGCTTCTTTCGCGACATCGGTTTGAACCGAGATCGCCTTGGCGCCGAGTTTTTCCAGTTCGGCGCAAGTCCGCTTCATGGGATCGAGCGAGCGCGCCGCGATCGCGATCTTTGCACCAGCCGCGGCGTACTTCAGCGCGATCTGTTTTCCGATCCCATATCCACCACCGGTAATGATTGCGACTTTGTCTGAGAGTTCGTTCACCGAAGAAGGTTCCTCTATTTTTCGGCGACTCTAGCCGCATTGGTGGATTTCGACAACGACGACCCGGGACTGCTTGTCTCGCTAGCGTAGTCGCCCATATCATTAGGCCGTCTCTATGGCGGCAATTCGACCCATAACTGCGCCCGAAGGCAACCCGCAACGCGGCAGCCTCAACTTTCAGGACGTGGTGAAGATCGCGGTCATCGCGGCAATCGTAATCGTGTGTGGATGGCTCCTGTGGGCGCACTCCGAATGGTTCCGCGATCCCAAGCTGGTGAAGGTAGAAGTGCTGACGTGGGGAATCTGGGGCCCGATCATCTTCATGTTGTTGTATGCGGTCGGCCCTTCCTTCCTGGTGCCCGGCGCGGTGATGACCATCGCGGGCGGGCTCGCGTTCGGTACTTTGTGGGGCTCGCTGTACTCGCTGATCGGCGCCGATGTCGGCGCGATAGTGGCTTTTGGCGCGGGACGTTGGCTGGGAAAATCCTTCGTCGAGCGAATAGTTGGCGAGCGCTTCCATGAGGTGTTGCGGAAGATTGCGAAGCACGGCTTCCAGATAATTTTCTATCTCCGGATGGTTCCCGTGATTCCGTATAACGCGCTTAATCTTCTGGCGGGCGCGTCGCCGATAAGATTCAAAGACTATTTCTGGGCCTCGATGATCGGGATGGTGCCGGGAACCATCCTGTTCGCGTTTCTGGGCGATGCGCTATGGCACCCGATGTCGCCGAGATTCTTCCTCGCCATCTTGCTGATCGCGATCAGTCTGGGATGCGGCGAGACCTGGCGGCGCTGGTCCAAAGTCGGCGTCGACTAAAACTCCCTCGGTCTAAGTCAGTAGGCCGTCGACAAATCCGATCCAGTAAACCAGAAAAAGCCCGTAGCCCAGGCTCAGCGCGCCCGCGCCGGCCAGCAATGCGCGATTCAATTCGCCAAGCCGTGACGCGGTCAGGCTTACCGGTAACCCGATCGCGGTCGTGATAAGCGCCATGCCCACGATCGTCCCGAATCCAAAAATTGCGAGGTAGGCGAGACCCCAAACGGGATTCGGGATTGCGCTAAGCACCAGCAGCGCGATCGCGGCGCTGCCGGCGAGACCGTGTACGAGGCCGACGCCGAATGCGCGCTGATGCGAACCGCGCGCGAATCGCGATCGCGCCGCGGCGCCGGTGAGCAGATGACTATGGTGCGTATGCTCCTCACCGTGAACATGCGCGTGCGGATGAACATGCACGAGGCCCTCGTGTTCATGCACGTGAGTGTGCGCGAATAAATCCGCGCCGCCCTTCTTGAAACCTAAACGGCGAGCCAGTCGTGGAGACGACTGCGCCAGCGCGGAGATTCCCAACAAGATGAGTACGATCGCGACCGCGAATTCCATCCCCATCGCGAGGCGCGCCGGAATCGTAAGCTTGAATAGAATTATCGCGCCACCGACCAGGAAGATGGTTAGCGAATGCCCGAGGCCCCATGCGATTCCGATCCGGGTCGCGGCACCGATACGCTTCTCGGCGCTCACGATGGTCGTCACGGCGACTACATGATCGGTGTCCGTCGCGTGACGCATCCCGAGGATCAGCCCGAGGATTGCGACACCGAGCGGCGCTGCATCGTTAGGTATAGTCAAGCTTCTCCGCGAAGACCGCGCGAATGGCGCCGCAGTCGAATCGGACTGAAGAGTAAATCACGCTCGAGCAGGAGAACGGAAGCCGCTCTGATGTGCCTGGCTAGAGCCGCTATTGGCCGCGACACCGATCGATAGGTCTCCTAAGACAAGCTCAGACTGTATAGGAACATCGACCGCGTCGGTTCCGGGAGAACATTATTCTTGATCCCTGAGTAACAATGCGTTCCTTCAACGCCGGGAAGCAGATAGCTTGGCTGAATGTTCTCGCCGTCGATGCAATCCAACCGACCAAAGCAGACTCGCGATATTGACCTCGATCTTCTAGCCCGACTCAAACCCCTCTCCTGGCTCTGTCCCGCCGAGATGTCCAAGCTCGTCGACGGACTCGCGATGGGCAATTTCAAGCGCCATGAAGTGATCCTTGGGGAAGCCGCGCTCGCGTCCGGCGTGCACATATTGCTGACCGGCGTAGGCAGCATCACCTGCGTCAATTCTCGCAGCGAACGGGTGATGGTGGCGTTGCTCGCGCCCGGGCCAATTCCGGAATTTCCAATTCTTCCCGCGAGCCAATATCGTTTCCGATGCGAGGCCTATAGTGATTGCAGAGTCGGCAGCGTGGGTTGGGAGCAATTTGATGGCATCAGCGTGAACGCCCCGACCTCCGCGCTGCGCGTATTCCATCAAAACAATCTGAAGCAGTGGTACCGGCTGCTGTTGCGCGGCGCGAGTTTCCTTAGTCTCGACTTGCACCAGCGGATTGCGATTACGCTGCTGGAATTGTGCACCGATTTTGGAATCGAAGAATCGCGCGGCACTCTGCTCAGGATCGTCTTCAGCCAGAAGGATCTCGCCAATTTGGTCGGCGCGTCGCGCCCGCGAGTGAGCGAACATCTCGCGCGTCTCGAACGCGATCACCTGGTTATCCGTCAAGGCCGGCAACTGGTCGTGCGCGTGGGTCAGCTCGGCAGCTCGATGGGTACCGGGCTGGCGCAAAGCGCCTAGCGCCTCCGCGGCTTTGCGCGCCAAAAATGAGCTCAAAACGGGCTCGAAAATGTTGCAAAAGTGTTGCTCGGATGTTGCTCGGGGCGGCCTCGATGTGGTCGCTGGAGCGCAAAAAGTGAGCTGATGCGCGCGTTTCGGCATCCGAATGCGCGCCGACGCGGATCTCGGCCGCGAGCCTTCCCGCCCGCGCGCTCGTCTTGGGCCCTTCGCGAAGGATCTTGAAGGTCGTCTGCGAATAGAATCCTTTGTTTTCAAGGACAATTTGGCTTCGTTTGGTAATTCTCGCTTGCGAACCTTTCGACGACCCCATTAACGACCGTGGCGCCCCCGAGAGAGCGCCAACAGTCACATCATAGCAGACTCTTAGTCACCGCGCAGCTAGGGCGGAGTCGATCATCAGTGAGCGGCGGGGCTGGTTCCGCCGCCACGTCGCTTTGGTTGTGTTCATTGACATGTTAATGTAAATGTTCTATATGTGTTGATGACTACTACCATCTAAAGGTTAACATATATGGATGTGAACAGTCGAATCGAACCTGGAAAAGGTTTTCCGAGATTGCTCCGCGCTGTTGAAGCTCCATTGGCCCTCTACTTGAGACCGGGTCGAAGCGATCATCTAGTGCTGGCGCAGGCTCTAACGGAAGGCCTGACTGGATTGAGAGGTATCGCTTTCAACCCTGCCCTCGTGAAGCCCCAACAGGAATTACGTGGCGAGGCGCTGCGAAGAGGCGTCGAGACGGTCCTCGATACACGGATTATGGAGTTGGCCACCCCGACCGCCGAACTGCGTCCTGAACTCCTATCACTGCCATGGGCTTCTGCCGCGCGAAAAAAGGCTGATGAACTAAGCGCTGCTGCGTCGCGAGAAACGGCGAAAATGATCGCAGAATTTGTGATGACCAACAGCTTTAGCGCTGTGCTTGCCCCAACTCACTATTTGGCGAGCGCGGCGGACCGATGGGTCGCGGTAGATTCTTTCACGACCCAAGCTCTTCGCAATTGTCTCGATGCAATGGGAGGCGCCAACGTCCCGATCTATTATCCATTGGCGCTTCCGTCCACCGATTTTCGCGACGCATCGAGACGAAACACGATTATCCGCATGCTGAAGGATTCTCCGATCGATTCGGTGTGGTTACGTGTGCATCCGTTCGGCACGTCTAAAAGTGGACCTGTCGCCCTCAGAGGCTTCATCGCGGCTTGCCAGGACCTCCATCAGCTGGGGATTCCGCTTGTGGCAGAAAAAACCGGAACGGTCGGTATTGCGCTTCTGGCATTTGGTGCGGTCGGCGGAATAGAGAGCGGCATCACGACTGGCGAAAGCTTTGACATGGGCAGACTTACGAGACTCCCCAGTAAAGAAAAGAAACCTTTCGCTGCTCCTCCCCGCGTGTACCTACAAGAGTTGGGTGCGTTTTTGGAGGTCAAGCAGGCGAGGGAATTCTTTAACCTTCGCGGGATGAAAACTTCATTCGGTTGTCGCGAACGATGCTGCCCACGTGGTTTGCAGGATATGCTCGGCGACTCGCGCAGACATTTCGTCATCACGAGGAGTCGAGAGGTAGGGCGAATCAGCTCTGTTCCGCTACAACTGCGTCGGCAGATCTATATGGAAGAGATCTTACGCCCAGCGACCGATTTGGCACTCCAAGCGAGTCGCGTATATCCAGCGTTGGATACCCAAAGACGGAGAGTTGAGTCATGGCGCGGCACTCTCGGTGCTATCGAACGCCAGAGCCCTCTTAGAAGTTGGTCGCAACCACCCGACGGACGGCGCCTGAATGCTCGTCGAGTCTCAGCATAATGATGAAGGGAAGGTGACTTCTAATGGCAGAGGCACTCGTCCAGCAACTGGACAAACTACAAGAACGAGCCGGAATTCGATTTCGGGAAGTGGCGCAGCTTTTGAGCACGACGCCGCAAACCGTTTCGCGGTGGAAATCGGGTAAGGTCGAGCCCCAGCCTGACCGACTCAAGCAGCTGCTGGCTCTTACATTCCTTGCGGAGGAGCTTTCCGAGTTCTACACTCCGGAACAGGCTCGCTTGTGGTTGTTCAAACCCCACACTTTGTTGAAGGGCGACACGCCCGCAGGCAGGATTCAGGCCGGTAGGCTAGACGATGTTAGAGCGCTGATCGCTCAACTGAAAGATGGTGCGTATGTGTAGAGGTACGGGAATGAGGGAAGTTAGGTGGCGTATCGTTCGGAGCTCCTGAACCTTCTCGAATCGTTCGAGAGTCAAGCTTGGGACGGAACAGTCTGGCGTCATATGTTCGGCAATAACCCTCCAGCCCGGCCAAATCAGTTAGGTGCTCGCTGGAATCCGCCGGGGACTCCGGCAATCTACTGCAGCCTCGATCGTGAAACTGCTCTGGCCGAGGGCGAACATGCTGTTCTGGCGCAGCCGTTGAGGCCCACAGTCACGCGCACGATTTACAAACTACATGTGCATCTGGAGAAGATACTCGATCTTTCGAGCCGATCGGTATTGCTCGATCTGGGCATTGGCGATCGCGAGCTTTCCGATGTTGACCACGCGCTTTGTCAGGTAGTCGGCGGCGCGGTCGAATGGCTGGAGCATGACGGTCTGATCGTTCCCTCCGCTCGCGGTTCGGGAATCAATCTCGTCATCTTCCCCCGCAAGCGTGGGCCTAATACTGATTTTGAGGAAGTCGGGAGTGAGATCGTCAGCTGGGTATATCACCACCGATGATTCCTAATGAGCGGCGGCGCTGCTGCCGCCGCCGCCTCTGCGGAGAAACAGGAATGACGGAATTAGACACACCATCGCCATCGCGAGCACCCAAGGATCTAAATGGGCACAATGGGTTTGTTTCCGCTTTTTCAAGGACAATTTGGTTTCGTTTGGTAATTTCGCTTCCGACACTTTCGACGACCCCATTAACGACCGTGGCACCCCCGAAAGAGCGCCAACAGTCACATCATAGCAGACTCCCAGTCACCGCGCAGCTAGTGCGAAGTCGATGGCGCTGGCCGGAACCGACCACTCAGGGCGACAAATCCGGCCACCCTTACCCTTCAGCAATTACGGCGTAGGCGTAACAGTGGCGACGGGCAAGTTAGCTGTCTTCGCAGCTTTTGCAAAGTCTTCGCGTTGCTTTTTCTCGCGAGCTTCGCGTTCATCGGGCTGCTCGCAGGGCGGCAAATATTCTCGGTCGGAACGTGCGGCGGGGAATTTGTAGAAGCCGCTCCAATAGGTCTCATTGAGTTCGAAAAAATGTGTCGAATTGGGCACTGTAGTAGAGATTGAAGGTGCGATGCGTGTAGTTGCCGAGTTCGTCGCAATATTCGGATCCCGAAAAAGCATCAAAAGACGCTTGCCCGCCCGAGTCGCGTCATATTGTTCCTTCGACAGTTGATCGGGGGCCAAATGGACGTACTCCGATTGAGGCGCGATGGATTGTTCTTCATTTTCAGGATTCCACGTGCCACTTACCTTGTATCTCAGGAGAGGTTCGGCTACGTCCGAATGTGGCTTGAACGGATACCTGCTTTGTGTGGCTCCTTTTGCCACGAGCAAAAGCGGGGGCAAAGTGATACCAATCCTCGGAGTGAGTGCGGGCGATCGTCCGCCATTTTGCAGATAAAATTTGATGCCAACGCCCTCAGTAGCGGTGGCGTGTTTTGGTACTACAAATTCGGCCAGTGTTCCGTCCCTGCGTCCCAAACTTACGTGGGGGCGTTCGGTAACTTCAAACTGCTCGCGCGCACTGTCAGCCAATCGCTTGGTCTGGCTTATGACGCTCAAGATGCTGGCTTGCTGGTCTTTGAAATCCGCTCGCCCTTCCTTCAACGCACGACAGGTCTGAATATTGGTGATAATCGCGGTAAGTCCGAGGACCACGGTGAAAGCCGCCATCAACTTGGTAAATGGGCCTTCGGATGGGGGTTGATCATTCTGGGATAGTACACTTGGTATCGCGGGCTTATGAGGTTCATCTACGCCACACCCATCGGCAATACGCCCTTGCTGTTTTAGTGATCGTGGTCGGGGTCACGGTTCTGTTCTCGGCAGTTGGGTTTATGTCATGGCAACGTGAATCCGCTCTCCATGTCTAGATCAAAATCGACCCCACCTGTTAACGCTTTGGACGCAATTTTCCGCCCAATATTACGAGCGGCCCAAATGGTGTGTATCCGGGCCGGAGCGTCGATTGCGGCGTCCTATCTGGCAACGGCGGCACGTCCTGAGGCTCTAGCGCGGCCTGAACAAGCTCGCCAATCGTCCAAATATGGATCTGTCACTCCGAGCGCCATCGCGGGCGTGTACCGCAGCCTTTCGTGAACGCGGCGCAGGTTGTAGAAGCTGACCCACAACGCGACTGGGTAGAATGCTCTTTCCACTGCGACCGGTAGTTCGCTGAAGGTTGGTCTTATCGTCGGATCTAGGTAGTCCTTCCATGCGGCCAAGGGCTCTAGACGCCGCTCCTTCGATCGACCGTGATGTACCAGTGCTCGTCGAGCCGCTTGGTAGAGATCAGCGCATCGGGATAGAAGAGCCGGTTGATCGATAGCTCGAATAGCGATTCAATCTCCGCGGCGGATGGTTCGGATATCTCAAAGCGCCCGAAAGGGACCCTCCGTTCTGACAGTTCTACCCCTTCGAGTAGTGCGAGGTATGTGACCTGGTGCTCGGTTTTCCGAAGCGTCAGCTATCAGCGTCTCCGTCGCCTCGACGGGGTCCGGCCGTCTACTCTCAAGTAGTTCTCCATAGACGCCTCTCCGACGGAACCAATTGCTAAGTTCGTACTCGCGCACCCTCGTCCCACTCCACCCTGATTTCTTGCTGAAGGCTTCGCTACAAGTGCTGACGAGTTCGCGCCAGCTGGGAAGAGCTTCGCAACGCTCGGCTCGCGCCGATGCCGACATTTCGTCGGTGCGTTCTGCTCCGCCAACCTGCCGCCGTCCTGGAGGCACCTCCACGCGGCCTCAATATACTGCGCGAGCGCAATTCTTACTTTATCCAAAGTTGATTTCCGGCCTTTTGGCCGGTCCTCTAGTCAAAACCGGCTGGCTCACATGTCAGGTAGTCATCTTGACTCGTAAACTGAGCGCTCGCTTTCTGTCAACCCTAGCCTCAATGAGACGGAACGCTGCTGCCGCTGCCGCCTTTTCGGAGAAACAGGAATGACGGAATTAGACACACCATCGCCATCGCCAATACCCGATAGATGTCGTTGAACGAAAGCATCGCGGCCTGCGCCTGGATCATTCCATAGATGCCGGCGAAGCCCTGATGCTGTCCGTTCACGAGTTGCGGCATATATGAAAACGAACTTCCCCCGGCCATCCGCGGCGCCGCGTCGCTCATCCGCCACGCATCGAAAATCGAGAAATGCTCCACCAGCCGCGATTGATGGATCTGCTGGTGATCGATCAGCATGGTGGTCATGTACGAGATTCCGATCGCCGCGCCGGTATTGCGCATCATATTGTACAGGCTCGCCGCATATCCCATCCGCTCGCTTATCCACGACTGAAAGCGTCGCCGCGGACAGGATCGGGAAAATGAATCCCATCCCGATACCCATCACGATGCCGGGCCAGATGACCACCCACATGTGCACGATCGAGATCCCATTTCGCCATCGACCACAACGCCGTCAGCCATCAGTGCGAAACCGAGCCCTACCAACGGGCGCTTGTTGAATCGATAGCGCGCGAGATTGTCCGATCAACAGCATCGCAAACATCGCCCCGAGTCCGCGCGGCGCCAGCACCAGTCCTGCTCCCACGCCGTTATATCCCATCAGCTCCTGCAGGAAGATCGGATTCAGCAGGCCGGTGCCGAACAGCACGAAACTCATCACCACGCATCAGCGCCACCGATAGATCGAAGGCCGGTATTCGTCATGATCCGCAAATCGAGTATCGGCTCCGAAAATCTGCAGCTCGCGCATCACCAGCATCACCAATCAGCCCACCGACACGACGTAAGTACCAGACCCATGGCGCGCGAACCAGTCCGCTCGCTGTCCGCGATCCAGCACGATCTGCCAGCAGGCCGAAACCGAACACCAGGTAAATGATGCCGATATAATCGACTCCGCCACGGCTCGCGCGCCGCTTTTGCATATAAGCGGGATCGTGCACGAACGCCGAGACCATCAGCAATGCCATCGCGCCGATCGGCAGGTTGATGTAAAAATTCCAGCGCCAGTTCCAGTTATCGGTAATCCATCCGCCAAGCGTCGGACCCATGATCGGCGCCACCATCAGGCCGACGCCCCACATCGCCATCGCCATCTGCTGCTCTTCGGGCGGAAACGTCTCCATCAGGATTGCTTGCGAAGACGGGATCATGGCCGCGCCCGCCGCACCCTGAATCAGCCGGAACATTACCATCTCCTTTATGATGTGCGCGGCCCCGCAAAGGCCGGAGGCGGCGACGAACACCATCACCGAGGTCAGGAAATAGCGTTTGCGTCCGAAGCGCGACGAGATCCATCCGGTCATCGGGATCATGATGCCATTGGCGACCAGATAGCTGGTGACCACCCACGCGATCTCGTCGACGCTCGCGGAAAACGTGCCCTGCATATGCGGCAGCGAAACATTTACGATCGAGGTATCCAGCACTTCGAGGGTGGTGCCGAGCATCACCGCGATGGCGATCAACCACTTTTGAGTCGCGCCGGTCTCGAGATGAGGTTCGGCGGGTATCGCAGCCGCGGCCATTGTCTTCAGAGTATTCGCCGGGCAATGGCGCATGAAGGGCGCGGCGAAAGTTCTTTTTCTGTGTTGCCGCAGCATCGATAAGGGCAATCGTGACCGTGGCATCCATGGTCATTGGATCGCGAATCGGCGCGGCTATAGCGAGGTCGGAGGCTGTGGAGATCCCGGAGCACATCGCCGGCGAAATTCGATCCGGCAAGCGGATGGACCGAGGGCGCTATTTTTCCTGGATCGATTCGAGGTAGTCGAGCAGAAGGTTGATGCGGCGCCTCACGTCGGCTTCGCTCTCGTCACTGTATTCCTTGCCTTGGAGCTGGAAGCTCAATCCCCACAGCGGCATCGGGCTATTGAAGTTGTAGTGTTCGGGCAGGCGCTTGCCGCCATCGATGACATCGTAGATCTCCTGGCGCGGGAATTTCTCGCCGTGGCGCTTGCTGATCTGGGTCAGGTCCGCGGGGTGATAGCCGGGCTTGTCATTGGCATCGGGTCCGTTGCCCTTCGCGTCGGCGCCGTGGCACCGCGCGCAATTGTCCTTGTACTCCGTCGCGCCGGAAGGCTCGGCGGCGAAGAGGTTGCCGGCCAGCGAAAGAAATAGAATTCCCGCGACCATCACTCCTGTCCACCCGGGTATTTGATGCGATGCTCTTACTCGATCAGCGACGCGCGAGATCTTCTTTCGCCACGCCTCGGAATTGCGACACGGACCTGGGAGACCTCATGGTGGTGAAGATATCCGTATTCGAGATGATGATCGACCTGATGCGGCGATGCTTGACCGCCACGATCATAGGCGCGGCTTCCGAGGTCGATCCACGCGCGTGAAACATTCGCGGCGGTCTGTTGAGCAAGCTGCCTGGAAAGGTATGATTCGCCGATGAATCAGAAAACCGCGCCGTGCAGGGACCGCCTCAAGCGCATCGCGCGACAAGCGATGCTGGAAAAGGGGCTGCTACCGGATTATTCCGCCGCAGTGGTGGAGGAGACCGACTCTATCGCCGCCGCGGCGACCGCCGACGGCCGGTCTTTCCGCGACCTTCGCGGCCTGCTCTGGGCCTCGATCGACAACGACGATTCGCGCGATCTCGATCAACTCTCGGTCGCGGTGCCGGCCGAGGGCGGCGCGGTGAAGATCCTCGTCGCGGTGGCCGACGTCGACGCGATCGTCAAGAAGGGTTCCGCGATCGACGGTCACGCGGCGGCCAACACCACGTCGGTTTACACCGCTGCCGAGATCTTCGCGATGCTTCCGGAGAAGCTTTCCACCGACCTCACGTCTCTGGCGGAGGGTGAGGAGCGGCTGGCGATCGTCATCGAGATGGCGGTCGATGCCGACGGAGCGGTGGGTGAATCGGACATCTATCAGGCGGTGGTGGTCAATCGCGCCAAGCTCGCATACAACAGCGTCGCCGCCTGGCTCGACGGAACCGGGCCCGCGCCGCCCGCGATGTCCGCGGCGGCGGGAGTCGAACAGCAGCTCCGCATTCAGGATCGGGTCGCGCAAGCGATGAAGAAATTGCGGCATCAACACGGTGCGTTGGGTCTGCTGACGATCGAGGCCCGGCCAGTCTTCGATGGCGATTCGCCTGACCGATCTGCGCCCGGACGAGAGGAATCGCGCCCACGACCTGATCGAAGACTTCATGATCGCCGCCAACGGCGTGGCCGTCAGGTATCTCGATCGAAAAGGCTTTCCTTCGCTGCGACGGGTGTTGCGCTCGCCCGAGCGATGGGAGCGGATCGTCGACCTTGCGGCCAGCTTGGGCGAGCAGTTGCCGTCAAAGCCTGACGCCGTCGCGCTCGAGAGATTTCTTGCCAAACGGAGCGAGGCCGATCCCGTGCGCTTTCCGGACCTCTCGCTCTCCGTCATCAAGCTCCTGGGCCGGGGCGAGTACGTGCTCGAGCTTTCGGGCCGGCCCGTGGACGGCCATTTCGGCCTCGCCGTGAAAGATTACACTCACTCGACCGCGCCCAACCGGCGCTTCCCCGATCTCATCACGCATCGCTTGCTCAAGGCTGCGCTCGCGGGACGACCAGCGCCCTACAGCAACGGCGAGCTCAGCCAACTTGCCCAGCACTGCACCGAAGAGGAAGACGCCGCGACCAAGGTCGAGCGCCAGGTGCGAAAGTCCGCGGCGGCGCTGCTGCTGGAATCGCGGATCGGCGATCAGTTCGACGCTATCGTGACCGGCGCGTCAAACAAGGGGACCTGGGTGAGAATCGATCAACCGGCAGCCGAAGGAAAAGTCGTGCGCGGAGACAAAGGTCTTGATGTGGGAGATCGCGTCCGCGTCGAGCTGGTCGATACCAACGTCGAGCGCGGCTATGTCGATTTCGCGAAGGTCCACAAACATATGAAACCGCCCAAAGCAGCAAAGCGCCCGCTCGCTTACCGAGACCAGCAGTTTCTCGACAGCGACGAAGCTCGCCCCCTGCGCATCCTGGCGGAGTACCTGGAACCGTTGGAGATCTTCTGCCGCGAACGGGTTCACGACACCATCGTGTTCTTCGGATCGGCGAGAATCGCGCCCGACGGTCTTCTGGGGCGCTATTACGAGGAGGCGCGCGAGCTGGCGCGGCTTATCACCGCGTGGTCGAAAGGCCTTGCGCCCAACGCGCATCGATACATCATCTGTTCGGGCGGAGGCGGCGGGATCATGGAGGCAGCCAATCGTGGCGCTTCCGAGGCCGGCGGCAGGACCATCGGGCTGAACATCGGATTGCCGCATGAGCAGCGGCCCAACCAGTACATCACCCGCGAACTGTCGATCGAGTTTCACTATTTCTTCATGCGCAAACTCTGGTTCGCACATCTGGCGCGGGCGCTGGTGGTATTCCCCGGAGGCTTCGGCACGCTGGACGAGATGTTCGAGATTCTGACTCTGGAGCAGACGCGAAAGTTGGATCGTTCGATTCCGGTCGTGCTCTACGGCTCCAGCTACTGGAAAGAGATCATCAACTTCGAGGCGCTGGTGCGCCACGGGACCATCAGCCGCGAAGATCTCGGCCTCTTCCAGTTCGCGGACGATCCGGCGACCGCGCTGCGGATGTTGCAGCAGCGCCTATCGACAGCGCCCGAGGAAGACACTCCGGCCTTTGCGCACTCGCGGACCTGCCGCTAGCCAGGCGACTGAAACGGCCGGCAGCGCGAGTGGCGCCGACGCCTGTTTCCTCACCTCTTGAGCGAGGTGGCTACGAAAGCCTTGCTACAAAAAAGCCGTCGATATACATGGCCAGTTGGACTTGGAGTCGAAACGGACATCCCCGGTGATAACACCTCAGTTGGCGCAACGGTTCAGCCAGTTCGTTTGGAATCGCGATATCCGGTCGCTCGCGATTACCGTCATGGTCTTTCTGTCGATACTGCCGGGCTCCGCCGGCGCGGGCTGTGAACTGCGATGGGATTCCGCCAGCCGATGGAAACTCCAGGCGAGCGACGGCGTATCCTGGCTGGTAAATCCCTGCGGCGAACGATTTTTTTCGATCGGGATTAACACTCTTACCGACACTTCATCTCCGCCGCCGCCCCTGCGCTGGGATCATGAGCGCAGCGCGTGGCTTCCGGTATACGAGGCTGCGGATGCGGAGGCACGCCGCGTGGCCGCACAGGTGCGGGCCTGGGGCTTCAACACGGCCGGCTCTTTCAGCTCCCCGAATCTGCCGCTTCCCAGCCTTCCCGATCTCGACCTCGGCTGGAGAGCGCGATTTCTTTGGGCCGATCCTTTTGATTCGTCAGTCGAAGATCGGATGATTGCTGAGGCTAAGGAAGCAGTAACTCCCTACCAGGGCAACGCCTACCGCATCGGGTACTTCTCCGACAATGAAGTCGGATGGTGGAACGGTGCGCTGTTCAGTTACTACCTCAAGCGGTCCCAAACAAATCACACGAAGCAGGCCCTGGTTGATCTCATTCGTCGTCATTACGGTGGAGATTGGCATCAGTTTGTCGCTGATTTTGATGTGACAAGCGGGATTTCCTCTTTCCAGGAATTGCTCCAGAGCGCTAATGCACAAGCGCTTCTGCGGCCGGGAGGAAACGGGATCAGGGTGGTTCGCGAATGGACCGCCGCGATAACACACCGTTACTACGAGCTGGTTCATCGCGCACTGCGTGAGGCCGATCCTGCGGCGTTGATTTTCAGCGACCGGGTTCCGGGCTATTACGATCCCGATGCGGTCCGCGCGATGGCTCCGTTCGTCGACGGTATCGCGACCAACTATGACGTTGACAGTCCGGACGGGTGGATTGCGCATTACTATTTCGATGGTCTGCGTCAATTGACCGGCAACCGGCCGGTGTTGATTTCCGAATGGTATTTTGCCGCCGAGCAAAACCGTTCCGGGAATCTGAACAATGGCACCCTGATGACCGCGCGAACGCAGGCCGAGCGCGCACGCGGTGCGGCCAGTGCGGCGCGGCACTTTGCGCTCGAGCCTGGGATCGTTGGACTTGACTGGTTCGAGTACTACGACGAGCCCAAGGGCGGCCGTCCGGAAACCATGAGGACTATGACTTCGGCTTGCTCGATGCCGATGGGCGGCCATACGAAGAGCTCGTTGCCGCCCTGACTGATGCAAACCGCGGCCTCGCCGATCTGCATCGAAGCGCGGCGCCGCGGACGGCGGTGAAGGAAACCACCGCGATTCAAATCCCCGAGGCTGATATCGATGCCCGCTCGCTTTCGCTGGTGCAGTGGCCGAAGGACCAGGCCCTGGTGAAAGACGTCACGGCGCCTTCGCCGGAAGTCGTTTTCGGCGACCTGTTCCTCGCGTGGAGCCCGCAAGGCTTGCATGTCGCGACCATCAGCATGGACCATTACGATCAGGCATCTGCTCGCGTATGACGGGGCATTCCCGCGCGGAGAAGCGTTTCGGATCGACCTCGGCGTGGATGCGGGAGCGGGCCCGCGCCACTTTGCGTTCTTCGTCATCCCGCCGAAAGTGGATGAAGGAAAGAGCGGCACGAAAATGAGAGTCGAAGTCTGCCGCATGAATCATGCGAGGCTTGCGAAGCGATCCCTTCGGCAACCGCGGTGTATCAGGTCAGCGATCGGCCCCGTATAACTCTCCAGGTCACTCTTCCGTGGGAAGTTCTCGGTACCTCCGCGCCTCCAAACGACAAGCGTCTACGCGTGCAACTTGCCGCCACTGCATTTTATCGCTCCCGATGGATGTCGCTTGGCGGCGTGCCGCCGGCGCAGGCGATGGAAAATTTGGCGAATTGGAGACCCGCGATGCTCGCCGGCCGTCCCGGTGATTTACCTGGCGCTAATTGAACCAGGCCGCCAGCGCGCCACCCGGCCACCGCAGCCGCTCACTTCGGCGCCTGCGATTGGAAGAAACTCCACATTGTGTCGTTGGCGTCGATGTCGTCGGTGACCGGGCCGAGGATCATCGTGGCGAAAAATCTCTGATGCGCTCCCGGCCAGGTGTGCCCGCCGTTCTCCACGATCACGTTTTCCAGCCCGCGCCCTGGCGGACAGGAATAAGTCTCTACCGTTACCCTCATCGGGTCGTTCGCCTCTTTGGCGGGTAGCTGCGTTCGCTGCGCCGCGCCGCAGCCATTGCGCTTCTGCCAAATCGCGACCGCCTGCGCATTGCTCATCGCGGTGCCGCGATTACCGAATTGCGGAACAATCGGGCCGCCGTTGAAGGGAACTAATTTGTCTGCGGTGCCATGAAAGAAGATTGCAGGCATCGGGCGCGGCGAGGGGCACGCCGCATCGACCGGCTGCGTCGCCGCGACCACGGCGATTCCCGCAAGCGCGTCGGGCATCACGCACGCCATGTGCTGTGCCATGAAGCCGCCGTTGGAAATTCCGGCCGCATAGACGCGTTTGGGATCGATCAGTCCTTGCGCCGTCACGGCAGCCAGCATCGCTTTTATAAATCCGATATCGTCCGCCATCGACTCGTGTCCGATCACGCGGCCGTCGTTCCAGTGCTTGTCAACGCCCTGCGGATACATGACCACCAGGCCGTGCGCCTGCGCGAACGCGTCGAAGTTCGAGTAGGTCTCCTGCTGCGCGCCAGTGCTGCCACCGCCGTGCATGATGATAAAGGCCGGCAGAGGCTTGCCGCTCTGCCCGGGAGACACGTAAAGCAGGTAGCTTCGGCTGACGCCGTTCACGTCGATGGTGTGCGAGGTGGCTTCGCCGGCGGCAGCGAGGTGCGACGACGATAGCATCGCTACCGCCAGAATGATCGCGGCGACAATAGCGACGCGGGAACGCATTTGATCGAATCGGCACATGCTCGATTTTTATAGTCAGGCGAGCCTCGCCCGCGCCAGCGCATCGGTGTGTTTGTTGTTTGCGCGCGGCCAAATTATGTCTGAAGAGTAATTTCGGGTTCGATGAGTTTGATGGAGGCCACGATGAAAGACGCCACCGAAGCAACCCGCGCCGCAAACCGGGCAGCAGTCGCGCAGGTGCCGCTTGCCGATCAGGCATCGTTCGAAGATGCGCGCCACGGCTTTATCGAAGCGCTAGGCGATCAGCTGATCACGCGCGCCGACGGGCGCCTGGTCTGGACGCTCAAGGGCTACGAATTTCTCGCCAGCGAAAAGGCCCCCGACACCGTGCATCCGGGCCTCTGGCGGCACGCCCGGGTGAATATGGCCAACGGCCTGTACCGGGTGACGGATCGCATCTACCAGCTTCGCGGCTTCGATGTGTCCAACATGACCATCATCGAGGGCGACACCGGTCTCATCGTGATCGATCCGCTGATCTCGGCCGAAGTCGCCAAAGCCGCGATGGACCTTTATCTGAAGCATCGGCCGAAAAGGCCGGTGGTCGCGGTCATCTATTCGCATAGCCACATGGATCACTTCGGCGGTGTGCGCGGAGTCGTAAGCTCCGATGACGTTGCGGCAGGGAAGGTGACGATATGGGCGCCGGCGGGATTCATGGCGGCGGCGGTCGGCGAAAACGTGATCGCCGGCAACGCGATGCTGCGCCGCGCCATCTTCCAGTTCGGCGCGATTCTGGCGCGCGGCGAACGCGGCCAAGTCGATACCGGGCTGGGCAAAAGCGTTTCGGGCGGTACCGTCACGCTGATTGCGCCGACCAACCTGATCGAAAAGGCGGTCGAGACCCATCGGATAGACGGCGTCGAGATAATCTTCGAACTGACGCCCGATGCCGAGGCGCCGGCCGAACTGATCATGTACTACCCGCAGTTCCGCGTCCTCAACATGACCGAAATCACCACTCAGAATTTCCATAACTTTCTGCCGATGCGCGGAGCGCTGGTGCGCGACTCGCTGGCATGGTCGAAGTACATCGGCGGCGCGCTTCACCGGTACGGCGCGACCAGCGAGATCCTGATCGCGCAACACAACTGGCCGGTATGGAGCGGCGATCGCGTGCGCGCGTTTTTGCGCAAGCAGCGCGACGCCTACAAGTTCGTGCACGACCAGACGGTGCGCCTGATGAACCACGGCTATGTCGGCGCGGAGATCGCCGAAATGGTCAAGCTGCCGTTGAGCCTCAACCGGGAATGGTCAACGCATTCGTTCTACGGCAGCCTCAAACATAACATCAAGGCGATCTACCAGCGCTATCTCGGTTACTACGACGGTAACCCCGCGAACCTCGACGCACTCGCGCCGGTCGAGGCCGCGAAAAAGAGCGTCGAGTACATGGGAGGCGCCGCAGCGGTGCTCGAGAAGGCCCGTGGGGACTACGCGCGCGCGGAGTATCGATGGGTCGCGCAAGTGGCCTCGCAACTGGTGTTCGCCGATCCCGCCAATCGCGACGCGCGCGAGCTTGCCGCCGACGCGTTCGAGCAGTTGGGATATCAGGCAGAATCGGCGACCGCGCGAAACTCCTATCTGCAGGGCGCGTCTGAGTTGCGCAACGGCGTGCCCAATCTCCCCGCCGGCGCCGGCGCGGCGCCCGATCTGATCCGGTCGCTTCCGCTGGAGATGTACTTCGACTTCATGGCCGTCAGGCTCAACGGCGCCAAGGCCGCGGGTAAGACTATCAAGCTCAACTGGCGGTTCACCGATACCAAACAGAACTACCTGATCAATCTCGAGAACAGCGCGCTAACCTGTGTGCCTGACGCGCAGGCGGATGACGCCGATGCGACACTGACGTTGACTCGCGCGACGTTGGATCAGATCTCGTTGCAGAAGACTACTTTTCCGGCGGCATTGGAGTCGGAGCAGATCGCGGTCAGTGGCAAACGCGAGAAACTCATCGAGTTGATCGAGATGCTCGATACGTTCCTGCCGCGGTTTCCGGTGGTCGAGTCACGCCCCCGCCCGACATCTTGAGCGAGGTGCCTATGGGGAACTCTGCGAGCGGCCGAAACTCTGGACATTGGGCGCGCGCTGCGCCCGGACAATTTGGCGCGACTGCCTATATCAGCGCTCCGCGTCCGGCAAAACCGGCCGGCAAACCAGTGAGAGCGACTCCGAGATAGCCGTTCCGAATTGAGTCCTTCACTGGTGGCGATTACGCCGCTGCGGTGCTGGATGATGCGTCGTCGAGCGCTCTCGCGAATCTAAAAAACTCCCGCGCGAACTCCTCCGGCTGCTCGAGAAACGCGGCGTGGCCGGCCTCGAATTTCGTAACGCGGGCATTTTTCATCTGCCGAATACACGGCATGCATGCGGCGAGAGGGATCACCTTGTCCTTTTTCCCCCATGCCAGCCAAACCGGAATATCAAGTGATGTTGCGATGTTCCGGATGTCCGCTTCCGGCTTGCCGAAACCAGCCCACGCTTCGCGCAACACCGGGGCGATCTGTAACCGGCGTTGACTATTCGCTCGCGTTGCTCGGCAGCTGCCGGTACCGGCAGTACCATGAATCGGTAGTAGGCGCGGAAGGCCGGCCTAAACCACCAGGCGCGCCTTTCTCCTGCGGCGAAGAAGCGCGTGAATGCGCCACAGAATGCGCGGACCATCGCGCTCACCGCCACCAGCCCGCCACTGTCGCATAGCACCAGAGCTCGCACCGGATGGCGGTTGGCGTAAATGAGTGCCGCAGCTCCGCCGATAGAGTTACCGACAATGATTGGCCGTTCGATGCGCAGCCGCTCGAGGACGCCGTGCAACAGCTCGGCATAGCGCGCGGGACTGAGAGGCTTCGGATCCGGTCCGGATCGGCCCTGGTTTGGCCAATCAATCCGAATCACTTCGAATTTCTCTCTGACTGCCGCCGCGAAGGCGTCGAAGTCGCCCCCGCCGTGACCGATCGCATGGAGGCAAACGACAGCCGGACCTTGCCCTTCGCGCGCAACCGCGATGCGGGCGCCATCTACTTCGATGGCAGCCGAGCCCGCAGGAACCCCGATATTTTGTCGACAATTCATATGTGCCCTCGGTATCACTTCGTCTGGCGTATGTGATACTTATATCACATCGATGAGCTGTTCAAGCCCGGATGAATAAGAACCGACGAGGCGCCAGTCCCGATCGCCCGCGCGATTCAAACGATACTGCCGCGAAGTTGATCACCGCGGCAGCAAGGGAATTCAACACGCACGGCTTTTCAGGGACCGACACCAACAAGATTGCGCGACGCGCGGGCTTCGCTCCGCAGACCTACTATCGATGGTTCAGCGACAAGACTGAAATTTTTGTCGCCGTCTATCGTGCCTGGGAGGAAGAGGAGCGAAGAGCGATGGGCCATCTGCTTGCCGAAAAAGCATCTGCAAACCGGCTGGTCGACGCGCTGGTTGCGCATCATCGCAGGTATCGCCTTTTCCGGCGAAGCCTCAGACAGTTGACCCTGGAAGATCCGGTCGTGAGAAAAGCGCGCGCCGAAAGCCGGATGCGACAGATTCAGCGAATCAGATCGTCGCTGGGCGCATCCGCTCCTGCAATATCTGAAGTCGCGGCCATTCTCTTTCAGATCGAGCGCCTGTGCGACGCTATCGCCGATGATGAAATTGCCGATCTCGGAGTCGGCGAGAAAGCGCCTCGCGCGGCAATCGCGCAATTGCAAGGGCGCCTGCGCCGTAAGGCATGATCGTTCTTCGCCATGCCTCGTGCGGCTCTGCGTTACGCGCGGCTACCGTGGAAGCGGTCCGATATTTCCCGCCTGATCGATCGCACGAACCGCATAATGCTTCACACCGCGCGTGTGCGGTATCGATATTACTTCGTGCGAGCCGGACGGCTGTGGTACTGCGCTGACAACTATCTCCTTTGCGGATTCGAAATTTGACTGAGTGATCGGCCGGGGTGACGCGAACACCTGGTATGAAGCGGCGGTGCCGGATTTCCAGTCGTCGCCCACCGCGGTGAAGCTTAGCGTGTCGGTCGCGCCTCCGAATGAAACTCCCAAATCGTCAATCGCCGAAGGCGGCCGCGTATCATCGCCGTAGTGTCCGGTGTTGCGATCGTTCTGATGCCAATGCCAGGCCTCGTGATTCGCGCTGGTCAGGCCAGGCGTCGAAAAGATGTGGAGATATCCCTCGCGGGTAGTTACCGCGACGTCGACGGTGCCATCGCCGGTCAAATCGCCGACTGCCGGAGTCGCGAATGACCACCCTCCCGTCCACTGCGGCCATCCGGCGGCGACCGCGCCGGTCACGCCGTCGAATCCATGCAGCGCGGCAGAGTCCGCGCTGAGCAGAATATCGGGGTTTCCATCGCCAGTGATGTCCGCGATCGCCGGTGCGCAGAAAAACGCCAGCCCCTGAATTTCCTGCGTGTACTGAGAGACGTTCGCGCCGGTCACCGGATCGCTAACCGAAACCGCAGATCGCAGCCGAACCCCTTGGCCGGGTGTCGATTGAAGGCCCGACAGGATGTCGTTTACCGAGGTGCCCGCATCGACGATCTGCGGAGTTGCGGTCCCCAGCAGGTTCCCGATCGACGGTGAGCCGGTAAACCGAATCATGAACGATCCATCCTCGGGAAAGGTTCCCGGGCTTTCCGTAAATGCGGCGGTCGGATTGGCGAGTGGAATTATGTAGTTGAGAAAAAATTCCGGACTGGCGATCGCGGTCGGCCCGCTCGGTAGCGTCAATGCGGCCGGGGTTTGCACTCCGATGGTTACGAAATCGGTCGCGGTGCCGTAGCTCTGTGCGATGGCGTTGAGCTGGAGCGGAAAATTCGGTTCCAACTGTCCGCTCGACGAAAACGCGGTTACATAGTTCACCACCGACGAGCCTTGCACGGTATCCTGCAGACCTACCAACACATCGGGATGACCGTCGCCGTCGATATCTACCAGGGTCGGCGTCGTAACCAGCTTCGGATCGTGGGTGGCCGTTCCAAAGGAAGGAATTTCCGAAGGTGTCAGATCGGCTGCGTCGACCGGCCAGCCTGGAACCAGCGATCCGTCGGGACGCCATGCGTAGATTTTCGCGTCCCATCCGTCCATCACGATATCGAGTTGCCCAGTGCCTTCCAGATCGCCGAGCGCGGCGCCGCCGAACGATCCAGTCATCGGGTTGTAAGAATTCGGGGTGTCAGGTGGAGGCACCGATTGGCGCTCGACGCTGCGATCGGTGAAAACCGGAAATCCGTGTCGCAAATTTCCGCGTCCATCCCATACATATGCGAATCCATCGGAGGTGGTCGCGACAATGTCGAGCGCGCCGTCATGGTCGAGATCTCCGATCGCGAGCGGGCTCTCAATCGGATCGTGCGGCAGCGGGATTTGTTTCGACTTCCACGCGCGAGACTTCAAATAGTTGAACGGATAAGACGGATCGACTCCGCGCGCGAGGTTGGTCATCACTGGAAAGCCCGGCGCCTCACTGCCATCGGGACGGATCGCGTGCACGCTGCCGTCGGAGCCTGCGATGATGGTATCGAGCACGCCGCGCCCTTCGATGTCCGCCATCGTCGCGCCCGCCTCCAGCGAAGTTCCGAAGCTTTTTGGAAAGCCGGCCAGTTCCGCATCGTTATGACGCAAGTGAAAGACTCGCCGGTCTTCGCCCACCAATCCGTTGTTGTCGGTGACGACGACTCTGAGCGTCACGTCATATTGCTCAATCGAAAGACGGTCGGCCGTCGGCGCGGTGTAGTTGCCGGTCGAGAACGACGAGGGAATTTGCGCAAGGTTAAAGGATTTGCTGCAGCGTGCGCGGCTTCGCTCCTCGCGCACTGCCGGTTGCGATCAGTGATGAATGCGCTATCAAGCGGTTGCGGCCCCAGTCCAAATTGGAGTTGCCAGCTGAACGATCGCGCACGGCGTGCGCCCACGGTGATTTCCACCGGAAGCAACGTCGTGACGGTCGGATCGACCTCCTGATACCAGTTCGGCGAATCGATATCCGCGGTCGGAGGAATCATCGCGTTGTGTACCGCCTGCATCGCAAGGAACACATTGGGCCTGCCGTATCCGTACTGGATGTTGAACTCCGCGCCCGGCAACCCGGGGAAACATCCGCTACACGGTGTGACGTTGATCGGCGACGCGGTGGAGCGCACGACTTGCTCGACCTCGTTGGCGTTGAGCGGTTCCTTTATCTGGTGCGCCTCGGCGGCATCGAGACCAGCGCTCACCACCATCGCCGCGACTCCGGCTACCGCGGGCGTGCCGGAGGAAGTGGAACCATCCTCATTGGGCGCGCTAAACAACGAGTGCGGACCGTATGACGTCAGCGAGGAGCGCGAGCGAAAAGTGGTCGCGGCCATGTCGCCTGACGATGAATTACCCGAGCGATTGGACTGATCCGACACCAGCGAATTGCCGGGCCATACGTGGGCCAGCGCCATCCCTTCGGTGTGATCCGCGGATTCGAAATCGTTGCTCGCCCACACCACCACGGCCCCGTGCTCGTAAGCGTATTCGACCGCGCCCGTCATCGCCGGCGATTGCCCCAGTGCTGAGACGGTAACGTCGATCACCTTTGCGCCCGAGTCCACCGCAAATGCGATCGCCTCGGCGACGCGATCGGGACGATCGATCGCTTCGTCGCCCGCCTTGACCATCAGCAGACGGCAATTCGGGCAAATCCCGGCGCCGGCGAAATTGTTGTTGGCTTCGGCGACGGCCTGCCCCGACTCGCCGTCGGAATGTCCGTAGGTACTCTGGTCGGTCTGAGGATCGTTGGTATCGCGATGAAAATTCCATCCCGAAATATCGTCAACGAAGCCGTTGTGATCGTTGTCCTTGCCGTCGCTGAACGCGACGATCAAATCCTCGGCGGTGATTCCGCCCGCATCGGGATGGAGAAACGGGTGCGCAATGCGAGGATCGTTGGCGTAGTCGTCGACGGTGAGCACGCCATTGCCGTCGAGGTCGTAGCTCTTGTTCGCTTGCATACAGCCAGGCGAATGGCCGGGCACTGTGGAGCCGTCGGCCTTTTCGGGCGCGGGAAGCTCACCGCAATTGAGATAAGGCCTTGCGGCGAATATCGAAGCTCTGGCCCAGGCGCCAGTTCACACCGCCCTCGATGTACGCGACGATGACGTCGCTGCGGCCCATCCCGAATGAAGCCCACGCCTTGTTCACGCTCATGCCCGATGCGCCCTCGGGATCCGATGCGACCGGCGCGCTCTGCGGAATACAGTCGTAGAGATGCCATTGCTCGGCGTTGAAGGTCAGGCCGCTGAGCGGATTGATCTCGGCGGGAGCGAAATCGGGATCGTTAGGACCGCTGATCGCGCTGGTGCATGGATTGGCGGCCGCGAGGGAAGCGAAAGCGGCAATTCCGAGCAAGCAGACGAAGAGCACGGCAACTTTGCGCATCAGGACTCCCTCCGAAAATAGTCGGACGAATCCTCTCACAAAGCCCGCAAATTGGAAGAGTAATAGAACTGTTCAGGGCCGATCACCGGAACGACCGGGTCATTTGCTCTTCGACGCCTTGAGTCCGTTAAGGATCAAATCGACATGCGTGTCGGCATACGCATCGAAGTCGATAGGATGTTTTCTCGCGAGCAGGAGATTCCAGATGATCGCGGCCAGCACGGGTCCGAATACTATTTGAGGAAAATCAGTCGCGCGCGTGCGCCTGAACTCGCCGCGTGCAACCCCATGTTCGATGATGCGCTTTTGAAGGCCGAGCCCATAAGCGATCACCTCGCGATAGTAAAAATCGACCAGCTCCGGGAATTGCGCACCCTCCGCAATCAGCAGCCGGAGGATCTGGCGGGCGCGCGGATTTTTGACCAGCTTCGGATAGACGGCGTGCAAATGAGCCCGCAGTAGATCCTCCGCGGAACCCCTGAAGTTAGCGCCGAGCGCTTCAATTTCGCTAAGGACTGGTCCCAGTGAGCTGCGCGCGGCCGCTTTGAACAAATCTTCCTTGTCCTTGAAGTAGACGTAGATTGTCCCCTTCGTCACGCCCGCTCGCTCGGCAACGTCTTCCAGGCGGGTAGCCGCAAATCCGCGCCGGGCAAACTCCTGCAACGCGGCTTCGACAATCTCGCCGGGGCGCTGTTCCTTGCGGCGCTTTCTGACCGAAGGGATCGATTGAGATAGGCGGGCAAGAGCGGGATCACTTGACACGATCATCACCTTATTATTGACTGACTAGTAAGTCAATAAATGAGTACCGTCGCGATGAATGCACCATCCGGTTCTGCCCCCAATGCCTCCGCTGTAGCTGCCGAGTCCGCATCGTCGCGTCTCAAAAGACCCGCCTTGATTGCGGCCGCGGCGCTGGTGATTGCCGGGGTGGTAGCCCTCGCCTATTGGCAGGCCGTCACCAGCAACGCGGTCCCTGATGAACTGCTCGTCTCGGGAAATGTCGAGGCGCATCAGAGCCTCGTGAGCTTCAGGGATGTGACCTCGCGGATCGTCGAGTTGCCATTTGATGAAGGGCAATGGGTGGAGCAGGGCACGCTGCTCGCGCGACTGGATGATTCAACTTACAAACAGCAAGTCGTGGTCGACGAAGCCGCGGTCAAGGTCCAAGAGGAACAGCTCGCCTCCGCCCGCGACAACCTCTCGGCGACGGAGCATACGGTGGCCAACGATGAAGCTGACCTCGCACAGAAAAGTACCGATTACCAGCGCTTTCAGGAGCTTTGGAAAGCGGATGCGACCTCAACGCAGAGCCGCGATCTGGCCGAGACCGCGATGAAACAATCGCTGGCGACACTCAAGCGCGATCAGGCGCTCGAGCGAGTCGCGCGGCAAAATATCGCGACTGCCGAGGCGAACGTAAAAGACGCAAGCGAAACTCTTCAACTTGCAAAAATAACCCTCGGCTACACCGTTCTGCGGGCTCCGTTTTCAGGCGTAATCCTTGTACGGCAGACCGAGCTGGGCGAAGTGATGCAGCCTGGAACGCCCGTGGTCACGCTCGCCGATCTCGATCATGTCTGGTTGCGCGCGTATGTGAGCGAGACGGACCTGGGGAGAATTCGATGGGGCCAGCAAGCGACCGTCACCACCGATACTTATCCGGGTAAGAAGTATCCGGGCCGGATTTCGTTCATCTCCTCGAGCGCCGAGTTCACACCCAAAAGCGTCGAGACTCATCAGGAGCGCGTGACTCTCGTCTATCGAATCAAGATCGATGTGGAGAATCCCTACTCACGAGCTGAAGCCGGGCATGCCCGCCGACGCGTTGATTCAACTCCGGCAAGCGAACGCACAAGGCGCCTCCGATGGACAGCCGATCATCGGACATTGAAGTCCGCGACCTGAGCAAAAGCTTTGGCGATGTGCTCGCGGTCGATCATCTGAGTTTTTCGCGTTTATCGCGGCGAGATCTTCGGGCTGGTCGGTCCTGACGGAGCCGGGAAAACCGCCACGATGCGGATGCTCGCGGGCATCCTGGCGCCCGAGAGCGGCGCAATAACCATCGCGGGGTGCGATGTCATCGCGCGATCCCGAGGCCGTCAAAGGCAGGATCAGCTATATGCCGCAGCGGTTCGGGCTCTACGAAGACCTGACGGTAAACGAGAATATCCGCTTCTACGCCGACCTTTTTGGAGTAGCGCGAAAAGCACGCGAAGAGCGAGCCGCCCCATTATTGACGGCCTGCGGCATGATCCAATTCCGGACCCGCCTCGCGGGCAATCTGTCCGGCGGCATGAAGCAGAAGCTGGGGCTGGTATGCGCACTGATTCATACTCCGCGCGTGCTCTTACTCGATGAGCCCACCAACGGCGTGGATCCGGTTTCGCGCCGCGAATTCTGGGCGATGCTCTACTCGCTGCTCGGGCAGGGCGTCACGATTCTTAACTCAACCGCCTATCTCGATGAGGCCGAGCGATGCCATCGTCTGGCGCTGCTCCACAACGGGCGGCTCTTATTTTGCGATGAACCGGAGAATCTGAAGGCGCGTCTGCCCGGCGCCGTGCTTTCTATCGTTACGCCCGAGGGCCGCCGCTTACGCGACGAACTCCGTCATGCGCCCGGCGTTACCGGTACGGTCCTCGTAGGCGACGCGATTCATATCTTTGTCGACGATGGCGCGCTCCGGCTTCAGGAGATTCGCGAGCGGCTTGATTCGGACCATATCGACTACGCCGAGATCGCCGAGGTGCCGCCCACGATCGAGGACGTGTTCGTAAGCGCGACGGCTGAACCGGAGGCGGCGTAGATGGAGAATTCGGTACTCGTACGCGATCTGGTCAAGCGCTTCGGCGAGTTCACGGCGGTCGATCACGTGAGTTTCGAGACGTATCCGGGCGAGGTGTTCGGATTCCTCGGTCCCAATGGTTCCGGGAAATCCACCACCATTCGCATTCTTTGCGGGCTGCTCCACCCGACCTCAGGCCGCGCCGAGGTTGCGGGGCTCGATGTGGTTCGCTCCTCAGAGGAGATTCGCCGTCGAATCGGCTACATGTCGCAAAAATTCTCGCTCTACAACGATCTCACGGTGGTCGAGAATCTGCGATTCTACGGGGGCCTGTACAATGTGGTAGGCGGCGAGCTGGACGAAAGAATCAAGTGGGCGCTCGGGATGGCGGGACTCAGTGGGCGCGAAAATAGCCTTACCGGCACGCTGTCTGGCGGATGGAAGCAGCGGCTCGCACTTGGATGCGCCGTGCTGCATCGGCCGCGGATTATTTTTCTGGATGAGCCGACCTCGGGGGTTGATCCGGTCTCGCGCCGGCGATTCTGGGAACTAATCCAGGAGCTGAGCGCCGAGGGTGTGACGGTTTTCGTTACCACGCATTACATGGACGAGGCGGAATACTGCAATCGGCTTGCACTGATCTTTCGCGGCCGGCTGGTCGCGCTCGGGAGTCCGACGGAGCTCAAGCTCAACTCAGTCCAGGGCGAGATCTTGATTATCGAGGCGAGCCCTCTCGGCCAGGCGCTCGAAGTGGTGAAGACCGCCACCGGAGTCCGCGATGCCGCGGTGTTCGGCAACGCGCTGCACCTCGTAGTCGCCGACGCGGACGCGGCGATGCGTGCGGTGCGAGCCGCGATGGAGTCCCGTGGCATTCAAATCAAACGGATGGCACGCATCCGTCCCAGTCTCGAGGATGCTTTCGTCGCGTTGACGAGCGGTGACCGTGGCGAGAACGGTACCGTCGCCATCTGACGCCTCAAAAAGAATCCTCATGAATCTGAACCGGCTGATCGCGATCACGCGCAAGGAGATAATTCAAATTCGCCGCGATCCGCGAAGTCTGCTGATCGTTTTCCTCATGCCGGTGATGTTGATGGCGCTGATGGGCTACGGGATCAGTCTCGATCAAAAGAACGTACCGCTGTGCGTCTTCGATCGCGAAGGCAGCCAGCAAAGCCAGGACCTGCTGAAGGCTTTTCAGGCATCGATCTACTTCAACATCGTGATGGTCAACAACGACTACGCGAGCCTGGTTCGCGCGATCGACCGAGGCACCTGCAGTCTTGGGCTGGTGATGCCCAACGATTTCTCGGAACAACTGCACAAGGGCGGCGAGGTCGACGTGCAGGCAATCGTCGATGCGACCGACGACAACACCGCCAATCTGATTTTCGGCTACGCGGAAGCGGTGATAGCCGGCTATTCGAACACGGTGCAGCTTCAGTATCTGCGCGCCAACGGCTATCCCACGGTGAATGCCCCGGTTTCGGTCGAGCCGCGCGCCTGGTTCAACGAAGACCTCGACAGCAGCAACTTCATCGTGCCGGGCGTGGTGGTGATAGTGATGGCCGTCATCGGCACATTTCTGACCTCGCTGACGGTGGCGCGCGAATGGGAGCGCGGCACGATGGAGCAACTGGTCTCGACGCCGGTGACGCCGCTTGAAGTCACGATCGGCAAGCTGATTCCATATTTCGCGCTCGGCCTGGCCGATACCAGCTTTTGTGAGGCAATCGCGGTGTTCTGGTTCCAAGTGCCTTTTCGAGGCGCGGTGCTGATGATGTTTCTCGCGTCGGCGCTGTTTCTCGCGGTGGTTTTGTTGCTCGGCTATTGGATTTCCGCCGCGACCAAATCGCAATTGGCGGCCAGCCAATTCTCGCTGGTGATCACCTTCATGCCGGCCTTTCTCCTCTCCGGATTTGCGTTTCCGATCGACCAGATGCCGCTAGCGGTGCAGGCGATCACGTACCTGACCCCCGCTCGCTATTACCTGACCCTGGTCAAGATCATTTTTCTGAAGGGAACCGGACTGGCGCCGCTGATGCCACAGCTCTTTGCGCTGACGGTATTTGCCGCGATTGTCGGACGCATGGCGCTGCGGTCATTTCGCAAGGTCATTTAGTGAGAAAGCAAATGCTGAATCGATTGCGCCAGATGCTGATAAAGGAATTCATCCAGCTCTTTCGTAATCCGCAAGCGCGATTTGGGTTGATAGTGCCATCGATACTGCAGGTTCTAATCTACGGATATGCCGCGACTTTCGAACTTCGTCAGGTGCGGATGGCGGTTCTCGATCAGGACCATTCGTATGAAAGCCGCGATCTGTTGAGCCGGTTTGAGTCCAATGGTCATTTCAAACTAGCCGCGACTTTGACCAACCGCCGCCAAATCACTGATTTGATAGATCGCGGCAAGGTGACTCTCGCGATCCAGATCCTGCCGGAGTTTTCCGAACTCGTTCGCAAGGGCCAGACCGCGCCGGTGCAGGTCATCCTGGATGGCACCAACTCCAATACCGCACTGATTGCGCTGAGCTATATCGATGAAATCGCGAATGGCTATGCGCAGGACTATGCCCACGCGAATCTGATGCGAACGGCGCCCGCGATCGCCGTTCATCTGCCGGACGTCGAGCTTGCGCGCCGTCCCTGGTACAACGCCAATCTGGAAAGCCAATGGTTTTTCGTGCCGGGAACGATCGGAAGCATCCTGCTCACTTCGTGTCTGACGCTGGCGGCCTTCGCCATCGTGCGCGAGCGCGAAGTCGGGACCCTGGAGCAGGTGATGGTCAGTCCGATTTCGCGTTTTGAATTCATTCTAGGAAAAACCATTCCATTTTTCCTGATCGCGATAGGTCAAATGGTCGTGATCATGCTGATCGGAAGATTGTGGTTCGAAGTGCCGTTTCGCGGGAGCTATTTGCTGCTGGGAATCGGCACCAGCGTTTATCTGTTCAGTATACTTGGCGTGGCGCTACTCATTTCCACGGTCTCCGGCACGCAGCAACAGGCGATGATCGCTTCGTTTTTCTTCATCATGCCGGCTATCACTTTGTCGGGTTTTTCATTTCCGATCAGCGCGATGCCGCGCGCGATGCAGTGGTTCACATATCTGGATCCGTTGCGATTCTATCTCGTCGTCATCAGGAACAGTTTTCTGAAGGGCGGCGATTGGGGAGTGATGTGGTCGCAAATCTTTGCGCTGGCGATAATCGCGACCGTTTCGCTTACCATCAGCGTCCAGAGATTCCGCAAGTCGCTGGACTGATCGCGCCGGGAGCCTCGGAGAGTGCTGGGATCCAAGGGGCGGCATGAGACAAGCGAGTCGCGCCGTTCGCCGCAGGCAGTGCTATCCGCGGCGAGCTGGAAGCGGTATTCAAATTAACCTGGATGCATTCTACGCGCGCCAGCAGGGTCGTGGGCTATGTAGTTTTGCTAGTCGCGCTGCTCGCGGCGAAGGCCGGAGCGGACCAGCCCCAACCCAACCTGATCATCAATGGAACCCTGACCGCCGGCGATGGTTTCATACCGGACGGATGGCATCCGTTGAGGTACGCGGACTGTGGCGCGTTCAAATGGTTTCATCCTCCCGGCGCGCCCGGCCAGTTGCGGATTTTCCAGAGACCCAAAACCTACGTCGGGTCATGGAGTCAAAGCGTCGCGCTCGAGCCCGGATGGTATGAGCTGAGCGGCGAGGTCCGCGGCAGTGGTGCGGCTCAGGAATCGGCAAGCCCACGCCTCGGAGTGAGAGCCGGCGAGGTAGCTGGGGCGGCGTTGGCGTATTGCGGGAGTTGGCGGGAACTCGAGCTTTATTTCAAGGTCGATTCGACTGACCCGATCGACCTCGAGTGCGGACTGTTTAACTCGCTGGGCAAGCACCGTACGAAGGCATTCTTCCGCAATCTGCGCCTGGTCAAGATTGAGGGCGCTCCACCCGCAAACGCTACGCAATTCGACCTCGGTCAGATGCGCTCGCAGCAATTTGTCGTCGGCGATAAGCGTTCGCGCGCGGAGCCTCGTCCTGATCGAATTACAAAGCTGGCGGAAGTCGTTGGGCTGGTTCTCGCGGTCTGGCTGGTTTGGATTTTGCTGAGACCTCGGCCGGCCCGACGATCGGGTCCGTCGTCGATCGCGCAAGACCAGTCGCGCGATCGATCGGGCAAGATCGGGGTCGCGCTCGCGATGGGTATCGTGTTCCTGTTGATCCTCGCGGTAACGCGACTCGAGTTCAAACCGCGAGCCGGTTTTCACATCGTTACTCCCGCCGCAGTGTTAAGCGACGAACCCTTCTACGTGATGGTGATCAACAGCATCCTCTTTGATCACGACCTCGAGTTGCAGGATGACTTTCGCCGCATGAGCGCAGGCGGCGCCGATGCCGGAACGCGATTTCGAGGCGTCCGGCTCGACCATCACACTATCGTAGTCAATCTCCGCACCGGGCATCACCTGCTCGCTTCGCGTGAAATGCTAAACTTTGTCGCCATGCGTTGCGATCCGGAATTCAGCAGGAAATCCGCGAATGTCTACGAGGTCTCGGCGCATGCCGTCGCCTGGCCGGCGCTGCTCGCGCTCGCGATCGCGCCGATGCATCCCGCGATTGGCGAAGTCGAGAGCGAAGCCGCGGTTGTGCTCGTGCTGATATCGTGGCTCACCGCGCTGTTCACGTATCTGGTCGCGAAGCGCGACGGGATGGGACGAGCGCCGGCGATGGCGGCGGTCTTTATTCTTGTCTGCGCGAGCCCATGGCTCGCCTACTCGCGATCGTTCTTTCCCGAAAACGGAATTGGCCTCGCGCTGATCGTGTGCCTGTGGGCATGGATCGACGAGCGGCCGGTAGCGGCCGCAGTCGCCGCCGCGGTTGCGGCGATTCTCAAGCCTGCGTTCGCGATCGTCGGCGTCGGCATCATCGTCGATGAACTCCGTCAGGGGCGCCGTCGCGAGGCGATCGAGGCCGGTTCGGTGCTCGGCGCCTGCGCACTCGCATTGTGCACCTTCAACTATTGGCTTGCGCGGACGCCCGTCATCGCGGGCGTTAAAGGCTGGCAGACGGTATCGGGTCACACGTCGCTCCTCAATATGTTTCTGGATCCCACGCACGGCCTGGTGATTTTCGCACCGTGGGCGATCATCGCATTGGTCGCGATCGCTCGCGAAGCTCGGTCGACAAGCAGCGAAACGCGCATGCTTCGCCGTATGGCCGTTCCGATCGCGCTCTACGTGGTTATATTGGCATGGACCGGCTTGACCGGAGGATTGTGCTATGGCCCCCGCCACTGGATCGCGTTCCTGCCTTGGATGGCGCTCGCGGCAGTTCAGGCGACTCGCAGGGCCGGCCGTCCCGCGCTGCTCGTATGCGGATTACTCGTATTACTCGGCGCGGCTATCGCGATTCCGGGCGCGCTGCGCTACCCACAACTCTTCTCTCGGCCACCATGGGTGGCATGGCAAGGATGGTGGCAATAGAGACCGCGTGAAGAATCGCGCTGATGGAGTTGAGGATCAACGCCTCGCGAATTAGCATGGTATTATTGGTGACGCGATGAAGCTTTCAAAAAAACGATTACGGCAATCGATCGTATGCGCCGTTTGTCTGTCCCTGGTCTTGCTATTGACCAGAAACGCGCACACGCAGGACGCGAACGACGTCGACCCCGTCCAAAGCGCACAGGCGGCCGCGGAGGCGGCTAGTCAAGCGGCTGATTCAGCACAAGATGCTGTCAACGCGGCGCAAACGGCCCGCGATCAGTTGGGTGATGACGCAACCGACGAGGCGAGACAAGCAGCCGACGACGCGCTTAGCAAGGCCAGTGATGCTTTGAGTCAGGCGCAAGCAACGAAAGATGAAGCGGAGGCGACGCTTCAGCAGGCCCAGGATGATGCGGCCGCGAAGTCAACCGCGAGTGACGGGGAAGCCGCCGAACCCCCCGATGCCAGCGATCAGTGAATTTCCTGCGCTACAACATCATGTTAGCATAAGGCTGACTTATAGTCAGCCTCAATTTATGTGACCGAAGTGTTGCTCCGATGTAGCTCGTGGCTGCCCGAATGTCGCCGCCGTGCGCGCCAAAAGCGTCTTTGGAGACGCGAACGGCTACTCCCGGAAGACGATTGCGGCCAACGCCAGGATTCCGAGGATCGAGATAAGCGCGGCGACCGCCACCGCCAGCGAGCGCGGCCTGCCCGGATACAGCACGCGCAGCGTCCGAATGTTTTGCCGATTTTCCAGGGTCGCGAGGACCAGCGACACCAGCCCGATGACGACCAGCGCTATCGCGAATTCGCGGGAACCGAAAAGACGATCGTCGGGCCTGCTCCGCACGCCTTCAATCTGAAAAAATTTGTAGATGCTGAAGCCGAAGGTGATCAGCGAGGTCGCGGTTCTGATCCACGACATCATCGTGCGCTCGTAGGACGCCCGCGTGCGCTCGAGCGCGAGCCTGGTCGGGAGATCGAGTGTCTGCGCGCTTTCAGTATTTCGATCTGGCATCTGCCGCGTGTCCTGCGGCGTCAATCCGGCGCCGCCGAAGGATGGTGTAACGTGCGACTCGGTTCGCTGGACCTCTGAGCAGCAGATACGGCAGCAGTGCCAGTATCGTCGCCACAATCAGCGCCTCTCCGGGATAGAACCATCGCAACTCGATGATCTGGTAAACCAGATCTATAATGACGGCGACGATAAAAACCTTCGCGACGTCTTTCCAGCTTTCCGCAAGCAGTTCTCGGCGCTTCGTCGCATCAGTAACTATAACCCATGCGTGGGGTGGCCGTCCTTCGCGCGCGTCTCGCAATCCCGCGCGAATCGCAAAGAAAACCGCTACCGCCGGCTGGACGACCAGCCGAAAAGTCAGCGGTCCGCCAATCCGCCCAATCAGATTTACCCACACGCGACCGAGCATCGTATTCAGGCTCTCTCAATCCATCGAAAACTATGCGGGCGTCGCGCTTCCTGTAGTTTTGGGCGAATCGAAAAACAGTCTCCAAAGCTCTCCCTTGCCCATCCGTCTGTCGATCTCGAAGAACGCGAAGTAGATCGCAAACACGAGGCTTATGCCAAGCTCCCAGGAGAGCAACCGATACAAACTCGCTTGATCGATCATGAATCGGATCCCCGCGTCGAAACTATGTTGGCTCCGAATCGCGTCTATGAATCGTTCTATGTAGCCCAGCAGCAGTGCGATGGAGCCATAAAGGAAAGTCTTAACCGCGACCGCGATGATCCGCCGACGTCGCTCGAGACGGCGCGCGAGCGACGTCTCGTCAAGTATCAGCACCGCCTTGGCCGCTAGCAGAGCGCCGACTACGGCCTTGGAAAGCGCCGTCATCTCGACTGAGAAGTTCGCCAGCGCCAGCTTGATGACCAGCAGCAAGAGCAGGAACCCGGTCACAAAGAAGAGAAATACCGGCCACGCCGCAGCGAACTCGCGGTAGAGGAATTTGCCGATTGAAGCACCTATGCGAAACGCTTTGTCCAATGTATATCCTCGCTCGCTGCGCCGGACGCAGCACCTTCGCTCTTTCGCCGGAGAACGGCCGCAGCTTTAATGCGGGCCGGCGCCGCCGGCGTCCACCAGGGTCCGCATCACCGCATCGAGGTTGAAAGAGGCCGGCTTTTGACGCGGCGGGAACTTCCGGAAGTTGTCGATCTGTTGGCCCACAACCGCCTGCATCGCGTAGATGTTCGGCTTACCTTGCTTAGGCATTTAAATCTCGTCTTTTACTCAAACGCAAAGATTCGCTTCCAATCATTCTTCATGCTAACTACCGTCCAGCCTCGTTTCGGCGCTTCGGTCAGTCCGCGGTCGAGTTTGCCAACAAAATGATAGACGATCGTATCCAACTCGCGCACGGGCTCATCGTGGTGAATCAGAAGTCCAAAACGTGAACCGGTGCCAGCAGTAACCCATTCGAGCATTTCAAAATCACCATCAGAATTGCCGAACGCGGCGATGGGACGGCGGCCGATAAACTTATTGATGCCCGCGGGCTTGCCCTCATTGTCGTTAAAGAAGTCCAACTTGGCTCCCCGTACCAGCTCTGGCCTGCCATCTTGAACTTCAAACTTCGTTTCGATGCTGCTCCCGACGACCTGTTCGGGAGGAATGCCATATATCTTTTCGCCCAATGTGCGCACGAACTCATGCCACCACCTGAAACAATAAAGGTCTTGAAACCGTTTGCGCGAAGAACGGCGAGCAATTCCGACATCGGCTGATACACCAGATCTGTGTATGGGCGCCTGAACCTGGGATGTCGGGCCGTTCCAAGCCAATCTCTTACAATGCGCTCGAACTCTTCCGTGGTCATGCCTGCATGGGTTGCCATCACGAGTTCAGTGAGACCGCACAGCCCGCGGCGGCCAGCGATTGCATATCATTCTCGATCGCGGCCTTGAACGGTTGTTTGTCTTTCCACTCAGGATGCAGCGGAGCCAAAGCACTGATCCGGTCCAGGCAAAGAGGCCTTGACAATAGAACGGCTGTTCGGCCCAGAGCGTCCCGTCGTTGTCGAAGACAGCGATCCGTTCCGATGCCGGAACGAACTCAGACCGCCTTCAGTCGTCACACGCCGGACGAAATCGAGTATTGATTGCTTCGCGGCGCCATCGTTCCACGAAAGCAGCGGCTCACTTGTATGGAATGGGTCGCCATGTCGGCGATTTTCATTTTTTGTTAAGTCCTTAGAGACAGATTCGCGTTCAGGTCGGACAACAGTTTGCAGCCGGACGCTGAAGAAGGTCGCAGTGCGAACGCTCCGCGTGGGATGTTCTCAGGTGGAAGCACAACCGGAAAGGCGCGCAGTTGCGAACCCTCATTTGAAAACACTCCCCAGCTCCACGCCTTCAAACGGCTTGGCCGACCACGGCCGGAAACGATTGAGCGTGAATTTCGTGTTCTGGCCTGGTTCGACATCGACTGTAAGGTAGCTGTACTCCTCGCTCGGAGGAGTGGCCTTCTGATAGAGATTGGCGGGTAGTCCGGCGGCATCTTGACGCTCGTGCGGCCGGGGAGGATCGGGTCCTGCTCCGCGCCACCGCCGCCCAGCAACAGATACTTCACACCGTCTACATCGTAGATCTCGGTCGTGTGTACGTGGCCGTTGAAGACCACTATGTCCAAATCCTTAGCGTACGAGGCGAGGAGTCTTATGCGGATTCTGAGCCTCGGGATGGTCCCATCCCAGACCGGCAAAAGACCGGTTGTGGAAACTGACGAAGACCTTGTGGATACCGCCAGCTTTCGCTTCATCCAACCATTGGGCGAGCTGCTTCATTTGTTCTTCATATGTAGGCCGCGTGGCGCCCCAAGCGGTGGCTTGTTCTCGTCGAATTTGCCGGTCCAGAGAAAGATGAAGCGAGCACCGTTGTAATCAAACTTGTAGACGAGTTGTTTGTCTAAACTCCGAGCTGTTTCAGATAAGGAAAGTACTCAAGAAGCCTTCCGCGTCGATCCTCCCACACTTCGTGATTGCCGATGGCAGCAAACAAGCGACCTCCGAGACCCGCAGCACGCATTTGATCATCCGGAGCCGGCAGATGCGTCACCACGTCATCGTTCACCAGCTTCCAGTAAGGTTGTCGAACGGAGTAGCGCCCTGTAGACCCCACCAGACCAAGTCTCCAGTGTGGAGAACGAACTTTGCCTTCCCGCTCCGGACACTTTCCGCGACCTCGCGGCGACCCACTCTCCGCCTTGGAGTTCGAACATTGTTCTGTGAACCCCAGGCAGTAGCTTTACGTCCTCGACCGAGGCCTTCGTGACCCATCCCTTGTCCAACGTCAGGTAGTCACTTCATACTTTGTATCCAACGGCATTATCACTTCTTCCAGCTCGTGGTTTCCTGGCCATAGATGAACTTGACGTCTCTTTTGACCACCACTTCCGCGATCTTCCTGGAAACACCAGTTCAAACATCTGAACCATCAGTTCGCGGCCTCCGCCTCCTGATCCGATTTGTACGGCAGGTAAAACATCGACCTCGAATCACCATACACGGCAAATGAAAACCCGGTAGCTGCGGCTGCGCCTGTTGCGACATAGCGCAGGCGCTGAAAGCGAGTAACGTCACGAACGCCAGCAGTAATCCCTGGCAGGTTCGCGATCCGCAGCAATTTCCGCAGTTCAACTTGTGTCGTCCTGATTATCACGAAATCCAATTCCTCCCGCTTGCTCGCTGGCGGCCGTACGGCCGCCCAGCCAATCTCTCCTACCTCCGTGAAGAACGGCTGCTCGGCCAGCGATAGGTCAGTGCGGCCGGCGCCGCCGGCGTCCACCAGGGTCCGCATCACCGCATCGAGGTTGAAAGAGGCCGGCTTTTGACGCGGCGGGAACTTCCGGAAGTTGTCGATCTGTTGGCCCACGATCGCCTGCATGGCGTAGATGATGTAAACGTGGGAGATCATCCAGTCAAAGTAAGTGTTGGAATTCTCGTCGGCCCGCTCGAACGGATCGCGCCGCAAGTTGAAAATCTTTGGGGCGCGCAAGTGAACGAACGGCTCGAGCCAGCACTGCAGCGTCTTGGCGCGTTGCTCCATCAGCACCACTTTCCAGTCGCGCATCCGAATGGCCAGGATGTCGCCGTCGTCACTGATGTAGAAGAAGGACTCTCTTGGGCTGTCCTTCACCTCGCCGGTGAGGTACGGCAACATGTTGAAGCCGTCGATGTGCACGTTGTAGGTCTTCTTGCCGATCTTATGGCCGTTGAGAAGCTTCTCCTTGATGTCCGGCTCTCCAACGGCGGCCAGAAATGTCGGCAGCCAGTCCTGATGAGTGACGATGCCGTTCACTACCGAACCTGCCTTGATCTTGCCCGGCCAGCGCACGAACGCGGGCACGCGCCAACCGCCTTCCCAGTTGGTGTTCTTCTCCGACCGGAACGGAGTGATGCCGGCGTCGGGCCAACTGTTGTAATGGGGCCCGTTGTCCGTGGTGTACATCACGATGGTGTCATCGGCGATACCTAGCTGGTCGAGCTTGGCGAGCATTCTGCCGATGTCTTCGTCATGGGCAACCATTATGTCGTTGTAGTCCCCCTGACCGCTCTTGCCTTTGTGCCTCTTGGCCGGATGCGTCCGGAAGTGCATCGCGGTGGTGTTGTACCAGAGGAAGAAGGGCTTGCCCGCCTTGTGCGCCTCGCCGATGAAGCGCAGTGCCTCGTCGGTTATTTCGTCATCGATGGTTTCCATCCGCTTCTTTGTTAGCGGCCCGGTGTCCGTGACTTTCTGCCCGCCCTTGCCGTCGGCCCAGCAGTGCAGCACGCCGCGGGGCCCAAACCGTTTCTTGAACTCGGGATCCTTCGGGTAGTCAGGGTCCTCGGGTTCCTCTTCCGCATTAAGGTGATAGAGGTTGCCGAAGAATTCGTCGAAGCCATGCACCGTCGGCAGGAATTCGTCCTTGTCGCCCAGATGGTTCTTGCCGAACTGGCCGATCACGTAGCCATGCGGCTTCAGCAATTCAGCCATGGTCGGATCCTCCGCGCTCAAACCGACATCGGCCCCCGGCATCCCGACCTTGGTGAGACCCGTACGGATCGGATTCTGCCCGGTGATGAATGCGGCTCGACCCGCGGTGCAGCTCTGCTGAGCATAGTAGTCGGTGAAGGCGACGCCTTCGTTGGCCACGCGATCGATGTTGGGCGTACGGTAGCCCATCTGTCCGCGGCTGTTGTAGCTGATGTTCCACCAGCCGATGTCGTCGCCCTGGAGGATGAGGATGTTCGGCTTGCTCGGCTTACTCGGCTGACTCGGCTTGTTCGGCTTGCCTTGCGTGGGCATCTAAATCTCCTTTTTTTGTGAATCGTCGGTTAAATTTCAGGCGCGGCCGCTCAGGCGCGCGCGCATGCAGGACTCAACGTTTGGACTTATCCGCACCTGACAAATTCGCGATTTCTTCTTTCAGTATCGGCACCCCGAGATTACATGCCTGAACGCCTTGAACCACACAGAGCTTGAGCACTTCCATAACCTCTTCCATCGTTGCTCCCACCTCCAAGGCAGCTTTGATGTGCCGTCGAGTCCCGGGTGCGTACATGTGGGTATAGGAAGCGTCAAATGCGATACTCAGCAATTCGATCAGCTTCGGGGTCATCAGCCCGCTGGCGTAAATTGCGCCGCCCGCTGCCATGAATTGGTCGGTCCAGATTGGATCGAGCTCGACAAAGGGATTCCACGCGTCATTCCATTGGCCGATCGCGCGTACCTTGTCGCACGCGGGCGTTGAGGCCGCTGGCTTTGGCGATGGCTTTACTCCCGCCGCCTTGGCCTCTTCGAGAAGAATGGGCGCGCCGAGACTGCACGAATGAATCGCCAACACCGAAGCCATCTTCAGCACCATCAGAATCTCTTCGCGGCTGGCGCCCGCTCGGAGGGCGGCGCGAATGTGGCGGCGCGTGCCCTCGGGATTGAGGTTGGTACAAGCAGCGTTAAGTGCAACGCCGATCAATTCGACCGTCTTGCGCGGCAGGACAGTCGAAGTCCAGGGGTTTGTAGTCATTTTCTCGCACGTTGCTGCCCACTTGGGGTCCCATTCTCGCAGCGTTACCAAGGCGTCGTCCCAGGGACCCGTTTCCTTCGGTTCCTCTTCAGCCTTCATTTCTTTCCACCACATTCAGTCGTTTAATGGCAGCGCCTTCCCGACGCGCCCGCCCGCACCTTCGGCGCTGGAAGATCGCTGCCGCGAATTGTTTCGGCCAAGTAGGATGCGACTCCCGGTGAAGAGGGCGCTACTCGGCAAGCGGATGCCCATCCGAGCCGGAAACGTGCGTGGAAATTTTTCCCTCCGTATCGTACACGCGGAAACCCTGCTGGCCTTCCTTGCGATTGGGCGGCAAACCAAGATTGAAGAGCGTTTCCTCGACGCTGTTGTACCACGTCCCGATTTTCATGATCCGATGGGCGTCTTCGGCCGTCGCGATCTCGCGCCCCAGTTCGCGCGCCATTCTGACCTGCTTTTCGATTTGCTTGACGGTCGGCATGCGCTCGCCCTTGCGCGCGCCCCACAGATTGTCCTCGATACCGCAACGACTGTGCTGGCCCAGCGCGATACAAATGTTCCGGATCGGCCAGTCCAGCCGCATGACTGATTGATAGGTGAACCTTGAGCCGTGCGGTGTACGGCGAATCAACTCCATCAGATCGAACGGATTGGCTCCCGCGACCCCGCCTCCAACCATACTGAAGAAACCGTTCATCGGCCCCATGTAGAGCCCCCGCCGGATCAAGCGTTCGATGATTTCGAGTTGATGAACATGGCCCAGCGCGAAGTAAACCTGAATTCCGTTCTTGCGCAGCCGCTTCAGGTGCTCGATGTAGAACTCCGGAGTCGAATCGGCAACCATCTGCGACCATGCCCACGCTACCTTTGGGTCTTCCATCGCCGTTCCCTGAACGTCGTGCGCGGTCATCAGCGCAGTGACGTCGAACAACGAGGTACCGATCGCGACCGTGACCTGATCGGGCTTGGGCGTGATCTCCGCCAGCAGGTGCCGGGTGTCATAACCCAGCCACTTCGCCTTCTCACCTTCGTTCGCGGGAGCAAATGAGATCGAACCTCCCAGCTGGAGGATCATCTTCGGCACCGCTTTGCGCAGGCGTTCGACCAGGTAGCCGTAGTGGTTGAGGGTTTTCGAAATCTTGCCGGTCTTGGGATCGCGGCAGTGGATGTGCAGAATCGTCGCTCCGGCGTTGTAGCAATCTAACGCCTTCTGAACTTGGTCGTCCCAACTGACTGCAATGTCTTCGGGATAATCGCTGGGCATCCATGATGGACCCCACGGCGCCGCGGTGATGATCAGCGGTTCCTGATTTTCCGGCAGCAATGAATCGTCTGTGAAATACATAAAAATGCTCCTTCTTCAGGCGCGGCCGGTCAGGCGCGCGCGCTCCAGCACATTCTCGAAAATTCTCACCACCACCGCGTCGATCAACATCCCGCCCGCGCCCGCCGCGCCGGCGCCGTCGCGAGTCGCGGCATCGTACGCCACTTTCATTTTCTTCGCGCTTTCGATTTCATGCGGCGTCGGCGCGAAGACGTCGTTAGCGAGTTCAATCTGACTCGGATGAATTGCCCATTTGCCGACCGCGCCGAGCGTCGCGGCCCAGGTCGCCTCACGCCGATAGCCTTCGGCGTCGCGAAAATTGCCGAACGGCCCGTCGATCGCATCGAGGCCGTTGGCGCGGCACGCGCTGATCATTCGCACCCGCGCGAAGTGCCACATATCGCCGGGGTAGCGATGCGCCGGGTCGCTGGAGATGCCGAGCCGCACGCCCTGGCTCGCCGATAAATCGCCGAAGCCGAGAATCAGCGCTTCGAGACGCGGCGACGACGCGGCGATTTCCTCGACTCGCGCCAGGGCCGCGCTTTCCTCGATCAGCGCCTCCAAACCGATTTGCCGCTGGAGGCCTTTTTTCGCTTCGATCTGCGAGAGCAGGGTGTCGAAGAACCAGATGTCGCGCGCGGCTTTGGGCTTGGGCACGATGATCACGTCGAGCTTTTCGCCCGCCGCCTCAACTACCTGGATAACGTCGTCGTAGGCCCAGTGCGTATCGGCGCCGTTGACGCGGACCGCGCGGACCTTGCCGCCCCAATCGAGATCGTTGAGCGCCGCGATCGCATTTTTACGCGCGGCCTCTTTCTGCGCCGGCGCGACCGCGTCTTCCAGATCCAGGAACACGAGGTCGGCCGCCGAGGTCATCGCCTTCTCGATCATCCTGGGGCTCGAGGCGGGCGTCGATAGCTCTGAACGTCTGAGTCGAAGGGGCACGACTATTTCTCCTTTGCACTCGCCGTTGGATTCGCAGTTGGATGCGCCGTTGGATGCGAAGGAAGCGAAATGCCGACCTCGGCCAAAATCTCCGCGCTGTGCTCGCCGAGACGGGGCGGGCGCGCATAAATTCCCGACGGCGTTTCCGTGAACTTGATCGGGCAACCCGCGACCGTCAGCGGCGGATTGTTTCCCGGCTGATCGATTTCGACCAGCATCTTGCGGATTCGCGGATGCGGATCTTCGAAGATGTCCCTGGCGGTGTTAACCGGGCCGGTGGGAACTTTGCCGCCCAGAATCGCTAGAACTTCGCGCGTGGTACGCGACTGGGTCCACGATGAGATAACCCCGCGAACCAACGCGCTGTTGGCGACTCGCCGCGGATTGGAACGGCATCGATCGTCGGCAATGAGGTCGGGACGCTGCATTGCTTCGCACAGCGGCCTCCATTGATTCTCGTTGGGAGCGGCGATCGCGATCGCGCCGTCGCGCGTGCGGAAGATATCGAACGGACACAGCACCGGATTGCCGTTGCCCTCCGGACCTCTGATCACGCCACCGCGCGAATAGGTATAAATCGCGGCCTCGCACATCGCGAGGATCGCATCGTACATCGCAACGTTCGAGGAACTGTCCTTTGCCGGTCGCGCGCGCCGCATGAATAGCAGAGACCACTCCGAGCGCCAGCAGGGTGCCGGGATAGATATCGCCGATGCCCGGTCCGGCGCGAAAACCGTTGCTGTCCGCAGGCCCGGTCATGCTGACGAAGCCACCCATGCTTTGCGCGACGACGTCGAATGCGGGCCATTCGGCGTACGGACTTTTTCCGGTGCGCGGATCGCCGAAGCCGCGGATCGCCGCATAGACCAGCTTCGGATTGGCTTGCCGGAGTTTTTCGTAGCCGATACCCGCGCGATCCATCACCCCGGCCTTGGAATTCTCGACGAACGCATCCGCGGTTTTCGCGAGCTTCGCAATCGCGTCGCGGCCCTCCGCGGTCTTGATGTCGAGCACGACGCTGCGCTTGTTGCGATTGATACTCGCGAAGTAGCCGCCGTAGTCGCATCCCGCGCGGTCCTGCGGAAGCGGACCAAGATAGCGGCTCATGTCGCCCTGCGGCGGCTCGACCTTGATCACGTCGGCGCCAAGGTCGGCGAGCAGCATGGTGCAGAACGGGCCGGCGAGCGCCTGGGTCAAATCGAGGACGCGAACATCTTTGAGCGGTCCGGTGCCGGAATTCATCGATCACCCCAATGGCTGCGGCGCTTGATCAGCACGGTGCGCTCGCCCTCGAACACGACCTTGCCGTCCTGCTTCGCGCCCCAATGCTTGAAGCGCACGATGCCCGCGTCGGCCCGATCCGCATCGCGCTTCTCGATCACCTCGCTGTAAGCGTACAGCGTATCGCCGTGAAAAACCGGCGAGGTGAACTTGATGCCGGTCAGCGCCAGCTCGGCGAGCGCGTTCTCGCCGGTATCCTGCGTCGCGAGCCCGATACACACCGAGCCCGTGATCAGTCCGAACACGAGGCGATGGCCGAACTAAGTGCCCGCCATCCGATGCTCGTTGTAGTGGCCGTCGGCGGTGTTGAGCACGAGCTTGGTCAGCATTTGATTTTCGACTTCGCCGATGGTGGTGCCGCGCGCGTGGCGCAGCTTCGCGCCCACCACGAAGTCTTCGAAGTAGTTGCCCTTGCCGGTCAGCGCGGAAATTTTAGCGGGCATCCATTCTGCGTCCCTTGCCCATCAGGCGATCGGAGATGATCCGCTTTTGAATCTCGGAGGTGCCCTCGAAAATTTTGGTCAGACGCGCGTCGCGCCAGTAACGTTCGAGCGGAAAATCTTTGGTGTATCCATAGCCGCCGTGGATTTGCAGCGCCTGCGGTTACCCGCTCCGCCATTTCGCTCGCGAACAGCTTCGCCATCGAGGCTTCCTTGTCGCATCGCTGGCGCTGTCGCATACATTGGCGACGTAGTAGGTGAGCTGGCGCGCGGCTTCGATTTCGACCGCCATGTCGGCGATTTTGAAGCGAATCGCCTGAAAATCTCCAATCGCGTGGCCGAACGCCATCCGCTTTTGCGCATACCCGAGCGAGTCTTCGAGGCCGCCACGCGCGAGCCCGATCGCGCGCGCGGCGGTATGAACCCGCGCTACTGCAAGCACGTTGACGGTGCCGGAAACGCGCCGCCCTCGCTCGCGCTCCTCGCGCTCGCGGCCCATCAGCGCGTCGGCGGGCAGGCGGAAGTTTTCGAAATGCAGCTCGAAGGTCTTCCAGCCGAAGTAGCCGATCTTGCTGATCGAGGCGCCGGTCATGCCCGGCGGGAACTTGCCGCGCTCCTTGAGCACCAGGAACTGGCTGATGCCTTCGTGGCGGCGGCGCGGATCCGACGGCTGCCGGGTGCGCGCCAGCAGCGAGATGAAATTCGGCGCCGTCGGCAAACGTGCACCACGTCTTGCTGCCGTTGATCACCCATCCGTCGCCGTCGCGCGTCGCCTTGCACGAAACGTTGGCGAGGTCAGAGCCGGCATCGGCTTCCGAGAGTGCCGCGGCGCCGAGAAATTCGCCGCGCGCGACCCTGGGCAGATATTCGCGGCGCTGCGCGTCGGTGAAACCGCCGCCGAGTCCGTTGCCGCGCGCGATGATGCTCGCGACGCTCATCCATGCGCGCGCCAGTTCTTCGGTCACCAGCGACATACTCGAACGCGCCGATACCCATGCCCGCCGTATTCTTCGGGAATCAGGATTCCGAAGAAGCCCGAGCTCGCCCATCTTGTCGCGCAGGTCCATCGGGATGTCGCCCTGCTCGGGATCGAGCCGGTTCGCGACCGGAAACACTTCGTTCATCGCAAATTCACGCGCCGTCCGCTGGATCATCAGGCGTTCGTCGGTCATGTAGCCATCATCAGCTTCCCCTTCGCTTCGCGACCAGATTGGTGCGCTGGTAGCTGAGCACCAGTTCGCCGCGCTGATTGGAGCCTCGGTGCGCCAGGTGACGATGCCGAAATTTCCGCGGCTCGCCGACTCGCGCTTCGCATACCACCGTGCTGCGCGCCGTCAGCGTGTCGCCCGGATATACCGCGCGATGAAACTCGAGCTCGTTGATTCCCAGAAACGGCCCGCCCGCTTCACTCAGGTCTTCGACCGAGATTCCCACCACCGTGCACGCCACCAGCATCGGATTGACCACCACGTCCGGATGGCCGTGCGCGCGCGCATATTCGGCATTGAAATAGAGCGGGCAATGGCAGAGCGTAGCGGTGGTGAAGAGCGAGTTATCGCCGGCGTTGAGCGTGCGTCCCCAATGATGCTCGAAGACCTGGCCCTGGCTGAAGTCCTCGAACTGGTGGCCCTTCGCGACGAGCTCGAACTGGCTGAAATCGGGATCGGCCATGCGCCGCCTCCTGGTAGAGCATCCGCGCTAGATGCAGGATATTCCGATCTCGCAGCGGATAGGCCAAGATGTCAAGCGAAACCCATGATGGAGTCCGGCGATGAACGCATCAGAAAGTCCGCATGAAGAGATAACGCTCGGCCTGGTCCGCGCGGTCAGGGGAATGCGATGGGGCGACATGCCGGGGGAGGCGCGCGAGGCCGCGCGTCACTGCCTGCTCGATTGTCTCGGCACTGCGATCGCAGGCTCGCGCGAACCGCTTACCGAAATTCTGGTCCGCGAAATCGCCGCCGGCGAAGGATCGTCGCAAGCCGGACTGATCGGCCGTCGCGAGCGCGCCTCGCGGCTGACAGCCGCGCTCGTCAACGGCGCCGCAGCGCACGCGCTCGATTTCGACGACACCCACATGGCGATGAACGGTCATCCGTCGGTGCCGGTGATACCCGCGGTGCTGGCGCTCGCCGAAGGCCGGCAAGTCAGCGGGCTCGCGGTGCTCGAGGCGATCGTCGCGGGAATCGAACTGGAATGCCGGCTCGGCGCGATGTTCGGCGGGGAGCATTACGGGGCCGGCTTTCACGCCACCGGAACGCTTGGAACCTTCGGCGCCGCAGCGGCCTGCGCGCATATGCTGCACCTGGACGAAGGCCGATGGCTGGCGGCGATGGGCCTGGCGGGAACTCAGGCCGCCGGTCTCAAGTCGGGGTTCGGCACGATGGCGAAACCGCTGCATGCCGGGCGAGCCGCCTCGGCGGGATTGCTCAGCGCGCTGGCCGCGCACGGCGGTTTCACGGCCAATCCTGCGATCATCGAAACGGCGCAGGGCTTCGCGGCAACCCATTCCGGAAGATGCTCGCGCGAAATACTCGATCGATATTCGAACCGCTATCTGATCCGCGACACGCTCTTCAAATATCACGCCTCATGTTATCTGACTCATGCGCCAATTGAGGCGGCGCGCCGGATTCGCGCGGAGCATCGGCTTGCATCCGCGGATATCGGATCGGTCGAGGTCTTCATCGCGCCGGCCGCGCTCAATGTTTGTAACATCCAGGAACCCCGCACCGGTCTCGAAGGCAAGTTCAGTCTGCGCGCGACCACCGCGATGGCGCTGAGCGGAATCGACACCAGCGCTCTCGACTCGTTCACCGATGCCACCGTCACCGAGCCGGGTCTGGTGAAGCTGCGCGACCGGGTCCGCGTCAGTGTCGACCAGAAACTCCGCGCTACGCAGGCCGCGATCGTGATCGAAGTCGAATCGCACGGCCGGCGCTTGCGCGCCGAGGCGGACTCGGGCGTGCCCGCCGCCGACCTCCCGGCCCAGCGCGAGAGCCTGGTGCGCAAGTTTATGGCGATCGCAGCACCGGTGATCTCGCGAAGCACGCGGAGCGCCTCGCCGAAGCCGCGCTGCACGCCGACGAGGATCGCTTCCGCATCGGAACTGCTGGGTATGACGCGGGGCTGGGCCGATCGGATTCGGTGAGCGGCCGACCGTTCGCCCGGACGACGCTTAGCGCAGTTTCTTGCCGGCGGCGCGTTTCGCTTCGAGGATCACATTGCCGCCCTCGGCGGCCCATCGCGTATGCGTCGCGATTCCGTTGATGATGTCGAGTTCGCGCGTGGTCAATCCGCTGCGTCCAAAAATTCCCCGCAGCGCGAACATTATGTGCTCGGGATTTTCTTCCGGCAGAAATCCGATCGCGAGCAGCGATTGCTTCAGTCGCTCGAGCGCCGCATCGACCTCCGACGCACTGGCGAGTTCCCGCGGCTGGTCCGCCGGCGTGCGTGAATCGGCAGCCGCTTCAAGCGCCATCCGCAGCTCGTAGGCGCACAGCACTACCGATTGCGCGAGGTTGATCGATGAGTAATCCGGAGACGCCGGGATCGTGATCAACTTCTGACAGGACTTGAGCTGCTGGTTGGTCAGGCCGGTGTCCTCGGGTCCGAAGATGATCGCGATGCGATTGGCCGCGGCGGCCTCAACCAGTTCGACTGCGGATTCGCGCAACGGACGCACGGCCGCGCGATAGGGTCCGGTGCGGCAGGTGGTGCCGACGCTCAGCGTGCAGTCCGCGAGCGCGTCGGACAAGGCCGGATAGATTTTTGCGTGCGCGAGGATATCGTTCGCGTGCACCGCCATCGCGTGGGCGTCATTCGATTGCGCCGACGCCTCGGGTGCGACCAGGCGCAGGTCGGCGAAGCCCATATTTTTTATCGCGCGCGCGGCCGAGCCGATATTGCCGCCCGACTTGGGCGCCACCAACACGAACGCGAACTGTCGGTGAACCCGCTTCATCAACGAAAGATTCCCACGCCTCCGAGCTTCAGACAAGTTTCCGGTAAGTACGGCGGCTTTCGTTCACCGGGTGACGCGCGCTAGCCTGAACGCGGACATGAAGATCGTCTCGATCAGCGACGTGCATATGGCGACCCGCAATCTGGCGCGGATGAGCGAGGTGATGCGCGATACCGATCTGGTTATCATCGCGGGCGATCTCACCAACTTCGGCGGCGTCGACGATGCGCGCACGGTCCTCAACGCGGTGCGGGCGTGGTGCAAAAACGTGCTCGCCGTTCCAGGCAATCTGGATAAGGCGGAGACGTTCGGCTTCATGGAGCGCGAAGGTATCGCGCTGCACGGAAAAGGAATCGTAGTCGACGGCGTCGGCATCTTCGGATGCGGCGGCTCGAATCTCACCCCATTCAAAACGCCGAGTGAGTTCAGCGAGGAAGAAATTTTCGCGGCGCTGATGCGGGGCTACGAACAAGTCCGCGAGGTCCGCCCGCTGCTGATGGTTTGTCACGCGCCGCCGTTTGAAACCAAATGCGATCGCATCCGGAGCGGCGCCGCGGTGGGCTCGCCCGCCGCGCGCAAGTTTATCGAGGAGTTCAAACCCGAGGTATGCATCTCGGGTCACATCCACGAATCGGCCGCCGTCGACGCCATCGGCGCGACCACCGTGCTTAATGCCGGACCGTTCAAGGGCGGCGGGTATATCGTGGTGCGCATCGAGGGCAAGAGGGTTGACGCGCGGCTCGAATTTCTTTGACGTCCCCGGACTTTCGCGCGCGGGCCAGTCGCTTCAGGTTTACTCGGGCAAAATCAAAAACGGCTGGCCGCTGATCATGCGCAACCTATTCAAGCTGCTCCGGCGTTTCAGTCCGCCGTCGCGCCGATGATGTGGAGAATTGCGCTTCAACTGAAATCAAAGGGCTTGCGAGGGTTTACTCGCTAGTGCGACCCTTGTTTTGTAAAATGCATCGCAAGGTGCTAGCCGGATGAGGTAGCCGACAAGATTCGTCTGGTTGGCATGGGGGAGGGAGAAGATGTTGCGACGATTGCTGCTCACAGTCCTGCTGGTGGTAGCGATACCGACGATCATTCGCGCGCAAGGATCCGCCGCCTCGCCGTCGCCACCGAGCATGTATTACAATCCGCCGCCGCTGAAAACGGCCCGGCTCTCGATCGACGGTTACTACTTCAAGATGCCGCCGGGACCGTGCGTCTTCAAAGTGGAAACCGCGCTCAACGCGCACGCCGACATCTATAGCGGGAATAAAACCTGCGACGAGTACATCAAGAAGGCGCGCGTGATTCAGAAACAGAAAGAGGCCGAAGATCCCAACTACGTGCCGGAGATGCAGCGACTCAAAGCGATGGAGGCTTCGCCGCCACAGTAGCGAGCCGGGCAACTTCGCGCGGGAGTCCGTCGAGGGTAAGTGAAATCGACGCTGAGTGAACGCTTCAGCGGATCGTCAGGGTGATCTCTTTGCGGGTGTTACGATCGGGACTTCCCCCAAGGCCCAGATCGTCCGAACGAAAGGTAGCTGACTTAGTCGATCGCCACTTCGTCAGGAAACAAAAAGGTCGTTGCGCCATCGGAAAACTGGACCAAATACATCGAACGATCCAAATTTCTGATCTGCCGCAAAATTGTCGGCTGCTCCCCGAAGCGGGTGCGGCCCTCATGGTCACGCACCGGTCGGAGCAATCTGCAATGCCGCCCCGCTTTGTCGATATCCGTATCCATGTTTATCCTTCGAACCTCTTCCGGCCACTACTTACTGGCCAGTCCAACCGCCCCACCCGCCGCCTCGTCTAGCAATCGACGAGCCTACCATTATGACGCTGCTCAGAAACTCCGGATTCGATCCGTATGGCCCACAAAATTATCGCTAGACATCGCATCCGACGCTTTTTCATCACAATTGGACGGATTATGCAATAGCAGAACGTCATTTTGTTTCAGAATGTGGCATTTGTGGTACATCGCCGGCGCGATTTGTGGCACACTCGCTCACTCTCGCGGATAAACATTGCGCAGGTTGCACAATCTGTAGCGCCAGACGGTAATTCGCGATGCCGACGCTGTATCCGTTACTGATGGGTCGCGAGGTGATGCTCGCGAGCGAGCATTATCTTTCCGCCTCGGCAGGCGCACGAATCTTCGCCTACGGCGGCAATGCGATCGATGCCGCAGTCGCGGCCACTTTCGTCGAAGGGGTGGTCAATCCTCACATGCATACGATCGGCGGCGAGGCTCCGATGCTGATCCATTGGGCACCTGCGCGCCGAGCAGTCGCCATCAACGGCAACATGATGGCGCCCGGCGCGCGCGACCATCGCGCACTATCGAGTCGCTCGGCCTTGAAGGCGTTCCCGCGATGGCCTGCTCGCCGCGGGAGTACCGGCCGCCTTCGGTGCGCTTGCTTAGCGCGCTCTCGAAATTCGGCACCATGTCGCTGGCCGAAGTACTCGAGCCCGCGCTGGCGCTCGCCGAAGACGGATTCCCGGTGCATGCCGGGCTGGCCGGCGAGGCCGCAGACACAGCGAACGCCGCCGATGCGCCGGCGTGCACGCCCGCGATCGCTCTGGCGCGTCTTTTATCGAACGCGCAGAAGTTTCGCGATCGATGGCCCACCAGCGCGCGAGTTGTATCTGCCGGGCGGAGAACCTCCGCGCGCCCGGTGACGTTATCAAGAATCCCGCGCTCGCGCGATTCTTCCGCCGCCTGCTCGAGGCCGAAGCCTCGGCGACGAAATCGCGGGCGCGAAGCGGCGCTGGAAGCCGCCCGCGATCGCTTCTATCGCGGCGACATCGCGCGCGAGATCGTCGCATGGTCGGAGCGCGAACGGCGGATTGCTCGCGCTGGAGGATCTCGCCGGCTTCGCGACGCAAAGTCGAGCAGCCGGTCCACGCCGACTATCGCGGTCCGGACCGTGTTACAAATGTCCGCCCTGGTCGCAGGGTCCGGTCTTTTTGCAGCAACTGCAAATGCTCGAGGGCTTCGACCTGCGCGCGATGGGCCACAACTCGGCCGACTACATCCATTTCGTCACCGAGGCCGCCAAGCTCGCGTTCGCCGATCGCGAGGCCTACTACGCCGATCCGGATTTCGCCGCAGTGCCGATCGACGCGCTGCTGTCGCCGACGCTACGCCGCGATGCGCCGCGGGCTGATCGATCCGCAACACGCCTCGATGGAGCATCGGCCCGGCGATCCGGTCGCGATGCGCGCGCTGGCTCCAAACGGCGCCGAGCCGCGCGCTTGGGGTCCCGGCACGATTCACGTCGCCGCCGCCGATCGCTCCGGCAATCTGATCGCGATCACGGCGAGTGGCGGATGGATTCCCAGCTCGCCCGTGATCGACGCGCTCGGCTTTCCGCTCGGAACCCGGATGCAGACCTTCTACCTCGACCCGCACCATCCCAACGCGCTGATGCCCGGCAAGCGCCCGCGCACTACGCTCTCGCCGTCGCTTGCGACGCGCGAGCGGAGAGCCCTATCTGGCTTTCGGCACCGACGGCGGCGACCAGCAGGATCAATGGACGCTCCAGTTCTTCCTCAACGTGGTCGAGTTCGGGATGAACCTGCAGGAGGCGATCGAAGCGCCCAAGTTTTCCAGCGCACATTTTCCCTCGACGTTTTTTCCGCATCGCCGCTCACCCGGCGTGCTGCGAATCGAGAGCCGAATCGACGAGAACATCCGCGCCGCGCTCGAAGCCCGCGGCCACAAGGTCAAGCTGCGGCCGGCCTGGAGCGAGGGACGCGTGCTCGCGGTGGAAATCGATCGTGAGCGCGGCCTCCTGCGCGGCGGATGCGATCCTCGCGGTCAGGCGCTGCCGTCGATGCCCGCCGCCGTCATCGGCTGGTAGAAGGCTTTCGCTGCCCCTTGAGCGCGCGAAAATTCGGGACTTTGCACCTTCAAGATGATAGAGCGCTCAGACGGCCTCTCGCATAAGTTGCTGCGGTTTGCTCACCGAATGCTCCCTGGACCGCTTTCAGCCTGTAGCGCCTAGGTTATTTTCGCGATCCTCACGAGTCGTGACGGCGAATCGCGTCGAGCGCGGCCATAACTTCCGCAGGCTCGATGGTGTCGATCGGCTCACGGCGGATCACCGTAACCCGGCCCAGCGGACGCCATCGCGCGGGATCGGTTGGGCCGAAAAGCACGACGCCCGGCGCTCCCGCCGCCGCCGCGAGATGCGACACGCCGGAGTCGTTGCCGACGAATGCGCAACCCATCCGCGCGATCGCGGCGACCGCGCCAAGCGATCGGCTTTTGATCATCGGATGTCCGCGCGCGATGAGAATATTTTCGAGCGCATCTTCGGCGGGACCGAGAATGAAAATCGCGCGGGCGTTCGGGTCAATCAAATCGGCGAGCGCGAGGAATTTTTCCGCTGCCCAATTCTTCGCCGGACTCCCGCTGCCTAGAAAGATCGCGACGAACTTTTTCGGCGCGGCGATACCGCTAAGTGCGCGGCTCGCCGCGTCGAGATCATCGGGGAGCAAATTCATCGCGACATCGGTGACGTTCGAGCCGCCGGTCATCTCCTCGAGATAAGCCGCCGCGACGTGTCCAGCGCCGGCCGGGCGAAACCGATGGAAGCTCACGGCGGCGGGCGCGGCAGCTTCGCTCAGTGCGCGGCGAAACCGGGAGTCATCGGAGTTGAAGAAGCAGTAGATGCGATCGAAGAGGCCGAAGAATCGCCGTGGCGCGTCGCGGTCTTCATTAGCAGATTCGCTAAACAGCGACGCCACCTCGCGCCGATCGATTGAATGGCCGCGCGCGATTCCGAGACGGCCGACGGCGAACTGCGCGAGTTCGTCGCGCGCCATCAACTCGAGGCTGCTTTCGCTATTGCTTCGTGCGAGCGCCGCAATCGTCGGGGCGAGGCAGAGCAGATCGCCTAACGCGCCCGGAAAGATGACCAACGTGCGCGCAACGCCCTCGCAGGCGGCATTTGATCCTCGCAAGTCGTCCATTGAGCGACAATCTGCGCGCCTGGGGCGCATCGCCAACCACATTGCCACCACATCCGAGCAACATCGGAGCAACATCCGAGCAACATCTGAACCACGGATTTCAGAAGCCGGACTGCGTCCACGGTTGATCGTGGAGAATTTGCTGCACCTTCGCGATATAGCCGATAGCGCCGGAATCGTACCAGCCGCCGCTATACCAGTTGCCCACCGCACCCCATCGCAGCACATTCGGATCGGTTGAGGGCGGGTGATCGACACCCGCGGAATCGACGTAGTCGGCATACGGCGGGTATCCGTTGGCGATCGCGATCTTCTCGCGTGCCGCATCTTTCAGATAATCAAGATGCCCCTGCTCGACGCCCATTTGTTCCGCGATCTTGAAGTCGGCATTGAAGGCGGTTGACTTCGCACTCAGCGGAAACGACGTCGGCCAACCCTGATTGATACCTTCGGCGATCTGATATAGCCCCCATGAGCCACCGTTGGGCTCCGCTCGCGTGACATGCTCCAAATCGCCGTGGGCCGGGGTCAGCTTCCTTAGAACCGGTGATGGGATCGGGCTCGGGGAGGTTCGCAGTATCCCATTCGTGCCAATTGGTTTCCGCCACCGCAATCGCGCGAAGCAGATCGCCGAAGCTGTAGCTAAAGCCGTCAAGCGGATTAACGATAGTGCAGTTCGGGCACCATTTGTCCGCTTCAATTTGAATGATCTCGGAAGTGGTTCCGGTGAACTGACCGTCGACGGCTTGCATGTAGCTGCAGTCGTCAAGGCCGCCACAGGCGCCGACGCCACTATGAATGTCGTGAGCTCCGCCGCCGTCGGCATCCGGCTATTCGGGATTTCGTTGGACGGACGGAGCGGGTCGGGAATCGGCGTATGAGCCGCGCTGGCAGTCGGAGAAAGTCGCCTCTTTTTTTCGCTCTCTCACCGTCGCGACCGCGTCACTGTGGGAGTCAATGTCGCCGTCGCGGTTTCGTCGCCGTGTGGTCGTGGGAGTCGGCGTGCGAGTCTGCGTGGGAGTCGGTACGAGTGCAAGTGTTAGGTGTCGCCGTGGGGAGTAGGCGTGCGGTGTGTCGCGTGGCGGTAGCGGTCGGCTTCGGAGCGGCATTGGCGACCCTAACCGAGATGCTGTAACTGCCCAGCAGGTTTCCGCTCGCGTCGTATGCGTTTGCCGAGATGGTATGAGATCCGTTTGGGACCGTGGTCGAGTCCCACGTAAGGGTGGTGGGCGGAGCGCTCGCGTAATAGTTGCCGTCGATGTAGACGGTCGCCTGCGCTACCGACGACGTGGTCTTGAGCACGATCGTCACCGAACCGTAAACGCCCTGGGCATTGGTTGGCTGCGCGATTGAGACCGCGCTTGCATGCGCGAGCGCCGGACTGAATGACAGCAGACATACCACCACCGATGAAATGATTACCGAACGCAAAGTGCGACTGTGGCTGCTCAAAGTCTAAGCCCCCGACGTAGTGATAATGCCGCCCGCCAAGGATCGGAATTCCCGCGATGTCGCGAGACGTATCTGCAATGAGGACTTGCGGGTCAGGACGATCAGCTGCTGACGCAGAACCAGGGTTTCAGCCTCGAGACGCGCTCGTGACTTCAATCGGCGTGACGGGACCCTGGTCAGAAACTCGACCGTCGCGGTTTTAGTAGCACAAGCCGAACCGTTACGTCACCTGAAATGTGGTTTTTTGATGGGGCGTGTTTCTGCTACGCGCGTTTAGACACGCCAACGGTATCAGACTGTAGCCGGTCGCGACGCTTAACGGCCGCCTCCGAAAATCGTTTTCAGCAGCGGTGTCACCTGCGCGGCCGGATTGGTGCGAATCTTCACCTCTTGCTGACCGACCTCATAGAACAATCCCGCGAGCGCCTTACTGACTACATAGCTGTCGATATCGAGGCTGGGCTTTTCACGGTTGTTGCCGCCGAGCATGCTGCCGAGGCTGCCCATCGCGCCAGTCTGATAGTGTCCAATCAAATCGTCGTACTGCCTGGTTACCGAATATTTAGCCATCTCCTGCTTCACCACCGGGGCGAAGGCGGCGGTAAGATCGGGAGTAGTTTTGCGCTGGAAGTAGTCGGTCGCCGAATGGCCGCCCGCCGACACGATCTTCTGCGCGTCGCTGAAACTCATGCTCTCGATCGCATGAGTGAAGATCGGCTCCGCCTTGGGCGCAGCGGCCTCCGCGGCGCTGTTCATGCTGCGGATAAACGCGTCGACCTGCGGGCCATAGCCGAGCCCGCGCAGCGCCTTTTCCGCCAGCGCAAGATTCTTGGGGAAGCCGATCTTGATCGCGGGATTGGAAAGATAGCCGCCGGGCCGGCCGACGAGTTTGATCGCGTTGGCAGTGCCGGTCGACAGCGCTTCCTTCAAGCCCGATGCTGCCTGCGAGCTATCGAGTTGAGCGCGAACGTTGGCGGCGCCCAGCGATAGCATCAGCAAGAGCGCGATGGATACGGCGAGGCGTAATCGGATCATCAAGTTCTTCCTCCTCTAGAAAAACCCTTGTTTATGCTCATGAATTTGGGTTTGTTTCGTCGTTTTCAATGACTCCCGAGGTCCTTCGCGAGGCGCTCAGGACAATGCTCGGCGATGCCTCGCGGTGGGTTGTTTTCGGCAAAGCCAAAAGTCGAAACCCCTTTATTTTCAGGTACTTGGTGGCTTCGTTTAGGTAATTTCATATGTTGTGCGTCACCCATCAAACAACTGCGGCGCCCATTTCGGGCGCCGCATCATCATGATAGCACGGTTTCGACTGATAGTCAGTTCCCATTTTATGTGTCCAAAGTGTTGTCGCGATGTTGCTCGAATGTAGCTCGGATGTTGCTCGAGGTCGTCCCGAGGTGGTCCCGATGTGGTCCCGATGTGGTCGCAGATCAGATCGAACGTTCGATCTGCTCGCTCGGCAGCGCCGATTCCGCCTCACGCGCAGGGATCAGTGGCTCGCTGACCCTGATTACCTGAAAGGCGATCGCGGCGACGGCGGCGCCGATCAGCGGCGCCACGATGAACAGCCATAGCTGCCCGATCGCCCATCCTCCGACGAACAGCGCGGGTCCGATACTGCGCGCGGGATTGACCGAGGTGTTGGTGACCGGAATCCCGACCAGATGAATCAGCGTGAGCACCAGCCCGATCGCGAGACCGGCGAAACCGACCGGGGCCTTGGTATCGGTGGCGCCCAGCACGGTGAAGACCAGGAAGAAAGTCAGCACTATCTCGACCCCGAACGCCGAGGCCATATCGTAGCCGCCCGGCGAATGCGCACCGAAGCCGTTGGCCGCGAATCCAGCGATCGCGGGGTCATAGCCCACAGTGCGCCCCTCGGCGATTAGCAGGAGTACGGCGGCCGCAACGATCGCGCCGAGGATCTGTGCGATGACATATCCGGGGACGTCCTTCGCGTCGAATTTTCCGCTCAGCAGCAGACCCACGGTTACTGCCGGATTGACGTGGCATCCGGAGATCGGCCCGATCGTGTACACCATCGCGAGCAGTGAGAGTCCGAACGCGAACGCGACGCCGGCGAAGCCGATTTTGTCCCCGGCCAGCACCGCCGCGCCGCATCCGCCGAAGACCAGGACGAAGGTCCCGAAAAATTCCGCGAGATATTTTTTCATGAGAAATGCCTCCGCGAAGGTTAGAGGCTTCGCGCCCGGCTAAGAATGCCGACGCATGGACAAGCGAGAAGCGGACCGGCGTTAGAGTGCGCATATGGGCGCCGGTTTGCCAAGCGGAGGATTTACTACTACAAGCAGGCTAACCACTATCTGGCCTGGGAACAGCCGGAACTCTTTTCAGAGGAGGTTCGCGCGGGCTTCAAGCCACTGCGCAAATAGATACCCAAGAGGTGCGCGGCCGGAAGTCAGACAGGTAACCGTCTCCGGTCAGCGACAACAGAAGACCAAGTTGAATTCACAGGCCTGGCGATGACCCATCGCACGAGGATAGGAGAGCGCCAATGTCCCACCATCTAGACTCACCAATTGCTCGCAAGGATGTCCGGCTCGATATCACGGATCTGTATGTTTTCCGCGGTGAAACAGGTACCGCGTTTGTGATTAACGTGTGCCCCTCTATCGCGGGCGACATCCCGATACCCGGCTACCATCCAGAAGGGCGTTACGAGTTCAAGATCGACCTCAACGACGACGCCATCGAAGACCTGACTTATCGGATTACTTTCGACGAACGCGACCTCGCCGGTAAGCAGCGCTTTGTACTGCGGCGTATCACGGGCGCCGACGCTGCCGAACAGAACGCGGCCGGTACTGTTGTTGCGCAAGGCGCCACCGGCGAGGCAGTCACGACTCCGGCCGGCGTGCGTATCTGGGCGGGCAAAGCCGGCGATCCATTTTGGATCGAGCCGGACGTGGCCCGCGCAGTAGGGCATGCGTTCCAGGACGGCACCATCGTGGATCTGTCGACGTGGAATCCTGCGCGCGCAAAAAACGTGTTTGCCGGGCACACGGTGTACTCGATCGTGCTCGAAGTGCCGGATAAGGAACTGCTCCCCGACGAACGCCACAACCACCGCATCCGCGTCTGGGCGCCTGGCGAGCCTCGCGACCGACGCCGGAGGATGGCGTCCGATCAACCGGTGCGGCCTCCCGATGATTCACCCGCTGTTCACACGGCACAATGAGGACCTCGGCAACCGCCTCAATGCGGGACGTCCCGCTGACGATTTCGAGACCCACGGCGCGCTGTTCACCAAGTCGATCGCCGGCGTCGTCGGCGCCAATGGAACCGCAGACGACCCGCAAGCATATGGGGAGAAGGTCGCACACCGGTTCCTTCCAAACCTGCTGCCGTACACGGTCGGCACTCCGGCGGCGTTTGGTTTCGCTGAGTGGAACGGCCGCTCGTTGACCGACAACGCGTCCGACGTGATGTTCTCGATCGCTTCGAACACTCCCATTGGTCTCGGTATAGGTAGGGAGTCGGTCTCGTCGAAGCCCTCGAAGATTTTCCCGTATGTCCCGGTTGCCTCCTAGTCGGTTGCCTCAAAGCCGTTCGATCTACGAAAATCAAAAAGAAGAAATTCTGGAAAAGAGCGAAGACAGTAGCATCCGGCCCCTTGAGAGTGATGGCCCCATCGACCGGTAGGAGAAACGCCGATGAAGAGAATGCTCGACACCAAGATCGCGCTCGTTACGGGCGGAAATTCCGGGATTGGCCGGGCTAGCGCCATCCTTTTCGCGCAGGAAGGCGCCAAAGTCGCGATCACGGGCCGCAATGCCGCGGAGGGCGAGGCAGTAGTGGCGGAGATCGCCGCTGGTGGCGGGGAGGCGATCTTTATACAGAGCGACCTGACTGTGGCCGGGGCCGCCTCAGCCGCGATCGCACAAGTCGTCTCGACTTGGGGACGCCTCGACTGCGCGTTCAATAACGCGGGAGTCAGCGGCGGCGGACTGTTATTAGATGCCGTTGACGAAGCGGCTTGGGATAGGGTGATCGCGACCAACCTGAAGGCTTCGTTCTTCTGCCTCAAGGCCGAGGCGGCCCAAATGAAGGCACAAAGAAGCGGCGCGATCTTGTTCAACGGCTCGATCCTCGCGGAGATCGCGCAGCCGGGAACCTCGGTCTACAGCGCCAGCAAGGGCGGCGTCGTATCGCTCGCGCGCGCCGCGGCGGTGGAGCTGGGGCCATTCGGCATTCGGGTGAATACCATCAACCCATCGATCACGCGGACACCGATGACACAGGCGCGCATCACGAAAGGCCAGGACGGTAAGGAAACGCATCCTCTAGCCGCAAACATACCGCTGGGACGTCTGGCCGAGCCGGAAGAGATAGCTCGCGTCGCTATGTTCCTTCTGTCGGATCTCGCCTCGTACGTGAATGGTCAAGCGATCGACGTAGACGGCGGCCAAAGCGCCGTTTGATCCGGCTGCCCGGCCTGGGCATCAACCGTGCTGCTTGCTCCTGGCTCACGACAGAAGGCTCAGATTCAAAACTACTCAGGAGAAGAACGCCATGACCCAAACCAGTCGAAGCGGCGAGCAAGCAGCTGACAAGAATGCGATTCGTCCGTTTCATGTGAATATTCCGGAAGCGGAACTCACCGAATTGCGCAGGCGCATCAACGCGACAAAGTGGCCTGAACGCGAAACGGTTACCGATGCATCCCAAGGAGTTCAGCTCGCGACGACGCAGGCGCTCGCGCGCTATTGGGCGACAGACTATGACTGGCGCAAGATCGAAGCAAAAATGAACGCCCTGCCGCAGTTCATCACCGAGATCGATGGGCTCGACATTCACTTCATTCACGTTCGTTCGAAACATGAAAATGCGTTGCCGCTCATCGTCACGCACGGATGGCCGGGCTCGATCACCGAACAGATGAAGATCATCGACCCGCTGACCAATCCCACCGAACACGGCGGAAATGCATCCGATGCGTTCGATGTGGTGATTCCGTCGATGCCCGGCTACGGTTTTTCCGCAAAGCCAACCACGACGGGCTGGGACCCCGCCCACATTGCGCGTGCCTGGACCGTGCTGATGAAGCGCCTCGGATACACGAAATTCGTCGCGCAGGGTGGCGACTGGGGCGCCATCATCACCGAGCTTATGGGCGTGCAGGCGCCGCCGGAATTGATGGGCATCCACACCAACATGGCGAACATGATTCCACTCGACATTGACAAGCTGGCATTTTCCGGCGCACCGGCGCCGGCGGATCTCTCGGCCGACGAGAAGCTCGCTTACGAGCGGCTGAGCTTCGTCTATGCAAAGGGCATCGGCTACGGGTTTCAGATGGGGTTGAGACCGCAGACGCTGTACGGAATCGCAGACTCACCCGTCGGTCTCGCCGCCTATTTCCTTGATCATGACGCGCGCAGTTACGAGATGATCGCACGTGTTTTTGCCGGCGGGAGCCGAAGGCCTCACGCGCGACGACGTCCTCGACAACATCACGCTGACCTGGTTGACGAATACCGCGCTTTCAGGCGCCCGTCTGTATTGGGAGAACAAGGGGGCGTCGTTCTTCGCCGTCAAGGGCGTCGTGGTCCCGACCGCCGTGAGCGTCTTTCCTGACGAACTCTATCCAGCCCCGCGGAGCTGGGCAGAGCGGGCGTATCCCAAACTGATCCATTACAACAAGGTAGAGAAAGGCGGACACTTTGCGGCCTGGGAACAGCCGCAAATCTTTTCAGAAGAGCTTCGCGCAGGCTTCAGATCCCTGCGCAAACTATCTTAAATGGGTCTTCTGCATTTCGAGTGGGTGAAAAATGCCTGGTCGCGCGGTGCTAAGCCGCGCGGGACAAGGGTTTGGGAGCTTTGTTTAAAACGGCGAAATTTGGCATGAAATGGCGATGCGCAAGCGACGACGACTGCAGGATGCGCCGCCCCCGCCCCGTCTTCAACGCGCGGAATCGTCAAATTTGCAGCAAGAGGCTAAAAACTCATAAAAGGGAAGAAAACCATGGAAGAATACGATCTCCTCGTGCTGGGCAGCGGCACCGGCGGCAAAATTCTTGCCGGGACATTCGCACAAAAGGGACAACGCGTGATTGCGATCGAGCGCAAATATGTGGCCGGTTCGTGCCCGAACATCGCGTGCCTGCCCAGCAAGAACATCATCCACAGCGCCAAGGTTGCCTCGTTCTTTTATCGCAGCAACGAATTCGGCATCAGCAAAGAGAATGTTCGCATCAACATGGCAGCCGTGCGTGAGCGCAAGCGCAAGATGGTGGTGAACATTGTCGACATTTTTCGCGACCACTACTTCACGAAGAGCGGCGCGGAACTGGTGATGGGCACAGGATGCTTCGTTGGCCCGAAAACCATCGAAGTTGCCTTGAACGACGGCGGGACACGCACATTCCGGGGCAAAAATGTAGCCATCAATACCGGCTCGCGCGCCACGCTTGAGCCAATTCCGGGATTGGCCGAGGCGAAGCCGCTGACCCACATCGAGGCACTTGAACTTGATCACATCCCGAAACACCTCCTGGTTCTGGGCGCTGGTTATGTCGGACTCGAACTTGCCCAGGCCTTCCGCCGTTTCGGCGCCGAGGTCACGCTGATCGACCGCAATGGCCGCCTCGCGCACCACGAAGACGAAGATGCCTCGCAGGGACTGGAAGAAATGTGCCGGGATGAAGGCATCACCGTCGTCACGAATGCAAAAATAACCCGCGTCGAGGGCAACTCCGGCGATTGGATCAGACTCCTCGGCTCGCGCGACGGAGCCGACCTTTCTCTGAAAGGCACCCACCTGCTGGTAGCCGCAGGACGTACGCCCAATACGAGCGGCATCGGCCTCGAAAAGGCGGGCGTGGAGACGACCGACCGCGGCTATGTGAAGGTGAACGAGCGTTTGCAGACGACCGCCGAGGGTGTTTGGGCCATCGGAGATTGCGCCGGAAGCCCACAATTCACACATATCTCAACCGATGATTTCAGGGTTGTGAGTGACAACATCGCCGGCGGCAATCGCGTGACGACCGGCCGCCAGGTTCCGTTCTGCATGTTCACCGACCCGGAGTTGGCCCGTATCGGACTCAGCGAAACGGAGGCGAAACGGCGCGGCATCCCTTATCGCGTTGCCAAGTTGCCCGTGGCTGCCGTCCTTCGCGCGATGACGATTTCTGAAACGCGCGGATTTATGAAGGTGTTGATCGAGGCGGAAAGCGACCGCATCCTCGGATTCACCATGTTTGGCGCCGGCGCTGGAGACGTCATGGCAGCCGTGCAGATGGCGATGCTTGGCGGATTGCCGTACACCGCGATACGCGACGCGGTCATCGCTCATCCCACCATGCCGGAAGGGCTTATCCTCCTCTTTGGTAACGTCCCCCCCATCTCCGCCTGCCAAGCGTGCGAGGTAGTGCCGAATGCTCGTCACCGGAGATACGGTTAGACACGGCCGCTTTGGAACAGGTTGGAATAAGGCGCAGGGCAGGACCGCGTTCGTCTATTTCGTATAACGGTCATCATAGTTGATGGGCCAGCCATCAAGGAGAAATCATGAATCGCCGGCCGAATTCTTGATCGGTTCAAGGCTCACTTCGGGCAGGACAACGTCTTCATGGACGTCGACGGAAACAACCAAATCGTACAAGGAGACAGATCGTGAAGAGGGAAATTATCCGCGTCGAACCGTTTGACAGCAATTTCGAGAAATGGGGTGTGCCGGTCTCGGCCTGCACTCGCGCCGGCGACATGATCTTCGTCTCGGGTCTGCCGCCATTTGATCCCAAGACCGGAGAACTTCTCGTCCACGCGCCTTTTGAACAGCAGGCCGAACGCTGCCTGGAAGAGTTGAAGACGGCACTTGAGGCGGCGGGATCTGACCTCGAGCACGTCATGAAGGTCAACGTACTCTGTGTAAACCCGGAGCGCTTCAAGGCATTCAACGAAATTTACAAGCGCTACTTTCCCAAAAATCCGCCAGCCCGCATTTTCTTCTGTGTGCCGGTATGGACGGGCCCGTTTGATATTGAAATCGAGTGCATCGCGGTCCGGAAAGACTAGCCTTATCCCGGCGGTTCGTGGTTAGCCTGTCCATCGGCGTCGATTTTCGCGAGCACCTTACCGAAGCGGTCAGCGGCTGCGATATTTCGTGGCCGTGATCGGCGAGCAGTGGCTGACCATCAGCAGCAATACGGGCGTGCGCCGCCTGGACGACCCGAGGGGGGTCCAGGCCCAATGAAGGTGTCAAGCTAACCAAGAGACGGCGCCCGCGCAATGCGCGGGCGCCGCGCTAATTTATTCGGAACAAGAGTTCGGTTAAGGATGTAGTCGGCCGCTCTTTGCGCTTGTGCGGCAGCGTGAATCAGAAGCTTGCGATCATCGCGCAGCTTCTTGAGCCAGCCGGCGACATAGCTGGCCTGATTATGAATGACTTCGTTTGAAATTCCGGCTTCGGCGCAGAGGTAAGCCGCTCCAAATTCCGCTACAAGCTCCTCCTTGGAATAGACGGGCGAACCGAACGGAGCGGCTTCGCAAATCCCTTCCCGCGCAAGGCGTTTCTCACTGCCTGAACTATGGACTGTCTCATGCAGTGCAGTCGCGTAAAATTCCTCGGCGCTAGTGAACAGTTCGCGCGGCGGCAGCGTAATGCGATCGGTGAGCGAACTATAGAAGGCCTTTGAGCCTGTGTATTGAATCTCAGGCCGGTTCGGCATGTCGGCGATGATCCGCTCGGCCGTCTCGATCGGATCGTGCTCGTGCGCCTCAGTCTTCGGAAGTTTATCGAGGACTGTTTGCGGCAGTTCGCATTGTTCGAGGTTGAACACGCGATAATATCTGAGCAGGAACCGGCGGCGCGTCTTCCCGTCGGTCTCTTCGTTGTCGAGGTCTTCCGTGCTCTGCTTAGCATCGTCAACCTTCCAGAACACGACAACCGTGCTCTCCTCGCCTTTGCGGACGTGTCCGCCAAGTTCGTTAGCCTGGCGGATCGTGAGCCAGAAAGGTGAAACGTACTTCGAGGCCGAGAGCAGGAAAAAGTTTACGCCGCGATAGGGCTTCTTGCTGACGAGATTGCGCGGCAGTCCGGTCGAGGTCCACGGCCTGCGCCATGGTACGACGCCGCTTTCAAGCAGATTGATGATCTTCTCAGTCACGATTGCATAGATGTCCATTTTCATAATCTCCGATTGCGATGTTGATGGTTGAAGGGAGAACCGCTTTCGCGGCTCTCCCGTGTGGTCGGCTCGGCTAGAACGGGATGTCGTCGGAAGCTTCAGCCTTGGACGCGTTGCCGTTCGTGCGGTTGCCGAGCAGGCGGAGTTGCCGCGCCACGATTTCAGTCCGGTAGCGTTTGCCGCTTCCGTCCTTCGCTTCGTACTGGCGGGTAGTAAGCCGTCCTTCGACGTAAACCTGACGGCCTTTGCTCAGGAACCGGTCGCACGTATCGGCCAGCGGTCCGAATGCGACGATCCGATGCCAATCGGTGCGCTCCTGTTTCGCGCCGTTGCGGTCCGTAAACCGCTCCGTAGTAGCCAGCGAGAAATTCGCCACGTTCTGCCCTGACGGCAGCGCACGAATGTCGGGGTTAGCTCCCAGATTGCCGATCACGATCACCTTGTTAACTGACATGACTACGAACCTCCTTGTTCGTTTGCGCCCGCTTCCCGTCATCGGGCAGGGCGTGCTGCGCTTTGTTTTCATTCCCGCGCCAATTTTTTTCCGCGCGGCCCTTACACCTCGAACAGGAGGGCCGTGCGCAGATTTCTAGATGCGCGAGCGGAGCGGGCGGCAGGACGTGCCAGAGCGAAGCGGCCCGAATGGGCTGGCGCGGCGTGCTTGTATGGTGTCCACTGCCGATGCTTCTGCTCGCTCATAGTGAAAGAGGAACTGAACATTTTTTCCCTCGGCCTCTCACCGAATCTGGAGGCCGAGGAAAAAATGTGGTGGGGCGTGGGGCGGGGTTAAGAATCCGAGATGCGAAGCCGCGACGATCTGCGGAGGCAGGCCAGGACTCTTTTCCCTGGCCAACGACGCCGATCGTGGCGAGCCAACCAATGAATGAAATCGGCTAAGATGCGAAAAAAGTTTCCCGGAGAGGTGTCGCCGCCGGCCGTGCTGAAGGGTAATTCCTTGTGCGCTAGATTGGTGCCCTCGTCCGGGGCTCAGGGCTCGAACGGTATCCAGAGGCGCAAGCGGCGTCCTCGAATGGACAAGCAAGAGCGTGAGTTCCGGCTCCGAGGCTCGGGGAACCAGGTCGTGGAAGGAGGAAGGTTGATGAGGTTTGCGGGAATCGACGTTGGGTCGGAGCGTCACATGGTGGCAATGGTGGATGAGGAGGGCAAGGTGCTATGTCGGTCCAGCCCTTTTGGCGAGGACGCGTCGGGCTACGCGCATCTGTTCGAGCTGCTCGGTCCACCTGAAGGCTGCCTGCTGGCCTTGGAAGCGACCGGACACTACTGGCGCAATCTATTCGTCGCTTTGTTAGCCAAGGGTTACGCCGTCGCGGTGCTGAATCCGTTGCGCACGCGGCGCTTTGCCGAGGAGGAGCTGCAGCGGACCAAGACCGACGCGATCGATGCGTTGGGGATCGCGCGGTTCGCCGCCCAGAAGAGGCCGCCAGCGGCGCAACTGCCTGACGCCGCAACCGAAGAGCTGCGTGAATTGTCACGGCTGCGCGATCGGCTTCAGGAAGATTTTGCGAGCCGTCTCAGGCAGTTACATCGAGCCGTTGACCTGGGCTTTCCCGAGTTCACGCGCCACGTGCGCACTCTCGAGAGCCAGCTCGCGGCCACGATCCTGTCGCGCTACCCAACTGCGGCGTCGTTTCGTGGCGCTTCGGTCAAGAAACTCGCTCGGATCGTTTACGACGGCTCGCACAAGATCGGGGAAGAACTCGCTCGCGCTCTGATCGAGGGAGCCGCAAAATCCGTTGGGAGTTATCACTCCGAGCCCTACCGATTGCGGATCAAATACCTCTGTGAGGATCTTGACGTGCTGCGCCGCCGGCTGAAGGACCTCGCGCGCGACATCGAACGCAAACTCGACGAGCATGAAGTGGGCAAACTGCTAACGACGATCGACGGGGTTGGGCCGTTAACTGCCGCTTGTCTGATCGCAGAACTCGGAGACCCGGCACGTTTTCGCAGCGCTGGTGCGATCGCGAGCTACGTCGGCGTTGCGCCGCGGCTGCGGCAATCTGGCAAGAAGCGCTTCTCCGGCAGTCCAACAATTCCGTTCGGAAACGCGCGCTTACGCAAGGCGCTCTGGATGGTGGTTCTCAATGCGGTGCGATGCAATCCTTGGCTGCGTCAGTACTACGGGCGTCTTCGAGCGGCGGGTAAACCTGGCAAGGTCGCCGTTATAGCGGCGATGAGAAAGCTGCTCGCAGCGGTGTGGAGCGTGGCTACTCATCGCCGACCCTTCATCCCGCATCTATCTCCAATCCCTGTGACGGCCGACGCAGTGACCAACAATGCCTGAAATAGAAAGTTGGGAAATTGAATTCAAAGCGTCAATAGTGTTCTCTTAATTCCGAGATTGATGGGAACTCTGAAGAGCGCCTAAGTGGCGGCACTCCAAAGGGGAGTAGTTCACGCCGACCCAAAAAACGGCGTAGGATAAATCGACATACCAACCTTAGGCCTCGGTCCCTCTCCTCTATCGCGAGGCGAACGAGACCTTTAGACCAGGTAATCCTCGCCGAGGCTCGTCCATCCGACACCCAGCCAGCAAAGAGACTGGTCATGTCAAAAGGTCCGGTCGCGAAAAGCAGCCGGCGCTCGCACAGGGTGCGCCGTCCGAGGTACAGATCGATGGGTAGATTGGGATCGACGGCATCGCCACTGCGGGAGATGCGGCGGTGTTGGTGCGCTGGCAGCGCAGCGGGCTGAGGCAGTAGGAGTTTGCGTAGCAGGTGGAGTTCCACTCGCACGCTGACATTGTCGCGGCAAGTGTCCGGCATGCCGGTGAACGCGGCGTCGAAAAATCCTAAGCGAGCGCGCAGTCGTGTTCACCGAGATGCCTGTACCAGGCGCCTGGAGGCTCGGGACTTTCGCGGTGCTGGACCGCGATAAGATCGACTCGCGTGAGCTGTACCTACTACTTGAGGAAGCGAGGTTCGCGCTGGAGCGGCGGCGGTACACCGATACCACGCACAGATGCGCGAGGATGCTCCTTACAATGTAGCTACGATAGTCGAACCCTTTAAAGAGGGAACTGCAACTGATACAACGTGACACCGAGATTGGTGCTTCTCACCCGAGGACAGCCGCCGCGCCGTAAGGACTTCTTACTCGCTTTCACGCACGAGGATGAGGAGAGTTATTTTGCTGCGATCAAAATCGGGGCTTGTTGCTCTGGGCTCTATCGCCTTTCTAATTATCTTAGCGAAGCCGGCGCACGCAGAGCACGGCGACTGGCTGCTGGGTACGGAAGGGCTGCTTTCGGCGCAGCAGGCGCCGGAGGGTTTCCTCTACTCGAACCTCTGGTCTTACTATCATGCGTCGGGTAGCAGTTTTATACAGACCGGTCCGCTCAAATGCGGTCCGTCGGGCAAACTTTGTCTGGGTTTCAACGCTAACGCCAGCGGCTCGCTCGATCTATTCGTTGATCAAAACATCTTCTGGTTGGTCACGCCGTTCAAATTCCTGGGAGCCAATTACGGGTTTCTGATCGACGTTCCCTTCGCCATCGCCGACGCGAGCGGCGCCGGAGCGCTCGAACCCGTTCTAAGTAGCGGAAACGGCAGCTTGACGCTCCCTTCCTTACAGAGCTCCCCGGGCGTCACCAAGGGTTCCATCGGAGACATCTACTTTGAGCCAATCGACCTCGGTTGGCATCTCCGCCAACTCGATGCCATCGTTTCTGGCGGATTCTTTGCGCCCACGGGGGCTTACAACTCAAATGCGAAATTGAATATCGGATACGGCCATTGGTCGGGTGTACTTGGAGTCGGAGGGATTGCTTATGCCGACGCAGAGCGCACTTGGGGACTCTCAATTTATTCTCATTATGTACTCTACGCTTCGCAGATGGGTCGAAATTACACGCTTGGCGACCAAGCCCCGCTCGAATGGAGTGCCAGCAAGACTTTCAAACTGGGAAACGGGATCCTCGAGGAAGCGACCGTCGGCGCCGTCGGCTACGCTCAATGGCAGATTTCCGATAACCAGATCAACCTCAACACCACGACGAGGATCGGTCAGTCGCTGTTGAGTCGCTTGGAGAATACTCGTTCTCAGATCTATGCAGCTGGGCCGGGTGTCCAAGTGCTAACGAAATTCGGGCTGTTTGCCCTACGCTATTACGACGAGTTCGGGGCCAAAGCGACGCCTTCAGGCCAACAATTGATGTTCAGTATCACGCTTGCTGGCAACCCTTTTTAGACTAGGTTTGGAGTTCCATGTTCACCACATGGCGAAAGGCGTGTTCGGACAGTCGTGGAGCCCAACTTGTCACCTCGGAGGACATTCGATTGAAGAACTTGGACGAGATTCGAAGATTTCGGCAGTTCACCGCCGTAGCGCTGCTTCTCGCCCTCTTTGTCATCGATTCCGCGCTGGCCCTTGCGCAAGAGAACATCCCGCAGATTCCTGGAGCTGCGAGTCCGGCTGACCGTCTGGCACGAAACTGTATTACGTGCAAAAACTCCTGCGCGGCCCTGCCGGTGACTTATGGAAATCTTAAATCCGTTGACGCGCAGACAATCCGTCAACGCTTTGCCAGCCGAAGGTATCCTACAGTTTGGTTCAGAGTCTCATTCGCTCAGTCCCCTGCGAGACCGCCTATTGCTATACCGGTAATCTTGCCGCCTGCGTCGAAACCGAACAGCAAGCTGGTGGCATCGCCGCGCGGGAAGACGAACTTGACTGTGTAAAATGTCTGCTCGCCGTCTTTTCGGCTCTGCACAATTTCGGCTCGCAGTGGTGACGCTCCGTATTTATTGAGATCCCGCGACATGGTCGCGATTCCCTCTGCGGTCACCTGAGCGACGTAGGCGGGGGCGTACAATGAGCGCTCGGTGCGACCAGCTTGCATCTCGGTGAACCATCGCATCAGCAAACTCGTTAAGCGCGCATCGGAGGGCGCAGCCGCGGGCGGCGTCGCGTCGATGCGGGCCGGGGCGACGGCAACGAACGCCAATGCGGCAACCATCATGAGCCCGCCAACGAGGCGCAGGCACCCGCCGCCGCGTACGAATGAGCTTTTGAGTAGCTTCATCCTTGCCCGCGTCCAAACGGACACGAAGGAGAGTGGCCTTGGCCAATCTCCTTGTGTCTCGCTCCTACCTGTTCGCGATCAGTCCATGCCGCCGCCGGTATGAGGCTCCTTCCGTTCCATGAGTTGCTGCTTCAGTAGCGGTACCGGATTATCGGGACGCTGCAGGTTCGGAATCAGATCAGTAGAAGCGCCGCCTGCGACTCGCGTGATGCTCGGGAACTTGATGAGCGTCTTGTCGAACTCGATCATCGGCGGTTGTAGCAACGCAAGCGCCCAGCCGTTGTCCTCGCCGCTATACTTGCCGGGCGATACCGTCATGACTCGGGATGGGGCCGCTCCGTTGAAGAGCATGTCGTATTTCTCGAACGGATCCATCGTCAGATTGTAGAGCGCAGGGGTCGCACCGGTGTTCGCGACCACGCCAAGCCAGGAGTCCTTGGCCGTATAGAGCATTTTCCAGGCAATGTTCACCCAAGGCTCCTTGGGATCACCGGCGATATCGGCACGCACGCCCTCGAAGACCTCTCCATCAATATAAATCCAGGACCTCCGCGCAGAGTGCTGCGCCTTGCCAAGGATGTAGCCACTGTTGTCGATGCTGTCGAAGTATATCGGCTGGCCGTCGTTGCCTACCCATTCGTGCGGCGGTGGGGTCAGGCCGACCATGCCCGCCAGCGTCGCCCATGCATCGATGTGCGACATCATCTCGTCGAAATGCGTGCCCGCCTGGATGTGGTTTGGCCACCACATAAGGGCCGGCACTCGCCAGCCACCTTCGAACGGGGTGCCCTTCTCGCCACGAAACGGCGTAGTTCCAGCGTCCGGATAGGCATCCAGCCAGGCGCCATTGTCGGCGGTCAGGATCACTATCGTATTAGGGGCGTCCTTACGAAGTTCATCCATGATCTTGCCGATGTCGGCGTCCATCTCCATCAACGAATCCGAATAATCTCCAAGATGCGACCGTCCGGCGAAATCGGGCCCAGCATTGGTTGGGTTATGCATCTTGAGGAAATTAACATCCATGAAGAACGGCTTGTCACCGCTCGCGTGCTGCTTGACGTAATTGACAGCGTTGCTGGCCTGATCCTCGTCGAAGGTGGCAAATCTCTCGTACGTGATCGGGCCGAGATTTTTGGCCGGCTGCCCGGCCACGCCCTCCCACTCGCTCAGGTTCACGTTTTCGCTGAAATACTTCGCGAATCCAGGATTAAACGACGGGAACCAGGGGTGGAACCACTTACTCGTGTCAGGGTAGGTATAGACCCCGGCATAGTAGGCAGCAAAGTTTTTCATCTCGTCGAAGCCATGCTCGATCGGATAGGACTCGGGCTTGTCGCCGAGATGCCATTTGCCCGAGAAGTAGGTTGTGTAGCCGTTCTTCTTAAAGAACTCGGCGATCGTCGGCGTCTCCTTGTGCAGAAAATTTGGGTCACCGGGAGCGACGACGATCGATAGGGCCGAGCGAATCGGTATACGCCCCGTAATGAATGAGGAACGGCCCGCCGTGCAGCTCGCCTGGCCGTACCAACTGGTGAAGACCGCGCCCTGTTTCGCGATTTGATCAATGTTCGGAGTTGGGTGGCCGAGGGCGGCGCCTCCTCCCGAATAGGCGCCGAAATCGTTCCAGCCGGTATCGTCCGTCATGAGCATAACGATGTTGGGCTTCTTTTCGTCCGCGCGCGTCGAGTGTGCGGCCGACAAGCCGACGACTGTGCAGATCGCTAGCGCGATTGCGATATGTATACTTCTCCAACCAAACATTAATATTCCTCCTCCAATTGTTGGCTTTTGGTTTTGCTTTCAATTCGCGGCGTCACGGGTGACCGAACACGGATGTTCTCACTCACGCATACATTGATTTGTCTGCATCGCCCTCATCGCGTCCAGGACCGCCTAGCTCTGAGCGGGAGTCTTTCCTTGGAGCTGCAAAATGCGATTAGGTATCTTCTCCGCCCAGTAATCCATCGCGTTCTGCGCGTCGCCCCATTGGAATGAAGCTGCACTCTTAATCCCCATGCCGCCGGCACGCTGGTCAACTGCTTCGGCCAGCAGCGCACCGCTGACCGAATCAGTCAGCTTCATTTCGGCTTCGGCAGATCCCACGAACGCATAGCTATCAGTCACCATGGATTGAGCCAGATTGAGCACGCGAGCCTGCGGGACAACGACTGAGATAGTGCGAAGTCCTGGGACTGCGGTCGTCGCGTCCATCAGCGCGACTCGCAGTGTCATGACGCCGGGTCCCGGCTGATCGACGAGGGTGAAACTTTTTGACAGATTGGTCTGGAGTTGGTTGTAGAAGTATTCTGTCAGCGTTGCCTGATCCGCGGTCGGTACTTTTGAATCGGCGGCGGCCCAGAACTCAACCGGCATCAGTTGTATCTTGGTGTAGTTGGCCCATTGGGCGTCCGGATTTATCCAGACCAGGGCAGCGCCCCCCTCTGGCCCGGGCGCCAGCTTGGACGCATCGAGACCCAGGAATCCGTAACGGAGGAAGGCAACGGGCCACCGGATTCGAGAGCCTTCGCGGCCGCTGGCGTACTCTCCACGGTCGTCGAGCATCCCACAGCCAGCAGCATCGCTGCCAGACCCGCGGCCATACCGGCAGCAACTGTTTTTCGCACAATCTTGTTTGTCATCATCTCCTCCTATCGGTCCCGGCCGGTTATTGGGGAAATAATGCCCGTCGGACACCACGCTGGCAAACTGGACTTTGGTGCAAGGTCCAGGCGCCAATGCCGGTTGAAAGCGGTGTGAAACGTTTACGTGAGCAGGAGTTTGACTGGGCCGTCGAGCAAAAACGAGTTCAGATCTTGCTCAACACCAGGTATCT